>CAVQCP010000044.1:0-209589 GCA_963710965.1 uncultured Acidobacteriaceae bacterium | reverse complement strand
GTTGCAGGTTTATAATCTCGGCGTCGACGAGAAGACGCACAAAGCATCGGCCACCTTCGAATACGACATCGTCAATGTGGCCACCAACAAACCCGTGGTGCAGAAAACCGAATCCACGGAAACCATGGGCAACGTGGGCGATCAGATCACGCTGCAGAAATCGATTGCTGCTGCGAACCTGCAGCCCGGCGTATATCGAATTGACATTAAAGTGAACGACAACGTATCCAAGCAGACTATTGATCCGACTGCGACTTTTGCGGTAGAGTAGCGGCCTGCTTATTTCCTGGGGGTTGGAGTGAAGTTTCGCCAGCTCGAGTATTGGGCGGTGATCATCGCGGTCTCGCTTCCGGCCTGGGCCGGAGAGCGGCCCGGCGCGATCTCCGGTTACGTGCGCGATGCTTCCGGCATTCCCCAGATGGGCGCCATCGTCGAGATCGTCGGCTCCGCCGCAAACCAGCTCACCGTTTTTACCGATGCCGCCGGGTTTTATGATGCGAAGGATTTGCTCCCCGGGTTTTATTCTATAAAGGTTTCCGCCCCGTCTTTCCTTCCCGCGCTGCGCGAACAGGTTGGCTTGCATCCCGGCACCAACGTCCACTTGAACATCACCCTGAATACTCTGCTCAACGCTATGCGCGTAGGTCCGCTGCGCGGAACCACCGACGATGACGACTGGAAGTGGACTCTGCGCTCCGTGGCCAATCGTCCGGTGTTGCGCGTCTTCGACGATCCCGCCAACGCCGAGCAGCAGGACCACGATACCAAGGGCAGTCTGGCCTTCATGGCTGGTTCCGCCGCCAGTGGCTACGGCAGCGGATCCGACATGAGCACCAGCTTCTCGGTGGAACGCTCACTCCTCTCTGCCAATCGGGTCGGAGTCAGAGGCAACGTCGGCTACGGCGACAATTCGCCCGCCGCCATTCTGCGGGCGAGTTTCGCTCGCGTCTTGCCCGATGGTTCCACCCCCACCCTGGCGCTTACCATGCGCCGCTTCGCCCCGCTCGACGCGAACTTGAATTATGCTGCGCTGCAATCGCTGGCCCTCAGCGCAGCTGACGACGTCTCCGTCAGCGATGTCGTCGAATTACGCTTCGGCAGCGAATATCAGGCCATCCAATTCCTCGGCCACGTGAACTCCTTCCGCCCCTACGGATCCATCGATCTGCACACTTCTCCCAATACCGTCGTCGAATACAGCTACGCGACCTCGCTTCCCAACACCGTCGACGCAAAAGGTCTCGATTCTTCCTCGGGACCCAGCGAAGCCGATCCCAGGGTCAGCATTTCCAACTTCACCAGTCGGCTGGAGAGCGCTCATCATCAGGAGGTCAGCGTTTCCCATCGCATGGGTAAAACCAGCTTCCAGTTAGCGGCCTACACCGATCGTGTGGCCAACACCGCATTGACCGGAACCGGCGATGCCTCCACCGTCGGCGGCTTCCTTCTTCCCGATCTCTATTCCGGCACCTTTACCTATGCCGGCGACACCTTGGATACCAACGGCCTGCGGGTTGTGCTGGAGCGTAAATTCTGCTCCGACCTGACCGCCACGCTGGATTACGCCTACGGCGGCGTTCTCGATCTGACCAACTCCGATGTTGAGATTCAGGACGTTCCGCAGTGGATCGCCACCGAGCGTCGCCACGCCATCGCCGCCAAACTCACCGGCACCGTGCCTCGCACCCATACCCACTGGGTCGCCTCGTATCGCTGGATCAACGGCGCGGCGCTCACTCCCGTCGATATGTTTAACGCCTCACCCGGACAGACGGACCCCTACCTCAACCTCTTCATTCGCCAACCCATTCCAACCCTGGGTTTCCTTCCCGCCCACATGGAAGCGCTCATTGACGTCCGCAACCTGCTCGCCCAAGGCTACGTCCCCGTGGCCGGACAAGACGGAGAAACCGTCTATCTCGTCCAGGCAGCCCGTTCCGTGCGCGGCGGCCTCGCCATCAGTTTCTAACCGCTGCCTCGACCGGAAACCTTCAGTCGTATCCCATCCTAAAGAAAACGCTTAACTTCTGCGGATCTCTGCCTGCTGGATCCCACTACCGTTATTACCCTAGTTATAAAATCTATCGACCCTATCGTAACTCCGTAGTTGACTGTAGGGGCCCGATTTCGGTAATGTGTCTCCTAACTTGGAGCTTTCGCCGGGGCGGACGCTGCAACTTCTTAGTATGCAAGGAATTGCAAGCTTCCTGGGAGCGGAACTAAACAGACCCCCCCGCCGGCGCAGACTTTATCCCCCAACAAATCAATGGCCGACACAGCTTAAGAAAAAATCTGTTTCGAGGAGAATATATGAAAGCGCGCATCATCCTGGTGTTTGTGCTTCTGGCCGCAGTCAGCCTGTCCGCACAAACTTTCCGCGGCACGATTCTGGGTACCGTAACCGACCCCTCCGGCGCAGTGGTCGCCGGCGCCAAAGTGACCGCCAAGAACGTGGGTACGGGATTGGAGCGCACCACCACCACCAGCGCCGACGGCAGCTATACATTATCCGAACTGCCCATCGGCACCTACACCGTGACCATCACCGGACCCGGCTTTCAAACCTCGGTTACCACCGGCGTCACGGTAGACGTATCTACGGAGCGCCGCGTCGACACCGCATTGAAAGCAGGCCAGGTCTCGACCACCGTCGAAGTCTCGGGCGAACTTCTGCCTCAAGTCGAAACCACCTCCGACGAACTCGGCGGCGTGCTGACCGCGCAAACCGTTCAGGATCTCCCTGTCAACGGACGCGACTACACCAAGCTCATTTATTTGAACCCCGGCGTGGCGGGTTCGCCGGACCAGATTTCCGATTCTCCGGGCTCGTACGGCGAGTTCAGCATGAACGGATCGCGCGGCCGCTCGAATAACTACCTGCTGGACGGCACCGACATGAATGACGGCTACCGCAACGACCCGGCCATCAATCAAGCCGGCGTCTTCGGAACTCCATCTGCGATTCTGCCGATCGACGCCGTGGCCGAGGTAAATGTCATTTCCAACTTCGCCCCGGAATACGGCCGCAACTCCGGTGCTGTCGTCAACATTGTAAGTAAGAGCGGAACCGATCAATGGCATGGCACGGCTGGCGAATATTTCCGTAACGACGCCCTCGACGCACGTAACTATTTCAACATTGCCAGCCAGCCTAAGGCGCTATTCCACAACAACCAGTTTGGCGCTTCGGTAGGTGGACCCATCGTTAAGGATAGAACGTTCTTCTACGCGGATTACGAAGGCCAAAGGGAAGGTGTGGGCGTGGTGACCCTGGCGTGCGTGCCCGATCCCGCGCAGATCGCGGCCGACGGTGGCGCGACCAATCCAGTCATCGCAGCTCTTTTGGCGCGCAATCCGTGGCCAACCCCGAATATTCCGGGAACTTTCGGTGGGTCGCTGGTCGGAAGCGAGAATTCTGGTTGTCCGAATGGCCCGAATGCCTCGGTGATCTCGCCCTCGCTCAACAACTTGACCAGCTTTCTGGCCAAGATCGATCAGAATTTCGACACCAACAACATCCTCACCGGCCGATACTTTTTCGGCGACAGCGTGCAGTCTTTCCCGCTGGCTTTAACCGCTAGCGGAGGACAGTTACCCGGTTTCAATACTTTTACGCCGACCCGCGTGCAATTGGCTTCGCTGTCTTACACCCACATCATCGGCTCGAATAAAGTGAACGAACTGCGATACGGCTGGAATCGATTTGCCGAGGGTTTCTTTCCGCAGGATCAAAACTTCTCGCCCGGTTCCATCGGCTTGGATACTGGCAGCGGACTCGCTGGCCAAGGCATGCCGATTATCACGTTGGGCAGCAGCTTCGCGCAGCTCGGAGCCAGCTCCAGCGATCCCCGGCATCGTGTCGATAGCAACAATCAGGTTCTCGATAATTTTTCCTGGAAGATCGGCAAACACGATTTAAAGTTTGGCGCCCAGTTCTATCGCACCACCATTCAGCAGTTCTTCGATAAGTATTTCCGCGGAAAGCTGGAATTCGACGGATCGACTCTCGGCACCCCCCTCCAGGACTTTCTGGCTGGCGATGTCGACGGCGGCTTCCAGTACGCGGGTAACACCATCCGCCACACCTTTGAAAACAGTTACGGCTTCTACGCGCAGGATAGTTTCCGCGTCACCCCTCGCGTGACCCTGAATTACGGCATCCGCTACGACTACTTCGGCGTGATCGGCGAAAAGAACAACTTGCTCAGCAATATCACCAATCTTGATCCCGTGGGAGATACGTTCACGCTCACCCAAGTCGGCCAACCCGGTTTGAGCAGCTTGTATAACCCCGATCATACGAATTTCGCTCCTCGCGTGAGTATGGCATGGGATGTCTCCGGCAAAGGACAGACCGTACTTCGTGCCGGTTGGGGCATGTTCTTCGACGCATTCTCGCAAGACGTAGCTCTAGGCCACCTGCCCTACCCTCCTTATTTCGATCCCGGCCCGGCCTATAACCCGCTGCCCGGAGCCCAGCCCATCTACTCCGCTGGCGTATCCGGAACAGTCGCTTCCGGCGTTCCATTGTTCGGCGATGAAACGGCCTGCAATTACGAGTGCGACGCGTTTGGTTTTGACCGCAACATCAAGACCCCATACGTCGAAAACTACAACCTGAACCTCCAGCAGCAGATTAGCAACCACACCGTGCTTCAACTCGGCTACGTAGGCTCGCAGGGACACCACTTGTGGCGCTTCTTCGACCTCAGCCAGCCCAGCCAGGCCCAGGTTACCGCGGCGGATTTAGGTTGCGCCTGCATCAACGACTACGGCGTGCCCCGGAACTATGGCGGCAATCCCTATGGCTCGTTCTATATCATGCAGGAAAATTCCAGCGGCCAGTCCAACTACAATTCGTTGCAAGCGAGCTTGCGCCTGACGGGTTGGCACGGGATTACATCGATCGCCAACTACGTTTGGTCGAAGTCTCTGGATAATTCCAGCGATAGCGAGGATTTCGAACCCAACGCCGCGCAGCCCAACGACAGCACTCGTCCACAATTGGAGTATGGCCCTTCCAATTTCAACATCCCGCAGCGCTTTACCTGGATATTTAATTACATGCTCCCCCACATGGGCGGCGGCATGGAACGTCTGAAGAACGGCTGGGGCTTCGATAGTACGATCACGCTTCAGAGCGGCCAGCCCTTCCAGTTCAATTACAACTTCGAAGACGACTTCAGCGGCAGCGGAGAAGGCGACGATCGCCCGGATGTGGTCGGCCCTATCGTCTATCATCCCAACAATCCGACCGACTTCGTCGATCTCAGTTCCTTCGCCATTCCATGCAGCCCGACGCAAGCCGTCACCAATCCCGCGGCCATAGGCTATACCGGGCCAACGGGAAGCGCTCAGGATTGTGTTCCGGGAACGCGACACTTCGGCAACGAGAGCCGCAATATGCTGCACGGCCCCACCTACAAGCAGTGGGATCTCGCAGTTTTCAAGGATACGGCAATCACGGAACGAGTCAAACTGCAATTCCGAGCTGACTTCTTCAACATCCTCAATCATCCAAACTTCGCCAATCCGTTCTTGCCCGCTTTCATTGCTGATCCAGGAATTAGCGGCTTCGCGGTTAATGGCGCAGGTACGGCTGAGACTGGCGCGGGCGGCTATCCGCTCACTGCCACTGGCGACGTTGGTATCGGCAACCCGTTCCTCGGCGGTGGCGCGCCGCGCGGAATTCAACTCGCCGCCAAAATCACCTTCTAAACGTCAAACTTTATTCGCAGCCCCTGCCTTCGCGGCAGGGGCTTTTGTTTGTGTGCAGCGCTTCACAGAATAACCCTCCCGTTCCGGCTCTCCTCCAGTGACTTCGGTTACTGGCAACCCCATTACCGCGATGCTACGCTGCACTCGTAAATCCTTCTTAACAACTTTTTTGCGGAGATCCTGATGCGTCGCTTCCTCGGCCATGTCGTCATCTTCATCGTTGCTCTGGCCATGTGCAGTACTGCCCCTCTCTATGCCCATCACTTCAAGCAGGCCGCAACCGCCTCTGTGCCGGTAACCACTTCCTCACCACAAGCTCGCGCCCTCTACGAAAAAGGCATGCGGGATTACGAAAATCTTTATGTGGAGCGCTGTAGCGACGACTGGCGCGCCGCCGTGAAGGAAGATCCGAACCTGGCTGTGGCCTGGGCTTGGCTTGGTTTTATCAGCAGCAATCCCAAGGAAGCCACTGCGGCCCGCCAAACGGCCAAGGCTTTGGCGCCCAAGCTGACGCCGGGCGAGCAATTGATGATTGCCTGGATTTCCAAAGTGCAGGAAGGTGACTCGATCGGCGGCATCTCGGCCATGAACGATTTGATCGAGATGTATCCCAAAGACAAGCACCTCCTGTATCTGACCGCCAACTGGCTGATGGACGAAAACGGCAACGATCAGGCGCAGCACCTGCTCGAAAAAGCGCTGGCCCTCGACAAGAATTTTCCCGCCGCGCTCAACGATCTGGCTTACATCTACGCTCGCAATCGGCACTTCGACAAGGCCTTTGCCGCCATGGACCGCTACGTGGCTCTACTTCCCACCGAACCGAATCCCCAGGATTCTTACGGTGAACTAAAGCGCATGGCTGGAGACTTCGAAGGCTCGCTGAAGCATTACCGCGCCGCCTTGAAGATCGATCCTGACTTCGTCACTTCGCAGGTTGGCCTCGGCGATACCTATGCCCTCATGGGCGACCAGGATCGCGCCCGCATGGAATATGAGAAAGCCATCCGCTTCGCCCACAACGAGGCCGACCGCCTCGCCTACAGCATGCAGAACGCGATGACCTGGGTGCGCGACGGCAAGTTCGACCAAGCCGACAAGTTGTTCCAGGAGATTGCTCAGACCGCGCAAGCCAAAGATCAGGACTTGCAGGCAGCGCAGGCTTACCGCCATATGGGCGAGTATCAAACCGACGATAAAGCCGCCCTGAAATACTTGGTCGAGGCAGAAACTTCGCTCAATCGTCACGACACGATTTCCAAATCCGACAAAGTAGAAGAACTATCCCGCGTCCTCCGCCTTCGCGCCGTGCGGGCCTCACGTGCGGGAAATAGCGAAGAAGCCACCCAAGCCCTGAAAGAGCTTGAATCCATGGCCTCGGGCAGCCGCAATCGCGTCATTCAAAGCTCTTTCAACGGCGCAGCTGGCACCCTGCTCATGGATCACAAGAAGTTCGACGAAGCCATCAGTTATCTGGAAGAGGACCGCGATAATCCCTTCACCATGGAATTGTTGGTGCAGGCTTATTACCAGACGAATCAGACGGAACAGCTCGCCCAGGCTGAAGCTGCGTTGCGCAGCACTAACGTTCCAACCCTGGAGCAAGCTCTGGTCGTGCCCGCCGCGCGCTTGCGCCGTCCCCAGATGTAGGCTGAGAGGGGTAGTGGCTCCATTGGAATTTCTTGGCGTCATCCCGAAACCCGGCGCACTTTGCCGGGTGAGGGATCTCACTTGGACAAACGCTTTGGCGGCGGGGAGATCCTCTCAGGGATGATGCCACAAAAAGATTCAAGCCGAGCCACTACCCTGAGACGCCAGGGTTTGTGAGCTTGGTCTATACTGTCGAACGGTGGCAGCATTCGTCTCAGTTCGTTCTCATTAACAGTTTCTAACTTACGATCCAATCATGTCCTCTTCCATCGATCGCCGTTCGCGTGCGCGCGTGCCGGCCGTGTTGCCGCTGCGCCTTCGAAACGTCCCCGAAAGTCTCGAATCCACTGCCCAGACCCGGGATGTCAGCACCAATGGCGTGTATTTTTACACTGCCTCTCGCATGGCGGTGGGTTCAGATATCGAATTGGTTTTAATCCTGCCCCCGGAATTGACCTCTGGCGAGAAGTGCTGGGTGTGTTGCCACGCGCGTGTAGTCCGCTTCGAAGAAGGTACGGGTAAGGAGTTCGGGGTCGCGGCCGAAATCCGCCGCATGGATATCTTGCCCGAAATTCCCGCCTAGCCTGCCCCCCAACATCGCGCGATTCCTCGCGAAATTGAAATGCCTGGCGGCTGCCAAAAATCTCGCATTTTTCAGCAAAAAATCCCCCGTCTCCGGCCCGCGATAGGCTAGAATTCTTGGCAAGGGGCTTTGCATAGTACCTACCTTGGTGCAATAATAGCGGTCCTGAAATTGCTCTGGCCAAAAAGTCTTCTTCTTCAGGTGGGCCTGGTATGTGGATTGAAAAACTGGCCGGCGGCGTGGTGCAGGTGCAAACGCCGATCGGACCGCGGTTCCTGATGTTATCTTTTCCGCAGCGCCTTTATTTCCTGTGGATGTTTCGCAACTTCCCCATTCTTCCGCAAGCCGTCCTCAGCGCGGGTCAGCAGAAAATGATCGATCGTTTATGCTCCGATCAGAGGTTCGTCTCCATGGCTTATGCCGATGGTATGGAGGATGCTCCCGTGATTGGCACCATCGAGCGCCGGAGCAGGCCAGGGGTCGATGCTTTGCCGCCGCGCCGCTCTGTCGTCAGCGAAGCCTCGAGCGGCCTCGCCGCGGAACGCCAGCGTTCGTAGAGAACTCCTGCTTTCGCCATGTCGACGGATCGTACCAGCATCACGCCTCGAGTGCAGCTTCGCTCTTCATCGCGGCGCACGCACTTTGTCTCGCCCAGATCGCCCGCCCAACGCCGAGTTTGCAACTTCTTGCATACTCTGTGAATATACAAAAAACTTTCTTCTCAAACCTTGACTTCGCAAAATACTCGCACTAAACTCCAATCTCCCTCCCTTAGTATCTCCCTGTCGGTAAGCTGGTTCACGTTCCTGTTTAAGGCATGAGTATACGGCGAGGCAAATTCCTGATTCTGCTTTGGAGGCTGGTATGAAGTCGCGCGTTCTGATGGTTGCGGCGTTGGCCGCTCTGTTTTTCACGGCGGGTGCGGTGACTCGTGCCGCGGCCACAACTTACACGATCGGCGTCAAGACCACCGGCTTGGTGGGAACGCTGGTGGTGGCCGATGATGCCGGAGACGATCTCACCTTTACCACCAACACCACCCAGACCTTCGCCAACACTTACGCCAGCGGCGCGACTTACTCGGTCACCGTGAAAACTCAGCCCACCACCCAAACCTGCACGCTCAGCAGCAACGCCACCGGAACCATCACCAAAAACATCACCGTGACGGCCACCTGCAAAACCAATTACACCATTAGCGTGAAAACCACCGGCCTCACCGGCACGCTGGTCGTCAAAGACAACAAGAGCGTTGACTTAACCTTTACCACCAACACCACGCAGACCTTCTCGAATGTGTACAGCAGCGGTTCCACCTATACAGTGAGTGTGAAGACTCAGCCCTCAAAACAAAGTTGCACTCTGAGCAGCAACGCCAGCGGAACCATCACCTCGAACATCACCGTAACCGCCACTTGTGTCCCGACATACACCATCAGTGTCAAAGTCAGCGGACTCTCCGGAACGCTCGTCGTCGAGGACAGCCAGTCCAGTTCATTGACGTTCACCACCAACACTACGAAAGCGTTCTCCAAAGCCTACGCCAGCGGCTCCACGTATTCGGTTACCGTAACCACTCAGCCCGCCGGACAAACCTGCACCCTCGGCAGCAACTCCACCGGAACCATCACCTCAAACATCACGGTGGATGCCACCTGCGCTGCCTCCGGCAACACGCTGAGTGTGGCGGTCAGCGGCCTCTCCGGAACCGTGGTCCTCGAAGACGATCAGGGCGCGACCTTAACGTTCACCAGCAACAAAACGCAAACCTTCTCCAACACCTACGCCAACGGCGCAACCTACACCGTGAGCGTCACCAGCCAGCCCACCGATCAGTCCTGCATCCCGACTTACTCCACCGCCACCATCAACTCCAACACCACCATCGAAGCCACTTGCGCCACCGGAGCCACGCGCGTCCTGGGCACAGTCAGCGGTGCCACGAGCATTGCTTGTCAGGGCTCGATCAAGAATGGCGTCTGCCAGCAAGTCACCGTTTCCTGCCCCGGTCTGCCTAACGTCTACGCCTACGTGAAAACCAATACGCCCAGCGGAACTTCCGTCGGAACCACTCTCTGGATGACCGGCACCAACGGCACCGACCTCTACGACAGCATCTTTACCTACGGCAGCAACGCGGTGCAGGATGTTCTGAACGCCAACTTCACCACGGTGCAAATTTCCTGGGGAGCTCCGTTCAATACCACCCAGACCAACGGTTGGGTCTCAGGCCCCGGAGGCGTGCTCGAATCAGCCTGCCGCATCGCCACCCTCAACCAGTGGATCTACACCACTATTCAAAACAACACCAAGCTGCCCATGTGCGCCACGGGAAATAGCGGCGGCGCGGGGTCGATTGCTTACGCCTTGAACCAGTACAACGGCACCAGCAATCTCTCCATGGTCGAAATGACCAGCGGTCCGCCGACCGCCCGCCTCGACTGGGGCTGCGGCTGCACCGAGGGCAAAGTGGCTGTTGCATGCGGATCGAGCCCCACTCTCGGCACATGCTTTGGAGCAGTCGATGGTGGTATCTGGGATCCGGCCTACAATCCCAACAGCCCGTCCGGCGACGGTGTCTGCACCGCCGCAGTCGCCGGCACGCTGCCCCCTGGCGGACTCAACTTCTTCCTGGGCGATAGCGCCAACGCCTCGGGGGCCGTCTGGAACTTTTCGAATACGTACGTGAATGCCATCTTCGGCGGCCAGGACAACAGCGCCGGCGTTCCCATCGGCTACGAGTGGCTCGGCAACGTCACCAGCTCCAAGACGCCGGCGGCGACCTGCATGTCGCAAGACGGCCACACCATACCCGACTACCTCGATGGCGCAACCCAAATCGCCAACGATCTGATCAGTATGTGCAAAATTCAGTAAGAAACACAGTTGGGTTTCCCACTCAAGCCAGCTTTTGGCCTGAGTGGGAACCCACCAAATTTTGTCATCCTGGCAATCTCACTTTGTCATCCTGAGCGAAGCGAAGGATCTCTGCTGGGGATTTCGAGAAGTGGCAATTCTTGCGGTTGGCAGGCGGCCCTCAGGGACCCACGAATCGTGGCAGCTCCGCCTGGGCATGCCCATGAAGACGCGCCTATGAAGCTCAAAATTCGCTTCTTCAACTCGATCCTGACCATGCTTCTGCTTCTCCTCGCCTCGGCTTCAGCCCAAAATAACCCCGTCCCGCAGATCGTCGGCCCCGTTCATCCCGATGCCGTTGCCCCCGCGAGTGGAGCCTTCACCCTCAGCGTCTACGGTGCCAACTTCGTTCCTGGCTCGATCATCAACTGGAACTATCAGCCGCGCGTGACAACCTACGTTTCTGCACACGAGATTCAAGCCCAAATCCTCGCTACCGACGTCGAAACCAACACCGCTGGCTACATCACCGTTACCAACCCTCCGCCCGGCGGAGGATGGTCGAGCGCGAGTTGGGCGCAAGTTGAGGTTCACAACCCAATCTCGACGATCACTCTAAGCCAGCCGCAACCTTCGACCATGGGAGATTGGCAACTCTTCGCTGCCGACTTCACCCATGACGCCACGCTCGATCTGGTCGGGGAGGTTGAAGACGGAATAGGCTTCATGCTGGGAACCGGTACGGGGACATTTGTTCCCAAAGCTCCGGTGGACCCTTATTATTTAGCCCCTTTCCAAATCGGATACGGCGATTTCAACAACGACGGCAATCTGGATGTGGCGGTTCCTTCCTCGTATGACTCATTTGAGGACTATCCCAATTACATTGACATCAGGCTGGGGAATGGCGAAGGCTCTTTCACTGCCGCTGTCCCTCGTCTCTCGCTTTACGAGGAAGACGGTGGGGCGATGGTGGTTGGTGATTTCAATCGCGACGGGAATCTTGACTTAATCACTAACTCCGGAGGACCTGTCTCGTTTTACCGTGGCAACGGCGACGGAACCTTTGCGCGTGCGTTGAACTATCCCTTCGGCCAGGGAGGCATATCTTCACAAATGTTGACCGGAGACTTCAACAATGACGGCATTCTCGACCTTCTCTTTATGAGCGCAACTACCGGATACGATGGCCAAGGTGACAGAGGTTTCGCATTTTGGTTCCTCGCAGGCAACGGAGACGGAAGCTTCAAAGCGCCTAAGAAGGTTGGGGATTTTCCCCACCCGGAAATGACAGCGGTTACTTGCACCGGTGGCGGGGCTGACGGTGCTCCCAGCATGAAGACAAGCGATTTCAATGGCGACGGCAAACTTGATCTGGCATTTTGTAACGGATCACAAATTGGGGTGATGCTGGGGAACGGCGATGGAACGTTCCAGCAGCCGAATTACTACACCGCCGATTCAACGGGTGAAGGACAATTCTCTTTCGCGATCGGCGATATCAACTCCGACGGCTATCCCGACTTGATCGTCTCGGAGTATCCGGGCACTGAAAGCTTATTTGTAGCTTTCCTGGGCAACGACGACGGAACGTTTCAAGAGCCTGAAACGCTAGCTTCGGGCATTCAAGACGGAGAACTAGGAGTCGTATTGGGCGATCTTAATTCGGACGGGCTACTAGACACTGTTTTTGTAGGCGGTCTTGGAATGAACGTTTTCTTGCAGACACAGTGAAGTCCAGGGGGCTGGCCCAGCCCTACTCCAGCACGACAAAGGATGCCCAACCCGTGGCTTTTTCACGGGTGGGCTACGGCGAACCCTCCCTCACGTCCTTCCCGGGGGCGGGGACCGAAGACGCGCCTATGAAGCTCAAAATTCTCTTCTTCAACTCGATCTCGATCATGCTGCTGCTCCTCCTCGCCTCGGCTTCAGCCCAAAATAATCCCGTGCCGCAGATTGTAGGACCGGTGCATCCCGACGCCGTCCCTCCCGGCAGCGGACCCTTCACCCTCAGCGTCTACGGCGCAAACTTCGTTCCAGGATCAGTCGTCAACTGGAACTATCAGCCGCGCGTGACGACCTATATTACGGGGCATGAGATCCAGGCGCAGATTCTCGCCAGCGACGTTGAAACCAATTCTGCCGGATACATCACGGTCACCAATCCGCCGCCGGGAGGCGGGAGTTCCAGCGCGAGTTGGGCGCAGGTGGAGGTGCACGATCCTATTTCCACGATTACGCTCGATCTGCCTCAGTATCACGATTTCGGCATCTGGCAACTTGAGCTTGCGGACTTCACTCATAACGCCACTCTCGACTTAATCGGGGAGGTCAACTCCGCAATAGGTTTTATGCAGGGAACCGCTACGGGAACCTTTATTCCTAAAGCACCCGTAGACCCGTATTATCTTGCCCCGTTTCAAATTGGGTACGGCGATTTCAACAATGACGGCAACTTGGATGTAGTAGTTCCTTCTTCGTTTGACTCATATGAAGACTATCCGAATTACGTTGACGTGAGGTTGGGAAACGGAGCAGGCGTCTTCGCTCCAGCTTCACGCCTTAAGCTTTATGAACAGGATGCTGCTGCAATATTGGTGGGCGACTTCAATCGCGACGGAAATCTTGACCTGATCACTGGTGATGAAAACGTTTCCCTCTACCGAGGCAGAGGCGATGGAACTTTTGCCAGTGCTATCAACTATCCCTTCAGCGGGGAAGGAATCGAAACACAAATGCTGACGGGAGATTTCAACGGCGACGGCATACTTGATCTTCTGTTTCTCGGCAACGGCACCGCCTGCTGTGGGAATGGCGGAAGAGGCTTGGGGTTCTGGTTCTTGGCGGGCACAGGAGATGGTCGGTTTAAGGCGCCGAAGAAGGTGGGGGACTTTCCCGTCCCGGAAATGCCGGCTGTGGTTTGCACTGGTGGCGGAGCCGATGGGGCACCCAGCATGAAGGTGAGTGACTTCAATGGAGACGGAAAGCTCGATTTGGCGTTTTGCAACGGAGCACAGATCGGAGTGATGTTGGGGAACGGCGACGGAACTTTCCAACCGCCAAATTACTATACGGGTGATCCAACCGGCAATGGCCAGTTCAGTTTTGCTACCGGTGATATCAATTCCGATGGCAAAGCGGACCTGATCGTTTCGGAATTCGGCACAACAAGCGAGTTCGTTGTTTTCTTGGGCAATGGAGACGGTACTTTTCAAGTCCCGGAGACACTGTTCTCAGGAGGCCACGATGGAGAACTCGGTGTCGTGACCGGGGACTTCAACGCCGACGGACTGCTGGATGTGATTTTCTCGGATGGGCTAGGAATGGATGTGTTCTTGCAGAGTGAGTAACTACCACATATCTGTCGTAATCGGAGAAATCCATGATAAGGACTCGTCGGTTCGTGGTGCGGGTGAGCCTAATGGCTCTATTTGCGTTTGGCTCGGTAGGTAGACCGCAAGCTCAGAGCGAGGGCAACAATGCAATATTGTCCAGCGGCAGTGGCTCAAGTGTGAAAATCGCGTCTTCAAACGCCTATATCGACGGGGGCTGGCCCAGCCCTACTCCAGCACGACAAAGGATGCCCCACCCGTGGCTTTTTCACGGGTGGGCCATAACGAACCATCCCGACATGTTCACCAATCACAGATACATCGTCGCGCGGGATACTCCCACTTCATCACTACAAGCCTTCTTCAACCCTTCTCGGCACGCCTCGCTCCCGAGATCCTTTCCTTGAAGTCATGGAGCGGGTTCGGCAGCGCCATCGCTCGCGATAGCCCCCGTGCAACATGACCCACCTAACTCCTTTGTTTCAAAGAACTTAGTATGTAACCCCTTTGGTATCACGATTTTACATGCTGTACATACACCTAACCCGCAGATTCTAAACAACCGAGGGGGTGGGGGGAGGGGTGACAAAATGATAAACCTACGCTGAAAACAAAGGACTTCCAAGACTTCCACACCCTGCAAACCGCGAATTCACCCCCAATTTTCGCGCCAAAAGACCGCTTGGATGCTGCTTTTCGCGTCCAGACGAGATGTTCCCAACCAGAGCATTTCGTTCTCCGCGCCTTCAAAAATGATTTCAGGTAAACTTCACCAGTTATGAAACTATCCCTGAAAGTCCTCATCCCAATTCTCTGCCTTTTCGCCCTTTCCCTCGCCGGCCAGCAATCTAAAACCGCCGATCATCGCTCCGTAGATCATCGCTCCGAATTTGTCACCCGCTCCGGAACCTCGCTCCAACTTGCCGGCGAGCCCTTTCGCTACAGCGGCCCTAACATCGAGTGGCTGGGATTGGAAGCTTATGGGCCGCATGATCCGCAAGGGCCGCGTTATCCCACGCGTTTCGAAATCGACGATGCCTTCGACACCGCCAAAGAGATGGGCGCTCGCGTCGTCCGCTCCCAAACCATGGGCGACAGCTTCGGCTGCGATCTCTGCATCGAGCCGCAGTTGGGCGTCTTCAACCCCAAGGCTTTCGATTCCATCGATTACGCCATTCAAGCCGCCCACGATCGCGGCATGCGCCTGATCATCACGCTGATTGGAGATTGCGCCACCTGCTACTTCGGCGGCGCCGGCAAAATTATGGAGTGGACGCATCAGGCCGACCCAACCTCATTCTTCACCAGCCCGGTCGTAATCGATGCCTATGAAAAGCACGTCGCCGCGGTGCTGAATCACAAGAACGCCCTCACCGGCATTGCTTATAAAGATGATCCGACAATTCTTGCCTGGGAAAATTGCAACATGTGCGGGCTGGCAGCGGTTTGGCTCTCTTCTTCGAAAGACTTCACCCCGTATCTCGGCTGGGTCGATGTGATCGGAAAATTTATCAAGTCGATCGACCACAAACATCTTTACTTAGACACGACTGGCTTCTTTCGCTTCGACAAGCGCGCGCTCGATGCGAAAACGCCCGACCTGATCACCTTCGAATACTATCCGCACTGGGACGCCTTGGTCGGCGCCAATGAGAAAACCACGGCCGAAACTTTTTCGCGCGACGCGGCCGAAGTTACGCAGCACGGCAAGGTTTTCATCATCAACGAATTTGGCTGGGATACGACGGACTGGGCTACGCGCGACGATTTTCAAAAAGTGCTGACCACGCTCGAAACCGACCGCAACATCTCCGGCGACGGATTCTGGGCCTTGCAGGCGCACAACAACAATTTTGGATGGCAGGCAATTCCCGCCGACGTGAGCAATCCCACCTATGCGCGCTACGGCGAAAGTGGCCAGTGGTGGGCGCTTTACTACGGCGGCATAAAGACGATGATCAACACCGCCGACGATATGGAAGCGCGCGCGCAACAGTTGCGCGCTCATGCCTACAATATGGCTGGCGAATCGGTCCCAAAGCACATGGTGCCCCCCGCGCCGGTGCTTACCACGCAAGGCCTCGGCTTCATTGGCTGGCGCGGCTCAGCCGGGGCCGTCGCCTACACCGTGCAGCGCAAGAGCAATCCCTCGGCAGAGTGGGAAACCATTTGCGACAAGTGCGCCACCGACGCCGACTCTCCCTGGCCCGATCCCAAACCGCCCCAGGGATTCAACGTGAAATACCGCGTAATTGCCTACAATGCGGATGGCGTAGCCAGCGCGCCTTCCGCGCCCTAAGAAAAAGCTATCACTGAATCGTCTTTGAGCTGCCAGTCTGTACCAAATTGTACGTACAATGTTCCGACTGGAACATTGTACGTACAACCCATCCAAACCAAAGCTCCGAACAGCGGAAAAACTGTTACCCTTCCTGCACTTTTGCTCCCTCGTGCAGGCGCTGATCGCCCGAAGCGGACGCGTCTCCGGACGCAGCGTACGCGACCGCCGCTCCAATCAGAGCGGGGACGATGAACGCGTGTCCTCCAGTCGCCTCCGCAACGAACACCACGGCTGCCAGCGGCGCCTTGTAGCCTGCAGAGATGAACGAGGCCATACCCACCGCGGCATAAAGTCCCAGGTTCGCGCTATGCACAATCGATTGGCCGAAGGCCGTGCCCAGACTTCCGCCGGTAAGAAATAATGGCACGAACATGGCACTCACTCCACCCGCTGCCAGCGTGAACAAAGTCGCAGCCAGTTTCAGCCCGCTGAAAACAAGAAGCTGCAAAGTGCCGTGATGCATGGTCAGGATTTCTCCGACAGCTTCATAGTTGGGACCGACCGGCACCAGGTCTCCCGGATAAATCTGCAAAAAAATCAGCCCGCAGACAGCAGTCAAGAAGCCGCCAATCGCGAGCTTTACCCAATGCGGCAGCAAAGACTTCACGAAGAAAACCCGCGCATGACGAAAGATGCTTACAAACACCATGGCGACTAAACCAATGAGCAATCCGAGCAACGCAGACCAGTAGATGTCGTGGCGGGTGTAGCCGGCGGAGCCGGTGAAGTCGAAGAGCGGCGCCGCTCCTAGAAACGAGCTGAGCGTCACATAGGATACGACCGACGCAATCAAAGAGGGTACCAGCGCCTCGTGCGCGAGATCGTCGCGGTAGGGCATTTCGAGAGCGAAGACGATGCCGGTCAGCGGGGCGCGGAAGACCGCCGACATGCCGGCGGCCGCGCCGCAGATCAGCATGATCCGGCGGTCGCGCTGGTCCAGGCGCAGGCGCCGCAGTTTGGTCCAAAGCCACGAACCAATCGCGCCGCCGCCGTAAATGCTGGGACCCTCGAGCGCGGCGCTGCCGCCGAAGCCCACGGTCGCAATCGCCGCCAGAATCTTCGGCACAAACGACCGCATGTCGATCGCGCCTTCATGCTCGTGATACGAACGAATGACCTCCTCGGTGGAATGCAGGTTGGGGTCCGGAGTGAGAAACTGCATGATCAGTCCGGTAACGATGAAGCCCAGCACCAATCCCGGCACAATGGCCCAGTGATGATGCAGATAGTAGGCCAGCACCACCGGCCAAAGTTTATTCAGGATGATCACCACGACTCCGGTGATCACCAGTCCGGTACTCAGGCCGATGGCGGGCGCGATGATGAGCCACTTGCGCAAATCCCGTGCGTATACGGTGCGCAGATCTTTCTGCACCAGCGATCCGTATTTATGAACCACTGGATGCTGAAGCAGGCGAGCGGCCTTTCGTTTCGCGGGACTCTCGTTTTTCCGCGAGGTTTGCCGGCGGGATTGCGGACCATTTTCAATCGTGCTCATTTTTATGTATCTTTTTTTCTGTCTATACGTGAGTGACGCGCGACTGTGACATCGTTGCCTGCGCGCATGATGCGGCGTAGAGCGGTGGCCAACTCGGGCCCGGTGGAGCGCAGTTCCTCCTGATGATGCAGAGCCAGTTCGGCCAGCACCTTCTCGCCTTTCGGAGTAAGTGCCAGCAGTACTTCACGGCGGTCATCCTGCGCGCGGCTGCGATCGACAAAGCCGCCCGCTTCCAGCCGGTTTACCAGTTCCACTGCGCTGTGATGGCGGATTTGCATGCGCGTCGCCAGCTCTCGAATGCGCGGCCGGACTCCGGCCGGCATGCCCTTGATGGCCAGCATGAGCTGGTACTGCCCGCGCTCCAAGCCGGCTTGCTTCACGACTTCTTCGCTGAAGTGGAGAAAGCGCCGGATCTGGTAACGGAACTCCGCCAGCGCCTGGTAATCCGACAAGCTAAGCTTCTTCATGCCGCCGATTGTATCGTGCCCCGACCTTCAGCTAACCCCTCCATAGTATATCGTAATACGATATTACGCATCCTTGCGCGGGCAAAAAAAGAGAGCAGGAAAAATCCCCAGCGAATGGAAAAATCCCCAAAGTCCCGCGGGGCGCGGGATACTTTGGGGATTCCTTCTTGATCGGCCGCTGGTGGCGGCGTTAGTCTTCGTCTTCGTCGCAGTTGTCGCACACCGGCGTGGTGCGCGCCGGACGATCGGAGTGCGCGTTAGGAACGGGAAGCTCTCCGGCTGAGCTGAAGATACCCACTCCATCCGTTAAGGGGGTAGTGGGAATATTCATGCTGACATTGTAGGGTTCGCCTTTGGCTCGCGACGTGGCCACGCCCAGCACGGGAATCGCGGCACCGTTGACAAAGGCAAGCGACTCGTAGTCTCCCGGCATAAAGCCCTGGTTCGTGGTTGGGAACCAGGTATTGGTCATGGGCCCCGCGATGGTAGTCAATGCGCTCCAGGTCAGGCCGCCATCGGTCGAAGAGACGTAACCCTCCTCCATTTGGCAAGTCCCGATGCCGCAGTCGGTGTTGGTGTAAAAGTAGAAGGTCAATCCTAAGTGGGCGGTGCTGCCGGAGGTGCCGGGCTCGATCGCCAAGCCGGGCAGAAAGACATCGGTGGTACCGCTGGTGCCGATGGGAATGGCGGTGACCGCCGACCAGGTTGAGCCATCGGTTGTGGTGGCCATGACAAGGTTATTGGCGGTGCAGTTGGTGATGAAGCGGCAGTCCTGCCAAACCGTATAAACCGTGCCGCCCGCATCGACCGCCGAAGTGGGCAACACCAGATCGCGCAACGATCCGTCGGCGGTATGGTGCGTGATCTCTGTAACGTTCACGTTGGCCGAAAACGATGCGCCGCCGTTGGTCGAGGTCACGGCTTCAATCTCGTCGTCGAAGGCGCTGGCGCCCACGGCAATGACTGTTCCATTCGGTTGGGTGAGCGGCTGCACCGCGAAATCCGCCGGGTTGCCGGAGGGTTGCACGGGCGTGCCGAAGGTTTTGCCTCCATCGCTGGAGACGGCGAAGTAGAGAATGTCGCCTGCGCCGTTATTGTCCCACTCCGCGTAGCAGTTGCCGTAGTAGGGGCTGGTGGCACTGTTGTCGCAACTCAGCCAGGTCTTATCGGGCTTGCTGTAATTCGGGCCGATAGCCTCTGGATTTTTCCAGGTAAGACCGCCATCGGTGGAACGGCTCACCAACATGGGTTTCGAGCTCGTAGCTTTGTAGAACACCGGTAAAGTGGCGATCATCCAGACATTGTGCTTGGCGTCGTAGGCAACCGCGGGGTCGCTGATGCGCTGCGCGGTACCGCCGGTGAGCGCCGAGAGTTCGGGCAACGTGCCGTTGGTCCAGGTCAGGCCGCCGTCGGTCGAGGTGGCGAAGCCGATGCCGCTGGATCCGCCGAAATTGTCATAACGACCCTGCTGAAAAGCAGTCACGATGGTGTTGCCGTTGGCGAAAGTGGAGGCCTCGACCTCAGTCGCATGTTGGCTGTCTGCGTTGGTAAACGGATCGCTGCTGATCTGGGTAAGCGGCACTTGCGCCTGCGCGCTCAGGCAGAACGCCATCAGAATAAGCGGAAGAAAAATGTTGATGAGGGATTGACGATGCGCGCGGGCGGACTGAAAGTGCATGTTCGGCCTCCAACTGGGGGATTGAAAAGAGTCCGTTATGAAACTGCCAACTATCTCTGGCTAATACTACCGGCAATAGTTAAAGAGGATTGCATGATCACAGCCTGCGGCGAGATGTGTCAATGAGTCGAAAGACTCCGATGGGATGTTCCCCCTACTCTTGCGGAGTAGGGTAGTGGCTCAGTTTGAATTTCTTTGCGGGTGTCATCCTGAGCACAGCCGCTTTTCAGGCCGAGCGAAGAGCCTGCCCTGAGCGAAGTCGAAGGGATCTCCCTCGCTCATCTGTCTGCCTCGGGGAGATCCCTCACCCGGCTGA
The DNA here is from genome assembly GCA_963710965.1 of uncultured Acidobacteriaceae bacterium. Taxonomy (GTDB): domain Bacteria; phylum Acidobacteriota; class Terriglobia; order Terriglobales; family Acidobacteriaceae; genus Sulfotelmatobacter. The sequence continues at coordinate 189,150 of CAVQCP010000044.1, read as the reverse complement.
ACTGCGCCGGGTTTCGGGATGACGCCTCCCAGGACGGGGAAAGCCTCAAACTGAGCCACTCTTGCGGAGTAGTGGTTGATTCAGAAGCCGAGCTGGCTGTGTTACACTTTTTAATTCAAACAAGCGCTCCCCCTGACACAGGACAATTGATCCGCACATGCTTCTTTCCAAGGAATATGTGGGCTATCTGGCCCGCGAAGTTACCAAGAAACTGATTGCCGCCAAGGCCATCGAGACCGACGCCGTGCCCAAGGTTACGGAACGGGTGCATGCGGCGCTGCTGGAAGAGCTCACCCTCGAAGACCGCATTAATGATGAGGTGCGGGTGATTCTTGAGGCCTACTCGGAAGAGATGAACAAGACCGGCGCCAACTACCAGGAAATGTTCCGCAAAGTGAAGAGCGAACTGGTGCGCAAGTACAAGGCGGTGCTGTGAGGCTGAGCCGCGACAAAATCAACGTACTGGCCCGCGCCGTGGCCGACGCCCTCAAGCAGATGGACGAAGTCGAGTTCATCGAAGACCCTAATACCATCCGCCAGGAAACCCGGAAGATCCTCGAAGCCCTGCTCCTGCAAGAGGCCAAGATCGATCAGTCCGCCCGCCAGAAGATCGAAAGCCAGAAGCGCACCATTCTGGAAGGCTCGCAGGAGTGGGACATCCTCTACCGCAAGTATTACAACGAAGAAGTGAAGAAGCTCGGGGTGTAGAGATTCGAATGCATTCTGGGATTTGCGTAAAGGCTTCGGCGTAAAATACCTCGCTGCGCTCGGTCGACGAGCGAAGGCGCCCGTCCCACATGATTCTTCCCGCCTCGACCTGATTCGTCCCTACCTTCCGAAGAATGAAAAAAGCCCCGTGCTCTGCGCACGGGGCAAGTGGTCAGGTGACCCCAGGGGAAAACTCTAAGCGGCTTCGCGGCGCTTCTGAATGGTTTGCAATTGCTGGCGATACTTTTGCGCGTTGCTGGTGATTTTGCGGGCGGGCAAGCTGTTGACCCAGAGGTCGTGAGGAATGCTACGCCGTTCGCGGCGGGTGCCCACTGCCCCTCGAGAGAGAACGTTGGTGGGCCGCGCCTCGGCAGTTTGTTGTTGCCAGCCGCTGCCGGCCGTCACGTTGAAAACCCCGATGTAGCCATTCACCAAGATCTGAAATGGACGTGCGATCTTGTTCATCCGGTCAAACTGCGTCGAACCTTCGGCGTGAAAGCCTTCGAACCACGACGGGTAGACGAAATCGGAGAGCAGAACGTTATCGATCTGATAGGCCAGGCTATCGTCTTCGCAAGCATCGCACACTTCGTAGGCGTAGAGCAGGCCGGTTGTGTCTTTTTCCTGCACGAAGACGGTGAGGTTGATATTGGGGTCGCCGAGCATTTCGAGAAGCTCATGGCTCGCGGTGACCGTCCACGAAGTGCCAGCTTTAAGGTCGCTGGCAGCGAAGACCTTACCGATGGGAAGCCCCTCGGTAGTGAGGTCGTGATAGCCAAGAGCGTTGGCCTGGTCCGAGTCATCGAGCAATACCAGCCACCAACTGCCATTGGGCAAAGTTGTGCCCTTGGGAACGATAGTGAGTTCGGCGTCCGTCCCCCAGACGGGGCGGAAGTCATTCGTCACCTGTTTCTGCAATGCGGCGACGACCGGTGCGACGTTGGTATCGGCCAAAACGGTGCTCTCGTTGATGACCGCAATTTGAATCGTGGGAGACTGAATTGTGGGAGACTGGGAGTGGGTGTTTTGCGGCATACCGATGATCTCCTTGGCAAAGAATTCGGAGAACGCGCAGCGTGAGGTTGCGTGACTCTGTCAAAAAAGCTTATACGCTGATGAGTTGGGTTCAGCCTGATTGCACGCAATAAATGTGCAGAGCCGTTCCATATCGGAACTAAAAGCTGCACGGCAGGTTTGCCAAGATCTTAGAGTTAATACCTTCTTTTCTATGCCTTCCTTGACCGAAATCAAGGCCGCAGTGGCGCAGGCTGCGACGGAAGCGGGCTTTGATCTGCTCGGCATCGCCCCGGTCAATGACGCGCCCGAGTTGGAATATTTTCCACGCTGGATTGCCGCCGGGTACGCGGGCGAAATGAAATACATGGCGGCGCGCGACGAGCAGGGACGCCTGAAGCGAGCGTCGATAGCTCACGCCGCGCCGTGGGCGCGCAGTGTGGTGGTGTGCGCCATCAACTACAACACCGCGCAACCCTACTCCACTCAGGCCACGGATGCGTCTCGTGGATGGATCTCGCGCTACGCGTGGGGTGGCGATTATCACGAGAATGTGATGCGGCGCCTGCAACAGGTGGAAGCCGGGTTAAGAAGCCGCGTTGCCCACGACGATCTGGCGACGCGTTGTTACGTGGACACGGGGCCGATCGTCGAACGGATCGTCGCGAAATATGCTGGAATCGGATGGATCGGCAAGAACACGTGCATCATCCATCAGAAGTTGGGATCGTGGCTCTTTCTCGGCGTGATTCTGACTTCGCTCGATCTCACGGCTGAACTTGCCGAATCAACCTTGCCCGCACCGGATCGCTGCGGTTCTTGCACGCGCTGCATTGAGGCGTGCCCCACCGATGCGCTGATCGCACCCTATCAACTCGATTCCAACAAGTGCATCTCGTATCTCACCATAGAAAAGCGCGGTACGATTCCCGAGGAGAATCGCGCCGGAATAGGCCGGCATGTGTTCGGCTGCGACATTTGCCAGGATGTTTGTCCGTGGAACCGGAAAGCTCCGGCCACCAGCGCCGCCGATTTTCAGCCGCGGGCGCAATTGTTGAATCCGGATCTCGAATGGCTAGCCCAAATGAGCGGCGAAGAATTTCGCCAAACGTTTCGAGACTCCCCCGTCCTCCGAGCGAAACGAAATGGTCTGCGGCGGAACGCCATTATCGCCATGGGAAACAGCGGCGAGCGCAAGTTTCTTCCGCTGCTTGAGAAACTCGTGACCGACGAGGATGAAGTCGTGCGCGAGAGCGCCGTTTGGGCAATCCAGAAACTGCTGCTTTAGATGTAGATTGGTGTTCATAGCCACCACCCGATACCGATGTTTGTAACCCCTCCACTGATGGATGAATATCCTCCTGAACAAATTCGCCCTGCATTGCGTAAACACAGGCAGGAGGTTCGTCTGCCATGCCATTTCGTGTGCGTCTTCAGCCGTTCTACGCCACAGTTCTTCTGCTACTTGCTGCCCTGTCAGTGTCCGCGCAAAATAAGCTCAAACCGGTAGATGCCTCTGCCACTACGCCGCAGGCCGAAGTACTCGTGCTGGGCTCCTACCACATGGACAATCCGGGCCATGATCTGCACAACACGAAGGCCGACGACGTGCTCGCTCCCCAAAGGCAGGCAGAAATCGAAGAGCTGACGAACGTGCTGGCCCGCTTTCGTCCCACCAAGATCGCCCTGGAGTGGGACGCTGGCAATCAGGAGGGTTTGGATCGAAGCTATGGAGAGTACGCGGCTGGTCAACGCCAACTTACGCGCGATGAGCGTCAACAGGTGGGTATGCGTCTGGCCAAGTCCGTAGGGCTGAAGAAGCTCTATGCGATCGATACCATGTGGGATTTCCCCTACGGTCCGCTGGTCAACTGGGCCAAGGCCAACGGCCGCTCGGGCGAGCTGGAAGCCATCGACCGCATGGGCAGCGAACGAAGTCAGGAGGAGGGAGAGTATCTTCGCAGCCACACCGTGCTGGAGATGTTTCGCCGTCTGAACTCACCCGGTTATCTGGCCGCTGACCAGGCTTTTTACGCTCGCTTGGGACACTTTGGCGACGACAATGATCCTGCCGGAGCGCGTCTGCTTACCCGCTGGTACGAGCGCAACACCTTCATCCTTACCAGCCTTCTTGGCGTGATAGAGCCGGGGGACAGGGTTCTGGTTCTCTACGGCGCCGGTCATCAGACATTGCTGCGACGCTTCATCGCCGATGATCCAACCCTGAGGCTGTGCACCCTTGATGACCTGATCGCTCCCACCAAATGAGTTTCAAAACTATTTCGGCGAACTGCCGCGGCTTTTGATCGTCGAGGCGGCTTACTAAGATGGCGGTAGACTATAAACACCGGCGTTACATCCTGTAACATAGAAACTACAACTCCTCGATGTGTCTGAAACTAACTTAGCTTTGGTTGTAGCCTGTTGTAACCTTCTGAGACTTGTCCTGCCGGCATAATCAAGCGTCACATGCTCTCATCTGCGGAAGCTGGCTTTGCGGACCAGCGACAACAAATGGAGGAAGCTCTGGATCGAGGTATCCACGTTGTCGGCCTCGTTCCAACCCGAAATAGCCCGAACCCCCAGGACCAAGGAGACCATCATGAAACGCGCAAGCCAAGTCGCTTTCGCTGCTGCCTCGTTACTAACCCTTCTTGCTGCAATCTCAACTGCGCAGGACTTCAAGAAGCAAGTCATCTATCAGATCGTAACCGACCGCTTTTACGATGGCGATACTACCAACGACAATCCGCCGCAGAGTGCCGGACTGTTTGATTCGACACATACGAATTGGAACCTTTACTGGGGTGGCGACCTGGTTGGGATTCAGGATAAGTTATCTTACCTGCAAGGCATGGGAGTTACTGCGCTGTGGATTTCCCCGCCGATGGACAATATAAACGTTAACATCCCTGACAGTAACGGCAATCCCACTGCGCCCTATCACGGCTATTCGGCGCACGATTTCATGCGCATCGAGGAGCATTTCGGCGACGTGAATAATACCTGGACCGCCTTCAACAATCTGGTGACCGCGGCGCATAACCTAGGCATGAAGATCATTGTCGATTTCCCGGTGAATGACAGCAATCCCAACACTGCGGGCGAAGATGGAGCACTGTACAACAACGGCACGCTGGTGACGACCTATCCTACGGACCCCAACGGCTGTACGGGCGGCACAGTAGGCGGGTGCGTTTACCATCACACGCCCGCGATTCCCGATTGCTTCTGCGACCGCTTCGCTATTCAGTACGACACGCTGGAAGGATTGGCCGACTTCAATCAGGAAGATTCGACGACCGACAGTTACCTGAAGTCGGCAATCGAGCTGTATCAATCGCACGGGGTGGATGCATTTCGCATCGATGCCGTGAAGCACGCCACCTGGGGTTGGGAATACAGCCTGGCGAATACAACGTTCACCAATGCTCCCAGCTTTTTCTTTGGCGAATGGTTTCTTACGAGCACGGCCGATGAGTTTTACGGCGACTTCTACAAGTATGCCAACCGGAGCGGAATGTCAGTTCTGGACTATGCTTTGTATCAAGCCGTGCGGGACGTGTTCGCCAGTAACAACAATTTCTCTGAAATCGATTCGCTCATCACGACCGAGGACTCGAATTTCACCTGGCAGAATGACTTGGTCACGTTCTTCGATAATCACGATAACCCGCGCTTCCTGAACCTCAACGACAATACGAACCGGTTGAACGAAGCGACCGCGTACATCCTCACCGAGCGCGGCATTCCCATCATCTACTACGGCGACGAGCAGTATCTTTTCAACACGACGAGCGGAGGCAGCACGCCTTACAACCGGCAGATGATGTCGTCGTTCAGCACCAGCACCACGCAATATAACCTGATCAAAGACCTTTCGACGCTACGGCAAAACAATGACGCCGTGGCCTACGGATCGCACGCGCAACGCTGGATCAATAACGACGTTTACATTTATGAACGCCAGTTCTACAACAGCGTGGTGCTGGTGGCGATCAATAAGAATGACACCACCAGCTATCCCGTCAGCGGACTCTACACGGCGCTGCCGGCGGGAACGTATACCGACTATCTGGGCGGATTGATGGGCGGATCGTCGATCACAGTGAGTTCTGGTTCGGGCGGCAACGACCCGGTAACGAACTTCACGCTGAATCCTCACACGGTGGCAGTGTGGCAAGCGGTGGGGAGCGTGCCCGCGCCTGAGGTTGGTTCGATTGGACCGACCGTCGCTCAACCTGGAGTGAAGGTGACGATCGCGGGTCAGGGATTCGGCACCTCCACGGGTTCGGTGTCGTTTAGCGGTACCAACGCCACGATTAATTCCTGGTCCAATACCAGCGTGACGTTCACCGTCCCGAGCGTGGCCAATGGCGTTTATAGCGTTCAACTCAAGAATTCTTCGGGCACCGCGGCGAACACGATTCAATTCACAGTGTTAACGGCTAAGTTGATTCCGGTCACGTTCACGGTGAATAATGCCAATCCGACGAATACGGGGGATTACATTTTCCTGGTAGGTAACACGGTTGAACTGGGAGACTGGGGTTCACCCACGCCAACTTTCTTTAACAGCATTGGGCCGATGCTGTGCCCGAGCTACCCGAATTGGTTTCTGAATGTTTCGGTGCCCGCGGGGCAGAACATTCAGTTCAAGTTCGTCGACATCCAGGCGAACGGGAATGTGGTTTGGGAGAACGGCAGCAACCACACCTACACGGTGCCGACGAGCGGGATCGGCAGCGTAACGGTCAACTGGCAATACTGAACCGAAGTAAGTTAAACAGCGGCTCTGGCGCAGAGCCGCTGTTTTTTGTTACCGCGAGCTGCTGACAGAGCTTACTTGGGCGGGAAGTGGTCGAGCATTTTGTCGACCGCTTTGTCGAGCTTCTTCTCGTCCTTTTCCGGATTGTCGCTGAGCGTATCGCTGGAAATACCGCGCCAGATCAACTGTTTGTTGTGCCCGTCGTACAAGTCGAGCACGAGTGAGCCTACCCGGTAGGATTCAGGAACAGTTTCGGTTTCGCCGAAACCTCCCCAACGCCAGCCGCCCATGCCATTGTAAAAGGTCTGGTATTCGCGTTGATCGCGGGCGCTGCCGACGGCGGTGATGGCGATGTCGCCATTGTTATCCACGCGCTGCCATCCTTTGGCTTGCAAAGCCTGGTCGACAGCATCCTGGATGCGGCTCTGCCAGAGGGGATCAGTGGTTTTTACTTTTTCCCAGTAGTAGGTGTGATATTGGGAAAAATTTGCATGATGGTCATAATCGGTTTTCACATCCTGGGCCGCGACGACGGTGCTCAACGCCAGCGCAGCCAGCAGGGTAGTTAACGTAAAGCGGAGTGCTTTCATAGGGTCTCTCCAATTTCAAATGTCATGCGCAAAGGCCGGGTCAGGTTCGCGAACGGCGGGTTGCGCGGACATGGGATGCAATTCGTGCCGTGAGGGATTACTCTCCGGGCGGACCTCCGTTCCGGGTTAGAGGAGCAACATGAGATCGTGATCACGACCGAATAGAAGTGCGAAGCTCTCCCAGGGTGACGAATTGCTGGCGCGAAAATCGCAATACCTAAATCTCGAAGGCTCGAAAAATCGATGGTGCCGATCACGAACTTACGGCCCATAACGACGCCGCACTTGATAAAATGAATCACAAGGTTAGTGCGCTTTGGCTGGAAATCCGGGACCGTATAAGGGGTTCGCTGCGAATTCAAGTCTGCCTTTTATATTCCGCTAACTATTTATTTTTCTGTTGTATACGAAGCCATCCCTAACCTGCGCGAGGGTGAATCCACTTCCGTAACTCGTCAGCCGGGGTTTTGACAACTAATCTTCGGAGAAGGGGTTCTTTTATCTTAGCCATGCCTGGTCTGGGGAGAATACGGCGCGCTCTGTGCACGTGGTGTGTGCTGCTGTGGACGTGCGCTGGTTGGGCGCGGGCTTCCTCCGCGACCCTGCTGTTGGAAGAGCCCTACGGCAAGCTTGGGTTTTTCACCGCGACGGGTCATGCCGCGGTCTATCTCACGGGAGTGTGCGCCGAGACGCCGGTGCGGTTGCGCGTCTGCGCTCCGGGAGAGACAGGCGCGGTGATCAGCCGATATGACGGAGTTGGCGGCTACGATTGGATCGCGGTTCCGCTCATTCCGTATCTTTACGCGGTCGAGCAACCTGAGGACATTCCTTTATTTGCCGATCCGAAGATGGTTGCATTTCTGCGCGATCAATATCGCCGCAAGCATCTGGAAGGGGTCGCGCCCGATCTGGATGGTGGAGGAGCTCCGGGTGGAAACTGGTATGAGCTGGTCGGTTCCTCCTATGACCGTACGGTCTATGGATTTCAAATCGAAACTTCCGCGGCGCAGGATGAGGCTTTCATCCGCGAATATAACTCGCTTCGCAATGAATCGCACTTTCACATCACCTATCGCAACTGCGCCGATTTCGCCAAAGACGTCATCAACTTTTATTATCCTCGGTCTCTGCACCGCAGCGTAGTCGCCGATGTAGCCATTACCACGCCGAAGCAGATGGCGAAGACGTTGATCAGATACAGTGGACGGCATCCTCAACTGGAATTTTCCCGCTATGTGATTCCGCAAGTTCCCGGGAGCCAGGCGCGCAGCACGCCAGTGCATGGCGTGGTCGAATCGTTCCTCAAATCGAAGAAATACATGGTTCCGAGCGCGGTGGTAAGCCCAATTTTTGCCGGTTGCGTGGTGGCGGTTTATGTCGGTACGGGCGCCGGCCGTTTTGATCCCGCCAGTCATGCGCTGGTTTACAGTGCGCAGCGCGAGCTGGAGACGCCCATCGCAGCCGAGGACCGGCGCTCCTACCAACTGGAACTGAATCATCTTGTGACCGATCCCGAGGCGGAAGGCAATGTCATCGCAAGCGAAAGCTGGAAGCGGCTTCTACGCAGCGCCTCGCCGGATTTCGATGGGGATGGCCATCCAGTTCTGCGGTTTCGCGTGGGCGACGAAGTCGTGAGTGTTGGGGTCGCGGGGAGCAACATCGTCTCCAGGACCAGCGGCATTTCCGACCCGGAGGCGGAGAAAGAGTTCGCCCAACGGTTAATCGAAGCTCGTATGCGAGCGGAGTTGCGCAGGGGATCTCCACCCAAGGCCTCCGAGAGCGATGTGACCCGCGACTGGAATCTGCTGCAAAAAGCGAGAAATGGCGAAGAGGAAGAGGTGAGCGCGCGCTCTCGCCACCCGCAACCGCCCGGAATACAGTTACGGGCGGAACGCGAGAATCATCCCTGAGCTTCGAGCCTGAGCTTCGAGTCGAGAGCCTACGAGCAGCGTAGTTCGTCTTTCTGCACGATCAAGACTTGCACCCAGCCCCGTGCGAAATCCTCCACCGGTTTGCCTCGGAGGTAGTGGGCGGTTTTGAAAAGAACTCTTATTCGGCGTTGGCAGCAAGGTCAATGTCGTCATCTTCTGAAAGGATGTCCAATTGAAACATCCAAAGATGGCGAAGCATGGCCTCGATTTTCTCGCGGGGAATGTCCTCATCGTCTGACAGAACTACCATTGAATACCAGACTGGCTCGAACTTAGGGAATGGCAAAGTGGTGGAGAAAGTAAGAACCCGGCTCCCGTCTTTCAGGGAGCGTTCTTCGTGAATATCAATATCGGGTTCTTGCTTTAATTTCTCAAGCAGCAGCGAAAGCTTCATGTGCTTGCAGTGCCATAACGGGCTGAGTGGTATTGGCGAGTTCAATGGGCGGCATGATGCTGATCTCCATGTCCGCCGTGATTTTTCGTTTGAACTCGTCCGGGGCGGGGAAAATAATGAAGTCGTCCCACGCCTTACTGAGACCAAATTCAACGTATGTTTTAACCGCCAGCGTCAGCCTGCTCCACGCCTCTTCGCGTGTGGCGCCAACCTCGACAAGATCGAAGTCGAGCGAGTGCGCGACAAAGCGGTTTAAGTTGGTTCGCGTTACGAGATGGCTCAACGTCATCGGAAGTCGAAAAGGTCGTCGCATAAGGGAACTCCATTACTAGTTAACTGCGGAGTTTAGCATGACCGCAAATTACTAGCGTAACTTTTTGTTTGATTACGCTGCCGCATTTCGGGTTGCAAGTTCCTGCATCGTTACTAGTTCCATAATGGACCACACGTGATCGGTCAAACCAGCTTCCATCGCAGGTGTGACGCGCAGCGTTTGGTGAACACGGCAGAAATTGTAGTATGCATGGTACATCACAACCATGTGACAGTGATTCTCGAACTTCTTTTGAAAAGGCATTCGTCAGCCGCGTAAAGCGCCGGACACCAATTCGCAGGTTTAGGTTTTGCCGCTCAACATGACTCGAAAGACATGCTGAGGATCGGGTGAGCCACTGAGCACGCCAGTGCGAATACCAATGCACTGCGTGGGACTGTAGCGACTGTCAGGATTATCGGCAGGGGTACCATATAACTTTATCAGCATGGCGTAGTCCACGTCCATTCCGAAGACACCTTCGACAGCTTTCGCGTATGCGCGGAGTCTGCTACCGCCCTCGAAAGCTGGTTTGCTCTGCCCCCGCTACTGCTGCGGTTGCTGCTGCTGCTGGGGAGGAATAAACGCGCCGGGCCTGCCCGGAAATGGAGTGGGGCCGCCCTGTTGTTGCTGCTGCATTTGCCGCTGCTGCATTTCCTGCAACATTTGCTGAGGAGTTTTCGCCCCCGGCTGCTCCGGTTGAGCGGGTTCAGCCTCAGCGGTCGCCGGCTCGGGATTATCATCCGCGGCATCGTCCGGCGGGTCGTTATCCCCAGCCGCTGCGGCTGCGGCCTCGCCCTTCGCCGCCGCGGCCTTGTCGTCAGCATCGCCCTGAGGGTTGGCCGGGTCGGAGGTTTTTGCTACCAGCACGACTCGGGTCAGAAGGTTCGCATCTTCCGGAGAGCCCAACAAGACATAATTGAAGTGCGATCCGTTCAATAGTTCGGCCATCACCTCGCAAGCCGGTCCCGGACCGAGGCGCGTGACTACGCGTTCGCTGGCAGTTGGCGGAATTTCAATGTCAGCTGAAGTATGCTTTTTCACGCCGCGCAGAATGTCGCCTAGGGTAGAGTTGGGCGCGACGATGGTCAGCATGCCGTCCTCATAGCTGATTTGCGGCGCCACCGGTGGCATGGCATCGAGTGGAATTTGCGGAACTGGGCCTTGCGGTCCGGAGGGCAGGGGAGGCAGGGCTTGGGCCGTCTTCTTAACTTTGTGTCGCCGGTGCGTGGTTGCCGGAGCCGCCTGCGTGTCGGCGGTTGCGGCGTCGGCCCAGCCGGCAACTGGCAGGCATAACGTTCCCGCTAGCAGCAACCCTGTAAGCTTCATTCCCGAGCTCATGAAAAACCTCCAACTGCTTACGATGATTCGTTTCGGGGAGCGGTGGGTATCTAATAGCAATTTTAGCACCGCTTGCGGCCCTGGAAGACGGCCACCCACCGGGAACGAGCTTTCTACCTTGTAGAACGTATTGACTTTGCTCTCTTGCAGGTGGATGTTCGAGCTAGGCGCGACTTCGCATGTGCAATCTTTTTCACATGCGGAAAAGGCGTCGCCTCCGAATCTCTCCGGGGAGAAAGAACTGTGCCTATACAAGATAGCTTTGGCGGAAGCGATCTTCGCTTTTGCCTTTCAGGCATACGGCGTGCGCTGCCAGTAGTTTGCGCCGGCCTGATTTGGTTCACATTTCCACTGGCCAGCATTGCGGAAAACTGTAAGACCGGCAGCGACATGGACGAAGCCTCACGCACCGCCCTCACCAGCACCGCCGAGCGCTACTTCGACGCGATAGCCAAGGGAGACAGTGCTTCTCTGCGATCGAGCGCGATCCCGAGCCTGGCCGGCGATTTTTCTGCCATCGAGGCAACCATCAAAGATAATCAGCCAGCGCTTGCCGGTAGCAAGCCAACCGCGCGGCCGCCGTTCTTGCTGGAGGCCGATGGCTCGACTCCACTGGCGCATGCGGAATTCTATTGCGGCGTTTTCGGCAGTAACGGTCAAACCCGCGACAGCGCCATCTTCTATCTGAATAATCTTCCTCCGGGAAAATATGGCGTGGTTATTTTGGACGCACCCTCGGCCAAGAGCCCCTACACCGTCTCTCTGATTTTGCAGCAGATTGGATCTGACTGGAAGCTGGGCGGGCTCTACATCAAAGCGGAAGAAACTGCCGGCCATGGCAGCGACTGGTACGTCAAGGCCGCTCGCGATTTCCAGGCCAAGGGTCAAAGCCACAATGCCTGGCTTTATTACGTGGAGGCGCGGTCGCTGGCATCGCCGCTTCCATTCATGAGCACGGCGGCAACGGACAAGCTGTACGATGATTCGCAGAAGTTGCAAGCGGCGGATTTTCCCACGGACGCCAAGCCCGCTGATCTTTCCGCCGCGGGCGGCACCTACAAGCTCACCGCGGTTTTTCCCGAAGTCGTGAGCAGCGATCTCGATTTGATTGTGAAGTATCAGGTGCTGGATATTTCCGATAGCAACAAGACTTATGCGAGTAATGTAGCCGTGATGAAGGCGATCGTAACCAAGTACCCGGAGTTGCGGGATGCCTTCACTGCAGTGGTGGCGCGGGCAGTCGATCCCAGTGGGCGGGATTACGGAACGCTGCTGAAGATGAAAGATATTAAGTAGCAGGGGGGAATGAATTTGTAATTTGGCAATTTGGTAATGTCGTAATTTGGTAATTTAGTAATTTAAAGAATGGGAATCGTCTCGGTTCAAATTGCGAAAGTGCGAAATTACCAAATTACAAAATCCTCCTTGCTTCGTCCTGTAACAAACATTCCTGTGGTTTCTTATCGTCGCGCAGGCCCAAGAATACCGGTGCTCGCAACTTCGGGCCGCTGCCGCTGACGGCGCCGTCGGTCCATTCGGCATATTCAATTTCAGCGACCAGTTCGGGCTTCACCCAATCGACTTTTCGCAACGCTTCCACTTCGCCGTAAAACGGCTTCTGCCTGGTCTCGCGCTGCTTGAGCAGCTTCCAGATTTCCGCGAGCGACTTCTCGTTGAATCCACTCCCCGCTTGTCCCACGTGAATCAGCCTGCCTTGCCGGTCGTAGAGGCCAAGAACGATTGAGCCGAAGTGAGCGCGGCTGCCTTCCGGCTCGGTGTAGCCACCGATCACGGCTTCCATGCGGTGACGAATTTTGATCTTCAACCAATCGCTGCTGCGGCGCTCCTGATACGGGCAATCGCGCTTCTTCGCCAGGATGCCTTCGAGCCCCTTGGCGCGCGCCATTTCAAAGAGAGCCTTGCCTTGTTTTTCGTAATGATCGGAGTAGCGGAGGTTATCGCCCGGAACGATGAGCGCGGATAACTTTTGCTTACGCTCTTCGAGCGGAAGTTTGCGCAGGTCGTAGCCATCGAGATAGAGCAGATCAAAGGCGTAATAAAGCACCGGCACATCGGCCTGGGTGGCGCCGCGGCGGCCGCCGGGACGGAAGCCGGTTCGCTGCTGCATCAAGCTAAACGAGGCGCGGCCTTCTGCATCGAGGGCGACGACTTCTCCGTCGAGAATTGCAGTTGTAGCCTTGACGAATTGCGGGAGGTCTTTGAGTTCAGGATAGCGCGGAGTTAATTCATTCTGATTTCGCGAAACCAGGCGTACTTTGCCGTCCGCGATGAAAGCGATGGCGCGATAGCCATCCCACTTGATCTCGAAGAGCCAGTCGTCGCCATCGAAGGGCTCATCAATCGCAGTGGCCAGCATGGGATAAATCGCGGTGGGCATGGGGCGCTTGGCGGGGCTGGATGCCGGCTGGGGAGCTTTTAACACGGAGGGCACGGAGTCCACAAGGTAGGGCGAGGATTTAGCAGCAGTTTTCGCAGTTGCGGCCCGTTTAAGTAATGCGGCGGCTGGGGTTGGCGTTACGCTGTGCTCCTCTATGTCCGCTGAGTTGATTTCTTTTGTTTTTTTTTAGCCACCGCCGGCTTCTTGCCGTTGGCTTCGGCCTCAGATTTTTTCTGGTCGAGCTTTTTCTGGTCGAGCTTGGCTACGGCATCGGCCAGCCATGGCGCTTTCAGTTTTCCGCGTCCTGTGGCGGGACGGCTTCTCCATTCCGCCGAGCCCGCATCCCCCGCAATTTCCGCCAGGCTGCGATGGCTCAGCACAGATTCATCATAGGCGTCGATGTCGTAGCCTTCGACCGCGTACTGATCATGCTTCTTGATCAGCAGCCATTCATTGCCCTTGCTCCCAGGGCGCCGGCCTTTCATCTTGATAATCGCGAAATCGCCCTTCAGCTTTTTTCCGTCGAGGCGGAATTTCAAATCGCCCTTGGCCAGCATCTGCGCCGCTTCGGCCTCGGTGCCGAGAACGTACTTGCCATCGACGGCCACCGGAGACAGTGGCTGCCACGTGCCCACATCCCACACCATCACCGTGCCCGCGCCGTAATTATTCTCCGGAATGATGCCTTCGAAATCGAAATACGAAACGGGATGATCCTCGACCTGCATGGCGAGTCGCTTGTCGGCGGGATCGAGAGACGGTCCCTTGGGCACGGCCCAGGATTTCAGCACGCCTTCCATCTCCAGCCGAAAATCGTAGTGTAGGCGCGTGGCGTCATGCTTCTGTACGACGAAGCGGTGTCCCGCTTTGGTCTCAACCTTGGGCGGAGGCTCGGGCGTGTCTTCAAAGCGCCGTTTGCGTTTATATTCTTCCAGTGCCATGGTTCGCTATTTTAACGTTCGTCATTTTAACAACTTCTCCTGCCCATCGGCGAGACGGCATTCACTGTGCCGCGGAACTGAGATGGCGCGGGCAGCCGCCGAGCTTCGCTCGGCCTGGACGGGCGAATGCGCCCGTCCCCACACGGGTTCCTTGTAGAATCCCACCATGCAACGCGAATTCCCCGAAGTCCCGCTGGTGGGCGTAGGCGCAATCATCATCGAACAGGCTCGTGTGGTCCTGGTCAAACGCGCCCACCCGCCGCTGCAGGCCGAATGGTCCATCCCCGGAGGCGTGCTCGAAGTCGGCGAACTGGTGCGCGATGCCGCGACGCGCGAGGCCCGCGAGGAGACCGGACTTATCGTCGAACCGGGCGAACTTCTTGGCGTCTACGATCGCATCGTGCGCAACTCTGAGCAGCGTGTGCAATATCACTACGTTTTGATTGATTTTCTATGCCGCCGGGTTGCGGGAGATCTCGCCGCCGCCAGCGATGCCGCCGCAGTGCGCTGGTTCACACGGGAAGAACTGCCGGCGCTAAAGCTGGCGGAGGATACAGTTGAAGTGATCCACCGAGGATTCGCTAAGCTGGAGGAGGGCCCCCAATAAACTGGCGCTTCGGCCGTCGTAGCCGCTTGTGCCCGGCTTTCTTCCCGCGCCATTTTCCGCCAACAAAGGTTTTTGTCATTAGAAGCAGACAAAGTCCGCAACAAAATACAAACGCTTGACCGCCGCATGACATGCCTGCCTGCACTGCGCCGTAGTGTTGCCCTATCGCAGTTCAATTCAGCAATGCATTCAAGTGGAGGAAACCATGAAGCAACTCACGGAAATCCTGGAACGCGGCGCGAACCGCCGCTCGTTCCTCAAAAACAGCATGGTCGCAGGAGCGGTTGCGACCGTAGGGGCTGGCGTCCTGGGTAATGGCTTACCCGCGTTCGCCCAAGGCTCGAGCGCCAGCAGCAATTCGAAGCTGACGGCGGGGGACATCGCGATTCTGCGTTTTCTCGCCGCCGCCGAACTCATCGAGTCCGATCTGTGGATCCAGTACGCGGAACTGGGCGGCATCGGCAAGCTTCCGCCCATCGAGATTAATCCCAACGAGAAACTGAACCCGTATCAGATTGCGCTGTCGAATCTCGATGGCGACGCCCCGCAATACATCGCCAGCAACACGCTGGATGAAGTGAGCCATGCAACTTTCCTGAATGCGTATCTCGAATCGAAAGGCGCCGAAGCAGTCGACCTGAGCGCGTTCGAAACCCTGCCGGGCAGCACAGCCACGGGATCATCGGGCAGCCTGCGCCTCACCAACCTGATGAACCTGAATGTCGACACTAGTTGGTATGTTCGCTACCGCAGCGTGGGCAATCCCGATCTCGGCGCGACTTTCCCGCAGGCGATCAGCCTCGAGAACGTCACCGCCATTCCGCGCAGCAATGACGACTACCACGGCCAAACCAACCAGAACTTCCCTGGAAACGATCACATTCAGGCGATCGCCAATGTGGCGGCCTTTCACTTTGGGGCAATTGAGCAAGGCGGCACCAGTCTCTATGCGGCCATGAGCCAGAAGGCAACGCATCCCGAAGTGCTCGAGATTACCCTCGGCATTGGCGGAGACGAGATCGCCCACTTTCTGGAGTGGGTCGATTTCGCCGGCAACGGAGTGCAGGCTCCGGTGGCGCCCTTTACCAACGTCAAGACGGGGCTGACCTTCCCCAATTTTTTCAGCCCGCTCAATCCGTCGATTCAACCCAGCCTGATTTTTCCCGTACCCTTTGAATTCAGGCCCCACCTTCCCCACGTTTCGATGATCCGTCCGGTGACCGATAAAGTCGCCGGCGCTAAGGCGGCGATTGCAGGCCTCACCGCCAGCGGGTTGTTCCTCGGGCAGTCGGTGGAGTTCTTCAACGTAGTGAACGCTCTGGCAGATGCCGCAGACGCGGCCCAGCGTGGAGTGTAAGTCCACCAATCATCGCGGAGTATAAGGCCACCCATAAGCAATGATGTCATCCCGAGCGAAGCGAGGGATCATGGTGTTTGCCGGAGGCGGCGCTACCGATGGTCGCAGGCAAAAACCAAGGTCCCCATGAGTTCACGAATCAAGTGCAACACCGTACAAAGGTGTTGCGATGGAAAAAAGAAAGTATGAGCAGTTGGGCCTCAGGGAGCGGATTGAGATTTACCGTCTGCATGCAGACGGTAAATCTCTGCGCTGCATCGCTGCCGCTCTGGGACGGAGCCCGGCGACGATCAGCCGGGAACTGAAGCGCAACAGCAAGGCGTCCAAGCAGTGGACCGGAGGCTACGATCCGCAGCGCGCGCAGCAGTTGACCTTGCGTCGTCATGCCCGCGGTCGAGCCCACAAGCTGGAACGGCTGCCGGAACTTCGGGAGAGAGTTTTGCAACATCTCGCCGCAGGATGGTCGCCGGAGCAGATTGCCGGCCGCATGGCCCAGTCGCCGGACAGCGAACGCATCAGCTACGAATCGATCTACCGTTACATTTATTGGCGCAGTTGGTCCTTCAATGAAACCCTGCATCGCTGGCTGCCTCGCCAGAAGTACCGTCGCGGACGGCGTCTGCCCAATGGCCGATGGTCGACCGCGTCCATATTGGAGAGGGTTTCCATCCACGATCGTCCGGCGGTGGTGGAGACCAGAACGCGCTGGGGCGATTGGGAAGCCGATCTCATGAGCTTCAGCAAAGCGGGACAGTTCTTGCTGGTGGCGCAGGAACGGCGATCGCGGCGCGCCCTGCTGCTTCGGCAGCAGACGAGAACGGCGCAGGCGGTCGCCGACAATCTCAGCGCCATGGTCGAAGCCATGCCGGCGCGCGCGTGCCAATCGATGACCTTCGATAACGGAGCGGAGTTCAGCAAACACTACCTCCTGAGCCGGCGCTTTGGCATCCAGACCTGGTTCTGCGACACGCACTCGCCGTGGCAGAAGGGCGGCATCGAAAACGCAATCGGCCGCTTGCGCCGCCTTTTGCCCAGAAACACCGACCTCAACACCCTGTCCGCCCATCGCCTCGCCCTCTGCCTCGAACGCTACAACAACACACCTAGAAAATGCCTCGGCTTCAAAACTCCCAACGAGGTATTCTTAGAACACACTGTTGCACTTCAAACGTGAATTCATCCCCTCGCTGCGCTCGGGATGACAAGCTATTTCTGGGCACGCTCTGACCATGACGTCGCATTCATTCACTTTTACAGGAGGAACATCATGCTCGAAGGTTTATTTCAACCCACGCATTTATTCATCCTCGCCGGAATCGCTCTTCTCATATTTGGTCCCAGGAAGCTGCCTGAACTCGGGAAGGGCATGGGGGAAGGTATTCGCGGCTTCAAGGCGGCGATGGCCGGAAAGGAGGAAGCATCGGCATCGCCGCCGGCCGCTGCGAAAACTTCCGAAACCCAGCCATGAACCCGCGGGTGTGCGCCTCGGGTACGCGCCATTTTCCGCGTTCTGTGCGGGAAGTGGGGCGTTTTCTTTCTTGTCATAAACATTTGTGGCGTTTGTATGGACGGGCGTGCTTTACTTCTCGGGTCGTTGACCGGAAGGTGGAATGGACTCCGAGGTGCACGCAAGTTCGAGATCCGCGGGGGCCTCCGGCAGTTTGTTTCCCCTGCTCGATCGGCCCTGGGTAACAGTGGCCGCAGTCGTATTCTTGCTCCTGGTACTCGAGTTCCAGCTCTTGTACTCGGTCAAGCACGAGTCGCTCACCTGGGATGAAGGCGATCACATCGGCGCCGGATACATGTCGCTGAAGCATCACGATTTCGGCTTGAACCCCGAGCACCCGCCGCTGGTAAAGATGATCGCCGCCATTCCGCTGCTGGGAATGAATCTTCACGAGCCGCGGTTGCAGAACCGGTACTTCAAAACCGAGGCCTACCTGAGCGGGCGTGATCTCATCTTTCAAAATGACTACGAGAGAGTGATTTTTAGCGCTCGCAGGGCCGCCTCCGTTTTTGCATTATTGGTCGCGTTGCTGGCGTTCCTGACGGCGCGCGAGATGTTCGGCACGGGTGCGGGATTTATCGCCCTGGTGCTGATCGTCTTCGACCCCAACGTTCTCGCCCATGGCGCATTGGTCACTACGGACACGGGCGCGGCGGCCGCACTGCTGGCCAGCATCTATGCATTCTACCGGTACGTGAAATCTCCCTCGTGGGGCCGCATCGTAGTGCTGGGTCTCGCGACTGGACTTTTTTTTATCGTCAAGCATTCCGCAGTATTGCTGCCGCCGATGCTGATCCTGCTGGCACTCGCCGAATTGCTGCGCCGCCATAGTGGCGATGAGACCCGGTGGCATCAAGCAGTTCGCCTCGCCAGAGCGATCGTCATTGCCGGAGTCATCGCAGCCGGGGTTATGTGGGCGTGCTACGGATTCCGCTATGCCGCGCGTCCTCCAGGGATGGCGATGAATCCGCCGTTAGGGGAAACACTCGGCACCTTGCGTCCGGCCGAAGCCAAAGCGATTACGATCATGGCGCGCTGGAAAGCGCTGCCGGAGTCATGGCTCTACGGGCTCGCAAACGTCCGCTCGGTGGCCAACACGTGGCCCAGCTACATGTTCGGAAAGACCTACGCGCATGGCGTATGGTTCTATTTCCCCGTGGCGTTCGTGATCAAGGCCACTCTGACGACATTGATTTTTCTACCGCTGATCGTCTATGCCATCGCCACCGGCAGGCTGCGCGGCTGGCGCGAAATCCTGTTTTTGACTGTGCCGCCTGCGCTTTATTTTTGTATTTCGATGACTTCGAAGCTGAATATCGGGGTGCGTCACATTCTTCTGGTTTTCATTTTTATCTTCGTGTTGGCGGGCGGAGCCGCCTGGGGTTTGATCCGAAGCGATCGTCGCTGGGCTTGGCCGATTGGCGCTCTCATTTTCTTTCATATCGTGTCTTCATGGCGCGCGTTTCCAACCTCGTATATTCCGTACGCCAACGAACTCTGGGGCGGACCGGCCAACATCTATAAGTATTTGACTGACTCCACCACAGACTGGGGACAACAACTGAAAGGCGTAAAGCGCTATGTGGACGAGCGAGGCATCAAAGAATGTTGGTTCGCCTATACGGCGGAGCCGATCATTCCCTATGAGGCGTACGGGATTCCCTGCAAGCCGCTGCCCACCCCGGACACAATTGGGTTCGGGCTGAAGACCGAGACCCCGGCGGTCATCCACGGTCCCGTATTCTTCAGCCACATTGCCCTGACCTTCTACGAATCAGGTTCCAGCATCTTGAGTCCCTATCGCGAGTTCGAGAAGCTCAAGCCTGCGGCTGTGATCGAAGATGGCGTGTTCGTATACGACGGCACGTTCAACGTTGCTTATGCTGCGGCCCTGGACCATGCCGTTATCTCGGGAAACCTGCTTGAGCAGCGTCAACCCGATCAGGCTCTTTCCGAAGCCCAGGTCGCGATTGGCTTTGCCCCCGATTCCTTGCAGGCGCTGATGGCTTTGGGAGAGGCGCAAAAAGTTTTGCGGCGGAATACCGAGGCGCGGGCCACTTTCGAGAAGGCGATGCAGCAAGTTCGCCTCATGGAGCCGACCGCGCGAGAAGTCTGGATTCCAAAGGTTCAAGAGAAACTGGCGGGGTTATAAACCGCGTCCCGAGCATCTGCCGCGCGGGCATGCCGCACTTGATGTGCCCGAAACCCGTGGGACGCAGTCGTCAGGGTCGGCGCTCGGGGTCGATGGTCTGGTCGAGGTAAATCCAGAGAACGCGGGCCAGCAGCGTGATGGTGGGCGCGAGGGGCAGGAAAATTACCACTGCCCAGATCGTGTCTTTTGTGATCCACCAGCCGGTTATGCGCCATAGCAGGGCTGCGATGAGCGCGACCATTACGATCCCCATGAAGTAGCTGAGATACATGGCTCCAAGAAAGTAACCGGGCTCGCGGTCAAACTTCAGATCGCAGACCGGACAGCGCTCGTGCATTCCGGGAAATCCGCGAAAGATGGAATACCGGAAAATGCCTCCCAGGCGGCAGCGCGGACAGCGTTGGCGCAGAATGTCTTGTACTGTCGATAGCGCAGTGTGGGTTTCCGAAGTCACCAGTCAGCCGGCTCCAGCTTTGCGTTTAAAGCTAACAGATCGGTTGGACAGTTTCGTCGAGACCGCGCTTTGGACGTCATTTTCTCCCGATTGACGCACAGCCCGCTTTCGTACTAATCTGCATTTACACCGGGAAGGAGGTGGTCGAATGACAAGTTCTGAATGTGGCAGTAGATGGTGCAGTCTAAGACCAGGTGAGGTGGCTGAGACTTAGAGTCGGTTGCTCTAAGCGGGGCTCCGGTGTGGCGCGGGCACTCTGCCCGCGATGCCGGGAGCTACAGCCCGCACACTAGCCGGTGAGTATGGAGCGAAGCAGCGCGTCGGTCGCGCGCAGGCTTCGGTCCTCGGACTTCGGCCTCGTGCTGAGTCCACGACCCGGGAGTTGCCGTGAGAGGCCACGTAGAGTGACCACCTCTTGGTCAATCCCAAACAGTCCACCGGACGGCCCGCAGGTTCATTACTGCGGGCCGTTTGTTTTTTTGCCCTGGTGGGGCCGATTCGGGTTTCGGCAACGGTAAGGCCACCCCGCGTAGCATCCTCCCTTGCCATCTCCGCGTGATGCAAATCACAGCCTTCCGCCCACCGATTTCGCTACAATAAAACTTAGTATGGGCGGATTCTCCATCCTCACCAACCGGAAACGCGCCATCGTGGCGCTGGTGCATTCCCTCGTGTTTTTGCTGATTGCAGTGCGGCAGATGGTGGCGGCGACTCCCGTCTCCGGAGTCTGGCTGCCTGCTAGAGTTTCTACCGGAACCTGGGTGCTGTGCGCGATCTTCACCGTCGTTTCGTCGATTCTATTGTGGCTGCTGGTCATCTCCCGCGGCTGGATGGAAAAAATCTACTTCGCCTTCTGCACCGTGAGCGCGACCTCAGGCCTGCTGCGAACCGCCGCCGGCGATCAGGCCTTCCATGTTGGAATTTACATCAGGGTGGCTATGCTGATCAGTGCGGTGATGGTCGGATTCCTGATTGTCCGGACCCACTCGCGCCGCGAGGAATTCGCCGAAGCCTGAACCAAATGCTTGTCATCCCGAAAGCTTGTCATCCGAGCGGAGCGAGGGACCTTGGTTTTGCATCCGAGCTCTACTCTTGGGCTAACTAATCCCAGGCTCCCTCGCTGCGCTCGGGAATGACACCCGGTAGTTGGATGTCATCCCGCTAGTTGATCGAAGGTACAACTGCGCGGCCTCTTCTCCGGACGCCAGCGCAGAAACTTCGTTCCATGCCGAAAGCGCCCGCCGGAAAAGTGATCGTACTGCACCTCCACCACAAGCTCAGGCTTTAATGGCGTCCACTCCGTCGAACGCTTCGTGCTCCAGCGACTCGGCCCTCCCGGAGCTTTTCCCGTAAATCCCGCTTCGCCAGATCCTGGTGCGCCCGCCTTGGCTTCTACAATCTTCTTCAGTCCTTGCCGCCGCTCAGCATTAAAGCTGGAGGTAAACCCCACATGATCGAGTTTGCCCTCGCGGTTGTAAAGGCCGAGAAGAAGTGAGCCGATTCCGCCTCCTTTTTCGGCATAACGAAAGCCGCCCACCACCGCGTCGATCGTGCGAATGCGCTTGATCTTCACCATGCCAATGCGCTCGCCCGAGTGGTAGGGTTCATCGAGACGCTTGGCCACGATTCCATCGAGACCGAGTTTCCCCAGTTCGCGCATCCATTGCTCAGCTTGTTCGATGTCAGGCGATGATGGCGACAGGCGCACGCTTCCGTCCTTGGGCAATTTCTTAAAGAATTTTTCCAGCTGCGCTTGCCTCTCCGCCAGCGGTAAATCATTCAGCTTCTCGCCCTCTTCATTCACCAGCAGGTCGAAGCCCACGTAAGTCGCCGGAGTTTCGATCGAAAGCTTGCGAATTCTCGAAGCGGCGGGATGAATCCGCATCAGCAGATTGTCAAACGAAAGACGATCGCCCTCATAGATCACGATTTCCCCATCCAGCACGAACTGCTTTTGCGGAAGTTTTGCCAGGGCTTCGACCATCTCCGGAAAATAGCGATGCAGCGGCTGCCCCGCCTTCGATTGCAGTTGCACGTTGCTTCTGTCGCGAAACGCGAGGCAACGAAAACCGTCCCATTTAGGCTCGTACAGCCAGCCTTCGCCGGTTGGAATCTGTTCGACCGACTTGGCCTCTTCCGGCGGATACGGAGGACGAATCGGCAACTGGATGGGCACGAACTCCTGCTCTAGCTCTTTTGCGGGGATCGCGCCGACTTCGACGCGATCAGGCTTTTTTCTCGACGATCTGGGCGCGCGTTTTGTTCCGACCGGCATCTCTTCTCCAATCCACTTAAGGGTTGATGATTTCGCGGCGCCGTGGAATCCGGTCGATCCGGTATTTGCGATGGGGTGCCGCTTGGAAGTCGTGCCGCCACTTCGACAGACTCCCGCACTGCGTGGCCTCGCTTCGTTCGGCAGACGGGCGAATGCGCCCGTCCCCACATGGACTGTGCCGCTTCGCACCCCTCGCACCCCTTTGCCGTTTGCTCGTAGGCGCAGTATCCTTGGCAAGTGTCATCTTCGGATCAACCCTATCTCGACGAGCAGCGCGAGAGGCGGCGTCTGGCGGCCAACTATGCCGGCATGACCGATGGCGAACTGCACAAGCTGGCGCGCCACCCCGATTCCCTGACCGAACTCGCCTGGGACGCGCTGGAGGATGAACTCGACCGCCGCCATCTCGAGTTTGCGGAAGATGACCCCGCCGATGGCGACGCGGCGCCGGAAGCGCGTCAGCAATTAGAGATGCGCGAACTTGTAACCATCCGCCAGTTTCGCGATCTGCCGGAGGCGCTGCTGGCCAAGGGCAGCCTGGAGTCGGCGGGCATCGAATGTTTTCTCGCCGACGATAATCTGGTCCGCATGGACTGGTTCATTTCCAATTTCATCGGTGGCATTAAGCTCAAAGTACACTCGACCGACGCTGCCAACGCGCAACGCCTGCTCGACGAACCCATTCTCGAGGGCCTCTACGTGCAGGGCGTCGGACTCTACGAGCAGCCGCGCTGTCCCAAATGCCAGTCCCTCGATGTCAACTTTCAGGAGCTCGATCGTCCCATCGCTTACATGAGCGCATTTCTGCGCGTGCCTTTGCCGGTGCAGCGTCCCGCGTGGCACTGCCATACCTGCGATGCCGAGTGGGAGGACGATGGGGCGGATGCTGGCAATAGTGATCCGCAGTGTTAGTGGCTGCGGATGCGATCTTCAGCTGTGGCGATCTTCATATATAACAAGTAAGAAGCATTTTGCGGAGGTTCGGCCCGCGCAGGAATAATCGCGAGTGGAGGCTCCGCGCATCCACAACTTCTAACGGAGAAGCCGGAAATGGTTCGTTTTGCAGTCGCCACAGTCATTCTCACCGTCTTAATCAGCTCATTTGTTCTCGCGCAAGACACAACCCCGAAGATTCAAGTATTCGGAGGATATTCCCTCTTCCATGCAGATCTAGCCGGACTTAACGGCACGAACCTCGACGAAACCCTGGGGCAACCTCCGAACACGTTCAACGTGAACACCAACTTTATGGGATGGAATGCCGAGGGGCAGTACAACTTCAACCGTTGGGTAGGCCTGGTTGCCGACCTCAATGGCCGCTACGGGCAGCCGTTCTACGCGGTGCGCACGGTGACGGGCGTGCCAGACTTCAACGCTTATTCATTTCTGTTCGGGCCATCGCTCAGCTACCATTTCAAGTCACCGCTCACGCCGTTCGTCCATGCCCTGTTTGGGGTGGAGCGGACGACACTGGAGGCGAGCACGATTCACGGGCCGTCGTCCACGATCGTGGGAAACTCCTCGAGCTTTACCGACTTTGCCGCCGCGCTGGGAGGCGGAATCGATTACAAACTGACGAAGCATTTTTCGATCCGGCCGGCGCAGGTGGATTGGTTCCACACGACGGTGAATCTCCACCAGCTTTATGGTGGCGCCTACGGAATTAGTTTGTTCCAGGGCTATACCACCCATCAGACCAACATTCGGTATTCGGGTGGAGTTGTCTTCCGGTTTTGATGCCTGACCGAAACTCTTGAAGGAATCTTTTCTTAGTGTGGTATCCCGAAATTCGTGGAATAAACCACCGGCCCTCTCACGCGAATCGAGCGGTCTAGCTCTGGGGTTAAAGCCCTGTTAATTAAGGGTCGTGCTTGCGGCGCGCCTAGCCCGCAGGCGCTAAAGCGCGGTTGGTGTTTGAAGAGTTTAACGGCACGACTGAAGTCGTGCCCTTCCCAGCGCTGCTTGCGTTCGCGTTCTTCCGCTCCCTCTGCAGTCGCGGACTTCCCAAAACCTGACTCAATCGGAGTTTTTCAGCAGCCCGTTAGTTTAGAACAAGCTCAGACCTCTGACTTCAGAGCTCGGCTGACCCCCATAGGTCTGGCTGAGGTCTGAGGGCCGAAGTATGACGTCTGAAGTCTGAAGTCCGGCCCCCTGGTACATGATCGCCCGGTATCTGGGACGGCCCGGCGTGGCTCCCTACACTTGAGTTTCCATTCGACGAGTCTGATTTTCACTTAGGGCTGGTAATTTTCGAATGTATCGGCGTAAGTGATTGATAAGTCAGTCTTTCCAGCGGAAGGCGTCGCGCTGTGCCAGCCCCAGGTGGGCCAGCACGCGATAGGCGAACTCTCGTGCCATGTCATCTAAAGTGGCCGGCCGATAGTAGAAGGCAGGGATCAGAGGAAAAATGGTCGCGCCTGCGTCGGCGGCCCGGTACATGTTGCGGATGTGGATTTTATTGAGCGGCGTCTCGCGCACGCATAGCACCAAGGGGCGCTTCTCTTTCAGGCAAACGTCGGCGGCACGCTCAATCAGGTGCGAGGCGGCGCCGTTGGCGATGCGGGCCAAAGTGCCCATGCTGCACGGGATGACCACCATGGCGTCGGCGGGATAAGAACCGCTGGCCACGTTGGCCCCGATATCAGCATTCGATTGTTCTTTTATTTTACGGCGCGGTTTGGCTTTCGGGGTTTCGCCGGCGAGGATTTGCTCGATCAGATTCGAGCGGCCCTGGATGCCGAGTTCCTCGGCCAAGACGCGCAAGCCGGAGTCGGAAGCGATGAAGTTGACGGTTTGCACGCGATCGTCGCGTTGGATCGCAACCAGGAATTGACGCAGAAATACCGATCCACTGGCGCCCGTGGTAGCGATCGTCAGATTCCGCGGCGGAACGTTGGGCAAACAACCTCCAGGGGGCGCAAGCCTCGAACTTTGGAGCATAGGCAGTCAGACAAAAGGAGTCAAGGCTGAGGACGGAGAGAGAAAACGAGAAAGGATGGTCTGGCGTCGGTCACCCGGCGACCGGAAGCCGGACGGCTGCCTCGAACGCATCGAGCCTGGGCTCCCGCCGCAGCGCCGCCCAACTGCACGCACTGGCGGGAGTGGAGCGCGAAATTCAAGCCCAGGATTCGCACCGCAGCCGCAAATATCTGCGCGAGTTCAACGAAGCCTACCGCCAGTACGATTCGCTTTTAGATTCGCAACAGGTGCAGAATGCGCTGCACGCGGCTGATCTCGTTCTGATCGGCGACTACCACGCTCTGCCCGCAGCTCAGCGTTATGCCGCGTCACTGGTCGAACAGCGCGCTCTGGCGGGAGACCGCCGCGTGGTGCTGGGCGTGGAAACCATCTTCGCCCGCGACCAGCACATTCTCGAAGAATGGTGGCGGCGGGAGATCGACGAAGCGGAGTTGCGCCAGCGCATCCGCTTCGACCTGGACTGGAGTTACGATTGGACTCCATTTTATGAATTGCTGGTTGCGGCGCGCGACCATGCCGAGTGCGTCTACGGCCTGGATTGCATGCCGCGCGATAATTTACGCAAGATCGGCGCGCGGGATCGCCACGCTGCGGCCAAGATCGCCGAAATTCGGCAGCGGCATCCCGATGCCGTGATCTTTGTGCTGTTTGGCGAATCGCATCTCGCGCCCGGACACCTGCCCCGGCTGCTGCGCAAAGGGATGCCGCAGGCGAAAACTCTCACCATCCTGCAAAATATCGATGCTCTGTACTGGCGGGCTGCCGGCGAACGCGCCGAAAAAGTCGATGCCGTGCGCGTGAATGACGAAGTGCTTTGCGTCTTCAACGCCACGCCGCTGGAAAAATATGAGAGCTACCGCCTGTTTCTCGATCAGTGGAGCCGATGCGACAGCGGACCGGACTTTGCTCCGACGATTTACAACCTGATCGATAGTCTGGCCAGCTTTCTTGAGATCAACCGCTACTCGCCGCACAATGGCACGCAGCCGAAATTTCTGATCGACATGCTGCCGGAGGTGCATGGAAACTCTTCGGATGCGATGCTGCGCCGCCTGCTATCGCGTAGAGGGATCGCTGAGGCGCAAATCGAAAGCAGCCTAGCGCGGGTGGAAGAGTGCGGCAGCGCGTATCTTCCCGAGTTGAATGCGTTTCACATCCGCGCATTTGCCATGATGCAGGCCGCCGAAGACGCCGCCCGCTTTCTGCACCATGCCTGCCGCGGCTTGCCCCAACGCCTCGATGGACATGGCGCCAACGCGGGATACGCAGGCGCGACCCGGCTCAACGATGTTTTTTATATACACGTCATGGAAGATGCCGTGGCCTACTTTGGATCGCGGGTGCTTTATCCGGCACGCCCGGCGCCCGAAAGCGATGATTCTGCGACGCTGTCGCGCGCCGCCATGGAAAGAGCCGCACAGGAAGCGCTTCGAGGCGATGCCGAAAAGTGCGAAGCCATCGCGCAGAATTGGGGATATCGCCTGGGCAGCGAAATCTACAACATCTATCTTGCAGGCAAAGTGCAGCCCAGTGGCCTGCGACGGTTATTCCTTGCCCATCTCGACGAACCGGGCGCGGCCCGCAAAGTCTGCACCGCCGTGATCGCCAAAGTGCGCTCGGCAACCCGATAGTCCCACCTGCTAATCTATATCTCGCGTTGCATACTGACTGCGGAATGCCGAGCGCTCGCCCGTGAACGCCGAATCGATTCGCAAACTCTTCGAGCAGGTCCGCAAGGGCAAACTTTCGCCCGACGATGCGGTTGATCGCCTGCGCCATCTGCCCTTCGAAGATCTCGGCTTCGCCAAAGTCGATCATCACCGTTCGTTGCGCGTCGGCATGCCCGAAGTGATTTTCGGGCTGGGCAAAACTCCGCAGCACATGGCTGAAATTTTTGAGCGGTTGGCGAAGCAGGGCGGCAACGTGCTGGCCACGCACGCCGATAAGAAACAATTCGCCGCGGTGAAGAAAAAAGTGCGGGCCGTGGAATATCGTGAACTGGCGCAGGCCATCGTGCTGCAGCGCGATCCGAAAATCTACGGCAAAGGGACGATCGCCGTGGTGTCTGCGGGTACCAGCGACATTCCCGTAGCCGAAGAAGCGGTGGTCACCGCCGAACTCATGGGTAACAAGGTTGAGCATCTTTATGACGTGGGCGTTGCCGGAATCCATCGCCTCCTAGCCAGTCGTGAATCACTCACGCGCGCGCGAGTTGTCATTGTCTGCGCCGGAATGGAGGGAGCGCTGCCTAGCGTAGTCGGGGGCTTGGTCGGTGTCCCGGTGATTGCCGTGCCGACAAGCGTGGGCTACGGCGCGTCGTACAAGGGACTGGCTGCGCTGCTCGGCATGTTGAACTCCTGCGCATCAAATGTCAGCGTGGTGAATATTGACAACGGATTCGGCGCGGGATATGTGGCCTCGCTCATCAATCGGCTCTGAAAAACAAGGGCGCGGCACGCGCCGCGCCCTGTCCACCCCAGATCCGCGTTACATCCCTTGCTGTCCGGACTTTCCATCCATTACTACCAGATTGTTCTGCACCGTGAATGCTCCCGGAAGCTGGTTCGCGCGTATCCCGGCAATAGTTTTGTCCATTGCGTTAATCACCGTGCCGTAGAGCGTGACGTGACCGTTCTCCACGATGATGCGAATCGGCCGTGCCGGATCCATCGCATACTTGCTCAGCACCGGATCGCGGTAGATCACGCGCGCCGCCCGCAGACGCAGTCCATCATCCATCGGCGAAACCGGTTCGACGGAGATGTTGTCGACGACATCCTTCACTCCCGGGGTATTGTAGATTTCGCCGAGAGCCTCCTGACGGCCCACGCCAGTTCGATCCGCACCCTGCACTACGACCACGCCATTCTTCACGCTGAGAGCGAAGTAGTCGAACGTGCTGTCGTAGCCGGAGCGCACGTAGGTCAACTTGCGCGATAATTTCTGCCCGAGTTGTTCATCGCTCAGGCTTGGCCCGGCCACCGTGATCTCGTCGTGAACTGCCTGCACGCCCGAAATCTTGCGCGCCAGTTTGGCAGCGTCGAGCTTGCGCTGGTAGAGATCGACGGTGCCGGTAAGCGTTACGGCGCCGCCTTCCACTTTCGCCTTCACATCTTGAAACTGCTTTTTGGACGCGAACTTGCGCGTAATTTTATTTTGCAGCGGACTGTCGTTACGGTTGGCCGCCGCGGTCTGGGCCACGAGAGTTGCGCTCAATAAACCCCCCAGCAACAGCCCACTTACAGCCTTGAAAAAACCCTGCCTGGTCATACTCTGCTTGGTCATGAAAGGTCACCTCCGACCCCAAGAACTTGACGAAACTTTACGATCTAACCATCTGGTTAATTCCTGTTCAGATAAACCCGGGATGGGGACAAAAGTTGTGCATTGCGCTCAGCGGCAGGGGAGTGTCGCATCGAATAACCAGGGCGAGTAAATGGCTCAGTTTGAATTTGGTTGCGGGCGTCATCCTGAACGCAGCCGCTGTTCAGATGGAGCGAAGAGCCCGCTTGCTAAGTCGAAGAGATCTCCCCACCGTACCTGCCTTTGTCTAAGGGAGATCCCTCACCCGGCTGAAGTGCGCCGGGTTTCGGGATGACGCCCGTCAAACCGGGACAGATTCACACTGACGCAAGGCGGCTAGGATTTTGAGCGTTTTGCTTTCTTGGCTGTCGCCGGAGATTTTCTTGACGGTCCGCCTGGCGTGCCGAAGACGCGGGCGAAAATCTTATCCACGTTTTTTAATTGGCGTGACAAATCGAAAGCGTGTTCGATCTGCTTGCGCGGAACTTTCCGGGTAATCTCTTTATCGGCCAGCACCAGTTGTTGGAAGTTCAGATCCTCTTTCCACGCGCGCATGGCATGGGTTTGCACGATGCGGTAGGCGTCTTCGCGCGACACTCCGTTTTCGACCAGATCGAGCAGCAATTGTCCGCTGAAAATCAGCCCGTGCGTGCTCTCCAGATTGATCCGCATGCGCTCGGGATACACGAACATGGTGTCAATCAGATTTGAGGTTTTATTTAGCAGATAGTCGATGAGTGTCGTCGAGTCGGGCAAAATCACGCGCTCCGCCGACGAGTGCGAAATGTCGCGCTCGTGCCACAACGCCACATTTTCGAATCCGGCTTGCGCGTTGCCCCGCACCACACGCGCCAGTCCGCCGATCTGCTCACAGGTTACGGGATTCCGTTTATGGGGCATGGCGGAGGAGCCTTTCTGCTTTTCGCTGAAAAACTCTTCGGCCTCACGAACTTCAGTTCGCTGCAAATGACGAATTTCGGTGGCAATTTTGTCCAGAGTCGAAGCGATGACTGCCAGCGTCGCCAGATACTGCGCATGCCGGTCGCGCTGAATGACCTGTGACGAAACTGCCGCGGCCTTCAGGCCGAGGCGGGCGCAAATCTTCTCTTCGATCTCCGGTGTGAGATGGGCGAAGATTCCGACGGCTCCGGAAAATTTTCCCACGCGCATATCTTCGGCCGCCGCAGTGAAGCGCGCGATGTTGCGCCGGGTTTCCGAATACCAGTTCGCCAGCTTGAATCCGAATGTAATCGGCTCGGCATGAATGCCGTGGGTGCGCCCCACCATTGGCGTATCTTTAAATTCCCACGCGCGGCGTTCCAGCACCTCGGCCAGTCGCTCAAGATCCTGCGCAATCTGTGCCGACGCCTGCTTGATCAGCAGCGCCTGCGCGGTATCGACCACGTCGTTCGAGGTGAGGCCGTAGTGAAACCAGCGCGCATGCGGGCCCACGATTTCGGCAACCGCTGTGGTGAAGGCGATCACATCGTGGCGCACTTCGGCCTCGATGGCGTGGATGCGCTCTACGCTGAAATCCGCGCGTTCGCGGATCGCCCGCGCGGCTTCCTTCGGCACCATACCCACCTCGGCCAAAGTCTCGGTGGCGGCGACCTCAACTGCCAGCCAGGTGCGAAAGCGGTTTTCGTCGTTCCAGATGCGGCCCATCTCCGGGCGTGTATATCGCGGAATCAAGGTTGAAAAGCCTCCTGACGATTGCTGCTGAAGGGGGGACAGAGGATTCTAAATGGAGCCGGCGAAAGAGACCAGCGGCGAGCTTGGTGGCAGAGGCGAAATCGTGTGGCTAGAAAAATACGGACGGAGAAACGTGGAAGCGCTGGCTTAATCGACGAATGTGTTCTTTGGCAAGATCACGCTTGCCGTTCAATACATCGGAAACGATGCTTTCGGTTCCGAACACATCGATCAGATCTTTTTGGCGAAGGTGATGAGCCTCCATAAGATGCCGGATGATTTCCAAAGGTGTGGCCTCGGGTACCGGGAAATGCCTGGACTCGAAATCTTCCACCAGCACCGTTAGCAGCCCGATCAATTTCTTCTCTGCCGGAGTAACCGTCTTTCGAGACGTGAGTTCTTCCAGTTGTTCGATATAGGCCCGGTTCTGCGCCTCGCCGTTGATCACTTCAGGTTTCAGCTGGGAAAGAAGCTTTCCATAATTCACTCCAACCGCAACGTTCATTTCCATGCTCCCTTGCCGTATTCGGAATGGCTCAACAAATGCTTCACGAAGATCATTTGCCAGCGATACTCGATCTTGACGATCAACCGGTACTTATTTCCCCTGATGTTGAAAACCGTGTATGTCCCAACTTGGTCAGCGCCAGGATAAACTCTTCTCACGTCCGCCAGACTTTTCCACGCCGCAGCCTTTGCGATCTTGTACCATTCGCCGATGGAAGACTCTAAGGTGCGATCCGCGGCAACCGCTTGCCGCCACGCGCTTTTGCTGATCACGTGCACCTTACTAGGCTGCCCTCTGGATGACTCTTCCAGAATACTTCGCATATTGCGAAGTGTCAAGCATCTGTACTCGTCAAACCCCGCGAGCAATTGTTTTGCATTGGGCTGGGCTGCGTCCGGTTCACTCTTCGGAACAGAACACAACCCGGCGGTAGGGGGTGAAAAGTGCGCTGGCGGAAAACTTTGATCCGAGAAAAAATGGATCTAGCAGCAACGCACATTTCGGTCACTAACCACCCGCACTGGCACGTTTTCGCATAAACGGAATACAATAATTTCTAGCCCAACTTTATGTCGCCCTTTCCAGATGATTTAACTACCGTCAAAGATGACATGATTGCCTTCATTGAAGGTCATGGCATGAGCCGCTTTCACGGCTACGTGGATTACGACGAGGTGCAGTGCGTGATGTGGGAGGCGGGGACGAATCCAGACGGCTGGAAGGATTTTGTCGAGCTGGCCAAAAGCGCGGGATCTCCGTTTCTGACCATGCATTCCTGGAAACTGGAGCGCGAGGAACTCGATGAGTTGGTCGAGCGCCTGCATCAGTCTGAATTTTCCGATGGAGACGACGTGGAAGACGCTCGCTGGCTCAAGGCCCACATTGGCAAGGTTGGATTTTTGCAACTGGGTTGGGCCTACCAGGGATCGATGTTCCTGTGCGAGGCCAGCACCGACTGGTACGATCGCTACCAGCATCTGCTGGAAGTCTCCGAAGATTTTGGCGGTATCCCCATCGACGAACCGGATCAGGATGACGAGAACTAGCCGTGCGCTGGGAGCTGGCGTCTGAAGATGCGGTGCCCGTGCGGGCCCTGGCCGCAGCCCTCAGCGAGCTGCCTCAGCTGCGTTCTTTATCTTTAGCGTCCGCTCGCGGTAAGGCTTCGGTTCACTCCAACGCGGCGCTGCATACACTGGCGCGGTTGCTGGTTCGCCGTGGAATCAGCGATCCGGACTCCGCCGCCCGCTTTCTTTTCCCCTCCATCGATCATCTGCACGCGCCGGAAGAAATGATGGGGGTGCGTGCCGCAGTTGACCGTCTCGATTCAGCCATCGCTGGCAAAGAGCCGATGCTGATCTACGGTGACTACGACGTTGATGGCACTATGGCGGTCATCATTCTGAAAACTGCCATCGAGTTGTGCGGAGGCGCGGCCGATTTTCATGTCCCCCATCGCATTCGTGAAGGCTACGATCTGCGCGAAGACGTGATCGAGCGCGCGGCGGCCGCGGGCATTCGGCTGATCATCAGCGTCGATATGGGCATTCGCGCCTTCGCCCCGGCGGAAACCGCGCAGCGGCTGGGGGTGGATTTAATCGTGACTGACCATCACCTGCCCGGAGCGGACGGCGTGCCGCGGGCTTGGGCTGTGGTCAATCCCAATCAGGCCGGGTGCAGCTATCCCTACAAGCAGCTGTGCGGTGCGGGTGTGGCCTTCAAGGTGGCGCAGGGATTGATGCAGCGCCGTTTGCCGGAAAAAGATCATGCCCGAATGTTGCGGTCGTTTATGAAGATTGTGGCGATTGCAACCATCGCCGACTCGGTTCCGCTGACCGGCGAGAATCGCGTGTTCGCCAAGCTGGGGCTCGATGAACTGCGGCGCGCGGTGAATCCGGGACTGAAAGCACTGCTCGAGGTGGCGCAGATTTCAAATCGGCATCCGCCGAGCGCGACCGAAGTTGCGTTCCGCATCGCGCCGCGAATCAACGCTGCCGGGCGTATGGATATTGCCCGCGACGTGATCGAACTGTTCAGCGTGAAAGATGCCGATCGGGCACGTCTGCTGGCGGGAAAACTGGATCGCCTCAACGCCGAGCGCCAGGAAGAGGAGCGGCGCATTCTACGCTCGATTGAAGAGCGCATCGCCGGCGATCCCGCGCTCTGCGAAGCCTACTGCATCGTAGTCGATGGCGAGGGCTGGCATCGCGGCGTGATCGGCATTGCGGCTACGCGCGTGGTCGAGCGCTATCACCGGCCTGCGCTGGTCATCTCACGCGAGGGGGAAGAAGCGTTCGGCTCGGGACGGTCGATTCGTCCTTTTCATCTGCTCGAAGCCGTCGAGTCGTCGCACGCGCTGTTTACCCGCTACGGCGGACACTCTCACGCCTGCGGCTTTGCCATGCCCGCCGCAAACGTGGCCCAACTGCGCGCCGAGCTGGATGCGTTTGCGCGCACGCGGCTGACCGCAGCCGATTTCGATCCCGTGCTCGATCTGGAAGCGGAATTGGACTTCGAAGATATTAATCCGGCGCTCTATCGAATCCTGCAATTGCTGGAGCCGCATGGAGCCGCCAATCACGAGCCCGCATTTTCCGCAAAAGGCGTTCGTCTGATCGCGCCCCCGAAGATTCTGAAAGACAAACACATCAAGCTGAAACTGAAAGCTGCTGAACGTGCAGCCCAGCCGGTGCAGGAAGAACTCTCGGCTGTAGCCGTTCTCGTCACTCCGAACTGTCATCCCGATAGCGCGGCCATCACCCGAGCAGAGAAAGCGGAAGCCAGAGGCGCGCAATTAAGAACTGGGAACCGAGAACCGAGAACTGGGCTCAAGCCTGTGATCGACGCTCTCGGCTGGCACATGGCCGAACGCCTGCAATCCTCACCGCTTCTCGCCGGAGACGCCATCGACATCGCCTTCACCATCGGCCACAACGACCATCCGGAGTTTGGTGGATTGGAATTGTCGCTGCGGGACTTCAGGGTTCTTCCGGGGCAATGAAGATACCGGGGCAATGAAGATACGCGAGGACTCGACTCAGTATCCGGCTTCGCGTCCGTGGCGGACCGCGAGTATCACCACGTCCCTCCCGTCGTAATGATAGAGGGCGACGTATGCTCCGTGCCCGAATTGAATGACCCATTCGCGGAACTCCGGCGGCATTTCTTCGACCGGACGGCCAATCTCCGGATGCTTGCCGAGACCTTTTACGCCCTGCCGGATCGCCTTGACTGCGCGCTTGGCCGCATCCCGGCTCTTGGGGGCTAGAAAATCATGGAGGCGGCGCGCGTCCAGCAAGGCCGGTTGGGACCACCTCAGTCGTGGCATTTAGGCGGAGCGGCGTCCTTACCGGCCTCAAGCTTGGCGAGCCAGACGTCGGCTTCTTCGGCAGTGACGTAGAGGCCGGTTGTCTGGTAATGGGCCCACGCGGCTAATGCGTCCTGCCGGAATTGCTCGCGCTTCTCCTCGCGTTCCACGTACTCCTCGATGGCTTCGCGCATAAGCCAGTGCGGCGACCGGCGGCGGGCCGAGGCAAGCCGCCGAACGCGCTCTTTGATCTCGACAGCGAGCTTTAGGCTGGTGGTAGAAGGACCCGGCATGGTGGGTGCTCTAAGGTGTTACCTTATGACACTATAGCATAAGAGCGGATGCCTAGAGCCAGGTCCCTTGGTTTCTCCGATCACGACCAATTCGACGTACTTGAACCGGCCCGCGATCTATGGCCCATGCAACACGAGTGCTAGACTTGCGCTTCTAACTGGAGGTGTGTATGCGTTTTTCAACGCTGGCTGTGCTGGCTGCCGTCTCGGTGACCACTGTCAGTTGGGCCCAGAAAAAACCGGACCTGCCAAAATCATCCCCGGCTCCCTCCACGGCGGCCACGAGCAACGAATCGTCCGCACGGCTGCCCGTCAAGCGTGTCGTGCTCTACAAGAATGGAGTGGGCTATTTCGAGCACACAACTCGAGTGCACGGTACGCAAGACCTCAGCATCGATTTCACCACCGCACAGCTCAATGACGTACTGAAATCCTTAACTGCCGTTGATCTGGGTGAGGGGCGCGTCTCGTCGGTGCGCTACAACTCGATTGCCCCGCTGGAGGAGAGGCTCAAAACGCTGCGGCTACCTTTCGGCGAGCAGGTGACGCAGGCTGAATACCTGCTGGCGCTGCGCGGCGCGCGCGTGGAAGTGCGCAGCGGTTCAGTCACGGCGGCGGGACGCTTGCTGAGTGTCGAGAAAACCCGCAGGCAGCGCACGAAGGATGATTTCGAGGACGTTACCGCGTTTTCAATCGTGACCGACGCGGGCGAAATGAGGGTCTTCGAACTCGGTGGCGGCACGTCGGTCCGTATTGCGGAACGCGAACTCACTGACGAAGTCGGGCGCTATCTGGCTCTGATCGCTTCTTCCCGCGCCCGCGATGTGCGGCGCATGAGCTTCACGGCGACGGGCTCGGGTGATCGCGATATCTTTGTGAGCTACATCAGCGAGGTGCCGATCTGGAAGAGTACTTACCGGATTCTGTTCTCCGACAAGCCGAGCGACAAGCCGCTGTTGCAGGGCTGGGCGATCGTCGACAACACCATCGGAGAAGACTGGAAGGATGTTCAGCTTTCGCTGGTGGCCGGCGCGCCACAATCTTTCATTCAGAACATTTCGCAGCCGTTCTATGCCCGGAGACCGGTGGTTCCGCTGCCGGAATCGGTGATGCTCACGCCTCAGTCGCACGAAGCCACGGTAAGTGAGGGCTTGAATGGCCGCAATTTCACCCAGTTGACTGCGTTAGCACCCGGAGCGTCCAACGCGACCACTAGCCTCGAAGGATTGGTCAAAGATCCTTCCGGCGCAGTGGTCTCCGGAGCTCGCGTCACCATTCGCAACGAGGAAACCGGCGTGTCCCAGACCGCCAGCACCGATTCTCGCGGACACTATCGTTTCAATGATCTGCAGGCTGGGAACTCGGCGCTTTTTGTAAACGCGCCTGGTTTCCAGCGCTTCAATCTCACCAACGTTTATCTCGGCATCGGTCGCACCAACGAGATCGATGCCACACTG
This sequence comes from uncultured Acidobacteriaceae bacterium, assembly GCA_963710965.1. GTDB lineage: Bacteria > Acidobacteriota > Terriglobia > Terriglobales > Acidobacteriaceae > Sulfotelmatobacter. The sequence goes on along the minus strand of CAVQCP010000044.1, from coordinate 152,864 downwards.
AACGTGGGAGCCTCCAGCGAAACCGTCGAGGTGACAGGCGCCGCCCCGATGGTGCAGACCGAAAATGCGGAGATTGCCACGGTCGCGGGAAAGCAGGGCGCCGAGGCCGAAGGTAAATCCGCCGGAGATTTTTTCGAGTACAAGATCAAACAGAAGATCATGATCGGCAAGAACCAGTCCGCTCTGGTGCCGATTCTTCAGGCGCACATTGAAGCTGAAAAGGTCACGCTCTGGAACGAGAACTCCGCTCCCTTGCGTGCGCTGTGGATCAAGAACACCAGCGGCCAAGTGCTGGACCAGGGATCGTTCAACGTGCTTGAGGCCGACACGTTTGCGGGGGAAGGTATTTTAGAAACCATCCATCCGGATGAGCGGCGGCTGCTTTCTTACGCGGCCGATTCCGCGGTGCACGTGAAATACACGACGGAGGAAACTGAAAAGCCGTTCAGCCGCGTGCGTATCGCCAAAGGCATCATGCTGCTGACCAAGGAACAGCGCAAGTCGAACAAATTCACCATCCGCAATGCCGACACCGAGCCGCGCCAGGTCATCGTGGAGTATCCCACGGAAGAAGGCTGGGCGCTTACACCTGCCACGCCGAAGCCGGAGGAATCCTCGGAGTCCTATCACCGCTTCCGGGTTCCCGTCGATGCTGGCAAGACGGCAGAGTTGACGGTTGAATCGGTGCATCCGGAGGAAACCCGCTACGAATTGACGAATCTGGACGACGAAGAAGTGGCGCTCCTGGTGGAACAGAAGCGTATGACTCCGGCCATGCAGCAGGCCTTCGACCACATCCTGAAACAGAAGGAGAAGGTTGACGGGATTTCGAACCAGATGGCCGAACGCAAGCGTGAGAGCGACCAGATCGCAGCCGACCAGAATCGCATTCGCGAAAACATGAAGGCGCTGAAGGGAAGCTCCGAGGAAAAAGCCCTACTGCAGCGCTATGTCGGCCAACTGGACGCGCAAGAAACCCGCCTGGCTGCTCTGCGCAGGGAGTCCACCGATCTCACGGCGCAGCTAACCCAGGCCAGGGCTGAATTGGATCGCTTCATCATGGAAGTGAGTGTGGAGGAAACTTTCTAGATGAAAAGCGTGATCGAAGGAAATACGGCGCGGCTGGAAGCCGCGCCCTTTCAAAACAACAAAAGCCCTTCAAAACAAAAAAAGTTTCCGCGATTTTCAAAGCTTTGGCGTGATCTCGAAGACCACTCCATACCAGGTGTTGCCGTAGAGGTTTCCGGCTTTATCGATGGCTAAGTTGCCAAAAGCGCCGGAGCCGTTCTTCATCTTGCCAGGGAAGTTGTAGAGAATTTCCTCCTGCCAGTCGCCGCCAGCCTGCGGAACCAGCTTGAACACATTGCCGGCATCGTTGGTGCCACCGAAGGTCGTGGTGCCGTAAAGCGAACCTTTCGAATCGATCGCCAATCCACCATACGGGTAGTTGCCCTCGCTGCTCGAAAAACTATGCAGTAGGGTCAAGGCGCCATCGGGAGTCAGCTGGTAAACGGTGCCGAAGCCATACTCGCCGCCAAGCTCGGTTGTGCCGTAAAGGTTGCCTGCGGCGTCCAGTACCACGCGAGCGTTGGGCTCGTCGCCATCGTCGCCGTCAAAAGAGTGCAAAACCGTATAGTTCCACTGGCCGCTCACTTTTTGCACTTGGAAAACCAAGCCTTCGCCGTACTGGCCGCCGGAGCTGGTGGTTCCATAGAACACTCCTTCAGGGCCGCTGGTCAGGCCATCGCGGGGATACTCGCCATCGGCGCAATCGGGGTCGGAGCAAAAAGAGTGCAGGTCGATATATTGGTAGCCCTTGCTAGTATTTTGCAGTTCGAAAACCTCATCGGGTCCAGTACTATTGCCGTTGCCCGAGGTTGTCCCATAGAAGTTTCCAGCGGAATCGCGGACCAGGTCGCCGTTTGGGCCGGCAGGTCCGCCGAAGCCCGGGAACTGGTACGCGACTTTCTTGCTATAGCCGCCGCCAGCCTTGGGAGACAGTTCAAAGATCGAGCCCTGAATATAGAAGTACGGAGGCGGCCCGAGTTCGTCCGCTCCGAAAATGTTGCCCTGCGCATCGAGTGTGACGCCGAGGCTGGGAAAGGCTAGATTGTTGTCGTCGATGAGGGCTTGTTTCCACACGCCGTTCCCTTGCGGGCTCAATTCGTAGACTGAGCCGCTACCCAGTGGCTGGAGCAAGGTGGTGCCATAGATGTTGCCATTCGAGTCGAACGCCAACGAGCCGCCAAGCTGGCCGCCGGGGTTGCCGATCTCTCGATAGGTTTGGGCTGTGAGCTGGGGAGCAAGCGCGGTGACGAGGATCGCCGCCAGAACCGCGTGAAAATTCCATCCGATTCGTTCCATCAGGGAAAGCATGGGGCCACCTGGCTTGAGAGTCCGCGTTGGGCGCGGCACACGCATCATACGAGATCGCGTATTACAGCGGCATTAAATTTGCGCTGTCGCCGATGGCCATGAATAGAGAGTCTCGTGTCGGGTAGCCTTATGTGGGAACAGCCGCCTCGGCTCTACTGCGGCCTGGGCTCATCGGGGGGCAACGCCTTGGGCTAAACTGAACTTGTAATGCCGCTGCCCATCTACCGCCTCCGTCGCTGGCTTCTGATAATCGCAGTCCTCTTTATCGCCATGATCGCGGGAGTGTATTTCTATGCCCGCATGCGCGAGCGGGATGTGCTGAAGGAAATTCCGAACAAGCTGGGCATCGACATCAAGCAGACGGCGAACGGATTTCAATTTTCGAAGTCCGATGGCAAGCGCACATTGTTCACCGTGCAGGCGAGCGATCTCAAGCAGTTCAAGCTCGATGGCAGCGCCGAACTGCACAACGTCAGCATTATTCTTTATGGTCGCGATTCTTCGCGCTTCGACCAGATTTACGGCAGCGACTTCAGCTACGACAAAAAGTCGGGAAACATGCTGGGAAAGGGCGAAGTGCAGATCGATCTGGAGGCGAATCCTGCGGGTGAGAGCGGGCCGGATCAGGGCGCTCCGAAGGAGCTGAAGAATCCTATCCATCTTAAGACGACAGATCTGGTCTTCAATCAAAACAGCGGCGACGCGGCCACCGCCGCGCGCGTGGATTTCAGCACGCCGCAGGCTACGGGATGGGCCGTGGGCGTGCAATATTCGGCGAAGACCAAGGTGCTCACGCTGGGCTCGCAGGTTCACGTAACGCTTGGCGGCGAAGACGCGGCGCATCTGTTTGCTACGCATGGCGAGATCACGCGTGATCCGCGGGTGGTTGTGCTTGATCATCCCCGGCTGGAGCGGTCCAGTGGGACTGTGGAATCCGAGGAAGCGACTTTATTTCTGGGTCCAGACAACGAAGTGCAGCGCGTGCTGGCGAAAGGAAATGTAAACGCGGTCACGGCCGCGGAAAGTGCCGGACCCATGCAAGTCCGGGCTGATGAAGGCGAGATGTTGCTTACCGGCAAGCAGAACCTGTTGCGGACTGCCACTCTGACAGGACATGTTCACGTTGACCGCGGCGGGCCGGAGCCGATGCAGGGCGATGCCGGACGCGCGATCTTAGATTTCCTGGGAAAGAACGAATTAAAGAAAGTGCATGCGTTCGAGGGAGTTCATCTGGTGCAGCACGGAGCGGTTGGGGCTAAGGGAAGCGTGGGCGCGAGCGCGGCTTCCGCGAATGCTTCGCCGCCACAGGATTTCGACATTGCCGCGCCGACCATCGACTTCTTTGTAGCGGGGGGGAAACGTCTCGATCGCGCCGAAACTGCCGGTCCGCCGAAGATTACGATATCCCCCGCGCCGAACTCGAATGCGAGTGCCGGAACCAGTGGGCAGCGCACAGTCATTACCGCCGGCCGCTTTGAGGCAAAATTTGTCGAAACTCCCGAGGGCACCAGTCGGCTCGCTTCGGTTCACGGCGCGCCCGATGCCAAGATCGTCAGTAGCGCAGCGGGAGTGCCCGACCGCGTGAGCACGAGCCAGACGCTGGATGCTGTGTTCTTTCCTTCGGGAGCGGGCCAGTCGGGAATTGAAAAGGTTATCCAGCAGGGAGGTGTGGCCTACAGCGACGGCCTGCCGCCGGAGAAGCGAACCCAAGCCTGGGCCGACAAAGCGGTCTACACTCCCGCCGACCGGATTTTGTGGCTCACGGGAAATCCGCGCGTGGCGAATGGCGGCATGGTTACAACGGCACGGAGCATCCGCATCGATCGCGCGATCGACGACGCCTTCGCCGAGGGCAGCGTGAAGAGCACTTACAGTGAACTCAAAGAGCAGCCGAATGGGGCGCTGCTGGCCTCGGCTTCGCCGATTCATGTCACGGCGGCGACCATGACGGCACACAACTCTCCGGCGGTCGCGGTGTATCAGGGCAACGCGCGATTGTGGCAGGACGCGAACATGGTTGAGGCGCCGACGATCCAGTTTGACCGCGATCGGCGCTTCCTGGTCGCGCAGGGGACGGCGGCTCAGCCAGTTTCGACCCTGCTGGTGCAGGCGAAACTCGGGGAAGCGAACAAGAGCTCGGCTGACAAAGCAAAAGCAAGTAAACCGCAATCCGACAGTGACAAGGCCGGCGGGACGCTGGCGCGGTCGCGAGACGACGAAACCAGCCCCATCGCCATCACTGCGGCGCGGCTGACCTATTCCGACGCCGACCGCCTGGCACATTATGAGGGCGGCGTAATTGCCCACGGCGCAAGCTTTACGGAATCTTCCAGCAGCCTCGACGCCTACCTTCGTCCTCGCAGTCAAACCTTGGGTAATCAATCGCTTACGGGACATCCTGGTGAACCCGGGCAGCTCGATCACATGGTCGCTGAGGGCAGCGTGGTCATCGTCCAGCCGATGCGGCGGGCGGTAGGAAACAAATTGGTTTACACCGCTTCGGACGACAAGTTCGTCCTCACGGGAGGACCGCCCAGCATTTTTGATGCCGAACGTGGCAAGATTACCGGGGTTTCGTTGACTTTCTTTAGGGGCGATGATAGGGTGCTGGTAGAAGGCGCAGCAAATACTCCTGTGGTAACACAAACGCGAGTGGCACGATAAGTGCTAAGGGCTTGAAGCCAAGCGCGACTTGTGCGGGCATGAGGCATGCGAAATCTGGCCACGGATGAAATTGGCAAGTCGTACCGCGGCCGCCGCGTGGTGAATGGTGTCAGCCTGCGCGTCGAACAGGGCGAGGTGGTTGGATTACTTGGCCCCAACGGCGCCGGCAAGACGACGACGTTTTACGCTATCGTTGGCCTGATCCCCCCCGATACTGGCCGCGTGTTGTACGACGGTCAGGACATTACTGACGTGCCCATGTACCTGCGGGCGCGGCAGTATGGCATCAGTTATCTCCCGCAAGAAGCTTCGGTTTTTCGCAAACTGACGGTGGAAGAAAACATCCTCGCCGTGTTAGAGGCGCAGCCCATGTCATGGCACGAGCGCCGCGAGAAGATGGAAAAATTCATCGACGAACTGGGATTGGAGCACATCCGCCACAATCGCGGATATGCCCTCTCCGGGGGAGAGCGCCGGCGCGTGGAAATTGCCCGCTGCCTGTGCATCAACCCAACCTTTATCTTGCTCGACGAACCGTTTTCCGGGATCGACCCGATCGCTGTGCTCGACCTGCAAAAGATTATCAGCAGCCTGAGGGCCAGCGGCATCGGTGTCTTGATCACCGATCACAATGTGCGCGAGACTTTGTCGGTAACCGATCGCGCCTACATCATCGATGACGGACGAATTTTCCGTCACGGACAGCCGGCCCAGTTGGCGGGCGATCCGGAAGTAAGAAGAGTGTATTTGGGCGAAAGTTTTTCGCTGGTCTGAAGAAACAGTGGTCAGCGTCCAGTGGTCAGTGACCAGTTGTCGAAATAGACAACTCGATCAATGACTGACCACTGGCCACTGACCACTGACCGCTGACTTTATGGTCCTTTTACAGCACAAATTAAGCGTCAAGCTGTCTCAGCGCCAGATCCTCACCCCGGGTCTGGTGCAGATGGTCTCCGTCCTCGCGCTCAATAAGCTTGAGCTCAAAGACATGATCAACTCCGAGATGGTCGAGAATCCGGTCCTCGAAGAGCTCGAAGATTCCGTCCCCCTGATCGACGATGTCGGCCGCAAAGAAGAAGGCCTCGACCGCGCCACCACCAAGACCTCCACCGAAGAAGCTCCCATCACCGCCGAGAAGAAAGATCCCTTCGAAGAGATCGACTTCGGCTCGTTCTTTCAGGATTACCTCGATCCCGGCTACCGCACGCGCGGCGAGATGGAAGAGATCGAGCGTCCTTCATTCGAGAATTTTCTGTCGAAGCCCACAACTTTGACCGATCATCTGGTCTGGCAATTGGGGGCGCTGAGTCTGACTCCCGCGGTGCGCGAGGCGGCGGCGCAGATCATCGGGAATCTGAATGAAGACGGCTACTTGATCGCTAGCGACGACGAGATGCTGGGCGTCGCTCCGCCGGCGCCGCCCGAGGCCGACGAAGCCACTGCGCGAAACATTGTGAGTGAGGCCGCGGCGTTGGGCTTGAGCTCGGACCAAGCTGCGGATGCAACTGAATCGATCGCGGCATCGGTCGAGACCGCTCCCGAAGCCGGGGAAGTTGCCGACAGCATTTCCGCGAGCGAATTGCACGACCGAATGTCCGCCGCCGCGTCATCCAGCGGACCGGAGCTTTCGGCGGCGTTCTCGGCGCACGCCCACCTTACAGAAAATTTTCTCAGATCGGATGTGCCGTCGCCCACCCTTTCGCCTGCGGACGTGTCCTTCGGCAGTCAAAACGGAGGCGCGGCTGCCGCAGCTGCTGCTCCTGCACCTGAGGCAGCGGCTTCGCCGGCGCGCCCAATCTACAAGAGCAGTTTCAACCTTGCCGACCTGCATGAGGCCCTTGAGGTGGTTCAACAGCTCGACCCTCCCGGCGTGGGCTGCCGTACTCTCCGCGAATGCTTGCTGCGCCAGTTGCACTATCACCAGCAACAGCTGGCGCTGCACAAGAACGGACACAAGAACGGGAACGGCACGGCCCAAGTCCTGCAGGATGCGATTGCCGTCGTCGACCAGCACCTGCGCGGAGTGCAAAACAAGCAGCACAAAGAAATCGCCAAGGCCATCGGACGTCCCCTTGAATCCGTACAACAGGCCATCGATTACATCCGCGATCTCGATCCTCGACCTGGGCTGCAATACAACAAAGTTTCGGCGCGGCTGATTGAGCCCGACGTGGCATTCGTCAAGCACGGCGACGAGTGGCTCGTGCTGATGAATGACGACGACCTGCCCCAGCTTCGCCTCAACCCGGCGTACAAAAAACTGCTGACCCGTGAGGCCAACGACAAGAACACGCGCGATTACGTGAAAGAGCGCTACAAGAGCGCCATCCAACTGATTAAGAATATCGAACAGCGCAAGCAGACCATCACCAAGGTCTGTTATTGCATTGTGGCCCGCCAGTACGATTTTCTGGAAAAGGGCATTGACTTTCTCAAGCCCATGATGATCAAGGAGGTGGCCGAAGAAATCGGCGTGCATCCTTCCACCGTGAGCCGCGCCGTGGCCAGCAAGTATGCGCACACGCCTCAGGGCGTCTTCGAGTTGCGCTATTTCTTCAGCGAGAGTGTGCAGGGTCCGGAGGGCGGGAACACGAGTTTGCTGATCCTGAAACGCCGGGTTAAAAAGCTGATCGATGAAGAAGATCCGGCGCGCCCGCTTACCGACGAGCAACTGACTCGCATTCTGCAATCGCAAGGCATCCAGGTGACGCGACGAACGGTGGCGAAATATCGCGAAGATATGCGCATTCCCAGCACGCACCAGCGCAGACGGAAAGAGTAGCGCCGTAGGGGCGGCAAGATGATAGCCCAGGACGTAAGTCCTGGGTCGGACCCAAAAAAGAGGAACCGAGTCCCGTAGGGATGGCAGAAGCTCTCTAACAAACAAGGAGCGCCGCTTCATGAACGTGGAATATACCGGCAGGCACTACGAAGTCACCTCCCTCATCCGCAAAGAAGTTGAAACCGGCCTGGCAAAAATTCGCAAAATGCTGGGCGACAAATTTGAAGCCCACGTCATCCTCGCCGTCGAAAAACACCGGCACAAAGCAGAGATCGCGATCAACTTGCGCAATGGCCCGCTGGTTGGCCTCGCCCAGGCGAAGGACATGACCATGGCCGTCAACGAGGCACTCGACCACCTGGAGAAGCAGGCGGTGAAGTACAAAACGAAGTGGCAGTCGAAGAAACGCTCGGCGCGGAAGAGCGAAGAAGTAAAGAAGTGGAACGGAAACGCCACGGGGCAAGAAGCGTCGCAGGAAGCGCAGCCGCAGGCGCACGCTAAGGTAGGACTGACGGAAAAAACCGCCGTGCCGGTTGCTGTGCATCGCTATCCCGCAGTAGCCAAGACCACCGAGGTTCACCTGGTGCGCTCCGATGAAGCTGTCGCCATGCGTCCCATGACTCTCGAAGAAGCCATCAAAGAAGCCCACTTCCGCGACCGCGACGTCTTCGTCTTCCGCGATCCTAAAGGCAAAGTAATGGTCCTGCACCGCAAGCGCGATGGCAAGATGGAGTTGATCGAAGCCCCGTAAACGTCTCTTATCGGATGCTATTCCAAGCGGCTCCTATCCCAACCGAGGGTGGCCATCTTTCGCGTATTTTGAAAAGGTGGGAACCACGGCGGCAAACGATAAAATGGCTGCCTCACTCTTCATCTCGGATGCCACGTGCTTCAGTCCCCGAAAGGTCAATGAAATCAAATTCCATGCCAACAAGAGAAAGCTTCTCTAAATCGCATCGCCTATTTGGCGTCATCGCCTTTCTGCTAGGAATGAACTTGGCCTCAGTGGCTCAGACCGCGCCCACCGCCTCCAGCGTTGCGGACCCCGCGCCTGCGCTTCATGCTTCTTCCGTCGAGGGGCTCTACGATCCCATCGCCGATCCCAAAGCCGTGGTGAAATTCGGCAACGCGCGATTTACCATCTTGACACCCCAACTCATTCGTATGGAGTGGTCCGCTTCGGGAGAGTTTGAAGATCACGCCTCCCTGGTCTTCCTCAATCGCCGGTTGCCGGTTCCGAAGTTTGAGAAGAGTTTCGAAAATAAATTCGAGAAGCCCATCTCCGGCGATCATGACACTCTGACCATCCTCACGGATGCGCTAAAGCTGACCTACACGGCGAAACCGCTTCCGCCCACCAACTCGGGTTTCACGGCGGAGAATCTGGAAATCATCCTCAACGTGGATGGCCGACAAGAAATCTGGCATCCCGGACAAACCGACCCTGACAACTTGCTGGGCACGGCCCATAGCCTGGATGGCGCTCGCGGCACCCAGATGCGCGATCCTATGGAGCCCGGCCTCGTCTCCCGCTCCGGCTGGGCTCTAGTCGACGACACTACTCGCCCCCTCTTCGATTCGACCGACTTCAGCTTTCGCCAAGGCGAGAAAAGTCCTTGGCCATGGGCCGTCGAGCGCCCCACCAAGGAAAAGCCCGGCTCCTATACCGACTGGTATTTCTTCGGCTACGGCCACGACTACCGCCAGGCCCTCGGCGACTTCATCCGCGTCGCCGGCCGCATCCCGCTCCCGCCCCGCTTCGCTTTTGGCGCCTGGTGGTCCCGCTATTGGGATTATTCAGACCAGGAACTCGACGAGCTGATTCACGGATTCCATCAGAGCAACGTCCCTCTTGATGTCATCGTCTCCGACACGGGCTGGCACCTGAGCGAAGCCCAACTCAAGCCGCTCGGCGAGGTCGACCAATCCGGGCAGACCGGCGACCCCATCGGCTGGACCGGTTACACCTGGAACAATTACCTGTTTCCCGACCCCGATCAATTCCTCAAGCATCTGCATGAACAAGGACTGAAGGCCACGCTCATCGTGCATGCGGCGTCCGGCATTGAACCGTGGGAAAAGGCTTATCCCGCAATGGCGCGCGCCATGGGCATCGATCCCGCCACTCGCAAATACGTTCCCTTCGACCCGACCGACAAAAAATTCGCCGTGAATTACATGGATCTCGTCCTCCACCCCCTCGAGAGGCAGGGCATCGACTTCTGGTGGCTGGACTGGTGGTGGCGCGACTGGCAACCCAATCAGCCGACCTCCGTGCCCGATGTCATGCCCACGTGGTGGCTGAACTATGTCCACTTCACCGATCAGCAACGGGAAGGCAAACGTCCGCTGCTGCTTCATCGTTGGGGCGGGCTGGGCAACCACCGTTACCAGATCGCTTTCTCCGGCGACACCACCTCCTCCTGGGAGCAACTCGGCTTTCAGTTTTGGTTTACGGCCACCGCCGCCAACGTCGGATTTGCCTATTGGAGCCACGACATCGGCGGCCACCTTCCCGGCGTCGTCGATCCCGAACTCTTCACCCGCTGGGTCCAGTTCGGCGCATTCAGTCCCATCCTCCGCACCCACACCACCAAGAACCCCGATGCCGAGCGCCGCCCCTGGGCCTATCCTGAGCCCTACTCCGATGTCCTCCGTTCTGCCTACCAGCTTCGCTATGCCCTCGAGCCTTACATCTATACCGAAGCCCGCAAAACCTATGACACTGGCGTCGCATTCTTCCGTCCTCTTTACTACGACTGGCCCGCCATCGACGCGGCCTACTCCAGCAAGGGCGAATATCTTTTCGGAGATCAAATGCTGGCAGCGCCGGTTGCCGTTGCCGCCGACAAAATTACCGGCCTCTCTGCGGAAAATATCTGGCTGCCCAAGGGCGATTGGATCGAATGGCCTACCGGCAAGCACTTCGTCGTCACCGCCCCCGCGGGCGCCAGCTTCTCCCGCAACTTTTCACTGAGCCAGGTTCCGGTTTATCTCCGCCCAGGAGCCATCGTCCCCATGCAGCCACCCATGCGCTACACCGGAGAAAAGCCCGTCGACCCGCTCATCGTGAATGTGTGGCCGCTCCAGCCAGGCTCCCGCTCCACTTACTCTGTCTACGAGGATTCCGGTGTCGCCGTGGAATATCAGAAGGGCGTCTACGCCCGCACGCCCATCAAGGCCACGCAATCCGGCGATACCCTCCGCGTCGAGATCGGTCCCGTTCAAGGCAGTTATCCCGGCATGCCCCGCTCGCGCGCCTATGAGCTGCGCCTGCCTGCCGACTGGCCGCCCACTGCCGTCACCGTAAATGGAACCGCCGTGAAACCGGCACTCTCATCAGGCAAGGCTGGCTGGACTTTTGTCGGCAATACCCTAACCTCGATCATCCCGGCGCCCTCGCGAAGTGTAGCTGCGAAAGTCACCATTGAAGTGCGTCGCGCCCCAGGGCTCACCGCCCGCCGCAGTGAACTGGATGGTTTCACTGGCAGCATGACCCGCCTGCGCGCGGCCTACGACGCGCTCCAGCAGACTTCCCCGGTCTCCGCGTCGCCTGATGTTCTCATCGACGCTATGCAATCCGGCAACCGGCTCGGCTATCATCCCGAGCTCGCCATCGCAGAGATGGCGCACTTTCACCAGGTCCTGCCCAAAGCGCAGGCCGCCGTCGCTGCTCTCGACGTGTCTTTCAACAAGAATCTTGCCGACTGGACAGAACACAACTCCAGCCTGCCCTCAACCGAACTGGAAGTCCAGAAGCAACGTCGCCTCGACGCTCTCCATCGCGCCCAAACCCTGGTAGTCGAAGCAGCAAAGTGAATCCAAGCCCAACCTCGTCGGCACGCAAAGCCCTATGAGTTCAGACATCGAAAATGGACTTGTCATCCTGAATCGGAGGGACTTTACTGTCCCAACTGCGAAAAGCAGCGGAGCAAGCACGCTTCTGACGCGGAAATTGAGGGTGAATTTGCGGTTTGCAGCGTGTGGAAATCATGGAAGTCCTTTGTTTTCAGCGTTGGTTTATCATTTTGTCACCCCTCCCCCCACCCCCTCGGTTGTTTAGAATCAGCGGGTTAGGTGTATGTACACGAGGTAAAATCGTCATACCAAAGGGGTTACATACTAAGCTCCGTGAAACAAAGGAGTTAGGTGGGTCATGTTGCACGGGGATTGATTTACTCAATTTAGCCTATAGATAGCCAGGGTCGGATTTCGCAATCGAGGGATTGATTTGTTGCCGAAGTTTCCGGAGCAATTGCGAGTTTTTGGGGAAGGCTCGCCGTAGCCGACCCGTGAAACTGCCACGACAAATCGATTGGACGAAGGTGTCGTCGATACCAAAGTCCAATGGCGCTGATCGGCGCCGAGGCGCATGTTTGTTGTGGAAGCTGGAGTCGCCGCTCTACGGGACGCGACCTGACTCGCCAACACCTGGAACGCTGTTTCTAGTGAGAGAACCGCCGACGCGAGCTCGATCGAAGTCGACACAAACGGATCACCAACCTACAAATTCCCAATGGAAAAGGAGACGAATATGACCACCACGCCGAAACCGGACGAGAACTCAGTCGTCGCAGTTTTCAGTCAACACTCCGCGGCCGAGAATGCTATCAAGCAATTGAAGAGTGACGGCTTCGATATCAAAAAGCTGGCCGTTGTTGGCCGGGATTATCAAACCGAAGAGGATGTTGTCGGTTTCTACAACACCGGCGACCGCATGAAGTATTGGGGCAAGTGGGGGGCGTTCTGGGGCGGCCTTTGGGGCCTGCTCACGGGCGCCGCGTTTTTGATTATCCCCGGCGTCGGACCCATCGTTGCTGCGGGCTCTGTCGTCGCCTGGATTGTCGCCGCTCTCGAAGGTGCCGTTGTGGTCGGAGGCGTCAGTGCGCTGGGTGCAGGACTGTTTAGCCTCGGCATTCCGAAAAACAGCGTCGTGAAGTACGAAACATCGATCAAGGCCGGAAAATTTGTTTTGATCGCGCACGGAACCGCTGAGGTAGTTTCCAAAGCCCGCGATCTGTTGAATACTTCCGGTGCGGAGCAAATCGACAGCTACGCACAGTCGACCAAAGAGGCTCGCGCAGCCTGATCGAACTGAGGTTTCTCGGAGAGTTGTTAGGCATTCTGTTTAACCACAGTGGTCCTGGCGAACGGGCCACTGTGGTTTAAGAATGTTCTAGAAAACTTCCATTCGGATAATCTTTTTTTCCGCTGATTTGTGGAGCTGGTCCGGGCTTGCCTCGGGGTTTTGTCGGAAACGACCATCACGGTGCACCCGGCCACGCACAGTGACTTATAACGCGGAGTTAGCTGCCTGCTCGAGCCTGCGAGCATTCGCACTCATACTAACCATCTCCTCCACGTCACTCTCGCTGAGGGGTGGGTCGTCGGAATCGCCGGTGATGAGCGATTCGGAGGCGTGCTCCGGTTCTCGATTGATCTCTTCCGCCGAACAGCGATCCAGCCAACCCGAGTCTCGTTGCGCGTAGTTCGAGGGATCCTCGGAGATCAGGACCGCGCGCAGTTTTTCTTCAGTCTTTTCGAGGTAGATCTCCTCCCGGCTGGCCCGAGTCTCCTCACGAGCGTCTGCATTCCCCAGGACGTTCTTACGAGCGACCTTGTGTTTGTTCCCATTGAGTGACATAGCTTCCTCACCTCACACCCCGCATCACACCACAAGTACGCAGGCCGGACAATTGGACGATAGTATTGCCGGCTGGGGCAGCCCCTCCGTGAAACAAAGGAGTTACGTGGGTCATGTCGCACGGGGGCTGATTATCGCGGGAGCATTGCCGGTGCGGCAAGGCTAGGGGTCTCAGTCGGAATAGGGGCCAACAAAGTTCGGCCGGGCCACCGTAGCCCAGCTGTGAAAGTGCCACGGCTGGGGCATCCTTTGTCGTGGTAGATTACGGCTGGGCCAGTGCCCAAGAATTCCGGAACGAAAGGCTGGGCCACTCCCCAAGGGAAAATGCAAACACTTTGTATAGTATTTTGCGGAATGAACCTCGAAACCGCTTTCGTCGGCCTAAGTGTCGTCGCTGAACTCCTCGTTGCGTTCGTGATCTGGTATGAGTGGGAGGGTGGCAGGCTCGATAACTTCCTAGCCGATGCAGATGGTTTGGCGGACGAGCGGACCGAGATCTATCGGGCTTACTGCGGCCTTTCCGACTCAACTACGCCTTCTATGAGCGAACGCTTCAAAGAAAAGCTTGAAGAGTTAAACACGCAAGAACTGAGGGATGCTTGTCACAAGAATATCCGGCTTGTGAGCCGCATGGGCTCGCGTCTGCCTCGAATCTGGTGGATGAGGAAAACACCGCTCGATTGGCATGTTCCAGTGATGCTATGGATGATCTTGGGGCCGTACGTTAAGGAGCGACGAAAGGAAACGAGCGCCTCATACGCACAATCCTTCCTTGAGTATGCCTATGTATCTTCAAAACGTTTGCTGAAGCAAAATCGGGATACTTGGGTCCTCCGGGACCCCGACAGGTCGCGCAAACGAGACGTGGGCATAAGCCGAGACGAATTAATCAAACTTCAGGCGGATATAAAGCACAGTCTGAAAATCTAGGAAAAGCCCCCCTGAGAATTGGTCCCCCCGGGGAAGGTTTTCTTTATCGCCTACTGGAACGTCTGGAGGCACCGCCGCCGCGACTGCCACCGCGCGGCCCGCCGGTCACCTTCACATTTTTCGCGACTACAAGGCGTTCCTCACACTCAGAGCAAATCATCCCTTTGCCATCCTTGGCTCGAAGCGCACGCGTATACGGAATACGCGTGCCGTACAACGAGCACTTTTCATTGGCGCACTTGTAATGGGTAATCATTTCTTTTTCTTCCTCCGCTTAGGAACACTGGTGACATGGTGGCCGGTTTTGAAGCGATGCACTCTGCCGTGCGTGGGGCATTCGACGATGTAATGACGACCGACGACGCCGAGCGGCGGTTTACGAGTTAGTGGCTTTGCAACCTGTGCATCTAGGATTAGCACTTCTTCGGCGAGAAATTCGACCACGGGGGATTCTGCACCGCATTGTGGACATGGGTACTTGTCGGGCACGGTTGCTCGATTATAACTTTCGGCGAGAGTCTGACCCCGCACTCGATCGCGACACGGGATGCCCCACCCGTGGCAGTTTCACGGGTGGGTCTCGATGCCGACGGAGCTCAGGAGATTTTGCGGATTTGAAGCGTCGCGGCTCGAAGCATCACAAACTCACGACGAGCCCCGCTCCCAACGGCGCCCAGCCCACGCAGCAGATCCGCAAGCATCTCCGCTCCGCGCCGCCGCCGAAACATTTCCACACCCCGTTGTGACATCTGACCTTGCGACTATAAGCTAATTGTGTAATGCTAATTATATCTATGCGGTTTAGGGAGGCACATCCCCCGCCGAGACCTAAGTCCTTTGTTTCACGGATTTTGATACCTAAGCCCTTTAGAAGACGGATTTTGCGGACGAAAGTTTGCTAACTCCAATATTTTCAAGATCACGGCAAGGGGGGGAGGGGGGGCTAATTACCAAATGGTGAACACGGCGCGCCTCCCGACAAATCGACCGGGAGAGTGGCCGAAACTGCGGCTTTATTTTCGAATAGAAAACACCGCAGCGGATCATTCACACCGACCGCGCCGCCTCTTCGCGTAGTTTCTGCCGCTGCGCGACTTGTTCGTCGGTCAGGCGGGCGTCGTAGATTGATCGCGGCTCAATCGACCGCGCGATTAGTGTGGCAAGGGTGACGATGATCAGCAGCGGCAGCATGAACGAGCGGTCGCGCGCAGTCAGTTCCATCATCAGGACCACGGCCGAGACCGGGCCCTGCGTAGTTGCAGCGACAACTGCGCCCGCACCGAGGAGCGCGAATAATCCGGGAGAGACGCCGGGCCAGATCCATCCCCAAGCATGGCCGAGAACTGCGCCCAGCAAGGCTCCCGCAGTGAGCGAAGGAGTGAACAGGCCGCCGGGAATTCCGCCGCGTATGCAGAATGCCGTAGCCGCGGGTTTCAGTGCCAACAGCGCCAGGAGCAAAAGCGGCGCGACTTGATTGGTAAACAACAACTGGGAAATATCTTTGCCATTGCCCAGAATTTGCGGAAACCAAATCGATACCACGCCGACCATCCCCATCACGATGACAGGCCCGATGAACCTGTCCCATCGCTTGGGCTTGTTGTGATCGGCCCATCGAATCATGCGGACGAAGCCGACCGACGCGATGCCCGCGATCGGGCCCGCAAGAACAGCCCAGACAATCACCGAAGCCGGACTGGCATAGGGCGGAACGATATAAGTAGGCGCGTTCGGCAGGAACAGCCAGGAGACGCCGGACGCGATCGTGGAAGAAACAACCGCTGGCAATACATAACGCAGGGCCAACTTGCCGCGCATCACTTCGAGGGCGAACATGGCTCCTCCGAGAGGAACGCCATAAGCCGCGCCCATTCCAGCGCCCGCGCCGCACGCCACCAACAAGCGCCGCTGCTCATCGGAGAGCTTGCCGCGATCGGAGAAGAGGTTAGCAATGACCGCGCCCGCTTGTTTGGGCGCGCCTTCACGACCGAGGGAGGCGCCCATTCCCACCGCAAATATCGAGAGCACGGCGCTGCCCAGAGTGCGTAGAGCCGGCATGCGTCCGGCGTAGAGCCAAATTGCCGCAGTGGTTTCGATACCGTTCGCGCTGGTGACATGCTTGAGTACGAAATATCCCAGGCCAACTACGACTCCGCCGAGGAGAGTCACGAGAATGTGCCTCTCGATGCTGGCGTGTTGGGCCGCTTCTAATATGTTGGTTGCCGAACCGCGCCACGCGATTCGCTGCGTCAGCTCTAAGAGTCGCGTCAGCGCCGCGGCCCCTAATCCCGTGCCCACGCCGGTGAGCAAAACCGCCAGCCAGAAACGCATGGCCCCGGGATACCACAGCGTCGCAGGAATCGGATCACCACTGGGTTGAGGGCCGGGTGCGGACATTTCCAAATACTATCGTCTTGCCGGTGATCGCATCCAGAACGCTAAAAGGATTGTTGATTTTCTGATGGTTGATTGAAAATCCACAGGCAGGCCAACGGATAAATCAGCAAACAACACAGCACATGCCTTCGTTTAAGGGAGATCCCTCACCCGGCTGAACTGCGCCGGGTTTCGGGATGACTCCCCCGCCTGAAAAGCGGCTGCGCTCAGGATGATGCCCGCAAAGAAATTTAAACTGAGCCACTTTTAGCAATGGTGGTTCTCACGAGTTTCCGATCAGCGCGCCGGTGATGAACACCAGCACGCCGCCGAGGCCGACTTGCAGCGCGGCCGAGATCCACGGACTGTCCATATAGCGATGGCGGATCCAGGTGATGACTGCCAGTTCGGCCACGACCACGGCACCCGCGGCCCACAGCGCCATGCGGAAATCCTGCAGAAGAAATGGCAGCGTGTGGCCAATGCCACCGAGCGCAGTCATCGCCCCGCAGATCAGGCCGCGGACCCAGGGATGGCCGCGGCCGGTCAAGCTTCCGTCATCGGAAAGCGCCTCGGCGAATCCCATGCTGATGCCTGCGCCCGCGGATGCCGCTACGCCCACCAGAAACGCCTCATGACTATTCTTGGTGGCAAATGCCGCGGCAAACACGGGAGCCAGCGTGGAGACCGAACCATCCATCAGACCAGCCAAACCTGGCTGCACAATCTGCAAAACGAATAGACGGCGCTGCGCCTTCTCTTCGTCGGCCTTTACGTTGGCGGGAAGTTTTTCTTTGTCGAGTTCTTGGGCGCGCTCTTCATGCTCGCGTTCTTCGTTGATCAAATCGTCGAGCAACTGGCGGATGCCGGCGTCCTGCGTGCGAGCGGCGGCCCGCTCGTAAAAACGCCGGGTCTCGACTTCCATGGTGCTGGCTTCTTTGCGGACGGCCTCGATGCGCAACGGGCGTATCAGCCATAGCGCGGGACGCGCGACGAAGCCGCGCACATCCTGCCGCCGGATCAATGGAATGTGCTCGCCGAATTTCTGCCGGTAAAGCTCGATCAACTTTCTGCGGTGTTCCGACTCCTCTTCACGCATGCCTTCGAACATTGACGCTGATGCGGGATAATCCTGCCGCAAACCTTCGGCAAAATCCGAGTACACGCGCTCGTCTTCTTCTTCCAGGGAAATGGCCAGAGCCAGCACTTCACGTTCGGTGAGCTCTTGAAACTTCTTCATCGCGAATAAGCTTACCTGTGAGAGAGGAGCTTATTCAAATCGAACTGCCTGGCTCTGTATATTCTGTGGGCTTGCGTTCGATGCTACTATCCAGTGCATGACACCTCGGAAATCATCGGGGACCGGCAGGCCAAAGAAGACGGCTCGAACGGCTAAGAAAGCGCTAAAGACAGTGGCGCATGACGCGCCGCATGCCCCGGAATTAGTCGTCATCACCGGCATGAGCGGCTCGGGCAAAGCGTCGGTGCTCAAGGCCTTCGAAGATCTCGGCTACTACTGCGTCGACAATCTTCCAGTCGAACTGATTCCGCGTTTTGCCGAGATGGCGTTGCAGTCGGGTGAGATACGGCGGACGGCGCTGGTAGTGGATGTGCGCGAAGGCTCGAAACTGGAAAAACTGCCCGGCATTCTGAAGTCGGTGCGGCGCATAATTCCGACCAAGGTCGCGTTTCTGGAGGCCTCCGATGCGGTGCTGCTGCGGCGCTTCAGCGAGACGCGCCGGCCGCACCCGCTGGGCACGGACGCTCCCGTCAATGCTGCGTTGAAAACAGAACGGCGTCATCTGGCCAGCATCCGCGCCATGGCCGACATCGTCATCGACACCTCCAAGTTCAACGTGCACGAACTGCGCGCCCACGTAACCGAGCGTTTTCGCGAGCAGGCCACGGAGAACAGCATTCTGGTTTCGTGCGTCAGCTTCGGATTTCGCCACGGCGTGCCCGAAGATGCCGATCTGGTCTTCGATGTGCGGTTTCTGCCGAATCCGCATTTCGTGCCGGAATTCCGCCCGCTTACCGGACGCGATCCGCGAGTGGCAAAATACATCCGGTCGTTTCCCCAGACGCAGGAGTTCATCCTACGCATCTCGGACCTGCTGATTTACCTGCTGCCGCACTACATCCGGGAGGGGAAAAGTTATCTCACGATCGCTTTCGGTTGCACTGGGGGACAGCATCGCTCGGTCATGATCGCCGAGGAAGTCAGCAAGCGCCTGCGCCAGGCCAGTTACCGGGTGAAGGTGGTGCATCGGGACATGCCGCGGTAAGGAGAAGCGAGGCGAGCAAAAATCAGACCTGCTGACTCCTTGCACGATTGCGGGTGAAATGACTGAGGCGATATCCCGATGATTACTTGGGGTTTCCCAGGCATCGCAGTAAAATGAAAACTTGCAACCCATGCTCATCGCAGAGCCGGTAAGCCAGTGCGGCCTCTTCTCAGGCGCAAGGCGGGGAGCGGTATGCGCCAGTTGACGCGGCTGGTGCGGTACGCGCTGCCTTACTGGTGGCAGATTCTGGTTTCTGTGATACTCATGGCTTTGGTGGGCGGGTTGGACGCCTTCAAGTACCTGCTGGTCAAACCCATTTTTGATCGCGTGCTGAATCCAGCCACGGGGTCGAAAGATATTCAGCTGTTCGTGCTTCCCGGCACGCACCACGTGGTTTATCTGCAACAGTTCGTTCCAGCACGGCTGACCAATGCCTGGAGCGCGGTGGCGTTTGCGCTGGTTGCATCCACGGCGCTGAAAGGAATTTGCGATTACGCCGGCACGTATCTGGTAAATCATGCGGGTTTTGGCGTGATCACCGACCTGCGCGACGATCTCTACAACGCCATCATGCGGCGCTCGGCCGCTTTTTTTTCCAAGCACACGACGGGAACGCTGCTGTCGGCGCTCATCAACGATATCGAGCGCGTGCAATATGCCATGTCGACGGTGCTGGCGGAATTCCTGCAGCAGTTCTTCACCTTCATCGCCGTCGCCGGAGTCGTCGTCGTTTTGGGAGGGAACCTGGCCTGGGCGTTACTGCTGTTTGTGCCCATCATTATTTATTCCTCGCGCAAGATCGGTCATCGCGTGCGCAGCACCACGCGGCACGGGCAAGACAAGTTGGCCGAGATTCAGAATATTCTCCACGAAACCATTACCGGCAATCGTATTGTGAAGGCCTTCAATAGCGAGAAGTGGGAGATCTCCCGCTTTCGCGGCGCGGCCCGGCGGTTGTTCCGCGCCAACCTGCGCTCGGTTGCCGCAACCGCTATTAGTTCGCCGCTGATGGACCTAGTTGGGGTCATCGGCATTGCTCTTCTGCTGCTTCTTGGCCGCGACCGCATCGTGCATGGCCGGATGACCCCGGGAGATTTTTTCGCATTCATCACGGCGGTCTTCAGCCTCTATAATCCGGTCCGCAAATTCGCCTTGTTCAACAATAACTTTCAGCAGGCTATAGGCGCATCGAGTGAGATCTTCAAGTTCATGGATGTGGAAGACGAGGTCCGCGAAAAGCCGCACGCACAAAGATTGCCGCCATTCTCGAAAAACGTCCAGTTCGATCATGTGAGTTTTACTTACGGAAGCGATGGGGAGACGGAAGAGCCTCGCGGAGTGCTGCACGACATCGATCTCGAAGTTCGCCGCGGAGAAGTAGTGGCGATCGTGGGATCGAGCGGTTCGGGCAAGAGCACGCTGGTTCACCTGATACCGCGCTTCTTCGACAGCACGCACGGGCGCCTTCTGATCGATGGCCTCGATGTGCGCGACGTCACGCTGGTTTCGCTGCGCGAACAAGTCGGGATTGTCACGCAAGACACCATTTTGTTCAATGATACGGTCCGCAACAACATTGCCTACGGCCAGCCGCACGTGCCGCTGAAGGCCGTGGAAGGTGCGGCGCAGGCCGCGCTGGCGCACGATTTCATCCAGGCGCTGCCCGCAGGTTACGATGAAGTGATTGGTGAGCGCGGGGTGCGGCTTTCCGGCGGCGAGCGGCAGCGCATTGCCATCGCCCGCGCGATTTTGAAGAACGCTCCGATCCTGATTCTCGACGAGGCCACGTCGGCGCTGGACAGCGAATCGGAGGCGCTGGTGCAATCCGCCTTACATAATCTGATGAATGGGCGTACCGTCTTTGTGATCGCTCATCGGCTTTCCACGGTGCGCAGCGCGGATCGGATTGTGGTGATTGAAAACGGCGCGATCGCCGATATCGGCACGCACGACGAGTTAATGTCGAGGTTGGGGACGTACCGGCGCTTGTACGAGTTGCAGTTTGCCGATTTCGAGCCGAAACTGGAACCGGCGCAGCCGAGCTGATTTTTGCTTTTGGAAATTCTGGAATCATACATGCCTCTCCGCTCCATGACGGGTTTTGCGCAGGTGAAAGGCGAACTCGCGGTCCAGACCGAAAACAGGATGCCGGCGACGGCTTTGGCGTCGTCTTCCGATCAGAACAATGGCAGGATGGCCTTCTCGCTGGCGCTGAAATCAGTCAATCATCGTTTTCTTGATCTTCACTTTCGTTTGCCGTCCGGCTCCGACTCGCTCGAAATGCAGCTTCGCCGCTTACTGAAGGAAAAGATTGCCCGCGGTCACGTCGAGGTGACGGTAAGCCTGGAGCGTGCCAATACAGAGACGCTCGCGCTGAATCGTCCGCTGGTGGCCGCATACATCTCGGCCTTTCGAGCCGCCGCCAACGAATTCGGAGTACCTGCCGAGCCCGATCTCAATACGATTCTGCGCATTCCCGGAGCACTCGATTCCGCCGGCAATCCTGATATAAGCGCGTTGGAAGCCGCGGTGCTGGCCCGAGTCGGCGAAGTGCTCGGTCAACTCAACGAAATGCGGGAGCAGGAAGGGCGCAGTATTGAGCAGGAACTTCGCCAGCGTATGGCGCATCTGGGTGAAGCGGTCAAGACGGTGCAACAGCACCGGCGCTCGAGTTTGCAGGGCTATCTGGAGCGATTGCAGTTGCGGCTTCAGGAGTTGCTGGGCTCCGCCGCCGACCGCGACCGGGTGTTGCAGGAAGCGGCGCTTTTGGTCGATCGAAGCGATATCCAGGAAGAAATCGTTCGGCTGGAAAATCATGTGCAGCATTTCTTAGGATTGCTGGACGAACGCGGAGAAGTGGGAAAGAAGCTCGATTTCCTTCTGCAGGAAATGAACCGCGAAGCCAATACGTTGCTTTCGAAAACATCAGGCTTGGCTGGAGACGCGTTGAAGATCACGGAGGCCGGACTTGCCATGAAGGCCGAGATTGAAAAATCGCGCGAGCAGGTGCAAAACCTGGAATGAGCGCGCCCGTCTATAAGCCAATCGTCTACATCATCTCGGCCCCGTCGGGTTCGGGCAAGTCGACGCTGGTCAACGAACTGCTCAAGTCGGTTGGCGAGCTGGATTTTTCTATTTCTTACACGACCCGCGCTCCGCGCGGCAGCGAGGTCAATGGAAAGCAGTATTATTTCGTATCGCGGGCGGAGTTCGAGAAGATGATTCGCGATGACGAATTCCTGGAATACGCCGAAGTCTTCGGGAAAGACAGTTACGGAACGGCGCGCCGCTTTCTGCGCGAGGCGGGACAAAAGGGTCATGACCTTCTGCTGGATATCGATGTCCAGGGCGCGGCGCAGATCCAGCAAAAACTTCCCGACGCGACCAGCATCTTCATTCTGCCGCCCAATCGCAAGATACTCGAAGAGCGATTGCGCAAGCGCGGTGAAGACGGGGAAAAAGTTATCCAGCGCCGCCTGGAAGCCGCGCGTCGAGAGATTCAAGATTGCGACCGCTACAACTACATCCTCATTAACGACCGGCTCCCGGAATCGATCGAGACGCTGCAGTCGATCGTAAACTCCGAACGCTTGCTGCGCTCCGGCCGCCCGCTTTCAAAGGAAGAGGCTGAAGTCGTGAAGCGTGCCGATTGCTACCGCTTGGCCAACATCCGCGACCGGTTGAAACCCATCCTCGAATCGTTTCAGCATTCGGTCACTTCGTGAGCCGCACCCCTTAGTAATCATTTAACCCGCCGCCTGGCCCCGCAATTGCGGATTTCGTGGGAAAATGGTGGAGCATGCCTTTGCGGTCGGAGACGAAGGCAAGAAGCGCAAGCAATTATTCGGCAATCATCATCTAATCCCACGCATTAGGGGAGAGCATCCATGAAACTGATTGAAGGCTTCGACAGCAACTACCGTTACATTCTGGTCGCCGCCCGCCGTGCCCGGCAATTGCAGTCGGGCGCGCCGCCGGTGGTGCAAACCAACTCCCGCAAACCTTGCCGCATCGCGCAGGATGAAATTCGCGCCGGTAAAGTGAAGTGGGAGATTCCTGAAACGCGCAGCGCCGCGGAGCAAGCCGCCGACGTGCTCGACCAGGCTTTTGGACACGACGCATAAATCCTGCGCGGGAAAACTTGCCCATGAAAGTTGCACTCGGGGTGACGGGCGGAATCGCGGCGTACAAGGCGCCGGAAATTGTGCGCCTGCTGCAAGAGCGCGGCATTCGCGTGCAAGTCGTTATGACGCGCGCGGCTCAGGAGTTTATCCGGCCCCTCACTTTCGCCGCGCTCTCGGGCGAGAAAGTAATCACTGGCATGTTTTTGCCGGGTGAAGAACACGCCCCGAACATCGACTCGGCGATCGAACATATAGCGGTCGCGCAGTCGATCGACGCGATGCTGGTCGCTCCCGCGACCGCCGATATTCTGGCGCAGTTTGCCCAGGGGATTGCCAGCGATTTTCTAACCACGCTTTATCTCGCCACCACTGCGCCGGTTGTGGTCGCGCCCGCAATGAACGTGAATATGTGGAATCATGCCGCGACCCAGGCGAATGTGGAAATTCTGCGGCAGCGGGGAGTGAAGGTCGTAGAACCGGGATCGGGATATCTGGCCTGTGGCATGACCGGCGCGGGGCGGCTGGCAGAGAATGAAACCATTGTCGCGGCCGTCCTGGAATCGTTGGGCGCAGCGCAGGATCTGGCGGGCGAAACGGTTCTGATTACCGCCGGCCCGACGCGGGAGAAGATCGATCCGGCGCGTTACCTTACCAACCGGTCCAGCGGACGCATGGGTTATGCCATGGCGGAAGCTGCGTTGCGCCGTGGCGCTCGAGTGCTTTTAGTGAGCGGCCCTACCGGGCTTACCCCGCCGGCCGCAGCCGAGCTGACGCGGGTGGAATCGGCGGAGCAGATGCGCGAGGCCGTGATCGATCTTTTGCCGCAAGCGACGATGGTGATCAAAACTGCGGCTGTCTCGGATTACCGCGCAAGGACCGTTGCGCCGCAAAAAATAAAACGCAAAGGCGCGATTACACTTGAGCTCGAACCCACTGCCGATATCCTGAAGGAAATTTCGTTACGCAAGCAGTCGCAGATCGTGGTCGGCTTCGCCGCCGAAACCGAGAATGTCCTCGAAAATGCGCGTCACAAGCTGTCGGCAAAGCATCTCGATGCGATTGTGGTCAACGATGTTTCACGCGAAGGCATAGGTTTCGACTCGGATCGTAACGCCGTGACCATCATTACCCACGATGAAGTTGTCGAGGTGCCCGAGACCACGAAGTGGGAAGTCGCCCAGCGCGTCCTCGATCAGGTTGTATATCTCCGCGACCGCCGCCGGTCGCCGGTGAAGGCCGAGTGAAGGCCGTAATTCTCAACGCGTAATTCCAAGGCGTAGTTGTCAACCCAATCGTGAAGCATTGCCCCCACCGTCACGGCACGGAAGGCCTGCCTGTCGTACAATTCTCCCAACTTGATTTTAAGGAGCTGGTGATGACGCAGAAAGTGATCGAGGTGGTTGGAACTTCTCATGAGAGCTTTGCGAAAGCGGCGGAGGCCGCGGTAGCCGAGGCCGCGAAGACGGTGCGCAATATTAAATGGGCGCACGTAGATTCACTCGACATGCAACTCGAAGGCGCGAGAGTGCTTCTCTATCGAGCAACCACGAAGATTTTCTTTGATGTGGAGAAATAAGGAAGCGTAGTCCGCGCTTTCGAACCCATGGCTCGCACCCTTGATCCAGAGTTGCGGCGCGCTCTTGCCGAGCGCGTCCGCTACTGCCACGAATTGGGCATCTACGATTTTTACCGGCGCGAGCCGGAGCCGCCGAAATCGATGGAAGATACGTTGGCTGCTGTTACAGTCTCTGCATCCGTGTCTTCGACTTCATCGCCGTATACAACAGAACTGCGAGAGGAAATGGCCGCTAGAAAATCTGCTGTCGCCCGGACTGTGGTCGACGAAGATGTTTTCCCAATCGTATCGTCGAGGCCAGAGCATGGCTTGACTAATCCCGTGGCCGCGCTCAAGTTGATTCGCGAAGATCTCGGCGACTGCACGCGATGCAAATTGCACCAGCAGGGGCGCAAGCAGATCGTCTTTGGCGTGGGCAATCCGCGTGCCGAGTTGATGTTTGTGGGCGAAGGCCCGGGCGCCGATGAAGACGCGCAGGGGGAACCTTTCGTGGGACGGGCGGGTCAGTTGCTGAATAACATGATCAAGGCCATGGGACTGCGCCGCGAAGATGTTTATATTGCGAACATAGTAAAATGCCGGCCGCCCGGCAACCGCACGCCGGAGCCCGACGAATGCGACACTTGTTCGCCATTTCTCATGCGTCAGATCGCGGCAATCCAGCCCAAGGTCATTGTGGCACTGGGCGCGACCGCAGCCAAAAATCTGCTGGCCATGAATTCATCGCTCGGCGAACTGCGGGGACATTGGTATGACTTTAAACCTGCCGGCAGTGATCCATCGTGGCCGGGTGCGCGCCTCGCCGTGACTTATCATCCTGCATACCTGTTGCGCGATCCGCGGCAGAAGGGCGAGGCTTGGAAGGATTTGCAGATGGTGATGAACTATCTCGGAATCGAACCTCCGAAAAAAGCGACCGAATAAACACTGTTCCACAAGCGCAACCGCTCGATTGTGCTGCTAGCATGTCCTAGGGCCGGCGAGACGCCGGCGCTACTCAAGGCCGGAGACGCCGGTGCTACCCAATGCCAGAATTCTGCGACGTTGCGCTGCCCGTGCCGCTCGACATGGTCTTCACTTACCGTGTGCCAGCCGGGACCACGCCCGTAGTTGGAGGCCGCGTGCTGGTGCCGTTTCGCCAGCAGCGCATGACTGGCGTTGTGGTCGAGCTGCACGATCGCAAACCATCGGTCACAACCAAGAATATTCTCAGCGTGCTCGATTCCGTACCGGTGATCGACGAGCTACTGTTGCGGCTCGGACGCTGGATTGCGGATTATTATCTTGCTCCGATCGGCGAAGTCTTCCGCACCATGCTGCCGCTGAACGCCGAGTTCAAGCGCGCCCTCGCCTACCGTCTTACCAAAGAAGGTCAATTGGCGCTGCATCTGGCGGGAACGTCAGGCTCGTCGGCACGCTCGCGGCGCACTCCGGAAGAGCAAGCGGAAGAGTTTCGCGTGCTGGATTATCTGGATGCGCAAGAGTCAGCTCCCGGGGAACCGGTCCAAATTCGCGAACCGGTCCTGCGCTCGGCCACTCGCGTCTCGAAATCGATTCTGGGCGGAATGGTGCGAAAAAAGTGGCTGATACGCGAGGACGTCTCGAATGTTCGCGACGCGACCCGCACCATTCGAATCGCGCTGCTCAAGTCTGTCGAAGGCAAACTGAATGACAATCAGCGTCAGATTGTGGAGACGCTGGCTGGCGCCGGAGGCCGGCTTCCGCTGGAGACGTTGCGATCACTCGAGGTTCCGCGCTCGACTCTGACTACATTAGTCAAGCGTGGCGTAGTCGAGATCGTCGCGGAAGCTGCGACGCACGCCGTTTCGCGAACCAAGCCCCGAGCCTCCCCCTTTTCGTTCGAGTTCAACACCGCGCAGCAAGCGGCTCTTGGCCGTCTGCGTCAAGCCGTCGAGGCAGGGAAGTTTTCCGGCATTCTTTTGCATGGAGTAACCGGTTCGGGCAAAACTGCCGTCTATCTTGCGGGCATGCGGTCGGTGCTCGAAGCCGGACGCTCTGCCATTTTGCTGGTCCCAGAGATTGGCCTTACGCCCGCTGTTGCGGCCGACTTGCATCAGATCTTTAGCGACGAAGTTGCGATTCTGCACTCGGCGCTCTCCGATAAAGAGCGCGCCCAACAATGGCATCGAATCAAGAATGGCGAAGCGCGAATGGTCGTCGGCACGCGCTCTGCGGTGTTCGCGCCAGTTGCCGACCTCGCCCTGATCATCGTCGATGAGGAGCACGATTCCTCCTACAAACAGGAAGAGACGCCACGCTATCACGCGCGCGACGTTGCCGTGATGCGCGCCAAAATGGCGAACGCCACCGTGGTGCTGGGCTCGGCAACGCCTTCGCTGGAATCGTACTTCAATGCGAAGAAAAATAAATACGCGCTGGTCGAGTTGCTGGATCGTGTGGAGCGGCGGCCCTTGCCGGAGGTCGAGATCGTCGACATGCGCCTGGAGTTTCAGGAAACCGGCATCGAGCAAGTCATCTCACGCAAGCTAGCTGCCGAGATCAAAGACCGGCTGGAGAGAAAAGAGCAAGTCATGGTGCTGCTCAATCGCCGCGGATATTCGCCCGTGGTTCTATGCCGTGCTTGCGGCACAACGATGCAGTGCCGGAACTGCGCAATCTCGATGACGCACCACAAGCGCGAGCACAAGATGGTTTGCCACTATTGCGGATTTCTCGCACCCGTGCCCAAGAATTGCGGTGAGTGCGGCAGCGAGTATGTCTATTTTCTGGGTACCGGATCGGAAAAGCTGGAAGAGTTTTTGCACGGGATGTTCCCGCAGGCGCGCATCGCGCGTCTGGACCGCGATACGGTCCGCGGGCAGGAAGATTTCGAGCGCACGCTGAACGCGCTGAGCGAAGGAGAACTCGACTTACTGGTGGGCACGCAGATGATCGCGAAAGGACACGACATTCACGGGGTCACGCTGGTCGGGGTAGTGGGCGCCGACAGCGCGCTGGGCTTGCCCGATTTTCGCGCTGCCGAACGCACCTTCCAGCTGTTAACCCAGGTTGCCGGTCGCGCCGGTCGCGGCCAGTCTCCCGGGAAGGTAATTCTGCAAACTTATTTTCAGGATCATTATGCGGTGCAGTATGCGGCGCACCACGACTTCGCCGGATTCTATGACAAAGAATTGCGCTTTCGCAGCTGGATGCACTATCCGCCATATTCCGCGCTGGCCAATGTTCTAATCCGCAGCGACCAGCTCGACGAAGCTTTGCAATGGTCAGGCACGCTGGGTAAGTGGTTCGAGCGGAATCGGCATGAGGGGGTGCGTGTGCTGGGTCCGGCGGCAGCGCCGATTCTGCGGCTGAAGCGCGATTACCGTTATCATTTTGTGCTAAAGTCGCCCAGCCGCGAAAAGCTGAACGCGACTCTGCGCGCGATGTTGAACTATGCGGCCACACAGAAAATCCCGCGGACCCAGGTCATAGTAGATGTGGACGCGCTGTGGCTAATGTAAGCGATGAAACGGCCGCATCGAATCGGCAGGAACCCAGCCTCGAATTGGGGTTGGACTTAGGGTGAGCACCAGCATAAGTAAAGCCACAACGGCCAGCCATATGCGCCCTCCAGAAACCCTGGGCCATTCCGCCACATGCGGATGCCGGAAGCTGCTGATTTGCAGAAGGATCGCCCACAAAAACCATCCCACCCAAAAGTAGTAGGCAAGAGGCAGAAGGACGAGAATGGTCAAGCGTGAGACCAGCTTATGGACGCGAGGCGCGATGGAGTAAATAATGTGCCCGCCGTCGAGCTGTCCGCCGGGCAGCAGGTTGAGCGAGGTGGCAAACATTCCTACCCATGCGGCAATCGCGACTGGATGCAGCAGCAATCGATTCAGGGGCAGGGCGGAGGGTCCGCGCAATATTCCGGCCGATACCAGCATGCGGTGCAGATAGTGAAAAATCAGAGGATAGCCGAGTTCATATTCGGCGTTGCCGGGAGTGAAGTGCAGAGGCTTGGACCACGCCAGCGAGACTGCGAGGGCTACGAATGCAACGACAAAACCCGCAATCGGCCCGGCAATTCCGATGTCGAACAAGGCAGCCCGCGAACGGATGCGGGATCGGATTACAATGACGGCTCCCATGGTTCCGATTGGGGTGGGCATGGGAATAAAAAATGGCAGTGTCGCGTAGACACCGTAATGGCGGCAATATAAGTAATGGCCCATTTCGTGAGCCATAAAAAATAGCATCACGGTGGCCATGAAAGGTAGACCGCCGATGAGTCGTGCCGGATGCGAGTACGCCCACTCGATGGGAAAGTAGGGGAGGGAATCGTCGGACATGGAGAGCGCCGGCTGTCCGTGCTGGAAGTTGTATTGCATGCGCGCTCCCATCACCAGCGTTGTCAAACAGGTGAGCAGCAGCAACAAAACATGCAGCCAGTAACGCTGACGCGGCTCACGCGGCGCATAGACCGGGATGGGCCGCATATATTCGACCGTGGAAGAAGGAATTGGAGGAGGAAATTCCGACATGCAATTCGTGGTCCCGCAGACTTCCCTTTAGATGCTACTACGGCGGGAAGAAATATGGGACGGCGGGTAGAAGAGCAAGAACAACATCAAAGGCAGCGGGCAGAGTGCCCGCTCCACACGATCTTTAATCGATGGACTGCAATTCTTTTCCGGGCTTGAAGCGTACGGCCTTGCCGGGAGGAATGGACACTTCGGCTCCGGTGCGGGGATTGCGGCCGATGCCAGTCTTACGCGGACGCACGTTGAACACGCCAAATCCGCGAAGCTCGATGCGATTGCCGCGCGCCAGCGAATTTTTCATACTCTCGAAGACGGTTTCTACGGCCAATTCGGCCTTAGTTTTGGTGATGCCGGTCCTGGCGACCACTTCATTGATGATGTCGAGCTTGATCACGAACGTCCCCCGCGCAAGGTGTGGAGATGAACCCTCAAGTTATTGATGCTATGGGAGATAACGGAGATTGTCAACGGGGGCATCTGGAGCGTAAACCCATGGAGTCAGCCGGGGATGGAGTAATCGGGTAATTTGTGGTTTGCGATTGGTGCAGCCAGCGCAGATTATCAACAGCTAAATTGCGCAATTACAAAGTTGCGCAATGGGTTATCTTTCTTCCGCCTTGAACATGTACTTAATCGCGGGCTTGTAGATCATGAGGTTGGGACGCCCATCATCGCGGTTCACTTTAATGCAGCACTTGTCGTACCACTCGATGATGCCGTGCACTTCTTCGCCGTCGCGCAGCACGATCACCATTGGGGTTCGCGACTGCATCTGTTTCTGATAATAAAAATTCTCCGCGTTGGTCTGCTCGGGTGGAGCTGTCTTGCGAGCGGCTGCACCTCCGCCGCCGCTGGGACGGTCGCCGCGATCAAAGGATCGCTCAGCGCGGTCGTGGCGCTCGGGTCGTTCGCGACGTTCGCTGCTCGGCGCATGATTGGAGTTGTGGTTGCCGTGGTTCTGATCGGGGCGCGGCAGCGCCGGACGAATCAGCTTTCGGTTGGCAAAGTTTTCCTCGTCCGCTGACGCCCGGAGCGAAGTCGGTTCTAAAGTATCTTTCATCATGGCGCGCCCTACACGCATTCGCACATCCCGAAATTTTTGAGGACCAAGTATTTACGAAGGCGTGAAATTTCACCTACCGTAACACAGTAATTCGCGCGTGACAATGCCGCGAAAGTGCCACTCGCGAAGTATGCCAAAATTTGCACACTAGCTTTAATGTTTACTTACTAACTTTTGGTCAGGTGACCGACAAATCTCTGCCGCGGAGTTCTCGTCCGCTCCATGTGACCAGCGCTACTAAGGCGGCAATAATAAGGACGGTCCACGCCATTACCGGCGCGAATAAGCCACCGAAGCGCTGTTCGACGAGCCTGGCCTGGACCTTGATGTTCCACGAAGCTAGCAGGTTTCCTAGTTGATAGGCAAAGCCGGGAAAGGTTCCGCGCACCGCCGATGGCGAGAGCTCGTTTAAGTGTGCCGGGACGACGCCCCATGCGCCCTGCACCATGAATTGCATCAGAAAGCCGCCAAGCGCCAGCAGGGGAACGCTGTGTGAATAAGCCCACAGCGGAATGACCGGAATCGCCAGCAGGGCTGCGACCACAATCGCCTTTCTGCGCCCGATCCTTTCCGACCATGTGCCAAAACAAACGCCACCCAGCAGGGCGCCAAGGTTGGCGATGACGGTGATGAAGCTAACCGTCTGCGGTGTGTAGTGATGGTCCTTCTGGATGAATGTCGGATAGAGATCCTGGCTGCCGTGGCTGAACGAGTTGAAGCAGAACATGAGCACCACGAGGAATAAGAAAGTACCTGCATAGGTCAGGATGTCCTTGCCTATGCGGCTTTCCGCGTGGCGGGAAACCTTTCCTTGCAGCCACGCCGGGGATTCATCCACTTGGGTGCGGATGTAAATCACCAGAAAGGCGGGTAACGCTCCGACGACAAACATTCCGCGCCAGCCGACCAATGGGAATACCGTTCCGTAAACCAGCGCTGCCATCAGATACCCAACCGCATAGCCCTCTTGCAGCAGTCCGGAAAAGAATCCGCGGCCCTCCGCCGGCAGAGTTTCGAAGGCCAAAGCCGCGCCCACGCCCCATTCGCCGCCCATGGCCACTCCAAATAAGGCGCGCAGGATGAGCAGCGATCGCAGTGAAGGAGCGAAGGCTGAACCCAATTCAAAGACCGAGTACGCGATGATATCGATCATCAGAGTGACGCGCCGGCCGAAACGGTCTGCCATCATGCCGAACAGAAAAGCTCCGACTGGACGCATGGCCAAAGTAAGGAAGATCGCATCCGCGACTGCCGAAACCTTCGTCTGAAATTGCGTGGCGATGGCGCTTACGCAAAAAGTCAGAATGAAAAAATCGAAGGCATCCAGCGACCAGCCCAAAAAGCAGGCGATGAACGTATTGCGCTGCACTGGAGTCAGCCTGCGGAAATGACCGATAAATTCCATGTCTTTTTTCTCCACGAATTCGGTATGCGCCGGAGAGTTCTGCGAATGCTAGCATATGGGGTTCCATCGGAAATCGAAATCAGCCAGCAGAAATTCTTTCTCTATGCCAGAGCTCGAATCCCCGCAACGCCAGGCGACCGACACGCTCATGCTGACCGGCTTCTGGTATCGTGCGCTCCCCTCCGACCGCGTGCATCGCAATCAACTACACCAGGCGATGTTGCTGGAGGTTCCGCTGGTGATCGGGCGCGACCGTCAGGGCCAGCCCTTCGCCTTGCGCGACGCCTGTCCGCATCGCGGTATGCCCCTGAACGGCGGCAAGTTTGACGGCGAGAATGTCGAGTGTCCATATCATGGGTGGAGTTTTGATGCGCACAACGGCCAATGTGAACACATCCCTTCGCTCACGGCGGATCAAAATTTGAAAGTCGATCGCATCTACGCGGGCAGCTATGCCTGCGAAGAGCAGGACGGCTTCATCTGGGCCTTTATGCCGGATCCTGGTCCGCCAGGAGCAGGGTTCAGCCGGCGCGAAGAAGCGCCCGATGGCGCACCTCAAATCGAAAAGTTCAGCGCTCAGTACAAACTTGCTTACCTGACGGCCGATATGCCGGTCAGCATCGATCACGGCATCATCGGCCTGATGGATCCCGCGCACGGGCCGTTTGTTCATCAAGCCTGGTGGTGGCGGAGCCGGCAGAGTATCCACGAGAAGAAGAAAAACTTCGAGCCGATTGCCAACGGATTCCGCATGAGCGCGCATACGCCCAGCTCAAACTCCGCGCCCTACAAGCTTCTGCGCCTGTACGCGGATGCAGATTCCATCACCACCACGATTGATTTTGTGCTGCCCAACCTGCGTCGCGAAGTGATCCGGGCAGGGAAGTACTGGTTCTCGTCACTCACCACGGTGACTCCGATTACGCGCAATCAATGCCGCATCGACGTGGTCGCCGCGTGGAATATCTTTCGCTGGATGCCTTTCGGCGCGGAGCTGCTGAAGTTTGTCTTCGCAAAATTCGTCGAGCAGGATCGCCGCACCATGGAGTTGCAGGCCGAAGGTTTGAAATACAACCCGCACCTCATGTTAATCGACGATGCCGATCGTCCCGCGAAATGGTATTTTCAGTTGAAGGCCGCGTACTTAGAAGCCAAGCGCACCGGGGGAGAAATGAAGCATCCCATGACGGGTCCGGTGACGCTGAAGTGGAGAAGTTGAGGCAAGCGGGCAGGCATCGATCGGGCCGCGGTTGTTTCTGATACTAAGCGGCTACCAGCCAGTCGAGCGCTTCTTCGCGCGTTTTGAATGTAGGGAGTTCGCGCTGCGAAAAGCTTTTGAAGTGTTCGTAGAAAATATGCGGCAGGCTGTCCGTCCCTACCCAGGCGGAGCGTTTCACGTAAGGCCGGTCAAGCACCAGCACTTCTTTGATGCGTGTAGCCACATCTTTGTCGACCTCAGCACCGGCGATCTCTACCAGAGTGAGGACAGAGCCCGGGGCCTGCTGCGCTATCTCAGCGCGGATCATATCGAGCAGCAATAGCATCTCTTTTGCTGTGCAATTCCTGAAATCAATCTCGTAAATGGCGTGGCCTTGGTGCATGATAGTTCGCAGCCGCTCGTCGAGAGGAGTCTCGCCGACGCTCATAGCAAAGACTCCACCACGGCGTAGGCGCTGTCCAGTGC
This sequence comes from uncultured Acidobacteriaceae bacterium, assembly GCA_963710965.1. Taxonomy (GTDB): domain Bacteria; phylum Acidobacteriota; class Terriglobia; order Terriglobales; family Acidobacteriaceae; genus Sulfotelmatobacter. Next base: position 119,450 of record CAVQCP010000044.1, on the reverse strand, counting down.
GGAATCCAGGGCGGCCGCATCTTTTCCGCCAGCCTCGGCGAGGTCAGGACGCCCTCCGCCCTTGCCGCCAACTTTCTGTGCCACCGCTGCAATCACTTTTCCGGCTTGAACTCTACTAGTGAGATCTTTGGTGACGCCAACGATCAGCGAAACGTTGCCGTTCGACGCCGAGCCCAGCACCACCACGCCCGAACCAATCTTCTCGCGCAATTGATCGACCAGGGTTCGCAACTGCGCCCGCTCGAGATTGTCAACCCGATGCGCGAGCACTTTCACGCCCTTCACATCTTTGACTTTCTCACTAATGTTTGCCGTGCTCGACGAAGCCGACTTCATCCGCGCCTGATCCAGTTCGCGCGCCAGCCGCTTAATCTCGGCGTCTTTCTTTTCGAGTTCCAACCGCAGAGCTTCGGCGGGAGAGGTTGATCCCTCCTCAGAAGAGGTTGCCGCATCCTTGCCCGTCGTGTGGGCAAGGGTGGGACTCACGAAGGTAGACACCACGCGCTCCAACTCGTGGTCCATGCGAAAATGCCGTAGCGAACCCTCGCCGGTAACCGCTTCGATGCGGCGCACGCCAGAAGAAACGCTGCCCTCTTTCAGAATCTTGATGAGCCCAATCTCTCCGGTCGCGCCGGTATGCGTGCCGCCGCAAAGTTCGGTGGAGAAGTCGCCGATCCGCACCACGCGTACCTTGTCGCCATACTTTTCGCCGAACAGCGCCATGGCATGGTACTGAGTGATGGCCTCATCGATGGGCACATCGGTGATGGTTTCGACGATCTGGTTGCGCAGCACTTCCTTGTTAATGATGTCTTCGATATCCTGCAACTCTTCGTCTTCGACGGCGGTGAAGTGTGAAAAATCAAAGCGCAAATGGCCGGGAGCCACCAGCGATCCGGCCTGCTTCACATGCTTGCCCAGCACCTCGCGCAGTCCGGCATGAAGCAAATGCGTGGCGGTGTGATTGCGCATGGTCGAATGACGAATATCGGCGTTCACCACGGCATCGACTCTGTCGCCCACGCGCAGTATCTGTTTGGCGACAACCTGATGTGCTCTTACGCCCTGAATCGGCGAATAGCATCCCGTGACATCGGCGACGACCGTGTTGTGATCGCCGGAGTAAAACCATCCCTTGTCGCCGACCTGCCCACCGGAGTCGGCATAAAACGGCGTGTGATCGAGGATGATTTCGCCGGATTCGCCGGCGCTGAGTTCCTGCGCGCCTTGCCCGTGGTGAATGATGGCCAGCACTTCGCAACCGTCGGAGCGAGTTTGGCGATAGCCTTCGAAGATGGATTTTGGAAGCTGCTGGTAGGCGGGATTCGCGGTTTGCTTCGAGCCGCCCTTCCAGGAGGCGCGGGCGCGGGTCTGCTCTTCCGCGAGCGCCTCATCGAACCCAGTTTCGTCAAAAACAATGTCGTTATCCTTGCAGAGGTCTTCAATAAAATCGCGTCGCAGGCCAAATGTGGATGCGATATGAAAAGCATAGTGCCCATCGAACGCAGTGTTCTTCCTGTGATGGGCGTCATATTTCTGTTGAGGTGATAAGTTTTTATATTCCGGACTCGCGAGATAACTTGCTCGTAGCCAGTCGCTGTTTTTTATGTACTCCACGGCAACCCTGAAGCCGGCCTCGAACGTGCGCCCGAATCTTGTCTCTTCCGCCAGGATCGCCTTCGAGACCTGCTCGGCCGTTTCCTTCAATTCTGGGTACGCATCCTGCATCAGATCGCGCACCACAAACACCATCTTGTGGAGGAACGGTTTCGTCTGACCCAGCAGCCGTCCATGAGTGATGGCGCGGCGAATGATCTTGCGAAGAACGTAGCCGCGACCTTCATTCGATGGCAGCACTCCGTCAGAAATCAAAAACGTCGAAGCACGCGAATGATCGGCAATAACGCGCAACGAAGCGGCTCCGTGTTGAGGAGGTTTCCCGTCGAACGTCTTCATCCAGGCCTCAACGGCGGTCAGTTCCTTTGCTCTTCCTATCAGCGGCGTAAACAAATCCGTGTCGTAATTCGAAATCACGCCCTGCAGCACCGCCGCGACCCGCTCCAGTCCCATGCCGGTATCGATCGATGGTTTGGGCAGCGGATGCAATTTGCCGCTCACATCGCGGTCGAACTGCATGAACACGAGATTCCAGATTTCGACATACCTTCCGCAATCGCAGGGAAATTTGCAATCTGTGTGCCCCAGATCGGAGGCAGCCACGCCCATGTCGTAATGAAGTTCGCTGCACGGACCGCAAGGGCCGGTGTCGCCCATCTGCCAGAAATTATCTTTCAGGCTACCATCGAAGATCCGTTCTTTCGCCACTCCCTGCGCGACCCACAGATCGTAAGCTTCGGTGTCGCGCGAAACCGGCATCGGCTCGCCCGAGCCCTCAAAGATGGTCACGTACAACTTATCTTTCGCAATCCCGTACCACGCAGGCGAAGTGATCAGCTCCCAGGCGTAGGCGATGGCATCTTTCTTGAAATAATCGCCAAAGGAAAAATTTCCCAGCATCTCGAAGAACGTGTGATGCCGGTTGGTGAAGCCTACATTTTCCAGATCGTTGTGCTTGCCGCCGGCACGCACGCATTTCTGCGAGGTCGTGGCGCGGTTGTAGTCGCGCTTTTCCAGCCCAAGAAAAACGTCTTTGAACTGGTTCATCCCGGCGTTGGTGAACAGCAACGTCGGATCGTTGGCCGGCACCAGCGACGACGAATGCACCTCCTTGTGGCCCTTCTGCACAAAGAAGTCGAGAAACTTGCGGCGAATTTCCGAGCCAGTCAGCATGATTTTCGAAAGTTCAATTCTAGCATTCGAGAAAAATCCTAAACACAGGGGGCACGGAGGAGCACAGAGTAAAGCATTCTGTGTTCGTCCGTGCCCTCTGTATTGAATGTTTATTTCAGAAGACGCTACTTCTTCATGGCGTCGTCGGTTTTCTCTCCCGCCTTCTTCATTTCGTGGCCGGTGTCTTTCGCCCCGGTTTTTACGGCGCTGCCGGTCTTCTTGGCAACTTTCTCGGTGCCCTTGGCAGTGTCCTTGGCCGCAACTTTGGTGTCGTGGCCGGCAGTGTCGGCCACCTTCTCGGTATCTTTGCCGGTGGTCTTCGCTACCTTCTTGGTCTCGTGCCCGGTCGCCTTGGCGCCCTTCTCGGTGTCCTTGCCAGTTGTCTTGACTACCTTCTTGGTTTCGTGTCCGGTCGCGTCGGCGCCTTTTTTTACATCGGTGGCGGCGTCTTGCGCCAGCGCGAACGGTACGGCTGCGAACAACAATGCTGCCAGAATGGTCTTTGAGCGGAAAGTCATAATGTTCTCCTGGTTGATGGTAAAGCACGAATCTGGGAACCGAATGGGAGTATGCAACATTGGCCGGGCGTTTGCCAAGAAGGAGCGCTAAGCGCTCTCGCTCTCAAGCGCGCTGAGGGTCTCGTCATCCACATTCCAGCGCTTCAAAATGGCGAAGATGGTCTTGCTGCCGAAGCCGCCCCGCGCCAGTTGCCGGAAAACCCGCGCCGCCTCTTTCTGATCTTTGGGTTTCACCAGACGCTTCTTGCGTAAATATTCGCGCGCCTGTTGTTCTTCGCTGATGCCTTCAAAAGCCGCGTCCACAGCCTTTTCGATGACGTTGCCATGCACGCCCTTGATTTTCAAATCAGTGATCACGCGCATGCGGCCCAGCTTTTGATTATCGCGGCGCAGGCTGGAAAAGTACGCGGCATACTGCGAGTCATTGAGATAGCCGCGATCTTTCAATCGTCGAATCACCAATTCGATCAGGGTCTGGCCGTACTCTGATTCCGCTTCGTCCACGCGCGCCCGGAAGAGACGCTTCAGTTCGGCCACGGTCCGCATGCGGCGCGCCAGTGCGCCCACGGCGTACTCGTACAACTCATCTTCGGAATAAAACTTTTTCTTAGGACGCGCGAACGCCATGCCCTTACGATAGCGCAAGCGCAGTGGGGATGCGAACCGCTGGTCGAGACATGCTGGTCGAGACATGCTGGTCGAGACATGGAAACGGATCATTCGTTCGAATTGTCGGGATACTGCGGATGCCGCGCCGGCGCCCTACGGCGGACCTCGCGCGATAATTTGCGGGCCCAGCGCAACTCCGTGCGAAACTCCGCGATGATCAGGGTTACCATCCAAACTGCTTCGTGGAATTGGTGGCCAACTTCTTGGCGAATGGCGCGGAGCGTGGCCTCTTCGCGCGCCAGTTCCTTTTGGAGGAATTGCTCACGGCGGCGCAGTTGCCGCGCGAAGACGCCGGGCCGGGCCTGCCACGAGAGCGCGATCCAGGTGAGAAACGGCGGGCGGTCGCGCTGGTTGGTCCATTCCTCACGCTCGAGAGCATCGGCCAGCGCCGCGCGCCCCCTCGCGGTCGTAGCAAAGACACAGCGCTCGGGACCGGCGGCGGGTTCCCCGCTCTTCGTGGCGCGGATTAGACCCAGCCCTGCCAGTTTCTCCAGCGAGTAATACACCTGCGGCCGCGAAATGCCGGCCCAGTCCCGCACCTGGCGGCGCTCAAGCTCAAGATTGGCCTGGTAGCCGTGCAACGGACGCTCCGCTAAAAGGCTGAGCAGCACCATGTCCGGTGTAGTCAGCCCAGGCTTCTTAGCGACGGGCATCGCGCGCCTTCCGCTGACGGCTCCAATACCACCACTGGCGCTGGGCGGCCGGAAGCCGGGGGTTGCGCGCCTGCGCTATGGCGGCCCGAAAAACGTCGAGACAGCAAATATCCAAGGCCTGCCCGGTGACGCGGCAAAGCCGTTCGAAAAGCTTCTCGGGATTGCGCTTCGCCAGTTGCGCCACGCTGGTGACTCCGAGAAGTTCGAAATCGCGCGCGATGGCTGGACCTACGGAAACCAGGTCGCGCAGACTTCGATTTTCTTTGGTCATAAAAATCCTCCTTGACAGAGCGATGCGTCGCCGATATCGTCATCTAGTCTAATTAAGACTACATAGAAAGAAAAGGAGAAAATCGAATGACTGTGAAAAAAATCACGCCCGTGCTGTTTGCGGAGGACATCTCCGCTTGCCTGGAGTTCTGGGTCGATCGTCTCGGCTTCCAAAAGACGGCGGAGGTGCCCGATGGAGACAAGCTAGCCTTCGCCATGCTTCAGAAAGGTAATGTGGAATTGATGTACCAGAGCTATGCCAGCGCGGACAACGATAAGGACGCCGCCGCCGTGGCGCCCCAAGTGCGCAAAGGGCCGACGTTCCTTTATGTGGAGGTTGAGAACCTCGACCAGATTATTGCCGCAGTGAAGGGCGCAGAAATCGCGATACCGGTGCGGACCACGTTCTACGGAGCGACTGAAATCGGAATCAAAGACCCGGCCGGGCACTTCATTACGTTCGCCCAGTTCGGAGCTGCGCTGAAAATCTGAAAGCTGCGGTATCGGATGGGAAAGCTCGCGCAAAAAGGGCGCGCACCGAAGCGCGCCCCAGCCAAACCGAAATAGAGGATTGACGTTTCCGGGAGCCGATCGCTAGCGTCCGCCGAATCCGGCCGACTGCATCGATTGCCGGGAAAGGTCTGAGGTCGAGGAAATGCCCTGCATGCGCAGCTTGAAGTCGTCGGCGTTGGAGGCGTTTTCGAGCGCGGTTTCGTAATTGACCAGACCTGCCTGGAAAAGATCCCACAGCGATTGATCGAAGGTCTGCATGCCGTATTGCGAAGTGCCCGCGGCAATGGCGTCGCGAATGGAGCGCGTCTTTTCCGGCACCAGCACGCACTCGCGAATGAAGGCGGTATTGATCATCACTTCCACCGCGGGTACGCGCCCTTCAGAATCGCATCGGCGCACCAGTCGCTGGCTGACAATCGCGCGCAGTACCGCGGCGAGTTGTAGACGAATCTGTTTTTGTTCGGGCGGAGGAAAGATAGAGATGATACGGTTCACGGTTTCGACCGCATCGAGCGTATGCAGGGTGGAGAAAACCATGTGGCCGGTTTCGGCCGCGTGCAGCGCCGTGGAAATGGTTTCCAGATCGCGCATTTCGCCGACCAGAATTACGTCGGGATCCTGACGCAAAGAAGCTCGCAACGCCGCGCTGAACGAAGGTGTATCGACGCCAATCTCGCGCTGGTTGACGTAACCCTTTTTGTCGCGATGCAAAAATTCGATGGGGTCTTCAATGGTAATGATGTGTTCGGCGCGGCTGGAGTTAACCCGGTCGACCATGGCGGCCAGCGTGGTCGATTTGCCGGAGCCGGTCACTCCCGTAACCAGCACCAGCCCGCGCGGCATCTCGCAAATTTGTTCGACGACCTTGGGCAGAAACAACTCGTCGAGGGCGCGAATCTTGGTAGGGATGACGCGCAGCACCAGTCCCACATTGCCGCGCTGCTGAAAAATGTTCACACGGAAGCGGCCGAGCCCGGCGACGCCGTAGGCCATGTCGATTTCCGTAGTCTCTTTGAATTTCTGTTTCTGCCGCGCCGACATCATGCTGAACGCCATGGTCAGCATATCCTCCGCGTTCACGCGCGGCTGGTCGGTCAACGGCACGAGTTCGCCATCAATGCGCAGGTGAGGATAGTTTCCTACCTTCAAATGCAAGTCAGAGGAGCGCCGTTCCGTCGCAATCCGCAGCAGATCGTCAATATTCATGGGCAGAAGTGTCCTGGGAGGCGCGTTCCCCTCCAAAGCTCTGCTTATGATGACCCGAAGCGTAACTTTCCCCAAGATGACCTAGGTAATGGGCCGATTTCCCGAAGGGACGGGCCCTTCTGAGCTCAGTCCCAGGGAAAATTCTTTCGCACCCGTCTCTGGTTTGGCGTATTCATTCGAAACTATATAGAAGTATAGCTGGCAAGATAAACTTGCAAGATATACTGTCGATAATGTATGCTGTATTCCGATGGCTAGAAAGAATCTGGAAGACGCGGTCGTTGACCTGGCGCAGGTTATTGGCTTGCTGGTGCGCCGCCTGCGCGCCGCGGGGGCGTCGCATGAGCTGTCATTAACCGACTCCGCGGTTATGGCGCGACTGGCCAGAGAGGGTCCAGCGACCACCGCAGACTTGGCTCGGGCGGAAGGCATGAAACCGCAATCCATGGGAAGCGTGATTGCCGGGCTCGAAGAAAGAGGAATCGTAGCGCGCAAGCCGCATCCGACCGATGGCCGGCAGATGAATATTGAGTTGACCGCCAAAGGCGCGGCGGTGCGGAAAAGCGCGAAAGAAGCAAAGCGGACCTGGCTGGTTGAAGCGATCGCGAAGCTCGATGAGCGGGAGCGGGAAACTCTGTTCGCAGCCGGCGAAATTATAAAACGCCTCGGGGAAAGTAAACAGGAATGAAGAGGGAAAAGACCGGCTTCCGCTGAGTTCAGGAAAAAGATCTCCTCAGAAAAGGGGAACACAATGAACTGGTACGACTATATCGCTTGTTTCTTTGCCGGAATGTTTTTCGCAAATTTCGTGCCTCACTTCGTGAACGGGGTTTCCGGCGATAGTTTCCCCACGCCGTTCGCTCATCCGCCGGGAAAGGGCCTGTCATCGCCAACGGTGAATGTTCTGTGGGCACTATTCAATTTGGCAGCCGGCTACTTTCTTTTTCGGGTTGGCAAGGTTTCCAGCGGGGACAATGTGGCGCTTCTGATTTTCTTCGTGGGCGTCGCTGCGATCAGTATCCTAGCGAGCGTGCAATTTGCCAAGAAAGATCCGTCTCAAATCGTCAGAAAATCGGCTGGAAGCGCGCCGCAACACTGAACTGAAAGGAAACATCATGCCTCTTACCCAGTTCGACTCGAAAGCCGCCTTGATCGTAATCGACCTGCAAAAGGGGGTCGTGGGCTTGCCAACTGTGCATCCGGGCATGGAGATCGTCGAGCGATCGGCCCGACTCGCGCGAGCTTTCCGGAAGAGAGGTCTGCCGGTGGTTCTGGTGAATGTCGCGGGGCGAGCGCCTGGGCGCACCGATGCGCCATTCCCCAAATTTGCGTTTCCGCCGGATTGGATCGACCTGGTTCCTGAGCTCGACGCTCAGCCGGGCGATGATCTCGTGACCAAGCAACGAGTGGGCGCATTCCTGGGAACAGATTTGGACGAGCGCCTGCGGAAGCGCGGCGTGACCCAGACCTTCCTGACGGGCATCGCCACTAGCGGCGGTGTCGAATCGACTGCGCGCTGCGCCTACGACTTGGGTTACAACGTGGTGTTCGTGGCCGATGCCATGACGGATCGCGACGCCGATTCGCACCGGCACTGCATCGAGAAATTCTTTCCGCGCATTGGGGAGATCGACAGCGCCGAGAACGTCTTGAAAGCGATTGAGCAGTGATCGAGTGAATTCCCGCCCTGAAAGTTCGTTATCGCCGAGTTCGTTAGCGCAGTCTTCGTTCGCGCACGCGTGGCGGGCGTTGCGGTATCGCAACTTCAAACTCTTTTTCTTGGGACAGAGCATCTCGCTCATCGGCACCTGGATGACCCGGCTGGCGACGAGTTGGCTCGTCTATCGCCTTACGCATTCGGCCCTGCTGCTCGGCGTGGTGGGCTTCTCGGGGCAGATCGTTTCATTCCTACTCGGGCCCTTCGCAGGAGTCTGGGTGGAGCGCCTCAACCGGCGTCAACTGCTGGTCTGGACGCAGGCCCTCGCCGCCCTCCAGTCACTCGCACTGGCCGCACTTACCCTGGCTCACGTCATCAATCTCTGGGAGATTATTGCCCTCACGGCATTGCAGGGATTGATCAACGGGTTCGACATGCCGGGACGCCAATCCTTTCTCATTCAAATGGTCGAGGATCGCAACGACCTGGGGAACGCGATCGCGATCAATTCCTCGATGGCCAACGGCGCGCGGTTGATTGGGCCGGCCATTGCGGGTTTGGTGATCGGCGCATTTGGCGAAGGCTGGTGCTTCCTGATCGACGGGGTCAGCTACTTTGCCGTGATCGCGTCGTTATGGATGATGCGCATAAAACCGCCGCATGTCGATCTTCGCCGGAAGGCTGGGAGCATGTTCGAACAGATGCGCGAAGGCTGGGATTACGTCCGCACCTTCGCTCCCATACGCACCGTGCTTTTACTTTTTGCGTTGCTGAGCCTCATGGGATGGCCCTATTCTATTCTGCTGCCGATATTTGCCGGCCAGGTTTTACATGGCAATGCGTACACGCTGGGGTGGCTCACTGGCGCCTCCGGCGTGGGCGCGCTGGTCTCGGGAATTTCTCTCACGCTCCGCAAATCGGTGCTCGGGTTGCCGCGCATGGTGCAGATCGCCGCGGCCATGCTGGGAGGCGCGCTGATTGTGTTCGGAGTTTCGCGGAACTTGTGGTTCTCGTTAGTACTGATGGCCCTGGTGGGCTTCGGCTTAATGCAGTGCGCGGCGGCCAGCAACACGATCATCCAGTCGCTAGTAACGGAGGATAAACGGGCTCGCGTGATGAGTTATTACACCATGGCTTTCTTCGGCTCGGCGCCCTTCGGCAGCCTGTTCGCCGGGGCACTCGCACATCGCATCGGGGCGCCACACACTGTGATCGTCACCGGCGCATTTTGCATCGCGGGCTCGATCTGGTTCACCTTTCAGTTGCCAAAAATCAGAGCGGTCATGCGGCCCATCTATCAGCAGATGGGACTGCTTCCGGATCCCGCCGCACCACTGGAAAACAGCTAGCTATCTTTACTAGCAGGCTGCTAGCTATCCTTGCGGTATAAAAGGTCGCGCATGGCGGCGCGACGCGCGGCGTTGCCGGCGGCATCGGTCTTGTTCTGGGGTGCGGGCGTGATCTCTTCCGCTTCGCTGCACTCCGGACAGCGGTTGGCGAAGCCCGGTTTGTTTGGCTTCAACTCAAACTCCTGCGAGCAGATACTGCAAACTTTGATGGGGAAAGCCATGATCGCTCCGTAAAGATTGAAGCAGATATCATAGCTGAATCTGGCATAACGAATGTTTGGATCGCCAGCCTGGGTAGTGGCTCAGTTTCAAAATTCAGAGACAAAAGGCGTAGACCACGAAGGACACGAGGGTGCACGAAGGAAAAACCATAAACAAAAGCCTTAGTGCTACTTCCAAACTTTTCTCACATTTTCAGATTGAGCCACTACCGCAGCTTCGTAAGGCTAAAATTCTTAAGGCAGGTCCGCTTCGGATGTGACGGGCAAATCCATCCAGAAGGAGATACTGTCATGAGCGCCGAATTCTTCTACAAGCCGAGCAGCAAACGGCGCAAGGGGTTCCCCTCCGAAACCAACGTCAAACGCGGGTTTCCGAGTGGTTCACTGTGATAAAGAACTGGTCGAGAAGCTGGGAAGGAATGATCCATGTCCCTGCGGTTCCGGCCGTAGATTTCAAGAAGTGCTGCATGCGAACCGGCCACTACGACGGAGCAGCACGTAACCATTATCAGCGGTAGAGCCCGAAGGGCGCGGTTCATACCGTGCCCCTTTTTCGTCAGTCCGATTTTCGTCGGTCCGCTTGATGAAACCGTCGTCGACCGCGTACGCTTGGGCTGGTCTGCGGCCTTCAAGTACAATGACGACGTAACGGTGGGCCGAATCCGGCGGCGCGAGCGCCGCGCGAACGAGGGCAAATCCTTTGGCGACTGGCGAGATTACTCCATCTGCGACGCAAACTCCGGGGCAACTTCCGCATCACAAAGTAAAGATCAAGAAGGCGGGCCAACGCGCCTGCAACGAGAAAAACGACAAGGGCAAGTTCTGCGGCGGACACCTAAAACTCTGGTCGTATTGGGTTGATGTGGTCGAGCAAGCCTGTGGGGATATCGAAAAGGCCTGGGGAAAGAATGCAGAAGTCTACCGCTGCGAAAATTGCCAGACGCTGTATCTTCCGCATCCCGGCGAAAAAAAACTTAATGTCGCAGGACAAGGAATGATCTCGGTCTTCGGACTGACACTGCCGCCGAAAGAGAAATGAATTTCTAGTGTGGTGTCCCGGAAATTAACAGAATAAGTTCCATGTTTTTTCGGGGTATACGTCGTTTACTTCAGGGGCTAAAGCCCGAGTTTCCTGGTTGTTGTTCGGCGCGGCTGAAAGCCGCACCCTTTCAAAGCATTTCTAGTTATGGCGCAGATTATGAGCACTATACTAGCTATCAGCAAAACGCGGCAGCGTCAGTTCAGTCTTCAGTTTTAGCCGGGAGCCAGAAGCTGTTTTCCATGAACACCTCCGAACTTATCTACGACTGGAACCAGAACCATCCGCCGGCTTTGAAGCCGCCGGGAGCTGTATTGCTCAACGATGAAAGCTTGCGCGATGGTTTGCAATCGCCTTCCGTACGCGATCCTTCGATCACGGAAAAGATCGAGATTCTTCATCTGATGGAAGCGCTGGGCATCAATGCTCTCGATCTCGGATTGCCCGGTGCGGGTCCGCGAGCGGTGGAGCATGTGACCGCGCTGGCGCGCGAGATCGCAACCCACAAGATGAAGATTCGCGCCAATTGCGCGGCGCGCACGCATGAGAACGATATTCGTCCGATCGCCGAGATCGTGCAGAAAACTGGCCTGCCCATCGAGGCGGCGACCTTCATCGGATCCAGCCCCATTCGCCGTTTTACCGAAGGCTGGACCGATGATTTTCTTTTGCATACCACCGAGCGGGCGGTGAAGTATGCGGTTTCGCTCGGACTGGACGTGATGTACGTAACCGAAGACACCTCCCGTTGCGACCCCGAGACGGTGAAGAAGCTCTACTCGACGGCCATCCATTGCGGGGCGCGCGCCATTGTGGTCTGCGACACGGCCGGCCACGCCACGCCCATGGGCGCTCTGGCGCTGGTGCGCTTTGTGATGGAGGAAGTGGTGAAACCTTCTGGCGAAAAAATTCGCGTTGACTGGCACGGGCACAGCGACCGCGGCCTGGGCATTGCCAATTCCATGGCGGCGGTGATGGCGGGCGCGAACTGCGTCCATGCATGCGCCATCGGCCTGGGCGAGCGCGTGGGCAACACGCCGATCGATCAGATGCTGGTGAACCTGAAGCTGATGGGCATTGCGCCCTGGGCGGATCAGGATCTCACCAAGCTGAAGCATTATTGCCAGGCAGTATCGCATGCCACGGGCGTGCCGATTCCGGCGAATTATCCGGTGGTGGGCGACGATGCCTTTCGCACCGCGACGGGCGTACACGCGGCCGCGATCATCAAGGCGTATCACAAACAAGATGTCATCTTGGCCAACACGGTCTACTCCGGAGTACCCTCGCACGTCTTCGGGCTGGAGCAGATCATCGATATCGGCCCCATGAGCGGCAAGTCGAATGTGCTGTTCTGGCTGGAGCGGCGCGGCATTCCGGCCACCGATGAGTTGGTCGATCGCATTTACCAGCGCGCCAAAGCCAGCGATCACACGTTGAGCGATGCCGAAGTGGTAGAGTGTTTGCCCGCGGTGCTGAAGCAAAACTAGTCTGCGGCCAACCTGAATCCATGGCAGATAAGATTTCATTGCGGCATGCAATCCTCGGCGCCGGTGGCGTTGGTGGAGTGGTCGGCGCCTGCCTTGCGCATGCGGGGGCTTCCGTCACTTTAGTCGTCAGGCCGGAGTCGCTGGCGCAGTATCCCAAACAGATTCGGCTGGAAAGTTCTTTCGGTAATTTTCAGGCGGAGATTGCGGTTGCCGCGGAAGTGCCTGCGGCCGATGTCCTGTGGATTACGGTGAAGGCTACGCAGTTGGAGGAGGCGCTGGGCGCACTTAAGCATCCCGATGAAGTGAGGGGAATTGTGCCGCTGCTCAATGGCATTGATCATGTGAGCTGGTTGCGCTCGAAGTACGGCGCGGAGCGCATCATTCCCGCGACCATCGCGGGCGAGTTCGAACGAGTAAGCCCGGGACACTTCGTTCATCGCACCCCGTGGGCGCGACTAAATGTTTTGTCCGCGGGTCGAAACTTGCTCGCCACCGCAATTGATCAACTCGAGAAGATCGGTTTCGCCTGCCGCTTCATCGATGACGAGCCGACGCTTATGTGGGGCAAGCTGGTTTTTCTCGCGCCCTTTGCGCTGACTACAACGGCTGCCGATAAAAGCGTGGGAGAAGTTCTCGCCGATCCGCAGTGGCGGGGCCTGGGCGAGGCTTGTATCCGCGAAACCTGCGCAGTTGCGATCGCCGAAGGGGCAAGCGTAGATCCGGAAAAAGTTCTTCCCGGGGTGGGAGCGATGCCACCGAATATGCGCAGCTCGATGCAGAAAGATGTGGAGCAGCACCGAACTCCGGAGTTGGAAGCGATTGCCGGCCCGATTCTACGCGGCGGGCAGCGGCATGGAATCGATGTTCCGGTGACCAGAAAACTGGTCGCGATGGTCGAACAACGTGCTCACGTTACTTTATCCCTCTGATGTGGCGACCGAGAGACTACTCAGGTTAGAATCCCTCATCGGTATTCGTATCTCTTAATATCCGAGTGAGGGGATTATCTTTGAAATTCATTTTGGGCTTGATCGTTGGGGTTGTAATCGTTCCACTCGCGGCGTTCGCATATTTATCGTGGGGCGGCATGCCGGTTGCCGTTTTCGACAAGGACCTGCCGTTCGAGAAGATGCTGGCGCACAAAGCCCTGGATGCGCGCATCGGCAAGGAAGCGCCGAAGACGCCGCCGATCCCAGCCAACGAAGCGACCTTTGCGGCTGGCGCCGAAATCTATAAGCAAAATTGCGCCGTCTGCCACAGCTTGGAGGAGGGTGGGCCGAGTGCCATTGCGATCGGCGAATATCCCAAGCCGCCCAAGCTTCTGCAGGGCAAGGGCGTCACCGACGACGAACCTGGCGAGACCTATTGGAAAGTTGCCAACGGTATCCGTTTGACCGGGATGCCCGGTTTTAAGCAAAGCCTCTCCGAGACGCAGATGTGGCAAGTGAGTCTTTTGCTGGCCCAGGCGGATAAGATTCCGGCGACGGTAAAGCAGTCTCTTATGCCGTTAGCGGCGGCTCCGCCAACTGCAACGCTGCCCGCGGGTACGACACCCGCTCCCCGGTAAAGCCGCACGAAATCAGTCGGATGCGTCCGCGAGCCTTGTTGGCCAGCTCGCTAAGACCGTTTCCGCGCTTGCCAATCCCTATTCCTGCTTCCGCGTTGTAATATGTCGAGTACCCAATGTGTCCCAACTCGCCACGCGCGGATACGCCTGAAATTTCTCCAGCGGTGCAGCACGAGATCGCGCGGCTGGCGGCTTCGCCGGAGCTCCGTTCGGCTTTCACCTGGCTGCGCGCAAATGAGCCGCAGTTTGTCCAATGGCAAGTGGAGATGGCGCGCATTGCCGCGCCTCCCTTCGGGGAATCGCAGCGGGGGGCATGGCTGGCCGAGCGCTTTCGAGAACTCGGTCTGGAGGATGTTCGTATCGACGATGTGGGAAATGTATTCGGCGTGCATGCGGGCTCTGCACAGACTGGCTCTGCGGAAAGCCGCACGGTGCAGGACTTTGGCCAGCGCTATGTGGCCTTGAGCGCGCACATCGACACCGTTTTCCCCGCCAGCACGCCGCTGAACATTCGGCAACAGGGCAGCCGGATTTATGGTCCGGGAGTTTCCGACAATGGCGCAGGGGTGACCGCGATGCTGGCGATTGCCACGCTACTGCGCGCAGTGCCGCTGCGGCATGCGTTGCCCTTTGTCTTCATCGGCAACGTAGGAGAAGAAGGCGAAGGCGACCTGCGCGGCATGCGGCACATCTATGCCACGCCGCGCTGGAAAGATTCGATCGCTTACTGCGTGGTACTCGACGGTGCGGGCGCAGATACGGTTGTCGCCGAAGCGCTGGGCAGCCGGCGGTTTGAAGTGATCGTGCGCGGGCCCGGCGGCCATTCGTGGAGCGATTTTGGGGTGCCGAATCCGATCGTGGTTCTGGCGCGTGCCATCGATGTATTTAGCGCTACGCCCGTGCCTTCGAGGCCAAAGACAACCTTTAACATCGGCGCGATTCGCGGCGGGACCTCGGTGAATTCCATTCCTGAATCGGCCAGCATGAAGGTCGATATCCGTTCCACCTCAATGGCCGAGATGGAGCGGCTGGAGCAGTCACTGCGGCTGGCTTTGCATCGTGCCGTGGAAGACGAAAGCATGACGGCCGAGATGCGGTCTCCGATGCAGCAGCGGCCCTCCGGAGTGAATTGTGAGGTGGTACCGATTGGCAATCGTCCCGCGGGAGAGTTGGCGGCCGGGGCTCGCATCCTGCATGTGATTCGAGCCGTGGACGCGCAACTGAACAACGCGGCGCAGGTGCAACGGGCCTCGACCGATGCCAACATTCCGCTGTCGCTGGGACTGGAAGCGATTGCGATTGGCGGCGGCGGATCGGGCGGTGGGGCGCACACGTTGCAGGAGTGGTTTGACAGCAATGGCCGCGAGTTGGGGCTGAGGAGGATCTTGTTGACTATGCTGGCGCTGGCGGGAGCAGGGGAATGATGGCTACCTCAGGGGCGCAGGCCCCGCATCCAAAGAATCGACTTTTCGCAGCGCTGAAGGGCTGCGCCACCCCCAAGAGGATCCTCTCAATCATTGCGGTTACGCTGATACTTAGCGCGTTCGTATACGCGCAGACTGCGGTGCCGGCAGCCAGCAATCCTAAGCCCAAGGCGGATGCGATCTACATCCACGCCAACGTGTATACGGGCGTCCCAGCCACCACGCAGTTCAGTTCGATCTTGCGCGAAGAAGCCATCGCGGTGCGTGGCGACCGCATCCAGGCGGTGGGCAAGAATGTTGACATCCTGAAGTGGAAAGGCCCGCAGACGCAGGTGGTGGATCTGAACGGGCATTTCGTCATGCCCGGATTCAACGACGCGCACATGCACCTGGCCATGGCGGGGTTGCAATCTCTGAATGTAGATATGATCGGAGTCAAGACGCTCGATGAATTTCGCGAGCGCCTGCGCGCCAAGGCGGAAGCGGCCAAACCCGGCGACTGGATTCTGGGCGGAGGTTGGGATGAGACTCTGTGGCCGATTAAGACGTTTCCCAGCCGTTGGGACTTGGATGAGGTCTCAGGCGATCATCCGGTATTTCTGGATCGGGTGGACGGGCATCTCGCGGTGGCAAATACACGGGCTTTGCAGTTGGCGAGCGTGACGCTGGCCAGTCGCGATCCGCAGGGCGGCAAGGTTGACCGCGATGAAAATGGACAGCCGACGGGGATTCTACGGGATGCCGCGCAAAAAGCTGTGCGGGCGGTGATTCCCGCGCCAACTCACGAAAAACGGCGGCGGGCAATCGAATCCGCCTTGGCTGACCTGGCGATCCATGGCGTAACTTCGGCGCAGGATTATTCGCCGGAGTGGGAGAATTTTCAGATTTACGAAGAGTTGGAAAAGGATGACAAGCTGACCGCGCGCATCTCGGAGTGGCTGCCCTTCACCGATTCAGGGGAAGAGTTGGAGAAGAAGCGGGCGTCGCATCCGCAATCGGATTTGATGCTGCATACCGGGATGCTGAAGGCCTTCATGGATGGGTCGCTGGGTGGCCATACGGCGGCTCTGCTGGAGCCCTACGCTGACGATCCTCAAAATTCGGGCTTGCCGCAATATGATCCCGACCAACTGAAAGAAATGTCCAAAGAGCGAGCCCTGGCCGGTTTCCAGCTGGGTTTTCACGCGATTGGCGACGAGGGCGTTCAGATGGCACTCGATGCGTTCGCCGAGGCAGAGAAAGCCGCCAGGGACGCCAAGGTGAAAGCTCCCAATGGCGGCGATGATTTTCGCTTTCGCGTCGAACACGCCCAGGTCGTCACCGCCGCTGAGATCGCTCGCTTTAAACAGCTCAAGGTGATCGCCTCAATGCAGCCGGCTCAGCTGCTCACCGACATGCGCTGGACCCAGGAGCGTCTGGGGCCGCAGCGGGCGGCCAACTGCCATATGTGGGCTTCGTTTCTGAATCATGGCGTGACGCTGGCGTTCGGCACGGATTATCCCGTCGAACCGGTAACGCCATTTCGCGGCCTCTATGCCGCGGTCACGCGTCAGAGCGAAGACGGCAAGCAGGAATTTTTCCCCGCTCAGAAAATTACCATGGACCAGGCCATAGCCGCCTATACGGCAGGCTCCGCCTTTGCCGAGTTTGACGAGAAGGAAAAAGGCAAACTGGCTGCGGGAATGCTGGCCGACTTTGTGGTGCTCGATCGCGATGTCACGGCCGTAGCGGCGGAGAAAATCCTTGGGACCAAGGTGCTGCGAACTGTCGTAGGCGGCAAAACGGTTTACCAGGCGAAATAGCCCGAGGTACGATTTCTGAGCCGCCTTATTAAATTCCTAAACGCGTGAACGAAGTGCCCCGCTGGCGCGTCTAAATCACGACGGCGGGGTTTCGTCTTTTAGCGCTACAGGGGCTTGGTAGTGGCGCAGGCTGGCTCACGCTTCACGCAGGGTGAGCGGGAGATCCCTCGCTGCGCCTGAGAAACGGCTACGCTCGGGATGACGCCTCGATTTCGGGATCAAGCTGCACTACCAGCAGGGGCTTTCGAGACAGGGGCTGCAGTTTGTCAACAAGGTATAATGAGAGGTTCACACAGTTTCCGGAGGAAAGCAGGCATATGGATTCGCAAGCCATTTGGGTGCGCCTAAAGACCCATCGCTGGATTTACTCGCTGAGCATTGCAACCACACTGGCGCTGGGGATTTTGATCGGCAGCGTGGTTTCTTACGGAGTGAAGGGCAAGGAAGCCCAGAAGGGCTCGGACGCCACTCCACTCTCCGTGCCCGAGCCGCAAAAGCTCTCCAATGCGTTTGCTTCAATCGCCAAGCAGTTGGGGCCGAGCGTAGTCAATATCAATACGGAATCGACCATCAAGAATGTGCACAAGCGCCGTGGCCAGAATCCCGACGACGATGACAGCGGCGGCGATAGCGGCAATGGCAACATGGACGATTTTTTCAAGCACTTCTTTGGCGGACCGGGCGGACAACAGAGTCCTTTCGGCAACGATGGCCCCATTCGCGAGCGCTCGCTGGGCTCTGGGGTAATTGTCGATAGCAAGGGATATATCGTCACCAACCGTCACGTGGTGGAGAAGGCGGACCGCATTCGCGTACGGCTGCAGGACGATCCTCCGGGCGTCCAGCATGACGCCAAGGTGATTGGGGAAGATTCGGAAACCGATCTGGCGGTGATCAAGATCGATCTCGATCGCCCCGTGCCTGCGGCCAAGATGGGCAACTCTGACAGCATGGAAGTGGGCGACTGGGTGCTGGCCATCGGCAGTCCGTTCGGCCAGGTGGGCACAGTGACGGCCGGCATTGTTTCGGCCAAGGGCCGCGACATCGTTCCCAACCGTCAGTTTCAGACCTTCATTCAAACGGATGCGGCTATCAATCCAGGAAATTCTGGCGGACCGCTGGTCAATATGAACGCGGAAGTGATTGGCATCAACACGGCAATTCTTAGCGAGACTAACGCCTACGCGGGCGTGGGCTTCTCGCTGCCGTCGAATACCGTGGTACAGGTTTACAACCAACTCATCGGACCGGAACACCGCGTAGCCCGTGGTTCCATCGGCATCATGTTCGATCAAGTCGAGAATCCGGCAATTACCCGCGTATATGGCGCCGGCTCTGGGGTCACCGTGTCGAGTGTGGTGGCGGGCAGTCCCGCGGATCAGGCCGGGCTGAAGGTCGGGGACACCATTACCAGCGTCGATGGACATAAAGTTAGCAAGGGCGCCGAGTTGGTGGCCGACATTGCTTCGCGCAAGCCCGGACAGAAGGTGCTACTCGGCTTCCTGCGCAACGGCAAGGCGCAAGAAGCCACAGTGACGGTTGCGGACCGCGCCAAGCTATTCGCGTCGCGCTTGAGCGAGGACGACGCCGGGGGCGACGACAGCACGCCCAAGCAGAGCAAGTTCGGCGTGACCGTGCGCAAGTTGACCCCGGAAATGGCCGACCGCCTCGATATGCCGGCAGGCAAGGGCGTGATTGTGCAGGATGTGAAGCCGGGCTCGTTTGCCGAAGATATCAACCTGGGCCGCGGCGACATTATTCTGGAGGTCAACAAACAGCCGGTGAACAGCGAAGACGATTTCGCCCGCATCGAATCGAGCCTGAAGAGCGGCCAGGACGTGGTGTTCCTGGTGCGCCCACGCGGCTCCACTCGACAGGACGGAACCATCTTTATGGCCGGTACACTTCCGTAACCTGCAATGAACCCAACGGGAGCTGGCATTGCCCTCTGAAACAGAGGATGATTACAATGCCAGTCCAGTTGGGTTTTTCTTTGTGCGCGGATGGGTGCGCGGATGGGTTTTGCGCAACTAAATTCTGGCGCAGGTTCGAGGTCGGCTTCGAGGTTAAAGACTGCTTGGAACAAAGTCCGAAGCACGGAATAAGAATGCGGGGAGGGCTGGGCGCGGGCTGCGCTCTGGCGCTGATGTGCGTTCTTCTGGTCTCGCACGCACCTGCACGGGATTCCGCGGCCGGTGCTTCCAAGCCTTCAAAAAGCGCCGCGCAGACCAGTTCTGCCAGAGCGAAGTCGACGACGCAGAGCACTCACTCGAAGTCTTCCAGGAGGCCGGGTGCGAGCAAAGCGGCGACGTCCAGCAAGACCCACGCTTCGTCGCATTCTTCTTCCTCTACGCATTCTGCCTCTACGCATTCTGCGCATTCTTCTATGGGGGCGCACGCAAAATCCACCGCCTCGGCCCACGGCGGCAAATCGAAATACGCCAAGTCGCGCAAGGGCGGCAAGACTAAAACCGTCGCCCGCGGCCAGCAGAAGATTGCCCCAGAACGGGCGCAGGAAATTCAAGAGGCGCTGGTCCGGGAACATTATTTGACGGAGGCCGCCGGAACCTGGGACGCGGCCACGGAAGATGCCATGCGCCGCTACCAAGCCGACCACGGCTGGCAATCGAAGACCGTCCCCGATGCGCGCGCGCTGATTGCTCTGGGACTTGGTCCAAGCCATGAACACTTGCTGAATCCCGAAAGTGCGATGACCACGGAACCGGAATCCCCGCGCGCCACGGCGCTCGCGCCATCCTCTCAAAGGGTCGATCCGGGAGCACCGATGAACCCCAACCCACCCGCACCTGGATCTTCGGTGGAGCACGATTCGGGTAGCCCACAATAAAATCGGATCGCCCCGTACACTCCTTCGGCAGGGCTAAGGCTTTGGTCTGGTGGAGAGAAGACCACCTTCGCGGAGCGGACGAAGGCGTCCAGCTACGTGGTCTTGCGGTAACTTCCCAGCATGGGGCGCGGAAAATAAGGTATGGGCTGCGACTGAATAATCGCCCGCGGATTGCTCTCGACCAGCGCTTCAGCCACTTCCTCGCCGCAGATTTCAGCGGCGGCATCGCGCGCGGATGACAAGACTGGCACGCGCTTCTCCGTATCGTGCGCATCGGTTGCCAGCACATGCACGGCATCGCGCTCCAGTAGCCAGAGCGCGGCGCGGCGCGTGCGTTCGCCCCAGAACCCGGTGAGGGCGGAGGCGGTAAGTTGAATCACGCATCCCTGCTCGGCCCACTCCAGCACCCGCTGCGGGCTCTCGCGCAGAATCGGATTGCGTTCGGGATGAGTAATGATCGCGGTGATGCCGCGATCGCCGAGTTGCATAAAGCAGTCTGTAGTCTGCTGCGGAACGCTGTAATTGCTCAGCTCCACCAACATGTAGTGCGTGCCTTCGATCGCGTAGCGCGTGGGATTCGCGAGTACGTCCTGCAAGTTTTCGTAGGAGAGATGGAAGTCGCAGCCCAGGCTGAGGTTGATCGTGTCGCCCACCTGGCTTTGCAGATGCGCAACCAATGACTGAAGATAAGCGCGGTCGTAGTGGTAGCGATCGTTGGCGTGCGGCGTGGCCACCTGGTGAGTGATGCCATCGTCTGCCGCCATACGACACATTGCAACCGACATTTCCAAGGACTTGGAGCCGTCGTCAACTTCCCAGAGAATGTGCGAATGAATGTCGACCACGATGGTTGGCAGTGTTGTGCTGATCCGATTTAAGCAGATTCGCGCGGAAAGAGAAAGCGCAAGAGACTCCGCCGCACCTGCCTTTGCCTACGGGAGATCCCTCACCCGGCTGAACTGCGCCGGGTTTCGGGATGACGCCCCGCAAACAGGGACAGATTCAAACTGACCTACTGCCCCGGCTAAGAATTGCGATGACGACTCCGCGGGGTGGTTGCGAACGATTTTAGTGCGCGCTGGCGGGACGCCGGAACCAAGCCAAAATTTCGCCGCCGCGGCCTTTCGCACGCGTGCGCAGAAAAGCCAGCAGAAGCATGGCCAGGAAGATTGTCAGCAAGCCCAGGGACGCGCTGTAGATGCTCTGAGCATGCTTGGGCAGGATGGAAAAGCGTCCGTATACAAATTCGATATGGACCCAATAGACCAGCAGGGAAGCCTGACCCAGCTGAATCAGAGGACTGAACCCCCATTGTCCGGCGCCCCAGCGGCACCAGGCGTAGCTGGCCGACAGAATCATCAGCAACATGCCGACGCGAAGCAGGAAGAAGTCTGGACTGGTGTGCCAGTAGTCGTACACGGCATAGAGTTGCCGCGGTTGGGCATCAAGCCAGCGTGAGGCTGCAATCAGAAGTATGCCGGCTGCGCCTGCAATCGCGAACGTCGCGGCTTCGCGGTCGCGGGCGTAAGCGCTCTGCAGAATAAATCCCACGGCCAGTCCGGCGAAGGCAAAAGCAGCCCAAGGAAAAACTGGGAACAGCCATGCCTGCGGGGTGCCCAGATTGTGAACACCGTTAATGTAGGACTGCAGCGGCCACGGCAGCCAGCGTGGTTGCCAGGTCGTCCACAGCGGCGGGGTCAGCAGTGAAATCGCTGTTGCTGTTCCAGTCGCGGAGAGGATGAATGCGAGCCTCGTGTTTGCCCCAGGACCAGGATAAGGATAAGCCGACAGCACGAGCCAGCACAGCACGCCCATCAGCATCATCGACAGGCCGATGGTATTCAGCACGTCCACGCGGAGCAGATCGCTGAGCGGCGCCCAGCCCCAAGCGATCAGATATTCCTGCAGGCGGAAGGCGAGGCCAAAGGCGAAGATCTCCGCGCCCCGGCGGATGGTTATTTTGGCGATCTGCCCCGGCGGCAAATTCTTCTTCCACAACTTCTCCGTGACCAGCGCGAACGAAACGCCGGCCAGGAATAAAAACAGAGGAGCAGGAAAGGTTCCGCCCAATTGGGAGTACATGAAAAATTTGGCTTGTCGCGCGGCCGGACTGAGCCAGGAATCGTAGCAGTGCGTCTGAAACATCAGAAGGCAGGCGAGCCCCCTCATCCAGTCGATGTAGGCCAAGCGGGATGGAGCTTGGGACGAAGCGCGGGATGGAGTGGCTGAGCTCAATGCGAAATGGCATGATACTCCACCCGATGGACGCAGCACATTCAGAAATGGGCATCGCGGGACTCGGCCGAACTTCGCTCACGGGTAAACTCGACGATGCTTCGGTGTAAAATACCGTTCGCTGGCGAGCGGTCATAACCAATATGAGTGAAGTGCAGGCGCGAAAGCCGGTTGTGCCTGTCGGAAGTGTGGAGGTAAGGGGAGTTTCGATGAGAATGTCGCGATGGCTAGCGTTGGGGGCAGTCGCTCTGCTGGTACCGGCTCTCAGCCTGGCCCAGGAGGCGACCGGCAGAGTGATTGGCACGATTACAGACCAGCAGGGGGCAGTCATGCCCGGCGTGAAGGTTACGGTGACCAACACCGCCACGCAGATCACGCGAAAAACTACGACGGATCATGAAGGGTCCTATCAAGTGCTCGCCTTGCCGATCGGCAATTACAAAGTGACGGTGGAGCACGAAGGGTTTCGCACCGCGGTCAGCGATGAGAACAAGTTGCTGATCAATCAATCCTTGCGAATTGATATTCGCATGGAGATCGGCGCCACTACGCAGAGGGTCGACGTTGGCGCCGAAGCGGCTCCGGTCGAAACCGTGGACCCCACGCTCGGTCAATCTGTGACGGGGCGCACGCTTATTAACATGCCGCTCAACGGCCGCGATACGCTCGATCTCGCGCTGCTGCAACCCGGTGTGACTGAGAGCAACGACGATAACGGTGGCGCGGGAAATTACAGCATCGCGGGCGGTCGAAGCGATTCCGTGACGTTTCTGCTCGATGGCGGGCTGAATAATGACTTGCTCGACAACAGCAATCTGCTCGATCCCAACCCCGATTCGATTGCCGAATTTCGACTGCTCACCAGCAACTACACGGCGGAATATGGGCGCAACGGCGGCGGCATCATCAGCGTTGTCACCAAGTCGGGCACCAACCAGATGCACGGCAGTGCTTTTGAGTTCATACGAAACCGGGTATTTGACGCCAACGACTACTTCAATATTCCGCAAGGACTTCCCCGGCTCGATCTGAAACGCAGCCAGTTCGGCGCCACGCTCGGTGGACCCATTCGCAGAGATAAAGTTTTTTTCTTTTTGGCCTACCAGGGAACCAGGCAGGTGCAGGCTGTGCCGGATGTCGACATCCCGGTTTATACCGCGCAGGAATTGCAGGGGGATTTTTCGCAAGCGGTCAATGGCGGGCCGGATCCAAATGTGACGTGCTTCCTGTCAGGGTACTTCCCGGGTGGAGCCGACTGCGGTACGAATGCAAAAGGAAACCCGGTTCGGGGTATGCCGCATCCCTACTTTCAATCGAACCTGACGCTCGCAGAACAGGGAATTATTGATCCCACTAAGATTGACCCGGTAACTCAGGCTTATATCAAGGCGGGCTTGATCGCGACTTCCCCGACCAACCAGACCTTTTGCAACACCAATGAAATTTGCAGCGGGCTGCTGTCGACGTTGCTGGAGCAGACCAACAACGCGGACGAATTGACCACCAAATTCGACTTCAATCTGAGCGCGAAAGATAAAATTTCCGCTACGATCGGAGCGAATCGCACTCTATTCTTGAATCCTTTCCCATTTGCCACGGTGCCGGGATATCCCGGCCGCACTCCTGCAAACTATTATTTTACGAACATTGGCTATACCCGCGTCTTTACGACCACGCTGCTGAACGAGTTCCATTTTGTGACCCATCGCAGTAATTATTTGCAGGACAGTGTGGTGAAGGCGTTGCCCAGCGGACCCAGCCTCGGCATCGGCATTACGCCGGACCTGGCAACCGGCCCTACGAATATCTATTTCGACACCGGCTACCAGTTCGGTCCGAGCGAGCAAGGTCCTACGCGTTTCGTGGAAAACACCTTTTCCTGGACGGATGCGCTTTCCTGGACTCGCGGTAAACACAATTGGAAGTTCGGAGCCGGATTTTCTCCGTACCAGGAAAACGTGGTTTACGACTACTACACCAATGGAGAGTTCGACTTTTACTCCCTCGACGGTTCCACTGCTTCGGGAAATCCGTATGCGGATTTCCTGCTGGGAGGAGCGTCCGCCTATTTTCAGGGACCGCTTGCGGCATCCAACATTCGCAGCAAGAGCACTTACGTATTCGGCCAGGACGAGTGGCATGTACGCAGGAACATAATACTCACGATAGGCCTGCGCTACGAATACAACACGCCCAAGTATGACACCCAGGGGCGCAGCTTTTCGGTGATCCCTGGAGAGCAATCGCAACGATTTGTGAATGCGCCGCTGGGCTTGGTATTTCCGGGCGATCCCGGCGCGCCCAGCGGAGTCAACTTTCCCGACAAGAAAAATTTCGCGCCGCGCTTCGGTTTGGCCTGGGATCCCAAGGGAGACGGCAAAACCAGCGTTCGCGGCGGCTTTGGAGTCTTCTACGACATTTTGAAAGGCGAAGACAATTTGCAATTCAACGGCGAGGTTCCGTTTTACGCCGAGCCCGGACTCTTCTTCAACACGGTTGGGAAGAAAGGGCCGTATAACTATCTTAGTCAGCCTTACGCCGCCGCCGGGGCTACGAATCCCTTCCCATCCACCCCACCCGCAGCCGACGTGGATTTCGGTCAGTTTCTTCCCATCAACAGCAGCGGCGCGGTCTACATTGTCGATCCGCATCTGCGCACTCCTTATGTCTACCAGTACAACCTGAGCCTGCAGCGCAGTCTTTTCGCCGATACGGTGTTGGAAGCAAACTATGTGGGCAGTTCCGGACGGGGATTGACTTCCCTCAGAGACATCAATCCCATGGTCTTGGGCACGACCAACCGGCTGCTCGATGACCCGAACGGCAACTGCGGACAGTACCAGGGGGTGATCTGTTACGGTCAGCTGCCGGAATTTCAGAACGTCTCGAACGCGAACTACAACGCGCTCGAGGCCAGCCTCACACGTCAACCGAAGAGTTCGAAGCTGGGCACGGCTTATTACACTTTTGCCTATACCTACGGCCACAACCTGGACAACGCATCTGGATTCGCCCAGCGCAACTCAACGGTGCCGGCGTACAGCCCGGATTTTTTCTATGCTTCCGGAGACAGTGATGTCCGGCAGCGCATCAGCTTCAGCGGAGGATGGGATCTGCCCTTTGACCGGATGTGGGCTGCGGCTCCGAAGCGGCTAACCAAGGGATGGAGCATCTATCCCATCGTGACTTGGCGCACGGGTTTTCCTTTCGACATCCCTGCGGGCTTGAGCTATGCGACCGACCCCGCCAACCCTGGAACTTCGGGTGCAGGCGATCCTTATATTTCGCATGCCGCCCTGGTCGCGCCCCTACACATGCTCAATCCCCGGCAGGTGACCACGATCTATCCGACCGTCTATGGAAGCGACGCGAACGGCAATTGCCAGATCACGACCGGGGCCCCGATCACCGGCCACTTCATTTTCGATCCCAACAGTTTTTCTAACATTCCGCTACAGAACAACTCCTATTACGAGGGCGACAATCCATGTTTTCCGGAGCTTGATCCGGTGGACAATCCAGGGGATCGTACCTACGGAATTGGCCGCAACATTCTTCGCGGGCCGCATCTGACGAATTTTGACGTGGCGCTGGCTAAGACTACAGCGATTACGGAGCGGGTGGGCCTGGAACTTCGGGTGGAGTTTTTCAACGCCCTGAATCATCCCGAGTTTGCGCAGCCCACAGTGCTTGACGGAGCCACCAACATCAATGGTTCGACCTTTGGACAGATCACAACTACCGGCAGTTTCCGCGGTCCCGCCCCGCGCATCGGGCAGTTGGCCGCCAGATTCACGTTCTAAGCGGCAGAATTGCTAGAATCGTGAATAGATAGGGGCGCGTAGCTCAATTGGATAGAGCACCGGATTTCTAATCCGGCGGTTGCAGGTTCGATTCCTGCCGCGCCTACCACCTACCTTTTCAAAAACCTATTTTGGAACCAAACTGTATCCCCCTGGCCCGGATGGTTGATGGTGTCACTGGGGTAGCCGCACCGAATGCTTGATGTTGGGCAGGGCAGGTTTTCGACAGAAGACTGGCTCGACGAGTCAGAACGAACGGATAGGCCGCATCGAGCCACCAGTCAAGTGGCGAGCCAGTCAGAGCAGCAGCCTCCTCTCGATTGGCAAATCGGGGAACTTTAGCCCGCGATTACCGAAGGCTTGCGGCGACGACTGATGAAGGTTTCACCGATACTATCGTCTAATTGCTTTGCATCCGGGCCTCTGGTGTGATGGCTCATCGCAGACGATGACCACGACCGTCTAGGCCGAAACCGCTGAATTTGCCAGATGAAAAGGCATCGACGTTGGCTGTAAAGCAAATACTGATTTCGTTTACCGAAACATATTGGATGGAGGAACGATTTATGAAACGCTTCATATTCTTATTGGGTGCAGTTTCATTGGTTAGCCTTGTCGCGCTCATTGGCCCCGCCCCCGGCCACGCGGATGAGAAATCCGCTCCCTACGTTACCGACATCCCGCAAGGGTACCGCGATTGGCAGTGGGTCTCCTCGGCCCATGAAGCAGGCAACCTGAACAGTTTAGGAGCCGTCCTGGGCAACGAGGTAGCGATCAAGGCCTTCCGGGCGGGGACGCTTCCGTTCCCGGACGGCACGATCATTGCTGCTTTGCATTACCGTAACGTGCCGTCTGAGGAAAACAACAAAGTCTTTGGCCAGGCCCAATCTTTCGTTCCGGGCGCGCCCACGAACGTTCAGTTTATGGTGAAAGACTCAACCAAGTACGCCGCAACGGGCGGCTGGGGGTTCGGTCACTTCGCGGCCGGCAAACCTGGTGACGCGACATTTATGAAAAGCTGCTTCCCCTGCCACGAGAAGGCCAAAGGAAGCGACCTTGTCTTTACTCGCTATGCACCTTGATGCTGCTTGCGCAACGCGCTGGCTGCATTAGTCGACGGTGAAGGTGGTCTTGCTGGTGGCGGTGCCTCCCTTGGTGGTGACCACGATCTTGCCTGTCTTGGCGCCCGTGGGCACCGTGGCCGTGACTTGCGTGTCTGAGTTCACGGTGAAGCTAGTGGCCGTCACGCCCCCGAAGGTCACCTTCGTGGTCTGAGTCAATTCCGTTCCCGTAATCTCCACGGGTGTTCCCACCGCTCCGCTGGCCGGAATGCTGGTAATGGTCGGCAGCACTTTGAAGGTCTGTGGGCTGGTCAGCGTGGTCGTACCTGTCGTCACAGTTACCGATCCAGTTAGAGCATCAGCCGGCACGGTGGCCGTGAGGTTACTCGTGCCATTCAGCGTGACCTTTGTTGCTGGCGTGCCGCCGAACTCCACTACCGACGAACTGCTGAAGCCCTGTCCCAACATTCCAACCTTGGCGCTCTCTTTGCCGGAGGTCGTCGAGATTTTCACAAACGGGGCCAGACTTTCAGATAGGCTGAAGACCGCGCCGACGCTGCCGCTGCCGCCGTTTTGGGTTGTCCCGTAAAAGATGCCATTGGTGTCCTGGAACAACGCGGCGTAGGGGTATTGGCCGTCCGTGGCGCTGAAGCTATGCAAGGTGGTCAGCGTGCCGCTGGATGTGACTTTGAAGATCGTACCGTTGTCAGCGCTCCCGCCCGCCCAGGTTGTCCCATAGAAGTTGCCATCGGTGGCCTGAATCAGCCCCGCGTAGGGGTATTCGCCATCCGTGACGTTGAAGCTGGCCAGCGTCGTCAGCTTGCCGCTTGAAGTGATTTTGAAGACCGTCCCAGCGTTGTCGGTTCCGCCATATTCCGTTGTTCCGTAGAAGTTGCCGTCGGCGCCCTGGATCACCCCCGCTGTGAGCACCTCGCCGTCGGTGCAATTGCTTTGCGAACAAAAGTTGTAGAGTGTGGTCAGCGTGCCGCTCGAGGTGATCTTGAAGAACACGCCCTGCTCGTAGGTCCCGCCCCTGAGTGTGGTCCCGTAGAAGCTCCCGTTGGTGGCCTGGATCAGTGCCGCGTTGGGGTTCTCGCCGTCCGTCGAGTCGAAGCTGTGCAGCGTAGTTAACGTACCGCTTGAGGTGATTTTGAAAACCGTCCCGTAGCCGTTGGCTCCGCCACTTGATGTTGTCCCGTAGAAGTTCCCATTGGAGGCCTGGATCAACCCTGCTCTGGGGTTAGCGCCATCCGTCCAGTCGAAGGTGTGCAGCGTGGTCAGCGTTCCAGTTGAGGTGATTTCGAAGATGATACCGTAGGTGTTGGCTCCGCCGTACAATGTTGTCCCATAGAAGTTTCCATTGGAGGCCTGGATCACGCCCGCCCAGGGATTTTTGCCGTCCGTGCCGTCAAAGCTGTGCAGCGTGGTCAGCGTGCCACTTGGGGTGATCTTGAAGACGGTGCCATCGCCGTTGGCGCCGCCATCGAAGGTCGTGCCGTAGAGGTTCCCGTCGGTGCCCTGGACCAGGCTCGCTTGGGGCTCGGAGCCGTCCGTGGTGTCGAAGCTGTGCAACGTGGTAAAGGTTTGCGCGTGCGCAGCCAGCGCCGCTGCCATACAAACGACCAGGATGATGGATGCGTTTTGCATTATGCCATGGTTCTTCATAGGCCTCCTCCTTTCCGGCCGCAAGCCGGTGTGAAAGTGAACATTCGAGGAATTTCTGGCTCCGCGACGATTGGCCCCGGAGCACAACTCGCGAGAAACCATCGCGGCAACATGCGTTCCAGGTTTGCTTGGGGGAAGTGGAACTCGTGGTGCGCGAGCTCTTGAAACTTGTCTAATCGACTCGCCTCAGACGGGTGGGCATCTCAGGGGGACGAGAGCTGCTCTTCGGGGAGACGAACAAATCTTCGTCGGCAGTTTACGTCGGGAGGTCAGGTAATGTCAGTGATGCAGGTCACGCTTAACGACCTCATCTGGCGACTTTAATTCCTGGAAAGATGACAGAATCATTGCCGAAATCTCGCATCTCCGGCAACTCATTCAAACTGGCATAATCTAGTGACTGCGCGGCAGGCTTAGCGGAAGAGGACTAAGTTTGATGAACAACGATCGCTGAAATCGCGTGGATCGAAGGAGGCTGCGGTATGTCTTACACCCGGCGCAGTGTGCTCGCGGGCTTGAGCCTTGCGGGATTGAGGTTGGGATTTGCCGCGATGGTTTCGCCGCTGCTCGGGAAAGTGGAGGCGTCGTCGTTTGCGATCGAAGGCCACAGCTGTCCTTTTCGGCTGGCCGTGATCAACGATGAGATCACGCAGGACTTTGAGAAAGCCTGTAAGATCGTCTCCCGCGATTTCGGGTTGCCATGGATCGAACTGCGCTCCATGTGGGAGAAGAATGTTACCGAGCTCAGCGAGAAGCAGGTGCAGGACGCGTGCAAAATCCTCAACGAACACAACCTGCGAGTCACTGACATAGCAAGCCCGCTGTTCAAGACCGATTGGCCGGGCGCGCCGCGATCATCCCAGAGCGAAAGCCGAGATCAGTTCCACGCCGACTTCGACGCCAGCGCCCAGGATAAGCTGCTCGAACGATGCATCAGGCTTGCGAAATCTTTCAACACCGACCGAATTCGATGCTTCGACTACTGGCGACTGGATGACCCTAAGCCCTACCGGGCGGCCATCAATGCCAAACTGCGGCAAGCGGCGGAGCGCTGCGCGAAGGATAATCTTGTCTTGTTGCTGGAGAACGAAATGTCCTGCAATACGGCAACTGGCGAAGAGGCTGCCGCCGTGTTTCGGGCAATTCCCAACCAGAATTTCATGTTGAACTGGGATCCCGGCAATGCGGCTGCCATTGGAAGCGAGCCTTATCCAGCGGGCTACCAGTCGTTGCCCAAGGATCGCATTGGGCACTGCCACTGCAAGGATGTTGTGCGTAAGGCGGATAATAAGTACGATTGGGCGCCGGTCGGCGGCGGCACAGTCGATTGGGTAGGACAACTTCAGGCCCTGAAGCGCGATGGATTCCGCTATGGGCTGAGCCTCGAGACACACTGGCGCGGCGCCGGCTCGCCGGAAGCCTCCACTCGCATCAGTATGGACGGCCTGAAGAAGACGTTAACCAAGGCTGGGATCTCCTGCTGATAACAGCCATCATGCGAGAACGGCGACTTCGGCGCATTGAGGATCAATCCTGAGCGATCGACGATCAAGGAATAAACGATCGAGGGATCAATGATCGAGGGATCAGTCATCGAGGGATCAATGATCGAGGGATCAATGACAATTACACGACGTGAGTTTCTTGACGCCCTGGCTGTGGGAGCAACCAGTTTGGCTGTGGCCACCACGGCAAAAAGTTACGGGCAAATTCTGGGGTCGAACGACCGCCTGAATTTTGCTGTGATTGGTCTGAACGGCCGCGCCTATGCTCACCTCTCGTCGCTCAAGGCGAATCGAAGCCAAGCGCGCATCTCGCATGTCTGCGATGTAGATCGAAACATCCTGAAGAAGTTTGCCGAGGCTACGCAGCAGGAGATGGGCGAGGCTCCCGCGACCGACGCAGACTTTCGCAACATTCTGGAGCGGAAGGATGTGGACGCAATTACTATCGCCACCCCCGATCATTGGCATGCGCCGATGGCAATTGCGGGATTGCGAGCGGGCAAACACGTGTACGTGGAAAAACCGTGCAGCCACAATCCGGCTGAGGGAGAGATGCTGGTGCGCGCACAGAAAAAATATGGAAAGCTGGTGCAGATGGGCACGCAGCAGCGCTCCTCGCCCCATACCATCGAGATCGTTGAAAAGATTCAAGCCGGCGCAATCGGCCGGCCCTACTTCGCTAAAGCCTGGTATAGCAATGTAAGAAAGTCGATTGGCCTGGGAAAAGAAGTGCCCGTCCCGCCGCAACTCGATTGGGATTTGTGGCAGGGACCGGCGCCTCGCCGTCCGTACAAAGATAATGTTCATCCTTATAACTGGCATTGGTTCCGCATCTATGGCACCGGCGAAAGCCTGAATAATGGCACGCATGAAGTCGACGTTTGTCGTTGGGCGCTGGGGGTGGGTTATCCGAAGCGAGTCACTGCATCCGGCGGCAGATATCACTTTAAAGATGACTGGCAGTTTTATGACACCCTGTTGACCAGCTTCGAATACGACGACGCGATGATTTCCTGGGAAGGCAAGAGCTGCCAGGGCATGAAGTTTTACGGACGCGACCGTGGCTCGACGATCATGGGAACCACAGGCTCCGTGCTGGTCGATCGCGATGGCTATGAGATCTACGACTTGGATGGGAGAAAGACGAGCGAGTTCAAAGCTGGCAATGCGAGTTCGTCTTCCGACCTGATCGGTCGCGATTCCATGACCGATGCCCACTTCGCCAACTTCATCGCAGGGATTCGCAACGGTGAAAAGCTGAACGCTCCCGTTTCTACCGGCAATGTCGCGGTGACCATGCTGCAACTTTCCAATATTGCCTGGGAGGTGCAGCGCGAACTGCATCTCGACACAAAAGACGGCCGCATTCAGAATGACGCCGATGCGATGAAGTTGTGGGGGCGAGAATACGAAAAAGGCTGGGAACCACATGTCGACTAAAACGAATGAGTTCTCCCGCCGAAATTTCATGCGCTCCGGTGCGTTGGTTGCCGGTGCACTTACCGCGCCGCGTGACATTCTCGGGCTATGTCAGGAAGAATCCTGGCTTGGAAAAACATCGGACGAGACAGCGCCGATTCGTTTGGGCCTGGCCAGCTACACCTTCCGAAACTTTACGCGCGCGCAACTGATCGGCTTCATGAAGCAGCTGAATGTGTTCGGTTTGAATGCGAAGGATGTTCAGGATCATCTTCCGATGGATCCACAGGGCGAGGCGGCTGCCCTCGCCGACTATACTGCCGCCGGCATCAAGCTGCACGCCGCGGGAGCTATCTATTTCTCCAAGGATGAAGACGCGGATATCCGCGCCAAGTTCGAATACTGCAAGCGCGCCGCTATTCCTGTCATTGTCGCCGGTGATCCTGCGCCGGAGACTCTGCCCCGAATCGAAAAATTCGTGAAGGAGTACGACATCCGCATCGCGATCCATAATCACGGGCCTGAGGACAAATTGTGGCCTTCGCCGCTCGACGTATTAAAAACCGTGAAGCATATGGATTCGCGCATCGGCTGTTGCATCGACGTTGGCCATGCGGCTCGCGCGGGCGCCGATATCGTGCAGGCGATTCATGAAGCAGGGCCCAGGCTCCTGAATGTACACATGAAAGATCTCACGAGCTTTCAGAATAAAGAGAGCCAGGTTGCGGTGGGGGATGGCATCCTACCGGTGCGAAGAATGTTCGAGGCCCTGGTTGCGATCCAATATCAAGGTTTCGTCGATCTCGAATATGAGATTCATCCCGATGATCCCCTGCCAGGCGCTATCGAGAGCTTTGCTTATATGCGAGGCGTTGTGGCGGGTCTGGGATACAGGCGTGAAAGCTGACCTCTACGAACTGCTTTCTTTACGATGGCTGCATGTCGCCGTGTTCAGGCACTCGTCGGCCAGCATCAGCCGCTCGATTGGCTTGCCGCCGAGAATGTGCGAGTCGATGATCTCATCAACGTCGGCTTCGCTGACGTGGCCATACCAGATCGCTTCCGGATAAACGACTACAGTGGGTCCGTGCTCGCATTGATCAAGGCAACCGGATTGATTGGCCCGTACTCTGCCTTTAAGTCCGCGCTCGGCTAACTTCTGTTTGATGAGCTTTTGCAATTTTGCCTGTCCGGCGGGATCGCAGCATCCGCGTGGATTGCCCGCGGGGCGTTGGTTGCCGCAGATGAAGATGTGCTTTTCAAATTTGGGCATTCTCTGAAAAGAATATCCCAGAGGGTCGCTCGTTGCCATGGGCCGCGCGGCGCGATAAGATACTCCGTACACATCTTCCCCGCTATTTCCTCTAAGCCTTTCGAGTATGTCGCGGCAAGACGTGTGCGACCCCGGGGCGTGGAGTACACGAGCGACGCGCTTGTGCGTCCGCAAATCCCAGTAACGGAGATGTGCATTGAAACGAGGTCAGACCGCGGTCATTGTCGGCGCCCAGTGGGGCGACGAAGGCAAAGGAAAGATTGTTGACGTTCTCTCCGAAAATTTCTCGGTAGTTGCGCGCTATGCTGGCGGCCACAATGCCGGGCACACCGTCATCATCAATGGCAAGAAGTTTGTGCTGCAACTGGTTCCATGCGGAGTGTTGCGCACCGCCTGCCGCAGCGTGATTGGTAACGGTGTGGTGCTCGATCCCATGGCCTTCCTGAAAGAAGTTGGGGCGCTGCGTAGCGCGGGTTTGCAGGTCGATGGCAATCTCTTTGTTTCGAACCGGGCGCAAGTGATTCTGCCCTATCACCGCATGATCGAACTGGCAGCGGAGAACGCCCCGGGGCGGGTGAAGATTGGGACCACGTCGCGCGGAATCGGTCCCGCATACGAAGACAAAATGGGACGTTGGGGCCTGCGCATTGCCGACCTGCTCGACTTGCAACTGTTGAAGAAGCACATTGAAAATGCAGTGCGCGAGAAAAATATGATCGCCCACGCATTATTTAATTCCGAGCCGCTGGACGCCGACAAAATGTATGCCGAATACGCTGCGGCGGCGGAGAAGATTGCTCCATTCGTCTGCGATACGGCAGTGCTACTCAACCAGGCTATGGCCGCGGGCGAAGCGATTCTTTTTGAAGGTGCGCAGGGCACCATGCTCGACATCGACCATGGAACCTATCCCTTCGTTACTTCTTCGAGTTCCACTTCCGGAGGCGCGGCGACGGGCACGGGCGTCGCTCCCAATGCCATCGACTCGGTCATCGGACTCACGAAAGCATATTGCACGCGCGTGGGGGAAGGCCCGTTTCCGAGCGAGGACAAAGGCGAACTGGGCCATCTCCTGCGTAAACGCGGTAACGAGTTTGGCGCGGTCACGGGACGTCCACGGCGCACGGGTTGGCTCGACCTGCCGCTGTTGCGCTATGCCGGCATGATCAATGGAATCTCCTGGCTAGTGGTGACCAAACTCGATGTGCTCGATGAACTGGAGGAAATCCCGGTCTGCATCGGCTATGTGGTCGACGGCAAGAAAACCATGGAAATCCCCGCGCAAGCGAGTGGATATGACAAGATCGAATGCATTTATCAGAGGTTGCCGGGCTGGCGCAGTTCGACCTTAGGCGTTACCAGCTTCGATGATCTGCCGGAGTTGGCCCGCGAATATCTCACATTTATCGAAGTAGCAACCGGGACGAGGATTGGCATGGTTTCGACGGGACCAGACCGCGATCAGATCATTCTGATGAACGAATTTGCCAGCGAGATGAAGGCAGCACGCAGTCAAAAAATCAGTTCTTGACTTCCGACTAGTGGGCCAATCAGACTACTTACTACTTTGCGTAAGGAGCGAACGCACGATGGTAGTCCTGGCAGTTACCTGGATGGCGAAGGCGGGACACGACGGAGATGTAGTCTCGATTTTTGCGAAGCTGACCGAAGAATCCCGCAGAGAGCCTGGCTGCTTGATGTATCAGGTGCACCGGCACAAGACCGAGTCGCGGCGCTTTTTCATCTACGAGCAGTACAAAGATGACGCCGCGCTTGAGGCCCATCGTGCCTCACCGCATTTTCTGTTGCACGCCCGCAAAGAACTACCCAAAGTAGCCGATCGCGTGGAAGGGCATTTGTACGAAGCGCTGGGATAACTTGCGCGGGTAACTTCGACAAAAGGTGGGGACGCTCTGCCGCGTGTCTGCTTGCCGCATCGTGATTTGAACCAAGGGCATGGAGGAAGATCCCCGAACGTAGCGCCAGCGGGCCGCCGAGACGGCGGCGCTACCAGTGTGATCACTTCACCTTATCAGCCATCAACTCGCCGCCTGAGGCATAGCTCTCTTTCGACACTTCGTAGAAGGCGATGGTAATGGCTTCGCGCCGCGCTCCGGCTTCTTCGACGAGTGCATCGGTGACACGCTTGGCGATCTTGCGCTTCTGCTCGGCGGTGCGGCCTTGCAGCATCGTGATTTGCACCATGGGCATAAAGAGATCCTTCACTCCGTTCAGGATGACGGCTGCGGGCTCGCCTCTTCACTTCGTTCAGAGTCGCGACTTCGTTCAAAGCCCCGCCCGCAAGGCACCGTCATTTCGCCAATTCGTATCCCGCGAAGAAGAAGCTCAACTCGAAGCGCGCCGTGTCCTCGGCATCGGAGCCGTGAATCGCGTTGTGCTCGATGCTCGACGCCCACTTCTTGCGAATCGTGCCTTCCTCAGCGTTGGCCGGATTGGTCGCGCCCATTAGCTGGCGCAGGTCGGCAATGGCGTTCTCTTTTTCCAGAGCCAAAGTGACGATCGGCCCGCTCGACATAAAGTCAGTGAGCGAGTTATAGAATGGCCGAGCCGCATGCACGGCGTAAAACTGCTCCGCCTGATGCTTGGAGATTTCCAGCATCTTCATGGCAAGAATGCGGAAGCCAGCCTTCTCGAATTGTTCAATGATGTCGCCCACGGCATTCTTGGCGACGGCGTCAGGTTTCACGATGGTAAGAGTGCGTTGCAGAGTTTTCATAGGGATGTTGGTAGGGTCCTTAGTTGTTGACTTCACACTTTCATTTGGCACAATTCAACTGTATCGAATCCCACTGCGGACTGTTTTCTCGAGCGAAGCGAGGGATCATGGTGTTTGCCGGAGGCGGCGCTACCGATGGTCGCAGGCAAAAACCAAGGTCCCTCGCTTCGCTCGGGATGACAAATCGTTTTGCTTTGGATGACAAATTGCTTTGCTCGAGATGACAACTCGCTTCGTGCAACAGAAGATTGAAAACAAACTAGACTTTCACACCCAGCGCCGCCACCAGAGTCTCGCCAATATCCGCTGGAGATTTTGCCACGCGGATCCCGGCCGCTTCCATGGCTTTGATTTTTTCCGCTGCGGTGCCTTTTCCGCCGGAGATGATGGCTCCGGCGTGGCCCATGCGGCGTCCGGGCGGAGCGGTTTGACCGGCGATGAAGCCGACTACCGGCTTCTTCATTTTGGTCTTCACAAATTCGGCCGCGGTCTCTTCTGCGTCGCCGCCGATTTCGCCAATCATGATGACCGCTTCGGTCTCGGGATCGCGATTGAAAAGATCGAGCGCATCGAGGAAGTTGGTTCCGATAATCGGATCGCCGCCGATTCCAATCGCGGTGGACTGCCCGATGCCGCGCGTGGTGAGCTGATGCACGGCTTCGTAGGTCAGGGTGCCCGAGCGCGAGACGATGCCAATCGATCCTTCTTTATGAATCGATCCCGGCATAATTCCAATCTTGCATTTGCCCGGTGAAATAATTCCGGGGCAGTTGGGCCCGATCAGGCGCGAGCGCCGGTTCTGCAGGAATTCCCAAGCTTTTACCATGTCGAGCGTCGGAATGCCTTCGGTAATGCAGACGATCAGTTCGAGTTCGGCGTCGGCTGCTTCCATGATTGCGTCGGCCGCGAACGGCGGCGGAACAAAAATTACCGTCGTGTCGGCGCCGGTTTTATCCGCAGCCTCCTGCACCGTATTGAAAATTGGCCAACCTTCGTGCGTGCTGCCGCCTTTACCGGGCGTCACTCCGCCGACTACCTGCGTGCCGTAAGCCGCGCAGGCCTTGGCATGGAAGGTGCCTTCGCGTCCGGTCAGACCCTGCACGATCAATCGCGTCTTCTTATTCACCAGGATTGCCATAAGTATGAGTCCTCGCTGCTTGTATCTCGTGCCTTGAACCACTAAGGAATGCTCCGCGAATCAATGCGCCGCGGCTACAACTTTATCGGCCGCTTCTTTCATGGTGCTGCACACCGTGAAATTCAGACCAGATTCCATCAGAATTTTCTTGCCCTCGTCCACGTTGGTGCCTTCGAGACGCAAAACGACGGGGAGTTGAAGGTTCGTTTTCCTTGCGGCCTCCACCACGCCGGTGGCCAGAGTGTCGACGCGCAGAATGCCACCAAAAATATTAATCAGCACAGCCTTCACATTTTTGTCGCTAAGCAGGATTTCGAAGGCGTGGGCGACCTGCTCGGCGCTGGCGCCACCGCCCACGTCGAGAAAGTTGGCGGGCATGCCGCCGGCATACTTGATGATATCCATAGTCGCCATGGCCAGCCCAGCGCCATTCACCATGCAGCCCACGCTGCCATCGAGTTTGATGTAGTTGAGGCTGTATTTCGAAGCCTCCACTTCGAGCGGATCTTCCTCGGTAATATCGCGCAACTCGCGAATATCGGGATGACGAAAGAGCGCGTTATCGTCGAAGGTCAGCTTGGCGTCGAGCGCGAACAAGCGACCGTCAGTGGTAGTAATGAAAGGATTAATTTCGACCAGCGAGGCATCCGTATCGAGAAAGGCTTTGTACAGGTTGGAGAGGAACTGTACTGCGGGATTGATCTGCTTGGCGTTCAGCCCCAACTTGAAAGCCATCTTGCGCGCCTGAAAGGCCTCGACGCCCATGCCGGGGTCGATGTGCTGCTTCAGAATAGCATCGGGATTCTCCGCAGCCACCTGTTCGATTTCCACTCCGCCCGCGGCAGACGCCATGAATACCGGCTTACCCTCCGCACGGTCCACCAGAATTCCCAGGTACAGTTCTTTTTCGATGGGCAGAGTTTCTTCGATTAACAGACGGCGTACGATGCGGCCTTCCGGCCCCGTCTGATGCGTGACCAATTTCATGCCGAGCATCTTGCCGGCGAGTTCGCCCGCTTCGTTGACGGACTTGGCGATCTTTACGCCTCCGCCTTTGCCCCGTCCCCCAGCATGAATCTGCGCCTTGACCACCACGCCGGTCGCTCCCGAGTTGAACAGATCTCGGGCTGCGGCTTCAGCTTCCTCCTGCGAAGTCGCCATCACACCATTGGGAACGGTCACGCCATATTTCTTAAGAATTCCTTTTGCCTGATACTCATGGATTTTCATAAGGTCACTCGAAAGTCAAAAATTGGAAGGAGCCTGCTTGCGGCTTAGGACTGAAGGCAGCAAACCCTCAATTTTATAGAAGCGCGATGGATTTGAGCAAACGGCTGGACGGCGGGTAGTGGTGCAATTTGAAAATCGGCATCCCTTAGCGGCTAAAGCCGCAATGAAAATACGACGCTTACGGCACGGCTGAAGCCGTGCCCTTTCAAAGCCGATTCAAACTAGACACTACCCGGCGTCGTTTTTGATGGGAGGCACATCTAAAATGGAACCGCATGCCCCGACAAAAGGGAAGATACAAGCTCCGAAAGCGGTAAGGCAACATTATGAAATTAATTTCATTGAATGTCGCGCGTCCGCGCCTTGCCGTGTACAAGGGAGTAACGATCAACACCGGCATCTTCAAGCAGCCGGTTTCAGGTCGCGTGATGCTGCGCCCGCTGAATCTCGATGGCGATCAGCAGGCCGATCTGAGCGTTCACGGCGGTCCTTACAAAGCGGTTTACGCCTACCCTTCCGAGCATTACGAATATTGGCGGCGAGAATTACCGAACATGGAACTGCCGTGGGGCGTGTTTGGCGAGAACTTTACTACCGAGGGTCTGACCGCTGGCTTCAATGAGGACGAACTTCATATTGGCGACCGCTTTCGGATTGGCTCTTCCATT
Organism: uncultured Acidobacteriaceae bacterium; assembly: GCA_963710965.1. Classification (GTDB taxonomy): domain Bacteria; phylum Acidobacteriota; class Terriglobia; order Terriglobales; family Acidobacteriaceae; genus Sulfotelmatobacter. The sequence continues at coordinate 80,700 of CAVQCP010000044.1, read as the reverse complement.
CTGATGGTCCGGCAGCCACGAATGCCGTGTTACAAGCTCGCGGCGCGCTTTGAACGAGATGACATGATCGAGCGATTTTTGGCCAGCGGCCGGAGCGGCTTTTATTTTTCAGTGGAGCAGGAAGGCGAAGTAGGCAGAGACGACTCGATTGAACTGGTCTCTCGGAATGAAGCAGGGATCACCATCGGCGAGATGAATCGCCTTTTCGTCAGCGATCGATACAATCACGATTTATTGCAGAAGGCGATCGCAACCCCGGCGCTCCCTGAGGCATGGCGGGAATACTTTGTTCCCCGGCTCAAGACTGTGTCCGCGCGCACTTAGTTCCTTCCCAGTTCTCCTTGCGGAAGATGTTCCCGTACAATTTTGGGATGATCCTCGACGCACTGCATCGAATTGCGAATCACGGCCAGTCGCTGGCGCGGGCGGAGGCTCGCGCAGTGATGGCGGAGGTCATCGCCGGCACTTGCACCGACGCGCAAATATCGGCGCTGCTCGTTGGGTTGCGCATGAAAGGCGAAACCGTCGAGGAAATCGTCGGCTTCGCGGAAGCCATCCGCGCAGCGGCTACGCCCTTGCCCATCTCGCTGGCTGAGGATAGCATCACATCCGCGCTGGACTTGAGTGGCACCGGCCGCGACGCGCTGGTTGACACCTGCGGCACGGGCGGCGACGCCAGTGGTACGTTCAATATTTCAACCGCTGCCGCTTTTGTGACGGCGGGGGCGGGTGTGCGCGTGGCCAAACATGGCAATCGCAGCCTGACCTCAAAATGCGGCTCGGCGGACGTGATCGAGGCGTTGGGAGTGAACATTCAGCTCACTCCCGAGCGCTCTGCACAGTGTCTGCGCGACGTCGGAATTTGTTTTCTTTACGCACCTGATCTACATTTGTCGATGAAGCAGGTGCAGAAGGTGCGGCGCGAACTGCGTCTGCGCACTATGTTTAACCTGCTGGGACCGCTCACCAATCCCGCGAAGGCTTCGGGGCAGGTGGTGGGCGTCTACGCGCTGGAGATGGTCGAAAAGCTGGCGGAAGCGCTCAGCATGTTGGGATTGCGCCGTGCGCTGGTGGTGCACGGCCTGGATGGCCTCGACGAGATTACCATCACCGGTCCGACGCGCATCGCCGAAGCTCGTGATGGGTCCCTGCGGACGTATGAAGTGGATCCCACAGAATTCGGCATCGAGCGCGCTACGCTTGCGGACATTTCTGGAGGAGATGCGGCGGACAACGCTGCCATGGTTCGCGAGGTACTGAGCGGAAAAAAGTCTCCGCGGCGCGACGTGGTCGTGCTGAATGCGGCAGCCGCGCTAGTGGCGGCGGGATGCGCCAATCATCTGGCACACGCCATACCGCTCGCGATGCAATCTATCGATTCCGGCGCAGCCGCAAAGAAGCTGGCGGCGTTAGCCGGTTTCACCAACGATGTGACTAACGCAGAACGGGAGTAAGTCCCATGTCTTGCGTGCTTCGAGCCGGCGGTGTGAAGTTCGATGTGGATGAATTCTTGAAGAATTCTACCCTGGATGTTCTAACTGCTTTTCACCGCGGAGAAGTTCAGTTCCCGACCGCCAGCGTAACCCGGAGGAGCGAGTATTCCGGGATGAACGTAAGCGTCAGTACCCGCGAGTTCTCGGATCTGCGAGGTCAGATCGAAGATGCGGTGAAATTTCTGCAAGAGAATGAACGGGAAGTGAAGCGCCTGCGGGATTTTGCAGGCCTGGATCGCATGGATATGGACTTTCCGGTTGAGGATCGCGACATGGTCTTTCAGGCCGATGCGTTTCCTCCGCAGTTGCTTTCGCTGTTGGGTAATCTTAATATCGGGTTGGTAATTTCGCGACATCCTGTGCCTCGATCCATGGAAGAACCGCCACCCCTGGAACAGTAGTTCTATTGCGGCGTGTCGACGGCTTGGAGCTTGAAACTGTTGTTCGTCGTGTCGCTCTCCGGCACGCTGCCGTCGTTGACTACAATTTCCTCTGGGACTTCCGGAATCTCCACACGAATTACGCCGTTGCTTTTTCCGCGTACTACGAGCCGCTTGGTGATTTCTCCGCCGGAAAATTTCACCGTGAGCGGAACCTCCGCTCCTGCCGCTCCCAGATTTTCGACCGTGATCGTCACCATGTAACCTTGCGGCAAGGTCTTGCGCGAGAACGCCGAGGCTACTTTGAAATCGGGCAAGCCCCGGTCGCGATAGACCCAATCGTCGAAGAACCACTCCAAGTCGCGCTGCGTCTGGGCCTGAACCAGGCGCTGCAGGTAAGAAGGTTCTTTATCCTGATCGGCATGGTACGAGGCCAGAGCCTTCTTCAATGCCGGATCGCCGATCATGTCGCGCAGCATCCACCACACGCCCATCGCTTTGCTGCGGAGAAGTTCTTCGTCGGCGGTATTGATCAGAGAGCGACTCGCGTCATCTTCTGATCGGGGCGTGGTTGGTTTCTCTTTTTCGCCTTCCGCCACGCTCAATGCAGAACGGTGCGAGGCCATATAATCGAGCGCCGACTGGCGTCCATTTTGATGTTCCAGGTAAAGCGCTTGCGCGAAGTGAGCGAGACCTTCATTGATCCACGGCCGCGGCGAAGAGAATGCGGCGTGGGTAAGTTGGTGGGCTGCAATCAGGCCGGCGAGTTTGGGGTCGATGGCGGTCAGCGGCGTCAACAGAAGAGAGCCGCTTTCGAAAGCAACTGCATCGGCTTCGGCGAGGTCGGCGGTTTGCGCCTTGCTTCGCACCGCTCCGAACCACTCGGTAATCAGGGGTGTCACCTTTTCAGCCGCATCCGCGTAGCCCGCGGCGGCGGAGTTGTGGCCACGCAGGTAGTGAACTTCAATCGACGATCGATCGGCGGTTTCATAGTCAGCAATCACGAAAGCCGGGACCACCATACCGAGCGATTGGTATGTACAATCGGCCTCAAACCGGTGTTCGACTTCGTGCGCTGTCGGGCACGCCGTCGCGTTCACCAGGAACTCCGGCGGTTCATCTGCGCCTTCGTCTTTCACCTTATTTGGTACGACGATGTGCAACCGCATGGTGGATGCACTTTCTCTCGTCTTCCAACGCCCAACGACCTCGGATAAGTCCGCGCCTTCGGAGAGACTCGCAGCTTCGGTCGCGATCGGATACCAGGCTACAGACCCTACCCCGCGCACGGCAGTGAATTTAGGATTGATCTGATCCCAGTCGGTGCTGTTGGCGGTTGAATCCGGGGTGCCAATGCGAGATAGACGCGTTGCATCGAGGACGATGACGCCTTCGTATGCGATCTCGAGATTAACCGTGCCCTTCGGTGGAACCGCTTCCGGCAGCGTCACCACTGCTTCGCAAAGCACCCCGGTGTGGTCGATGTCGGAGGTATAGGGTTGCGAGACAAATTGCAGTTGCTTTCCGCCGGATTTGATGGATCGCCAATCCAGCGACGAAGAAATTTGCAGCACGGCCAGCTTCTGCGGTGAAGCCGAATCGTTTCTCAGGGTGACGGTGCCCCGAGCGCCGAGCCGCTGTTGCTCTGGTTCGATGAGGATCGCTAGATCGTACTTGTTGAGGCTGAACGCTTCACGATCCACAGAAAAACAACTTACCGCCGAGGCACACAGGATGCAGAAAAGGGATAAAACAAAACTGCACAACTTCATGGCTTACCCGTGGATGCTTTCCCGTCCGGAACCTCTTGCCCACGCCGCTGCCGCACGATTTCATACATTACGACCGCACCCGCGACCGACACGTTCAATGACGGCACCTTCCCGAGCATTGGAATCGACACTAGAAAGTCGCACTTTTTCTTGACTAAATCGTGCAGTCCTTTGCCTTCGGCCCCCAAAACCAGCGCACAATCCATGTTGTAATCGATGGCGTCGTAAGTTTGCTTGCCGCGTTCGTCCAAGCCCACGGTCCAGATGTTGCGCTCCTTTAATTCTTCGATGGTGCGGGCGATGTTGGTCACGCGCGCGATGGGCAAATGTTCGCTGGCACCGGCAGAGGTTTTGGTTACCGTTCCGGTCACAGCCGCGGCGCGACGCTCAGGAATGACGACGCCATCGGCTCCCGCGGCATCGGCCGTCCGTATCAAGGCGCCAAGATTGTGCGGATCTTCGACGCCATCGAGCACCAGGACGAATGAATAGCGTCCACGCTTGCCATCGACCACGTCATCGAGATCGCTATACTGCTTGGCCGAGGTGACGGCGCACACTCCCTGATGAGCCGCATTGCCGGCCATGCGATCCAGCTCTACTCGCGTCAGAAAACGCACGGGGACGCCAAGCTTGCGGCAGTCTTCGATCATGCGCTGCAAGCGGATGTCGTTCCGCTCCTTTGCCATGCCGACCCACTGGAAAGCGCGTCCGCGGGCCTTGAGCGCCTCGGTGACCGCGTTGATACCGTAGATATAGTTCATGAAGTATCAGTGTACCGAAAGCTGTGGTCTTGCTGACGGTTTGAAAGCGATTGTCATTCTGAGCGCAGCGAAGAACCTGTGCACTTTGCTGGCAGCGCCGAGCCGCAGGGTAGTTGCATAGGTCCTTCGCCTCGCTCAGGATGACAAATGCAGCTTAGGTGCCGGATCGTAGAACGCGCACCAGGTCGCGTGGTTCTGGCCGCTCGGTGTAATCTTCGTTCGCGGAGGCGTAGAGCACCGTACCATTCTGGTCGATGATGTAGGTCGCCGGAATCGGCAACTCCCAACTGCTGTCGCCGTTTACCAGAGGCAGGTTGACGAATGCGCGCTGATAGATAGTTTTCTGTTCCTCAGAAACGCGATAAGCCAAGCCAAACTGTCGCGCCAAATGATTGCCATTATCGGAGAGCAACGAAAATCGCAGCTTATGCTGATCCCGCATGAAAAACGACTGCTTCACGGTCTGCGGAGATATGGCCACGAGAGTCGCCCCGGCTTCTTCGATCTCCGGCAAAATGATGTTCATGGCCTCCATCTGCGCCACACAAAATGGGCACCAGCGCCCTCGGATGAAGCAGAGCACAAGAACGTCCTTTAGCTAGCAGGTCAGACGAGGAGATGTGCTCGCCGTTGTGATCGTCCAAATGGAATTCAGGAATCTTCGAGCCGACGGGCAGAATATTCGCCGTAAGTTGCTGGCGTTTCAATTCGGCCACGGCCCGAGCATGAACGGCTTGCGTTTCGGCGGGAACGTACTTGGCAATCGATTGCTTGCGCTCGGCGAGAATTTCGCGAAGCGAGCGAAGGTCACTCGCCGGAGCCGATTCTTCGAGAGCGCGCCATTTCACAGCTGAGGACCTCCTAACGAAGTTCGCTCGCGCTGAGACTACCGTTAGACCTCGATTCCAAGAGCATCCGTCTTAAGGACCGCCTGACAATTGGGCGGTGCCTTAAGAGCCAATTCAAGACTTGATCTGCTTCAGCAAAAATCATCGCCACGAAATCCGGCAGGTGCGATTCCTGAACCACATCGATCTGAAATGTCGTTTCGCTTCTGGAGGTCGAGACGTGGCGACGGTATTGAACCCGATCGACCTTGCTGAGCCTTTGCGAACCACGGTGACCCCTTGCTAGATAAAGGTCGCCCTGCATAACGAGAACGGGATAGAAGAGCACCACGCACGCTTCTTCTCCGTTTAGCGGAACGTTCGAGGCGAAGGGAGCGGCGCGCTTTACCTGAAAGTGCGTTACGGCATCCGAAAGCTTGGAAAACGTCTCGTGCTGATGCTCCGGGTGTTGGGCCACCCAATCCTTCTCCTTGTCTTTGGGCTTTGTGAAACCGCAGTATTGCGTAGCAACTGGGCCTTTAGCATAGTGGTGAAATCGTTTAAAGCTTAATGCCTCATCGATCGGTTTCCACTGATCCGAAATCCAAAGCTTAGTCGGCGCTCCACAGCACTTTGTGACCTGAGGGTGAAGGTATGACTGTCTGCCCTCCGTCTCAAGAAAAACTATGGGATTTCTGTTGTTCTCGCACTCGCAGATCATCATCAGTTGCACTTGAACATCATCTTGCTTTTCGTCGTAGAAGACAGCATAGGCCTCGACGTCTATTTCGCGCGAGGTTCCAGTTTCCGGGTCCGGATAGCCCACGTTCGTATGCACGTGCAGGCCAGCCTTTGTTAGTGCCTTGAATACTCGACCCTCCAGAAGATAGCCCGATCGCTTCAAAGCTTCGGTCATTTCCGCGAGCGTGATCGTCTGTTCATTGTTCTTCACAATTGCTCTTCTACATCCCCGGCATCTTCATCCCGGCCAAGCGGCGCGCGAAGCTGGGTTTGCCCATCTGCTTGAACATCTTCTTCATCTGCGCATACTGGCGGAGGAGATTATTTACTTCCTGCACGGTCGTCCCCGATCCGCGGGAAATGCGTTTGCGGCGGCTGCCATTGATTACTTCGTGATGATTGCGTTCGTGCATGGTCATCGAGTTGATGATGGCTTCCACGCGGTTGATCTGTTTTTCGTCGACGTTGTCGGCAGCTTTTTGCAGGCCGGAGAATGGTCCGATGCTGGGCAGCATCCCGATCAGGCTCTTCATCGATCCCATCTTTTTTACCTGGCGCAACTGGTCGCGAAAATCTTCCAGCGAGAAGCCATCGCCGGTAAGGGCCTTGGTGGCCATCTCCTGCGCCTTCTTTTTGTCGATCTGCGCTTCGGCGCGCTCGATCAGCGAAAGAATGTCACCCATGCCCAGAATGCGCGACACGATGCGGTCGGGATGAAAGGGCTCGAGCGCGTCGTATTTTTCGCCCAATCCAATGAACTTGATCGGCTGCCCGGTAACTTGCCGGATCGAAAGCGCGGCGCCGCCGCGGGCGTCGCCATCCATCTTGGTGAGCACGACGCCGGTTAGCGATAGCTTCTTGTGGAACTCGTCGGCCGACCGCACCGCGTCCTGTCCGGTCATGGCATCGGCAACGAAGAGGATCTCCGACGGATTCAGCAGCTTTTTCAGCGACTGCATCTCGTTCATGAGATCGTCGTCAATGTGCAGGCGTCCAGCGGTGTCGACGATGAGCACGTCGCAGCCGGAAACGATTGCCTCGCGGCGCGCCTCTTTGACCAAGCGTTCGACCGCTTGCGTCAGTTGCTCGGGCGTAGACGCGTCACCAACCGAACCTTCGTAAATCTGCGCCTTCACCGCCTGCGCCACAATTTTCAATTGCTCGCGGGCTGCCGGACGGTAGACGTCGACCGAAACCAGCAGCGGACGATGGCCGCCAATCTTGAACCAGTGCGCCAGTTTGCCTGAGGTGGTGGTTTTGCCAGAGCCTTGCAATCCGGCCATGAGCACGACCGTTGGCGGCTGCGAAGCGAACTTCATGCGCGCCGTATCTTTGCCGAGGGTCTCGACCAGTTCATCGCGCACGATCTTGATGACCTGTTCGCCCGGAGATAGCGCGGCCAGTACTTCCTGGCCGACAGCCTTGGCCTGAATGCGGTCGATCAGTTCTTTGACCACTTTGAAGTTAACGTCGGCTTCGAGCAGGGCGAGTCGAATTTCGCGCAACGCCTCGGCAATGTTTTCCTCACTGAGACGCGCCTGTCCACGCAGCGACTTAAAGGCGTGTTGGAGTTTTTCCTGGAGATTTTCGAACATGGCTTAGAAACTTATTTTACACGTCAAGACATCTGAGAATATGATCGCTGATTGGTAATGGGCGCCGGACAACCTAGCTTCGACTTGGAGCATGTGCAGCGCCCAACCGCCGCGCTTGCCCCAGCCTGGCATACGCTTTTATTTCTAGTTGTCACACTTGCCATTTCGGCCCTCGGCGCCTACAGGCACAGTTTTGCACCTCCCAGTCTCGCGCGTTCCCGGATTTCCGCTTACCTGACAATGTCAGCGATAGAGTGGTTGATGGTCGCGTACATCTGGTTCGGGGTGCGGATGACCGGCCGTGGACTCGACGATCTGATCGGAGGAGACTGGAGAAGGCCAAGCGCCATTGCGCGCGATCTCGGAATCTCGATCTCCTTTCTCGTCGTGTCCAATATTGTGTTGGCAATGATTGTGCTGCTCCTAAGACCCGGGCCAACCCCCGCTGTGCGCGCTCTCTTTCCGCATGGACGCGCGGAGGTCATCGCATATCTCGTGCTGGCGCTTACGGCCGGAATTTGCGAGGAGGTTATGTTTCGCGGCTACCTGCAAGCACAGTTGTCGGCATGGTTTCGTCGGCCGGGAGCAGCATTGCTTTCACAGGGCCTCGTCTTCGGTGCGGCGCACGGTTATCAAGGCCCCAAAAGGATGGTTGTGATCGCCGTCTATGGTGTTTTGTTTGGTCTGCTAAGGAATTGGAGGCGCAGCCTGCGTCCGGGCATGGCCGCACATTTCTTACAGGATGGGCTCATAGGGGTTTTTGCGGGTCGGTTTATAAGATAGGTCCTCTCGTTTTCATTTCTTTTCCTCCACTCCCAAATATCTCAGAAACATTCTCGGCAGTTCTCGATTGAGTTGGCTCTCCATATCCGGCAAGAAGCGGTCATAATCGTTGGCGTGCTGGGGCAGGATGAAAATGCCCGAGGCGGCGATGCCTACCATCAGAAGGGCGAGCGCCACGGCGGATTCAGGATCCGGGTGATGGATCTCGCTGCGGCGCGCCAGCAGCAGGTTGCCGACCTCATGCAAAGTCTTCCACTCGAGTTGCTCACACTTTCGAATGAATGCGGTATCGGGGTGCTGCAAGGAAAAAAGGAGATACGCGCGCAGCAGGCCGCGGTGGGAGTGGTGGCCCTTCAAGGTGATGGCAATCACGGTGCGCGACATTTCCGCGAGAGACATCTTTTTCCATTGTTCGGAAGCCAACAGCTTTTTCGTCCCCTGATAATTCTCTTCGAGCAGGCGCAGGCACACTTCGCGCAGCAACGCATCCTTATCGGGAAAGCGGCGGTACACGGTGCCGGGAGAGAGGCCGGCGCGGGCGGCGATGCGGGGGATGGTTGCGCCCTCCAGTCCCTCCTTATTCAGTGTCTCCGCTGCAGCTTTGAGCAGGCGGGCCAGAGATTCGCGGCTGCGCGCCTGGTGCGCCGGCAGAACGGTTTTGGGCATGCAAAGATTCTACAAGAAGAGCTTGACATAATGTAAATGTAAATATACATTCACAAAATGGTTGAAGCAAAAGGAGGCATGGTATGAGCGTAGTTCTATCGCACCTGCTGGCCGTTTACGCCGTGGTGCTCGCGCCGTGGCTGGGCTGCGTGTTTTATCAAAAGGCGCGAAAGCGCATTGCGGCGGGCGTCCCAAACGCGAAACTCAAGCTCTTTCGCTCGATCGTCGTAGAGCAGGTCGTGACTATCGCCTTGGTCTTGGCGATCTGGCGCGACGGGCGAATCTCGGCCGCAGTTCTCGGATTGATCGCACCGCATTCCTGGCTCCTGAATGCAGCCGTGTTGGCTGTCATCGTTGGGTTGCTGGTACGGTCGAGCCTCAAGCTGCGGCCCAAGGCAGAAAAGCTTCGCGCCAAGCTGGATGACAAAGTTGGGGCGCTCCTGCCTGATTCGCTGCAGGAGCGGCGGTGGTTCGCGGCGGTCAGCGTGGGCGCCGGGATCTCGGAAGAACTCGTGTTTCGCGGATTCCTGCTCTACTATTTCAGCGCCTACATTCCACAACTCAACGTGCTGGAAAAAGTGCTGCTAACCTCGCTCTTCTTCGGCCTGGGGCATCTTTATCAAGGGCGCACAGCAATTCTTAGCACAGGTCTGGTGGGGTTGGCATTGGCCGGCCTCTATTGGATGACCGGCAGCCTGTTGCTGCCAGTGCTGGTTCACGCCGCGTTGGATGCGCGAGTGCTGCTGATCTTTCCTCCGCCGACCTTTCCTCCTCCGCCGGACGAGGCTTCGGCCGCCCTCGCCAGTAGCGCTTAGCGGTGAGAGCGTTCTAGCCCACCTTGGGCCGCACCATCTCGAAACGCTGCGCGGTCCGCGTATACTGCAGGCCGCCCATGCGTCCGATCAGGTCGAGCGAGTTGCGATCGAGCTTCCCGTCTTTTAAGTTCGCGTCATTGATGTAGATCGACACAACCTCGCCTATCACCAGACTGCTACTGGTAGGCGCAGGGGAAAAATCGAGAATCTGATGCAGCTTACATTCGAAGCTCACGGGAGACTCTCCAACTCTTGGCGGCCGCACGATCTTCGACGGCTGGGGAGTAACTCTCGCCAATTCGAATTCGTTGACCTCGGCAGCGTATTCGCCGCTGGTCAGGTTCATCGCCTCGGCGAGTTCGTAGGTGACGACGTTGACCACAAATTCTTTGGTCTCGCGGATATTGCGCAACGTATCCTTCGCCTCGCCTTGTTGCGCAGTCGCAGCCTTCGGTTGTCGCAGGCCGGGAGCGAACGCGAGCAGCGGCGGATCGACGCAAACTGCGTTGAAAAAAGAAAAAGGAGCAAGATTGAGAGCGCCCGCCGCGCTCACCGTGGATACCCACGCAATGGGACGCGGCGCTACGGAATGAAGCAGGATGCTATAAAGTTCGCGGTGAGAAATGTCAGATGGGGTGACGATCATACAGCGAGTATAGCGTTGGAGAGCGGTTACGTTCCCGCGCCGAATACTTCTTTGGCCGCGATGATCGTATTGCAGTGAATGGTTACCGTGTCTTCCACATTCTGCGCGTAGCCGCCAGCAAAGGTTACCATCACGGGAATGCGGCGCGCACGCGCGGCGCGGAAGACAAGTTCATCGCGCCGCTTCAATCCGTCGATGGTTAGGGCGAGTCCGCCGAGTTGGTCTTCCTTATAGGGGTCCGCGCCGGCGAGGTAGCAGATCAACTCCGGCTCGAACTGGCGCAGGCCGGAACTTAACACGTTGTCGAGCCAGGCCAGATAGTCGCCATCGCCGATGCCATCCGGCAGATCGACATCGATCGAGGAAGGCGGCTTCCACAGCGGATAGTTGTTATGCTGGTGCAGCGAGATGGTGAAAACTTCTCCCGCGTGCGCCCCGCGAATCTTGCCGGGAAGCTCGGATTTAAACGCAGCGGAGTCGAGTGTCGTCGCTCCTGCCGAAGGCAGCAGAGCGCTGGCAGTGCGGGTGCCGGCGAAAATTGCCGCCGTGCCATTTCCTTGATGGACGTCGCAATCGATGGTCATGGCGGTGCGAATCTTGTCATCGCGCTGCAACCGCCGGATGGCGACGGCCACATCGTGAATCATGCAGAAGCCCTCGCCATGATCGGGAAAGGCATGATGAAATCCGCCTCCAATGCTGATGCCGATGCCGTCGATCAGGGCCTGGCGCGCGGCCAGAATCGATCCCCCAGCCGCCAGCCAAAATGCGTCGACCAGATCGCGCGAGTAGGGAATTTCCATTTCCATCTCTTCGCGCTGGGTCAGCGTGGCCGTGACCAGTTTGTAGACGTACTCCGGCTTATGAACCAGCAAAATATCCTGCTCGGTAGCCGGTTTCGGTTCCAGGAAATCGGAAGCATCGGCAACCTTTGTAGAAACGAGCCGGTCGTGAATGCGGCGATATTTTTCGGCAGGGAAGACGTGTTCGCCGATGGGCAGGTAGTACGCGTCGCTGTAAATCAGCTTGAAGGGGAGCATTGAGAGTACGTTTTCGATGATACTTCGCGCCTGGGTACCAACGCGCTGTCATCCAACGCGCCTGTCATCCAACGGCGCCTGTCGTCCCGAGCGAAGCGAGGGATCTTGGTTCTTGCTGGAGGCCTCGATAGTGCCGCTGCCCGCCAACACCAAGGTCCCTCGCTGCGCTCGGGATGACCGCCGTTCCGCTTGACCACCGTTCCCTTTAGGATGAAGCTGAAAGTAGACTACCGTTTTTTCCCCGGCTGCACGCTGGGGATCACCATCGCCCGGCGTACGGGCACGATCGCGCCTTTTGCCGGATCGGCTGCGGCGTTGGCGCGAGTGAGCACTTCCTGCTGGATGTATTGCACGAATTCCTGAATCTGCCGCTGCATCTCTTCCATGCGTTCGCGCATTTGCAGAATGATGGCAATGCCGCTGATGTTGACCGCCAGGTCACGCGCCAGCGTCAGGATGAACTCCAAGCGCTGCAAGTCTTCGTCGGTATAAAGGCGGGTGTTGCCCTCGGTGCGGGATGGTTTGAGCAGCCCTTCGCGCTCATAGAGCCGCAAGGTCTGCGGGTGAATGCCATACATCTCGGCGACTGCCGAAATCATGTAGGCGCCTTTGGATTTACGCTTGGTCATCGGCCTATTTATAGCAGAAAGAAGACTGCTTATGTGGCTCGAACACTTATGTGCATGCGGCCGGCGATATCTGCAAAGACTGCAAAGCGAGCTAAAGGCGCGGGCCGGAGTGTCTGGGGCGACCTGAGCGTAGTGTCTGATCCAATCAGTAGGGCCCCGTCTACAGTTAATAATGTAATTCCTCGCACGACATAATGTAATTACTCCACGGGCCGATAGTCGCGTCGCCGCGCGGGAGCGCCGATTTACCGGCCAATCATACGGCCGATAGGCCCTAAGTTTACGTTAGCGAATTTGGAAGCTCAGATGCTATGAGAACCTTGAAGGTCGGTCGGTAAGATGAGGCAGGCATGGATACTGGACTAAACGGCTCTCCGAACCACAGACTGCGCGGCAACCAAGCACCGGTAGCCGCACCTGCGGACAGAATCTTGGACCGAGGCCTGGCCATCGAGATCGCCGAGATCCGCCGGATGTTGGAGAACCTGTCCATCGTCGAACTCGCCAAGATCCGCCTGTTGTTGGAGGACCTGTCCTCCGGACAACCCGTGATCGACCGTCAAGACCCCACCATCGAAAGGCATGCCAAGACGCCTCGCTGGCGGTACGACCTCCTAATAAGTCTCGATTGGAAACTCGCGGGCGTCGTGGCAGCATTTGCGATGTGGGTACTAAGGAGCTTTGTGACGCCGCTAGTGAAATGATTAGCGCGATGAAAGGTCCGCTTACGCCCTGTGAGATACGGACTGGAATGGCGGGCGCAAGGCGTAGGCGGGGCTCCCCGACGCATCTGACCGCTACGCCACTGGTTCAGGTTTGTGCTGTACCGGCGCCGCCCATCCCTGCGGCTTGAGCAGATGATTCACTGCGTAGGCCACAAACCCTGCCGCAATCAGGATCATGCCGAAGGCGAACGAGCTCATGTTCCAAACTTGCTCGTGCTCGCTGCGGATGATGGAAAATCCCAGCAACAGCATGGGCGGAATGCCGATCGCAATCGCGCCCAACAGTCCTCCCGGAACCCGGAACGGGCGCGCCAGCTCGGGTTCGCGGATGCGCAACACGACCAGCGCCACGAACTCCAGCAGCAGGCTCGCGCCATATAAGAGGATGTCGAGCGTGACCAGCCGGGCGAAGCCCAACCCGAGGCACATCGCCCAGCACGCCGCCAAGGCAAGGATCGCAACCCAGGGCGCGCGCGACTTTTTCTGCAGCCGGGCAAAGACACCGGGCAGCATGCCATCCTGCGCCATCGCCAGCGGCAGGCGCGAGTAGCTCATTACCAGCGCATTGAACATGCCAAACGCGCTGATCACGCCACCGAGAACCACGCCAATGCGGAGTAGCGGTCCGCCCAGCAATCCCGCAATATCTGCCCACGAACCAGTCTCCCAGGCAGTCGGAGTCAGGCCGGTCATCCACATTGCGGCAAAAGGAAGCACGTAGCTGAGCGCGACGATTGCCACTGCAACCAGCATGGCACGCGGATAAGTTCGCTGCGGCTTCTCGACTTCGGTCGCGATGGTCGAGGCGTTGTCCCAGCCCATGTAGTTCCACATGCAGATCAGCAACCCGCCGAGGATGTCGACGCTAGAAGTGGTCGGCTTGGTAACGGCATTTGCCAGGGCTCCGATCTTGAACGGAGCCAGGAGCACGATGGCGGCAAAGGGCGCCGATAAGGCGAAAAACAGCCACAGGGACGTCAGCGAAACCACCTTCACGCCCGCAATGTTCAGGATTGCGCAGACCACCACCACGGCTAGCGCAACCCACCAACCGCGGCTGTTCTCTTGAAACCAGGGGAACATGCGCGTGAGATAGGCCACGAACAGCGTGGGATAAATCGCCATATCGAAAATGGACGCCACCAGCGAGAGCCAGGCTTCCTGAAATCCCCAGAAATTGCCCATAGCGCGGCGCACCCAGGCGTAGTAGCCGCCTTCGTAGGGCAGGGCGCTCGAAAGTTCGCCGATCATGAAGGCTGTCGGCAGGCTCCAGAGCAGCGGCGTGAGCAGCAGAATCAGGATCGCGCGTCCGTAGCCGGCGCCGTGGACGATCTCCTCGGTACCATAGGTTCCACCCGACACCATAAAGAAGGTAGCGGCGACCAGGGGCCAGAGGGTGAGGCGAACTAGACCTCTTCGAGCGGTTTTTTTCCGGTTGGGAACGGCGGTGAGCGGCTGGGGATTTTCGAGTTGTTGACGCGCGGGGCTAGCTGTTGCCAATTTCGATGTGTTCCTCCTCAAGCGACTCACTCTCAGCAGCTCCGCAGCGGGCTGGACTTCTCAAAAATCGTGCTCGAGCTTTCTGGTTGGTTTAGATTCCAGAAATCGCGCTGAAGTTAGTTCGCATTTGTGAGATTACGGCAAATCTGAAGAGATGCAAGAAAATTGTGCAATTTTTTTGGAAAAATTTTGCCAAGGAGGTCAGGGCCGGAGGTAACCGCGAGCGCGCTCAAACTCCCTCGGCATTCAAGGCTCGATGTTGCTTCCCGGCGGCGCTGTTGATTAAGATGCCGACACCGCTTGGAGGCGGATCCGATGAGACTACGGCTTCTCGTTGTTCTTGCGTTCTCACTGGCTGTACTTTGCGGCGCGCCATCTGGCTTCGCGCAAAATGCCTTCACTCCTGACCAGGTGAAGTGGGGGCCTGCTCCTCCATTCATTCCCGCGGGAGCCCAATTGGCCGTTCTGGAAGGCGACCCTATGGCTTCATCGGGAGATTTCACCATTCGCCTGAAAATGCCAGACGGCTACAAAATCGCCCCACACACGCATCCTCACCGTGAAAACGTGACGGTGCTGTCTGGCACTCTGAAAGTTGGCATGGGAGACAAGTTTGATGACAGCAAGATGATGAGCTTTGGTGCCGGCAGTTTCGCTTACCTCGATCCGAGCGTCCACCACTATGCCGCGGCTTCAGGAGAGACCGTGATCCAGATCCATGGCATGTCGCCGGCACAATTCAACTACATCAATCCGGCGGATGATCCGAGCGGGAAAAAGTAAGGCAAGGGCCTGGCTTGGGCCGGGCCCAGATCCACAACGAAACCTTTAACACAGGGGGCACAGAGGGACACTGGGTAGACCTACTTCTCCCAGTTCTTGCCGTCGACCATGCGTTTAATTCCGTCTCTCAGGTGAACGACGTAGAAATTAATCAAAAGCCTACCCCGATGCCGCTCAGCCTCATATACGAGAGAAGCTGAGCTTGATGGACGGGATGGAGCGCTTCGACACTCTTCACTTCGACAATCACTAGATTTTCGACGATCAGATCGATGCGATAGCCAAGTTCAATCTTGTCGCCATCGAAAACCACCGGCAGCCCGACCTGGCTGGCCACCGCAAAGCCGCGCTTTCTCAGTTCATGGGCGAGGCAGCCTTGATAACAGTTTTCCAGCAAGCCGGGTCCAAGCACGGAGTGAACGTGCATAGCGGAGGCGATGATTGCCCCAGAAACCTGATCTACCCGAGGAGGAGGACAGGAGGAAACAGAAGCAGCCATGCAATTACATAGCACAAAAAGTAGGGTTTACCCTGTGATCCCCAGTGTCCTCTGTGTTAAAGATTTTCGTCCCGTTCCAAAATAAAACTAATGAAGGAGAACAACTAAACACAGAGGCCGCAGAGGACCACAGGGTAAACCGGTGAGTTATTAATCTGTGAGATCTCGACCGCAGCAGATCGAGGGAGCGTCCGGCCTCCATGCATCTTAAACTTTAGTCTCGCGGGTCGGCGCGCCGCGCGTTCGAGAGCGATAAAACCTGCGCGCGATTATCACTGCAGGTATCAGTCCTAGGAGGAAGCCGTATTCAAGTCCAATAATGGGAAGCCACATTTGATACTCCCCCAAATGCCATCGCAGAGCCTGAGATAGCCATGAGATCGCTATAGCAACAAAGAACGACCCAGCTCCAATGAGAAAGGCGATGCAGAGTCCGGCTATTACGGCGTAGACGAAACTCCAGGCTTTCCTCATCTGGCCTCGTTGGACCATGCCTCTTTGTCCGGTTTTACCCGGGACTCGCAATTCGAGACTAGCAACTACACCTTCGCCCACAACTCCGCCCGCGGATCTTCTGGGTTGAGCTTAGCCAGCTCTCGGAGCAGTTCTTTGGTGCGCTCGTCGCGCGGCATGGGCACGGTCACGGTAATCTCGACGATTTCGTCCCCGCGCGCGCCTTCTTTGGTTGCCGAGGGCACACCCTTCTCGCGCAGGCGCAGCTTCTGCCCGGACTGAGTTCCTGGGGGGATCTTCAGCAGCGCGCGGCCGTCGATGGTGGGCACCTCGATCTTGGCGCCCAGCGCGGCTTCGGTGGCACTGACTGGAACGCTCAGGTAAATATCGTCGCCATCCCGGCGGAATACGGGATGTGCTTCGATGCGGATGATCACGTACAGATCTCCCGCGACGCCGCCGTGAGCGCCGGCGTTGCCCTTGCCTGCCAGCCGGATGCGCTGCCCGTCGCGGGTTCCTGCCTTAATGCGCACTTCGAGCGGTTCGGCCCTGCCGACCGTCCCTTCGCCGTGGCAAATCGGACACGGGGAAATATTCTTGCCGGTGCCGTGGCAGCGCGGACACGGCACATTGAACTTCATCCGCCCGCCAGTCTGCGTGATCTGCCCTGTGCCACCGCATTCGGGGCATGTTCCCGGCGCCTCGATGTAACCCTGGCCATGGCAGTTCGAGCAAACATCCTGGCGAGTGATATTAAGCCGCATCACGCCGCCGCGGATCGCCGTCCAGAACGGAACATTCACCTGGTATTCAAGATCGGTACCGGGTTCGGGCTCGGTTTCAGCCGTGGCTGCGCCGCGCCCTCCGCCGAAGATGCCAGAGAAGATGTCGCGGAATCCGCCACTTCCTCCGCTGCGACGGCCTCGGCCTGCGGCATCGGCTAAATCGGAAAAATCGAATCCGCTGAAATCAAATGGGACGCCCTGCCCACCTGCCTGTCCGCCGCCGGGAAATCCTCCCGGAAAGCCGCTGGCCGCACCTCCGCCGCCGCTGCTGCTGCCCGCTCGCGCGTAAGCCTCGGCTGTCGCGGGATCGATGTTGTCGGAATAGAACCCGACCTGATCGTAGATCTTCCGCTTCTTCGGGTCGCTGAGAACGTCGTTCGCCTCAGAGAGCGTCTTAAACTTTTCCTCGGCCGCCTTGTCGCCAGGATTCACGTCCGGATGGTACTTGCGCGCCAGCTTGCGAAATGCCTTGCGAATCTCCTCGGCGGAAGCAGACTTCTTCACGCCGAGAATCTCGTAATAATCTTTTTTGGGAGTGGTTGCCATTTGGAAGCGATAAGTCCCCGCTCGTTCTTTGAGCGCTCTAGTTCGGCATCCTTTGCTTCTGCTCTTGTAACACGAGCAGCGGATGTGATTCCGGCGCGTCCTCGTAAACCGGGATCGACAGCGCCCCCGTCGGCGTGGAGACGAAAACCTCCCACTGCCGGCTATCTTCAGCCAGACTCACAAAATACGTTTGATCATTCACCTGGAAGTCCAATTGATTCCCCCTTACCACTACTCTTATAAACACTGTCATCCTGAGCGAAGTTTCTCGTCCGCGTCATTGGACGAGAAACGCAGTTGAAGGATCCCCGCCCTAGAACATCGCGTGCTCAAGGTAGGGATCCTTCGACTATGGAGGTGGCTCGTATCACGAACCACCTGCTCCGCTCAGGATGACAACTACTTACTTCTTGTCCTCGACGTCCACGTACTCGGCGTCGATCACGCCTTCGTCTTTCTTCTGACCAGCGGTACTGTCACCGCCTGGAGCCGGTCCCGCGCCATTGGTCGGGCCGCCGGGCCCACCCGCCGCCGGACCGCCCTTCGCCTGCGCTGCCTTATACATCTCTTCGGCCAGCTTGTGCGAAGCTTTGGTCAGGTTCTCGCGAGCCTTATCCATCTGCGCCTTGTCGTTCGATTCCAGCGCTTTCTTGGCATCGGCTACGGCGTTCTCCACGTCGCCGCGCTCCGAGCCGGAGATCTTGTCTCCGTTCTCGCGCAGCATCTTCTCGACGTTGTACAGCATACTGTCGAGCTGGTTCTTGGCGTCGATCGCGTCGCGCTGTGACTTGTCTTCGGCGGCATGCGCATCGGCCTCTTTGGCCATGCGTTCGACTTCTTCCTTCGACAATCCAGAGGACGACGTGATCGTAATCTTCTGGTCCTTGCCGGTGGCCGTATCTTTCGCGGTCACGTTCAGGATGCCGTTGGCGTCAATGTCGAAGGTCACTTCAATCTGCGGAACCCCGCGCGGGGCCGTTGGAATTCCGGTCAAGTGGAACTTGCCCAGAGTCCGGTTCTGCGCCGCCATCGGCCGCTCACCCTGCAGCACGTGCACCTCAACCGACGTTTGATTATCCGCCGCAGTCGAGAACGTCTCCGTCTTTTTGGTCGGAATCGTCGTGTTGCGCGGAATCATCGGCGTCGCCACCCCGCCCAGCGTCTCAATCGACAATGACAGCGGAGTCACATCCAGCAGCAGCAGGTCTTTCACTTCGCCGCCTAGCACGCCACCCTGAATCGCCGCGCCAATCGCGACCACTTCATCGGGATTCACTCCCTTGTGGCCTTCCTTGCCGAACAATTCCTTCACCAGCGACTGAATGCGCGGCATACGCGTCTGCCCGCCGACCAGCACCACTTCGTTGATCTTCGAAGCATCCACGCCCGCATCTTTCATGCACTGCTTGCATGGCCCAACCGACCGCTGAATGATGTCTTCCACCATGCCTTCGAGCTTGGCCCGGGTCAGCTTCTTCACCAGGTGCTTCGGACCGCTGGCATCGGCCGTGATGAACGGCAGATTGATTTCGGTCTCCATGGTGGTGGAAAGCTCGATCTTGGCGCGCTCGGCCGCATCGCGCAGCCGCTGCAAAGCCATCTCGTTGCCCTTGCCGCGCAGGTCGAGACCTTCATCCTTTTTGAATTCATCGATGAGCCAGTCGACGATGCGCTGATCGAGGTTGTCGCCGCCGAGGTGCGTATCACCGTTGGTGGCCTTGACTTCAATCACGCCCTCGCCGACTTCGAGAATCGAAATGTCGAAGGTGCCGCCGCCGAAGTCGTACACGGCGATCATCTCGTCTTTCGTTTTGTCGAGCCCATAGGCCAGCGCTGCCGCCGTCGGTTCGTTGATAATGCGCTTCACTTCGAGGCCGGCAATCTGTCCGGCATCTTTGGTGGCCTGCCGCTGCGCGTCGTTAAAGTACGCGGGCACGGTAATGACCGCCTCGGTAACTTTTTCGCCGAGATAATCTTCGGCCGCCTTCTTCAGCTTCTGCAAAATCAGTGCCGAAATCTGCGGGGGCGTGTACTCCTTGCCCTGCGCCATCACCGCTACATGGTCGCCCGACTGCACCACTTTATAGGGCACCATCTTGATCTCTTCCGTGACTTCGTCAAAGCGCCGCCCCATGAAGCGCTTGATCGAATAAACCGTATTCTCTGGATTGGTAATGGCCTGCCGCTTCGCCACCTGCCCCACCAACCGCTCTCCATTCTTCGTAAAACCAACCACCGAAGGCGTAGTGCGCCCTCCCTCTTCATTGGGGATCACTTTGGGCTCGCCGCCCTCCATCACCGCCACGCAAGAATTGGTGGTTCCAAGGTCAATCCCGATAATCTTGGCCATAATTGTCTCCTGGTATCTTTTCTGACTCTTTGCCTGATGCAAATAAGTGCTTTGTAATCAGCGTAATTATGATTGCCAACAGTACCATCCTAAGACCTGAGTGTAATGTTGTCAAGGTTTAGATGCGGTGGTTCGATCTTTCGATGCAGCTGAGTTTGGCTTCTCGGCGTTGCCCACACCATTTCGTGCGTCTATGGAGAACGTGATCGACCATGGCCGAAGTCGCAGCCAGGCGTGGACGTTTTCGTTGTTACGGAGTGCGATTAGAACAAGACCCACGAAGGCGCCAAAGACGATCGTCCCGCACACAAGGATGGGCAGGCCCAGTGCGATCGGATACGACCCCAGGCGGATTGCGATTGCCTCATCTAGAATTACCATGTACGTCCTCCTAAAATGCGTTTCAGTTTGGGCCGACAGAAAAGGCCGCACGAGGCGGCCTTTCCCAGTTGAGGTTTTAATGTGTCGAGAACTTCAAAAACAGGAAAACCCCCAGAGTCGGGGGTTTTCATCTAATCCAATTGTAGTTACAGATTCAGCGTGATTCTCGATCCCGCGCCCTTCGGTCCCTCAGCACTCCCTCAACGTTCAATTCTGAATCCTTGGCCGTGAGCGAGCATGGACTATGACTTCTGAGTGTCTCGCTGAGCACAGCATTGCGAGTGGGTACGCCTGGCCTACTTCCACGGCGCTTTGGGAGTACTATGACCTCAAACCGTGGTTGCTGGCGACTGAGGATTGCTTGAATACGGTCTAGATGGTCGTAAATGACCGCCCTGGCCACGGGATCGATCCAAACCTTACAGCCTTCATCCCCCAACTTTTCGCACCAGCGAACTCTGCCGGCGACCTCAACAACAAAACCCAAAAGATGCTCTTGGGCATCGTAGACATGGGCCAAGGTCCGGTCTGCGAATCGCGCGTCGTCAAATAGTTCGCATACCCGACGCCTAGAGAGGTGTAGATGCCGCCGACAGTCAGGAGCAACGTGATTCACACTTAATTCTTGGCATTCCAGAGGACTGAGCAGGCAAATCATGCCCTTTTTATTTTTGGACATAGTCCACCTGTCGATGGTCGCGAGTGAGGTGCAATACGTAGACCTCGAAGCGGGACGGATTAGATTTCCGGCCTTATCCGATGGCCGACGGTAACTCAGAGCGCTTAGAGCCCGGTGACCGCGAGGTTTTAGCGGAACAATAAAATCAATATATCGACAGATGAGAACGTGCGTCAAATTAATTTTTATCGGGAACCAGACCCTTAACTCTGCGGTGCGAGTGGCCCGCTTCTTCGTCCCGCCGGGTGCCACTTCTCGCCTCCTTTACTAGAAGTGGCGTTCCACGGTCCCATGTTTCTGCGGTTTGACTCACTCCACACCCTTGTCATCCTGAGCGAAGCGACTGCTTCGCAAATGCGAAGCAGTCGTGCAGTCGAAGGATCCCTCCCCGCGTGCAGTGAAGCCGACCCCGCGGGGAGTTTCCACCAGTACCCCAGGGCTGCGCGGCGCGAGCTCCCTGAGACGTCATCGTCAGCCCCAGCATGCAAGTGATCCTTCGACTGCGTTGTCGCTCGCTTCGCGACCGCCAACTCCGCTCAGGATGACAGACCATCGAGATCCCGGCGCATCGTTGGAGGCCAGATTCCGAAAGCAGCTCCAGGGCACCCGCTCCAGCAGCGTCAAGGAAGTGCTGCTCCGCCTGCTCGACGCTACCTCAGCTCTGTCATCCTGAGCGGAGTGGCTGCTTCGCGCTTCGCGAAGCAGTCGCGCAGTCGAAGGATCCCTACCCGCCCAGCGGCGGCCTCGGCGTTGAAAGGAGTTTCTACCAGCGCTGCTGTTGCTCGGGGAGAACTCCCTGAGACAGCATCGAAAATCCCAGGTTGCTAGGGGTCCTTCGACTCCGTTGCCGCTCGCTTCGCGACCGCTAACTCCGCTCAGGATGACAGAACAACTAAGCCGACTGGGAATAAACTCCTTGACATGTACGGTTACACCGTACAAAATGAAGAAGCAGCAGGAACAAGGACAACATGCAGCTGGTCCGCTTTCGCCACAAAGGGCTAAGGCAGCTCCATGAGGAGGGAAGCGCCAAGGGAGTGCCGTCCGCGATGGCCGACAAGCTGCGGAAGCTTCTGTTCGCCCTCGAAACCGCGGAGACTCTGGAGCAGCTTCGCCGCTTTCCCGGCTGGAAGCTGCATCCTCTGAAGGGCGACCGGAAAGGATTATGGAGCCTGACTGTTACCGGAAACTGGCGGCTGATCTTCTGGTACGACGAACGGAGCAACACCGCCAGCGACATTGATTTGATCGACTATCACTGAGAGGCCGAAATGCCCATGAAGAATCCGCCCCATCCGGGCGACCTAATACGAACCGAAGTGATCGAAGCCCTCGGCCTCACTGTGTCGAAGGCGGCGGAGATTTTGCAAGTGCGCCGCGCCACGCTCTCCGATCTTCTGCACGGCAAAGCCGCATTGACGCCGGAAATGGCCCTCCGCATCGAAAAAGCCTTCGGCCCCGACATGGATCACCTTCTCCGTATGCAGCTCGCCTATGACGTGGCGAAAACGCGAGAGCATGCGCGCGGCCTCTCGATCAAACGGTATGCGCCAGCCTAAAGCCTAGCCAGCGCCTAAACCCAAGCATCCACCCATGACCATCGAAATCCGCGACGCATCGCTAGAGGCCAGAATCCGAAAGCAACTCCCAGCCACCGGCTCCAGCAGCGTCGAGGAGGTGCTGCTCCGCCTGCTGGAACCCACCTCGGCTCTGTCATGCTGAGCGGAGTAGCAGCTTCGCAAAAGCGAAGCTGCTACGCAGTCGAAGGATCCCTACCCGCGTGCAGTGACGCCGACCCCGCAGGGAGTTTCCACCAGTGCCCCAGGCTGCGCCGCGCGAGTTCCCTGAGAACGTCATCGTCAGTTCCAGCCTGCAAGGGATCCTTCGACTGCGTTGTCGCTCGCTTCGCGACCGCCAACTCCGCTCAGGATGACAGACCATCGAAATCCGCGCGGCGCATCCTTTGGAGGCCAGAATCCGAAAGCAAATCCAAGCCACCGGCTCCGGCAGCGTCGAGGCAGTGCTGCTCCGCCTGCTGGAACCCACCTCGGCTCTGTCATCCCGAGCGGAGTGGCTGCTTCGCGCTTCGTGAAGCAGCCACGCAGTTGAAGGATCCCTAGCCGCCGGCTGCGGCATCAGCCCCGAAAGGAGTTTCCAGAGCGAGTGCTGGCGCAGAGAGAACTCCCTGACGCGCCAACGGCGGTCCCGGCGTGCAAGGGATCCCCTTCGGCTTCGCTCAGGGCAGGCTTTCGACTGCGTTGTCGCCCGTTTCGCGGCCGCCGACTCCGCTCAGGATGACAAAAGCAATCAAGACGACTGTCGCGCGACTCAGTCGATTAGCTGCTACAAACCGCTGTGGGCCAGTGTGTAGAAAGCCGAATCTACGCCCGCGCCGAATCCCTTCATGCTCCGCACCTTCTGGACCTCGAGGTGGCGCAGGTCCTATGGCGGGTGGTGCGCGAAACCACGATTTCAGCCGAGCGCGCCGACCAGGCCATTCAAGGCCTGCACTTTATTTTTTTATCCGAGATTTGGCGGGTTCGCCATAATCTATCGGCTTACGATGCGGCGTACATAACTCTGGCGGAAGAACTCGGCGCCACACTGGTGACGCGTGACGCTCACCTCGCCTCCACTCCGGGCATAAAGGCGAAGATCGAGTTGTTTTGATTGGTCTCGCCACGTTGACCGGCTACTGAATCTTC
Organism: uncultured Acidobacteriaceae bacterium; assembly: GCA_963710965.1. Taxonomy (GTDB): domain Bacteria; phylum Acidobacteriota; class Terriglobia; order Terriglobales; family Acidobacteriaceae; genus Sulfotelmatobacter. Next base: position 57,143 of record CAVQCP010000044.1, on the reverse strand, counting down.
TCAGTCTTGCTGTCGTAGTGGACGGTGCCGTTCTTTTCGTTCAGCCGCTGAATATCCTGGTTCGAATAATTCCGCTGAGCCGGTTTTGTGCCGGTCGCAACGCTGGCCTTCTCGAGAGATTGGACATTTTGTTGAGTGGCGCCGAAGTAGGTCCACTCCCGTTCCGCCGCCGTCTTGGCAACGGGCGCCGCTGGCTGTTCTGGATGCTGCCTCCGCAGCATGTGCATTCCACCTATGGGCGAGTTCACTGCCGGAGAGATCAGGGGAATCCCTCCGCCGGAATTCCATACCGGCTCGGTGTAAACGGCGTCGGTGTTGCCATTCGCTTCGGAAAGAGTAGAGTTGGTCGCTCCGGCGGTCAGGCCGCCAGTAGCATTCGTCGCCCCTGCAGGATTGGACGAAACCGTGGTGAACGACATCATCGGAGTGGTTAGCATGGGAATGAACGGCCCGCATCCGTAGGGACAATAGCCCGGAATGCCGCGGTCATTCGTTCCATACCCAGTGCTCTGCCCAAAACTCAGGGCAGAAAATAACAGAATCGAGGAGAGAACCGTGATCCAGCGCATACCAACCTCCTGGCCTTGCATTACAACGGCCTCTGCAAGTGTGATGCCACGGAGAAGCCGCGAGTTGAATGCGCCGCAATGCCGATTGCTATTGCTTGCAGCGGATTTCGTACTTGCAGAGAATCTGAGCTGCAACAACTTGCGCAAGAGTTGCACTCCGCTGTTGTGTCAGAGTTCCGCAGGCAACCAACTCCCGCGCTCCTCTGAAGTGCTGTTGACACGTTCCCGGTAGAGATTGAATTGTTTTGAATTTGCAGTCGCCCTGTGATTCGACACCTCTGGATTCGCCCGGTTGACAGCGTTTTGCGGCTTACCTATACTTTTCCACGCTCCGAAACGCCCGGCCAGAAAGGACTCTCCCACGATGAAACGCTTTCTTGCGATGTTCCTGATTGCCTCCGTACCCCTCAGCTTTGGCGCAAACGTGAAACAACCCACGCTCACTCCCCAGACCAGCAATACCACGCAACTGCTGATCGCCGTCAGCCCGGTGAGCTCGCAGGTAGTCTGGGCCGCTGGAACCGGCGGCACCTACGTGGTTACGACCGATGGCGGGAATACCTGGCGAGCCGGCGTCGTTCCCGGAACCGACCAACTGCAATTCCGCTCGGTATATGGAGTGAGCGATAAGATCGCTTATTTGATGTCGATCGGAAACGACGCCGACCAATTCCGAATTTACAAGACCACCGACGGCGGCGAAACCTGGGATCTCCAGTTCAAGAACGAGGCCGCCGGCGCATTCTACGATTGCTTCGCTTTCTGGACGCCGGATAATGGCATCGCGCACAGCGATTCCTATCACCAGCAGTTTCCCGACCTGCGCACCACCGATGGAACGACCTGGCAATCGATCGGCGCCAACATGCCGCCCGCGTTGCCGGGTGAAGCATCATTTGCCGCAAGCGGTACCTGCATCACCACGGAAGGTACTGACAATGCCTGGATCACCACCGGCGGATCGACTGCGGCCCGAATTTTAGCCACAACCGACGGCGGCAATACCTGGAACGCCTATGACACTCCGCTGCTGAGCAATATCGAGGCGGGAGGATTCTCGGTGGCTTTCCGCGACGGGTCGAATGGCATTGTCGGCGGCGGCGACCTAGCGCAGAACGATCCGGATCACGCCCAGACGGCAACCTCCAGCGACGGCGGCGTGACTTGGAGTCTAACGAATAACCCGCCAGTGAAAGGAGCCATTTTCTGTCTGGCGTATGCGAACGGCTTGCCGGATCGTCCGGGGGCAAAAAGCAATACGGACTACAGCCAGTATGTGGTGGTGACTGCCGAGTCCGCGCCAGACTACGACATAGGAGCGGCCGCATGGACTCCCGATGAAGGGAGCACGTGGTATGCGCTGCGATCCGTGAGCGGATATTGGGCAGTCGCGTTCGCCGATCCGCAAGATGGATGGTTCGTCGGCAACAATGGCCAGATTCTGAAGATCAGCTTCTAGCCATCAAGGCTGGCCCATTCGGCGAAGTGGGCTGAATGGACGAAATGTTCCAGTCGGAACATAACGTCATGACAATCGTGGGATGACGATCCTGTCATCCCACATTATTTTCACCCTAATTCTGTCCATATTCTGTCATCCCATCCCCCCTCCCCCCCTCGGCGTAATCTTGAAAACATTGGAGTTAGCAAACATTTAGCTGCAAAATCCGTTTACTAAAGGGGTTAGATATCAAAATTCGTGAAACAAAGGAGTTAGATGGGCTCATTATCCCCGCTGCCCTGATTTTTACGGATCGTGTCATGACGATAAGGGATAACAATCCTGTGATCCCAGCCAAAAGAAGGACGCGCCGGCCTCCGTTAGCTATTTGCTAATATATTTAGAAGATTAAATGCTAAAAGATTAGGATTGCAGATTGAAGGGTGGAGGTCAAGGGAAATCGGGGTAATAATACAAGATTCTCTTTTTTCAAGCGCGGAATCGTCGGAACGTGGCACAAAATCAGCGCGAAGCACCTGCAAGCCTACCTGAACGAAATGACGTTCCGATTCGACCGTCGTACGAACTCCGATCTGTTCATCGACAACTTGCGCCATATGATTACTGCCCCGGTTTTGGGGTTTGAGAAGCTGACTGCTTAGACTCATCAGTGAAGTACTGCACCCGCAAAGGATATTGCGCCTTGCGCTTCTCGCCCCACTCTTTGAAAAATTTACGGATGGATTCTTCCTTGCGAACGTGACGGCCCACGGTGCCTGAGAATTCCTCGCGTTTTGCGATGTCGCCGCCAAAATAGGAGTACAAATTATCGCGCTCCACATCCCCGTAATCTCGAAAGTGGGTTTCCATCTCCGTGATCTCGTGGCGCGGAATAATTAAGGGCACCCCGTTCCTGATCTCAACGATGTCTGTATCAAGGCCAACATAATCAACTGTTCGCTTAACTTGATAGACAACGTAGGCCGCCAGTGGCACTGCAATTTCCAATTCGAGAAACGGGTAGCCAAGGCGTTGCATCATGGCTTTCGCAGCGGTTGCCCCAGCGCCCACAGCCGCGAATTCGACTTCCCTTGCCACTGCGAGCTTATGTGTAGTCCAAAGAGAGTTACCTTCTACTCCACTGAAGGCGATGAGTAAATCGTAATCGGGAATGTCATCGTGGCCGAGGAACGGCATCACGTATTCACTATAAAAGTCCTTATGCCGTTGCTGGATTTCGCTCCCCAATTTACTTTCAGTCAGAACACTGGGCGCATTTTTGAACCATTCAACCAGTTTCGCTGTAACGGTGTCGATGTACGGCCCATCGCCTGCACCAGAGCAGACAAGTGTGCCGCGATTATGGGCCCAGTGAGCCGAGATTTTCCCCATGCTAGTTTTGAAACTTCCAGAAGTCTCTTGCCTGTCGGCAGCTATTACCGCTCCGCCCTGCGCCAAGACACCGAATGCAAGAGTCATTCGTTTCTCCTGAGAAAGCTTCGGTTTCAATTTGGGAAGCTTCCGAGGCGGCTTAATCATTGGCCGCCTCCGCGAATCCTACACCAACGCCCTTAGTGGAATGATCTTGGAATAATATACTTGCCTGACTAACGCCCAGGCTGCCGCATTACCGGAATTCGGTGAGTGGGGATTTGTGCTTTGGGTGCTTCTTGTAGCAGTCCCGTGGAAATAGGGATCCTTCGACTCCGCAGTTGGTTCGCTGTCGCTCACCGCCTGCTCCGCTCAGGATGACAAAGTCTTGTTGAGATTCGCTGCTCCGCTCAGGATGACAAACTTGTGGGGGACTGAGCGATTGCGAATTGCTAGTCCACTTCTGGGCGCCACAACGGTTCTCCGCCCAGCGAGTGATAAAAGCCCCAGCTGGCCATTGCCACCACGCTCAGCACCGCCAGGATTGAGGCGGGCATGAACCACGCCGAAAGGTCACTGGACATGGGCACATTGCCCATCATATTGATGGTGAAAATGGCGCACGCCAGCGGCAGCAATCCAAAGCGATAGACGATCAAAACGGCGATTCCGTAGACCACCACAAAGGCCGGCAGATCTAAGGCTAAATCCGAACTGGAGGAGGATTGAATCGTGACGAAGATGCCTACGAACGCGATTGCGGCCAGCCAGTCTTTCCGCAATACCACTTTTAGGCTGAGCAGCAGGAAAAAGAATTCCAGGGTACCGATGATGGACCCAGGAATCTGTCTGAGCCATATGCCCAGAGCCGAGCGGTTGCCCACGAGATAGGAGACGTTTCCGATGCCGGGTGCTGCACCTCGGTGGAGTGAAATGGCGTATCGCACGGAAAACACGACGATCCAAAGTACGCCCAACATCACGCCGAACAGAATGTCACGGCCCACTAGCGGATCGCGGAATTGCCCGGTCAGCAGCCGACTCCAGGAGATGATGGCCTGCGGCCAACGCCGCCGCACCCAGGGCTCAAGCGCGAGATAGAGCGTCCAAGCCACGGCCGAGACAAAAAGTCCCGTACTGACGGCGAGAACAAACAATCCGAAAGTACCCATATTGGCCGTGAAATGCCCGCGGCAGAGCCACAAGAGCATCTCCAGTACAAAAATTATGAACGCGAGGCGTAGTGCTCCATCGCGATCGCCTCGTCCCTGACGATAATTGCGGCGCGCCAAATAAACCGCGCCGAAAAGCACCGACAAAAGCAATGCCAACCCCAGGACTTGCCGGACCTTGGCGCCGGTAGAATCGTCCGAATGTTTCATGCGCGGCGGCTTGGTCCATTCTCCGATGAGCGAGAAGAAGACCGGCTTGCCCTGCAGCGACGCCGCTTCCACCCGCAGCGGGCGCTTGCTTCCGGGCCACACTCCCGTCCAAGCCATGCGCGCGTCGGAAGAAGCCAGCGAGTTCCAGGCCGGCTCGGCCTTTTGGAATTGCGTGGGGTCAAGTCCGGCTGCGCTGAACAATAAGTTCCAGTCAAACGCTGTTGCCGGTGAACTGGCACTTTCTTTTTGCGGCGGAATCACCTGCAGGTACGTAAGGCGCCCCTGCGGATCGAGTTCAACATTAATCATCCCCGAAAGCGTGGGCGGAGGATCGCTGCGGGTCACAATCCCGGGGTTAATCAATTCGTCGCGAAAGCCGTCCGGTATCAGGTCGTCGGGACTTTGCCGATACCAGAACTGAAGCAGGGAAGGCCGGCCTGCGAAAACCGCATCCCAGTTGGGCCGGGGTTTGTCGCTCTTTTCTACGTACTCCTCAAAATCGTCATCGTAGTACAGACTGGAGACGCTATCTACAGGCCGGCCAGGGTATCCGAGCTGAGCCAGAATCTCGTGTGCCTTTTGCGTGAGAACTTCAGGAGTCAGATCCAAGCGCAGCTTGTTCAATCCGGAATAACGGATTCCGAGGAAAGTTGTGAGCGTCAAAGCCAACAGCAATCCCGCCATGCAGGCGACGGCCACGCGCGGACGCAGGCCGACAGTCTCTCCTGAAGCGGCGACCATTTGCGGCGACGGTGTTTCACCTGCGGCCATTGCCGCGGCCAGTGGATCGCCTCCCGGTAGGGCAGCCGCGACGGCCAGAACGGTGGCCGGGCGCGCCGTAGGCTCGCTTTCAAGACAGCGCAGAATCACGCGCTCAATCACCGGATTGAGATCTTTGACGACCGAAGAAGGGCGGCTTACCGCTCGATCCTCATTCGCGCCCGGCTTCGGAGAGAAGGCGCGCTTGCCGGTAAAGACCTCATACAGCACGAGTCCGAGAGAATAAATATCGCTGCGGGTGCTGACTTCTTTTCCCGCCAGTTGCTCCGGCGCCATGTAGGCTGGAGTTCCGCTGCGCACTTCGGCCCCCTGAATTTGATCTGCGACTCCAGCCAAACCAAAATCAGTGATCACTACTTGCCCGCGGCCGTCGAGCATGATGTTGGCGGGTTTGAGATCGCGATGGAGAACGCTTTTTGCGTGCGCAGCCGATAATCCAGCGCAAAGCTGGCGCGCAATGTCGAGAGCCTTGTCTTCCGGCAGACGGCCGATGCGCCGCAGCAGGGAAGCGAGGTCCTCGCCATCGACGTACTCCATGGTGAAGAACGTGTGACCCCCGATCTCGCCCACATCGTATACGCGGCAAACGTTGGGATGAGATACCCGCCGGGCAATTCGCACTTCGTTCTTGAAGCGCTCCAGCAATCCCTGATCGCGCGCGGCCTCGTCCGGCAAAAACTTGAGCGCCACTTGTTGGCCGAGCGTGAGGTCGTCGGCGCGATACACCTCACCCATGCCACCTTTGCCCAGCAGAGCAATAATGCGGTAACGGCCGGCAAGAAGACGCCCCGGTAGAAAGCGGCCTTCGCTCAAGTAGTCGGCAGAACTCGAGGTGCGAGAAGACAGCCGCGAAGAGGATGCGGAGGCAGGCCGCGGCGGCAGAGGCGAACCGGCCGTAACCTCTGCCGTGGCGAAGTCAAGAGTGGCAAGATCGTCCCCGTTGCCGCTGTTGCCAAGGGGAGCTCCGCAAGCCGAACAGAAGCGTCCGGCTGCAGACGTTTCGGTACCGCACGTTGCGCAGGCAGGCATGAGATTTTCCGCCTACAGTCTACCGCAGGCGGCCGCCGGATCGCTGATACCAATGATGTAGACTGCGCTGTATTACCATCCTAGCTAATGACCTCCCGTCTTCGTGGTTGGCTGCGCGACCCGTTGGTGCTGCTGTGTCTGGTCGCGGGTCTTTTGGCGTTTGTGGTGCAGTCCGGCGAATTGGGCACCGCCGACACCATGCATCGCTTGCAAGCTACGCACTGGATGTGGACTTCCGAGCCCCAGGTATTTCCTTACGAGTATCCCGAGTTTGGCCTTCACGGCCGGGGTGGGCAACTTTACAGCTGGTACGGAATTGGCCAGTCCTTGCTGATGCTGCCCGCGGATCTGTTAGGCACTTGGATGGCGCGCTGGCGCGTGTTCTCAGGCTACGAAGACGATCCCGCGGTGCGCAGCATTGTGGTCAGCTACAGCACCAACATCCTGGTGAATGTCTTGACCGCGCTGGTCGCGTTTCGGCTGCTTCGCCAGTTTCAATTCAGCGTGCGGGAATCTGTGCTGGGCGTGTTGGCGCTGCTGTTCTGCACCACTCATCTCCATTACACGCAGAACCTGATGGAGAACAATTACATCATGCTGCTGACGCTGGCTGGATTTTCGTTTCAATACGAATGGCTGCGGACGGGAAGTAAGCGGGCGCTCCTGGTGGGCTGCGGCGCGGTCGGACTAAATCTGCTCACGCGACTTACTACTGGCCTGGATCTCGTCGTCGTCGGGGTATTTCTTCTGCTGGTGCTCAGCTTCGAGGGTGGGCGCGGACACGATTTGTGGCGGCGATTTATCGCCTACTGCAAGATCGCCGCACCGCTATATGCCTTCTTTCTTCTTCTTGACCGGCTGTATCAGTTTTATCGTTTCGGATCGTTCACCAATACCTACGTGTCGCTCTTCGCAACAGAACAACGGTTGCTCGACCCCATGCTGCCGGAGAATTTTCCCTGGACTACTCCTTTTCATGAAGGGATTCTGGGGCCGCTGTTTAAGCCGGAGAAGTCGATTTTTTTCTTCGACCCGCTGCTGGTGCTGGCGATTATGCTGCTGGTGATGCTGTGGAAACGCTTGGCACCCCCGCTTCGCGCCTATGGCGTGGCATCGTTTCTGCTACTGGTTGTCTACATCTGTTTTTATGCGAAATACACGTACTGGGCCGGAGACTTCGCCTGGGGCGATCGCTATGTTTCGACCGCGGTCGAGCTGGCCACGTTACTGGCGGTCCCGCTGCTGCTTCGCCATCGCGAAAGCATAAGCCCGTGGGTTTGGCGAGGTGGCGTGGTGGTTATTGCCGTGAGCTTGATCATTCAGCTGGTCTCACTCGCGTTTTGGCTGCCGCTTGAGATCTATCAGATGGAGACCTTGGGGCATCCGACATTCGTGATTGCCTTGCGCTTCAAAAACATCGTGGCCTTTGCCTTGGGCAAGATGCAGGCTTGGGGATTGAACAACGAGTCGATGACGCAGGATGCTTGGGACTACGTTCACATCACGACGTGGAACTTCTTTCCATTTCTGTTGAGGCGGGTGGGAGCTGCGCCGCGATGGGTTGTGGATGTGGCATTCGCGGTATGGGGCGCGGGGGTTGCAGCTTTGGCGCTGGTTTTAGGACGATTGTTGAGTATGGTAGAATGGTAGACAGAAAAGGTAGAACGGTGGATTCGATGAGTCTCAATATAAAAAACGAAAACACGCACCGGATGGCGCAGGAATTGGCGCGTGCCACCGGGGAGAGCATGACGGTTGCCGTGAGTGAGGCGATTCGGGAGCGACTGGAGCGCGTCCGGGGCAAATCGAAGCAGGGCATGGCGGAGAAGTTGCTGAAGATTGGAGAAGAGTGTGCCGCCCGACTCAAAGGCCCCTCGAAGCCGATGGAGATCGATGATCTCTATGACGAGCGAGGGCTGTGGAAATGATTCTCGACTCATCTTCTATTGTCGCGATTCTGCGCGCCGAGCCAGAGGCACCGGGCTTCACAAAAGCGATCGAGTCCGCAGTCGACTCGCCTCCGGGATGCCGCGTTTCCGCAGTCAGCTACGTGGAAACTGCCGTTGTCATCGACAGTGCAAGGGACGCCATCGCCAGCCGGCGATTCGATGATTTTTTTCGCACCGCAAGGATTACGGTGGAAGCCGTGACACCAAGGCAAGCCGAGATCGCCCGCCAGGCCTATCGCGATTTCGGCAGGGGGCGGCACAAAGCTGGGCTAAACCTGGGAGACTGCTTTGCGTACGCCCTGGCGAAGGACAAGGACGAGCCGCTGCTATTCAAGGGGGATGATTTTTGCCACACCGATGTTGAAGCGGCCCAGTAAGCACACATCGTTTCCTGTATCTGCCGTCGTGTCAAGCAAGTCTTATGCTACGACGGGGAGCCGGCCGAGGACTTGCGAGACCAGGCTGGACTACTCCACCGTGACCGACTTGGCCAGATTTCTGGGCTGATCGACATCGCATCCGCGTCTTACCGCAATGTGATAAGCCAGCAACTGCAGGGGAACGATTTCCAGAATCGGCGAGAGCTCTTCCGGAGCGGCGGGAACGTAGAGCACGTGGTCGGCGGCTTCTTTGATTTCTTCGTCGCCCTCAGTCGCCAGCGCGATCACCACTCCGGAGCGCGCTTTCACTTCTTTGAGGTTCGACATCGTCTTCTCGTAGCGCACCATCGATCCCGGATCATTAACATCGCGCGTGGCGATGACCACCACGGGCAGATTTTCGTCGATCAGGGCGTTGGGACCATGTTTCATCTCGCCGGCGGGATATCCCTCGGCATGGATGTAGGAAATTTCTTTCAGTTTCAACGCGCCTTCGAGTGCGATGGGGTAGTGGATACCGCGACCCAGGAACAGAAAATCCTGCGCCCGCTGAAAGCGTTTGGCCAACTCCTCGCATTTTTCGTCATGGGTGAGAATGCTTTCGATCTTGGTGGGGATGAGTGTAAGTTCCTCGGCGGCCTTGCGCAGCTCTTCGGTTGTCATCGTGTCGCGCACTTGCGCAACGTAGAGCGCGAACAAATAAAGAGCCGTCAGTTGACAGGTGAAAGCTTTGGTCGAGGCCACGCCAATCTCCGGGCCGGCGTGGGTGTAGATGGTACCGGCGGCTTCGCGGGTGATCATCGAGCCCACCACGTTGCAGACGGCGAGCGTCTTCGAACCCATGGCTTTGGCTTCGCGCTGCGCGGCGATGGTGTCCGCGGTTTCGCCGGACTGCGAAATCACCAGCGTGATGGTATCGTCACCGACGATGGGGTCGCGGTAACGCCACTCGCTGGCGTAATCGACTTCGACGGGAACGCGGGCAAAGCTCTCGATCATGAACTTTCCGGCCAGCGCTGCATGCCAACTGGTGCCGCAAGCCACAATATTTATTTTCTTCGCGCTGCGGAATTCGGCATCATTGATCTGCATCTCGTCGAGAAAGATACGGCCGGTGTCGAGTGAGATGCGCCCTAGGGTGGTGTCGCGTACGGCGCGCGGCTGCTCGTAAATTTCCTTGAGCATGAAATGCTTGAAACCGCCTTTTTCCGCCATGATGGGGTCCCAGGTGACATGCTGCACCTGGCGCTGAATGGGCTTTCCATCGAAATCAGTCAGTTGCACTCCCTCGGGTGTCACCACGGCGAGGTCGCCATCCGCGAGAAAGAAAATGTCGCGCGTGTGATAAAGAATTGCGGGCACATCCGACGCCACAAAATACTCGTCATTCCCCAAACCCACGACCAACGGCGGCCCATTGCGCGCGGCCACGATCTTATTGCGCTCGTTCACCGAAATCACGGCCAGAGCGAAGACTCCCTTGAGTTCCTTCACCGTTTTGCGCACGGCTTCTTCCAAGCTCGGCTGATGTCCATTGCCGGTCTTGAAAAGATATTTTTCGATCAGGTGCGCGATCACTTCAGTGTCGGTTTCCGTCAAAAAGGTGTGGCCTTCTTCGATCAGCTTTTTCTTCAGGCTGAGATAGTTCTCGACGATGCCGTTATGAACTACAACAATCTTGCCGGTGCAATCGCGGTGGGGATGCGCGTTTTCTTCGGTAGGACGCCCGTGCGTGGCCCAGCGGGTATGGCCTATGCCGTAGGTTCCATCGAGCGGTTTCAGGCGGATGACTTCTTCGAGGTTGCGCAGTTTACCTTCCGCGCGGCGCAGTTGAATGGCCTCGCCGTTGCCGGCAACGGCGATTCCGGCAGAATCGTAGCCGCGATACTCCAGCCGCCGCAAGCCCTCAATAATGATCGGGACCACTGATTTCTTGCCGACATACCCAACAATGCCACACATGGATGACTCCGGAATTTCAAGACAGGAATTTCACTCCGCCACGGTACAACGGAACTCTTCGATGACGGGATTGGTTAGCACTTCGCGGGCCATGCGTTCGACCTCGGCCTGAGCCTCTTCGCGACTAAGACCACCATCGAGCGTAAGTTCAAAGTACTTTCCCTGGCGAACCTCTTCCAGTCCTTTGTATCCCATCTTCTTCAGCGCGCCGTGGATGGTCTTTCCCTGGGGGTCGAGGACACTCTTCTTGAGCGAGACGTACACGTAGGCTTTCATGGAAGTCTTCATTATACGTCAGCACCATGAGCGGTCGCGTTACCGAAGAGTTGGGTAGTCCCGGCGAAGCAGCCACCCGCAAAATTCGATGGCGCAAATGAATGGATAAGTGAGAAAGGGTCCGGTGGTCGGTCCACTTTAGCCCTGGTTTTCTGCCCGCGCCATCTTGGCACGAAGGTCGAGCAAAGCGCGTTCCAGCGAAGCGCGGTGACGTGGATCATGGGCCCGTTCGAGAAGTTCCGTAATGCTTTGCAAGGACAAGCGAAGATTTTCTTTTTCGCGGAGCCGGGACGCGGCCTCCCGCGTCAGCCGCGGCTTTTCAGATGATTGCCGGGAGGCTGCCTCGTCCTGTTGCGCTTCGACCGACTTACTTTCCCATCCCCGGGCCATGACTAATTATAGCGTTCGAGAGGAGCAGGTTTCCCAACCCAGCACGCCAGATCCAAGCCATCGTCATGCCTCATCCCAGAACGACAGTGTCCGGAAAACCTATATTGTCAAAAAAAGACGTTCATATGTCGGGAGATGTGCTTATAATTCGTTCTTGCCCAAGGTCGAGTGCTTCTCTTGAGGGGGAGATGCTGAAGGAGTTTTTTTGTAGTGTCTGATTTCGGTGCGCCACGCGCAGCACTAGATACGCAACCCTCCCATACGTTCGTTGAGATGGCAGACGTAGTTTATGGGGACCAGGAAGCGGCGAAAGCTCTTCTCCAATCGGAATTGTTATTGACGGCTTATTTCAGCGCTGCCAGAGTCGGCCTCGCAATTCTTGACCCGCTGCTTCGCTATGTTGCCGTTAATCAAACGCTGGCCGCCATCAATGGCTTGCCCGCCCAGGATCACATAGGAAAGGAAGTGCTGGGCGCTGCCGCTGCTGTCATTGAGCGGAAGTGCAGGCATGTATTGGATACTCGTAGCCCGCTTCTGAACGTCGAAGTCAGTTCTACACTACCCACCCGCGTTGAGCCCGGACACTGGATTGGGCATTTCATTCCCATTGTCGATGAGCAGGGCGAGGTCAGGCACGTGGGCGCGGTTCTCATCGAGATCACCCAGCAAAAGAAACTGGAAGAATCCCTGCGCGGAGCCTCCGCAAGTTTGCGGGAGGAGAAGAAACGGCTGCAAGTGATGATCGAGGTCAGCCGTGCGCTGGCCGAGAAGATGGATATACCGAGAGTCTTTCCCCGTATCTCGGCCTACCTGCGCCGGGTTTTCCAGCAAGAATATGCGGCTCTTGCGCTACACGACGAAGACAACGGACGGCTGTCCCGGCAAGCGCTGGACTTCCCCTTGCAAATGCGATCGCCGGTGGTGGACTCTGAAATCGATTTCCCCAATGATCCGTGCGGCAGGGCTCTGCTCCAGCGCTCGTCATTAATCTTCAGCCGCCGGGAATTGCAAAGCTTCCCCTCCGGCGCGACCGACCACTTGCTCGCCGAGGGCTTGCAATCGCTTTGCTGCGTACCTCTGCTTCGACCCAAAGGAGCTCTTGGGGTTCTGGTGTTAGGCAGCACGCGGCCGGGAGCGTTCAAGTCGGACGATCTCACGTTGGTCGACCACGTGGCTTCGCAACTGGCGCTGGCTTTAGAAAGTACTCGTACCGCCCGTCAGCTCAAGCAGTTGAGAGGCCGCGTCGCGCAGGAGAAGCGCTATCTCGAAGGCGAAACTCACAACTCGTCACACTTTCCTCAAATCATCGGTGAGAGCCAAGCCATTAACCTCGTGCTCCAGGAGATTGCGGTGGTGGCTCCGAGCGATGCCACGGTGCTGCTGCTAGGGGAAACGGGAACTGGCAAAGGTCTCGCAGCCCATGCCGTCCATCGCATAAGCGCGCGCAGTGATCGAAATTTTATCGCCGTGAATTGCGCCGCCATCCCCACCGGCTTGCTGGAGAGCGAATTATTTGGCCATGAAAAGGGCGCGTTTACCGGAGCCATTAGCCAGAAGGTAGGCCGGTTGGAATTGGCCGACAAGGGCACTCTTTTTCTCGACGAGGTGGGCGAAATTCCCCTGGAGCTGCAACCGAAACTCCTGCGCGTGCTGCAGGATCATGAGTTCGAAAGGCTGGGCGGCAATCGCACGATTAAAATTAATATACGCCTGATCGCAGCCACCAACCTCGATTTGGCGAAAAGCGTGGCGGAGAAGCGCTTTCGCAGCGACCTCTTCTATCGTTTAAAGGTGTTTCCCATTCGAATGCCGTCGTTGCGCGAGCGGCGCGAAGACATTCCGCTGCTTGTCCGATATTTTGTGCAGAAATTCTCCCGGCGCATGGATCGCGACATCGAAACCATCCCGATCGAGACCATGGAAGCCCTGTTAGGTTGGCAGTGGCCCGGCAATGTCCGGGAGTTGGAGAATTTTATCGAGCGATCGGTCATTCTCACCGATGGCTCCGCGTTGCGATCACCGCTCGCCGAGTTCAGCAAGGAAATGTTGGGCAGCGCAGATCATACCCTGGAGGAAACCGAGCGCGAATACATTATCAGCATCTTGCGGGAAACCAACGGAATAATTTCTGGAGCTACAGGCGCGGCCCGCCGCCTCGGACTCAAGCGCACTACCCTACAATCGAAAATCCAGCGTCTGCGAATCACGCCCGAAGATTACTCGACATGCAATCTGAAATAGAATTCCATGCTGTGCAAAGTGCCGGGTCGCTGTGGAAATGCCGACCCTTCGGCAGAGCGCAGATTGCAATTCCACCGGCTCGACTGCATCATGCCTTTCGTTTCTTGGCCTTACCCCCTTCTTGGAACTAAGCCAATTCTGGAACGATAGTTGCTTACGCCTGTGCATCCGGATCTATTAATTGCGCGGGTTTTCCCGATCGATATGCGGGTCGCAAGACCCGAAGGGATCTGGCCGTATCCCGGATAGGGGTGCCAACGTGTTAATTGTCAGGAATGCCCTACAGACCCATCTAGTGCAGGTTCTTCCGGCTGTAACCAACATTCCCACGGAAGCTCAACCAATAACCAGAAATGAAGCATGGCATGGTGTGACCGCTCATCGGCAGAAAGCTCTTTCGGCGCTCCTGCCCAAGCTCTTGGGGCAGGGACCTCGAGCCGATCCAATCACTCGCGGCCCCCACGCTGAAGCAAGAGATGGTCTTTATCTCCTGGCTTGCATCCTGGAATGGGAGCGCAGCGGAGATCCCAGCGCGGCCTGGGAGATAATTTCAGCCTCTCGTAGTTCTCATGCGGATACACAGGCACACGCCCGTGCCCTGCTGGAACGAGCCGTGCGGCCCCCACCGCCGACAAGCGACACACTCCCAACGGATCTACAACCATATCGAATGACGGAGGCAGGCATGAAAACCTCGAACGATATCGAAATCATCGAGAGTTGCATGGGATGCAAGGCGGTCCGGGAAGGCTTTTTTTGCCGTTTCTCCGCGCCGGTCCTGCGATCCTTTGATGCAGTCAGCCATCATACGGTGATGTCCGCTGGGTCAATGTTGTTCGTGGAGGGGCAGGCGCCGCGAGGCGCATTCATGCTGTGTTCCGGCACGGTGAAATTATCGACCACTTCGAAAGAAGGCAAGGTGCTGATCCTGAAACAGTCCGAAGCCGGTGAGATTCTTGGACTCAGTGCGGTTATCTCTGGAACAAATTACGAAATGTCCGCCGAAACTGTGGGTCCCTGCCAGCTGGACTTCATCGGTCGCAAGGACTTTATGGCTGTTCTTCAACACGAAAGTGAGGCCGGCATGCAGGTTGCTCTATGGTTGAGCCGGGAGTTCCAAGGGGCTTATCGAGACATACACGATCTGGTGCTGGCACGATCCTCCTCAGGAAAGCTGGCTCGGTTATTGTTGTCATGCGCTCCGCCCGGAATTTTACCCAGCATGGAACGTCCTCTTCGGCCCGCGATGACTCACGAGGAGATGGCGCAGCGCATCGGCTCCTCGCGCGAAACCGTTACCCGGCTGCTTACCATCCTGAAGAAGAAAAGGTTGATCCGATCGGATGGAAGTACCTTGGTGATTCGGGACCGCTCCGGGCTGCAGGCTCTCGCGGTCTAGCTCTTCCCCCACCGTCGGAGGGCGGTCCGAAATTGAGTCGCCCTCCGGTTTCGTGTCTCGTGGCCGCTTAACCGAGGGGCATGGAATGGATTTATTTTGCATACGGGCACGCTGATCGACGACCTGTTCGCCGCGGTCGAAAGAGCGGAAAAAACGGCGGCATCCCGTCGGAAGAACCCCGATGCGGGAAAGATGCCGCTCGCCCAAGCCTCCAGTCTAGAGGCCGAACAGCTCGCGCAGCCGCTTCGTCTGCGCCCGGCTGACTGGAATCTCGCTCTGCTTCTTATCGTCCATGCGCAGCTGGTAGGAACTCTTGAACCAGGGCACGACTTCGCGAATGCGATTGATATTCACCAGGTAGGAGCGGTGAGCCCGCCAGAACAATCCGGGATCGAGGCTCGACAGTAATTCCTCCAGAGTTCGGCAGTTGGAATGCCCTTCCATCCCGGAAGGTCCTGCCGTCACCACGGTAATCACGCCGTCATCGATTGAGGCATAGCAGATTTCTTTCTGATCCACCAGAAACATTCGGCCCACGGCCTTGAGCAGGATCTTCGTGCTTTGCGCTTTGGGGCGTTGCAACATGCGCACGATCGCGTCGATTTTTTCTCCCGGCAAGCCTTCCGCTTCTTGCTGGGTGCGAGCTTTCTGTACGGCCTGGGCCACGCGCTTCTTGTCGAAGGGCTTCAGAAGATAATCGACCGCATTCACCTCGAACGCTTTCACGGCGTATTGATCGAAAGCCGTGGCGAAGACAATCTTGGGCAGAGGGATCTTTTTGTCTAAGAGTTTTTTGATGACGCCGAAGCCGTCGAGGCCGGGCATCTGTACGTCGAGAAAGACCAGATCGGGAGTGTGTTCCTTGATGAGGTTGACGCCCTCAAGGCCATTTTTTCCCTGCGCCACGACATTGATATCCCCGGCGCTCTTGAGCAAGTAAGCAAGTTCGTCGCGGGCGAGCTGTTCATCATCCACGATTACGGCGGAAAGGGTCATGCCAACTCCAGGAATCGAACTCTGCTCCGAGTATAGCGACCCGGTTTTCGCAGAGTCAATGCAGGAACCTTTCGGGTAGTGGTGCAGTTTGAAAATCGGCATCCCTCAGCGGCTAAAGCCGCAATGAAAATATGGCACTTACGGCACGGCTGAAGCCGTGCCCTTTCAAAGCCGATTCAAACTAGACCACTACCACCTTTCGTCTTGGTGCGGCAATCGGTCGAATAAAAAAGCCGCCGTTTACGGGCGGCTTGGACGTTAGACGAACATAAGTTCTACGCTGCGTTCTCCGCCGCTGCGGGCGGCTGGAACGGCTCGTCGTAGCTCCCGCCATAGATGGAAGGCACTTTCGATCCCATGGGCCGCAGATAAGTCGCCAGTTCTCCACGATGATGAATGCTGTGGTTGTTGAGGAAGCCGAGGTACAACACCGCCGGAAACTTGAATACGCCGAAGAAGTCGACGGGCGTGAGCAACTGCTCCGGAGTCATTGCCCTGACCTGGGCGATGCCGCGCTTGATGTTCTGGTCGTACCAGGCGACCACTTCGGCCGTGGTCTCAGGCTGGGCTGGCGACTGCCCGGTCTTTGCGAAATTCAGCCCGGCAATTCCATCCAGGAAATGAACATCGGCGCTGGCTATGTGCCATGCCAGTTCCTTGGCCGTGCGCGCGGCCGGATCGGGCTTGTAGCTGGACGCCGCATCGGGCACGGCGGCGATCACTTTCTTGGTGGTTTCCGCTTCGCGCGTGATGCCGTCGAGCATCATCGCACAATAGCCGGCGGCGAATTCGGGAGTCAAACCTTGCTGGGACATTTGTTCCTCCTGTCGGTGGGTTATGTTTTGCTGGCCGGAGAAGCCGAAAGGGCGCTTGCCGCGCCCCACCGGATAGGTTCACCGCGAACCGGATTATACGCCGACGGGTTGTTTGCTGCGCACCGGCACTGGTGTCAGCCATCCGTGGCGGTCCGCCTTCTCGCCACGCACAATGGCATAAAACTCCTTCTGGATCGCCTTGGTGATGGGACCGATTCCGCCCTTGCCAACTTTGATTTTATCCACGCTGCGGATGGGCGTAATCTCGGCTGCGGTTCCGGTGAAGAAGGCTTCATCGGCGATGTAAAGCATCTCGCGCGGAATCATCTGCTCGACTACGTCGATCCCCAGGTCGCGCGCAATCTGCAATGTCGAATCGCGCGTGATGCCGGGCAGCACCGAGTTGCCCAGCGGAGCGGTAATCAGCTTGTCGCGATGAATCACAAAAACATTTTCGCCCGAGCCTTCGCTCACGAATCCGTTGATGTCGAGCGCAATGCCCTCGGCGTAGCCGTTGACGATGGCTTCCATCTTGATGAGCTGCGAATTCATGTAATTCGCCCCCGACTTCGCCATAGCCGGCAGCGTGTTGGGAGCGATTCGCGTCCAGGAGGAGACGCAGGCATCGCAGCCGTCATTCTCGCCGCCCAGATATTTTCCCCAGGGATAATTGATGATGTATATCTCGGTCGGCGAATTGAACGGATTCACCCCCGCCTCGCCATATCCGCGCAGGATGATCGGACGGACGTAGCAGGGCCACACGCCATTGGCGCCCACCATTTCGAGCATGCCCTCCACCAGTTGCTCGCGCGTGAAGTCGTGCTCGATGCGGTAAACTTTGGCCGAATTAATCAGCCTCTGGATGTGCTCGTGGGCGCGGAAAATCGCCGGTCCCGAAGGCGGCGCGTAGCAACGGATCCCTTCAAACACCGAGGAGCCGTAGTGCACCACGTGCGACATGACGTGAATGGTGGCTTCATCCCAGGGGATGAGCTTGCCGTTGTGCCAGATGCTTTCCGACTTCTGAATGGCCATGCGTACTCCTTCGGGCTCGTTCGTCTAACGAGGGCTGAGCGCAACTTCGCGAAGTCCAAAGTATAAGACGCGAAATTCCAGCCAAACGTTACACAGCATTATAGCCGACGGAGTTTCGCGGGGGGTGGACGGTGAAGCGGCGACCACAGATGACATCCTGGGAGTCCAAAACTCATGTGGGGGACAGCCGCCCGGCTGTCCCGCGGACCAGATGTATCGCAGCGTACGCTACCAGATGGTCTCTACCACCTTCGACCGGCGGATACTCATATCGGCCGTCACTAATGGGATGCCCTCGGCGATTGCTGTCGCCGCGATGAGGCTGTCCGCTGGGTCTTTGGGAAAGTGCTCTGGCAAGCGCACCGAGAGGGCAGCAATCTCGGGCGTAATTGGCCTCAGAATTACCCGCGTTGCCAGTTCGCGAACCAACGATTCCACGCCGCCGGCGGCCACGATGCGATGGTGGTGAGCCAACCACGCCACTTCCCGGAGCGTAATTGTCGCGGCGGCAATCCCAGTCTTTTTCCGCGCATCTTCGATGGCTTTGCGGGCGCGCGCCGATAGCCGCTTTGAATCGCCCACCATCCAGAGCAGGACGTGAGTGTCGAGCAGGATCACTTGTTCTTCCAATCTTCGGCAAAGACGGGTCCGACGACATCGCCGACGATCTTGAACTTGCCTTTCATCGAGTCAAAAATATCGTCGGCCGGATGGTCGGCGGGAATAAGCTTCACCACAGGTTTGCCATGCTTGGTGATCACCACCGGTTCACCGCCCTGCAAAACCTGATCCATAATGGCAAGACACTGCGCCTTGAATACTCCGGCAGGTATCTGCTTCATGATTCCATCGCTCCCATAGTCATAATATTATGACTATGGGAGCGATGCAAGGCTAGAGCTGCAAAGCTTTGCTGGCCTTCGGTCATCCGAGGCTGCGGCCCTCGCGAGCCGTGAGGTTGGCTACAGAATATTCTTGCGGCGATTGTGAAACCGGCCGGTTAGGTCTGCGATCATTGCCATCCAAAGGCCGTAGCCCATTTCAGAGGTCCCAAAGAGCAGGCGCGTGGGCAGGATCCCGAGCAGCATTCCCCAAATGAAGGTTTTGCGCGAGAACAAAAGGCCGATGGAGATTCCGGCCACCGTGTACGCGGCGATCGTCAGCAGCGGGACGGTGAGGAAGCCATTTGCGCCTGCGATCGATTGCACCCACTGGGTGAGTGGAATGCGCTCGTACAAAACGAAGGCAGGAAGGCCGCCACCGAGCAGCAGTCCGGCAAGAAATTTGAGCAGCGAGAATTGGCCGGCCAACGGATTGAAGTAATTTCGTATGCCACGCACTGCCGTCCATGTGGTGGCGCGATAAAGATTGCTGCTGGCATCCCAACTCAGCAGTTTTTGCGCCAGCTGGTGCTCGCAGAACCTCACATGGTATTGGCGGAAGTCTTCAACATAGTTTTCGCGAGTGTAGAAGACGACGCCGCGCTGCCGCATGGTTTCAGCTTCCGCGTCGTGGCGGCGCTTGAGTTCCTCCACATCGGTCAGGCCTTTATAGCGGTGAATGGTGATGCCGGGCACGGGGTCGAAGAGCGGGGTGACCGCATTGTTGTTCACCGCTAAGCAGGTGCCGTCAGCGTACCTGGTGGCGAACTCCACGTGGCTGGTGAATAGAGTTCTGTTTTTCGCCGCCACCATCGTGAGCACGCATTTGGCTGGATCGGAGGGATTGAGGTAGACGCGCACCATGTTATGGCCCATCAGATTGGGCACGTGATACGTCTTGAACGGAAAATAGTTGAGAGCTGCCACCTGGCGGTCGGTGGCATCCAGGAATTCGGCTTGCGCGGGCGTGAGTTTCTCCGCGGGAATATCTTCAATTTGCA
This sequence comes from uncultured Acidobacteriaceae bacterium, assembly GCA_963710965.1. Taxonomy (GTDB): domain Bacteria; phylum Acidobacteriota; class Terriglobia; order Terriglobales; family Acidobacteriaceae; genus Sulfotelmatobacter. The sequence continues at coordinate 37,243 of CAVQCP010000044.1, read as the reverse complement.
AATCACGTGGAAGGAACACTGTCCGGCGAATTTGGGGGATGCCGACGACAAACAGCGCCGCCACGGTTACCAGCAGCGAGAAAATTTCAGTATCCACGTGCATACAGTTAGTGGGGTGCGTTTACGGATGGCGGCTCTGAGGGGGTTAGCGCCGCACGGACGGTCACAACAGGTAATTCGTCGCCGCGAAAATATTTTGGATTCTCTTTCGATCCTTCTTTTATATTCGCAGCCTTCATTTCCGGCATCGCTTCGTAGGGCTTCGAGTAGTCGTTCGCAGCGTTCCAAAATAAAAATCCGATGCCGCCTTTTTCTTTGGCGGTCGCGACCTGCACTTTGATGTATTCGGGCGAGTAGCTCTTGGTACGCCAGCGGAAGGCTTGCAGCCAGGGGCGGATGACGACGCCGCTGCCTTTGGTGATGAGTGCGAAGCGCTCCATCGACTCGCCGATGAAGTGTTCGGGAGCGTCGCCGGGGTGCTCGATGTTATCCATGCCGAAAAAGTGCGAGGGATAAATCATGGGCGAGAGCACGTCGCAATATTTCGCCATGCCGACGATGTCCTGCCCGGTATGAGCGAGATCGACGGGGCGCTGCCAGGCCATGACTCCGAAGACGTTGAGCGAGAGCAGGACTCCGGTGGGGTGCAATTCGGCGTAGGCCTTTTTCAGAAAGCCAACGATCACGTCAGAGCGCTGAAGCTTTCCGGAAGCGGCTCGTGTGGCGACGGCCGCCTCGGCCGTCCCGCCGGAGCGGGGCGAGGCGGAATCTCCACGATCACCTGTGGCTTTAGCGCCTTCGCTCTCGTAGTAGAAAGCTGCATCTTTCTGGTCGCCTTCGGCGGGGAAGCGGACGTAGTCGAATTGAATTTCATCGGCGCCCGATTGGGCTACGAACTTGGCCAGCGCGATGTCGTAATCCTGCACTTTGGGTTGCGAGGGATCGGTCCACACCAGCTTGCCGTTTTCGCGCCATGGCTGTTTCGTCTTCTTCGATTGCACCGCGAGTTCGGGATGCTCGACCACCAATCGCTCGTCGCGGAAGATGGCGATGCGCGCGATCGCGTGCATGTTCTGCGAGTGCAGGAAATGGACGAACTTGGGCAGGTCGTGAATGTACACCGGATGCTTGCCCAGCAGCGGATGCTCGAAAGCAATGTTCACGCTGCCGTCGGAATCTTTGATGTCGAAGACGACCGCATTGCCGCCGACTTCGCGCCAGTGGCGGATGATGCGCAGTCCGTGATCGCTGGCGGCCATCAGACCGGTCAGATAAACGGCGCGGACTTCAAAATCTTTGGCGACCGGAACCGTCTGCTCGACGATGGGCGCGGGGAGAATTCCGGGGATGGTGATCTGCTCTCCGGTCTTGAGGACGTTGGCACTGGACTTTCCGTTCGTGGCGCGGATCGCCTCCGCCAATTCGGAGGAAGTCAGATAGGTGGTGCGGCTCAAGTATTGCCGAGCAACAGCCGGGATTGTTTCGCCGCGCTTTGCCGTGTAGATTTCAGTTCCGGGAGTCGATGTGTGTAAACGAGGAATATCCCCCGCATTCACCGACAAGGTTGCGCTGACCGGCTTCAGTGGCCCGGCTTGAGCAGCTTTGACAGCCGCGACTGGCACGGCTTGCGGCGCTCCGGTTTCCGGCGCGGCGAATGCTTCATTCATGCGCGGGCTGAGGCGAATCGCAGAGAGGCTAAATAGAAGACACGAAATTGCGGCAATGGTCAGGATGGACGAGCGGCGCACGAAACCCTCCGGAAAAGTGCTGTAAATCGCATGCTATCCGGCAGGTGTTGCGGGTGCTAGTTACTCCCGGACATCTCCCCTCGGGAAGCAGTTCGTGGAAAGGAAACAATCGGCGTGAAAAACTCTGTCATCCCGAGCGGAAGAGGATCGTGCGCGAAGCGGACATCTTCGCAGTCGAGGGACCTGCTGCTCGCTTGCAACTGATGCGCTGCGGGCGGAAAGCAGGTCCCTCCACGCGGAGAATGATCGGCTTCGCCGCTCATTCCCCTCGGTCGGGATGACAGATTTGAGCAGTTATGATGGAGCGGAGAAGAGCTTTTCGATTCTGAGACTTTAGTTTCGTTGCTCGCCGGCAGTTTCCAGGAAGACCGCGGGAACGGCCTGCAGCAAGGCGCAGGCCGCTGAACGCTAACCGCAAACCACTGCTTTTCGGGCACTGCTCTTTCCTCCTTGCGCAAAGTATTTCTCTTCCTTCCCCTTCCCATTCGAAGGGCAGCTGTTCTAATATCGTCGCCGGCCTTTAACTCCAGCCAGATACAGGAGTTTTGGATCCCGGATCAATTTTCTGTCCTTGGCCAGAGGCTTGCTTATTCCATAGGCAAGCCCGGACGCATGATCGGTCAGGCAAGCGACTGGTTTCGAGTGACAAATTTTGGCAGTGGTCGTCCCACTTGAAACCTGGGGGAGTTGCAAAGAAAAAAAGCCTGCGAGCTCCGGGACAAAAAATAAAGGCCGAGCGATACGGCCTCAGACTAGGAAGAAAAAACAAAAATTATGAGAACCAACCTCGCTACCGTGCTCGATCCGAACCGCCGCAGCGCCGATGCTGGAGAGTTTGAGGCATCGTTGCGCCGCCGCATCGTGGGGCAAGACCAGGCCATCGAAAAAGTCGCTGAGATTTATCAGATGTTCCTGGCCGGCTTGAATGCTCCTGGACGCCCCGTAGGCAACCTGCTTTTCCTGGGACCTACCGGGTCGGGTAAGACACGCGTGGTAGAAGCCATGGCTGAGTCGCTCTTCGGTGATGCGCGTGCTTGCATCAAGATCGATTGCGCCGAGTTCCAGCACTCCCACGAGATTGCCAAGCTGATCGGTTCGCCTCCGGGATACCTGGGACATCGCGAGACTCATCCTCTGCTGACGCAGGAAGCCTTGAACCAGTGGTTCACCGACAAGCTGAAGCTCTCGATCCTGCTCTTTGACGAAATCGAAAAGGCCAGCGATTCGCTCTGGCAACTGCTGCTTGGCATTCTGGACAAAGCCACGCTCACACTCGGCGATAACCGCCGCGTCGATCTTTCGCAGTGCATCATTATCCTGACCTCGAACCTGGGCGCCAGCGAGATGACCGACCTGGTCGATGGCGGCTTCGGCTTCGCACCCAAGGCGGTGGAGGTCGACAACAGCTTCGATGACAAAATTCAGCGCACCGCGGTCGAAGCAGCGCGGCGCAAGTTTACGCCGGAGTTTATGAACCGCATCGATAAGACGGTCGTATTCAAGACGCTGCGCGATGAGCATCTGGCACAGATTCTCGAGATTGAGTTGGGCATGGTGCAGCAGCGAGTCCTCATGGCCGCCGGCGCCAACCAGTTCGTCTTCAATTGCACGGCGGAAGCGAAACAGTTTTTGCTGAAAGAAGGCACCGATCCGCGTTACGGCGCGCGTCACTTGAAGCGGGCCATCGAACGCCATCTCGTATTTCCCCTGGCCAACCTGGTTGCGACCGGACAGGTGAAGCTGGGAGATTTCGTCCGCGTGGATATGGCTTCTGAAAGTCAGATGATCTTCGTCAAGGAAGCTGAAAATACCATGGCACCGATTCTCTTGGAGCGCTACGGAGCCGCAGCCGTCAATGCTCCTGCCGCGCGCGCAGCTAAAACCGCCGTCAACAGTCGCCGCGACTTTGGGGCCAGCCCCATCGCGGAGAGCAAATAAGAGAAATTAGTAATTTCGTAATTGGGGAATTTGGTAATTGAAAACCTAGGGCAAGAGCGGGTTTTCTAGCGCAAGCAAATTCGACTGGTAGGAGTAACTCGCTAGCCCGCATCTGGCGAGATGATTAAAGACAAGGCGCCGGGTCTTCCGGCGCCTCTTTTTTCTCGCGATCTTTTCCCGCGCTCGGCGGCTACCGCTTGATCTCGAACACGATTCCGTCGTTGTAAGCGCCGCCCCCTGCGGTGGTGCCGTAAAGATTGCCCGATGGGTCAAAAACCAATCCGCCCCAAGGCTCCGTTCCGTCCGTTCCACTGCCAAAGCTGTGTAGGATGCGTGTTCCCCACGCTAAGATTCGAAGCCATCGTGGCCGTTGTTATTGAAGCTGTGAATAATTTTCTCCGACCAGCCGCCGGTTGTTCTCGGCGTCAGTTCGAAGACGGTTCCGCAGTTGCCGCCGCAAGCCGTACCGCTGCCCCAATTGCCGGTGGTGCCGTAAAGATTGCCCGCGGAATCGCGCACCATGCCTGCATACGGGACGGCACCGTCTCTACCGTTGTTGTTGAAGGTATGCAGAATCGCCTCTGTCTGCGCGATGCCCGGGAAGGCTGCGATCAGTACAGTGAAGGCGAGCGCCGACAGTTTAAGGGGGAGCAGAGCAAGCGCGCGATGCATGAAGTTCTCCTTTGATGGTGCCGTCGATGGCGCAGAATGAAAGGCTGAGATTGATGCTTCGCCTGGCGCCGGGGGAATTGGCGCGAGCAACGCAATTGCAATCTGAGGCCGAACCGAGAGAATTTCACAGCGTAGTTGTCGCGTCAAGATGCAGGAAATTGCAAGGTTGAAAGGGAAAGTTTCAGTAGTCCATCTGATTGCGCTCTAACACCTCAGGTGGTACAGTTCGATGATTCGTTTCGTGCATCTCTGCGTTCCCCCTCGCAGATTCAAACCACGGCACTGATTCCCCAGTGCCCACAACCCAAGCAAGACGAGGATGTCAAACCGTGAAAAACATTCAAAGCGCAAGCTCCAGAATTTGCGTCGCCACCCTGGCGATGTTTGCGGCCGTTCTCTTACCGACGAGCGCGGCTACGGCTCAAACTGAATCTGTGTTGCATACCTTCACCGGCGGAATGGATGGCTCGCAGGGCGGCGGTTTCTTCGATGCGACAGGCAGCGATTCAGGAAATCTTGTCTTCGACGAGGCGGGAAATCTTTATGGCACTGCCTTTCTAGGGGGAATTTCAAATGATCTCTGCGATAACGGCACCTGCGGCGTAGTCTACGAGTTCTCTCCCGATGGATCGGGAGGCTGGACGGAAAAAACCTTGCACGCCTTCACCGGTGGGGTCGACGGATTCTGGCCGCGATCCGGCGTAGTCATCGACGCCGCCGGCAATATTTATGGCACGACTGAGTGGGGAGGTCCGTATCCGGCCAATTGCCTGGGACATGGCTGCGGCGTGGTCTATGAATTGTCGCCCAACGGCCACGGCGGATATAAAACCAGCGTGCTCCACGCGTTTACCGGAGGAGCCGATGGGGCCAACCCCTACGCCAATCTCACACTCGATTCGGCGGGAAATCTTTATGGAACTACCTTGTTGGGCGGATCGCTCACCGCCTGTTCCGAAGGCTGCGGAGTTGCCTTCGAGCTCTTCCGCAATACCGATGGAAGCTGGACCGAAGCGCTGCTGCACACCTTTCGCGGGACGGATGGAGACCAACCAATGGGCGGCCTGGTTTTTGACACCGCTGGAAACCTCTATGGCTCGACCACCAGAGGAGGCACCGCGGGCAAGGGCGTAGTTTTCGAGCTATCCCCGAAAACCGGAGGCGGCTGGCAGGAAACCACCGTCCACAACTTTGAAGGTTTTGTAGACGGCACACTTCCGGCCGGCAACCTGCTGCTGGACTCCGAAGGAAACATTTTTGGAGCCACCTCGGAGGGCGGGCTTCCCGCATGCGCCGGCGATTTGGGCTGCGGATGGATCTTCGAACTCCAACACGGAAGCGGAGGCTGGAACATCAGCAGTCTTTACATCGTGCCGCACTCCTCGCCGCCATCCCCCACCGGATCGCTCAGCATGGATTCAGCCGGCAACTTGTATGAGGCTTTGGCCGGCTACAGCAACGCTGTGCCGGGCAGCGTGATTAAACTGACCAAGTCCTCGGGCTACAGCGAAAGCACGATATTCGATTTTTCCGCGTCTGCGACCGCAGGCGGCGAGTATCCGGATGGCGGAGTCACTGTGGATCGATCTGGCAACTTGTACGGCACAACCAGCAGCGGAGGAAGCACGTCATGCGGCTGCGGAGTGATCTACGAAATAACTCCGTAGCCCTTCGAGTTGGCTTAATGGTCGAGACAAGAGCGGGCCCCAATGAACTTTTTCGGGACTCGCTTTTTTCTTTTCCGTGATTTTCTCCTCGCCGTTGAGGCCCACACACTCATCTAAAGTGTGACAAGTATGTTTCGAAAAGTGTGTTTTGACAAGGCCGCCCCATGATTGAGAGTCCGCCACAAGTCGAACGAGTACCTGTAAGGGCGCCGAGATTTCGCGCGCTTCGCGGAGCCTTGCTAGGGGCGCTCCTTACCCTGCTGCTCGTGGGAGTGATCATCTGGATCTCGACCGGTGTCGGGCTCCTGCACCTGCTGCGCGGTGGCCAAACCACTATCAACGTGGATCAACCCACCGTCGTCCGGCAGATTCAAAAGCTTGACCGGCTCGAAACCGTCAGCTACACCATGGATAAAATCATCTCCGGTGAGCACGATTATCCTTACGTACCGAAATTTATCGCGGGCGACCGATTGCTCTTGGTCGTCCACGGAGAAGTAATCGCCGGAATCAATCTCGCTGACCTTAAACCCGACGACGTTCGCGTCGATGGAGGTAAAATCTCGATTCACCTGCCGCCAGCGGAAATCTTCAGCACGCGCATCGACAACGCGCGAACCAAGGTTTATTCGCGCGACACCGGCCTGTTTTCTTCTCCGGATCCTAATCTGGAGAGCGAAGTGCGCCTGGCCGCCGAGCAACAATTGCAGCAGGCCGCATTGCAGGATGGCATTCTAAAGACCGCCGCCGAAAACGCGCGCACTACGATCTCTGGAATGCTAACCGGCTTCGGTTTTCGCGAGGTCGAGATCCATTAGCCGGATCTACTAACAACGACTGCGTCAGTCATTCCAGTGTTAATGTGGATGTCTGAAATCTGGCGCGATGTCTCGTGGAGTTCTCCGTCCTCTTGTTCAAACTCGACAAAGCCACGGTTGCAACCATGCTGGCGGGCGTGTGCACATTTCTGAACGTGTACACGACGCAACCCTTGCTGCCGCTCTTCCGGCAGATTTTTCGCGCGTCAGAGTTGCAGGTCAGCTTCACGGTCAGCGCCACCATATTTGCCACGGCGCTCATCGCTCCCGTGATCGGAATGATCGCCGAGCGGCGCGGACGCAAGAAGGTCATCGTCCCTTCACTTTTTTTGCTGACAATTCCCACAGCGCTGGCGGCGACCTCTACCAGTTTGAGCCAGCTCATTTTCTGGCGCTTTGCCCAGGGATTATTCGTACCGGGCGTCATCGCCGTGATGCTGGCCTATGTCAACGAAGAGTGGGCGGGACGCGGCGTAGGCCGCGCCATGTCGGCGTATGTCACGGGAACCGTGATCGGGGGATTTCTGGGACGCTTCATTTCCGGCGTGATTGCGGCCCACTGGCATTGGCGAAGTGCATTCGTTGTGATTGCGGCGCTGAACCTGATAGGCGCTGTAATCGTGCGAGCCTGGCTGCCTCTGGCGAAAAACTTTGTGCGCGCCGATCATGTGCGGCAGGTTCTCCATCAGGCCAGAGAGCATCTGCGCAATCCGCGGCTGCTGGCCAATTTCGGCATGGGCGCGACCATCTTGTTCACGCTGGTGGGTTGCTTCACCTACACAAATTTCTATCTCGCCGCTGCACCTTTCAATTTGAATTCCGCGCAACTCGGAAGCATCTTTTTTGTGTATCTGCTCGGGGTCGTCATCACCCCGCAGTCCGGCAGGTTCCTCGATCACTTTGGATTTCGCCACACCGCACTTGCTTACTGCGCCATGATGATCGGCGGCCTGCTGCTCACGCTGGTAAGGTCGCTGCCTGTCGTCATCATCGGACTCGCCGTCTTTTCTTCGGGAGTCTTCGTGGCGCAGGCCGCAGCCACGGTGCAGACCGGCGCAATTGCCGGCCGTGCCCGCTCATCGGCCGCCGGACTCTACGTCACGTTCTACTATCTCGGCGGAAGCCTTGGCGCAACCTTGACGGCCTGGTTTTGGCACTGGAAGAAGTGGCCGGGATGCATCGGCGTGCTGGCCGCCGTTTCGCTCGTGAGCTTAGGTTTAGCGCGCTTGAGCAGCAATCCGTCCGAATCGAATCGCAGGCCGGAAGATGGATTAGTGGTTTCTCGATGAACCACGTTAGGCTCCTGGCCGCTGCGCACAATCACGGCTTCCACCGGCTCATCGGTTCGCGCATTCAGTTTCCTGATGCGGAACGTAAGGAAGGACGCACACAAAGTCTCCGTGACGTCATTTCAACTCCACGTCCCACTCACCCTAGAACTCCACCCGGAGCGCAAGCTGACCGGTGCGATTGCCCGCGTTTTCCGCCGTTTGCGGGGCGCTGAGAACGCCGAAGGTATTGGCGACATCGATCTGGGTTGCCGGCGGAGCGAAGTTTGTGTGGTTCAGCGCGTTGGTGAAAGTGCTTTCGAAACGCACTCGTATTCCCTCGGCCGGTCGAAAAACTTTGGCCAGACCCAGGCTGATCGCTTGCGTGCCCGGCCCTTGCAGAATGCCGACGCCTGCGTTTCCGAAGCGCCCCGCGCCCACCGGCGTTGGGGAAAATGCCGCCAGGTTAAAGTAGTGGGCTCGCGATTGTCCCGCATAAAAACTTGTTGACACCACGTCGGGACGAAGATATGCGCCACGGTTCACTATGTTCGTATTGGATTGATCGTTCGTCTCCGGCTGGCCGTTTAGCGTCGGACAATTTCCGCTGAGATTTACCGCAACCTGGCATCCGCCCGGACTGATGCTGGGCGTGAGCCACGGTCCGCTTTCCATCAGAGTCACGGTGTTTAGCTCCCATCCGCCGAGCAGTGCATTTTTCAATCCTCCACCATTTAGAAACGCGCGGCCTCGTCCTACAGGCAACTGATAAATTCCCGTCAGCAGAAAGCGTTGCCGCCGCGTTCCCTCAACGTTGCCGTAATCGCTGCCCACGTCGAAGCGGTTGGTGATGGGAATGCCGTAATTCACTTCTCCGGCAAACGCCCCCGGAGTATCGCCTTGATTGTCGGCCAGGTTCTTGGCCAGGGTATAGTTCGCGTCCAAAAACAGTCCGTGCGATGTTCTGTGGGTCGCCTGCAACTGGAGCGCGTTATAGTTCGCTTCGCCGGCATTGAAGGTGCTGTAGAGAGAAAACCAGTTGTGATAAGGCGCACGCGGATCGACATAGGGGCTGGCCGCCGTAGTCTGATACGGCGTGCTGCTGGCCGCGATCTGATTCATATCCTCGGTGACGCTGAGCCGGTAGCTGTGCATGCCGACATAGCTGGCGCGCAGGCTGTCATTGTTGCCGATCTGGCGCTCCACGGTAAAGTTCCACTGGTTGGCTTGCGGATCGCGATAATTCGGGTCGACGCCCTGATCCAGGCTTCCTCCGCCGTACTGAACTCCAGTGCTTGGCGGCGCGGTGTTGGGGAACTGGATCAGTGGAGTTCCGCTTGCGGTGAGAGTGTTGGTGTAGGTGTGCAGCGCCGAAGTTGGATTGCCGCTGTTGTTGAACGACAACGGGCCCAGATTCGTCATGGTGAAAACGCCAAAGCCGGCGCGAACCACGGTTTTCGTGTCGTTAAACGGCCGCCAGGCAAGAGCGACGCGCGGCTGAAAATTACGCATGTAAATGTTGCGCAACGATTGCGGAAGGTGGTCCTGGGTGGCGGTGACGTAGTTGGTGCAAGACAGCGCGCTGTAAGCCAGATTGCAGGCGTTGAACGACTGCTGGAACGCCAGATTCGATGTCTGAAGATTTTGCTGGCTCAGATACCCCGCCAAAGCGTTGGGCACGACAATCGAATTATTTCTCTGATCGAAATTCGCCAGATTGCCGCCATCTTCGTTGAAGCCGGGCAGAATCTGCCAGCGCAGGCCATAGGTCAGCGTCAGTTGGCTGTTGATCTGGTATACGTCCTGGCCGAAGACGCTGTATTGCCAGGCCGTTCCCGCCACATCGGGACTCGACACTGCAAAAAATAAAGTAGTGGGCAGCCCCTCCAGAAAATCGCCAAAGGCATTGCCCGTGAAAGTCGGCTCGAAGGTAAACGATCCAAAATCGTCGGAGGGCAGGAAGGTCTCGATGTCGGCATACCTCACCCGCCGCACATCGACCCCGGCTTTCAAGGTGTGCTTTCCGAAATTGTAGCTGACGTTGTCGGTGAACTCGGTGGTACGCGATTGCGTGATGCCAGTTTTATCGCGGCCGATCGGCGTAAATCCGGTCCCGGAGTTGAAGTTGAAAGTGGGAAAAGCGTGTGTGGTGGGATGCTGGCTGATATTCACCCCGGTCAGATCGAGTTGGGACAGCGCGGCTGCGCCTTCAATGGGAAAGCCAACATTTGTCATCACGTTAGTAAATCCAAAGCGGAATTCATTCACCAGATGCGATGTGATCGCGTAGGTATGTGAAATCAGCAGGCTGCGGTTGTGCACGCTGTCGGAATCGTTGGGCAGCAGAGGATTAGCATAGTCCTCGGTAATGTTTTTGCGGCTGAAGCGCGCATACGCCGACTGGTTCGCCGAAATGGTTTCGTCAATGCGAAGATCTTCTCCATCGGTGCTGGCCGGCGTCGTCTGAAAAGTTTCGTAGTTGTAGTTCGACTGTCCCGTGACATTGGGCAGCGGATAATACGAAAGCAGCGCCGTCGCCGTGGGGCTGATGCTGCCGCTCGGAATGATGGGACCGCCGAGAGCGCTCAGATCGCCATTGCGCTCGGCCTGCGTGGGGACCAGGAACTGTTCGGCCGTAGCGGTGGAGCGCCGGTTGCCTTCATAATCCAGGAAGAAAAACGTCCGATCCCGCTTGGTCAGTAGATGTGGGAAGACGAGCGGTCCACCCAGCGATCCGCCAAAAGTATTGAAGTGCCGGGGAGCCTTGCCCGCGAATCCGTAGGGGTCGGCATCAAGAGCATCGTTTTGCAAATACTCAAAAGCGCTTCCGTGAAAATTGCTGGTGCCGCTTTTGGTGGTGAAGGTGACGTTGCCCACCTGGGAAAATTCCGCGCTATTGTTGAACGCCGTTACCTTCACCTCGGCAATGCCTTCTTGCGAAGGATAGGCATCCTGCAGCGCCCCATTCTGTCTCACGTTGCTGGTGGAAATGCCGTCGACGGAAAAGTTCACCATTGCCGAACTGGCTCCGCCGAGAGCGATGTTGCCGGAGCTGTCCTGCTGCACATTGGGTGAGAGCGCAAGCGCACCCAGCGGACTGGTCGTGGCCGCGCGGTTATTTAACGGAAGCTGAGTGATGAGCTGGTTGTTTTCCGAATCCGTGATCGTCCCATTTTCGGTATTGATGACAGCTACGGTATCGGAAACCTCCACCGTTTGGACTTGGCTCTTTAGCCCCATCGCCACATCGATGCGCAGCGTTTGCCGCGCTGTGAGCTCGGCGGAGGGAATTTGAAAGTCGGCGAAGCCCTCGGCTTGGGCGGAAATCGCATAGTGGCCGGGCTTGAGGTTCACAAATTCAAAGGCTCCGTTCTGATCGGATGTGGCGGAGCGAGTGCTATTCTCTTCCACGCTGCGGAGCGAGATGGAAGCTCCCGGAATCACGGCTTGCGTTGTGTCATGGACTACGCCGACGATCGAGCCGAAGGTGGATTGGGCGTGGGCCGGGGTGACAATGGAAGTAGCGAGCGAAGCCACGAGCGAAAACAGGCAAGCGATGCGGACAAACGACAAAGTCGCAACCGACGACGGTCTGAGCACGGAAACACCCTCCAGGCAGAGTGGAGTCGCTTTTTCACTTCACAGGATGCGAACCACCGTGCAATTGAGGGTAGAACCCCACGCATAAGAACCTCATAAGAGCCGCATAAATAGGGCATAAAGACGGGAACTAAAGTTCTTCTGCGGGGCATCAAGAATTTGGATGAAGTGTACTAATTCTCAAAAACACGAAGGCATGCGGAGGAAATCTACCTTCGCGTGACTTCGTATCCTTTATGGTTTAGAAAGTTGGATTGTGCGAATGCTACCCGCCGGCCTTCAACTCCGTCAGAACCTGCTTGGCGATTTCCTTCAAAGTCTCAAAAACTCCGCTTCCCTGGAAGGCCACGGCTTCGACCACGGCTTCATTCTTTTTGCGTAGTTCCTTGCTGAGAGTTTCTACGGGCAAAATATTAGGCAGGTCGCGCTTATTGAGCTGCAATACGTAGGGGATCTTGTTGAAGTCGTAGCCGTGCTCCTTCAGGTTCGCCATGAGGTTGTCGAGCGCTTCGACGTTGGCGTCCATGCGCTGCTCTTGCGAATCGGCGACAAAGACGATGCCATCGACGCCGCGCAAGATCAGCTTGCGGCTGGCATCGTAAAACACCTGTCCCGGCACGGTATAAAGGTGAATTCGAGTCTTGAAGCCACGTACCGAGCCTAAATCGAGGGGCAGGAAATCGAAAAACAGGGTGCGCTCGGTTTCGGTGGCCAGGGAGATCATCTTACCCTTCTGCTGCTCGGCAGTCTTCTGGTAGATGATCTGCAGATTCGTGGTCTTGCCGCCCAACCCGGCGCCGTAGTACACGATCTTGCAATTGATTTCCCGGGCTGCGAAGTTGATGAAACTCAAGAGCTTTCCTCAAATCAGCGCCGTCCGCATTGGTTCACGCGGCGCTGCTGCACAAAAATATCCCAATTGGGAGCTTGCGGTTTTTATATCACACGCGGAGGATCGAAAGCAGGTTACTCAGGTTACCCCCCCGATTCGAGCCTCAAAAGGGCAGCGAGTTCGATCGCGATGTTTCAACAGTTGGCGCAGACGTACCAAGCGATTGCCACGTTCGATGGAACGAACGGCACGAACCCCTCGCCCCAGCCTTTCTGCTCGCGGCTGTTCCGGAAGTTCTCCGTCACGTCACAGTAAATGTTTGGGCGGCTTTCGGTTCAGGTCGCATGGGCTATTTCTAGATCGATTTCGCTGGTTGCAATGGAGATCTTTCACCATCAACTACAAGCCCGTTTACAAGTTTGCGGGACGTCATACCTAGGCCTTCCATGCGTTTCCCGTCGAAATGGCCAAATCTCAACCGGCAGTCCTGCTGGCAGTTTCGTGCAGAATTAGAACGCGATGAGGAATTTGAATTGCAAGTCTCATCAGGAGGCTTAACACACTCATCCTCAGGAAAAATATGGACAGTCTCGCCGAAGTGCGCAAGCTATATCTGGATTTGGTGCAAAAGTGCATCATCAACACAATCTACGAAGATCCGAACCAGGGCTTTTGGTCACCCAAGGTTTTCGACGGGCAGCTACGGGAACTGGGTAGGGACTGGCCGTCTAAGGCGCACAGCATGATCGGGAACCGACGAATGTTGAACCTTCGGCAAATCACGGAATACGTGCTCGTGAATAACATCCCCGGAGACTTTATTGAAACGGGAGTTTGGCGGGGCGGAGCCTGCATCATGGCACGGGCGATCATGAAGGCCTATGGTGTGACGGATCGTCGCGTGTGGGTTGCGGATTCTTTCTGCGGTCTGCCCGTCCCTGATCCGAAATATCCAGCCGACGCCAACGACCAACATCACTCCTTTTCCGAGCTGGCGATTTCACTCGAGGAGGTGAAATCCAATTTCGCCAAGTACGATTTGCTTGATAACCAAGTCATATTTCTTAAGGGATGGTTTTCCCAGACGCTGCCACGGGCTGACATCAAGAGCTTGGCTGTCCTGCGGCTCGACGGCGACATGTATGAGTCGACAATGGACGGTCTGACGAATCTGTACGATAAAGTCTCTGCCGGAGGGTTCGTTATCATTGATGACTTTGGAGCCGTGGCTGGCTGTAATAAGGCAGTTATGGACTTCCGGAAAGATCGGCGCGTCGAGGATCCGCTCCACGATATCGACGGCATTGGCGCGTTCTGGCAGAAATCTGCAGTAGCCGCCCGCCTTGGGCCTTCCGCAGATTTAGCCTTCGTGGCGTCAGGCAATTAGTACTCGGCAAGAAATCAGCCACTCTCTCCTCATCGTGGCGCCGGGGCCGGGTAATATCCATCCTTGGCGTACACTTTCAGCCCGAGCTTGCGGTTTTTATGTCACACGCGGAGGATCGAAAGCAGGTTACTCAGGTTACCCCCACCGATTCGAGCCTCCGAGGGCCAATGAGTGAAATGGCGATGTTACTCCATTTGCACGCGTGTGACGCGGATCACGCGATGCACTTCCGCTTTGATTTGTCTGTGTGGTGGCGTACACTTCTGCCATGATTTCGCGCACCGAGGTCGCGGGTATCAGAGCTGAAATCGAACGGCTACAAAAGGCCCGCCAAGAATGTACGGATAGCGGTTTGCACAGACAGATCGACGCCTGGATCGAGGAACAAAAGCGGAAATTGGTGGACGAGGACGGCTCAAAAGGGACGGCATCGCTCCCCCACCCGCATCAATGATTGAAGCCCCGGCTCCACGTCTCAACGAAGTGCTGCTCGGTGAAGTGTCGACCTCTTTCCTGCTTAGGCGGCGGCCCCGTCTTCCCGGGCCTCCGCAAAACTCATCATCGCCTGGGTCAACTGCGCATCAACTTCGTCCGCAATCTTCATGACATCCGGCAGCAACAAGCTGAAGTCCAGAAGGCTCCGGTTGTTTTGCAGTGTCTCAAAAAGGGTCACTTGGAGTAGTCGAGATTCATGCACCAGCATCGCGGAAGTGTAGCCTTGGCGATAGCGCATTCTTCCATGCTCTGCCGCTGAAGTGGAACCGAGCGCATCACTGGGTAGAGGTGCGTGCGGCTCGCTCAGGCGCCTTACCACGTCTTGAATCAGTTTCGACAAATACCCGGTGCGTTCGCCATCTGGCAGCCGGAGATGATTGAGTTCGGGACTTAACTTCGCGCGCGTCAACCAGCCCGCGAGGATCGAAGGCAAGCAGCGGAGAAGTATAACGCCCACCCTCTGTTTGTCCACGCGTGGGGCTGGTTTGCGCGAGTAGATCTTCTCCCGGAGAAGACCGATCACGCTTGCCATGTCGACTGGCTTTACCATAATTTCGTCCGGCTCTAAAGCAATGGTGGCCATGGCGCGCGCAACGTCCGGATAGCCGCTTACCAGCAATATCAAGGCTCCGGGTTGGGAATGGCGCATCGCTGTGAGCACGGTAAAGCCATCGCCTGCATTTGGCATGTTGAGGTCCGTGATCAGCACGTCGAAGCTTTCGCTCGTGATCAGTCGAAGTGCTTCGGTCACACTGGCGGCCGTGACCACTTCAAATCCTTCCCCTGCTAACTGGAGGGTTGTTACTTGCCGAACAGATTCGTCGTCATCCACCAGCAGCACCTTACGCGAATTACCTGTTATCTGGGGGAGCATAGTGAGCCTTTGTCTTGCCTAGACTCCCTTTAGTGTGGCTCGTCTCGAGTAGTGAGGCTGTATCGTATTGCTCAGTCACCATGAAAGAGCACCTTCAAAGGAACCGCGACGTTCCCTGTCGAAATCAGGCCATTACACGTTTTGACCCCTGCCAGATAAGCGATAGGGCAGATTTATTCATTGGCCGCTTCGCAAATTAAGAATAGCCACTCCGCCCTACCGTGGCGCCGGGGCCGGATAATATCCATCCTTGGCATACACCTTCAGCCCGGGATGCTCCACCAGTACCTCGATGCTGCGATAAGGATTGGCCGTCGGCGTCTTCGGTTTGGTTGGCGTATAGCCCAGCGTGTACTGGTTGCGCGCTTCGCTCATGGCGCGGGCGTAAGCATCTTCAATCGCGCTGCGCGACAGCTCCGAATAGGGCATGCCGGTGCCGGTCGCCGAGGTGTATTTGGGCAAAATGTCGCCCACGGCCTGGTCCGGGATGTGGAAACGTTCGAGCCTGCCGTAAACCGGCAGCGCCGCGCTGCTCACCTGGACCGCGACCACCTGAATCTCATTGGTGAGCAAGACCCGCTTGACGTCTTTATAGCTGGCCGTGCTGCCGGATTCCCGTCCATTGCTGATCACGAGAATGATCTTGCGCCGTGTGCGCCCGCGCTTTCGCAGATCGAGCGCCGCCTGCAGAATGGCGTCATTCAGCACATGCGCTTGTTTCGACGGCGTGTAGACCGGCTCGGTCGGGCTATCCACCGGCTTGCCATTGATGATGGGCCCGTTGGGCGCAAGCGGCCCGGCCAAAACCGGCGGCCCATTGTTTTGTCCGCGCACCGTCTTCATCTGATTCAGCAGCGCACTGAGCTTCTGGGTCGGCGCGGTAAAATCGGTGACTTGGCTTACCGTGCTGCTATAGGTGTACAGCGCTACTTCATCGTAAGGAGCAAACGCCCCCACTAGTGCCGGAAAGGTCTGGTTCACCTGTTGCACTGCGGAATCGGACATGCCCAGATCGAGCACAATTGCCACCGAAAGCGCGAACGGATCGGCGGTAAAAAACGTAAGCTTCTGCCTGACCCCGTTTTCTTTGACTACAAAGTCTGTGGAAAGCAATCCCTCCACCATGTGGCCATTGTGATCTTTCACGACCACCGGAACCTGGACGAAGTTGGTGGTAATTTTCAGGGTAAGCTCTTCCTGCCCGCTCGGCGTTTTTGTAGAGGTGCCCGGCGGAATGGTCTTCACGGGCGGCATCGGCGGCGGAGGAGAAGATGACTCGCTGCTCGATGCGCCCGTGGCGGGTTGCTCCGCGCTAGGCTGCTCGGGCGCGGTTTGATTGATGGGTTGGTTGGTCCAGGGATCGCGCTGGACCGGCTTCTTGGGTTCCGGCTTCGGAACCGGCGGAGGCTCCGGCGCAGCCGCAGATGGTTGCACTGCCGGCGCATCCGGAAGGCCGGACTCTTGTGGGGATTGGGTCGTCTGGCCGCTGGCTTGCGACCCCTGACCTGACCCAGGCTGACTTGACCCAGCCTGCCCCGAGGATGTCTGGCTCGGCTGCTGCGAAGAAAGTTGCGCAGCCCCCGCCGGACCTATCGCGCAGACGGCTGCCAGCAGCAGAACAATCCCGACCGCAGCTGTTTTGATGCTTGTGCTCATACGCCAATCGTTTTTGCGAACATCCCCACGAACATCCCTGCGTCCAATCATGGACTTCCCGTTATCAGCCGCCATTTTCATGCTCACCAATACCGTCCGTCCTTTGGTTTTCGTGCTCTTTGCGCTGCTTCCCCGGCAGAATCAATCTTCGGTCTTTCAGGATCAATCTTTGGTCTTTCAGAATCAATCTTCATTCCTTGGGATGCCGGGGTCCGGCCATTTGGTGCATCTAACTCCAAGGGTTAGACTAACAAATGTCCGAAGAGGGATTGCTGGCATGTCGAAATTTTCCGCTTACCGTAATTTGAAGCAGGTTCCCGTCTCCATCTCCATTCTAATCTTGCTTGCAATTGTCGGGGCCGGCGTCCCGGTGGTACGGGCGCAAAGCCCCGCATCCCCAAGCCCAGAAGCCTCCAAGCCGGCTGATTCTCCATCGCCCGCGGCGCAGAAGCCGGCGAACTCCCAGCAACCGGAGAATCAGCAGGCTGGCAACCTGACCGTCAACGTGAACGTTGTCGGAGTCTTCTTCAACGTTAAAGACAAGCACGGCGCGCTTATCCCCAATTTAACCAAAGACGATTTCCAGGTTTTTGAAGATGGCAAGCCGCAAACCATTAAATATTTCGCCGCCGAATCGAATCTTCCGCTGACTCTCGGCATGTTGATCGATTCGTCGGGCAGCCAGCTGCGCGTCCTCGACATGGAAAAAGAAGTGGGCGGCGCGTTTTTGCGCCAGATTCTCACCGATAAGGATGAAGCCTATGTCATCGATTTCAACGTCGACGCGTCACTGGTTCAGGATTACACCCGCGATGTCCACCGGCTTCAGGCGGCGCTGAATAAAGTGAAAATTAACACCGGCTTCAGCACCGGGCCCATGCCGGGCGCGGGTGGAGGCCCTGTCCCGACTGCCGGCGGCGCCAACCGCGGCACCGTGCTTTATGACGCCGTGTATCTCTCCGCGCACGACATGCTGGCCAAAGAAGTGGGACGCAAGGCAATGATTCTGCTTACCGATGGCGAGGACGAAGGCAGCCAGCTCAAGATCAAAGACGCCATCGAGGCAGCGCAAAAGGCAGACGCCATCGTCTACGTGCTGCTTTGCGCCGACCGCGGATTTTACGGAGCCTACTCCATGGGTGGCTACTCCGGCGAGAGCGAAATGCGCAAGCTCACCGAAGCTACTGGAGGCCGTGTCATCAACGTAGGCA
Source organism: uncultured Acidobacteriaceae bacterium (assembly GCA_963710965.1). GTDB lineage: Bacteria > Acidobacteriota > Terriglobia > Terriglobales > Acidobacteriaceae > Sulfotelmatobacter. The sequence continues at coordinate 19,077 of CAVQCP010000044.1, read as the reverse complement.
ATAAATTCGACAAGCTGCGCGAGGCCTTCGACCAGATCGCCGCCGAACTGCGCAGCCAGTACAACCTCGGCTACACCCCCGCGAACACCGCTCTCGACGGCAGTTACCGCAAGCTGGAAATCAAGAACAAGCAGGGTTATAAAATCCAAACCCGGGCCGGATACTACGCTACGCCGAGGCAGCCGCTACCCCAGTAGGAAAGTGGCCGGAGTTTGAGTGGCCGGAGGTGTGGCGCGGGCACTCCTGCCCGCGAAATCTATCCGCGGACAAGAATGTAATCGCTAAATAAGATCTCGGCCTTATTGCGGAGTCAGCAGAAATCCGTGCTCTTTGCCATTGATCGTACCCTCGCCCACGATCTGGCCTGACTTGTTGATGCCATACGCCGTCAACAGCACCCAGCCCGATCCCGCCGGAATCAGCGTATTCAGGTCCTTCATTTTGCCGCCGATATAAACGCAGGCCAGTTGCTCGCCGGAGGCCGTCGTGGATTGTCCCACGACAACGCCGGAGTCGTTGATACCGAATCCCCAGCTGATGCCGTTGGGGCCGTTGACCGCGCCGAGATCTTTCAGCACGCCGTTGGTCGCGATGTAGGCGTGCGCCGCACCACTCTTGGTGTAGGCGATGCCGGTGACCTGGCCTTTGTTGTTGACGGCGTAGGCTTCGCTATAGGAGCCACCCAGCGTACCCATTTGGGTCATAACTCCATTGATCCAGGTGAAGCCGAAAAAACCCGACGAAGCGGTGTAGGAAGTCCCTACCACCTCGCCCGAACTGTTGATGCCCTGCGCACTGTTCCACCAGTCAGTGCCGTTGGGAGATCCCAGCGTCCCGAGGTCGGTCATCACGCCGTCGCTATAAAGAAAGGGATGGTTGCTGCCATCCGCAGTAACGGACGACCCTACCACTGCGCCGGCGTCGTTGATGGCATAGGCCACTGCCGAGCCGCCGCCAAGATCGCCAATGTCGGTGAGCGTGTCGCCCGTCGACATAAAGGCGCGATACGTGCCGACCGAGTTGGTGGAATAGCCGGCAGTCTGGCCGGAGGCGTTGATGCCGTTGCCGATGGCGCTCTTGCCGCCAAGCGTGCCGAGGTTGGTCATAGCGCCGTCGCTGTAAGTGAAGACGTCGGAATCCCCGCCTTTTACATACGAGTAGCCAGTGATTTCGCCGACGGCATTGATTCCCTTGGCGCCACTGGCGTTGCCGCCCGCCAGCGTGCCGAGGTCGGTGACACGGTAACTTTGAGCCGCACACATCGACGATGCAGCCGCGACCAAAACAGCGAAAGCAAAGGGTGAAAAGCTGGCGCGCAGATTCATAAATCGCTCCTGATGCAGGGGAAGATTTACTCGCGCCCAATTTTTCCACTTCGGCGGCGACAAAATGTCACCGAATTGTAAAAAGGTGACACCAGGTTGTGTGGAGCGGGCACTCCTGCCCGCTGCTCTTGACTTTGCTTTTGTTTTTTGACTTTGCTCTTGATGTTGCTCTGGATACAGCTTGCTTCCGCTCACCGCGAGTGCGGCAAATACTCCGGCGGCAGCGGATTCTCCGGCGACTCCGCCTGCCAGTAGATGGTCAGAATCCACCAGCGTGTCCCGTCGAAAAAGAGCTGAAAGCTATTGATGCCGCGCGCAAACGGTGTCAGATCCTTCGCGTCGTGCCTGGATTCGTAGGTGCTGAACGCCTCGAAGATGTTCCCCCACTTGTCTGCGTGGCGCGCGATTTCATGTTCCGAGAAGCCGTTCTTTTCAAAGTAAGGAGTGGCGCGATCGATGTATTCCTGCACGCTGAGGGAGGTCGCTTTTATTCCGGCGCCCTCCTTGTTGGCCCCGGTGGGAATCAGCCGCGCCCCAGTATAAAAAAGCGAGCGCATGCGCTCCCAGTCGCGCTTCTGCTCGGCAGGGCCGGATATTACATCGTAAACAGCCGCGATGATGGCATCGGGCGAAGCTACGTCCGCCGGCTTCGCCGCGGGTTCGGTCGCCGGAGCCGCGGAAGGCATCGGCGCCTTGCCCTGCTCTTGCGCAAAACCCAGGCGCAAGATTGACAGCAAGAATAATCCGAAAAAAATCGTGCGTTGTATTCGGGACATCGACTCCTCCACACCGCTGAATTTTTACTGAACTACTCCACCGCTTCGTCCCACTGTACAGTTCTTCGCTCCCGGCTGCTCTTGTGCGCCAGCCTGAGCGCTTGCATCGTCCGCAACGCCTGCTCCGGCGTGACATCCAGCCCAGCCTTCTTCTCAATCGCATCCCGCACGTTGGCGTAAAACTCGCGATAATCTCCTCGCGCGGTTTTTATCTTCACGCTCGGCTGACCCACCAAGCTCAGCGTGCCCCATAGATCTTCCGCTTCTTCCCCCCAATCGGCGCCCCAGTCCAGACCTTGCGGCGGATTCTGCCCGCGCAGTCTCGCTTCCTGCGGATCCATTCCATACTTCACAAACGATCCCTGGGTGCCGTGAATGAGAAAATGCGGCCCCGGCGCATAAGCAATGATCCGCGCCCGTCCCATCGCCCTGAGCTGCCGCTCTGGATACTCTAGGCAAACATCAAACGAGTCATCCACCTTCGAGGTTGACCGCTGGCAAAAAGCCGACGCCGTAATCGACTGGGGCTCGCCAAACAATACCAGCGCCTGATCGATGACATGCGGACCCAGATCAAACAGCACTCCCGCGCCCGGTTGATCCGCCCGCTCGCGCCATGCATCCGCTTTCGGCTCCAGACGAAACCGGTCGTAGCGGCACTCATACTCCACAACATCGCCCAGCTTGCCGGAGTGCACAATTTCTTTTACCGTGCCAAAATCCCCGTCATATCTTCGTTCCGTATAAACCGTGATCAGCCGTCCGCACTCCGCCGCCAGCCGCACCAACTCCTTGGCTTCGCCCAGAGTGGGCGCAAATGGCTTGTCTACAACGACATGCCGCCCAGCCAACAGGCACGCCCGCGCCAGCTCAAAGTGCGAATCGTTGGGCGTAGCCACCACGCAAAGCTGGATGGTCTCATCCGCCAGCATTTCCTCCAGCCTACGCACCACCCGAATTTCTGGATATTTTTCCTGCGCCTGCGTTCCTCGCCGCTCCAGAATGCATGCTAGCTCCATCCCCGGGACGCCCCGAACGACCGGGGCATGAAACGCCTGCCCCGCCATACCAAAGCCAATCAGCCCGACTCGCACCATCGCCGCTCCTTAATTTGTTTGCCCCAGATTGTCCCCTGATTTCTACAATTCGACGCGGAGCGATTTACAGTCTTCCTCCGATACTCTCCGGCTCTTGCCCATCTTATAAATAATTTGTACCCGGCGGCTCCTGGAGAAAGGGAGGCAGAGAATAATGAAGTCCAACGGGTTTCTGGTGATTTCTATTTTGCTCCTCATTCTCTGGTGCGCCGGTCAGTGGATGATCCATGAGGGCAGCTTGATGGTCAATCTGCTGTTGCTGTTGGCCGTGCTATTTCTGACCGGACATCTGGTGCGGGACACGACCACGACCTGATTCGTGCCGACGATTTCAGGAATTTTTTGCAGAAGCGAACCGCCCTCAACTTTCCCGGCTAACCGGCCGGCACGTTGCGGGCGGGTTCCTTTGTGTGTTTCTTTCGGTCTTTTACCCGCCGCACAAACTTTAACCCCGACCACACATCCGTCACCGCGCAAACTTTAACATCCACCAGTCCCGCGTCGAGCCCAATTTTTCGCACGACGTTGTCGTTCAAGTCCGTCGCCACGCGGGAACTCTTCTTCGGCCAGCTAACCCACAACATTCCCGCCGGGGCCAGCCGCGACGCGACCCGCATGAACTCCTTCTCCAACTCCGCGCGAGACGTGCTGAACAGCATCGCAAAATCCAGTTCTTCCGTCTTTATCTCGCATTCAGCCAACGCACCCTGCAGCTCTGCGCCTACGTCGGCAGGTACTCCCACGAACAGCACGCGAGCGCCAGCTTTGATGCCCAACTTTTTCTGAAGTACTTTCCCCGAGTATCCCGGCATAGAAAAAGTCAGAAGCGAGAAGTCAGAATGCAGAAGTGAATGCTCGCTTTACTTCTGCATTCTGACCTCTCACTTCTGATTTCACGCACTACTGCCCGGCGAAGTAGCCGCGCCGCGCCCGCACCCGGAAATTCTTGCGATCACTCGCGACAATCTCAATGGTCCGAAAGTGCCCGTCGGACTTGAAGTCCGCCGGTTTGTAGGAGACGTCATACTGGCTGCGCAACTCCTGCTGAATCTCGGCGAAATCGTTGGCCACATCGCGAATCTGAAAGGGGAAGAAGGCCTTGCCCCCAGTCGCATCCGCAATTCGTTCCAGAACTTTGTCGCCGGTGCCCTTGGTCCCGCTCACATTCGTGCTGATCGTGTACACGATCGCTTCCGCGCGCTGCGCCATCTCAATCGCTTCTTCGCGCGTCACGTGGCTCTGGTTATCTTCGCCGTCGCTCAACAGGATGATCGCCCGCCTGGTTGGCCCATTCTTCGGCTGCTTGATCAGCTTTTCGCGGCACGCATAATACAGCGCATCGTACAGCGCCGTGCCCCCACCCGGCCGCAGCTCGCGGATACCGTGGTCGAGCTTCTCCGGATCGTCGGTGAACTGTTGCGTCACCTCGGGCGTCACATCGAAGCCCACCACCATCGCCTCGTCATAGCCGCGGCGAATTGTCTGGTTCAGAAACTCGATGGCCGATTCCTGTTCGAACTTAAAGCGGTCGCGCACCGAGTTGCTGGCGTCGATCAGCAAGCCCACCTGTAAAGGCAGATTTGTTTCCGCGTGAAAGCTGCGAACCTCTGTCACCGGCTTGTTATCGTCGACAAAATGAAAGTCACCCTGCTTCAGGTCAGTGACCAGCTTGCCGTGCTTGTCGGTCACGGTGAACACGACGTTCACTTCGTTGATGCCGACCTTGAGGGTGGCTTCCCCATTCTCTCCACTGGGTTGGGTGGGAGTTTGTTCCGGGGACTGCGGCGGCGAAGGTGAAGATTGGGCCGGTGCCGTGGACTGCGCCGACTGAGCGACCGCGCCGGCTGCCATGGCCGTCGCCAGCAATGCAGCAGTCGCCCACTTCAAAAGTAAATGGTCCAGTTGAATGTCTCTCGTAGCAATGCCCGTCATTGGTTGTTCATTATATCCGCAATGGCGTTCCTTCGATTTGACCTTGGAGGTTGAGCTTTCGTGGAGCACTTCAGCACTCCGGCCCCTCGTATTGGCGTGGTATAACTGTTATACTAATGCGGATCGTTTTGATCGGCGAAAGAGCGAACATTTAAGGATTAATCCGAAGCGGGGAATCGGATTCGAAGAGGTACAGGAAATATTTTCGCATCCCCATGACGTCGATCAGCGCTCGGATTTGCCGGAACATACCGCGCCATTGGGTGGGTCCGAGAGCAGTTGTACAGCGCCATTTTCGAAGTGCGCGAAGATGCAGACGGAGAGTATTACCATCTGGTAACTCTCTGGACGGCGACGAAGCAGGAGCGGGAACTTTATGGAGAACTCTCGTAAACGCGGGAAAGTTGTAACGGCTGAAACCATCGCACGCATGGCAGACGAAGGCCGGGATGTCTCGCGCTTCTTCACCAATCGCGGGCGCATGCAGAGTCCGATTCAAAGGGTGAATGTCGATCTAACGGCAGGCATGCTGGAAGAACTCGACCGGGCGGCCACGGAATTGAACATCAGCCGCCAGGCTGTAATCAAGACCTTGATCCGTCAGGCGCTGGATCATCAATATATGGCGCGGCAGGGAAGGGTTTCTGCCGGACGAAAGTAAGAAGATCCAGGATAAGTAAAGCCCTCACTCCGCCTCTACCCTTCGCAGAAACTCCTGTAACTGCTCGGGCAACGCGCTCTTCAAGGCGATCATTTCCCCGCTCCGCGGATGCCGAAACTCCAACTCAGCGGAGTGCAGAAAATTTCTCGACAAGCTGATCGCGGCTGACTTTCCCTGCGCCTTCCCTGGCGCCCCATACATCGTGTCCCCCACCACCGGATGCCCCATCGCTGCCACATGCACGCGAATTTGGTGGGTTCGTCCGGTATCGATTTTCACTTCGAGCAAGGTAAATTTTCCGAACTTGGTATCCAGCCGCCGTAGCACGCGATAATGCGTCACCGCCTTCCGCCCGCCCTCAAGCTTGGTTGTCATCCGCGTGCGTCGCACCCGGTCGCGGCTGATGCTCTGGGTCAGCGTCCCGGAATCTTTTTTCACCCAGCCATGCACCAGCGCCACATATTTCTTCTTCACCTCGCGCGCGGCAAACTGCGCGCTCAGCTTGCGATGCGCCTCATCATTTTTTGCCACCACAATTAACCCGCTGGTCTCTTTATCTAAACGATGCACAATCCCCGGCCGCAACTCGCCGCCAATTCCCGACAAACTCGCCAGGTGATGCAGCAGGGCATTCACTAGCGTGCCGCGATTGCGCGCGTCGTCGGTGGCTCCCGCTCCCGCGTGTACCATCATGCCGGCAGGCTTGTTGATCACGGCCAGATCGTCGTCCTCATAAACAATATCGAGCGGAATCTCTTCTGGTATTGCCTTGAGCGGCGGCCGCTCCGGCTCACCCAGAATTTTCACACATTCTCCGCCGCGCAGCTTCAGCGAAGCCTTCGCGCCCGCATCATTGACCATAATTTTTTCTTGGGAAATGAGCTGCTGCACGCGCGCCCGGCTGACGTTCTCCATTCGGGCTGTCAGGAACTGGTCGAGACGCTGGCCTGCGTCTTCTAAATTAACCGCGATCGTGATAGGAAAAGTTTCCGGCACGGAGAGCTTTGCAGGCGCGCGCCTTCAGCCGCGCTGAGATAGATCCGAAAATTAACCGGCTTGACAGTTTGCTGAAAACTAAAATTGTCACGTCGGGGGCTAAAGCCCTGAGAGAAAAGAAAAGTCTCAACGCAGCGTTAAAACGCTGCTCCACCTCAAAATCAGGTGTTTTCCGCAAACTGGTAAGCCGCGGAGGCCACTTTCGGCGGTCACACCAGCTTCGTCTTTGACAGCGGCATTTCGCGGACGCGCTTACCGGTCGCAGCATGAATCGCATTGTAAAAAGCCGGGGCGAACGGCGGAACACCCGGTTCACCCACGCCCGCCGGAGGAGCGTCGCTGGCCACGATGGTAACGCTAGTGTGCCGTGGCGCGCTTTCCATGCGAACCAATTCATAGTCGTTGAAGTTGCTTTGCCGCACCACCCCTTTTTGGACGGTGATTTCGCTCAGCAGGCTGAGACTGGAGCCGAACGCCGCCGCTCCCTCCATTTGATTTCGGATGTTATCCGTGGCCACAACCGTGCCGGCATCCACGGCCGTCCATACGTTGGGAATTTTCACCTGACCTTTATCGTCCACTTCCACTTCCACCACGGTGGCGACGTAGGTCATGAAGGCGCGGTGCGCAGCGATGCCAAAGCCGTGACCGTGGCCGCTGCGCCGCTTTCCCCACTCCGACTTTTCCGCTGCCACTTCCACTACCCGGCGTAGGCGAGCCGTATCCAGCGGATACCGTTTGGCCTCGTCCTCTTCTTCCTTGCTGTATTCGAGCGGGACGATGCGCGCCGGCCCGATGAGATCGAGCAGGTACTGCACCGAATCGCGATTCGCCGCGTTGGCCAGTTCGTCGGCGAAACTGTGAATGGCAAATGCGTGATAGATGTTGGCCACGCTGCGCAGCCATCCGATGCGCACGTGCGCGTCGGCGGGGCCGTTTTCCGCACGGTGATTGGGAATGTCGAAGGGCAGATTGTTCCATCCCAGCCCCATTTCATCGAGCGCATATTTAGCGTTCACGTCAAAGGTCGAGCCGATCGGCGGGTACGCCGTGCGCTGCAACCACGCCGTGGGCTTGCCATCCGCCCCAATCGCGGCCTTCATGTACATCGCCGCTACCGAGTGGAAGAAATCAAATTGAATGTCATCCTCGCGCGACCAGACCACTTTCACTGGCTTGCCCAGATGTTTCGAGAGCACCGCCGCCTCCGCAACCTGGTCGGGCTTCGATTTGCGCCCGAAGGCGCCACCCAGAAGCGTGACGTGACAGGTGACATCTTCTTTCTTGATGCCCAGCACTTCCGCAATTGTCTCCTGCACCCCTTGCGGACCCTGCGTGGGCGCCCAAGCCGTCACCTTGCCATCGCGGTATTCCGCCACAGCCACCGGCGGCTCCATTGAAGCATGCGCCAGATGCGGCGTGTAATATTCTGCCTCAATGATCTTGCCTCCCTTGGCAAACTCTGCGTCCACATCGCCAACATTACGGACCACTTTTCCCGACTGTCGAACCGTGGATTCGAGGCCCTTGCGAAACTCCGCCGAGTTGTAAACCGAATGCGGACTGCTCTCCCAATCGATCTTGAGGCGACGGCGTCCTTGAAACGCAGTCCAGGTGTTGTCGGCGATTACCGCGACCCCGCCTAGTGGTTGAAAGTGATGCGGCGGTTTGAAGGGGTCAATGGTCACCGTCTGCTGCACGCCGCGCACTTTCAGAGCATCTTTGTCATCGTAGGATTTAATCTTCTGTCCCAGCACTGGAGGATGCTCAACCGAGGCATAGACCATGCCAGGCAGGGAAGCATCCATGCCGAAAGTGGCCTTGCCGGTGACGATGTCCGAGAGATCGTACAGCGCATTGTCTTTGCCGATGTAACGCCACTCAGTCGGCTTCTTGAGTGGAACATCTTCTTTTTTGGGCACCGGCAGTTTAGCGGCGGCTGAGGCGAGCTCGCCATAGCTGAGCTTGCGGGCGCTCGATTTGTGCAACACAAAACTGGGCTCGGTAGTGCATTCTTTTTGCGGGACACTCCATTGCGCAGCCGCGGCGGTGATCAGCATGGCGCGTCCGGTAGCGCCGACGGTGCGCATCTGGTCGAAGAAACTGCGCACGGAGTGCGATCCATCCGTATCTTGATCACCGTATTTGGGATCGCCAATGGCCTGGTCGATCTTGACCTTCGCCCAGTCAGCATCGAGTTCATCGGCCAAAACCAGGGGAAGAGCGGTGCGGCTGCCACATCCCATCTCCGAGCGGCTCGCAACGATGGTAATGGTGCCATCCCTGGCGATGGCAAGGAAAAGATCCGGACGAAAAATTTCCGCCGAATCGCCGCGCGTGGCCGCCCAAAGCGGTGCAGGCAAAAGACGCGCGCCCAGCACAAATGCTCCGGCCGTAAAGGCGCCTTGAAGGAATCCACGGCGGCTGACATTTTGAATCATGCCATCTCCTTCGCCGCCTGGTGAATCGCTGCCCGAATGCGCTGGTAGGTCCCGCAGCGGCAGAGATTGCCCGACATGCCCTCGTCGATCTCCTGATCTGTGGGATTATGTTTCTCGTTCAGCAGCGCAATGGCCTGCATGATCTGTCCGGTTTGACAATATCCGCATTGCGGGACCTTTATCTCCATCCAGGCTTTCTGCACCGGATGCAAGCCGTTCGCAGAGATTCCCTCAATCGTGGTGATGCTTGCGCCTTCCACTTCTTTCATCGAAACCGAACAAGAGCGCACCGCTGCGCCGTTCTGATGAACCGTGCAGGCTCCGCACAATGACATGCCACAGCCAAATTTGGTGCCGGTGTAACCGGCGACATCGCGCAGGTACCACAGCAGCGGCATCTCCGGATCGCCGTCGAAGGTCTTCTCTGAACCGTTCACTTTAAGGCGGATCATTCTCTCCTCGCTTTTAGACCACCGCATTCCGGGCAATCACATTGCGGTACCACTCCGCGCTCAGCTTCGGCGTGCGCGTGCGCGCCCCCGATTTGAAATCGACATAGTGAATGCCGAAGCGCTTGCTGTAGCCGTCGGCCCACTCGAAGTTATCCATCAGGCTCCACAAGAAATAGCCTTTGATGGGATAACCTTCCGCTGCCGCCCGATGCAGGTTCGTTAAATGATTGCGCAGGTACATGACGCGGTCGGTGTCCTCAACGCGCCCGTCGGCAGCGATCACATCATCCGCCGAGCAGCCGTTCTCGGTGATGTAAAGCTCCTTGGGCTTCCAGATGTCGCTGACGTTGCGCACCGCCCAATAAATCACCTCGGGACCAATGTACAGCCACGTCGAAGCCATGCGGGGAAACGAACTCTGCCGCTTCTCGATTTTGTAGCCGGCCGCAGACGAGTCCGCTCGTACATACTCCGGCGTGTATACATTGAGGCCGACGAAATCGAGCGGGCTGCCGATGATCTTCATATCATCGGCCTCCACCTTGGGAGCGTTCGCGCCTTCCCGTTGCAGATAGCCGTCCGTGTATTTTCCTTCCAGCACCGCCGTTAGAAACGGAGCATTTTCCTCGCGTGTAGCGCGGTGCGCGGCCTCAATCTGTTCCGAGTTCTCGATTACCGGCACAAAAACGGTCGCGTTCTCCGCCAGGCCAACCTGCGTTCCTTTTTTTCCATGGGCTCGAATCGCCTGCACCGCCATGCCGTGCCCTAGGACCGCGTGATGACGAATCTGATTGACCTGCGCATCGGGCAACTTCATGCCCGGCGCAAACTGGCCGTTTTTGTAACCCAAGTCGGTGAAGCAGACGAATTCGTTAGTGGTAAAAAAATGGCCGACCTTATCGGAAAGGTGTTTCGCAATATAGCCCGCATAATCGCCAAACGCTTTCGAAGTGTCACGGGACTGCCAACCCCCAGGCAAAGCCTGCGGCAGGTCCCAGTGAAACAGCGTGATGTAGGGAGTGATATTGTTCTTGAGCAGTTCGTCGACCACGCGCTTGTAATAGTCGAGACCCTTTTCGTTGGGCTGGCCCGTCCCATCGGGAAAGACACGCGACCACGAGATCGACATCCGGTAGCATTTCGCGCCCAGGTTCTTGAGCAGCTGCACATCTTCTTTATAAAGATGATAAGAATCGTCGGCGACATCGCCGGTCTCTCCCTCAAATGTTTTGCCTGGAGTGTGCGAGAAGGTGTCCCACACGGAAGGCTTGCGGCCATCCTCATTCGCCCCGCCTTCAATCTGATAGGCGGCGGTGGCGCATCCCCACATAAAGTTGGCGGGAAATTCCATAAGCCCCGGTTTTTGCGCACCTGCGATGCCGTGAACGGAAGGCATTTGCGCGGATGCGATTGCAGGAAGGGAAGTGCTGGCCAAAGCAGCGGCAGCGGTGCCGGCCACGGTCTGGCCAAAGCGACGGCGTGTAAGGTTTTTCATTTGGCCACAAGATTACCATGATCGTCCGAGACGGCGAAGCGCCGATCGCAGGCTCTGTAAGAGGTAGAATCAGGGCGTAGAAGTGAGGGTCGCTTTGAATTTCAGATGGCGAGTATCTCGTTACGCCCTACTGGCCTTCGCGGCAATTTACTCATTCCCACTCCTGTGTTCTCAGTCCGAAGCCGGAAATTTACTCGAGACTCGCTACCTCACCATAAGCATCCTGCGCGACTGGATCGTGGAGCGGTCCTCAGACCAGACATTAAATCTTAGACCTGGGAAATACGTACTATCGATCGATCCGATCTTTATGCACGCCAGCCCGGTTGAGGGTGGCAGGTTCTCGGAAATCGTCAGCGGGATGCGCAGCGTCGATGCTGTGATGCGTAACGTAGATCAGCCAGCAGTCGGGGCCGAGTGCTCGCAACTCGTGACCTCCGAAGTCTGGATTACGAAAACTCTATCCTTGGGCAGCCTTTACACGGATAGCTCGAAAACGGGGAGCGGCTGTGTCTTTCCATCCAGCGGGCAGCCTGTTTGGTTCGGCTCATTCTTCAGGGGAGAGGGCCCCGAGAGCGAGTACAAAATCACTATGTTCTACGACTCCGACGACGTCGATGCTCTACCGAGGAAAGGCAGCGCCGAACTCAAGCAGGTGTTCGCCCAAGTGACTACGATGCTGAAGACGCTACATCTAAAAACTCTCGTCCTCATTTCGCGAATCGACCCGCCAGCGGCGCTTCCCGGCGCGACAGCTAGGATCTACGGCAGCGGCTTCGACTTATATAAAATGATCGTGCGGCTCAGCACCGCCGACACTAGCTACATGCCTGATCCGGTCGCGGCCCCAGACGGAAAATCCCTGACCTTCCAAGTACCAACCTCCACCGAAATCGTCAGTTGTCCGGAGGGTCGTGTCGAAATTGACGGAGGCTGCCTTCCGATCCCTCCGGGGCACATTGACGTGAACGACTGTCCAAGGCTGAGCGGCGCAAGCATCGCCACATTCTGCGGCGTCCCAGTATTGCCAGGCCCATGTCAGTTGTCGGTTAACACGGACAACTCCGCCCTTAGCATCGACCCTCTGCCCTTTAGAATAATCGCGCCCAAACCTGCCCCCGTATCGATTTCGCTGCTGTATCCGAACCAGTTTGTTTCGCCGGGTGACACCATAACGGTGCGTGGAACAGGATTTACGGCAACCGGAAACAAAGTCCGAATCGGCGCTTCCGTCGTGGAGAATATTTCTTCACCCGACGGCCATAGTATTACTTTCGCTGCCCCAGAGCCCTCCGGCACAAGTTCATTGCCCGTTCTGAAGATCTACGACGCCTCGGTCTCAAATGCCAGCGGAGAGAGCAACTCGATCATTTTCGGCTATCGATGAGGGAAGTACCGGCAAGCGAAGTGGGACTCCAACACCAACAGATTTTGGAAGCCGGGTTGAAATGAATCCGTGAGATCCAGGGGCAAAGGGTCTACCGCGCGACTGCCTGCGCCGGCACGGCCTTCGATCCTGGCCGCAACCACCAGATCAACCCGCCACCGATCACCAGCCCGATGGAGATCAACTGTGTTCCGGTCATCACGCCGCCAAACACCGATCCGCGGCCGGGGTCGTCGCGAATGAACTCCAGAAAGAATCGCGCCACGCCGTAGATAAAGAGGAAGGCTCCGAAGATCTCGCCATCGAATTTTCGCCGCTTAAGCAGCCACATCAAGAAGAAGAAATTGGCCAACTCCACCGCCGACTCAAACAACTGCGTTGGCTCCAGCGGAATGTTCAGCGGAGTGCCGGTGATCTGATTGGCCAGCGGATTATGAAAGACCACCCCCCAGAAATGCTGCGTCGGCTTGCCGTAGCAGCATCCCGCGGCAAAGCATCCCAGGCGGCCAATGGCGTGTCCCATGGCCAGCCCCGGCGCAAACGCGTCGCAGGTTCCCAGCGCCGGCATGTGATGCCTGCGAACATACCACCAAGCCGCCACAAATGCCGCCAGTAGACCGCCGGAAAAAACTCCTCCGGCTTGTAGCGTCTCAATGCTGAAGATATCCCGCGGATGGGCCGCGTAGATACTCCAGTCATTAATAATGTAGAGCACCTTCGCGCCGACAATGCCGCACAGCACAACCAGAATGCCCAGGTTCCATGCCTGCTCACCATCGATGCCCAATTTTTCGGAGTTGCGCACGCTGATCCACAACCCGATCAGCACTCCCAAAGACACCAGAAAGCCATATGTCGGCAGAAAGAACCGCCCGAAATGCACTAATTGCGGATACATATATAGGTTGGATGCAGAAAAAAGGGATTTGCCACTGGAACCAGTCTAGCAGGATTGCTCTTGAATTGGTTGGTGTAGAGCGGGCACTTTGCCCGCTGCTTTTGCCGTAGCTAGTAACTCGAAGCTCCTAGCCAAAAGCAAGCCGACCCACTGTGCCGTGTGACGGGCCGAGAATGAACCGTCAGGTAGACGTTGGGAACCCGCCGAGACCCTTTAGGCATCTCCGCATGGCGGAGCGTTGCACACCGGATCCTAGTTCGAGTCGAGTCCCCGTTCATTCAGCATTGGTTCAAAAATCGGTTACCGTCATCACCAACCCCGCAGGCCGGCTTTCACTTTGGATGCTAGGAGAACTCCCCAGGATTTAGCAATAGGGAAAGTGCAAATAGTTGGCAGAACACTTGCAACCAAAGTAATCTCCCAGTCATATTGGCCGTCAGCTTTTCGGCTACTGAGATGCTTGCAACCCCATAAAAGCCTGTGATCGGAGTGATCGCAGTCCCCTCACCAATCTAGACCTGGCGTCGATTCCATTCCGGCAAAGACCGAATTACCAAAGTGCCGTTTACACCAAATCGGTAGTTTCCTATTATCCATCTCGTGGTTTGGCAGTTCTGGGGGAGGGCTGCCGAGGCGTCCTTGACTGTAAAGTCCAGGGCGCTTTTTTTTTGGGTTTCAGATTTTCCCGCGTCGGCCGGCGGTTCTTCGCGAAGCCCGCGATTCAACCCTTGGCCTACAACTTCGACCCCGCAATCGTGGCCCGCAAAACCTCCGCCGACCGTTGCAGACCTGCAGTCTCCGAAGCATCCAACTCCAGCCGCAGTACTCGATCGACACCTCCCCGATTCACCACCGCCGGAAGGCTCAGGCAAATATCATTGATCCCATAATAGTCGCGAATCAGCGTCGACACCGAAAACACCGAATTCTGATCGCGCAGAATCGCCGCCGTGATTGCAATCAATCCGGCCGCGACGCCGTAATACGTTGCGCCCTTGCGCTCAATCATCTGATAAGCGGCATCACGGGTCTGCTCGTAAATCTTCTGCCGGTGCGCGCCGCTGAATTCCATCCCCTGCGCCCGGCAGAAATCCTCCAACTTCATCCCAGCAATATTGGCCAGCGACCACACTGGCACCTCGCTGTCGCCGTGCTCGCCAATCATAAAGGCATGCACGCTGCGCGCGTCCACGCGAAAATGCTGGCTGAGCAGATAACGAAAGCGGGCCGTATCGAGAACCGTTCCCGAACCTATCACCCGCTCCGCCGGCAGCCCGGAAAGCTGCAGCGCCGCGTAGGTCAATACGTCCACCGGATTCGTCGCCACCAATAAAATGCCGTCAGGATTGTGCCGCACGATCTGCGGAATCAATTGCCGCCAGATCTCGCCGTTTCGCGCAACTATATCGAGCCGCGTTTCCCCTGGGCGCTGGTTCGCACCGGCCGTCAGGACCGTAATCGCCGCGCCCCCGCAGTCGGCAAAATCACCCGCCCAAATTCGCGTCGGATGCGCGAACGGCATGGCATGATTTAAGTCCATGGCCTCGCCCTCGGCCTTGGCGCGGTTGGCATCGATCAAGACTATTTCCGAAGAGAGCCGGTTCAGCAGCAGCGCGTAGGCATAGGTCGCGCCAACATTTCCGGCGCCCACAACCGCCACCCGCGTAGGATGAGAAATTTGTTCCATTCGAAATTTAACGCGCAGAACCCCTTCTCCTCACTCTAAGCTATCTCGCTTTGGAATGGTGCAGCGCTTCAATCCTGCGATCGCAGATTGGTTTTCAATCCGCCCCCAGAGCCAATAGTCACCATTCCATTGGAGAAATTAGACACCGTCTCGCCGGCAAAAACCCTCACTGTTCCGCCCCAACTTCGTGCTATGATTCCCCACGCCGCAGCCACGGAACCGAGCGTGCCATGGCCGAAAGCGGCTGGTTTCAGCGGGTATTTCCCCCTCCCCATAGCAGTTCAGATACCAGACCTTCGCGGTACCACCATGCCGCAAGCCGGCAGAATGATTTATAGGAGAGCGACCGACCATGAGCAAACACCTTCCGCCAGCCTTTTTCATTTGCCTCGTTTTGATTGCCACGGCGCCGATCGCAATGGCTCAAGCCGTCAAGTTTTCACCGACATCTCTCAATTTCGGCACCATTACTGCTGGAAACATGACCGCTGCCCAGGTGGTAACGCTTACCAATACCGGCACCGCCGCCCTTGACATTACCCAGCTTTCGGCCGGGAGTTCGTACCAAGTATTTAACGACTGCCCCTCGACGGTCGCGGCTGGCGCCAGTTGCACGTTTGGCGTGGTATTTCAGCCCCAGACCGCGGGGACCTTTCCCTACTCCGTTTCCATCATCGACAATGCCGCCGGAAGTCCGCAGCACGTCAACCTGAGCGGCACAGCGACGGCTCCGGTTGTCGGTCTTTCTCCAGATTCGTTGACCTTCGCCAGCCAAACCGTTGGCACCAGCAGCCCGGTGCAAGCAGTCAGTTTGACCAACGCGGGCACGAGCACGATGACCATCAGCAGCATTACGGCGACCGGTGACTATTCGCAGACCAACACCTGCGCCGGCACACTCGCAGCCGGCAAAAATTGCACCATCAGCGTCATCTTCAACCCTACCGCCGGGGGCAGCCGTGGCGGCACCGTCGCTGTCAACACAGCGGGAAACAATCCGCAGAATATCCTGCTCATGGGCAGCGGCGCCTCCGGTACGGCTTCGCTTTCCGCAACCACCCTGACCTTCAACAATCAGAATATTTTCACCACCAGTGCCGCCCAAACCGTGACTCTTACGAATAAGGGCAGCGCCCCGTTGGCGATCATCGGTGTAGCGGCCAGCGGTGATTATGTTCAAACTAACACCTGCGGAACTTCACTTGCGGCGTCAGCGAATTGCACCATCAGCGTCAAGTTCAATCCCGGCGCCACCGGAACTCGTACCGGCTACATCACCATCAGCGACACCGATTCGACCAATCTGCAAACCGTCACGCTGACCGGCAGCGGTACAAACTCGACCAGCGTCGTCAGCGTCACACCCAGCTTCGCGTCGGCCACTCCGATTCAGACTGTGCAGTACACTGCAACCATTAGCGGAGTGCAATCCACTGATGTTACCTGGTCCGTCGATGGAGTCACCGGCGGCAACGCAGCGGTAGGCACCATTTCGACTTCAGGGCTCTATACTCCGCCCTCCAAGTCGGGAACCCACACCGTGAAAGCCGTGAACAGCGCCAACAAGAACCAGAGCGGAATCGCACGCGTGGTCGCGACCGCCTTCGCCGGTACCTTCACCAATCACAACGACAACGGCCGCACCGGACAAAATTTAAACGAAGTAGTGCTTACTAGCGGCAACGTGAACGACACTCAGTTTGGAAAATTATTCTCCTACGCGCTTGACGGCTACACTTACGCGCAACCCTTATATGTTCCCGCGGTCGAGATTCCCGGCCAGGGGACGCACAATGTCATCTACGTCGCCACCGAGCACGATAGCGTCTACGCCTTCGATGCCAACAATTCTCCCAGCACGCCTTTGTGGCATACCAGTTTCATCGATCCCAGCGCAGGCGTCACAACCGTTCCCTCCGCTGACGTGAATACCGGCGGTTGCGACTTTAACATCGGCGTCGAAGTGGGCATCACCGGCACGCCGGTGATCGATCCAGTCGCTCAGGAACTTTTCGTTGTAGTGCGCACCAAGGAAAACGGCGCCTACGCGCAACGTCTGCATGTGCTCAACATCACTACCGGCGATGAAGTTTCCGGCAGCCCGGTAGTAATTCAGGCTTCGGTGCCTGGCGTTGGAGAGGGCAGTTACGGTACCGGCAGCGTCGCTTTCGACAACCTGCTGGAAAACAGCCGGCCGGGAATCCTCTTAATGAACGGCAATGTCTACCTGGCTTTCAGTTCGCTTTGCGACAAGCGCCCTTTCCACGGCTGGGTGCTGGGATACAACGAGGAAAGTCTAGCCCAGGTCAGCGTGTTCAATACTTCTCCGAACGGGATTGCCAGCGGCATCTGGCAGAGCGGCAATGGCCTGGTCGGTGACGCCTTCAACAACATTTATTTCGCCGCAGGCAACGGATGGTTCGATGCCAACAATGGCGGACTCGACTACGGCGATACCGTCGGGAAACTTAGTACCACCGGAAACGTGTTAAGCGTTGCCGATTATTTCACTCCTCACGATCAGGACAATCTCAATCACAACGATCTCGACATGGGCTCCGGCGGTTGCCTGGCTCTGCCAGACCAACCGCAGCCTCCCGTCCATCTGCTGACCTGCGTGGGCAAAGAAGGAAATATTTATCTTCTCAATCGCGACAACATGGGCCACTTCAACGCCAACGGCGATACTCAGGTACTCGAGACCATGATGATCGGCATGGTGTGGGGTTCGCCTTCCTATTATCAAAATCAGGTCTATTACTGGGGCGACGGCGACTACCTGCGCGCCTATCGCCTGTATGGCGGGCTGCTCTCGGCTACTCCCATCGCCGAGGACTCGCAAACTAGTAACTTTCCCGCCCCCACCACCACGGTTTCCGCCAATGGCGCCGCCAACGGAATCGTCTGGGCGGTTTTCACCAGCAAATTCCAATCGGGTGGCGCAGCTGTGTTGCGGGCTTACGACGCCGCCAATGTTTCCCGCCAGCTCTTCGAAAGCAGCAAGAGTTCCGCGAATCAAGCCGGCCCTGCCGTCAAATTTGTCGTGCCCACCATAGCCGACGGACATGTATACATCGGAACTCAATCCGAACTCGATGTGTACGGGATCTTGCCATAATTGCGCCAAATCTGGCTGCAGCGATGAAGGCTCATGTGGGGCGGCCGCTTTTGGCCGTCCAGCGAGCGGAGCCAGCCAATTAGCCACAAATTTGGGTGCGCGAAGGTTGGGGTCGTGAAAGCTCGTGCTGCGAAAGTTAAAGCGAGAATCCACCCTTTACTTCGAACACCCAGCGCAATACCCGCCTATTTCGAATCGCGATACCACGATCCGGAAGTTGCAGTCCTTTTCCACCTGGCCCTTGAGCTTCTCGAAAATATCGCTCACGAATTCCATGATCTTGCCGCACCGCAGGCATGCCATATGGATGTGGTCACGGTTCAGCTTGCGCTCGTAGTAGTGACCTTCACCGTTGACGTGCATCAGGTCAAGCTCATCGATCAATCCCTGCCGTTTCAATAACTGAAGAGTACGGTAAACCGTACTGCGGTCCACCCTAGCGTCGATCTTCTGCGCTTTGCGCAAGAGCTGCGCCGCGTCCGCGTTGCTCGTCGTAGCGGAGGCAGCCGAATTCGCCAGCTAGAGTGGTGTTCGCCGGGAACACTGGGGCCGGAATGGCCGGCGCAAGCCTCACTCCGACGATTTCGAATTGTGTCCGGCGTCGGCACATCAAGGGAATGGGCAAGTCGAGAGCGAAGAGCTTTTGATTGTATTGGAGAGCGACGGAGTTTCCTGGCGGAAAGCCTCCAACTGCTTGCGGATATCCGGGTCGGGCACTGAGAAATAGAAAGTGTTGTCGATCGAGGCGTCCTTCGAGCCTAAGGCGCTTGTCTTCGAGAAATTAAGCTGGGCGAGTTCTCCCTCCGTCGTCC
>CAVQCP010000043.1:0-9353 GCA_963710965.1 uncultured Acidobacteriaceae bacterium | reverse complement strand
AGTTTGAAGATCGCACGCTCCCGGCGTCATCTCGCAGTCCCGCGCTTTTCAGCGGGACGAGAGATCTCCCGCGCAATGGCTCTTGGCATGGGGAGATATTCTTCGACGAAAGCGGCGCGGCCGCATCCCCGCATCTGCAATCGGCATTTATGACCCCCGCAGAATTGAGCCGACGATGCCTCCAACCACCCCGCCCTCGGTCGCTTCTGCGCGTGGCCGGGGCATGTATTCGACAAGGGCATGCGCCAGTTTAGAAATGGGCAGGGTTTGCAGCCAGATTCTGCCCGGGCCGGTCAGCGATGCGAGAAAAATTCCATCGCCGCCGAAAATCATGTTCTTGATTCCGGGCACGGTCGTGATTTGAAATGAAACGCCGGCTTGAAACGCGCCAACGTGTCCGGGATGAACGCGCAAGGTTTCATCCGGTTGCAGGTCCTTCATGATCAGTTCGCCGGAGAGCTCGATCCACGCCATTCCAACCCCGCTGACGTGCTGCAGCACAAAGCCGGAGCCACCGAAAATTCCCGCGCCCAGCGACTGCTGAAAGCCGACGCTGATCTGAATCTGCGGCGTGGCGCAGAGGAATCCGTGACGGTGAATCATGTATTCGCGTCCTGGGCCAACCTCGATGGGAACGATATGCCCCGGCAGTTTGGTGGCAAAGGAAACTTGCCCGGGAGCGCCTGTGGCGCGGTACTCCGTCATAAACAACGATCCGCCGCCGGCCACACGTTTGATCACGCCGAAGAGTCCTCCTCCGCCGGCGAATTGAGTGTGCGTGGTCATTTGGATGGAGTTGGTCATCCAGGAGAGCTCTCCGGCTTCGGAGACAACCGACTCGTTGGGATCCAGATCGATTTCAAGTACTGGCATGGTAGTGCCAAGGATGCGGGGCTGCATGTGAACTCCGGGGATGATTTTGTGCTGGTGCGCAATTTCGAGCTGCGCGCAGTGCCGGATTGAATTTATACCCTGCAGTTCGTTGTTAACAAGCGAACGAAACCCGGTTTTATTGGCTTCAAGCGGGACGTGCAGTCGTGCCGTTAAGTCCCTCGCCACCAACCGCGCTTCAGCGTATGCGGGACCGCTTTCGGCATTAGCAGCGAGTTTCTCAGCAGCCGGCTAGGTGATCCAGCGGGACGAAGAAGTTCCCATGCGGGATGCTTGCAGATTTCGCTCGATGAGCGCTAACAAAGTTTCTACGCTTACCCCCGCATTGAGAACGCGGATCATATCCGTTGCGCTCATCCCAGCTCTTTCGGCGACCTGCACCAGCCTGTCAACAGCCTCGATTAATATAGGTTCCATCGTCATTCCTACATTTGCTCACCAAATTATCCCATTTTTCATCGCGCCGTCAGTGACCACAATCACAACCTGGTTACGAAGGTACGCGAAGTTTTCCCGAAGGTGATTTCAAGAGAAGGCGATGTTCTGGAAGTAGGTCTTGGAACGATGTTCCGCACCCGGCACTGTGATGAGCCCCACGCAGATGCCAGTCAACTATCACTGCCGGGGCAAAGCGATTCTCGTAAAATTTTCGCGGCCTGAGCTCCCGATGTCCGGGACACAAATCGCTCTAGCTTGAGAGCCCTCGCCGTCTACCTTTTGTCTCCCAATCTAAATCGAAAGGAGCCTATCATGTTTGCCCGTATCCTCAATTTTCACGTCAAAGCAGAAAAGAAAGAAGAGTTCGTGAAGCTCTTCAAGAACCAGGTGCTGCCGATTCTCAAGAATCAAACCGGCTTCCTGGAGGTCCTCCCCTTCTTCCCCGAGAAGATGACAAAAGAAGAGAAAGTCTGCACCGTGAGCCTCTGGGCAACGAAAATGGATGCCGAGCGCTATGAGAGGGAAGCGTACAACAAAGCGTACGACATTCTGAAACCCTGCATGACCGGACTGGTCGAGGTGAAAAACTACAACCTCGAGACCGTAATCTGCCAGCATTTCGTGGACACACTGGTCGCGTGAAGAGGGCGCTCGTAAAGTAAAAGTCCTACCAGGATCACGAACGAAAACTTCGGACCCCGAGGAAAAATGCCTCGGGGCTTTTTGCGCAATTGAGATCTACTCCGGCTTGCCGGTGTAATGCTCCTCGCGGTGAACATCGGCGTGGTCTTCCAGCGATTCCAAATGCGTCATCACTTCGGCCGGCATACCTAACTCGGCGGGGAGGCGCTCCTCAAGAATCGTTGCCAGCCGGTGCGCCTCGCTCACCGGCGTCATTCGCGGAAATAACAGATGTACTTCGACGATCTGGCGATAACCCGTAGTTCTGAAACGCACTCCGTGATACTGAATGGCCAGTTCCGAGCAAATCTTATCCAGCTTCTCGCGAATCTTGCGTCCTGCATTCGGGTCGGAGTAATCCAACAGTCCCACAGCGGATCGCCATACAAGAAGTCCCCCTGACCAGAAGATGTTGATCGCAACCGCGATCGCAATCAGGGGATCAAATGGCTTCCATCCGGTTACCAGGACCAGAAGCAGCCCTCCCACCACGCCGAAGCTGGTCCAGCTATCGGTTAAAACGTGTTTGCCATCAGCTTCAAGAATCAGCGAATGGTTTCGCCGCCCGGTGCGCAGCAGATAGAAACCGAGAAGGGCATTCAACCCTCCGGCGAAAACCAGCAGCAGGGTTCCTGCGCCCAAATGATCCAATTGCAACCCGGCCATCCACTTGCGGATTGATTCGACCAAAATGGCAACGCCGGCCACAATAATCATGGCGCCTTCGAATCCCGCCGAGAAAAAAGTGATCCGTTCGTAACCGTAAAGAAATTGCGGAGCCGCAGGCCGGGTACTGAGGCGAAGGCTAAAAGCGGCAAAGCCCACGGCAATGACATGGACGACCGACTCAGCGGCGTCGGAAAAAATTGCCGCAGAATGCGTCATGAAATAAGCCGCGACCTTGCCCACCAGCATAACCACGCCCACGATCAGAGAAATCCGCATGGCAAAGCGGGTGTCGTGCAACCTCTGTTCCTCAGCCTGTCTGGAGGGGTTGGCCGGTGTCGATGCCATGGCTATCTTTCAGGTGGAATCCTACTTGTGAAAGTTAGAGGATCGCGCGGAATGCTACCCGTGT
The DNA here is from genome assembly GCA_963710965.1 of uncultured Acidobacteriaceae bacterium. GTDB lineage: Bacteria > Acidobacteriota > Terriglobia > Terriglobales > Acidobacteriaceae > Sulfotelmatobacter. The sequence continues at coordinate 6,265 of CAVQCP010000043.1, read as the reverse complement.
CACGGATCACCAATCGGTGTGACGGTTATCACGTCCAGCTCCGGTGCAACAGGTAAAATTCTATTTCAAGCAGTTCGCCCAGCCGCAGGCAGATTACGAAATCCGAGCGCTGGATAGTTTGAAAATGGATAGTTTGAAAATGGATGGAGTCACGAACATGGCGGATGAACCACAAGAGGCTACTCCTTCGGCCGGTTGGAGCACGGTACAGGTATACACCATGGCTGCGGTTTGCCTGGCGCTTGGTCTGGCTTTGGGATATTTGTTTCGCGGCTCGCAGACGCGCTCCGCAGAGGTGCCAGTTTCCAACGTGCCCAGCCAGGCCTCCGTGCCCCACCCCGGCATGGGCGGCGGAAAAATGCCCACTCTGGAGCAGATGAAGCAAATGGCCGATAAGAAAGCGGAACCCCTTCTTACCCAACTGAAGAGCGATCCGAATAACCCCACCTTGTTGATCCAGGTGGCCAAGATCTACCAATCGACCCACCAGTTCAAGGAAGCCACTGGTTATTTTGGCAAAGCTTTGCAGGTCAATCCCAAGGACACCGCGACCCGTACCGAAATGGCGTCCTGCATGTACTACGACAACGACATCGACGGCGCCATCAGCCAGCTTCAGCAGGTGTTGCAGGAACAACCCAAGGACGCCAACTCCATGTTTAATCTCGGCATGATTAAGTGGAAGGGAAAGAACGACGCTAACGGAGCCATCGCCGAATGGCGGCAACTACTAAAATCGAATCCCAAACTCGACGATGCCAAGAAATCTCAAGTCCAAAAATTGATTGCCGAAGCAGGCCAGCTCCAGACTGCCAACTAACCACTGCGCAGCAACCACTGCTGGGAATACCCGCTTAGTAATGTCTCGTGGTAACCCAGCATTTCCCGGTAACCAATTTTTTCATCGATTGGGTTACACCCGTAACTCTCATCTACCTTCGAACGTTGAAGTGCACTTCGAGACGCGCCGATAAGTGCACTAACGGCCATGCTGTCCCATCGATATCCCGGATTGCGTGCATTGAGCCTACTGCTGTTCCCCTGCGTTGTTTGTGCCGGGAGCCCCAACGACTCCTCCCACGCGACGTATCGCAGTACCACTTCCGAGGTGCGCATCTCATTTTTTGCGACTGACGGCAACAACCATCCCGTAGGCGCTCTCGGCCAGGACGAGTTGCGCCAGAGTGACTTTGTGATCGTCGACGACGGCATCGTGATTCGCAATTTCCGCAGCCTGATGCGCTCCGACGAAACTGCACTCGACGTTGTCGTCATGGTCGATGCCAGCGAATCCGTTGGCGGACGGTTTCCGGCCACCATGCGAAACGTTCTTCAACTGATCGCTCAAAACGGGGGAACCAACGACCACAAACTGTCAGTCGTCTCATTTGCCGGCTTGCATTCTGCGGTCGTGTGCACGGACGACTGTCGCAGTGCCATCGCCAAAGAGAAGTTGCTCTCCGTGATGGCGGTCGGGGCCACGCCCCTGTACGAGGCGCTGGACTACAGCGCGAATTTTATCTCCGCCCGCCACACCGCGGGTGTCAGGCCGGTCCTGCTTCTCTTTTCCGATGGCCAGGACACCATCAGCAAAATATCCGCGCAACAGGCTCTGCAAGCGGTGATTGCCAGCGGCGCATTGCTTTACGCCGTCGATGTGGGCAAGCCGGGAGATAACCCCGGTGCCAGCGCTCTTCTTCACCGAATGGCCGAGAGCAGCGGAGGTCGATATTTCTCGGGCCGCGAAACAAATGCCGCCAGCGTATTGCAAGCCGCGCTCGACGACTTGCGCGCCTCTTATGTAGTCAGCTATCGGCTACCCAGCCGGACCATTGGCTTTCACTCGCTTCGTATCCTTCCCAAACAAAACCTAAACTTGCAGTTTCATTGCCGCGGTGGTTACTACTACCCGACCAATCCTTAAACGGAGATATATGAAATACACATTGTGTTTGATGATGTTGAGCGTCGGTTGCTTGCCTGCAGTTGCAGCCGAGCATCTGGGAGTGTATGAACACGGGACCGTGGTCCGAATGCGCAGCGGCGACTGCGCCGCCGCTCATCACGGATTCATCTCTGCCATGGGCGGCGGCGTACCCATGCCAATCGCTGCGGAAGCTTGTCCGGAATACACGCTCGTTTCAGACAAAGTTGTTTTCGTCATCGTGGGCAGGTCTTCCAATCAACTCATCCCCTTGGCCGATGTGATTGACTTCCGTCTGGTCAAAGGAGAGCTGGCAGTTCGCGTCGATGACGCGAAACGCGAAAGCAGATTCACCATCAAGGAAATGGTTCTGCGCTCCGAATGGGATTCGGTACAACGGCATATCGCCGCGCAGCTCGATGCACCCTCACAATCCACCGATGCCATGCTACTACAAGGCCGATAGTGAGAAGTTGTGTACGAAAGTTCATGTAATAGTTTTGTAATGTGTAACCCATATCACGGAAAAAAACTTCGCCGGCGCATACGCTTCAGGCATGGACATTCATCCGAAGCGAAGTCAGGCACGCGTTTTATTGAGTTCAGTATTTGGTCCTTATGCCCAAGACGATGAGTTCGGCAGCCGCGCCATCAATCCGATGGAGCTCTATCACAACCAGGTAACGCGGGCGCAAGGCAGCTTCTCCCTGCGCATGTTCCATCGTTCCTGGGGCATCATGATGATTCAGGAAAATATTTCGGCGCCCTGCAGCGTCCTGGATTTCCCCACGCGAGAGAAATTTATTCGCGAATTGCGCGAGCACAAGTACGACATTGTCGGAATCTCTTCCATCATCACAAACCTGGGAAAAGTTCAGGAGATGTGCCGGCTGGTCCGCGAACTGTCTCCCGCCTCGGTGATCGTGGTGGGCGGGCACGTGGCGGCGATTCCCGGCATCGAAGACCTGATCGACGCCGACCACGTCGTGCGCGGCGAAGGCATCTCCTGGATGCGCCGCTATCTCGGCGAAGACGAGCACGCTCCCATTCGCCATCCTTCCATTGTTTCCGGATGGAAAACTCGCATCATGGGCTTACGCCTGCCCCAGCGCAAAGGCGCAACGGCGGCCACGATCATTCCCTCCGTCGGCTGTCCCATGGGATGCAACTTCTGCACCACGTCGGCTTTCTTCGGAGGCAAAGGAAAATTCATCAATTTCTTTGAAACCGGCGACGAGCTCTTCCAAGTGATGTGCCAGGCCGAAAAAGAGTTGAAGGTGCAATCCTTCTTTGTCATGGACGAAAATTTCTTACTGCACCGCAAACGCGCTCTGCGCCTGCTCGAACTCATGAAGCAGGCCGGCAAGAGCTGGGAGCTTTCCGTCTTTGCTTCCGCCAACGCCATTCGAAAATACACCATGCTCGAACTGGTGGAACTCGGCGTTTCCTGGGTGTGGATGGGCCTGGAGTCGCCCAAGTCTAGCTACACCAAGTTGCAGGACACCGACATTTGGCAACTCACGCAGGAACTTCGTCAGCATGGCATTCGCGTGCAAGGCTCGACGATTATCGGTTTAGAGCACCACACTTCCGAGAACATCGTTGCCGAAATTGAATCCGCCGTCGATTACCAGACCGACTTTCACCAGTTCATGCTCTACACGCCGGTCCCGGGCACCCCGCTCTATCGGGAGATTGTCGAGCAGGGCCGCTTGCTGGCTGGCGTTGACGTGGCCGATATTCACGGTCAGTACAAATTTAACTTCCAGCACAATGCCATCTCGCGCGATGACTCCAAAAGATTTCTCGACTGGGCCTTCTGGCGCGATTTCGAACGTAACGGCCCCAGCCTGTATCGCATGTGCCGCACCATGCTCTTAGGTTGGCAGCGCTACAAAGACCATCCCGACCAACGTGTCCGTGAGCGCTTTGCGCGCGAAATGAAAAAGCTCAAGAGCGCTTACAACGCTGCCCTCTGGGTGATGGAAAAGGAATTTAGATCCGTCAACCGTAGCGGCGCCGATCAAATTCACAAATTGCGTCGCGAAGTCGAGAAAGAATTTCCCGTTGTGGCCCGCCTTACTGCCGCAGTGCTCGGACCGATCCTGTTATGGTCCACGCGCCGGGAGGAAAAGCGGCTGGCAGCTGGCGTGACCTACGAGCCGCCGACCTTTGTGGACCGGCGTAATTGGGTCGCGGCCACGTAGCTCGTCGGCCGGTTTCCCCGCGAGAGTTTCCGCGGCATCATCCTTGATCCGTCGCCGCTCCTACTTCAAATGGCCCCACCGAAACGTCGGGCCAAAGGAAAACCGGACGTAGTTTTGCCGGTTGACTAGCAAGTCGGAGAACAGGTGAGTGTTCACCCAGTCAGCCGCGAATCGGATGCCCACCGCCCGAGAAACGTTGAGATCGAAACCTCCGCCCAAGCCATAGAACAGCTGGGTGTCCGTCTGATGAGCATTCGGCAGCGGAACGCCCAGCGCGGTGAATAAAAGCCCTAAGGGCTGCGGAAACGTAATATTGGCTGATTCATGAATTCCGCCGAAGCCGGGGCGGGCAAAAAGAGTGACCTTATTCCATTTGCGAAAGTAAAACTGCGGACCTGCCGCAAAGGTGTAAGTGGTCGAAGTGAACGGGACGTTGACTAGGTTCGGAGGTGGCGCACCGATGTCCTCGTTCGCGGTCAGCAACGGCGCGTAGACGGTTTCGCTCCCGTTGATGGTTCCAGCGCCGCTGATGATGTTGCTGCCCAGAGCGCCGAAATCGCCACCCAGGCCCAGCCACGGTCTCACGCTCACCCCGAAGTCCGTATCGAATCCGCGCTCCGTAAGGTTACGGGCGGGGCTGATCATGTAATCGAAGCCGGTAAACAGTGTGTAACGGTTGATATCAATCTGCTGCGCACATGCCGGCAGACATATGAAAATCGCAAGACTGCAGAGGAGCCAACGCCTTATGTATTCCATAGTCCACCTCGTGATGTTTTCAATTCAATTCCGAATGGGACTCTACACGGCGGCCGTACAACTGCAGGACGAGAAACGAGAACAGCTGATTTCGCATCAAAACGGGGATGCTTGCAGTGATGCCTATCACGGTTATGTGCAACATGGCACCACAATTCCGCGGACAGGAGCGGATGCTTTTCAGGTAGATCGTGGCGGGAAACTGACCGCCCACTCCTCTCCAGCGTTACAGCTCAGAGGATGAGGGCTTCGGTGATCAAAGGGCGGCGGCTCTGCCGGCGATTGGCTAGCGTCACTCAATATCCCAGCCGCTTATTCACGACGTTCTTCAGCGGCTCGCCTTTCTCGAATCTGGCATACTGCTCCAGAAAGAAGTGCATCGCCTGATCCTGCCAGTCGGCCGTATGGTCCGCACAGTGTGGCGATAGCAAGACGTTCTCCAGCTTGTACAACGGATGTCCCACCGGCAGCGGTTCCTGCTCAAACACGTCCAGCCCGGCTCCTTTAATCTTCCCGGCCGTCAACGCACGCAGCAGCGCCGCCTCGTCAATCACCGGCCCGCGTCCCACGTTGATCACCACCGCCGTCGGCTTCATCACCGCGAATTCATCATCGCTGATCATGTGCCGCGTCTCTTCGGTCAAGGGAGCGGTCGCCACAATGTAGTCGCAGCGCGCGATCATCTCCCGCCGCGCTTCCGGTTTATAAAACTCCTTCACCAGCGGGTCAGGCGATTCGGGAAGGTTCCGCTTGGTCGCGAGCACGCGCATGCCCATGGCCTGCGCACGGCTTGCCACGGCTCGGCCAATGTCGCCATAGCCCACGATCCCTACGCTCTGGCCTGCAACCTCCTCTACGTCGAACGGCTCCCATGCGCCTGCCGCCTGATTGCGAATCATGCGCCGGAAATCTTTCGCGAAATACAGAATCGCCGCCAGCACGAACTCCCCCAGCGACGCGCTGAAAACGCCGCTGCCGTTGGTCAGCACAACTTCGCTCTCCGCCAGTTCCGGAAATAACAGTTTGTCCACTCCCGCTGCCATGGAGTGTATCCAGCTCACCTTCCGGCACCGCCCAAAGATTTCTCGCAGCAACTCCCGTCCGCCCGACCATTGCAGAATCACCGTCGCGTCTTGTTCTGCCTGCGCACAAGCTCCTGCATCGCTACACACTGTATGCGGCAGCCTGCTCAGCATCGCGAACTGCGAGGCTGGTTTAGAAGCCAGCACCAAGACCGAATTATTTTTCCCCATAGCCAAATATCATGCCACGCTCCAGAGAAGCTGGTGCGAGGGTAGTGGGGTCTTAGAGTGGAGACAGACAATGGAAAATCTGCCCTCTGTTCTGACACTGGCACGCCAGATGCCTTGATTGT
>CAVQCP010000042.1:0-240537 GCA_963710965.1 uncultured Acidobacteriaceae bacterium | reverse complement strand
CTCGTCGGTGATGTCGTTGTTGCTGATTGTGTTGTAGTTGCCGTTGCCCTCGGTGATGCCTTCGCCGTCGGCGAAGACGCGCGAGTAGCCATCAACCAGGTTCTGTTCCAACGTGATGTTATTGACGACGGAAGTGGCAGTATCGGCAAGCGCTACTACGTGGCCGAGGCGGATGCCGCTGTCGCCAATATCGAGGAAGGACGAATTTTCGACCGTATCGTAGGATGCGGCCGAGGTTGCGCTGGTATTGGCCGGCGCCGACGCGACGAGAATGCCGGAGCCCGAGGTATAGGCGATAGTATCCCCGTTAAACGTCACCTTATAACAGCCTTCACAATCGACAGCTTGCGGGACGGAAGTGTCGCCATTGTTGTCGTCGTTGAAGCCGGCGAAAGCGGGGACAAAGTCGTCCATCTGAAAGGTAAGGCCGTCGAAAGTGACATAGCTGAGGCCGACTGAACCGGAGGTTGGCGCCTTGGCCCAGAGCAAACTGCCGCCGATAAAGTTGTTGGTCTGGCTGCCGCTGGCGGTGCCATTGCATAGGTTGCCGCTCGCAGTCTGCGGGAACTGATTGCAGAGTTGTTGGCCGGAGGCCACGACGGTGTTGTAGGGAAGCTGGGGAATCAGCACGGTGTCGTTGGCGAGATTCTCGCCTGAATTGGCGATGTAGAAAAGAACATTGGTGGAGCGATTCCAAAACCACAAGCCGGTCTGGCCGTTGGCCTGGGCCTTCCAGAAGGCGTTGGCAGCGTTTTCGATGTAGAAGCGGTGGCTGGTGTTAGGGCCGAAAAAGTTAGTCAAACTCGAATTGGCCTTGGTCGCGCCGGTCAGATAAACAATCTCGCCGGTGGTGTCGAGGCAGGCGACGCGCATAGAATCCACGGTCCAAGCGTTGATCATCGTGATGCCGATGTCGCCCTCGGGATAGGAGGAACCGCTTGTAGCCACGCAGGGTCCGCCTGAGGCAAAGCCGGTTCCGCTGGTGCTGTTGTTGTAGGTGCCATTCAGATTGGTCCAGGTTGTGATGGGATCGGGGGTGGCCGTGGATTGGCTGCTGGAGTATTCGAAGCGATCCAGACACTTGACGCCATCATTTGGGCAGTTCGGCGTATTGGTGACCGAATTGTAAAGGACTGGGCCGGATACGCGGAGATAGGTGCCGAGGTTGCAGAGTGAGGTGCTAACCGTCGACGATGTCTGGGTTGAGGTGCAGGTGTTGGAGGCGCTCATATAGTAGCCGACGCCGGTGGATTGTTCGACCCGAGCGCGCAGCCGCCGGGTTGGCGTCGCGCTGCCGGATGGCAGGTAATACAAGTACTCAAAGGGTTGGAGAGTGTAAGTGAGATTCGGGGTAATGTTAGTGTTTTTGAACGTTGTCGGCAACGTGACCTGGTAGACGTTCGTGTAGCCACTAGTCAAAGTCCACGTGAGTCCGAGGCCCGATTGCCCCGAAGTTCCGCCCACTGGCACCGCACCGCTTACTACGACCGAGGTATTGGCGGTGGTTGGCTGCCAGGTTACACCATAGGTGCTGGTGCCCGAATCTTTACAGGTGAATACCAGAGTACCTGGATTGGTTGGGCTGTACAGAAGATAGTACGTTCCCGCACCGACATTGACAGTGGCAGTCTGGGTGCGGCCAGTGGTGCAGTTGGTGGTTTCGATCGTTGCCTGAGCCTTGGCCAAAGAGGCGAAGGCATTGGTTGGCGAGGTGCCGCTATTTGAGTCGCTGCCGGTGGTCGAAACGTAATAGGTTTGTGCAACTGCCGGAACTAAGAAGACCAGGCTCAAAACAGCCAGCAGGCCTGGAAGGGAGGCAGAAATCTTTTTCATGTCGTTCTCCTGGACTCGATTTTGTTGTACAGATTGTGTTGCTGACGAACGTGGACGTTTGGACAAGAGTTGGCGAGGGGGAACGTGAAGAAATGTAAACGTGAAGGTCTGTGGATAATTAGGGAGTATAAGTTTTGTTACGAAAACAGGATGGGCGGTTGCTTATCAGTGATTTGGCGGGAGTCGAAAGTACATTGCGAAGAGCGGGAGTTAGTAATTATCGAAACAGAAGATGAAAAGAATCAGAGAATAAGATCAAGCTCCGTCCTTGTCTTAGCGAAGAGCGAAGAAACAATGACGGAGTAATTGCTTGAGAAGATTACTTCCCTACTACGAATAAGTGGCCTTCGTTCTGGCTGTGCTCTTTGCCATCTTCGCCGATGGCCAGCGGCGTGTAGGCAGCGCCCAAGGCTTCCAGACGAAAGATATTTTGCCGCGGAGTTTTAAATACGGCCATCGACGGGCTGATTCGCAAATACGGGTATCGCGGAACTCTGCGACGCTCGAAGCGGTCAGCGCCAATCTGGATCTTGCCAGCGACCTGAGCGCGGCCGCCGACCTCCTCCACGGTTCCTCCGAAGGGCGCTTTCGGATTAAGTGGTGTTTCTGCCATATCGGCAAAGACGAGGTTGAACGAGTCGGTTTTGAATTTGGCGACTTGCAAACCTTGATCGCGCTACGACCCTCGACAGCTTCGCTATGGCTACAACTGCGCTGGCAACGAAGAAATCTTCTTTATTCGAAACCCAGGTTTAGGTCTGTGGGCCTATCACGGTAAGTTGTGCCTTGAGACACATCGTGATGGCGAGTCGTGATATTACGTACAGCAGGCAAGCGCCACTACCCTTTCGATGCACAAGAAGAGATGCCGGTCCGTAAAAGCAGATTTTGTTACAGAGACAATTTCGGTATCCGATGACTGGCGGGCTTAGTGCCTCTCCTGGCTCGTTGTATGATCAGGAATTGGTAATGCGGAGAGAACTCCAATGAGTCTTCTTATCAAATTTCGCCCGATACTCCTTGTTTTCTTATTTGGGACCGTCGCGGTTGCGCTGGCATCCGTGGCTCTCGCGTATCAGGCGAGCTTTATTCCCGCTTCGCGCCTGATCAACCCCGACGAACTGGTCAAGATTCTCCAGTCTCCCAAGAGCACGAAACCGCTGATGATTCAAGTGGGTTCCCACGTCCTCTACACCCAGGCGCACATACCCGGCTCGGAATACATTGGTCCGGCCTCCAAGGAGAGTGGCTTGCAGTCCTTGCGGACGCGAGTAGAATCCTTGCCGCGAAACAAATTCATCGTTCTTTATTGCGGATGCTGTCCATGGAGCCACTGTCCGAACGTGAAGCCCGCCGACGATGCGCTGCATGCAATGGGCTTCACCAATGTGAAAGTTGTTTACATGGCGAACAACTTCGGGATGGACTGGGTCGAGAAAGGCTATCCAGTTGCCAAGGGAGAATAGCGATCGGATCGTTCTCTGGCTAAGGTCGGCACGTTGAGGAAATGGATTCTCTTCGGCTTAGCGTTGATCGCAGTAGCGGGACTTTATTTCTTGCCCCGTCATCATCGCGTGCCCACCGGCACGACGGGTAACGGTAGCGCCGAACAATCCCTAGCCCCCGATTTCTCTCTTCCCGATTTATCGGGCCAAAAACTCGAGCTCTCATCCTATCGGGGCAAGGTCGTGCTTCTGGACTTCTGGGCAACGTGGTGCGATCCGTGCCGGGACGAGATCCCGCATTTCGTGGAACTCCAAAATAAATACGGCGGTCAAGGCTTGCAGATCATTGGCGTTTCCATGGACGACGGACCGGAACCTGTGCGTGAATTCTACCAGCGCTTTAAAATGAACTATCCGGTGGTGATGGGGAATGCAAAGACGGGTGAACTGTACGGTGGAGTGCTGGGTTTGCCAATCGCTTTCCTGATCGGGAGGGATGGCAGGATCAATGCCAAACATATTGGCGCAACCGACATCTCAGTCTTTGAAAAAGAGATCGTGGATCTAATGCATAGCGGAACTGGTCCAGTTCAATAAGCTCGCAACCATCGAACATTAGCGGATGTTCTTTGCGACCATTTGTTCGTAATCGGCAAGTACTTTCGTGCGTAGTTCGGTGGCCTTCTCTCGGTCAGGGTTTTCTGCAGGAAATTTGCGGCACTGCTTGATCGTTGCTTCGAGAGTAGAAAGGAACACCTTGCACGGCTCGCAACCGCCCAGGTGCCGCTCCAGTTCTTCACAAAGCGAATCATCCAACTGTTCGTCGAGATCGTTCGAGAACTCCGCAAACATGGCCTTGCAGCGGGCAGGTCTGGGCTGTTCCTTGCTGGGCTGTTCCTTGCCGGGCTGTCCGCTACTGAACGGCGTGTCGTAATCGTCCCCCTTCCTCACTCCGAATCGCGAATGCTTCGAGGTTGATGCTGCCATCGGTCCCCAGTTGCTCAAGTTCCTTCCGATCCGCCATGAGTTCTTCCAGAGAGAGGTCTGGATTGGGAGCAAACTTGCTCCGGCGCCGGCTCATCAGGCAGTGATTCTTCGCCACTTTATACAGCCACACTAGGAGCGCTTTGGGACTGTCGAATTTGGGCGGGTGCGGAACCGATTTTAGCAGCACTTCCTGCATCGTATCTTCTGCATCCTGAAGCTGCCCGCAGACGCGGATGCTAAAGGAGAACACAGAATTTTGGAGCAGAGCCAGAGCCTGCTCCAGCGGGGCATCGTCACCTCGCTGCTCTCCGCCAGTTCTTTTTTCCCAATGAGTTAGGTGCTATTCATTTTGTGTTTGGCGCCTTGGCGCATACGACTGGCCCGGAATCGCGTTTGTGCGCTCAGAATTCCAGCCGCGCCCGGAAGGCGATCATGCGGGGACTGCTATCGCCGCCCAACCCCACCCCGAGCAGACCGGTCGGTAAAGCGGTTGTATAGGTGAGTGCGCCAAATCCGGTTTGCGTCGAAGGCTTTCCCGGAATGCCCGCCAACACCATACTTGGCAGACCGAAGTTGGGATGGTTGAACAGGTTGAAGAACTGCGATTCTAGCCGCAGCTTCACGTGCTCGCTTACGGGGAACCACTTCGTGAGATAGAAGTCGTTCCACACGAAATCGGGACCGCGCAATGCGTTGCGGCCAAGATTGCCGAACTGGCAGGTCTGCGGAGTGTCGCCGCCGTAGCATTCTCCGCTGCTGGGATCGACTGCTGACACGAAGGCATCGGGATTGAGCCACTGACGCGTGCCCGATTGCGTGATGCCCTGGATGGGACGGTGTTGGTAGAGAGGCTCGCCGGGAACAACGGTCGCAAACTGTGGACCACTGCCCTGCACGATGCCATTTCCGTTCGCCGAGTAAGGCGTGCTCAGAACCGAGAACGGAATTCCACTGTGCCAAAAAACCGTGCCTGAGACCTGCCAGCCATTCAGCACGTATCCCATCGCGTGATTCCGCACTCGAACGGGTAATTGATACACATACTGTGCGTTAAGGTTATGACGAATGTCGTAATCGCAGGGCCCATAGTCGCGGGCCAGTTCTCCCGGCAGCGGCGAGAGAATTCCTCCGGCTGAGAATTGCAGGAATCCGCCATTCGAAACGGTATCGAGGCAACGACTCCAGGTGTAGTTGATCTGACCTTGCAGGCCGTGACTGACGCGCTTCATGGCTGTGAGTTGAAGGCCGTTGTAATGACCGTTCTCGCCGGTGGAGAGTTGGGTCACCGCGGCGAATCTTGGATCGGTCGGCTGCAAATAAGGGAATGGCCTGAAACACCCCTGACACACGGTCTGATAGCCATTCTCTTGTGTCAGGTAGGGCTGGTTCACGGCGCGAGTGCCGACGTACTGCGCCTGCACGCTAGCAGTGGTTCCGAATTGATGTTCAAATCCCAGGCTCCATTCCATGAAGTAGGGCGCGTGGAGTTTGCCATCCGGGACGGCTGTTATCGCAACCGGGGGAAGACAGGTCGCGGCGTTTGCCAGCGGCGAGGCGCAGGAGAGTTGCCCCGTCGGAAATCCGGCAGCAAACCTTTGATTGGCCGCGACGGTGGCATCGACGGCGCTGTTGGGGACACCGGGCGGAATAGCCATACCACCGACCGTGCCGAGAAGACCTCCCTGGAACATCTGGACATAGGGCGGATTGACGCCGACCAAGTCGGCGACGCTGCCGGGCAAAATGTCGCTGAAGATACCCAAGCCCGCGCGCAGCACGGTCTTCGGTTCGAATTGCCACGCGATGGCCATGCGCGGTTGCAGAATCGCGAGCGGCGTCGACGCGAACACAGTGCCGAGGCCGGTCTGAATGGCTGCATTCAACGGCTGATTCACATCGTGCGCGATGGATGCGAAGGATCCACGCAGCCGGGCGATTTGCCGATGGGGGTTCAGCGGATTGGAATTGAAGGTATCGCGCACGCCGAAGGTCCACGTCAGTTTGCGCGTCACCTTCCAAGTGTCTTGCGCGTAGAGATCGAGGTTGAGGAAGTTGAAGGGCTCGTTGGCGGATGTGGGAAAAGTTTTCGTCGCTGTCGATGCGACGCCGTAAATGTACTGTGGCAGGGTGGTGTACGTAGCGGTTGGGACCGAGCCCTCGCCGAAATCGTAATCGTTGAGACGAAAGATGCGCGTGTTGGTTCCGAAGCGCAGCTCGTGCGCGCCTTGGCTCCAAGCCAGGTTGTCATTGATGAAGAAGCGGGAGGCGCGCCTGCCCTGAACCCATGTATTGTCCAGGCCTCCGATGGTCGTGAAAGGGGCATTGGCTCCGCTTCCCTGCAGGACGATCGGGAACGCGGTGAGCGTCTTTGGAAAATCGGCCGGGCCGAAGAGGCTTTCGTACCATGAAAATGCCGGGTTGAAATAGTTCACGAGATGCTGAGAAAAAACGCGGGTGTATCCCGCGGCGAAAGAGTAAAGAGGCTGGGGAGAGACGGAATCGAACAGAGGATTGATCGCGTCGGTGTAGGCCGCCTGCAGCCCGGTATCGGCTTGAAAGCGAAACCATGCCGTATTCCTCTCATTGAGGTTGTAGTCGATGCGTGCGGTCTGTACTTGTTCGTGGTCATCGCTGGAATGGGAAACGCTTTGCCGGTTCGCACAGCCATTTCCGTCGTTGGCGATCGCGGGTGGACCTCCGCCGACGTTGAACGGACAACCGAGCACAGCCAGCGCCGATCCACTCGTATTCCCGTAGAGCGAGAACATCTCCTGATAGAACGGTAGCGATTGCGGAGCGGCGGGATAGATCGATCCAGTGACCGAATCGGTGCCGCCAAGCGGAAGCTGTTGCAAGACGTATTGTTGAAATGCCGGAGTGGGCACCGTAGTCGCAGTCACAATGGGCAGCGCGATCCGAACCCATTCGGTGTCAAAGAAGAAGAACAGCTTGTCGTGCAGAATCGGGCCGCCCAGACTGCCTCCAAAGTGATTCACGGTTGCTCCCGGTTTATGATTGCCGGGCGTCGCGTTGGTGAAATAGTTCGCCGCGTTCAGGATCGAGCCATTCCATAACTCGTAGAGGTTGCCGTGAAACTGGTTGGTGCCGGACTTGGTGACATAGTTCACCTGCGAAGCGCCATATCGGCCCTGGTCCACGGAGTAGGACAGAGTGTTGACCGTGACTTCGGCGATGGAATTCAGTCCGAGCACGAGGTTGGTGGAGAGGCCGCTGTTGAGGTTGGTTAGTGGATCATTCGTTTCCAACCCATCGACGATGTAGCCGTTGGAGAGAGCGGGCAAGCCGTTGAATTCAACATTGCCGTAGCCGTTGGTGCCGCCGACAAAATCGTTGCCACTGCCTGCCGTGTTGATGAGAGCGCCCGGGGCAAATTGCAGAGGGTAGGTCAGGTCTCCACCGGGATTGGGCAGATCCTCCAAGGCCGGCGCGTTCAGGTTCGTAGAAGTATTAGCGTCTTCCGGGTTAATCAGAGCAGGTTCTGAGCTTACCTCGACCGTTTCTTTTGCCTGCGCAACTTTCAGACGGATGTTGACGGTCTGTTTCTGGCCGAGGCCCGAGAACACGTTGTCGTTCTCCAGCGGTTGGAAACCCGGCGCTTCGATTCGCACCGAGTAAGTGCCTGGCTTGAGCTGGGGAAAGTCGAACCGCCCCGAGCCGTCGGTCTTTGCTGTGCGGGTGGCTCCTGTCTCTCGATTCGTGATGGTGACGGCCGCGCCCGTCAATGCAGCATTGGTGGCGTCAGACACCTGCCCCACAATGGCGCTCGTGGTTTCTCCCTGCGACAAGGACTGCACGGAAAAGAGAGCGAGCCCTTCGACGAGAATGATCCCCCAGAGAACTGCGGACCTCACGTATGCGACCCCACTGTGGGTTAACCACAGATTGCTGCAAGAAGTTAATCATAGTTAATATACAAATGCAAGCACGGGGAAATTGTCGAACGGCCGAAAGCGAGGTGGCACGCGTCAAACTGTTGATCTTCGCCTTTGTCTTCTGCGAATCGTAGGCTGTCGGGGAGCTTCCAGGCCCTTACGTCTCCCGCCAGATTGCACTCCTTCGCCAGCGTAACGAACACCGCTTCCCACTCTCCTGGCGGCGGATCAAGTTCCTTGGGCACGTCTTGGGCCGCACGTTTCATGAACGTTGCACCGACCGCGGTCAGAATGAATCGCACAGTCTCTGATTTCAGTAGATCGTGTAACCCGGCCCGGGCGTGCGCAGGTCGGGCTTCGACGCCATCAGAAGCAACGCGCCTTCGCGCTTGAATGCCTTCAGATCGTCCAGGCTGTGGAACGATTTTGTTTGGTAATCGTCGGGTGTAGGCGTGTCGTCGGGAATGCGGCAGGCCTCCACATTTTCGAAAGCATGCTTTTTCAGCAGTTCGACGTACTCCGCCTCCGAGCGCACCTGCACCGGCACTTTCAGCTTGTCGACCCATTGCAGCGAGTACTGATTATCGTTATATAGATTGATGAGGATGAATAAACGTCCGCGTGGCGCCATGACGCGAAACAACTCCATCAGCGCGCGATCCTGGTCGGCGTAATAATAGAACGACTCGACCGACAGAACTTTGTCAAAAAAGTTTTCTTCCCAGGGAATCTGCTGCGCCGATCCCCAAACGTAGAGCACGTTGTCGAAATCTTTCGAAGCGGCGCGTGCCTCTCGAATCATTTCGTCCGAAACATCGAGGCCGACCACCTGCCCAAATCCCGCCGGTCCTTCGCCGACTAATCGCGCTAGCAGCCGCGTCGCCCATCCTGAACCGCAGCCTAAATCGAGCACACGCTCGCCGGGGCGAAGATTCATCCGGCGAATGGTTTTGGTGGTGATGTCGAAATGATGCTGCTCCATCTTGGGGCCTTCGCCGGCCGTGGCCCAGCGGTTGAATTCCTGTTGCAGCTTTTCGTCGGGAGTGAGGGATTTTTCGGGCATATGCCTATTGTAATAAAGAGTACAAAAAAGCTCGGAGACATCCTATAAGATGTTACATAGTATAGGATGCTACAATGATTTCCAGGATCGTTCTGGATACCTCGGTCCTGGTAGCTGCACTTCGTACGCGTTATGGAGCTGGAAACGCTGTGTTGCGGCTAATTGCTCGGCGTCGGATCGTGCCATTGGCAACTCCACCGTTATTCCTCGAATATGAGGAAGTGTTAAAACGCCCCGAACAGCGTCTGGCTCACGGGTTGAGGGATTCCGAGATTGACGATTTTCTGGGAGAACTCGCTTCGTTGGTTGAGCCAGTGGAGGTGCACTTTTTCTGGCGGCCACAGGTTCGAGACGCTAACGATGAAATGGTGCTTGAAGCTGCCATTAACGGCAAAGCGGAGGCGCTCATTACATATAACATCAGAGACTTCATTTTGGCCGGAAACCGATTCGCAATTCCCATACTTAGTCCTGCGCAGCTTCTTGAGGAGATGAGAGGATGAGCAAAGCCACCTATCCACTGAAGCTTCCTGTCTCGATCAAGAAAGCCGCACAGCGACTGGCGCAGGAAGATGGCGTCTCTCTGAACCAGTGGATTGCTTCTGCGGTCGCCCAAAAGGTCGGCGTGGTTGAGACTGCATCTGAGTTCTTCAGGAAAAAGTCGGGAAAAGCGACCGGCGCCGGCCTCATGAAATTTCTTCGCAAAGCCCCCAGAGTCACGCCAGAGGCTGAAGACTTGATCAAGTAGATTCCGCTATCGCGAGTTCTGCCTGGTTTATGACCTCATACTCACTCTTCACCATTCCACTGGCATAGGTCTGGGTCGTCACGTGACGCAGTTGCACATCCTTCGGCAGGCTGCCAAACAGAGGAATGCCTTCTCCGATCAGCACCGGCACACGGGTGATAACGAGACGCTGAATCAGACCCGCGCGCAGGAACTGTTGAATCGTGATTCCCCCGTCAATGTAAACATGTCGAGCACCGGTGGCAGTGAGTTTCGCAAGGATTTCAACGGGTGCACCAGACATATGTTCCACGAGTCCGCCGCAGGCCGCAGATAGGTCAACCGGCCGGCTGCTCAGCACTACGACGCGCTTCTGACCATAGGGCCAGTCCGGAAAAGCCAGCACAGTCTCGAACGTCTTTCGCCCGATTACCAGCGTATCCACGCTCGCAAGAAATTCGTGGTAGCCATGCGGCTCGCCGCCGTCCACCGGCAGAAAGTCAAATTCGCCGTTCAGCCGTGCAATGAAGCCATCGACGCTGGTTCCGACAAAAACAGATGCGATCATGTTTGCACCCCTGGGAATCGCTTAACTCTTGTGACGCCCGCGCGGTCTCTATGCTACAGTCTTTCTCCAACATGGCAACGAGCCCATCGATCCCGCCCGACCCCAGTTCGCTATACTGTCCAAACTGCGCCGAAGAAGTGAACGATCCCTTGATCTGCGGAGATTGCTCGGCCGTGATCTGCCGCCGTTGCGGCACGCCGCTCGAATCTTCTGATGAATTGGGGATGGGATAAATGGAACCAGCACTCATCCCACCGCTCGCCGTATCTCCCGAGGCCCCTCAGCCTGCTTCCGGTCAAGCGTCTCCTGGTCAAGCGTCTTCCGGTCAACCCAGCCTGGTTCGCGGGCTGAGCCTGCTCGATTCCGTTCTGCTGTTAGTCAGCGGCATCATCGGCTCTTCGATTTTTCTCACAGCCAAAGACGTTGCGGGACCTCTGCCGCAGCCCATGCTCTTTTTGGGGGTGTGGGTGATCGGCGGCGTGATCTCACTGTTTGGCTGCGTCGCCTTCGCGGAGCTGGGATCGATGTTCCCAGAATCGGGAGGCCAGTACGTTTATCTGCGCGAGGCCTACGGCGATCTCGTCGCCTTCCTCTATGGCTGGATGCTGTTCGCGGTCGCCAACGGCGGGAGCATTGCCGCGCTCTCTGTCGCTTCCGCCGCTTATACCGGACAAGTCGTCCCTGTGGTTTCGCAGGAACATATCATTCTCAGCATCGCTGGGATGACCATCACGCGCGCGCATGTGTTCGCGTTGGTGCTGATTGCCATTCTGACTTATGTAAACGTGGCCGGTCTGCGCTGGGGCACGCTCCTGCAGAATCTTTCCACGTGGACCAAATTCGTCGCCATGGCGGCCTTCGTTGGTCTTGGCTTCGCCATCGGCAAAGGCGACTGGTCGCACTTCCGCTCACCGGGCGTCGGGCTGACCATGGGAGTCCACCCGGCGCAGTTGATTTCTGCCATGGGCATCGCGCTGATCGCCGTCTTCTGGGCTTATGACGGATGGGTGTACATCACCTGGGTCGCTGGAGAAGTGAAAGAGCCACGCCGTAACGTGCCGCTGGCTATGGTGCTGGGAGTGCTCGTGGTCGGCGCGATTTACGTGGCGATGAATATGACCTATCTGTATGCGCTGCCGCTCAATCAGATTGCGCAGCACGAAACCATCGCCCACGCTGCTGCGTCCGCAATGTTTTCTCCAAAGGCCGCAGTGTGGCTCTCGTTGATGATCGCCCTCTCCTGCTTCAGCGCCGCCGCCACCTGCACGCTCTCAGGAGCGCGCGTCTATCTCGCCATGGCGCAGGATGGTGTGTTTTTTAAGCGCATGGCGGTCATTCATCCCAAATGGCGCACGCCCGCCTTCAGCTTGATTGGACAAGCCGTTTGGGCCGGGGTTCTCACTCTCAGCGGCCGATACGATCAGCTCTACACTTACGTGATGTTCGGCATGGTGCTCTCCTATACCCTGACGGTGATCGGAATGTTCCTGCTGCGCTGGAAGCGCCCCGACGCTGCCCGCCCTTACCGCTGCACGGGATATCCCTGGCTGCCCGCGATCTATGTGCTGGTCAGCGGCGCCTGGACTCTAAACATGATCATCACCCGCCCCACGGAGGCTTTCTGGGGCACCATGATCGTTCTGGTGGGCGTGCCCGGATATCTTTATTGGAAGCGCAGCGGCAGGAAGGCAGCAGTGGAGTAAAAGATGTTTGAACGGTATACAGAGAAAGCGCGGCGCGTCATCTTCTTCGCGCGATATGAAGCCAGCCAGTACGGCTCACCGGTGATCGATACCGAGCATCTCCTGCTCGGGCTCTTGCGCGAGGACAAGTCCCTAGATCGGTGGCTGCCGAAGGCCACCCCCGAAACCATCCGCCAGCGAATCGATGAGCATTCAGCGCCACGGACACCGACTTCCACCAGCGTCGATCTGCCGCTTAGCCCCGCCTCACAGCGTGTGCTGAAGCATGCCGCAAACGAGGCGGAACGGCTCGCCAACAAACATATCGGAACTGAACACCTACTTTTGGGATTGCTGGATGAAGAAGCCAGCTTTGCCGCAAAGCTCGTGCACGAGGCCGGATCTGATGCCGCAGAGCTGCGGGCCCACTATGCGGAACAATCCCCACCAAAGCCGTGGTCGTTTCAGCGCGCCTCGTATCACGACCACGGATTCCGAACCCTATCGCGGGAGACGGTGGAGATCCACGGCTCCCCTTGGAATGTCGACTATCTTCGCGATGCGGTCGGCCTTTGCCGTGCTTACAACTGGCATTGGCACAAGGCAGCCTGGACGCCGCGCGATGTCGCCATCGAACGCAAGTCCGGCCAAGTCTCGTTCGACCTTAGCCTTGCCGCTGACTCTAACAACTTTGAACTCGTCAAAGACGGCTGGAAGAAAGATCATTGCTTCATTTGCCGATGGGAACTGTTCGAGCCACAGGGCGATGCCGATGCCGAGCATGGCACGGGCTACACCAACGGTCACGACTGGCTCTGTACCGAGTGCTATACGAAATTTTGGGAGCGTAGCGACTTCTTCTCTTCCTCGTATTCAGACATTACGTAGAGGTCATACCACGGCGTTGTTCGGTAACTCACCTCACCTGCCCTTGTGACCACTCTCACAGACCCACCCCGCTCCCCGGTCTCTAATCTTGAATGAGCGGTTTTCGGTTCGCGATCTTTCAATTCTTATTCTTTCCGTGAGTGATCAGCGCCGGCGGAGAACTCCGTCCGCGAGGAGAAAAATTATGAGCACACTGGTTGCAGACAAGAAGGCCGACCTGGCCGGACCCGGCATTGGGGACTACCAACAACTCGAAAAGGTTCTACCTTCCGACTATCAATCCCTGCTTTCCCCGAGGGAAACGCAGCGCGCCATTTTTCAGGTAAAGCGTTATATCGAAGATCATCTATCCAATGAACTGAACCTCATGATGGTAGAAGTACCGCTCATCGTCGACGTTGAGAGCGGCGTCAACGACATGCTCGACCGGGATGGCTCGCGCACCCCCGTCCAGTTCCACATTTCTAACGATCGCAATCTCCATCCCATCGATGCGCAGGTGGTGCAGGCCGCTACGAAATGGAAGAGAGTCGCTCTCAAACAATTCGCCTGCAAACCGGGGGAAGGCATCTGCACTGATATGCGCGCCGTGCGCAAGGACTACTTTCTCGATCACGACCACTCCTCTTATGTCGATCAGTGGGATTGGGAGCGCGCCATCACTGCCGAACAACGCAATCTCAATTTCTTGAAAGGGGTCGTCAGCAAGATCTGGACGGTTCTGGTCGGCGCCGAGAGGTTTGCGCAATCGATATTCCCTCAGCTCAAGAACTCACGCTATCCCAACCTGCCCGAAGAATTGAAGTTCATTCATGCCGAAGAGCTCCTCGACATGTATCCCGATCTGCCGCGCAAGCAGCGGGAGACCGAGATTCTCCAGAAATATCCTGCGGTCTTCATCATCGGCATCGGCTGGCCGCTGAAGGATGGCTATCCTCACGAGATGCGAGCCGCCGATTACGACGACTGGGTCACCGAAACCCGCGACCAGACGGGCAAAGATACGCACGGCCTGAACGGCGACATCCTGGTGTGGAACCACGTCACCAAGCGGCGCCACGAATTGACCTCGATGGGCATTCGCGTCACCGCCGAAACTTTGAAGAAACAACTGGAGCTTTCCAAACAGCTCGACTTCATGAAGCTGCCGTATCACAAAGCGATTCTGAATAACGAGATTCCGCTTTCGGTCGGCGGCGGGATTGGGCAATCGCGCACTCTGATGTTGTTGCTGCGCAAAGCTCATTTGGGCGAAGTCAGCGTGACCGTGTGGCCCAAGGTTTTGAAAGAGATGTGCGCGAAGAAAAACATATTCGTGTTGGAGTAAGGCCCTAAGTATTGCTGAAGCGTGGATTCACGCAGGAGGACTTTATGGCCCTTTTCGACTCTGCCACCGGAAAAATTATCCGCAATTATTCGATTGAAGAACTGGTCGAAGCCGCGAATCTGATGCGCGGTTACGATTTAGTTGCACTGTGCGCCGCCGGATCGGGCCATGCCGGTGGCACACTATCCATTATGGATATCACCGCGGCGCTCTATCTCAAGGTCGCGAATCACGATCCGCAAAATCCGAATTGGCCGGAACGCGACCGCATCATCTGGTCGGTCGGCCATAAGGCTCCCAGTCTGTATCTCGGCCTCGCTTTTGCCGGTTTCTGCAACCTGGAGGACGTGGCGCTGCTGCGCAAGCCGGGATCGCCATTTCAAGGGCATCCCCACTGGCTGAAGCTCCCCGGCGTCGAAGTATCGACGGGATCATTGGGCCAGGGATTAAGTATTGCAGTGGGCGTCGCTCTGGCGGGCAAACTCAATCAAAAGAACTACCGCACTTTCTGCATCATGGGCGATGGCGAGCAACAAGAGGGACAGATCTGGGAAGCCGCGATGGAAGCGGCTCACCACAAGCTCGACAACCTGGTCGGAATCGTCGACTGCAACCGGCTGCAGATCGATGGCATGGTTGCAGAAGTGATGAATGTCGATCCGCTCGAGGAAAAGTACAAGAGCTTCGGCTGGGACGTGCTGCGAATTAACGGGCACGACATGAAGCAGGTGGTCAACGCACTGTCGGTGAATAGCGCAGGCACGGGCAAGCCGTTGATGGTGCTGGCGGAAACCGTGAAGGGCAAGGGCGTCAGCTTCATGGAGAACGTCGCCGGCTGGCACGGCAAGACTCCCAACCATGAAGAGATGATCAAAGGATTGCGCGAACTCGGCTTGGCGGAAAAAGTTCCCTACGCCAGCCTGCTCGAACGTGCGGAGAAATACCAGCACGAAGCCATGCGAGCGCTCAACGAGAAAATGCCGCGCTTCAGCCGTGACTATTGGTGGAACAGCCAGATTGTGATGAATGCCAGGATGGAGCCCACGCGCAAGGGCTTTGGCCAGGCTCTGGCGCAGGAGGGCGGGGATGAGCGCGTCGTCTGCCTCGGTCTCGACATCTCCGGCTCCATCACTATCAGCGATTTTTACGCCGGAAAACCCGAGCGCAAGAAGCGCTGGATCAGCATGGGAATCGCCGAACAATCCGCAACCTCCGCCGCAGCGGGGTTAGCCAAGGAAGGGAAGCTGCCGGTCTTTGGCACGTACGCTACGTTTGCCGCAGCGCGCAACCTCGATCAGATCCGAACTTCCATCTGTTACGGCAATTTCAATGTGATGATTGCCGGCGCGCACGGCGGCGTCTCGGTCGGCCCGGACGGCGCGACCCATCAGGCTCTGGAAGATTTGTTTGCCATGTGTGGCCTGCCGAATATGTCGGTGGTCGTGCCCAGTGATGCCATCGAAACTCGAAAGGCGACCAGCTATCTTCTACTGCAACACTTCGGGCCGAAATATATTCGCTTCGCGCGCGAAGCCACGCCGATCGTCAGCAAAGAAGAAACTCCCTTTGTCTTCGGAAAGGCGAATGTCATCCGGCTTCGCCACATCGTCAACAATTTTGCCGATGCTTTCGAAACTTACGTCGCGGCTGATTACGAGAACGAGTCCGAGGATCTGACCATCATCGCCTGCGGACCCATGGTTCCTGAAGCGATGCGGGCGGCATACATTCTGCAACAAGACTTCGGCTGGGAGACACGAGTCATCAACATGCATACGCTCAAGCCGATCGATGAAGCCGCTGTGATTCGTGCCGCGAAAGAGACTGGGTCGATCATTACCGCCGAAGAACATCAAGTTGGGGCGCTGGCCTGGCGCGTGAGTGCGATCCTGACAAGCTCACCGGAACTCTATCGCGTTCCTGTGATCACCGGCTCGATTGGCGTGCAGGATCGATTTGGCGAGTCCGGCGCTCCCTGGGAACTCATTCGCGAGTTCGAAGTGAGCGCCGA
The DNA here is from genome assembly GCA_963710965.1 of uncultured Acidobacteriaceae bacterium. GTDB lineage: Bacteria > Acidobacteriota > Terriglobia > Terriglobales > Acidobacteriaceae > Sulfotelmatobacter. Next base: position 224,113 of record CAVQCP010000042.1, on the reverse strand, counting down.
ACATATCGCGCAAAAGGCCGTAGCCTTGGCCAAGGTGCGAAAGCCTTTCGTCGCCGAAGCGCCTGCCCTGACGAAAGCATGAGCAGCGGGCCTATGGCTGCCGTTGTTCTTCGCGCTGTTCGCGTCTGCTTTGCATCTGGTCGAAGTTCTTTTGCTGGTCAGGATTGAGAACGCCGCGCACCTGATCATCCGTGTTCTTGCGAATCTGCTGCATCTTCGCGCGACGATCGGCCTGCGGAACGGAAGTGTCCGAGCGCAGGCCCTCCATCTGCGATTGCGCGGATTTATAGATGTCCAGCACCTTGGCTTGCTGATCCGCATTCAAGTTCAGTTTTCTGGTCAGCATTTGCGTGCGATGCGCGGGATCGAAATGACCGCGGCCGTGTTCGGGCGCGCCCGCAGGGGCAGACTGTTGCGTGTTTCCCCCGCTGTCTTGCGCGCTGGCAAAAGGCGTGACCGTATAAGTCAAACCAGCCAGCGTGAGGGCGAGTAAGCAGTGTTTAAGCATCTTGTTTTCTCCTAAACGAATTCGAATTGGCGCGATGGTATAAACCCGGTTTACTTGCACGGAGTTGTTAGATGGCGGCGAGTTTTACGAATCTTTACCGGTTGGGCTCGATTACACCATGCAAATTCTTTCATCTTGACACGACTCGCCCCCTGCAATATTTTTGCTCATCTCGGCTTTCCCCCTCAGGCCGCATCTCAGGCGCTTGACTTTCACGCGAAGGAGAATCCCTTATGCGGAACGAAAAACTTCCCGCCCTGACGTTTCTTTCAACGCTCTTTGCTGTAGCTGTAGCTGTAGCCGTAGTCCTTCTCATCACCAGCACGCGCGCTATCGCCCAAACGGAAACCGTCTTGCATAGCTTCGCCGACAACGGCACCGACGGTTACCAGACCTACGCCGGGCTGATCTTCGATGCGTCCGGCAATCTCTATGGCACCACGCTCGAGGGCGGCACACACGCCAACTGTTATGAAGAAAACATCGGTTGCGGTACTGTGTTTGAGCTGTCGCCCAAGTCCGGCGGGGGCTGGACTGAGACAATTGTGCATGACTTCGACTTCAACGGCACCGACGGAGTTAATCCGTCCGGTAGTCTCAGCCTCGATTCCGCAGGCAATCTCTACGGGGTGACTCTATACGGGGGCAACGGCGTTTGCGGCTCCAGCTCCGAAGCCGGGGGGACGGTGTTCGAGTTGTCGCCCAAGTCCGGCGGAGGATGGACCGAGAAGATTCTCTACAACTTCGGCGCCAACGGCACAGACGGATGTTTTCCGCAGGGCGGCTTGGTCTTCGACGCCGCCGGAAATCTTTACGGCACCACTGCAGGCGGTGGCGCCAATGGCTTCGGCACGGTTTTCGAATTGACCCCCATAGCCGGCGGGAGCTGGTTGGAGAATGTGCTGTTCAGCTTCGATGGCGTCAGCAGCGGCTCCGACCCGCTCGCCAGCCTGATCTTCGACGCCAAGGGAAATCTCTACGGTACGGCATGGAGCGGCGGCAGCGATCATCAGGGCGGGGTGGTCTTCGAATTGTCGCCTTCGGCGGGCGGCACCTGGACGGAAAAGACTCTGCATTCCTTCAGCGCCGCGGGCGGAGAAAATCCCCACTCCGGCCTGACTTTCGATAAGACCGGCAATCTCTATGGAACGGCTCAGATCGGCGGCACCTTCGGTGACGGTACTGTGTACAGGTTGACGCCCGACGGCAACGGCAACTGGACGGAAAATGTCCTCCACAACTTCGACCACAATGGCACGGACGGCTACCAGCCCCTCGGCGGCCTTGTCTTTGATGCCAAGGGTAATCTGTGGGGAACCACATTCAACGGCGGCGACGGCGCGTGCAAGCGTTCTGGATGCGGCACCGCCTTCGAGCTGTCTCCTGCATCCAGCGGAGGCTGGACGGAAACGGTCTACAGCTTCCCCAGCTACGCCCATGGATACTGGCCCGCCAGCAATCTGACCTTCGACTCCACCGGCACTCATCTCTACGGCACGACGGTAAATGGTGGATCGGATGGCGGTTGCGTCTGTGGGACGGTCTTCGAATTCACCCCGTAGCGGCGGGAGTTGGGCACCAAGAGCGGGGGCACTATTGCCCGCGTACTCTAACCACGAGCATTGCATTCACCCTTCCGAGTGACGGGAGTCACTTTTCTTCTATTACGTCTTGCAGTACCTTGGTAAAGGCCACTGGCGTCAGGCTTTTGCGCCCCTGCGCCTTTCCCCTGGGAGAAACAATGAGCCGATCCTTCGCCATACGCCTTTTTATCATCGGATTCTTGATTCCAGCCTCGCTGACGGGCTGTTCGCGCGATCCCAACGTCCGCAAACAGAAGTTTCTGGAGAGCGGCAATCGTTATCGCGATCAGGGCAAGATTCGCGAAGCGGCAATTCAGTATCAAAACGCTACGCAGCTCGATCCTCGTTTCGCGGAAGCTCACTTCCAACTGGGCGAGGCTTATCTAAAGCTGGGAGACCCGCGGCGCGCTTCTTACGAACTCTCGCTTGCCGCCAATCTCAATCCGGATAATTTCGCTGCCCATCTGGACCTGGTCAATCTACTCATCCGGGCGCGCAATCCCGATGGCTCGCCCATTCCGGATTACCTGAAAGAGGCCAAGGCCCATCTCGACCTGCTCAACGAAAAACAGCCCCCGAAGCCCGAAGTCTTTCAGGCGTGGGCAGACTATTACGTTGCGCAGAACAACACGACAAAAGCGATGCAGGAGATGCAGGACGCGATTACGCTGGATCCGAAGCGCGCCGATTCATACTTGCGCTTGGCCACGTTGCAACTTGGAGCCAACCTGTTCGATCGGGCGGAGGTCAACTTTAAGAAAGCAGCCGAGCTGGACCCCAAGAACATGAGCGCGCAAATTTTTCTGGGAGCGTTCTACCAGTCGCGCAACCGTTTGCCGGAAGCGGAACAACAATTCAAGAAGGCCATCAACGTCAATCTGAAAGATCCCACTCCACGCGCGCAATATGCCAGCCTGCTCTTGGCCGAAGGCAGAAAAGATGAAGCCGAGGCCTTTTTAAAGCAAGCCAAGAACGACTTCCCGCACAATCCCGATGGCTATCGCATGCTGGGAACTTTCTATCTGGCCAATAACGAGATAGACAAGGCAACGACCGAATTCGCCATACTGTACGGCGAGCATCCCAGGGATATTGACGTCAAGAAACAATATATCGATTTATTGATCCAGAAGAGCCGGCTTGACGAAGCCACGAAATTAAACGACGAGATATTGAAGACAAACGCGAGAGACGTTGACTCGCTGGTCCATCGTGGTCAAATACAAATGCGGCAAGGCAACGGCAGCGGCGCGGTGGAGTCTTTGCAGCAGGCGCTCAAAAACGATCCCAACAGCGCCATGGCCCACTATCAACTTGGCCTGGCCTTGGACCTGCAACATAACTCGCAGCAGGCGGAATCGGAGTGGCGCGAGGCAGTGAGCCTGAACCCCAATCTCACCGATGCGCAGCGCGCGCTCTCCATCGCGGAACTGCGCCACCAAGACTACGGTGGCCTCGCGCAGGCCGCGCAGCAAATTATTACGAACGCGCCGAATTCCCCCGATGGCTACCTGCTGCGAGCCGTAACGGAGATGCAGCGGCAAAGTTACTCGACCGCCGAGCAGGATATGCGTAAAGCCGCCGAAGTAGCTCCAGCCAGTCCGCTTCCTTATGTGCAAATGGGCAACCTTCACGAACTTCAGAAACAGTATCCGGAAGCAATCCGGTTTTATCAGATGGCGCTCGACAAAGATCCCACCTCGGCGGACGGTTTGCAGGGATTGATGAATGCCTACATTGCGCAGAAGCAGCCGGACCAAGCCATTGCCGCTGCCCGGATGCAGATTGCCAAGGTTCCCAACAGCAGCGGATTCTACGATCTGCTAGGTACAGCCCTCACTCAGAATAAAAAAGACTTTGCCGGCGCCGACGCAGCCTTTCATAAGGCAATCGATCTCGATCGGAACAACTCCGACGCGCTCTTGAAACTGGCGCAGGTACAGGCCGCGGAAGGGTCGGTGAGCCAGGCTCTTGCCACCTATCAGCAGTCGATCAAAGACCATCCTAGAGAGATTTCGTTCTACATTCTGGCCGGAATGATGTATGAATCGCAGAGCAATTACGATCAGGCCAGAAGCATGTATCAGCAAGCGTTAAGCATCGATCCAGATGATGCTCTGGCGGCAAACAATCTTGCCTACCTGATGCTGCAACAGGGCGGCAATGTGGACGTGGCCCTGAACATGGCACAGAAGGCGAGGCGCGGCATGCCCGACTCGCCAGCCGCAGCCGACACGCTAGGCTTCGCCTATTATCAAAAGGGGGTATACCAGTCGGCGATCGATATGTTCCAGGAATCGCTCCGCCTGAACGAAAAGTCGGGCGGGACCGACGACGCCACAGTGCACTACCATCTGGCGATGGCTTATCAGAAAGCCAACCAGCCAGTGCAGGCCCGCCAGCAACTGGAACGAGTGTTGAAAATCAGTCCTAACAACAACGACGCCCGCAAGGCGCTCTCAGAGTTGCGAGGCTAGGCCAGCAAAGAGTTCGGTTGCGGGAACGTTTTACAGGGGCGTGGCCTGGGCGCCAGACTAGAGCTGCTTTAGCTGCTGAGAGAACGCTTGCACAGCTGAACTAAGCCGGCTTGGCCAAATCCTTAGCTACACTATCCAGCACGCCATTCACAAACTGCACCGACTCTGGACTGGAGAACTTGCGGGCAATCTCCAGAGCTTCATTAATCACCACCGCCCGCGGCGTCTCCGGATACCCCAAAAACTCGGCCACTCCGGCCCGCAGGAGGTTGCGATCCACGGCGGCCATACGCTCCATGCGCCAGTGCGCGGCATGGCCCTCGATCAGTTTGTCAATCTCCTCGCCTCGCTCCGTGGCCACGCGGAATAAATCCTGGGCAAAGCCGCGCACCTCCGTGCTCGCCGAACCGTGCTCGGCCCAAAAGGTGCGCTGCACCTGGTCCACGGACTGCTTCCCCATGTCCGCCTGGAAAAGCATCTGCAAAACCAGCTCTCGAGATTTACGCCGTGTCCCCATAAGGCAGTTGCCCGTCATCAGTGGCCAGTTGACAGTTTACTTGAGAGGAGAGTTATTTGCGTGTGTTCTTGGCGGAAGGTTTGTTATTTCGAGCAGTCCTCGTATTCCGAGGAGTTTTGTTTTTGTTGCGAGTATCCTTACTTCTGTCATCCCGAGCGAAGCGAGGGATCTTGGTTTTGCTGACTGCTGACTGCTGAGTGCTGACAGCTTGCCCCAGGCTTGCCATCTCCACCGCAGCCAACGCCGCCTCAAATCCCTTGTTGCCCATCTTCAGGCCAGCGCGGTCGATGGCCTGCTCAAGATTCTCGCAAGTCAGCACCCCGAACGCGTGAGGGACCCCCGTCTCCTGCGCCGACTGCCCGATGCCGCGCGTCACTTCATTGACGATGACGTCATAGTGCGCCGTATCCCCACGCAACAAACAACCCAGGCAGATAATCGCATCGTACTTCCTTGTTTCGGCAAGTTTCCGCGCTGCCAGCGGAATTTCAAACGCCCCCGGCACACGTGTGATCGGATACGCTTCAAAGCGTTTTGCCCCACAACGCACTAGACCGTCGATAGCACCCGCCAGTAGCCGTTCCGTGATGAACGAATTGAATCGACTTACGACGACCGCGAACCTCTTGCCCGCCGCTCGAAGATCGCCTTCGAACGAGGCCATATGCTCATAGTCGGGCACGCTGTCATCTACTCGCCCCCCGGCAATCATTAACTGAGTTCCACCCGGCAGTCGAGCAATAAAGTGGCGCGCAGAGTGAGAGGGTTCGGGCCCTGACCCGTCCTCTAGGACCTCCAGTCCCTGTCGTTTGACCAACTCGAAGGCAGTATCGGGATCGGTAACCATCAGACTCAAATCGACGTCGGCCCAAGGCTTTTTTCTGTAGATCACGTCGAAACGAAGTTGCGAGGGGAGGAAAGACGCGGAGCCAGAGGTCTCATTTTCCCCGGCGAACCCTTTGCGCAAGCCCAAGGACTCCAGCAACTTCACAAGAGCCGTGAAGTCTTCTGACGATTTCGCGAGGGACCTGACAACCACCCATTTGATCAAGATCTTCTCTGTGCCTCTGTGTCTCTGTGGTGAGTTGGCGCTTAATCCGTGAAAATCCGTGGCAAACAACTACTTGCCTTTAAACTCCGCCGCCCGTTTTTCCAGAAAGGCCGTAGTCCCTTCCTTCTTGTCCTCGGTGGCGCAGGCGACGCCAAACAATACCGCTTCCAGATACAAGCCTTCGCTCAAAGTCATCTCCATGCCTTTGTTGACGGCCTCCATCGCATACTGCACGGCCAGCGGAGCATTCGCAATGATCTTTCTTGCAATCGCCTCGGCTCGCGGAATCAACTCCGCGGCAGCGGTTACTTCATTCACCAACCCGATGCGATGCGCCTCCTGCGCGGTGATCATCTCGCCCGCCAGCACCATCTGCATCGCAATGCCTTTGCCCACAAGGCGCGGCAACCGCTGCGTCCCGCCATAGCCCGGGATGATTCCCAGCTTCACCTCCGGCTGCCCCAGCTTGGCATTTTCGCTGGCCAGGCGCATGGTGCAAGCCATCGCGATTTCGCACCCGCCGCCCAGAGCGAATCCATTGATGCAAGCAATCACCGGCTTGCCCAGATTCTCAATCAAATTGAGCACGTTCTGCCCGCGATGCGTATATTCCTTGCCGGTCACCGCATCGTGCTGGGCCAGTTCGGCGATGTCCGCGCCAGCAATAAATGCCTTCTCGCCGGCGCCGGTAAAAATGACGACGCGAATCGCCGCGTCATTCTTGATGTCATGAAACGCCGCCCGCAATTCTTCCATGGTAGCCATGTTGAGCGCGTTAAGAACCTTCGGCCGGTTGACGGTCACGTAGGCGATCGCGTTTTTCTTTTCCAGAAGGATATTTTCGAAGTTCATAAGGCTTAACCCAAGGATACTTGATCGAACCGCCGCCCGCCACACGCTCCGAGAAGCTTAATTTACTAAATCCGAACAAATGGATGGTGTCGGGGAATCCCCTATTGACAGCGGCCAAACCCGGACGGAAAATTGGCTTCGATCGTTAACTGTCGCTGCATCGTCCCCCATGGCGCCAGTGGGCCCGTCTTTACTCCCCCCGCACACGACTTGAAAGACGAATCACGGAGGAACTATGAAAAAGCTCAGCGGTCCCGCGTACGTGGCATCTCTTCTTTTGTCCCTGTCGATTTTTCTGACGAAGTTCGCCGCCGCGCAATATGAACACGCCTTCGTATGGAGCAGCACCACGGGCATGACCGACATCGGCACGCTGGGCGGGAACTCCAGCTTTGCCCTCGCCATCAACGACAGCGGTGAGGTCGCCGGCTGGTCGTACCTTTCCGACAACGTGACCACCCACGCTTTCACCTGGACGCCCTCAGGCGGGATGGTCGATCTCGGCTCCTTGCCGGGTGGAAGTTCCAGCGCCGGCCAATTCATCAATTCCCTGGGCAATGTCACCGGAAACGCCTACGACTCCGGGGGCCTCGAAACTCCGTTTTACTGGTCACCTTCAACCGGCATGGAAGCCCTGGGCACATTCACCGGCGACCAAATAAATTATGGCTTCGGCATCAACGACCACAATCAGGTCACCGGCCAAATCTATGATGGCGAAATTGTGCAGGCTTTCCTGTGGTCTCCGGGCCATCCGATAACCCCGCTGGGCCATCTCCCCGGCGGCCTTTTCAGCGTGGGAACCGCGCTCAATAACAACGCGATTGTGGTGGGAACCGCCAACACCCCCAGTGGCAACTTCAACGCGATGATCTGGAGCAGCGCATCCGGCATGCACAGCATCGGGCTGTTGTCCGGCGGCACCTACACTGCCGCTCAGGGAATCAACGACAGCAAGCAGGTCGTGGGTTGGGGCGAGACGAATGACGGTGGCAGCACCAGTTCCGCGTTTTACTGGACCGAATCGACTCCTAGCCTAAATTTGCTGACCACACTCGGAGGTGCCACGACCTACGCCTGGGGCATATCGGCAAGTGGCTCGATCGCTGGCCACTCCCAAATAACTGGCAACACCGCTACCCACGCTACACTTTGGAGTAGTTACACCAGCACACCAACCGACCTCGGCACGCTTCCCGGAGGAACCAACAGCTACGCGCGAGGCCTCAACAATGTAGGCCAAGTCGTCGGCTACGCCGACGCGCCGTAGCGCTGCTCGCAGGAGCTGCATTGGGCAGTGGTCCTCTGAGAGTCGCGGCGTTGCGAAGTCCATGTTGCGAACTTAGAGGACTTCCTGCCATTGCAGTTCATCATGGCCCCGTGCATAGACGTTGAATCATTTCTTGGTCCGCCGCGCGGCCGTGCAGATCAGCGGCCGAGCATCACTTCTCCTGCGCCACTGCCGCGATCTCTTCCTTGCTCAACTCGCAACTGATGCACTTCTGCGTCCACAGCCGGTGGCCGAAAACTTTTCCGCAGCGAGGACATTTCCAGTCCGTCAGCCACCACGCTCCCGCCAGGTAAACGCCGATCCAGAACAATAAGATCGCGAAGTCCGTAGGCTCTCCCATTTTCAGTTTCCCGATCATGAATCCGAGAAATACAAAGCTGACAAAAAGAACGACGACCAGATTTCGACGCGCCACGTAGCTGTGCCACGCTCTTCGGTACATTTCGACCTCCTGCGCACCGCCTTCGCCAGGTGCCCGATCGGATTTTCGTCGTCTCTCCATGCAGTTTTATCTCTGGACTTACAGTTTATTCGCCTTCGGCGCATTCACGTCAGAATAATCGTAGAACCCTTTACCACTCTTGCGACCGTACCACCCTGCCATCACCAGCCGCTTCAGCAGCGGAGGCGATGCGAACCGCCGCTCCTTGAACTCGTCATACATCACGTGCGTGATGTAATAAGTGGTGTCGAGCCCTACAAAATCCAGCAAAGTGAACGGCCCCATGGGATACCCGCAACCCAGCTTCATCGCGTTATCGATGTCTTCAATCGACCCCACGCCCTCTTCATAAGCGCGAATGGCATCGAGCAAATACGGCACCAGCAGCCGGTTTACGATGAAACCGGTCTTGTCGGAAGTACGCACCGGAACCTTGCCCAGTTTTTTCGCAAAATTGTAAGCCGTCTCATAAACGTCATCGGCCGTCGCGATCGTCCGCACCACCTCGACCAACTTCATCAGCGGTACGGGATTAAAAAAGTGCAGCCCGATAACCCGCTCCGGCCGCTTCACCGAAGTCAAAAGCTCCGTGACTGAAATCGAAGAAGTATTCGAAGCGAAGATCGCCTCTTTTTTCACGATGCCATCGAGCGAGGCATACATCTTTTTCTTCTCTTCCACGTTCTCGATGATGGCCTCAATCACAATGTCGCACTCCGCCAGATCGGATTTATTCGTCGTCCCTTTGAGCCGCCCGCGAATCGCATCTTTCTGCTCGGAGGTGATCCCACCCTTTTCCACGGGACGTTCAGCAAATTTCGCCAGGGATTTTTCGATCCCGGCAAAGCCCTTGTCGAGATACTTTTGCTCGACTTCGAGAACAGTTACGTCAAATCCGGCGGTCGCGCAAACCTGCGCAATGCCGGAGCCCATCAACCCACAACCGAGTACACCCACTCTTTTGATTTCCATCATGTCCCTCAATCTCTCATCTCAAATTGTCATCCTGAGCGAAGGCTTGTCGTTCGCTGAGCAAACGACAAGTTGCAGTCGAAGGACCCCTTGCACTCCAACTGATCTTCGGCTTCAAGAGGAATTCTCGCCTGGTCGTCGTAATCCAAAGTGCCCGACAAATGCCTTGATACAGCGTGCTAAGGCTTAGCTCCGAGGGATCCTTCGACTGCACGAGCCGATTCGCTTTGCTCATCATCTCGTTTCGCTCAGGATGACAACCATCTGAAAATATCGGCGCGTACTAGAATCGGCTACTTGAACTTGCTTTCATCCGTAAGAATCCGTGCAAATTCGTGGCAAAGAATCAATTCATACTCTCCACCACCATCGCAATCCCCTGCCCGCCGCCGATGCAAGCCGTCGCCAACCCGTATTTTTTTCGACGCCGCCGCAACTCGTACAGCAGCGTGATCACCAGCCGCGTCCCGGTCGCGCCCAGCGGATGCCCCAACGCGATGGCTCCGCCATTCACATTCACCTTCTCGCGATCCAAACCAAGTTCTTTTTCGACCGCCAGATACTGTGCCGCAAACGCCTCGTTCACCTCAATCAGATCGATGTAATCCAGATTCAGCCCAGCTTTTTGTAGCGCCACCTTCGTCGCCGGCACCGGACCGCGCCCCATCACCTTGGGCTCGACTCCCGCAATCCCCCAGCTTACAATTCGCCCTAAAGGCTCAATGCTGCGCTTCCGTGCTTCCTCCAGCGACATCAGCACCACCGCCGCCGCTCCATCCACAATGCCGCTGGCATTGCCCGCAGTGACGGTCCCATTCTTTCCGAAAGCCGCTTTCAACTTCGCCAGCCCTTCCATCGTGGTCTGCGGACGCCGGTGATCATCCTCGGTCAGCGATTCACCGCTCGGTTCACCCTTACGATCTTTCAGCGGAACCGGAACCAGTTCCTCCTGCAGACGCCCTTCTTTATAGGCCGCGTCCGCCTTCTGCTGCGAGCGCATGGCGAATTCATCCTGCGCCTGGCGCGTTATGCCCTGCTGCTCACCGTACAACTCCGCCGTGTTCGCCATGTACAGCCCGCAATACGAATCCAGCAGCGCCACCATCAGCGAATCTTCCAGCTTGCCGCCCGGAGACAACGTAAATCCATCGCGGCCGCGAATTACAAACGGAGCCTGCGACATCGCCTCCATGCCGCCCGCCAGCACAATCTTCGCTTCGTCGAGCTGGATCATCTGCGCCGCATTCACGATCGCCTGCATTCCCGACCCGCACAGCCGGTTCACTGTCAGCGCCGGAGTTTCAATCGGCAGCCCCGCCCGCAAACCCACGTGCCGCGCTCCATACAGAGCATCGCCGGAAGTCTGCTGCGCATTGCCAAACACCGCATGATCGAATTCTTTCGCGTTGATCCCCGCTCGATCGATCGCTCCTTTCGCGGCTACTGCGCCCAACTCCTGCGCCGTAAAGTCTTTCAGCTTCCCGCAATAGCGTCCAAAGGGCGTGCGCGCCCCGCTGACAATGGCAATATCTCCCGGTTTCATCATGATTTTCCTTGCCGGCCCCGTACTCAGAAGGGATTGAAAGTGACAGTCAAACTGGTTAGTTTAGCAGTGAGCGAGCGGCTTTGACCACAGGACAGGATTGATGGATGGATTCACTGCGTCATCGGGTGATCGGGCCATTGAGTGGATTCGTCGCCGAACCAATAGCAGATTGGATCAATCACCCCATGGCCTGATCGCCCAATGACTCAACTCTTCTAGGCCACAGCCCCGGCGGCCAGCGCCGCCTTGAGCGCCACAACCTTCCCTGGACCTTGCGCGACTGACATCGCCAGCGCATGCTCGGCGCGGTTGATCACTTCCGTCACAATGTCCACCGGGTCGTAGCTGTCCCGCACCACAGCCTCGGCAAGACCCGCCGAAAATTCCATCGCGACGCCTTTCTCGGCGCCATCTTTGGCGGGCAGGCGGACGCCGGCAATAATCTTGCGCAGCTTTTCGGTCGCCTGCATACCATCTTTTTCCGTCGTCTCGCCCAGGATGATTGCAATCGTCGTCGTGTCGTAGCGGAAGGCCAGATCGTTGGTCCGGATGTTGGCGGCGAACTGCTGCCCAATCTTTTCCATAACGCTTTCCACGGCGGCCTCGCCATATTCCTTGATCAGCGCCGTGCTTCGCCCAAACTGCAACAGCAACACCGAGAGCGCCGCCGAATTTTGGACCGCGCGCTTGCTCTCCGCCAGCAGAAGGTCGAGATAAGATCCGCGCTTCAGCAGCCGTGAATTTTCGTCGGTCACCGACAAGCTTTTCACCAGCCGTCGCAAGCCCGCATTATTCAACGCAATCACCATCTGGTCAGCCAGAGTCTTGAGTACCACCACATCGGTGTTCGGCCACACTCGCGACTTGTTGTGAATTAGCGCCAGCATGCCCACAGAATCTTCACCGTTCGTCAGCGGAACGGCCAGCACCGCCGCGACGCCCAAATCGACCGCCGCTTGCCGCACGCTCTGCAACTCCGGTCCCTTCTGCGCATCGGCAATGTGAACTGGCTCGAACGGAGCTATATCCTGCAAGGCACACATCACCGCCTTGAGGGCCGCATGGTTCGCTGCGGTCACTCCTTTGCCGCAAAACTCCTGCAACGCCGTGGGCGCTGAACCGGGCGTGCGCATCAGGGCCACACAACGAGACACTTCCCAGTGGCCGCCGATTTCATTCACTGCCGTACTGAGCACGGCCGGAGCTGTTCCCTGGTGATACAACTTGCGGGTAATCTCGGCCACGCGGGTGACATTGCGCATCTCGGCCGCCGGATCGCTCACCGGTGCTGCCCCTGCAACAGGTGCCGGTTCTGCTTTCACCGGCGCAAGTGCCCCGGCGTCTCCGTAGGTGGGCGTCATACCCGCCGACAAGTAGAGCCGCTGCAACTCCTCGTTGCGTTGTTCTTCCCGGGGAAAAAGCTCCTGAATTCTCTGGAGCCTCTCGACGGCCTTATTCCGCATGCCGTACTGCACTAGAATTTCCGCTTGCAGCATCAGGTCTTGCAGAGTTCCCGCTCCCAGCGTAGCCTCCGGCTGCTCGTGCTCGGGCACTGGTACAGGCTTGCTGGCGGGAGTAAATCTGGAAGCAATCGCCTGGAACTTGCCGGGATCGATTTTCCCCTGCAACATCTCCAACCGCTTGGCATGGCCAAACTCATAGGGATCGACTTCCGCGGCCTTATCCAGACAGTCCGACGCTTTGGCAAAATCTCCCGCACCACAGAGCACATCAAAAAGCTTCAGCAACGTCTGGCAATAATCGGTCTCGCGATTGGAGGCGTTAAACAACTCCGCCAGAAACTCCAGCATGTGTGCCGAAGGCCGCCGCTTCTCCAGGATCTCCTGCATCGTTGCCAGGAACTGGCGCCGCTCGCCGCGCTTGGCATGAAAGTGTCCCAGTTTGCGCGCCAGATTTACGGCTGGTTCATCCTGCTCCGCCTCCAACAACTGCGCGATCAACGCAGTCACTTGCGCGACGCGCTGCGGATTTTTTTCAAAGAGCTGCCACACCAGCGGCTCGGCTTCTTCATACCTTCCCGCCGCCAGCAGCGCCTCGGCATAAATCTCGCGCAATTGTGGCGAATTATTCCCCGCATTTATCTGCGGCTGCAAAATAAAAATCGCCGCCCCGACCTGACCCTGTCCCAGCAGGCTCTTGCCGTAAGCCAGCATGATTTCTTCGTCCGCAGAGTCCTCCTGATAGGCTCGTTCATACCAGCGTGCCGGGTCCGCGCCTTCCGCCAACGCCAACTGCGCCGCGCGCTTGAACCCTTGCGCGGCCGCCTTACTGTCGCCCATCTCAGACCAGAGCTCGGCAATCCGTTCAAAATTCGGCTGGGTCGGCTCCAGTGCGACGATCCGCTCCAGAACCTGGAGAGCACCCGGCTTATTTTGCAGCTTAGCCAAGTCGTGCAGTGCGGATTCATAGGTACCGACCGCGAGCTTCTTATTCGATCCCTCGAGCAACTGCCCGAAGCGGAATTTTTGCTCCCACGTTGGAGTGCTATGGCGCGCCAGCTTCTTATAGGTCAGGCTGGCCTTCGTAGCATCTGCGGCATTGACCTGCCGCTCAAACAACTGGGCTAACAACCGCACCGCATCGTGGGTCCGGTTCTGTGATAAACACAGATCCGCCGCCAGTTGATGCACGGTTTCGTTTTCGGGCTCTTCCTGGAGCACCTGGAGATATTCTTCGAGGGCCTCACCCGGCTTACCTTTTTGCAGAAGTTTCCCGGCGCGCTCAACGCGTTTTGCGATCTCGGCTCGGTCAGGACGTTTTGTGATTTCGGCCATGGATGAATTCTGGGCAGACTACCGCTGCATCAATTCTAGGAGCCGCTTCGTCCCCCAGCAATCGCAAGCCCGCCCAGCGGATTACGAAAGTCACCGGAAAAGCCAGTGGTCAGTGATCAGTGATTAGTGGCCAGAAAATTCAAGGCTTTCACTGGCCACTGCCCACTGACCACTGGCCACTGATTTCCTCATTTGATATCGTGCCCCAATGCCTCCTCTCCGCTCGGCGGACAAAATTGACGAATGTATTCACGAACAAGGACTGCATCACCAACTCACCGCTGGACAAATGACCATGGTCGCGGTCGGCGGATCGATTGGAACGGGGCTGCTGCTGGGATCCGCCGCCGCCCTCGAAGTCGCAGGCCCCAGCGTAATCCTCAGTTACGTCGTCGCTACCTTCATCGCATACACGGTAGCCATGGCGCTCGGCGAACTCGCCAGCGCCCATCCCGCCGCTGGATCATTCGGTGTTTACGGAGAACTCTACCTCAACCCCTATCTGGGATTTCTTTGCCGCGCCGGATATTGGGCCTCAATCTCCTTCTCCATCGGCGCCGAACTTACCGCCTCCGCGACCTATATGAGCTACTGGTTGCCGGCGATTCCCGGCGTAGCGTGGGTCCTGATATTTTCTGTGCTGCTGGTCGTCGCTAACCTGCGTGACGTGGGATCCTTTGGACGCTTCGAATTCTGGTTCGCCATGATCAAGTTCGCCACTATCGTGGCGTTCATCCTGGCCGGAGCCACGCTTCTCCTTGCAGGCCGCGTTCCCGCGCAATATACCGCGCACGGCGGATTCTTTCCCAAAGGCCCGATCGCCCCTTGGCTCGCCGTCTTCTTCGCCATCTACGCCTTCGGGGGAGTCGAGATGCTAGCCGTCACCACCGGCGAATCGCGCTCGGCGAAAGAAATCCCGCGCGCCGCCCGCCTTACGTTCTTCCTGTTAGCCGGCCTCTATCTCGGCGCCATCATCGTTCTGGTGGGGGTGATGCCGTGGAATCATGCGGGAGTAACGGAAAGTCCGTTCGTGAGCGTGCTCCGTCAAGCCCACATCCCGGCCGCAGCCTACTTCATGAACTTTGTAGTGCTCACCGCCGCGCTCTCCGGAGCGAACGCCAAACTCTACGTCGCTTCCCGCCTGCTCTTCTCAATGGGCCGCACGGGGTGGGCGCCAGCGTGGGCGGGCAAACTGAACGCCGCGGGATCGCCGCGCGCGGCACTGCTAGTCTCTTCTTATGGGATCGTCACCGCTCTTATCATCGAAAACTGGGCACCGCGACAAGCCTTCCTCTACATCATGGGAGCTGCATTCGCCGGCCTCATCCTCTCTTGGGCCGTCTCGCTGGCCGCCCACATCAGCTTCCGCCGTAGCCTGACGCCCCAACAAATTTCGCTTATGCCGATGCGCTCGGCATTGGGAGCCTGGGGTTCGATGGTCGGCCTCATCCTGGTCTCGGCCACGATCCTGCACACGATTTTTGCCACGCGCATCAACGCCGTCAGCGCGCTCGTCTTCTATGCGGCTCTTACCGCAGCCTACTTCTGGCTGAAAGGCCGCCGGAGAGAATAGCGTCGAACAACGGCATCAGCCCCAAAGGAAAGCCCATTACCAACGTAAGCCCATCCCCACGTATTCTGCTGCCCGCATCGCAGCTCGTTCGCTAGCCTAAATGCAGGGCGCATACGCCCGCTGGATCAATCCTTGCACCCATTCGCCCTATTTCTTCGTCAGTCCGACGGTCGCCCCATCGCCTGGAGCATTGTCGGAATATTCGCCGGCATCTATCTATTCGTCAGGGGCTTTTTACTGCTCCAGCGCCGAAAACTGATCCTGAACACTCCGGTCTCAAAAATTCGCAGTGCTCCGCTGGGCCTGGTCGAAATCAGCGGACTCGCCGTCGGGCCTTACACCATCACCGCGCCCATCACCGAGCGCTCCTGTTATTTCCATCGCACCGTCGTCTGGGAGTGGAAACAGCAGGGCCGAAGCAGAACGTGGGTCAAGGTAGCGGCCGAGTGCAATCACGTGCCGTTTTTCATCGACGACAACACCGGCAAGGTGATGGTCGACCCGCGCAGCGCTGAACTCGACCTTCATCGCGACTTTCAGCAGGAATTCTGCGACGGCTTCTTCACCACAAAAGAACAAGCTCCGCCGAAGGTGAATATTTTTCTGTCGCGTCATGGTATTAACACCAACAACAAAGTCAAAGTGGAAGAGTTCTGCATCAAGCCAAAGAATGCGCTCTTTCTGCTAGGAACGATCGACGAAAACCCCGGCCTCGAACTCACTCCTCAGCCCGTTCGCGACGAAGACGAAGCCTACGAGACATTTGCCAAAGTGCAGATCACCCCATCCAGGGTATTCTCATTCCTCAACCGAAGCCGCGCCGATGAAGAACACAGCTCGACCAGCCAGCTCTTGACCAGCAGCACTGCATACCGTGAGACAGCTGTTCCCAAGTCAAGTCAAAGATCGACGCAAGTAATCCGGCTCACGCCCGAAACCGCCATAGGCGAAGCGGCAACCATGACCCAGCAGCAGAAGATTGCCGCCGCCCTGGTCAAAGCCGGTATCAGCAATCCCGCCGCATGGTCCGCCGCAGGTGTCACTGCGGAAGGCAAGGCAATCGCTTCCACTACAAACGCGGCGCCCCCGGTCTCGCCTGGGTTGAAAGACAATGTCTCGCCTGCTTTGCGAGACATGGGATCCCGTGCTCCAGCCGCTGAGGATTTCGATGCTCGTCCTCCTGTGGTGATCAGGAAAGGCAAGAACAACTCAACTTTTATGATCTCCTGGCGCAGCCAGCGTGAAGTGGCGCGCTCCCTGGGCTGGAAGTGCTCTCTGCTGATCTGGGGCGGGCCGGTGCTAACGCTAATCTGCCTATACTTCCTGCAAATGCTAACCCACTGGTTCTAGCGCGGCAAGTCTTGCGGTTACGCGGATGCTATTGAATAGCTGCAGGCCGGAGCCGAGGGGCAAAAGCGTGAATGATTGCCAGCGAGACGAGATAGGACACGCTGGCGATTGCGAACGGGATCATGTAACTCCCCGTCCACTGCAGCACGTAGCCAACAATCTTGGCCATGAGCATACCTCCGATGGCGCCCGCCATGAGGCCGAGGCCTGTAACCGAAGCGACGGCTTGGGCGGGAAAAAGATCGGAGGTCAGCGTGAACAGGTTGGCGGAGAATCCCTGGTGAGCCGCGGCGGCAAGTCCGATGAGCAGCACAGCTCCCCATAGGCTCTCGATGCGGTAGGCGAAGACGATCGGAACTACGCTGATAGCGCACAGGAGCATGGTGACCTTGCGCGCAAAATTGACAGTTCGGCCGCGTTGAATCATCCAGGATGAGAGCCAGCCCCCGGCGATGCTGCCCATATCGGCGAATACATAGATCGCCATGATGGGCAAACCGATCTGCATCAACTTGAGGCCATGAGTGCGTTGGAGAAAGTCCGGGATCCAGAACAGCAGGAACCACCACACTGGATCGCTGGTGAATTTTCCTAACACGAACGCCCAGGTTTGGCGATGAGGGAGCAGCTGGGTCCACTTGATCTTGGGGGCAACTTGCTGGTCGCTGCTCGGGCTGAGCTGGTTGATGTATTGCAGCTCCGCTTTCGACAAAAGCGGGTGCAATACGGGCTTCCGGTAGAGCAATAACCAAAACAGCAGCCAGATCAAGCCGAGCGAACCGGTTACGATGAAAGCCATTCGCCATCCCCAATGGAGCGTGATCCAGGGCACGATCAGTGGGGTCAGAATGGCGCCGAGATTTGAGCCGGAATTAAAAATTCCCGTGGCCAGCGCCCGCTCTTTGCGGGGGAACCATTCGGCGACGGCTTTTATGCTGGCGGGGAAGACGCCGGATTCACCCAGACCGAGCGCGGAACGTGCGACGACAAAGCTAAGGAAAGAACCACCTAGGGCGTGGGCCATGGATGCCAGGCTCCAGAAAACCATGGCCAGCGCGTAACCAAGGCGGGTGCCCAAGCGGTCGATGAGGCGGCCCACCAGCACGGTTCCGATCGCGTAAGCCGCCTGAAAAGCGAGTACCAGGTTGCTGTACTCGATTTCATTCCAGCCGAAATCATGTTGCAGCGTGGTCTTCAACACTCCGAGGACTTGGCGGTCCATGTAGTTCTTGGTCACTCCGAAAAAAAGCAACGCGCAGATGATCCAGCGAAAATGGCCGGAGTGCGCAGTGATCGGGTCGGCGATGTCTTGAGGGTTATCTGCAACCGGACCTGCACGTTGACTGGTGTTGGAAAACATTGCGCAATATTATTGCTTTTAACCCTTCGACCTGGTTCAACTCTTGCGGTGATTGGTCCACTTTTCGAAATTGGAGCGGAAGAGACGCTGGACATCGCGTTGAATTTCCTGGCGCGTGACGCTGCGGCCATCGCGGAAGAGCAATCCATAGGAGTGCGCCAGGATTGGAGCGAGCGTGGCCCGCGTGTTTCGCCATTTGTAGATGAGTTGCTCGAGAACGCGTGCGTCCGAATGTTGCGGGATGAAACTGGTTCCCAGCAGCTCGATGCGTTGGCGCGTGATTTCTTCGACGACCGAAGGATTATTCAGAAACCACCAGCAGCCGAAGGGCATGAGATTGTTGAACTTTCGCGCATAGACGCAGAGTTCGTGCTGATTCTCGCGGCTGAGCAAGCTCACCAGAAATCGATTTTCAGGATACTGGCGGCATAGATTTTCCAGAGCGCGCAAATCGGCCCGGCCCACGCCATCGCCCGCCAGTCGAAGCCGGGGATTCACCTGGCGGCGCACACCAATCATGAGCGACAGGGGAATATCGAACTCGCGGCAGGCCGGCAACACCGCTTCGCGCAACATTGTTCCGCGCGGCGTCTCGGCGGGAAACTCAAACGTATCTGGAAGCGAAACCGCCATATACAGGGGGCGCATCCGCTGATACCAATCGGAGAGAAACCTGCGAAGCTCTGGAATCGATCGACCCGATGCGCCGCCATCAATGGCATAGCCCATCCCGGCTAGTTGCTCCCAGGGTTCAGACCACTGGCAGAGAATCCGGTCGAGGCGCAATGCTGGATAGAACTGGGGATCGGGCGCAATGCCATTCATCCACAAGGGGAGTTCGTCGGGATCGAGCGGATCATTGGTCATCACAACCACGTTCACGCCGGCCATTTCACAGACTTTGCGAACCTGCGCTTCGGCGCTCTGCGCTCTGAAAAATTCACGGGCCTCAACTAAATCGGAGCTTTCAGTCGGAAGATTGAACGCCTTCAGGACGGCGATTACTCCACGGGTAGCTTCGGAGATGGGGGTGTTTTCGACGAATAGCGCGCGCCAGATGGCATTGGCGCGATCCTGCTTTCCCATGGACCAATAGTCCTCGGGCGTCACCTCGGAAGAGCGGAAGAATTCGGCTTCCAGGTAGTGGTAGGTGAGGAGGTCGTCGATGCCCCACAATCCCAACTTGCCGAATGCCGGGGCAAACAGGTGAGTGTGCATGTCGATGACCGGGGTCGCGGTTAAAACCTGTTCCACCACCGACAGGATTTTATCTTCGCGGAGATTTTCTGATTCGAGCGATGCGCTTTCCATGGCTAACTAACCAGGTTAACTAACCGGGGCTAACTAACTACGATTAACGAACCAGGCCTCGGCCTCAAGGGGCGGCGGACGAAGGCGTTCGACGCTGCGTGATCAGGAAGCCGCGCGTGACTGCTTCACGAGCGCGACGTATTTGCGCGCATTCTCTGCAATCACTTCGTGCCTGCCCTCAGCCAGGGCTGAACTGTCGACGAGATCGCCGCCGACGCCGAGAGCGAATGCGCCGGCGGCCAGGAACTCCGCGGCGTTCGAGAGCGAGACTCCACCGGTGGGAATCAAATCGATTTGCGGCATCGGCCCGCGCAAGGCGGCAAGATATTTCGCACCGCCGACCGCGCCACAGGGAAACACTTTTACGACATCCGCTCCAGTTTCCCATGCGTGGATGATCTCGGTGGGCGTAAGCGCTCCCGGAATCACGGGCACAGAATAACGGCGGCAGAGTTCGATCGTCTTGACGTTAAGCGATGGACTGACGACGAATTGGGCTCCGGCCAGAATGCAAGCGCGCGCAGTTTCTGGATCAAGAACGGTACCCGCGCCTACCAGCACTCGCGCACCCGAACTCTTCACCACGGCTTGGATCACATCGATGGCGCCGGGAACGGTCATGGTAATTTCCAGGACCGGCACGCCGCCAGCTTCAATGGCGGCGGCAGCGGCAATAGCGGACTCTGCCGAAGACGCGCGCAAGACGGGTACGATTCCGACTTTATGAATCTGTTGGAGGATTTTTTCTCTGCTCATGATGGTCACTTTCTTCTTTGTTCAGCGCTGCACGCGAGCCGTGCCCCGCTTCATCACACGCTCAACCTCGGCCAGAGTCGCCATCGTGGTATCTCCGGGAGTGGTCATGGCCAGCGCGCCGTGAGCGCATCCGCATTCGACCGCCCATTGCGGCTCCCGCCCGGCGAGAAAACCGTAAATCAAACCCGAGGCGAACGAATCTCCGCCGCCCACGCGATCGAAGATCTCCAAGTCGGGCATGGGTTTGGCTTCATAAAAGTCGCCGCAACAATAACAGATTGCTCCCCAATCATTGCGCGTGGCGGTGCGCGCCGTGCGCAGCGTGGTGGCCACGACTTTAAGGTTGGGATATTTCTCCGAGACTCGCGTCATCATGCGGCGAAAATTTGCGCTCTCCAGTTGCGAAAGATGTTCGTCTGTGTTTTCCACTGAGAAACCAAGCGCTGCGGTGAAATCCTCTTCATTCCCGATCATGACGTCAATCATGGGCGCTAGCTCGTGGTTGACTTCGATCGCCTTGGCGTGGCCGCCCGCCGACTTCCACAGCGAAGGCCGATAATTCAGGTCGTAGGAGATTACGGTGCCGTGACGGCGGGCCGCTTCCATCGCCTCTTTTACCACCAGCGGTGTGGTTGGCGAGAGCGCGCTGAAGATGCCGCCGGTGTGGAACCAGCGCGCGCCTTCGGTTCCGAAAATCATCTCCCAATCGATCTGGCCTGGCTGCAACTGAGAGGCGGCGGTGTGTCCGCGATCGGAGCATCCTAAGGCGGCTCGAACTCCAAATCCTCTCTCGGTAAAGTTGAGACCGTTGCGAACGGCGCGGCCCACGTCGTCATAGGGCACCCAGCGCAGCTGCGACAAGTCGACGCCGCCTTGCAACATAAAATCTTCCAGCAATCTTCCGACGGGGTTGTCGGCGAGAGCGGTTACGATGGCGGTGCGCATGCCAAAACAGCGGCGCAAGCCGCGCGCCACGTTGTACTCGCCGCCGCCCTCCCAGGCGCGAAACTCACGCGCGGTGGATACGCGAACCTCTCCCGGATCAAGCCGAAGCATCACCTCACCCAAGCTCACCAAATCCCAGCGGCAGTCTTCTGCTTTTTTCAGCGTCAACGATGAATTGCTTTCCATGTTTCCTTTCGGGCTTCGCCATCCCTGTACTCTCTCATGGAGTCCAGGCTATTGATTCACACCGCTGGCCAGGAATCCGCCGTCCACTACCAGAATCGATCCAGTCACAAACGAGGCCGCGTCGGAGGCAAGATAGACAGCCGCTCCCACAAGTTCTCGGACTTCGCCAAACCTCTCCATTGGAGTGCGCATTAAAAGTTCGCGGCCGCGCGGGGAATCCAGCAACTGGGTATTCAGCGGAGTGCGAAAGACTCCAGGCAAAATCGCGTTCACCAGAACCCCATGGCGGGACCATTCGACGGCAAGTGTTTTGGTGAGCGCACCCACGCCGGCCTTGCTGGCGGCGTAGGCCGCAACTTCAAACAACCCTAAATAAGTGGTAAGAGAAGCGATATTAATGATGCGACCGGATTTCCGCCGCAACATGTGCTCGCCAAATACCTGACAGCCGCGGAGCGTACCGGTGAGATTGATGTCGAGGATCTCCCGCCATCGATCTTCGGGGAAATCTAAAGTCGGGGCCTTAGTTGTGATGCCGGCGCAATTCACCAGCACGTCCACCTTGCCGAACTGGGTTAGAACGGCGTCGCGAAGCCTCTCGAGCGATGAGCGCGCTGTCACATCGGCGGCCATGCGCAACGTCTTTCGCCCCCGGGCCTCGATCTGATTTGCGGTCGCCTCGACAGCCTGCTCGCGCCTGGAGGCGGCGATCACATCGGCTCCTGCGTCGGCCAAGCCTAATGCGAAGGACTGACCGATTCCGGAGGTGCCGCCCATAACAACGGCGGTCTTTCCCGCGAGAGAAAACATGCCTAGACCCAACCCGGAGTTGCTCATCGGAGAACGAGATTCATCTCCTTCACCAAGCCACGACGTTATACATTACAGGAAGTGGCGACGAGGATGCCTGGAGAATTTGCAAAGAGAGCATTCCTCGCTACCAGGAATACGCTACCAGGAATACTCAGGCGAAGTTGTAGGGTCAAGACGATTTCATTTCGAAAAAGAAGGGTTGGGCTCGGATGCTTGCGGCAAACCACAACAATTTTCGGTTGGACGGAAAAGCGGCGGTGGTTACCGGAGGCGGCAGTGGAATCGGCCGCGCCATCGCCCATCGATTCGCCAGGAGCGGCGCGTCGGTGCACATCGTTGACATCAACCAATCGGAGGCAGAAACGACTGCATTGGAAATCACCAAGGCGAGTGGAAGGGCGCGGGCTTTTGCTTGCGATGTCTCCAACCAGCAGAACGTTAGGAATGTCTTTCAAAGTATTTTTGCTATTGAGCCTATTCGCATTCTGGTGAACAATGCCGGCATCGCGCACATCGGAACCCTGGAAAGCACGATGGAAGCGGACTTCGACAAAGTCTTTCGCGTGAATGTAAAAGGTTTTTACCACTGCATGTCGGCCGCCGTGGGGCAAATGAAAGAAAACGGAGGGGGCGTCATTCTGAATCTGGCATCGATTGCCGCGTCGGTCGGGTTGCCCGAGCGCTTCGCCTACTCGATGAGCAAGGGAGCGGTCGTCGCGATGACGTATTCCGTCGCAAAAGATTATCTTGCCCACAACATCCGCTGTAACTGCATTTCGCCGGCACGCGTGCACACGCCCTTTGTCGATGGTTATCTGAAAAAAAATTATCCGGGCCGTGAGCAGGAAATGTTCGGCCGGTTATCGCAGGCACAACCCGTGGGACGCATGGCCGATCCCGACGAAGTGGCATCGCTCGCTCTTTTCCTGTGCTCGGATGAAGCTGGGTTCATCACTGGCGTGGATTATCCGCTGGATGGGGGCTTTCTAAATTTGCGCGGTTAAGAATGCAATGACCAATGAAGTACATGTTTTTACAGGCGCTAGGACTGGGTACTGATGGGGGGTGAAGGGGGAAAGTGGATCGAAACTGCGTCCTGTCCCTGGAAGTCGATGGTCACGTTGGTTTCGGCTTCCGTAGCCTGGCCGTTGCGCTCGGGCTGGGTATAGCGCCATTGTCGAACCGCTTGGATGGCGGCTTTCGCTAACTCGCGGTTTCCACTCAGCACCCAAATCTCTTTCACCCGTCCTGCCATGCCGATCACGACTTTCAGGCTTACCTGGCCGGAAAGATTGGCTTGGGGTGCGTCGGGATAAATGATGTGACCTTGCGGAGCTTCCGCTACTTTGATGCGCGTCGCGGAATCGGTTTCGGCATCTTCCGCGCCCTTCGCGAAAATCACCTTCACCGCATCTTTCGATTTTGAGTTGTTGGCCGGTGTCGCGGCATGTGCCACCCGAATTGTCGAATCGGGACGCTGTAGAGAAGCTGTGTCTACGGTCGGCGGGTTGAGCTCCTGAATGAGCACTGCGGCTGCGCCGACCACGATCATGCCAGCAATGGCCGAGGCCCATCGCGAGTGCAAGTATTTGACTGCCGCCTGACGGAAGCGCTGGATCGAAGTCGATTTTCTTTCCGGAACTTGCGAATCGCTGGCTGCGGAGTTCGAAAGCGAAGCGACCGGACCGGGGTCGCTATGCTCAAACGAGTTCACCGTGTCAGCGCCATCTTGCTCCTGTGCAACGATTTCTTCTTCTTCGGGAAGGTTGATGTCCCACAGTTTTTTCCCGGGCTCGAGCGACTCTAAGCCGGCGCGGATTTCATTGACATCGAGTTGCTTGGTCCACACCACGCGAAACCGATTTCGGCTCTGACCCCGTTGCAAAGTAACGACCTGCCCGTCTTGGAGCGGTTCGCGCAACCCTCCCAGGCTCGCGCCAATCGGACTAATGTCGAGAGTATGGGCGAGCCGAGGCGCATCGTTCTGCCCGTTCTCCTCGTCGGTCCAGAGGCGAAGTGGCAGCACCATTTTCGTGCGCTTACAGCATTGTTGTCCGGGAGGCATCGCAAAAAGATTCTAGGATCGCTCCAGGTGATGGAACAAGTTACTGAAGTGATCGGCGAAGCCGGGAGTGGCTGCGAAGATGTTCTTTTTCTCGGAACGCGCGAGTTGCCCCTCTGGACAAGGCTTTCCGCCGCGTAACTAATTCCGCTAAAGCCTCAACCCGCGCCAGCCGATATCCAAACTGACGAAGGTGAGCAGATAGCGGACGCTTACCCCGAGAGTAAGGAGCGCCTAATGGATGGTATCGCTGCGCTGATCGTGGACGATTCATCGGTAATGCGAAAGATCGTGGAACGCTCGTTGCGCCAAGCGGGGCTTGAACTCAGCCGGGTGTTCGAGGCGGGAAACGGCGCCGAAGCTCTGTCGGTGCTGATGGAAAACCGGGTGGGGCTCATCCTGTGTGATATCAACATGCCGATCATGGATGGCCTGGAGTTCATCAAGGCGCTGGGCGGGGTTGAAAATGCAAAAGGGGTGCCCGTGGTAATGATTACGACCGAAGGAAGCGAGGCCCATGTGGTGCAGGCTCTCAGCGCCGGCGCGCGCGGGTACATTCGCAAACCGTTCACTCCGGATCAGGTTAAAGAATCGATCATGCCGCTGCTCGCGGTGAAAGCATGAATACCACAGCCGCTGCTGCCGCCACAACCGATCATACATGGGGCCCGATGCTGGAAGTCGCCTCACGCGAGGTCTTCGAACTCATGCTGGGTTGCAGATTAACTGTGCCTGACGGCATGATTGTCGAGACCCCGGAAATTACCGCCATGGTGGGCTTGGCCGGGCAAATGTGCGGAGTGCTGAGTGTCCGGTGCAGTTATAAGTCGGCTACGCTCATGGCTTCGAAAATGCTCGGCATCGAACCGGACAAGGTTGGACCAGAGGTGGCCGATGCCTTTGGGGAAGTCAGCAACATGATTGCGGGCAACTTTAAGAACAAGATTTCTGGGTTGGGAGACGGATGCATGCTTTCGGTTCCCACCGTCGTCACCGGGAATGATTATTCCCTATACTCGTTATCAAACTCGCCGGCGGTTGAGGTGAGCCTGCTGTTTGAAAGCATGCCGCTCGTGGTGTCTCTACGAGTCCACAGTTAAGCAGATAACTCGAACTGCCTGACGCACCGGAGACGCGGACTCCGCGATCTGGTTTTTGCGCCAGACGAATGCGATGTTCTGCCAAGATTGTCTTCCCTGCTGCGTTCTGCCTGCTGGGTTCTGCGTCATTCTCAAATTCCGTGGCCTTCTCAGCTGGCGGCGTTTCTGGTGCGGCGGCAGGCGTTCAGCACATTTTCAGTTCCGCACCGGAGTTGCGGCAAATATGGTGGCGACCATGTCGTAGATGCTGGCCACGGCATCATCCATTTCGAAGGTAAAGCGAACCAGGTCGACTCCATCCAGTTCGCTGTGTTCCTGTAATAGAACGCCCCACGCCGGGTTGTAAGCTAGGTCAATTTTCTGCCGTTCATAGTATCCGTAACCTAAACCGCGCATACGGCACAGCAGGTCGCATAAATGGACAAGCGCCACCAGCGCATGGTCACTCTCGCTACGCTCAATTGCGTGATGATGAGCGATTACCTGCGTGATCGCTTCGCCCAAGTTCCATTTTTCGGCTAACTCCCGGCCCGTCTCGCAATGGGTGAATCCCATGGTGGAGCTCTCCGCTTCGTGCAGGGGAATCTGCTGCTCGACGGCATGGGCGACGGCCACCGCGAATTCCGCAGGAAAACTGAGACAGTTCACCATAACCCCAATATCGTGGAGCAGCCCTGCCATGTAGGCCTTGTCGCCGTCGATGCGGGAGAGTTTCTCGGCGAACTTGCGGCATACCATGGCACAGCCCAGCGAATGCCTCCAGTACACAATCGCATCCAGAGGCCAATTCTTCGTGGGAAAGGCCTGCCCCAGGCAGCAGGTCAGCAGGATGGTTTCAACCCGTCGCATCCCCAGGGCGAGCACCGCTCCCTTGATGGTTTCCGGGGGCCTCGCCAGCCCGAATAGCGGAGAGCTCGCCACCCGCAGGCATTGCGCTGCGATGGTGTGATCGTAGGAGATCAGCTTCACCACGTCGTCCAGCCGGACCTGCTCCTCGGGCGCGTTCAGCAGCTTCAGGAGGGGGACGAAGACCGCCGGAATCGAGGGCATCGATTCGATGCGCCCGACGCGCTCGCGAATCTTCGCCGAGAGGACATTGGCACTGCCAGGCGCGCTCATAGCTTTCCACTCTTCAGGGATGGTTTCCAGTAGGCGATGGCTCCGGGAAAGTGCACCACGTGAAACTTCTCGTTTAACTTAAACAGCGATTCCGAGGTCCCTAGAAAAAAATAACCGCCGAAATTGAGGTTGCTGTAAAAATGGTCGACCACCTTCGACTTCGAAGGTCCGTCGAAATAGATCAGCACATTGCAGCAGAAAACCAGGTCCATGCCCTTCATGAAGAGCATCTTGGAATCGTCTTGCAAATTGAGGCGGCTGAAGGTAATCAGCTTCTTCACCTCGGGCCGGACTTGCAGTTTCTTTTCGTCGATGGCGGTGAAGTACTTGCGCTTGAAATAATCGGTGGTGGAGCGCAAGGCGTAATCGCCGTAAATCCCCGCCTTCGCGGTCTCCACGGAACGGTCATTCAGATCCGTGGCCAGAACTTCCACCGTCCAGCCTTTCAGCAGGCCGGCGGACTCCTCCAGCATGCTCATGGCCAGGGTGTAGGACTCTTCGCCCGTGGAGCAGCCGGCGCTCCAGATGCGCAGGCGTTTTGTGACCTGCTTGATTTTGTCCGCGACCAGCTCCGGCAAAATCACTTTGCGCAAAGCCTCGAGTTGAGGCGGGCTGCGAAACAGGCAAGTCTCGCCGATGGTGAGTTCGTTGAGCAGTTCGCGCATTTCGGCCTCCCGGTTGGCCTGCGCGGTCAGCATATCCCAGTACGCTGCCGTGCTTTTTGTGGCCAGGTGCTTCATGCGGCGGCCGCAGGCATCCACCAGCAGGTAGAGTTTGTCCTCGAGCTGATAGATTCCCGAGACCTTGTAGACCAGATCGCGGATCTGGCGAAAGATGGCATCGACCGGCACGCTCACTTTGGCGGAGCCGGGCTTGGGCATGGCGGGTTGGGCGCCGGTCGTCATTGGGCTCTGGGCTCCAGGGTGGGACGCTGGCTCGCGGCCGCCGCCGCACGTGGGGCACGGCTTTCGAGCACGCGGCGGGTAATCTCCGGCGCCAGTTGATTCAAGGAATAGACGCCGTCGGCTTGTCCTGCGGCATAGACCAGACCGGGCATTCCCCACACCACAGCGGAGGCTTCATCCTGAATGATGACCTCGCCTCCGGCTTCGCGAATACGTTGCGCTCCCAGCACGCCGTCCGACCCCATGCCGGTCATGACCACGCCCAGTACGCCGGAGCGGCCGGCGGCGGCTACCGAGCGGAACAACCGGTCGACCGCCGGACGGCAGGAATGTTCCGGAGGATTCTGATCCAGTTGCAGACGCCAGCCCGCCTGGAAATGAACCACCGTCATGTGGAAATTTCCTGGTGCGATCCAGGCGTGTCCCGGCGAAAGTACCGCTCCGTCGCTCCCTTCCTCGACAGGGATGGCGGAGCGGCCGGCCAGACGATCGGCCAGCAGGCGGGTAAAAATTGGAGGCATATGCTGCACCACCACGATGGGGACAGGAAAATCTTTCGGAATCCGGGGCAGGACTTCGGCCAGGGCATTGGGCCCCCCAGTGGAAGTGCCGATCGCCACGAGTTCGATGCGCCGGTCGATGGGCGCTTTGAACAGCCGCACAGGCGGACGCGGCGGGGGCAGGGTTTTCAATTTCCCGGCATAGCCGCCGCACAACGCTTTAATCTTGGGAATCAGGTCGGCCCGGATGGCCGCGAGAGCAACCTCCGCGCTGCCCGTATTGCTGGGCTTGGTGGCGTAGTCGGAGGCGCCCAGGGAGAGCGCTTCGAGAGTCGCCGCCGCGCCCCGCTCGGTCAGCGTGCTGAACATGATGACCGGCAGCTTGGGATAAAGCTTGCGCAGCTCGGCCAGCGTTGCCAGACCGTCCATCACCGGCATTTCGATGTCGAGCGTCACCAGGTCGGGATGGAGGCTGGCAATCTTCGCCAACCCGATCCGCCCGTCGCTGGCCGTGCCGACTACCTCGAGCGCCGGATCCGCCGCCAAGGTGCCGGAGAGCAGCTTGCGAATCACCACCGAATCATCGACCAGCAGAACGCGAATAGGAGTCATAGGCGAATCATTCAAGCAGCCGACCACCACCATTCGCGGCATTGCCCGGCCGCGCTCCCACCACTATTTTTGCTTTTCATCGCGAACTTCTCCCGCTTGCCTGATTTTGGGTGGTGAGTCTGTGACAAACTTTTCCTGACGATCATTTTCCTGGCGATCATTTTCCGGTTCCGGCTTCCGGCGCCGCAGCCCGGGCCTCGACCACTTCGACGGCGCGGCCGGTATCGAGCACCAGCAATAACCGCTCCTGTAACTTATGCACCCCGCGAATGACGTCCCCGGCCAGCGCCTTCATGGTCTCGGGGGGTTGCTCGAAGGTTTCCTGGTCAACTTCAATGACGTCGCCAATTTCATCCACCAGCAGGCTGAGCGGCCCGTCGTCGGTGCGCACCACCACATTCATGGGCAACAGGCCGGGACCCCGTTCGCTCATGCTGAGGCGGCGCCGCAGGTCGACGGCGGTAACAATCTGGCCGCGGAGATTAATCAATCCCCGCACCGCCGCCGGAACCAGGGGTACCCCGGTCATCTCCTGATAGCGAATGACCTCCTGCACTTCCTGCACCGGAACTCCAAAGAAGTGTCCATCCAGAAAAAAAGTGCAAAATTGCTGGCCATGATTCATGACTGTATTTCTCCATTTCTCCTTCGGCTTCCGGCGCTTAACTGCCCGCAGCGGCGGAGCTGCTCCTATCCACCTTCTCAAGGAAGCTGGGCAGCGCGGAGCGCACTACGCTCTGCACGTCCCACAGATCGGTCACGCGCTGCTGCACCAGAGCAAGGCATCGAGAATCCGGAAGACGCTGGGCGCACATGTTCTGTTCTTACATCTCTCTTCTGTTATCTATCGTCCGTTCCGGCGCCTTCATGAGTCGATTGACTTGCGGTTGCTGGCCGCGGTTTTGGTTAGGAGAAATTTAACCTTCGGACAGCGCAACCATCGGCATGGTTGCACTCGTGGTGCCAGAACAACGCCAACCGAAGTGAATCTGTGGCACCAGTGGGCGCGTCCTTGAGTCGAAAAACGTTTGGTTGTACCTTGATCAATCACCCAACACGGCCACGGAGCGCGAACTCACGCCTCAGTGTTTCGTCAGTGATGCTTTGTCTCCTTTGAGGTGAGCTAGAGCACCATCTACGGTGTTGCGCGACGCCATCGGCGGGCCCCGGTGCGAGGTAAAATTAGGGTTCCACCAGGAAGCGAGATCTGGTATGTCACTCGTTGCCGCAACCGGAGACATAGTTCTCAAGTCCGTTTTGATCGCCACCGACTTTTCCGAAGCATCCGAAAAGGCGTTGCGCCACGCGCTTGCGATCGCCCGCCACTATGGGGCGAAACTCTCCCTGTTTCATGTGCTTTCGCCGCAGGCGTTCAGTCTGGTGGGGCCGGACGCCGTGCATGCCGCTGCCGAGGCAGTGGGGCGCGATGCCCGCCGGTTGGAGGACGATCTCGTGCAATCCGGAGCGTTGGCCGGGATCAGCCATGAGGTCATCATCCGCCAAGGCGAAGTGTGGGAGGAATTGGAGCAGATAGTCGAGCAGGAACCAGTGGACATGATTGTCCTCGGCACGCACGGGCGGCGGGGATTGGGAAGACTGTTGCTGGGATCGGTGGCGGAAACCATCTTTCGGCAAGCCGAGTGCCTGGTCCTGACGGTCGGTCCTTGTTCTTTGCGGGATTCCCCGGTCGGAAGCGCACGCGCTATCCAGCCATTTCTGTTTGCTACGGATTTCAGCGCGTCCTCGTTGCACGCCTTGCCCTACGCCATCTCGGCGGCCAATCACTTTGGGGCAAAACTGGTTTTGCTGCACGTTATTCCGGCGGTGCCTATCCCGCCGGGCGTGCGCAAGCTCAGCCCTGAGGAAGTCATCCAAGTGCGGGAGAAGTTGCGCCTGGCGACCATCGAGCGGCTTGAGGAACTGGTGGGGCAGATGCCGCCGCTAAAACTCAAGGCCGAATTTCTGGTCGAGTTCGGGCCTCCAACTGAAACCATCCTGCAAGTCGCCGAGCATCTCCAGACGGACGCAATTATTTTGGGGTTGAAGCGCGCGGCTCATATTAGTACAAGCTCCCACATGCCGTGGGCCAGTGCGTACAAGATTGTGTCCGGAGCTTGCTGTGCCGTCTTGACGGTGAGAAACTAACGCGGGCGCGGGTCGGAATCTAATGCCTCAGATTTACTCCCGCTTCCCTATTCCTGGAGATGCAACTGACTCGATGGGGACGTTCCGGCCAAAAATCTCGCCGCAAGCCGTGGCTGGCCACCGGTTGCGCCGCCATCACTTGTTGCCAGAAGCTCCGGCGGATGCGGTGACCATTGGCCGCGACATTTGCGGAGTGCAGGCACAGGTGATGTCGGCGGCTTATCTTCAGCTTTGGGCGCGCAATCATGCGATGGCGCGCGGCGAGTTGGAAAAAGCGCTGTGGCAGAGCCGTACGCTGATTAAGACATCGCTGATGCGCCAGACCCTGCACCTCATTCCCACTGACGAATTTCAGCTCTACATTTCAGCGTTAAAACCGTACCGGGTGGCGCAGGCCCTGCGCGTGATGGAGCGCTGCGGCATTCATCGGGAAGAAGCAGAATCGCTGACGCCGCTGATCATGGATGCGCTGGCTGCGGGGCCATTGGGGCGCGCCGGCATTGCTGCCGCCCTTCGACCGAGGGTCAGCCAACGCGTAATTCGCTTCATGGAACTTAGTTGGAGCCACGTTCGCATCCCCATTGCTGAGGGATTAATTTGTTACGGTGGCCAAGGCAACGAAATTAGTTTTGTGCGCACGGACCAGTGGCTGGAGAAGCGGCTGCACCGACAACTGGTAGCAAAGCCGATTTCGCCGCTCTATGCCCAGTGCGTTCTGCTGCAAAAGTATCTGCATGCGTATGGACCGGCCACGCCAGGGGATTTCTCCCATTGGGCCGGCCTTCCTATGCAGCAGGTGAAACTTCTTCCTCCTTTGCTCGGCCCCGACCTGGAGGAGATTCCCATCGGCAAGAAAACCGCTTTCATGCTGCGTGAGGATGTCGCTGCGCTCGAAAAGAGTTTTACAAAAGAATCCAGCATTCGATTGCTGCCCCTCTTTGATCCCTATCTGCTGGCGCATCGCGAGAAAGATCACCTGCTCGGCGCCGAGCACTACAAGCGGGTCTACCGGAATCAGGGCTGGATCTCGCCGGTCATACTCATCGATGGCGGCGTCGCAGGGGTATGGTCGCACAAAATTCACAAAACCAGATTGGCGGTACGAATTGAGCCGTTTGGGAAGCTCACGAAGGCATTCCGTACAGGGATCGAACGCGAGGCGAACGCATTGGCGCTTTTCTTCGCCTGCGAACTCGATCTTCAATTCGATTGAAAAAAGCTCGCTGCCCTCCCCGATTGGCCGCTCCCGGATTTGCTTTTTCTCGCGCCTCCATATGAGGATATTCATGCATGATCGTGAACTTCGCGGAGCGCGCCCACAATCACAACTGGGAACTTGATCCGGTCACGCGCTCCCTGCTCGATACCGACTTCTACAAGTTGCTGATGCTCCAGTTCATTTGGAAGCATTATCCCAAGACGCGGGTGCAGTTCACGCTGTACAACCGTTCTTCGACCGGCCCCATCGACACCTTCGCCACCGAAGAACTGATCGACCAATTGGACAACGCGCGCAGCATACGCTTTCGCCGATCAGAATTAGTCTGGCTCGCGGGCAACACGTTCTACGGACGGCGCGGAATTTTTGAACCGGCATTCCTGGAGTGGCTGGAGCGCGACTTTCGCCTGTCGGATTATGAGCTCTCGTCGAAGAACGGCCACTTTCATCTCTCCTTCGACGGCCTGTGGAGCGAAACCACCATGTGGGAGCTGTATTCGCTCTCCATCATCAATGAGCTTCGTACCCGCGCCAATCTGAAAAGGCTAAGCGAATTTGGTCTGGATATTTTGTACGCCAAGGCAAAAACCAAGCTGTGGAACAAGATCGAGCGCTTGCACAACGTCCCCAATCTAGCCGTGGCCGATTTCGGCACGCGCCGCCGCCACAGTTTCCTTTGGCAAGAATATGTGGTTGAAGCGATGGCCGCGAACCTGGGCAGCGGCTTCACCGGTACCTCGAATGCCTTTCTGGCCCACAAACACGATCTTGAGGCTATTGGTACGAACGCCCATGAGATTCCGATGGTGCTCGCCGCTCTGGCCGATCCGGAAGATGACGAAGCCTTGCGCGCTTCTCAATATCATGTGCTCGAAATGTGGCAGCAGACCTACGAAGGGGCCCTGCGCATCATGCTGCCCGACACCTTTGGGACGACGCAGTTTCTGCAAGGCGCCCCCGATTGGGCGGCCGATTGGACGGGCCAGCGCATTGACAGCAAAGATCCGTATATCGCTGGCGATGAATATATCGAGTGGCTGAAAAAGCGCGGCCGCGATCCGCACGACAAGCTGATTATTGCCTCGGACGCACTCGATGTCGACGACATTCTCGGTCTGCACGCCTACTTCGGTGGAACGATTGCCGGCGGAACCACCGCAGGAGATTTCAAAAGTGCCGAGGATTTCTACGACCGGAGAAAATGGACCCCCGGCCGCCGCATTCGCTTCAGCGCAGGCTGGGGTACGCTTTTGACCAACGACTTTCGCGGCTGCGACCCCAGCGGCGATGGCGGCTTCGATCCCATCAGCTTGATCAGCAAGGTATCGAGCGCCGAAGGCCGCCCCGCGGTAAAACTTTCCGACAACTATGCCAAGGCGCTGGGGCCGCCAGAAGAAGTCGAGCGCTACCGCCGCGTCTTCGGCACTGCGGGAATGTCGCACCTTCCCGTCATCGCGTAGAGATTTTGGACTTGGTATGAATGGGTAACCAACGCACAACCCGCTAGTTCATATCTAGTAATGGCACTCTAGAGCCATTTACCAATTTCTGAGGATACCGTAATCTCCTTCTTGAGCAGCACTTGGGGGAGGGCTGATCAACATACGTCCCAAGACCTTTATTGGTCTGGGGCGTTTTGTTTTGTGGGCAAGAATCGAATATTCCACGGTAGCGCCGCCGTCCCGGCGGCTGTCAGGCGGGCGTCTCGCCCGCCGCTTAATCAATCGCCGTCAACATAATTTTTTGGCGCCACAAGACGCGCTTCTCGGTGTCGTTGTTATCCAGCCGCACATAATAGAGGTAGGGATGATCTCCGATCATCGAAAAGCTCAGATCGGGCGCGTTGGGGTCGATCAACGAAAAATAGGCGTACAGCCAGCTTCCCGGTGGATCCAGCGCCAATATCTGGTTCAGCGTAACCACCAGGGTCGGCGCAGTCCAATGGACGAAATCGGTTGAAGTGGTGAGATACATTCCGGGAGTTCCCAGGGCATCGTCCCAGTAATCCCAAAGCGTGGCGACCGCAAGGTTTGCCGGCTGGTAGATATTAAGGCCGTTCACGTAGCCCATGTATTCGACAGGAAAGAAAACGTGATCTTGCGGATTCTCCACCGGGCCCAGGTAGGGATCGACAAAGGTCATGTCGAAGGCATTGCCGTCCCAGGCCCGCCATGACGAGGGATCGAAAACGTCCTGCGTGCGCAGGGGCGCGCCGCCGCTGGTGAGGCAGCGGTTCGGCCCGGTGGTCCCGGAACAATTCGGTGGCCAGGTCCAGGAGGTGGCAACGGCGTAGTACCAGCCATTCCACGGCACGATGTTGCTGTCCACGCTGTACCCCACCGGTCCGCGATCGACTTGATATTCAAATGGAACTTCCGCGACCAGATTCGCGGGGGCCTGGAACTCGCGGAAGTGGTAGCCGCCATCGTTCGATTGATGGTAGGTGTCAGAGTCGTACTCGCACTCGCCGTAGTTCTCGGTGTGGCATTCGTGCGGAAAGGACCAGCCGTGGTACTCGGTGTGGGTCAGGCCGGCGATGGTTCTGCCGTCGAAGGTATAGAAAGAATCGATCCACTCCTGGTCGTTAAAGCCGGCTGGGTTTCCGTCGTCGGGCGATCGGTACGCCGGCTCGCAGCTGTGCTGCACCGTCTCCAGTGTGGGGCCCAGGCTTTGGAACAGGTCGGAACTCGCGGTAATAAAGTGGACCGTACCCGTATAGTCGCGAAACGCGCGGGCCATGGCATCGGGGATATCGTTTCCGGCACAGGATTGATCTGGCGTAATAAAGATCGCCTCCCGCGGGCCGTCGAGCACGGCCTTGATCTTCGGAGTGATCGTCGGCGTATTGATCGTCGGCGTATTGATCGTCGGCGTATTGATCTGCAGAGAATTAGCGGCAGCGTTCGAGCCGTTAGCAGGCGCACTCTGCGCCGAGGAAGTTGTAATCACCGCGAAAACGAATAGGAAAGAAAGCAGGCGTGGGATCATGATCGCGCTCCTGGGCAACACTCAGAGTGAACCCCGGGCTCTTCGAATCCACTCGTGAATTTTCGGTTAATTCTCAAGCCCCGGCCTGCTGGAGCCGGCTTGTATAATCGCTCTCCTGATGCGAGTTTTGCGTGCCATATGGATGCTCTCAGTTTTGCTGTGGTTGCAGCCGGCAGAGAGAGGGCTCGGGCAGACCATTCCTGGCAGAACGCCAGCCCAGGCCGCAGCGCCAAAAATAGTCGAGGCTGATCCGACCCTCCCACAGTTCGAAGATGTTGCGCAAAAGGCGGGCCTCACCGTGGCCCACATTTCATCTCCCGATAAAAAGTACGTGGTGGAATCCATGAGCGGCGGCGCGGGATTCATCGACTGCGATAACGACGGCAAACTCGACATCATCACGGTCAACGGCTCCACGGTCCAACGTTATCGCGACGGCGGCGATGCGATGATCACGCTTTATCATCAGGATCCCGATCGCATCCATGACGAAATCCACTTTACCGACATCACCAAGGCCGCTGGCCTCACGCGCAAAGGCTGGGGCATGGGCGTGGCCGTCGCTGACTACGACAACGATGGATGGCAGGATATTTACGTCTCCGGCTACGGCGGCAATGTTCTGTACCACAATCTGGGCAACTGCAAGTTCGAAGATGTGACGGAGAAGGCTGGCGTGGGTGCCGGCGGATTCAGCACCGGCGCTGCCTGGGCAGACTACGACCGCGATGGCCGCGTCGACCTTTTCGTCTCGCGCTATGTTCACGTCGATATCGACAATTTGCCGGTATTTGGCAACGATCCGCGTTTTTGCCGGTTTAAAAGCGTGCAGGTGCAGTGCGGACCCTGGGGCATGCCGGGTGAGTTTGATCTTTTGTTTCACAACAGGGGCGATGGCACCTTTGAAGAAGTTTCCAAGAAAGCTGGAGTCGATGATCCGCATCATTACTACGGCCTGGGCGCGACCTGGGGCGATTATAACAATGACGGCTGGCCCGATCTGTATGTGGCCAACGATGCTGGCCCGAATTTTCTCTACCGCAACAAACATGATGGGACTTTCGAGGATGTCGGCTTGCTCGATGGCGTGGCGCTGAGTGGCGATGGCATGGAGCAAGGCTCCATGGGCGTCGCTTGGGGCGATTATCTGCACGAAGACCGGCTGTCGATGATCGTCACGAATTTTACGGAGCAGGGTTCGACTCTTTATCGCAACCTGGGCAAAGATAATTTTGCCGACGTCAGCGTGCGCGCGAAATTGATGAAGCCGACGTATCCCTTCGTGAGCTGGGGTACGTCATTCTTCGATTTCGATAACGACGGCTGGCTCGATCTTTTCACTGACAGCGGCCACGTCTATCCTCAGGTCGATACCATTCCCGGCGGCACGCCCTACCGTCAACCGATGCTGCTCTTCCGCAACCATCGCGACGGAACTTTCGATGATGTTTCGTCGGTGTTCGCGAATATGCCTCCGCAATCGAGGCGGGGAGCGGCTTTTGGGGATGTCGACAATGACGGGAATGTAGCTATTGTCGTGTTGAATGTTGACGGGCCGCCGTCGCTGCTGGTGAACCGAACAGTCAGTGCAAACCATCGCGTGCTGTTCAAGCTGGTGGGAACGAAAAGCAACAAAGCTGCGATCGGCGCGCGCGTGACCGTGAAAGCCGGGACGTTAGTCCAGATGGATGAAGTGCGCGGTGGCGCCAGCTATCTTTCGCAGAACGATTTACGCTTGCACTTCGGGCTGGCGGCCAACCAGACGATGAACGAGGTCGATATTCGCTGGCCGAATGGAGGGAACGAAATCTTGCGCAACGTTCCCGCGGATTTTATTTACACAATAGTCGAGGGTACCGGGATTCAGCAGAGAGTCGCATTGCCAGCTTTGCCTGAGCGCTGAATCTTTCTCCCCGTATAATTTCGGTATAGAGCATGATCGAGATCAAAGCACAACATAACGGCAAATTGGATCTATTCATATCGGTCGCCGGGCCAGCAGTCTACTTGGACAACTTCGCGATAAAGGAGTTAGCCAAAGGCGATGCTTTGCGAAGACGACGGTTTCTCGCTGCTATTAATCGAGGCGCAGAGTTAATGTTTTCCGTAGCGAATGCCGCTGAATTAACGGGTTTTCAAGACGGTTCGTTTCGGGAGGTAAGGTCGTTCCTCGAGGAAATCGGCCCCCGCTGGTTTCCTGTAGAACTTGATCCTCACATGGTTGTTAAGCGGGAGTTGTCCGGAATGAGACCAGAGGAGCTGCTTTTCGGATAAGTTCATGAGGGACTATCTACGATATCGTTCGGGTGGCAAGCCGCTAAGGCAAAACATCTCCGCGGAGTTCTTTTGTTTGGGCCCGATAATGGATTGGTTAGCTCCGCAACGAGATTCGATTGCCAAGGGAAAGACGGACTTGGATGACAAACTCATCAGGAATATCAAAGAGCATCGAGCGAAGTACGAGGCTGATCCGCAGTGGTTGGAGGCGGCCTTTCGTGCGTTGCCAGCTTACGAATACCCTTCTGCCACTTTTGCGTACAACAGCCTGATCAGAACGCTGATTCTAGAAATAAAGGGCTACCATCTAAAACGTAACGACGGAATTGATTTTTGCCAAGCCGTTATAGCAAGCGCCTTCACTGGCTTTGCGACGCTTGATAAATCGTGGAAGCGACGAGTCGAGCGTCTGCCCAAACCGAACAGGTTGGCGCGCATCTACTACGCCCAGGAACTCGACAGCATGGTGGCCGACATCGACTCAGCACTCAACCGAATCGCCCTCGCGAGGGTCTGCGATTAACCAGCTTAACGTCTCAATAACCCATGCCGAGTGCCATTCCGCGAGTTCTTCGCGAGGAGGGAGAATTACTACGCAATTCCCATCTGTTTCTGAATCTGCTCCAGCGAGACACCCTTGGTCTCCGGAACCATCGTTTTCACCCAAATCAGTTGCAGCACCATCATGCCGGCAAAGAACGAGAAGACATACCCTGGCGGGAAAGCGGTGACCATCTTCGGGAAAAACGTGGTCAGCAACGCGGCAAAAATCCAATGCGTAGAACTGCCCAGAGTCTGGCCTTCGGCGCGATGGCGGTTGGGAAAAATCTCCGCAATAAAGACCCAGATGACCGCTCCCTGGCCGATGGAGTGCGCTGCAATGAATGCGAAGATGCATGCCGGAACCAGCGTCAGATGATTCGAAAAAAACGCCCAGGCCGCGAGACCGAGCGAGGCAATATAGCCGAACGAACCGATATAAAGCAGCGTCCGGCGGCCGAGGCGATCGATCAGCCACAATCCAACAAAAGTAAAAATCAGATTCGTAATCCCAATGCCGACCGATTGCAATAGCGCTGCCTTGGTGCCCAGGCCAGTCAGTTCGAAAATGCGAGGCGCAAAATAAAGGATCGCATTGATTCCCGACATCTGATTAAAGAACGCAATCAGAATGGCGAGCAGGATCGGCTTGCGCAGGCGCATCGTCCAGAAATGCCCGGTCGATCCTTCCTGCGAAGATGCCGTCAGAATTGAATCGGCTTGCGATGCAATTTCTTCTCGAGACGCATCCGGTTGCGCCCGTTGCAGCACATCTAACGCGGCTTGGCGGTTCCCCTTGCGGCTCAGCAGCCAACGTGGGCTTTCGGGCAATCCGAAGCAAAAAATCGCGTAGATGAGAGAGGGAAACGCAGCTACGCCGAGCATCCAGCGCCAGGCGTTTTCGCCAATGCCGGCCAGAGCCGCATTCGACACAAAAGCGATCAGGATGCCAAAGACAATATTGAACTGGAACATCCCGGCCAGCCGTCCGCGATATTTCGGCGGCGCAATCTCGGAGATGTACATCGGGGCGACCACCGTCGAAATACCGATTCCTAATCCACCGATGACGCGGGCAATAATAAAAATCGTGACGTTGGTTGCCAGTCCGGAGCCCACCGCGCCCACGAAATAAAGGATTCCGATCCAAAGCAGTGTGGCTTTACGCCCGAAGCGGTCCGCAGGCCAGCCTCCGATCAGCGAGCCAACCACGGTGCCATAGAGCGCCGAGGCCATGGCAATGCCATGCAAGCCCGGGCTGAGCGACCACAAAGTTTGAATAGTTTTCTCGGCGCCTGAAATTACGACTGTATCGAAACCGAAAAGAAATCCCGCGAGCGCCGATGTGAGCGACCAGAAGAAGATGCGGAGGTTCATATTTTGAGAGGCTGAGCCGGCCGCGCGCGCGGTCTCGGGAAGTCTATCCCATCCATGTCTTTCCCGCCATGATGGTTCTGCGTCTGTGTTCTGCACTGGCTCGCGACGATTTCGGCGAGCGGCAGCGGGAACAACGTGTAGATTATAAAAAACCTGCAGGAACTTGCATATAACGCGGTTGCTTTCCGCCATTTTGCGAGAAATTTACAGTTCATGCATTGACACCGTTAGGCCGCCAATGACAAGCTGGACAAGTGATTTGGGGGACTACCTCGAATCGAGGAGCCCCATGTCATTCGCCAGAGTACTTCGCCGAAGCCACGGTTTTTCTTTCACGCTGATTTTTTCCTGCCTGGTGGTCGCTTCAATTGCAGCCACTGTCACTCCCGCCTTCGCAGCTAAGAATGCGCTTGGCAAGGCTACGCTGACGGAAGGCACCTGCCAGGACGTAGGCCTGGCGAATGGAACTTGCTACCGCGTCGTAGTCACGGACTGTCCCGAAGCCAAGGGCGAATTTGCCGCGACGATCAAGGTCAATCAGCCCGCCAATCCCACTACATCGAAGGGCACGGTATTCTTCACGACCGGCGGCGGGGGCAATGCTTTCTACGATTACGATGAAGATTTTATCGGCGACTCCAGGTGCGCAGGCTCCAATTGCGGATTGATGGTGGTTCAGTCGATTAACGCCGCCAACTACCGGACGGTGCAGGTTGATTTCATCGATCCCGAAGGCCTGATCAGCGAACCCAATGGCTGGCTCACCGGCCCCGCGACTGACGGTCCGCGAAGTCTGGCTTGCCGTTACGCCACTTTGGTTCACGCGGTCTGGACAAACCTCCTCGAGAGCAATACTACGCATGCGGTTTGTGCGACGGGAAATAGCGGGGGCGGAGCACTGGTCGCCTACGCCATGACCCAATACGAAATGGGAAACAGTTCAGGACCGGGGCCGATGTTTACCATGGTTGAGATAACCTCCGGACCGCCCTACGGGCGCATCGATCACGGATGCGCGGGCACTGCGGCGCCGGTCCTGAGCGTGAATTGTCCGGCGCAGGCTCAAATCTCCGAGAACTATGACATTCAAACCGCTCAGAGTTTTGTCGACCCGGCTTACCCGACGGCGGTCTGCAGCGCCGACATCAATAGTGACGGGAAAGATGTCTACAAATATTTCCACCACGATAGCGTAGTTTCCGATGATTTCTCCGCGCCCAGCTACAAGACTCTGGTCCGGTCGCTCTTTGGCAGCGACGATCTGAGCGCAGCCGTGCCTTTGGGCACTGAGTGGTACGACGCGATTACATCCACGAAAGCGGCGGCCTGCATTTCAGGAGCCCCGCACAATTTGCCGCAGGACTATACCGGCGCCACGACCATCGTGAATGATGTTACGGGCTATTGCAAATAATTGAGGCGGAGGTCGCGGTCTTGATTTATTCAAGCTGATTGATTCAAGCTGATTGATTCGAGCGCCTCTATTCCAGCGGATATCGCTTTTCGCGCCATTCGCGAATTCCCCCATCCATGGAAATAACATTGGTGTAACCCATTTTTTGCAGATTGTCAGCCGCCAGCGCAGAGCGGAATCCGCCGCCGCAGTAGAGAATCATTTCCGCGCCGAGATCGGGCACGCGCGCCTCGATATCGCGCTCAATAATGCCCTTGCCGAGATGAATCGCCCCCGGGAGATGATCCTTGGCAAATTCGCTTTCTTCCCGCACATCGATGAGAGTGAATTTATCTCCGCGATCGATTTTGCTTTTTACCTCGTCAACATTGGTTTCGCGCACGCGCGTTTTGGCGTCGTCGACGATTTTCAAAAAGCGCGGAGGATGTTGGTGGGCCATAGATTCTCCTTTCGATGGAAGACCACTATCTTACGCCGCCGCCCCAACCCAGCCAATCGGCTGGCCTTCGTGTAAGTTAGTTTCTTCGTGGTAATCAACATTTGTCCAGACCATGGTGAAACCTCGAAAAAACGAAGCGTCCCGCCGCACGGGCTTGGCCCGCGCCTTGTCGAAGCTCGGCTATTGCTCGCGCTCCAGGGCGGCACAATTCATTCGCGCCGGGCGCGTCAGCTTGAATGGAAAAGTTCACCGTGATCCGGAAACACCGGTTTCCGGCGAATCTGTTCGGATTGCAGTCGATGGAAAATTGGTCGGCCAGCAGCAGAAGATTTATTTGATGATGAACAAGCCGCCTGGTATGGTCACCACTGCTTCCGACGAAAAGGGACGGGCGACCGTCTACACGCTCTTGGATGAACGTTTGTCACAAAACGCCTGGGTCGCGCCCGTGGGCCGTCTTGACCAAGCCAGCGCAGGGCTACTGCTGTTGACCAACGATTCGGAGTGGGGCGCGCGCATCACTGCACCAGAAACGCATTTGGATAAGACCTACCATGTGCAGATTGCGACCACACCCAATGACGAATTTATCCAGTCGCTGGTTCGCGGGGTAAGAACGAAAGATGGCGAAATGCTGCAAGCCAAGCGGGCCCGCCGTTTGCGCGCGGGCGAGAAGAACTGTTGGCTCGAGATTATTCTGGATGAGGGCAAGAACCGGCAGATCCGCCGCATGATCGAAGCCATGGACATTGAAGTATTGCGCCTGGTACGGGTCGCCATCGGCCCAGTCCAACTGGGCGATCTACCCAAAGGTGCCCATCGTCCCCTCACGGTCGAAGAAAAACGTATGCTCGATCGCGCGATCCGAGGCAAGGCATGAATGAATTGATTTTCCTTCCGGCCGTCGCAATGGCCGGGCAGATCCGGACGAAGAAAATCTCGTCTCTCGAACTGGTCGACGCGCACCTGGCTCAGATCGAAAGATTGAATCCCCAGCTCAATGCATTTGTGCAAATCGACGCGGCGCGAGCTCGATGCGCCGCCCGCGAGGCCGAAGACTCCATCATGCAGACCAAAGCAATCGGCCCACTGCACGGAGTC
Source organism: uncultured Acidobacteriaceae bacterium (assembly GCA_963710965.1). Lineage (GTDB taxonomy): Bacteria > Acidobacteriota > Terriglobia > Terriglobales > Acidobacteriaceae > Sulfotelmatobacter. Next base: position 181,987 of record CAVQCP010000042.1, on the reverse strand, counting down.
CCAATCAGCATCAAGAGTTCGATCGGCGTTGCGGGATTGCGCTGGGAAGCTGGAACCCGCCTGCGCGCCGGCCTCATCGCCGAGCAAGATGCCTCGCTGGTAGCGCGCTTGAAGAGTGCGGGCGCAATCATTTTGGGCGTGACCAATACTCCAGAGTTTCTAATGGCGTGGGAAACCGACAATTTGCTCTACGGCCGCACCAACAGTCCGTGGGATCTCTCACGCACGCCCGGAGGATCGAGTGGCGGCGAAGCGGCGGCGATTGCCGCAGGCATGTCCGCGGCAGGCGTGGGCAGCGACGGCGGCGGATCGATTCGCGTGCCGGCTCATTTCAGCGGCATCTGCGGTCTGAAACCGACGCCGGGCAGAATTCCCTCCACCGGACATTTTCCTGTATCTGCGGGACCTTTTGCACTCCTCGGCGTAGTGGGACCAATGGCGCGAACTGTGGCGGATCTGAAAGCTTTGTTCGAGACGATGCAAGGGCCGGACGTGGGCGATACCTGCGCGTCCCCGGTGCCGGTGCGCTGGCCAAACCAAGCAGAAGTCAAGAGCCTAAGAATTGGCTATTGCGAAGACGATGGCCGCACCCAAGTGACTCCAGAAATTCGCGCGGCCGTACGCACCGCCGCAGAAGCCTTGCGCCGTGCGGGATTTCAGGTGGAACCATTCCGCCCGGAGGGTCTCGAAGAAGCGCGGCGGCTCTGGCATAAATTCTTTGTGGTCGCGGGTGGAATGATGTTGCGCCCGCTGTTCAAAGAAGGCGATCCGGATCTCAGTCCAATCCTCAAGCAATTTCTGGAATGGTCCGCCGCCGAAGCGCAGCACACCGGAAGAACGATGCTCGAGGCATGGATTCAGCGCGACTTGCTGCGCGCGCGTTTTCTCGCGCAAATGGAAAAATATCCCATACTGTTGTGTCCGCCCGCGGCGATTCCGGCCTTCCGGCACGGCGAGCGGAGTTGGCAGGTGGAAGGCAAGACCGTTCAATATCTCGACGCCTGGAGCTACGCCGAATTCTTCAACCTGCTGGGCAATCCCGGCGCAGTAGTTCCCGTCGCGCATTCGCCCGAGGATCTTCCAATCGGCGTACAGATCGTTGGCAGGCCGTGGCAGGAAGAGCAGGTTCTATCGGTCGCAGCCGTGGTCGAAAAAGAATGTGGGGCGTGGAAGATCCCGCCGCTGGCGTTCTGAGCAGTACGGGAATTTCAGTTTTGCCTTCTTAATTCTGCCTTGTCATCCTGAACGGAGCCGTTTTTCAGACGGAGTGAAGGATCTCCCGTTGAACCGGCCTAAGCGTAAGCTCGACCAATCCCGCCACCAAAACCTCTGCCGCCTCTGCATGCTCTGTGATTAAATCTGTAGTCAGATGACTCCCAGAGTTTCAGTAGCATTCGCCGGAATAATCCTGGCCGCTCTTGGCCTGTTCGCCACACCGCAAACGCCATCGAAAGCCAACGTAACCGAAGCTGCGCGCTTAAACAATCTGGGCGCGGCCTACATGAACCAGCAACTCTTCGAGAAGGCGCTCAAGTCGTTCCAGCAGGCGGTCGAACTCGATCCTAAACTGACGATCGCGCGGCTGAATGAAGGCATCGCCTACCTGAACCAGCAGAAGGTCCCAGAAGCCAAAGCCGCCTTGGATGATGCGCTCAAGCAGGATGCAAAGAACCCCACCGCGTGGTACAACCTCGGCCTCCTGGCCAAGAACACGGGCGATGCGGAGGCGGCCATCGATGCGTTCAAGCACGTCACTGAAATAGATGCGAACGACGCCGACACCTGGTATTTTCTCGGCAGCGCCTACATTCAAGCCAAACAATATCCGCAAGCCGTCGACGCCTTCCAGCATGCGCTGAAACTCAACCCGCTGCATGCCTCGGCTGAGTTCGGCTTGTCGCGCGCCTACCAGCAATCGAACCAGATCGATCAAGCCCGCGAGTACCTAAAGAAATTTCAGTACATCACGCAAAACAAGCTGGGAGCTCCGATCAGCCTCGCCTATGGCGAGCAAGGCCAATACTCGCGCGCAGTCGAGTCGCCCACAGCCATGTTAAATGCGCCCGCGCAGATCAAAGTGCGGTTTGTGGATGTGACGAAGGAAGCGGGGATTGGTTCCGCTCGAGCTTCGAGCTCGGAGGTAAATCCGAGCTTTGGCCCCGGTGCGTGCTTTTTCGACTACGACGGTGACGGCCGCATTGACCTCTTCGTCGCCGACAACGGGTCTGCGGGTGGGATGTCGCTCTACCACAATGTTGGGGGAGGCAAGTTCGAAGACGTAACAAAGTCGGCGGGCCTTGACTCGAACTTGAGGGCGACAAGTTGTACCGCGGGCGATTACGACAATGACGGTGCGGCGGACCTTGCTCTCGGCTTTAGCGGCCGCGTCATGCTGTTACACAACCAAAAAGACGGAACATTCAATGACCACACGCTGGCGGCGAAGATCGAGAGCAACGGTCCCAATGCGGGCCTTAATTTCATAGACTACGATCACGACGGCGATATCGATTTGTTTATCGGCAGGTCGCCTAACGACGAGCGACAAACCGCAAATGGCGGGCTGGTCACGGAGGTTAAACGATCACCGTTTTCGCCGCCTTCAAATTCGATGTGGCTTAATAACGGAAATGGATCGTTTACGGATGTCACGCACACTGTTGGATTCTTCGGCCTGAACCCTGCACTGGCCTCCATCGGCAGCGATTACAACAACGATCGGGCAGTTGATATTGTGCTCTCCGGCAAGCCTGCGCCGGCAGTTTTTGAAAATCCCAGGGAGGGCGCATTCCGCAGCGTCCCGTGGACAAATGGAATACCTTCCCCGGCCGTCGGCATCGCGGCGCTCGATTTCGATCACGACGACTGGGTGGACTTGGCCTTTACACACGAAGGTGCTCCTGCGATTAGTCTCTGGCGCAACGATCGCGGCAAGAAGTTGGACCGCGTTCCCCTCCCCGAGACAAACTGGGTCCGTGCCTTCGGTGTGGCCGCCTTCGACTACGACAACGACGGCTGGGTTGATCTCGTCGCTGTTGGCGAAACGAAAGAGGGCAAGGGCGAAGTGAAGTTGTTTCGCAATCTCGGCGCGGACGGCTTCAAAGATGTCACCGCCGACGTGGGTCTCGACAAAATTCAGCTCAAAGATCCGCGCACCATCATCACCGGAGATTACGACAACGACGGCGCGACCGATCTGCTGATCACGCAGAATCATGGTCCGGCGGTGCTGCTGCGGAATGAGGGAGGTAATCAGAACCACTGGATGCGGCTTTCGCTCAAAGGCATGTCGGACAACAAATCGGCGATCGGCACCAAGGTGGAAGTGTTCGCGGGCGGAAACCGGCAGAAGTTTGAAATTTACGGATCGAACGGCTACCTCGGTCAGAACTCGACCGACATCGTGATTGGTCTCGGCGACGCGAAAGAGGCGGACGTGGTGCGCCTGCTGTGGCCGACCGGCGTGTTGCAGGATGAAATCAATGTGGCCGGCGACCAGCAGCAGAACATCACCGAGATCGACCGGCGCGGCAGTTCGTGTCCCACTTTATTTGTGTGGAACGGCGAGCGCTACGAACTGGTGGCCGACATGCTGGGCGCGGGCGTAGTCGGGCACTGGGTTGGGCCGGGGCAACGCGATGTGCCGCGCCCGGTGGAATGGGTGAAGATTGATCGCAACATGATTCGGGAGAAGGAAAATCCCCACGTCTCGCAAAAAACGCGAGACATGGGGCACCCGGCCGAGGGACACCCAGAGTCGGACAAGACCCTGAGTTTCCGCTTCATGGAGCCGCTGGAAGAAGCGGTTTACCTCGATCAGGTGCGCTTGCTGGCGGTCGACCATCCCGCGAATGAAGAGGTTTATCCCAACGAATATTTCGCGTCGAACCCACCGTATCCGGAGTTCAAGGTGGTGGTGAGTCGCGATGGGCGTCCGCCTGCGGGCGCGTGGGAGGAGCATGGCCACAGTGTTTTGCCCGATCTGCTGGCGCATCGCTACTTCGGTGATTTTGGGTTAACCCAGTTTCAGGGCTTCGCGCAGCCCCACAGTTTGACGCTCGATTTGGGCGAGCCTTACCACGGCGGTCCGCTATGGTTGCTGATGCATGGCGAGGTCGAATATTTTTCGGCGAACAGCATGTATGCGGCGTCGCAGGCTGGGGTGCAGGCGATCTCGCCGTATGTGGAGGCGTTGAACGCGGACGGAAAATGGGTGCGTGCCGTCGATGATATGGGATTTCCTGCCGGTGGACCGCGCACCATGACTGCCGACCTCAGCGGCAGATTGCCGGTGGGTACGCGCAAGATTCGCATCACGACCAATCTGCAGATTTATTGGGATAGCATTTTGATTGATCGCACGAAACAGACGATGCCGGGGGAAACGCGTCTGACGGCGGTACCACTGGTCCGTGCCGATCTTGATCATCACGGCTATCCGCTTAAAATCGAAGGCGCGCCGCCCGGCAACGTCCAATACATTTATGAAAAGGTGAGCGCGACCGGGCCCTACACTCGTCCCGCGGGAACTTACACGCGCTACGGCGACGTGCTGCCGCTGCTGACGGCGCTGGACGATCAGTCGGTTGTGTTCGGTTCGGGGGATGAAGTCCGGCTCGATTTCGACCCCGCAAATCTGCCGGCGTTGCCATCCGGTTGGGTGCGCGATTATTTCTTTGCCGCCAACGGCTACGAGAAAGATATGGACTTCTATGCTGCCGAAGGAAACTTTGTGGCGCCGCTGCCGTTTCTTAAAATGGGCGACTACCCGTATCCGCCGGGGCAATCGTTCCCGCTCGATGATGCCCATGTCAACTATCTTTTGGAGTACAACACGCGCCACATGTCAGGCAACGAGCAGCGCGGGTTTTCGTTCGACTATGACCAGAAGAAGTAGCGGAGATGACTCTCGCCTAAAATCGGCCCGGCCATTTTCGCGCGGCGTGCAGCAATGCGAGGATATCGATGCGAGCGCGACGCACTCGATACGCGAGAAGGAAAGGCATCGGAGTAAGAACCAGTTCTCGCGTTCCCGAGACCCGGCCTCGCCGCCCAATCTCAGGGTGGTTCTCCAATAGTTCGACCGCAGAGAAGATGCGATCCAGCATTTCGTCCGCCGCGGTTTCAGAGTTTTCGCGAGCCCAGTATTCGTAGGCAGCGTGCAGGTGCTGCGTGGCCCGGCGGGTCCAGACGATTTTCATTTCTTGCGATGCCACTTGGAGGCCATGGCCTTGACCTTGCGATGATCGACGACCCGCCCCGAGCCGGCTTCGGCGAGGCCTGCTTTAATCTGCCCCAAATGCCATTGCTGCGTCTCCAGGTACGCTGCAACCGCCTCGCTGAGAAGATAGGTACGATCGCGCTCCAGTGAGCCGGCCAGGGCATCGAGGGCCGCAACTTTGTCAGACTCAATACGAAAACTTATCGTCTGCTTTTCCATGATCCCTTGTATAATACGGCGCATTACAGGATATTACAACATTGAGGAGGCGTGCATGCTAGGTTCGGTCAACATCGTGGCTTTTGTTCCCACCCAAGATCCGGTGAGGGCGCGTGCCTTTTATGAGGGCGTGTTGGGACTGCGCTTTGTCAAAGACGACGGCTTCGCGCTGGTGCTGGATGCCAACGGCATCATGGTACGAGTGGCGAAAGTGCAGCCCGACTTCAAGCCGGCGCAATTCACGATTCTAGGATGGCAGGTCCGCAGCATCGAAGACGTGGTGGCAAAGTTGCAGGAAAACGGCGTACAGTTCGAGCGATTCGGATTTTTTGAGCAGGACGCGCTGGGAATCTGGACTGCTCCGACCGGCGATAAGGTTGCCTGGTTTAAAGATCCCGACGGAAACGTATTGTCGATTTCGCAGCACGTGTAAGCGATCGAGTAATTGTTAAATTTGGTAACTGTGAAATTGGGCCCGATCATTCAGCTACTGTGCCCCCGCGGCATCCGCATAGTTTATAATTGTGGATTCTGCTGCCTACCTCCGGAGTGACCAGATGATTCGATTTTTGCAAACTGAAGGACCGTTCAAGAAGATTGTCTTGAGCGGAATATTGTTAGTGATCTGCGCTGCCATGGCCATTACGCTGATCCCCGGCGTGGGCGCCGACTTGGGCGGGGCGCCGGGCAAAGGCGTCATTGCCAAGGTGAATGGCGAGGATATTACGGCGCAGGAAGTGCGAGACTCCGCCCGGCAGATCGCGCAGCAGCAGGCGCAGCAATACGGCCAGAACGCCGCCATGCTGATGCCGTTTCTGATGCAGCAGGCCACGCAGCGCGCGGCGGATCAACTGATCAACCGGCAAGTCTTGCTGACCGAAGCGCATCGCCTGGGTTTGAAGGCAACGCCTCAGGAAGTGAAGGATGAGCTGCAGCATGGCCGCTATGCTTCCATCTTTTTTCCCGGCGGGACTTTTATTGGCGAAACCGAATACCAGAATCTTTTGCAGAGCCATAACCTCACTCCGACAATTTTTGAAGCGAATGTCGGGCAGGACCTTTTGATTGGCAAGTTGCAGGCACTGGTGACCGGAGGCGCCTCGGTGAGCGATACCGCCATCAAGACGCAGTTCGACAAAGAAAACACCAAGGTAAAGTTCGATTACGCGGTGCTCAAAGAGGATGACATCAAGAAGGGTATCCATCCCACGGAAGAAGAGCTCAAGGCGTATTACACCAGCCACCAGAAGAGCTACGCCAACTCGATTCCCGAGAAGCGAAAGATCAAATATGCGGTAATCGATACCTCCAAGGTTCAGGCCAGCGTGCAAGTAACTCATGACGACTTGCAGACATACTATAACCAGCACCGCGATGAATATCGCACGCCGGAACAAATTAAGGTAAGCCACATCTGGATCAAGATGCCGCTGCCGGGACCGGATGGAAAGATCGATCCCAAGGCTGAAGCCGATGCTCAGCACCGCGCCGACGACGTGCTGAAGCAGTTGCAGAACGGCGGCAACTTCGAGGAACTGGCGAAAAAATATTCCGAAGATACGGGCAGCGCCAACGTTGGCGGATCGCTGGGCTGGATCGGCAAGAGCCAGATGGGCGCCGACTTCGAAAAGGCCGCCGACGCTTTGTCCAAGGGCAAGATTAGCGGCGTGGTAAAAACGCTCGACGGTTTCCACATTATCCGCGTCGACGATAAGCAGGACGCGCACATGAAGACGCTGGACGAGGTGAAAGCTCAAATCGAGCCCATTGTGAAGCAGCAGAAGGCGCAGGAGGCAGTACAGAAGAAGGCCGATGACTTGGCCCAGGCCGCCAAAACGAAGGGCCTGGATGCCGCCGCAGTTGCCGCCGGCGTGCCGCTGGCAACCTCAGATTTTTTCGCCCGCAAAGATGTAATTCCGGGCATCGGGCCAGCGCCACAGTTGATGGAGGCGGTATTCAGCGCGGCCGATAAATCCGCTCCGCAGATGGCTTCGACGGCGCAGGGCTTTGCTGTATTTCAGTTGCTGGCCATCAAACCGCCGGAAACACCAACCTTCGATGAAATCCGCGCCAAGGTCGAAGAACAATTCAAGAACGAGCGCGCCCGCGAATTACTGTCGCAAAAGGTGCAGGAACTCGCGGATCGCGCCAAGAGCGAACATGATTTGAAGAAGGCGGCGAAAGAGTTGGGCGCGGCCTTGAAAACCAGCGATCTGGTGGCGCCCGATGGCCAGGTTCCCGACCTCGGTTCGATGAGCGGCGAGGCTTCGGTTGCGTTCAACATGAAGCCGGGAGAGATCAGCGGTCCGATCCGCACCGGAAGCGACGGCGTCGTGCTTTCCGTCCTCGACGTGCAGAAGCCCACCGATGCCGATTTTCAAGCGAAGCGCGACCAGATTCGCGATACCCTGCTGCAAACCAAGGAGAATGAACTGTTCGCACTCTTTGTGACCAACTTGCGCGCCGAAATGGAAAAATCGGGCAAGATCAAAATCAATAAGGACGAAATGAAGTCGCTCACGAGCTCGGCGAATGAGCAAGGAATGTAGCAGGTTCGCCGGCTCCCGTCCGAATAAAAATCCACATTTCTTGACTGAGTTCGATGCCGTTTCCCCGTGCCGCAGGTATTTTGTTACATCCCACGTCGTTGCCCTCGCGCGACGGCATCGGCGATTTTGGGCCGGCCGCGTATCGTTTTGTCGACTGCCTCGCAGCGGCACGGCAGGGATTGTGGCAGGTGCTTCCGCTGGGGCCGCTGGGTTACGGCAATTCACCTTACTCTTCCATCTCGGCATTTGCCGGTAATCCCCTGCTGATCAGTTTGGAACGTCTCGTCAGTCGGGGCTGGATCGATGGCGACAAGATTGATGGAGAGAAGATCGCCTCCGAAAAGGCTTCCGCACAGACTGCTTCTTCCGCTTCCGGCTTCGTCGAATACGACCAGGTATTCGCCCGGAAAATGCCGCTGTTGTTTGAGGCGGGACGGAACTTTGTAAACTCGGCTTCCGGAGGCAGGCGCGACCGCTTTGAACGCTTTTGCGCCGAGAACGCGTGGTGGCTCGACGACTTTGTGATGTTCGATGCCTTGCGCGCGAAAAATAAGCTGGCCAGTTGGAATGAATGGCCAGCAGACTTGGCGCATCGGGAACCAGCGGCACTGGAGCAAACGCGCAAAGATCTGGAAATTGATCTGAAGATTCGCAGCGCCTTGCAGTTCGCTTTCTATGAACAGTGGCAGGCCCTGCGGCGGTATTGTTGCGAGCGAGCGATCCGCATCGTGGGCGACGTCGCAATCTTTGTCAACTACGATAGCGCGGATGTCTGGATGCACCGCGATCTCTTCCAATTGAATGACAATCTGGAACCCGAGGTGGTGTCGGGGGTCCCGCCGGATTTCTTCAGTACGACCGGACAGCGCTGGGGAAATCCGCTCTACCGCTGGGACCGGATGAAACAGGAGGGCTACGCGTGGTGGATCCAGCGCCTGCGCTGGGCGACGCGCAACTGCGATTACATTCGGCTCGATCACTTCCGCGGTTTCGACCAGTTCTGGGAGATTCCGGCGAGCGATCCCACTGCCATCAACGGTCGCTGGGTCGATGGTCCGCGAGATGATCTGTTCCATAAGCTGCGCGAGGCGTTGGGAGGGTTGCCGTTTTTTGCGGAAGATCTAGGCTACATCACCCCCTCGGTCAACGCTCTGCGCGAGCGCTTGCAGATTCCAGGAATGGCGGTTCTGCAATTCGGCTTCGGCGACGAGGGCGCGCACATCTACTTACCACATCGCGCCGCTGGCAAGGTGATCTACACCGGAACCCACGACAATGACACCACGCTGGGCTGGTTTGAATCCGGGGCGGCCGATCACGAACGGCGAAACGTAGCCGCCTACCTGGGTTGCTGTGACGATGGAAATAACTGGGCCTTCATTCGAGCGGCGCAGAGCTCGGTGGCGGAGTTTGCCTTGGTTCCTCTGCAGGATGTGCTGAGCCTGGGCAGCGAGGCCCGCATGAACATGCCGAGCCATCCCACTGGGAATTGGCGATGGCGTTTTGCTGCCGACGCATTCACTCCTGAACTGATCGCCAAACTGGCATGCCTCGCCGAAGTGACCGACCGGCTCCCGAAACCATGCGCTGCCGCGGCGGAAGAGGACTTCGCAGCGTAGTGACTGCCGAAGTCCGCGTTGTAGGTCACCGCGAAATCTAGAATTTTGTACCCCGAGATAAATCGTGTATAGAAGTTACGGAGACTTTTCTTGGCCAACGAACCGATCATCGAAGCGCGGGCGATCGAGAAGTCCTATCCGCAGCCGGATGGGACCCGCATTCAGGTGCTGGGGCTCACCGATTTCGTTATCGAGCCGGGAAAGATCATCGCGCTGCTGGGGGCCTCGGGATGCGGTAAATCGACGCTGCTGCGCATTCTGAGCGGTCTGGCGCAACCCAGCTCGGGGGCGCTGTTCTGGCATGGCAAGCCGCTGCATGATCAAACTCCAAACGTCGCCATCGTCTTCCAAAGCTTTGCCCTTTTTCCCTGGCTTACCGTCCTCGAAAATGTGGAGGCTCCGCTCGAAGCCCGGGGGGTCGAAGCCGTCGAGCGCCGCAAGCGTGCCCTGCGCACTCTCGATACCGTAGGTCTGGATGGTTTCGAGACCGCGTATCCCAAAGAACTTTCCGGCGGCATGAAGCAGCGCGTGGGCTTTGCCCGGGCGCTGGTGGTGGAACCGGAAGTCCTTTTCATGGATGAACCGTTTTCAGCGCTCGACGTACTCACGGCGGAAAATCTGCGCGGCGAACTGCTGGAGCTCTGGCTGAATAAAAAGATGCCCACCACCGCCATCTTCATCGTGACCCACAACATTGAGGAGGCGGTCATCCTGGCGGACCGGATTGTGGTGTTGGGAAAAAACCCAGCGCGCATCCGTTCCGATTTCAATGTGAAGCTGGCCCAGCCGCGCGACCGCAAGTCTCCCCGCTTTACGGAACTGGTCGACTACATCTACAAGGTCATGACTGAGCCCGATGTCGAGCATGCCCTGCCCGACCCGGAGAGCACCGGCGAGATCGTAGTGCCACCGGGCGGGTTCAAGCGCGGGCAGGCGCCGGTGAAGACAAGTAAGTATCAGATCTTGCCGCACGCACGGGTGGGCGGCATCGCGGGCCTGCTGGAATTGCTGCACGATCGCGGCGGGCGCGAAGACTTGTTTCGTCTGAGCGAAGAATTGGTCATGGATGTTCAGGATCTCCTGCCCATCCTGGAAGCCTGCCAGTTGCTGGGGTTTGCGTGGTTACAAGAGGGCGACGTGCAATTGACGAGTGGGGGAGTGCGCTTCGCGGACGCCGACATCCAGCAGCGCAAAGTTTTATTCCGCGAGGCGGTCTTGGAGCACGTCACCATCCTGAAGCAGATCGATAGCATTCTAAAAAGGAAGTCGGATCACTCCATCAACGACGAATTCTTTAGCGACATTCTGGATGAGCATTTTTCTGACGAAGAAGCACAACGCCAGTTCGATACCGCAGTGAACTGGGGCCGCTACGCGGAGATTTTCGATTACGACCGCGAGAGCGGAAAACTAGTGCAGACGGCTGTGGCGATTGATTAGGTGATTCGCGACAATCCTGGGCATCCCTGGGCGAAGCGAGGGACCCTGGTCTTATTCGCCAACCACGAACCGCTGACTTCAATGAAGAACAACATCAACCTGCGCGGATTCTCGGCCTACCGCCTGTGGCAGCAGATGCCCAGCCTGGAAGGATCGCACCTGCCCGATCTCATCATGTTCGGGGCGGGGATTGCGCTGATTTACGGGGTGGTCACGGCGGGGCGCTCGTGGCTTGGTCCATTTACTCCGTCCGTCGAGATTTCGCCGAGCGTCTGGGCGCTTCCAGCCTATGCCGGTTATTCCCTGCTTCGCATCGCCATCGCCTACGCGTTAAGCCTGGCTTTCGCGCTGACGTATGGATATATCACTGCCTACAACGCGCGCGCGGAGCGCTTCATGCTTCCGCTCCTGGATGTGCTGCAATCGATCCCCGTGTTGTCATTTCTCCCGCCGGTAATGCTAGCCATGGTGGCGTTATTTCCGGGCCGGCAAATCGGGGTCGAGATGGGAGCGATCCTGCTCATTTTTACCGGCCAAGTTTGGAACATGGCATTCAGTTTTTATGCCTCGCTGAAAAGTATTCCGGACGAGATGCGGGAGGCAGCGCGGATCTACCGCTTCAGTTGGTGGCAACGTTTCACGCAAGTGGAGCTGCCATTTTCGGCAATCGGGTTGGTATGGAATTCGATGATGTCGGTGGCCGGGGGATGGTTCGCGCTGATGGTCTGCGAGATGTTCGTGCTGGGTTCGCGCGACTTCCGGCTGCCGGGCCTGGGAAGTTATCTGCAAACCGCGGCCAGCGCGGGCGACACCGCGTCCATGTTTTGGGGCGTGACCACCATGGTGCTGGTGATTGTGATGTTGGATCAGTTTATCTGGCGTCCGGTAATTGCGTGGGCAGAAAAATTCAAAGTGGAGCAGGTGGAAAGCACGGATGCACCGCGATCGTGGGTACTGAACCTGGTGCAGCATTCGAGCGCTCTGGCGCAGATTCGCCGGAGGACAGTGCGTCCTCTTGGCGAGCATTTGTTGCTCTTTTTTGCGCGCAAACACTCGGAAGAAAAACCGGAAGTTGTGCAGGCTCCCTGGCGAGACTGGCTGCTGCGAGCGATAGGTCTGGCAGCGCTGATCGGCATCGGGTATGGCGTGGTTCGGGTCGCGATCATTCTGGTGGGGCTGGGGAAAATGGAATTACATGCCACGGCGATCGGCCTGGGCGCGACCTTTCTGCGCGTAAATCTTGCCTTGCTGCTGGCTGCCTTGTGGACGATTCCCGTCGGCGTTGCCATTGGATCCAATCCGAAATTGGCGCGCATCGCGCAACCCGTGGCGCAGATTGCCGCTTCGGTGCCGGCAACCGCCTTGCTGCCGGTAATCTTGTTAGTGCTGATTCGCCTGGGCGGAGGACTTGGGATCGCATCGATCGTCGTCTTATTGCTGGGCACGCAGTGGTATGTACTGTTCAACGTGATTGCAGGCACGATGGCCATTCCCACCGATTTGAAAGAATGCTGCTCGATTTTTCGGCTGCGAGGCATCGAGCGCTGGAAAAAGTTGATCTTGCCGGGAATTTTTCCTTATCTTGTTACGGGAATGGTGACGGCTTCTGGCGGCGCCTGGAACGCCAGCATCGTAGCTGAATATTTTAATTTCAAAGGAAAGACTTACACCACAACCGGTCTGGGTGCGACCATCCAACAAGCTACCGATAAAGGTGATTTCCACCTGCTTCTGGCCGCAACCATCATGATGGCGGCGACGGTCGTTACCATGAATCGACTGGTTTGGCGCAGGCTCTACCGACTGGCGGAGACTCGTTTTCGGATGGAAACATAACGGATAATCTCTGTGCCTCGAGAAGTTTGACATCGGCAAACAGGTTACTTTAGTGACTCTCTAGTTTCGTCCGTCTCGCATTTCACCAGCTTTTAACCTCCTCTTCATCCTGCTGCAAACTTCCCGCGCTATCCCTATAGCATGCCGTTAAACCATTTGCATGACGATGGTGCCTCGCCCGACGTGTTGTCGCAAGTTGCGGGCTTTCCCGGCATCCCGGCCCTGGCAGAGAAATTCATTCCGGTCGACAAAGTGCGCGAGCTTTATCACCGCGTGCGCGCTTCTTCGGAAGGCTTTGGCCTGGAGAAGTTGCTGACGGAAATGCGGGTGGAACTGCGCGTCGATGCTGCCGACACCGCGCGAATTCCCGCCACGGGGCCGGTGGTTGTGGTGGCCAATCATCCCTTCGGAATGCTGGATGGAGCTGTACTCGCGGTGCTGCTGACGCGAGTGCGTCCCGACGTAAAGGTGATGACTAACTATCTGCTGCGTGACGTGCCGGAGCTGGCGCAGCATTGCATCCTCGTAGATCCCTGTCAGGGAGAAGCGGCGCTGGGGGCCAAAAATATCGCAGTCAATCGCCGCGCCCTTCGCGAAGCTCTGGAGTGGTTGCACCAAGGTGGAATGCTGGCAGTGTTTCCCGCGGGCGAAGTTTCCCACTGGCAATTTCCGCAAGCGGAAATCGTCGACCCCGTATGGAACGACACCGCGATTCGCTTGATTCGGCGCACCGGAGCCGCGGCGCTGCCGGTTTATTTTCGCGGGCGCAATAGTGTGGGCTTCCATGTTTTTGGAATGATTCATCCTCGCCTTCGAACTGCCTTCCTGCTGCACGAGTTTTTGCAGCAAAAGGGACGAACGGTGGAAGTCCGTGTGGGAAGCGAGGTTCCGGCCGATTCGCTGGCGTCGATCGCGGAGGATCGCGAGGCGCTCGAATATTTGCGCTGGCGCACCTACCTACTGGCCCGGCGAAGCAAAACAGAAAAATCGTGGCCCGCGGCGGTGCATTCGGCGGTGCAATCTAAGATTGCCGAAAAAGTGCAGAAGCCGGTTGCGGACGCCGAGCCGGCGGATGTGCTGGGGCAAGAACTAGACTTGCTTCCGGCTGATCGCTGTTTAGCGGAGGCCGGCGATCTCGCCGTCTATCTGGCGAAAGCCAACGAGACGCCGCGCATGTTGCGGGAGTTGGGACGGCTGCGGGAAGTCACATTTCGTCTGGTAGGCGAAGGCACCGGCAAGAGCCGGGATCTCGACCGCTTCGACCGTTATTACTGGCACGTGTTGTTGTGGAATAGAAACAAACGCGAGCTGGTAGGCGCCTACCGCGCCGGCAACACGGCGGAGATTGTAGCCGAGCGCGGCGTGGACGGCCTCTATACCAGCACTCTTTTTCGCTACGATGCGCGAATTTTTGAGAGACTCGGTCCGGCGCTGGAGCTGGGCCGTTCTTTCGTGCGGCCGGAGTACCAGCGCCAGTACGCTCCTTTGCTTTTGTTGTGGAAGGGTATCGCGCGCCTGCTGGCGGCGCACGTGGGCACGCCGGTATTGTTTGGCGCGGTGAGCATCAGCAACGATTACAGCGAAGCGTCGCGCGAGATGATCTATCGCTTCTTCGAGTCTCGCATGCACGAAGACGAGTTGGCGGGCTTGCTCGAACCGCGGCGTCCGTTTCGTCCAGCCGGACTGCGCCGTTGGGACTGTCGCGCCATGTGTCACGCCCTGCATGATCTCGAGGAACTCTCGCAACCTATTATTGACGTGGAAGCCGACGGCAAAGGACTGCCCATTCTATTGCGGCAGTATGCCCGCATCGGCGGCAAGCTGCTGGGCTTTAATGTGGATCGCAAATTTTCCAACGTGCTGGATGGCTTAGTGGTAGTCGATCTGCGCAAGACGGAGCCAGCTGTGCTGGAACGCTATATGGGCAAGGAAGCGGCAGCGCGCTTCCGTGAAAAACACAAGCTGCCCAGCTGAGACGTGGATCGTGCCTAAGTTTTCGGCTTCAGTCGACTGGCTTCATTCGTCAGGGCGCAAGATTGCGTAGCCTCCTGGAGCGCTTTTTCCAGCCGCTTCCCTGACTGCGAAAGATCTTCTGCGCTCATTCCCCTCTGCAACTGCTCAAAAAGCTGCCGCTCCTCTTTGCGGATGTGAGCTGAGAGTCTGTGTGCGAATGCGGCTAGGCTCTCCGACGACATCCTGCGCGCTCGCGCGTCAGAAAACGAATCGCGTAACGCCGCGTGATCCGCGATGAGTTCTTCCACCAGCGGCTCAAGCTCCGCCAACTGCCGGGCTGCCGGGAACAGGATTTCCTCTTCGGCCGCAAAATGGACTTCGATTTCCTGCGCGAAGTGTTGCTCGATCTCGGCTTGCCACCTTGGCAAATCCGCGGCTCGGATGGGTTGAGCGCGATCGATGCGGACGCACAAGGCCAAGGCGTGTTGATGTTGGCGCGAGAGTGGGATCAAACTTTTGTCACGCAGCATATTGGTTCTTTCCTCAAGTCAACCACCACTCATCATAGAGTCGCCCGTTTCCAATTCTAACCGCTTGCACCACCGTCCTTTCTAAAGAAAGGCACTCCCCCCGCCGATAACTTCATTGCCGGCCGTAACGTCGGCTGATTCGCAAGAGATAGGACGATTGGCAAGAGAGAACGATTGGCAAGAGAGGACTTGTATGACGAATGCAGCCCGATGGATCGCCACTCTACCTCTGGTGGCTTCGTTTGCGCAGGCCCAATTAGCGCTAGTGGATGCACCCAGCTCAACCCCCTCATACCTGCAAGCTCAGAACACGGTGGCGAGTTCTTTCCGCCACGAGTCAGACAAGAACCCGGTGAAAGGGCCTCGTGGCATGAAGCATCTGGTTGCCTTAGGCGGCGCACTGGCATTTGCGATTGTCGCCGACCACTACGATATCAGCGAGACGGAAAAGGGCATCAAGGCTGGAGTCGCAGTCGAGGGTAACACCTGGCTTATCGGCACTGATAAGCCTACGGCTGGTCAGTTGTACAGGCGCGACTTGCTGGTGATTGGTTTGAGCGCAACCCCTGCCGTACTCGCCCACATTTTTCGGGCGCCAGCACTCTTCTATAGCGGACTTTCCATGCCGGTGGTTCTGGGTATGAAGCACATCTCCGGGGGAAACCAGTGGAAGAGACTGCTGCAAGGCCAGGCTCCGACCAGTGGCGAGCGAGTGGAACCGGGAAGCAACTAGCCATGGGCTGTAGTGATCTTCGCCGAAGACCCTCCGGTAGAAAAACCCTCCCGTGGGAAGCGGGAGGGTTGAGAAGCTAAGGTACTATGCGGGTTAGGCGCGAACTACGTTACCCGCCTGAAAACCTTTGGGACCTTTGAGCAGATCGAACTCCACGGTCTCGCCCTCGTTCAGCGAGCGATAGCCGTTCTCCTGGATGGCGGAAAAATGTACGAATACGTCTTCCCCCGTGGAGCGCTGGATGAAACCATATCCCTTCGCCCCGTTGAACCACTTTACTGTTCCCTTCTCTCTCACAGAAAAAACTCCTTTCCCTCATGGTTAGAATGACGTTCCCCAAGGTCCCTGTATCGTGTTCCGCGATTTGCTAACGAACCAGCCAGCCCACGGAACGCCCCCTCAGGAAACCTGGTGGAACCCGGTTGCGCCTCTCAGTGCCGGAGAAACTTAGCCCCAAAGCAAAAGACTCCTCGGCTCACGGCGCACGAAAGAAAATGCGGCGCGAACTTGCGGAGCCCTGTCCCATCGGCGCTGATTTCTACCGCCCTACTCAAGACATCAACCTGCCTTACCCACCCGCGTCCGGCGTACGCCGGTCGTGAGCACACGGAATAATAAGGACTATTAAATCGTTTCGCAACAAAAATTAGTGAATCGGAGCAAGAAATAACCCCCAATTCTGGTTTTAGCCTTAACGAGGTATAAGAAATTGGTTGTGTACCGCTTGAACTTTAGTTCCCAGGAAAAAGCAGGGTTACCTGCAACTCCTTGATAAGATTAGAAAAGGAAAGATTCGACGATTCTGTGGCCAACCCAACCACTGCGACCGTGCCGGCAGCCGGAAAGACAGCGAGCGTAGGCGAACCCGCGCGCCGAGCGCGGCGGGGCTATTTCCCGAGCCTGGCCATTTCCACCGCAAAATACTTGCTGCGCACTGACGTACACACTTTTGCTTTCTCGGTGGCGGCCAACGCGATCCTTTCGTTCTTTCCTTTTGTGGTGCTGCTGATGACGCTCATTCAGCGGGTTTTTCACTCGCGGGTGATGTTTGACGTGCTGGTGGAGTTGTTGCGCGATTCCCTTCCCGCCGGTCAGCAGTTCGTAATTCGAAATCTAACGGCCATGGTGAATGCGCGGCATCGCGCCCAGCTTGTGTCCCTGGTCATTCTGCTAGTGACTTCGACTGGCGTGTTTATGCCGCTGGAAGTCGCGCTCAATCGCATCTGGCGCTTTCCGACCAACCGTTCCTACATGGGCAACCAATTAATCGCACTGGGGCTGGCCTTCGGCTGCGGTGTGCTGGCGCTGCTTTCGATCGCGATGACGGCAGGAAACGTGGCCCTGATGGGGATTGTGCTGCGCGGACACGGATCGGGATTTGTGGCAGTGGTGGGATTTATTGTGATGAAGATTTTTGCGATTGCCGCCAGTATCGCCATCTTCTTCCTTATTTATTGGTTGCTGCCCAATGGCAAAGTGCCAGCGCGCGCCGTGCTGCCAACCGCCGTAATCATGGGATTGCTTTCCGAAGCCCTGAAATACGGCTACATTCTCGCCTTGCCCTACCTCAATTTTGGCGAAGTCTACGGTCCGTTTGCGCTTTCCGTCAGCCTGATGTTCTGGGCATTTTTGTCGGGCTTGCTTCTGCTGGCGGGTGCGAACCTCAGTGCGGAAGAGCATTTGCAATCCCTGTAGCTTTGTCGTAAGAGTCGCAGTCCAGGCACAAAATAGGAATGGAGCAGTAATCCACAGGCAGGTCGTGACATCCGTCACTGAATGGCTTTGGGGCCACTCCTTAGGATGAATGCGGTTTCCCAAAACCCTCCGAGCAGACATTCATTTCCCAGGTGGTGGTATGGCTGGGTATTGGCGTCCGCTCTGTTCTTGGCAAATTCTTCTCGCGCCGATTTTTCTTGCACCGACGGCGCTCGCGCAGCAAACTAGTCGGCCCCTTGCGGGCGTCGCTGCCATCGCGCCAATCGCGTCGCCGAAATTGCCCACCCATCACGACCCCACCGGGAGTCCACCCATCGCGATTCCTCCTGAATTACCTCGGTTGCCGCCGATCACCGCTGGGCCTGGGTTCCGGCATCTGGTTGACAGTGCTGGCATCATCTTCGCGGGCCGCGTGCTTTCCATTGGCCGCGGGCGACGGCTCGGCGATGCTGTGTCACGCGCCAATTCGTTCGCAGGACCAAATGCTGCCTCGACTGAAATCACTTTCTTGGTGGAACATGCGCTGCGCGGCACGACGCAGGGACAAAGGCTGACGATCCATCAGTGGCAGGGCGAAGGGGGCAGGCTTTCGACGCGCGGTAAACATTACTACCTGGGGGAACGGCTGATGCTGTTTCTCTATGCCCCTAGCAAGTTGGGACTCACCAGTCCGGTGGCCGGAAACGTGGGACGATTCGCCGTTGACTCGCGAGACAGGGTCTTGATGAGCGCGCAACACCGGGCAGTGTTCGCGAATGATCCGTTCTTTCAGGGACGGGAGCTTGTTGCCTACTCGGAATTCGAGCGGGCGGTCCGACGCGTCGGCGGAAAAGAGTGAGGCGAACGTGATGACGCGTGGCAAAAATTCGACCCGCTCATTCTTCTTGCGGCTGGCTGTGTCTTTAGCATTCGTCTTTCATTTCGCCATGCTGGCGCGCGGCGGCGGCCCGGAGTATGTGGCCGGCTCGAGCTACTTCGATTCATCGATGATGGGCCAACCCCTGATCTGGTCTTCGGGCAGCGTGAGCTATTACACCGACCAGGGAGACCTCAGCCCGATCCTGCCGAATGACTCTGCCAATGCCTTCGTGGCCAGCGCGTTTGCCCAATGGACTTCGGTTTCGACGGCTGCACTCAACGTCACCGCCGCCGGCCAACTCGCCGAAGATGTGAACGGCAGCAACATCGCTGTGAACTCCAGCGGAATGGTTACAGCCCCGGCGGATATAACGCCATCAGCCACGCAAACGCCAGTCGGCATCGTTTATGACTATGACGGCTCGGTCACCAATGCTCTGCTGGGTGAGGGTGCGGGCGACCCCTCGGAGTGCTTTTGGAACGCAGTGTATGGCGGCGTCGACAATTTCGGCGCGGGCGGAAACCTGCAGCATGCGCTGGTAGTCATCAACGGCCAGTGCGCGCTGCAATCATCACAATTGACCGACGTGGAATACCGGCTGGTGCGCGTGCTCGGCGAGGTCCTGGGACTGGGCTGGTCGCAACTGAATCTGAATGTCATTACGGGCGACCCGCATCCCACGGCCGATGATTACGCGGGCTTTCCCGTCATGCATTACATGGATCCGATCAGTTGCGTGCCCATCACGCTCTGTTATGCGAATCCCTATCAGCTCGCATCCGACGATGTGGCCGCGATCTCGCGGCTTTATCCCGTGAGCGGGAGTGGTAATTCGACCTCGGCGCGCATTTACGGCTCGGTCTATTTTGTGGATCCTACGGGTGACAGCGCCCAGCCGATGCAAGGCGTGAATTTGTTTGCACGTTGGATCGATCCTTCGACCGGGTTGCCTTCGCATCGCTATGGGGTGTCGTCGGTTTCTGGATTTCTGTTTACCGGCAATGCCGGCAACGCCATCACAGGCTTCAGCGATCCGCTGGGCACTCCGTACAGCGAGTTCGGATCGTCCGATGCAACATTGGAGGGCTTCTTCGATCTTGGTGGATTACCCATTCCAAATGGCGCCAGCAGCGCGCAGTACCAGCTTTCGGTCGAAGCTCTTGATCCGCTATGGTCGGAGGGCGTATGCCCCTACGATCCTGCGCAAGTCGCTCCTTCCGGAACTTTTCAGCCCATCACGGTGACCGTGCAGGCAGGCGGCGAACTTGGGCAGGACATTTTGATGTCCAACAGCGCCCAGGCCATACCTCCGTGGGCCGAAAACGAAACCTGGAGCGCTCCTGCGCCAGTTCCTCCCGCGGGTGATTGGGTAGGATCACTGAGCGGTTATGGCGATGCGGGATATTTTCTGATCACCGCGCAAGCCAACCGCACGCTCTCGATCGCCGTAACCGCGCTCGATGAAACCAGCTCACCCAGCGAATCCAAGGCCGAACCGGTGGTCGGCATTTGGAACCAAAGCGATCCCCAAGGCACGCCGCCGCCGGCTTTTACAACTGCTCCATTCAATTCTTCGACTTTCGGTATGAGCCGTCTCGACGCGCAGATATTGATCGCAACTAGCTTCATCGTGGGAATTGCCGACGTGCGGGGCGATGGGCGCCCTGACTACCGGTACCACGCCCATGTGCTCTACGGAGATTCCGTGATTCCAGCGCGTGTGCCGGTGAGCGGAGGGGCGGTTACGCTGCAGGGCACCGGCTTCGCTCCCAGCCTCGAGGTTGCCGTGGGCAGCGTGAATGTGGGGCTGCTCGCTACCAATTCCAGCCAGATACTGGTGGCCGCTCCGGCGCAAGGCGATGGCGCACAAACGGTTACCATTACCGATCCAGTGAGCGGCGCGTTTTCAATCATGACAGATGTGCTCACCTACGGGGCCGCTTCAACAGACAAGATTGTGTTGCTGCAAGGATTGAATCCCCCAACGCCAGTTGGAACCCAGGCCACCTATCCGGTGACGGTGCAAGTGCTCGCGGCAGACGGCATCACTCCGGTCAGCGGGGCTACCGTGGGATGGACCACCACGAATGCCGCTACGCTGTCGGCCTGCGGCGGAGCCACTCTTTGTTCTATGACCAGCGATCAAAGCGGAATCGCGTCTACGTGGGTCACGCCCGCCGCCGTCGGCAATGCGATCATTACTGCTACTCTGGCTCCAGGCGTTTACAATCCGCCTCAGTCGGTGAGCACCTCGCTCACGGCTACGTCTACGCCGTCGGATATCGGAGTCACCACACCGTATCTCTGGATCGCACAGGGAGCGTCGCTGAGCGTACCGCTGACGGCGCGAGTGGTGAGCCTGGGCAATCCCCAAAGCGGCATTACCGTGAATTTCTTTATCGATCAAGGGGCGGGCTCGCTGAGTGCGCCAAGCGCGGTGACGAACAGCATCGGATACGCATCGGTCACGCTGATATTGACCAATTTCACTACCAGCACGCAACTCAGCGCGTGCGTAGGAGCGGCAAATAATCCCTGCCAAACGATTTATGTAAACGCGGTCGCGGCGGCGTCACTGAATTTGCAGGCTGTGGCTGGCGGCGACCAAGTTGTAACCGGAACCGTGTTTCAACCGCTGACCGTGCGTGTGACCGATTCTTCGACCCCGCCGAATCCTGTGCTGGGAGCCGGGGTCTTGTTTCAATCGACCGTGGTGCGTCCTGCCGGGAACGCATTGGCAGGCACGCCAAGCGAAGCAGCGATCATTTTGAGTACGAGTCAGAGCACAGAGCAGAGCGACGCTAACGGACTGGCGAGCACCGTGCCTTCGCTGGGAGCATTTTCCGGCGTGCTCGAGATTGAGATTCAGGTTTCGGCGGGGACCTCGGCTTTATTGCAGGAGGAGGTGGAGAGCTTTCCTTTACCGTGAGAAGAAGTACACGGCTACTTCTTTCCGGGCGTGACCCGCCGCGGGCGCTGGCGGGCAGAGATGGCACGGATGATCAGTTTTCGCTTTGCTCGCGCGGGCATTGGGACTTTTGCACGGTTGAGTGCGACATTGATCAGCGCGAGGACATCAGAATTATCGAGTATTTTGGCGTCGGGCTTGCCGAGCTCGTAAAGGCGGATGTTGCGCACAACGTTGCCGCTGCCCTGCAACAGCTTGTTTGGATCAGGCAGGCCCGCGCCTTGAAGAAAGCACAACGTAACCTTGCCGGCGGGTAGTACCAGCGAAAAAATAGCGTCAGAAGGCCGCTCGCTCGGTCCGAAGCCAATCACCAGCCAGTTGAAGTTGTCGTAGACAAACTCGACCGCGCCGGGGACGAGCTTGCGCATTTTAGCCAAAGCGCGGCGAGCGAAGGCTTCGATTTCGGGATCGTATTTCGCGAGGAAGGAGTCGAGTTGGCGCTCGGGGTCGGCCGACGAAAGCTGCGGATTATTGCGACCGCTTGACGACCTCGCTGTAGCCATCACGCCCGCCTCTTACCTCGTCACGGTTGGATTAGCAGAAACTCAAAACGCCGGCTTCACTTCATCGTCCACTGGTCGACCCAATCGTTCACCGTCTTATACCACAGCTGGGAATTCTGCGGCTTGAGCACCCAGTGGCCTTCGTCGGGGAAATAAAGCATCTCTGACGGGACGCCTTCCATTTGCAGCGTGGTGAAAAGCTGGAAGCCTTCGCTTACGTCGAGGCGGTAGTCGCGCTGGCCGTGGATTACCAGCGTGGGCGTCTTGAAATTCTTGGCGTACTGGTGCGGCGACCACTTCTCGTAGCTGGCGCGGTTGTCATAGGGCGTGCCTTTGAACTCCCAGTCGTTGAACCAGAGTTCTTCGGTGGTGCCCCAGGCGGATTCGGCGTTGAACATGCCGTCGTGCGAGACCAGACATTTGAAGCGGTCGGTGTGGCCGAGGATCCAGTTGATGGCGTATCCGCCGTAGCTGGCGCCCAGCGCGCACTCGCGGTCTTTATCAATAAACCCGTAATGCTCCTCTGCGTAGTCGAGGCCCTTCATCAGGTCTTCAAACGGAGCGCCACCCCAGTCGCCGTTGATGGCGTCAATGAACTTCTGCCCGTAGCCGGTCGAGCCGTGAAAGTTGATCATGACGACGACGTAGCCGCTGGGTGTCGAGGAAGTTGGTGAAGCGAACAGTTCGGGATTCCAGCGATAGCTCCAGTCGTCTCCCCAAGCGCCCTGCGGCCCGCCGTGGATGAGGAACTTCACGGGATACTTCTTGCTGGGGTCGAAGTTTGGCGGCTTGACCAGGAAGCCCTGGACCTTGTCGCCGTGCGCGCCGGGGAACCAGAAAGATTCGAGCGGTGACATCGCTACTTGGGAGAGGACAGCGTCGTTGAGATGAGTGAGTTGGCGTGGCTTCGGTAATGAGCACTCTGGCGTCGGTTCTTTCGATCGGCCTGCCAGCATTCCGCTGACCTTTTCGAGACCAATTACACAATTCCCTTGGAAGGCGGCGAACACCTGCGTTGGCGCTTCAATGGACATCCTTGTGAAAAAGAATACGAATTCCCAAATCTTGTTTCCCTTCGGCGTTACACGATTTACTCGCCCGATAGCAATGTCGTCGTTGAAGCCATCAACGAGTCTGATCGGATGGCAGCCTTGAGAGCACAATGGCGGAGAAAGATAATAAATGGGGGATTCGCCCCCTTCTTCTGCGACGAAAGTAATCTCGGACTCGCTCCAAGCAAAGCTTCCCACCCACCCGTCAAAGTCTTCTGTCAGATTCTTCTTCTCGCCCGTCTTCCGGTCGTACAGCATCAGCCTGAAGCGGTCGCTCTCGTATCCCGGCCTCTGCTGGGCGCGGTAGGCGATGTAGCGGCCATCGGGCGAATAGAGCGGGGTCGAGTCGCTGGCAGGATTGTCGGCAGTAATGTTCTTGGCCGGGCCTCCGCCGACCGGGACGATCCACAGATCGTTGTTGGTGGAAGCGGCGGGATTCTTATCGTGATTCGAGGTGTAGCAAATCTCTTGGCCGTCGGGCGAGAAGGCGTAATCGTCCTGGCCCCCGAGGGAGAATTCAGGCGCGTCGTAGTCGCCGGGAGTGAGATCGTGGTAGACGTGCACCTGCGTCAGAACAGGGAGAACGAAGATATGGGTGCGCGTGCCTTGCTTGTAGGCGATCCAATGGCGGTACAGCAGGTGGGTGAAAATCTGAGCCTTCACTTTGGACTTTTCAGCGTCATCCACTTTTTTGGCATTGCAGGCGATCTCATCGGCCTGGCCATCGCATTCGGGATAAACATCCGACGTAAAAAGAACATTTTTGCCATCCGGGGACCAGAGTTCGCCGCCGGCCTCGGTGGGCATCGTGGTTAGCTTGTAAACTCCGGCGACCGTTCCGCTTGCGCCATCGAAATCGGCGATCCAAACCTGCGAACCGCCTTCTTTGGTTGACAGAAACGCGAAGCGCTTTCCGTCGGGTGCCCAGCGCGGGCGGTCGGCGTCCTGATCGGAGATGAGGATGCGCTCTGCCGACGAAGAGCCGGGGGCGGCCGTCCCCACATGAGAATCTAGCGGGACGATCCAGACATGCGGCGTCTTTTTGTTGGCTTCGAGGCTCACATCGACCACGCTAAAGATGACCCACTTGCCATCGGGCGAAACTTCGGGCTCGCCGACGCGCTTGAGCTTCATCATGTCTTCGAAGGTAAAGGGATGCTTGGCTTGAGCAAAGGCCGGAAATGTAAAGGCAGCGAGGGCTAGAAGGACGAAGAAGAAACGGCGCATAACGGGACCTCCTACGGCAAACGGTAGGGCAGTTTGATAAGGAAGCGAGCCAAACGCGCAATTATTGTGTCGCAAAGAACGCGACACAACGCGCGGCTCGCCTTGATCCTTCACTGCGCAAGAAAACGCTTGTTCAGGATGACAATCAAACTGACCCATTACCCGGCAAACGGATGAGTTTAACAGGTTTGGTAGCGCCAGCGTCTCGCGCCGTGTCCGGGAAACGCTCGGACTGTCGAAGATCTAAGGTCAGTTTTTTCCAACGGCAACCCCTTTTTGAGAATGGCATCTTAGTAGGCGGCAGAACTGCAGCGCCCTTCCCCCGGCCTAACTGAGCGGAGAGAGGTCGGGGAAGGGTCGCCGCGGTTATGCCAATTTTTTGCGCGACTCGGATTCCACTGGCCTTTTTCCGGCACAGGAGTCAATATCGAAGTCAAAACAAGCAAAGGCAAAGGCAGCGGGCAGGAGTGCCCGCTCCACACAATCCCTTTTACACAATCCTTCCAACACAAGGCTCTTCCACGCATATTCGTCTCCACAATCTTTTTGGGACATCCGATAAAATAGGTTCATGAAACGGTTCCGTAGTCTCTTGCTGGTCGGCTGGGTTGTCGCCGGCGCGCTTGCCACCTCGGTCGCCCAGGAAGGCACGCTGGAAAACACTCCGCCGAAAAACGTCACTTCCGAACAGATCATTACCCATTTCGCCGCCAAGGAAAAAGAATTCAAAGAGGCGCGCGATCGGTACACCTACCGGCAAGACATCACGGTTAAAACTCTGGACGGAAACACGACCACCGGCGAGTACCACGAAGTTTTCGACGTGTTGTTTGACGATAAGGGGCATCGCATTGAGAACGTGGTGTTCGCGCCAGCCTCAACTCTGGAGCAGGGCGGGCTTTCGCTAGATGAAGGGGATGTGCAGGACTTCCGCAACCGTCTGCCCTTTGTGCTGACCACGGACGAGATTCCGGAATACAACATCCTTTATGTGGGCCAGCAGCAGGAAGACGAGCTGCACTGTTACGTGTTCGACATCGCGCCCAAGCAGATTGTGGGCAAGAAGCGTTATTTCCAGGGGCGCATCTGGGTGGACGATCACGATTTCCAGATCGTGAAAACCTATGGGCAAGCCGTTCCGGAAATTCGCGATACGAAAAAGAAGGGAAAAGAGGAGCATCTGTATCCCAAGTTCACGACGTGGCGGCAGCAGATCGATGGCAAATACTGGTTTCCCGTTTACACTCGTGCCGATGACACGCTGCACTTCAACCTGAACGATATTCACATCCGCGAGATCGTGAAGTATGAGGACTACAAGCGCTTTGGATCGACGGTGAAGATTCTGGGCGGGCAGGAAGTTCCGGAGCAGAAGAAGAAGTAGGCTAGGCCGTCTGCACTCAGCTCAGCTAAACCAAGATCCCTCTCTGCGCTCGGGATGACAAGGGTGGGTTGGGGCATGGCTTACTTAGCAGAACAGATACTTTTTAGTAGAACAGATACTTCCGCCACTTATCGTCGCTGCGGCCCATGAGGCGCATGATGTGGCGGCTGGTGTGGAGGTTGAAGGCGCGAGGTTCGCGCATGAGCTTCATGCCGGCTTCGGTGGGAGACTGGTTGCCTTTGTGGCGATTGCAGTAATGGCAGCAGGCGACCAAGTTTTCCCAGGTGGAGGAACCTCCGCGGGAGCGCGGGATGACGTGATCGAGGGTCAGTTCACCGGAAGGTAGGACCGTCGCGCAATACTGGCAGGTGTTGCGGTCGCGCAGCAAAATATTCTTTCGCGAAAGAGCGCGGCTCTGGTGCGGGATGCGGCGGTACTCGAGCAGGCGGATCACTGAAGGCACGCGCATGGCAACGCGGGCGGCATGCAGGAAGTGGCCATTCTCTTCTTCGGTCATGGCTACGCCCTTGAGCACCAGAACCAACGCGCGGCGCGCGGCGCAAACATTGATCGGCTCATAGGATGCATTGAGCACGAGCACGGGCGCGTGCAGGGCGTTGCCGTTGCTGTCGCGATGCATCGCCGCCGCTGCGAACAAGCCGGCGGCCTGCCGATCTGATGGACTTACCTCGGATTGAATTCTTCCTGACATAGCTAGATCCCCGCGGCTTTCGCCAGTGGAACCGCATTCTCTGCGTTCCATTCGTCGCTCTCGGTTTCAATGTCTGGATTCATTTGCACGTGCTGGGCGGAAATTTTCAGAGTGCGGGCCACGGTTGCGACCCAAACTTTCGTGGCGCCGGCGCGGCGCAAAACGCGCGCGCACTCGGAGACGGTCGCGCCCGTGGTATAGACATCATCGATGACCAGCGCTGCGCGGCCTTTAACAGCTTCAGGCTGCGCCACGCGGAAAGCTCCGCGTAAGTTGATGCGGCGCTGATGGCTGGTGAGGCCGATTTGCGATACGGTTTCGCGCGTTCGCTCGAGCACTCCCATACTCAGATGCAAGCGCCCAGGCGGCGCGAGAATCTTCATAGCCGCGCGCGCAATCAAGTCGGCCTGATTGAAACCACGCAGGCGAAGTTTGGCGCGATGCAGCGGAACCGGAATCATCGCCACCGATTCCTCTGAAAATTCGGGTGTGAGGGTCGCAATGGCTTCGGCTAACATGCGGCCGAGAATGCTCGCGGCGGGACGCACGCCGCCAAATTTCAATAAATGAATTAATTCCCGCAGGCCGCTCTCATAGCTGCCATACGCGACCGCGCGCACGAACGGCGGTTCAATGCGGCGGCACACGCCGCAGCGGGCTTCCCCTATACCAGCGGTCCCGGCGTACGGGGAAAAGATTCGCTCGCCGCAAATGGCGCAGACTCCGCCCGCGATGGGGAGCATGGCGTCAAGACAGTCCTGGCAAACCGGAAGGCGCGAAATCCTGAATAAAGGTGCGCCGCAGATTCGGCAATCGGAGGGAAATAAAACACTGAAGAGACCGACGGCAATCTGATGGGTCCAGCCGCCATCAGCAACGCCGCTCTGCCAACCGGGCCGACTGGAAGCAATAGAAAGGCTTGCCACTGCGTCTTTGGCATGGCTAGCCCGAATTCTGTCCTCACTACTGCTGAAGACGGCCTCCGTGTTGTCCGCAAAGTTGTACCCTGGGCGGACCGCTGAACAATTGCCTGCTTGAACCGAGTATAACGGTGGACGGCCCGCTTAGGCAACGTGCCGGCCGGGCTGCGGCACCGAAGTAGGCATCTTCTTTACTGATTCCGGCAGCCGTTCGCTCACGGGCATAAACAGCAAGCGATAGTCGCGGCGGAAGCATTCCGCGCAGCGGACCGGGCGCAGCAGAAATAGCGGCAGCAAATAGCGTTCCGAAAGGGTCCGGGCGCGCGAGCGAAATCCAGTGTCGCTGCCACAATCGTCACAATGATATTCAAGATATTGCTGAAACCAGGCTTGGCTGGGGGAGTTCTTGAGCACAGTGCACCTCGAAATTGTGAGCCATCGGAATTAACAGACGAAGAGGGGTGAAGAACAGATTAGGGGTATTTTACCCCGAAGGCGCTCATTCGCCAACGGCAAGTAACTGCCGGGCCGCAAGGCTGTCGTAATCCGCAGCGCACTTGTAATCCGTGCCACGCGCGTGCTAACGTGCCGCCGTTCCCTGTTTCGTCTAAGTTTTGCGTATAGTTGGAGTTTCAGTTTTCATTCCATTTTGCGAGGATTCATCCCATGAGTACGGTCGCCCCACCGCCGGTCAAAAAGCATGTTCCCTACGTTCCAGAAACCATGGAGATGAAGGAGTTTACTCT
Source organism: uncultured Acidobacteriaceae bacterium (assembly GCA_963710965.1). Lineage (GTDB taxonomy): Bacteria > Acidobacteriota > Terriglobia > Terriglobales > Acidobacteriaceae > Sulfotelmatobacter. Next base: position 153,800 of record CAVQCP010000042.1, on the reverse strand, counting down.
CCGCGCCTTGCTCATTGGGTTGGTGATGACGGCGATCCTCGGATCGGCGAACGCGTATCTCGGCTTAAAGGCTGGGATGACGATCGCGGCAACCTATCCGGCGGCTGTGATCGGCATGGCTCTGCTGCGGCTGATGAAGGGGTCGCTGCTGGAAGAGAACATCGCGCGAACTGTGGGCTCGATTGGCGAGTCGGTGGCGGCCGGGGCCATCTTCACCATCCCGGCGTTCGTGATGGCCGACTTGTGGCCGGCTTTGACGCCGGATTTCAGGACTCCAGAATATTGGAAGTCCGTTGCTCTGATGATGATTGGGGGGACGCTCGGCATTTTGTTCGTGACCCTTCTGCGCCGGGTGATGGTCGAAGATCCAGATCTTCCCTACCCGGAATCGGTGGCCGCGTCGGAGATTCATAAGGCCGGGCAACAGGGATCGACGGCGGCGAAGATTCTGTTTGCGAATATGGGATTCGGCGGCTTCATGTACCTGCTCGGCGCCATCAACGTGTTCAATCCCAACAACACATTTCCCGTCACAATTGGCAATCTGGGCAAGAAGTTGCTGCTGCGCACAAGTACGAACCCGAACGTGGCAACCACCATGACCGGAGGGACTACGATTTTCACGGCACCGGACGTGAGCCCCGCGTATCTTGGCGTCGGCTATATCATTGGACCGAGGCTGGCCGCACTGAATTTCGCTGGCGGCGTACTTGCCTGGGGTTTACTGGTTCCACTTTTGACCTTTACCATCGGGCCCTACCTCCAGGCAACCCAGCCCGCGGGACAACCGATCTCCTGGACTCTGCTGGCGGGAGCCATCTACTTTTCCATTGTGCGGCCTATCGCAGTGGGAGGCATGCTGGTCGGCGCTTCTTACACTCTCTTCAAGATGCGCAAGCAACTGGCACTGGGCATGGGCCGTGCCGTCTCGGATCTGAAAAAATCGGCGGCAGCGCATGCTGCCACCAATCGCACCGAGCGGGATCTGCCAGCCAAAGCGGTGTTTGCAGGTGTGGGCGTGGTTTTTGTCGCCATGATTCTGCTGTATCACTATTTCATCGGCGGCGCGGGAACGCTCACGGGCTCGCAAGTACTGTCGGCTTCGCTAGTGGCGGCTGGCGTGATGATCATTGTCGGATTTTTCTTCGCCGCAGTTTCCGGCAACCTGGTCGGCATGATTGGCTCATCGAACAATCCGGTGTCTGGGCTGACGCTTTGCACGCTGGTGATTGCCGCGTTGCTCATGGTCGCGATGGGCGTGAAGGGAACGGGTGGCGTGGCGGCGGTGCTGGGTGTCGCAGCCGTGGTTTGCGTTTCATCGGCGGTCGCAGGCGAGATGTTGCAGGATCTGAAAGTCGGATACATCCTCGGCGGCACGCCGGCGAAAATGCAGATTGGAGATTTGTTCGGCATCGTGGTGGCGTCGCTGGTCTTGTTCTTCCCCATCGCGATTCTGGCCAAGGCCTATCACTTTGGCAGCTCGGCATTGCCCGCTCCGCAGGCTGGATTGATGGCCATGCTTTCCAAAGGCATCGTCGGCGGCGACATGGCTTGGCCGCTGGTAATTGTTGGCATCCTGCTGGGCCTGGGGATGATCATGATCGAAGTGAAGAGCGTGATGCTGTTCGCGGTCGGCATGTACCTGCCGCTGGGGACGACCTTCGCGATTTTCGTCGGCGGAATCATCCGCTGGATTACCGATACGCTGCGCGACCGCCGCGGCTTCAACGACGCTCAGAAAGCGCGTGTGGAGAACGCCGGCGTGCTCACGGCCTCCGGCATGATCGCCGGCGAAGCGCTTTGCGGCCTGGTCATCGCTGGCTTGGTCGGCTCCAATCACGACGTAACGCTCTTCAAATGGACACCGCCGTTCTTCCTGGCGCTGGTCGCGCTGGGAGTGCTGGCTGTCGTCATGATCCGCCTGCCGCTGGCCAGTTGCGGCCGTCCGGAGGATCCCGCGCCGCCGACGGCGATCATGTGATCACGCAGTGCGGAAGTGCGAAGCCTGAATGCAAAAGTTGAGAGTGCCCGGTTTCACTCTTGGAATCTAACCTCATACTTCTGCATTTTCTTTTCCATGTCGATTTCTGAAAACATCGCAGTCGTTCGCAAACGCATAGCCGTTGCGGCGCAGCGCGCGGGGCGCTCGCCGGAAGAGATCGCGCTCCTGGCAGTCAGCAAGACTCATCCCCTGGAACGCATTCGCCAGGCGTATGACGCGGGGTTGCGGCGGTTCGGCGAAAATCGGGTGCAAGAGCTTGCTGGAAAGATCGAGGCGCTTGCGGATATGCGCGATATCGAATGGCACCTGATTGGGCATTTGCAAAGCAATAAGGCCGCCAAGGCAGCCGAACTGTTTCGTGCCCTGGACTCCGTCGATTCCTTAAGGCTGGCAGAGAAGCTGAATGCCGCGGCGCGACTGCTTGAAAAAAAAATCGATGTCCTCATCGAAGTCAATGTCGGTGGCGAAGCGGCAAAAAGCGGGGTTGCGCCGGATTCGCCGGCGCTCGAGGAATTACTCTTAGCCGCGCCTCGATTGGAGGCGCTGCGCTTCCGCGGGCTCATGACCGTACCGCCTTTCGCGGACGATCCGGAAGGGGCTCGCCCCTATTTTCGCTCGCTGCGCGAGTTGCGCGATGAAATCGCGGCTCGCAACCTGCCTGCGCTTTTTATGGAACAGCTCTCTATGGGCATGTCGCACGATTTTGAAGTTGCGATTGAAGAGGGATCGACATGCGTGCGCGTGGGTACGGCTATTTTTGGCGAGAGGACAAAAAATTGACCGCGGGGACACCAAGGCACCGGGGACATCCCAAGCCCTGACCTTTTGTTTTTTCTGTGCCTTTGTGTCTGTGTTGTGAAACCATCTTCCCGTGATCAACATTCGCCATGATGGAGCGGACGTGACGTTCGCGGTCAAAGTCCACCCACGCGCCAAGAAAAATGCGATCACCGGCGAAGTCGGGGACGCGCTAAAGGTTTCTCTCACCTCTCCACCGGCGGATGGTAAAGCCAACCAGGCTTGCATTGAATTCTTCGCAAAACTTTTGAAGCAGCCGCGGTCTTCCGTTACTATTGCCTCCGGCCAGACAAGCCGCACAAAAGTGATTCGGGTTTCTGGTCTCTCCGCAGAAGAAGTTAGAAAGCGAATTGCAACGTAACGCCGGGACAGCGGCGCCACTTGGGCCTAGGAGCCACTTTTGAGCTTTTCCGAACGTTTGCAGGAGATTCGAACCGGCTTCGAGCGGCCATTCTGGGTCGCCAATATCACCGAAATTTTTGAGCGCCTGTCTTACTACGGAGCTTTCGCTTCTCTCGCCCTCTACTTGCAAGACAAGCTAAATTTTTCCGCCGAGCAGACGGGCACACTCACGGGCATCTTCGGCGGCATGGTCTGGTTTCTCGCCATCTTCGGAGGAGCGGCCGCCGATCGACTGGGATTTCGCCGCGCCCTTTCGATGGCGTATCTCATTCTCGCAGCCGCGTATTTCTTGATTGGCTCAATAGACGCGTCCTGGCTGGCGCCGATACGCAATGCGGTGCCGCTCAGTTTGTTTGTCGGATTGATTCTCATTCTCCCGGCATTGGGAATTTCATTGGTGAAACCTTGTGTGGTCGGCACCACGGCCCGCGCTTCCAAACCAAACGTGCGCTCCATCGGTTATTCGATTTATTACACCATGGTGAACATCGGCGGCGCAGCTGGGCCTCTTTTCGCTTCGTGGGCCCACAGCCATCTCGGCGTGGAAAATGTTTACCGGATCGCAGCGCTCAGTGTCTTCGCCATGTTTTTCGTGGTTCTGTTTTTCTTTCGCGAGCCGCGCCAGGCGGGTGACGCTCCACCGCCGTCGATTGCCACGGTCGCCAGGAATTTCTGCGTGGTCGTGGGCAACTACCGCCTGGTGCTGCCCGTGCTCGCGGTCGCGATACTTCTGCGGATTGCGTTATGGGTGCATCCCAGCTTCACCGTGCCCTGGTGGATTTGGATTGGCCTGCTCGCCCTTGTGCTCGCTGGCATTAGCCGTTTCATGTGGTTCCTGCTGATCTTTACCGGCTATTGGGTCGTGTTCTGGCAGCAATACATTATTTTGCCGGGATACATTCACAGCTACATCAGCGCCGCCGCCGACGAAAAGGTATTGGCTACCGATGGCATTACCGTGATCTGCTTCACGCTGGCGATAAACCTTTTTACCCGGAGACTTCCGGCGTTCCAGGCAGTGATCATCGGGACGCTGATTACATCGGTGTCGTGGCTGATTCTGGTTTTCCATCCAACCATATGGGGAGCGATCCTCTCGCTGTTTGTGCTGGCGCTGGGCGAGATCACGCAACAGCCGCGCTATTACGAGTACATTGCCTTGCTGGCGCCTCCTGGCCAGCAGGGCACGTATATGGGCTTTGCGTTTCTGCCGATCGGCATCGGATCGCTGATCGGCGGCTGGTTCGGCGGACAACTGGTGCATCACTACGGCGAGGTGACGCACCAGCCAGAGCGCATCTGGTGGGCGATTTGCGGGGTGGGCGTCGCGACCACAGCGCTGCTGTGGCTCTATGACAGATTCTTCCGGGTCGCGAAAGTCCCAGTGCAATAAGGTTGCTGCCATGGCGAAAGCTTCGAGCAATCGATCTGGCAAGCGCTCGAGTGAAACCCCGGCGCAGGTTGCCGCTGAGATTAGGTGCGCGCTGAAGGACGGCGGCTCTGCCGAACATGCCTCGGGCGTGCAGTTGTTTTTCAAAGATGTAATCCAATCCCATGGCTGGTACACAGCCAACTTACGGAGCGCTGCCCGGCGTTTTCGGCGGGACTTGACAAAGAAACATGGCCTCGATTTTTTGATCGAGGTTGCGGATCGGCTTTTCTCCGGATCGGTGCTGGAAGAAAAAGTTGTTGCCGTTTTTTTGCTGGAGAAGCTGGAGGCTGAATTCGGCGACCGCGAGTTCAAGCGATTTGAATCCTGGCTGGATCGCATTAGCAGTTGGGCCGATCACGATGGACTGGTGCACTACTTGATCGCTCCCATGGTGGCGGCTAAGCCGGCACGCGCCAGAGCAGTTTTTCGCTGGGCCGAGTCTCCGAAGCGTTGGCAGCGCCGCGCTGCCTGCGTGGCGCTGATACGCGGGGCTCGGGCAGGAATGTTCTTCCCGGAAATTCAGCAGCTTTCCGACTCGCTACTTTCCGACGAGGACGACATGGTGCAAAAGGGGTTGGGCTGGCTTTTGCGCGAAACGGCAAAGCACAATGCCAAGCGCACGGTTCCGTATCTGATGAAGATTCGAGAACACGCGCCGCGCCTCGTACTGCGCACTGCTTGCGAAACCTTGCCTGCTGCGGAAAAACTAAAAGTTTTGAGTCGAGATTTCAAGCTCTCCAAAATTCAGAAGTAGCTGAGCCATGCGGCGGGGCGGCGCTGCCTCACTCCGGCAAACCAGCGGCATAGCGGATAAAGCATCACGACTACTAAAATCCACACCAGATAAACGATCGGCAACGAGTATCCCCAGCCCGGCGGCTTGGTAATCGGGAAGTTGGGAAATCCTGGTGACTCGAACATCCAATGCACATGTCTGTAGCGCGCATAACAGGTGATGAGCGCGAGCAAGTGGATCAGAGGGATGTGCAGCAGGTAATAAAACATGGGCACTTTGCCGAAGACGAGCGCGGGGCGCAGCCAGCGCGGCGTTCCGCCATCGACGGCCCATAGAAAAAGCAGCGCGGGGCCGAGCGTCATCAGAAGATACAGAAGCGATGGCGGATATTTCGTGGTGTTTAAAAACGAGAGCATGGTGAAAGCCGTTGATCTTTGCGTAGCCCAGCGGTTGGGATCGCCGTAGATGTTGATCGCGCGCAGCAGGACGAAAACTACCGTCAGGCCCGCGCCAAGGCGCCACAAGAACCTGCAGCGGCGTTCGGAGGGCCAACTGTAAATCTGACCCAGGCCATAGCCTGCGGCCGTCACTCCCATCCATGGGATCAGCGGATATCCGACAACGATGATGTGGGAGGGACTGCGGTAAACAAGATTTTGTACGTGCAGGATAGACCAGATCACGCTGCTCGAGTCGATTTTATCGAACAAGTTGTGAGTGGCAATCATGACAACGCCGAATGTGGTCACCGCCCAGGCGGGCAGGTAGACTAGCGCTGACAGCACGATCATGGCCCATCCCAGGGCCCACAAGACTATCAGCAGCAACATATGGTAATCGAAATTAAATTCCCAACCCAGGCAACGCACTACCGTTACTTCCAGAAAAATTAGCCACAGGCCGCGAGTAAAGAGAAATCCAGAAAGCTCGCTCTGGGATTTCTTGCGTAGCGCAAGGTAAGCGCCGGTGCCGGTGAGCAGAAAGAAAACCGGAGCGCAGAAGTGTGTGATCCAGCGCGTAAAAAACAGCGGGATGGTGGTTATGGCCGGATCGGTGGGATTCAGACTGGAGTTGCCGAAGAAATCACGCACGTGGTCGAGCGCCATCAGAATCATGATGAGGCCGCGCACCACGTCGATCGATTCGAGGCGCACGCGCTTGACTGCGACGGATTGCGCTATGGCGGGTTCGGCAATGGTGGCCATTGGCGTTACAGTTTACTACCGCGTGGCGTTCGATTCGCTCAAATCTCAACCATTGTTTACAATAGGGGTTTGACTCCCAGACGATAACTTATGGACTTGGCCGCCATCCAATCCGCGCTCCGCGAACGCAACATCGACGCGTGGCTGTTTTACGACCATCATCATCGCGATCCGATTGCCTATCGCGTGCTCGGGCTGCCGGCGGGACAAATCGTCACGCGCCGCTGGTTTTATTTGATTCCGGCGCAGGGCGAACCGCTCAAACTGGTGCACAAGATCGAAGCTGGACATCTGGATTCCCTGCCCGGCAGCAAGCGCCAGTATTCCGGATGGCAGGAACTTTTCGACAGCCTGAAGGTGATGCTGGCGTCTTATCGCGACATCGCCATGCAGTACTCGCCCAACAATATTGTGTTCACGATTTCGCTGGTCGATGCGGGGACGGTGGAACTGCTGCGCGGCCTGGGGAAAAATGTGGTCAGCGCCGCCGATCTGATTGCGCAATTTGAGGCCACCTGGAGCGAAGAACAGATCCAGTCGCATTTTGCCGCGCGCGACAGCGTGGATTCGATTGTGGCGGCGGCGTTCAAAGAAATTGGCCAGCGCGTGCGCAACGGCGGCACTACGGAACACCAGATTCAACAATGGTTCATGGAAGCGTTCCGGCGCGAGAATCTGCTGACCGACGATCCGCCGATCGTGGCCGTCAACGCGAACGCGGGGAACCCGCACTATGAGCCGAGCGCAGAACACTCCTCGCCCATTCGCGAAGGCGATCTGGTTTTGCTGGATGTATGGGGCAAAAAAAATACGCCCGGTGCTGTGTACTACGACATCACATGGATGGGCTTTGTGGGTTCAGCGCCCTCCGATCGCATGCGGCAGGTATTCGAGATTGTGCGCGACGCGCGCGATGCCGGGGTGAAGACGGTGACCGACGCAATCGGCGCGGGCCGCGGCATTGCCGGATGGGAGGTGGACCGCGCCACTCGCAATCACATTAAGCAGAAAGGCTTCGGCGATTATTTTATTCACCGCACCGGACATTCCATCGGCACCGACGTCCATTCCAACGGGGCCAACATGGACGACCTGGAGATCCACGACGAGCGCCAGCTTCTACCCAACTCCTGCTTTTCGATCGAACCGGGAATTTATCTGCCGGAGTTCGGCGTGCGCAGCGAAGTCAACATGCTCATCCGGCCGAAATCGGCGGAAGTTACCGGCAAGATTCAACGCGAGATTGTGATTATCTAATGGCAAATTCCACACCAGTGAAAGCCAAAGCGTCCGAGACAGCACAGCCCCTCAGCATGATGTCGGTGCTGGCGCCGGCGGTGGGCTGGCTGATTCCGGGCGCCGGCCACATCATTCAGAAGCGCTACATTCGCGGCCTGCTGCTGTTTATTTCGATCTCAACCATGTTCGTCCTAGGCCTTCTGATGCAGGGACACATCTACAAGGCGAATGGCGGGGACATTCTCGATATTCTGGGATTTGTCGGCGACGTGGGCGCGGGCGCGATGTATATCGTGACGCTGGCCATGGACTGGGGACAGGGCGCCATAGCGTTCGCCATCGCCGATTACGGAACCAAGTTCATGATCGTCGCCGGGCTGCTTAATTTTATTGCGGTGGCGGACGCATACCACATTGCGATTGGGAAAAAACAATGAGAAAGCTCTCAGCCATCCGCCGTCAGCTCTCAGCTAAATCCTCTCGCCGCCCGGTGCAATCATGACAGTGCAATCATGACGATTCAACTCACTCACTTCAGCGCCGCGTTTGTCTTTGCGCTTTTTGCTTCGATCGTCTTCGGCATTACCCATCGCGAAACCACTCGCGACATGCTGCGTTATGGCATCTATTGTTTCGCCATGTTCCTCGGCGGAACGCTGTTGGCGGGCTGGGCCATGTGGCTGGTAAGACGATGAGCTAGCAGCAGCTTTCCTCGATTCGCCGCGAGGATTCGCCGCCGCCAGCTCACCGGTTCGCTTACTCTGACTGCACGGGCACCAGCGTTGGGTCAGGCCGCAAGCTGGTTGGCTTCGGTCTTGCCGGCGCCTTCTTCACTTGATTACTTCCGCTTAGGTCATAGGCGTACAAATTAAAATCCTGGGAAGCGATGAACAACTGCCCATTCACCACCGTCGGCGTCGCCGTCACCAACGCGCCAGTATCGGCTGCCCACAGGATGTCAGCCGTAACGATCTGTTCGATGGCGTAGACGTTGTCGCCGATCCCGATGTACTCGATACCATTCGCGATGCATGGCGAACCCACTTCATAGGCTGTCGCGGACGCCACGTCCCATATGTAGGCGCCACCCCGGGAAGTCAGGGCGTCGAAATAGCCGTCGTCTGATCCGATGTAGAGATCGCCCCCAAACACCGCGGGCGAGGAGTCAAAGCCATAAGCCGTTCCACTCGGGGTGTATTTCCATTGATCGACGCCCGTGTCAGAGACTATGCCAAAGACACTGCCAACCTCCGACCCAACGTACACCAAGCCTTCCGAAACCGCCGGCGAGGAGAAAACCTTGCCGCCAGTGGAGTACTTCCATAGCTGAGTTCCGCTGGTACCGTTGTCTTTGATCGCGTAGACGTAGTCATCATAGGATCCGACATAGACCACGCCATTGGCTACAGCCGGTGAGCTCAGCACTTGGCCACCGGTGGCAAACTTCCAGTTCTGCGCTCCCGTGGTGGCATTCACGGCATAGACGCTGTCATCGGTCGACCCGATATAGACCGTGCCGTTCACCACTGCCGGTGAGGAGTTGATCGCTCCGCCGGTCTTGAACTTCCAGATTTGCGCGCCCGTGGTTGCATTGACAGCGTAAAGGTAATCATCCGTCGAACCGAAGTAGACCGTGCCATTCACCACTGCCGGAGACGAATCGATAATGCTGTTCCCGGTCTTGAATTTCCATACCAGGGCCCCCGTGGTCGCGTTGATGGCATAGAGGTAGTCATCTGCCGAACCCACATAGACTGTGCCTCCGGAGATCGCCGGCGAAGAGGTGAGCGCGCCGCCGGTCGTGTAAGTCCAATCCAGATCGATAGCAGCGACGTTGGTCGAGTTCAGCACGTTCTCGTAGGGATTTCTTCCCTTGTGTTCCGCGGAGTAGTGGAACTGCGCCCAGTTCGTCTGCACCGTGTAGGAAGCCTGCGCAGCCGTCCCGGATGTGCCCTCCGCTACAGCGGTCACATAGTGCGTTCCCGGCACCGCCGAGTTCGGCACTTGGATGCTGATCGCAGAAAATGTTCCGGTAGAACTGGTGACCACGAGTGCGAGATCCGTCAGGTCAAAATAGATGTTGACCGCGGTGCTGTCGGGAAAGCCCGAGCCGGAAACCGTCAGATACGTGGTCGGCGGGCCGATGTTGGGCGTCAGTGTCACACTCGGCGTAGCGGCCGCGGCCGGCGCGGCCGTCACCGCGACCATAAAAATCGCGGTTAAGAGTACTGCGATACTTCGAAATGGCCTCTCCTGCTGCCGAACAAAGTTCATAAGATCTCCTCTGGTATTCACTTTCGTTTAGTTTTGGGATCGCAAGAATGTGAGCAGTGACTTCCCTCGCTTCCCTTCGAGAATTTCGCTGCGGGAGGGCAGGCCCCCGCCCACCCCCCGCAATGAGGTCACGGCAGCTGGCTGATGTCGCCGCCGTCACCGAAACTAAACCTATCGCCCCGCCCCCGGCGGAGTGATTCCCAACTGGTAGCTGCTGAAGTTCGTGCTCATCGCGGTCGCGAAGTAACGGCCCACCATCTGCGGCCCCAGAATCGAAGGGGAAGAAACAATGCCGTAAGCGCGGGTGCCAATTCCTACGGGAGCGCCCGAAACATCAACGTCCCAGAGGTAGTACACCGAATTAGGTGACAGGGCTCCCGTCTGGAGACCGCCGTGGATATTCCCTAGCGGATCGGTCCAGGTGTAGGTGAGATCCAACTCATCATCAATACCGCCCACGTAGACATTAGTCGCTCCAGGCAGGTCTTCCGTTACCCACTGGCCCGAGAAGTAAACTGAGGATTCGACGTTGCCACTGGAATCGCCCCAGAAGACCGAGACTACGTCCTGCGAGTTCACGCCGCTTGCCACCGTGAAGGTTGCCCCCTTAACGTTAACGTCCAGCTGGGTAAATACTCCTTCGGAGGTGAGCAGGAATCCGTGCTGGTTGCCCAAGATGTCGACAAAGGTTCCGGCCACATCGTTGTTCTTGTTAATGCCATACGCGATGACGTTGGTCGCGTTCACATTGGCAGGAAGCACAATCGGAGCCCAAGAGTTTTCGTTCTGGTTGTAAACCGAGGCGTGAAAGTTCCCGCTGGAGTCGGAGTAGTTGCAGATAATGTTGGCAGGCGTGTTGAGCCCCTGGCACACTGTCGACTGTCCGCCGGCGGAATTGTCGATCGGGATCGGGTTAGTCAGGTCGTTGGCCAGCAACAACAGGCCGTGGCTCGTATTCGTCATATCGGTGTAGTAGCCTGCCAGGTTGAGATCCAGGTCAATGCCGTAGACGCTGGTGCTCTGTGAACCCGTCGGGTTGACCGCCTCAGGAGGGCCCTGGAGCGTAGAGGGGGGATATTGCAGGAAAACCCGGACAGCGCCCCCCGGTGCGTTGTATACGCCGGTCATATACGTCATCACGCCGCTGATGCCAACCACGAGAAGGTCCGTCGTGGCCCAGGGATTCCCGGTGGCATTCTGGTTATACGTAAAACCGTGGTAGTTATTGTTGGTATCGATGTACGTTCCTACGACAGTTCCGTCGTTGCTGATACCGGAGCAGGAGGTCCAGGTCGACCCAGGATAATTAATTGGTGCCGGGCCGCCGCCTTTTGTCCAAATGAAGCCATGGGAAGTAGTCTTGTCGAGAAATTGGCCTACCGCCGTGCCACTATCGTTGACGTCGTACGCCCACGTCCCCTTGATTCCCGGTGAAAGCTCGTAGGGAGCGCCCCCGATCGACACAAAGCCTTCCGCGACGTTGTGGGGACTGATTGCGCCAGCTACGTTCGCCCCCCCATTGCTGATTCCAAACAGGGATCCCGAATATTTTTCGATGCCTTTGAACTTGGGGAACTGGAATTCGGCGCAGGAGCCCGCGATGTAGGTATAGCCGTGGTAGGCGCCGTCCTTGCCGAAGTAGTCACCAACTATCATGTTGGAGCCGCTAATCCCGTCGGCGCGCGTAAAACCCTGTGAATCTTCACAGATTATGGTCTGGGTGAGGGGGTTGTTAGGCTGACTCAGAAAGCCCGCTGTGCCTCCAGAGTTAGTCGTGTAGTTGCCCACGATCCACTTTGAGTCGCTCACCGCTGCGGGTTGAATGTTCTTGCCGGAAAGGGTCACGTTCACCATCTGGATTTGCGTTACCTGGCCCTGGGCCGACGAAGCGGCCAGCACAACCGCAACAAACATCCCCGTGATGCTCATCATCCGTTTCATGGATCTCTCCTCTCAGAAATCGGTGGCCAGACCGTAATGCCACTTTTGTGGGGGAACGGGCTGTCGTGAATCGCGCTATACTATCGCGGTTTCGCCTTCTCGGGAGCAACAGGCAAGTCGGGCCCCATCGTGCCAAATCAGGTCATTTCCCTATATGCCAGCCAATTTCAATCCGTCGGATGGCAAACGTCTCGATTCCTGGAAGGAAATTGCCACCTTTCTCGGCCGCGCTGAGCGCACCGTGAAGCGCTGGGAGAACGAACGGGGACTGCCCGTGCATCGTGTGCCGGGCAGCGGGCGCGCCAGTGTTTTCGCGTATAGCAATGAATTGGCAGACTGGCTGAAGGGCCGGAGCCAGGAACTTGAGGCAGAAGACCGGGCGTCTGGAGAAGCCGACGATCGCGCAGCCGGTCTCCCGCCATCGGCCGCATCACCAACCGCTCCGGTGCAATTGGCCGCGGACCAAGCGGTTCAGCCCGCAACAACGCCATTTGTCACGAATTGGCCTCCCTCTCGGCTGGCCGCTTGGCTCGTGCCATTCTTCCTGGCGGCCGCGCTGGTAGTGGCTCTCGGCTACGGTCACCGCGAAACTCGGGTAAAGGCTCTGGCCAGCCCGCAACCGGCAAACGCGGAAATCCAAAATCCTCCCGATTCGGTCGCCGTACTGCCTTTCACCAACGTTCGAGGAGATGCCAATAGCGACTATCTGAGCGACGGCATTACCGAATCGCTGATTGGCAATCTCGCTCGCATCCCGCAACTCAAAGTGCGTTCGCGCGATTCGGTTTTCCGTTTTAAAGGCAAAGATATTGAAGTGCGACGCGCGGGCGGAGATCTAGGCGTCTCCGTCGTGGTCAGCGGACGGGTTGTGCAGCAGGGAGATTCGATTGAAGTCCGCACCGAACTGACCAACGTTCGCGACAACACCGAAATCTGGGGACACCACTATTCCGGCAAGAGCTCCGACCTCGTCAAGTTGGAAGAGCAACTCGCCGGAGATATTGCCCATAAATTGCGCTCCACACTTACGGCCAATGACCAACTTCAGGTCGCCCGCCTTGGCACTCAGGACCCCGAGGCTTACACCCTGTATCTCAAGGGCCGCTACGCATGGAACAAGCGTACCTATGCCGATTTGCAATCCGCCATCAACTACTTCAATCAAGCGCTCGCGAAAGATTCCAACTTCGCCCTCGCCTACTCCGGGCTGGCCGACACTTATTCCGTGCTGCCCAACTTCTACGGAAATCCCGCCGAAGACTATCCCAAATCCAATGCCGCCGCCCGCAAGGCCATGGAACTTGACCCCACCCTCGCCCGCCCTCACGCCGTCCTCGGCATGAACGAGTTCGAATACGACTGGGACTTCGCCGGCAGTGAAGCCGAATTCAAGAAGGCAATCCAACTCGATCCCAACGACGCCACCGCCCATCAGTGGTATTCGGAAACGCTCAACAGACTTTCACGCCATTCCGAAGCGCTGGCCGAAATCCACCGCGCTCACGACCTCGATCCCGCATCCCCGATCGTTACTCGGGTCATGGGGGGTAATTTGGCCGACTCCGGACAATACGATCAAGGCATCGCCATCTGCAAACAGCTCGCGAAAGAGAATCCCACCCTCCCCATCGGGCACGACTGCCTCGTGTATGCCTATTGGGGCAAGCGCATGTATCCGCAGGTTGTGGAGGAATGGAAAATCGAGGGTCAGATCACGCACAACCCTTACGACATAAACTTCGCCGATGCATTGGAAAAAGGCTTTCGTTCTTCGGGATGGAGAGGCGCCATGACCGCTGCCGCCGCCGTCTTTGAAGAGCGCCGCAAAATCAGCTACACCCCACCCTTTATGATCGCCCGCTTCTATGCCGACGCCGGAGACAAAGATCTCGCCTTTCAGTGGCTCGATCTCGCTTTTCGCGAGCACGACGGCACACTCCTCGATCTGAATATTTCTCCCGGCCTCGACAACATCCGCTCCGATCCGCGATTTGCAGAACTGGTGCGGAAGGTGGGTTTGCCGAATTGACTTCGATCTGGAATTGATAGATTTGGCCGGAGCGAAGGCTGACGGGCTTAACCGATCTCAGTACTTCAGCCTTCCCAGACAAAGGCATCGAAGATGCGCTTGGTTTCAAAGTTCAAACGGCGATAGAGATTCACGGCTCCAGCGTTGGCCTCCGTCACGGTCAGCGAGAGCATGGAAAATCCGCGCTTGATGAGATCCCTGCTGGTCGAGGCCATCAAAGATTCGCCGATCCGGCGCGACCGGTATTCGGGGAGCACGCAGACCTGCGTTACATGGCCGACATCTCCTCGCACGCGCGAGCACAAAATCAGTCCGATCAGATTTTTCGCCTTGCGATCCACCGCAGCGTAAGAAGACTCCGCATCGAAGAGACCGCATCCCGGGAAGCGCACGATGTTATTCAGAAAGCGCAGCGAGCCCGCGAGGGTGTGATATTGATCGTTGATCAGCGCGTCGACGTGGCCGCGATAAGCCGCCGTGATGATAGCGGCTGCTGGCTGGTAGTCGGCTTCGGTCCAGCGGCGGATCTCGACATCGGGATGGGGCGGAAGCGGCTGGGAAACCGTGTCGCGCAGATTCAACACCATAAACAGACGAGGGTGACGCTGAAATCCCTGATCAAGAAACGGACGGGCCACGCTTCCCGTTTCGTGCGCCAATAACTGCGCTTCTACGCGATGAATGCCCGGGGATTGTTGCAGCGTCTCGATAACGTGCATGAGCAGCTTGAGCTCCACCTCGCGCGTATTGCTGACGCGGCCGCCGTTCGATACGTAAAGATCGCCGACCACTCCTTTGCTGCCTTCGTAGACGAAAAAGCTGTAGCCGAAAATGCGGCCGCGATCGATGGCGGCATAACCCGGGAGAATTTTTGCGTCGACATAGCGCAGGATCATCTCCGCCGAACCGTTGTAATCCCAGGAGAGCAGGTTCGCCCAGGTCCGGGTTTCATCGTCGAGCAAGGGACGCAAATCTAGCGACGAAAAATGTCTGAGGTCGAGAATTTCCACGAGGCTCCTGAAACATCAGCCTGCACAAAACGGGCCTTCGTTTCGGGCGGCAGAAACTTGAGTGTAGTGCGTTCCTGAAGGCGAAGGCAACCGGCGGAACACGCGAAGGCAACTTGAATCTCAAGGCGTAGAAGCCGCGCTCGCCGCCGCGATCCAATAGTAATCGACATGCTGCGGGGCGTAGTGACCTAGGTAAGAGACGTGGCGGCCGGGCAACATTCTGGCAATTTCAAGTTGTGACTTTTCCGTCGCAACCAGCAAGTGCGCTTGCTGCGGAATCTTGACCCAGTCATAGTTCAAGGTGAGCTGGTTACGATAAAACGTGAGACCATACTCAAGTTCGCGCCGCACATGATAGATGGCGAGCGGGCTGGGACGCGTCTGGATGCTGGCGATTTCCAAAGCCAGCGGACGCGCCGACAATGTTTGATCCATGGCAACGGAGCCCAATTTCAATACCGCTCCCACCGTGAGCACCACGGGAATCAGTGTGACGAACCGCAGCATTCGCAATCCGCCCTTGCGCACCAGAGTAAGCGCAATCGCGGCGCAGAGTACGAACGCCACCGCCAGCGCCACCAGCATGGGTTGACCTCCCGGAAGCCGGTGTTGCGTGATGAGGTAGGCGATCAGCAAAGCCGGAACCATCGGCGCGGCCGCCAGTAGCGCGTGTGCGACGATAAGCGCTTTCGACGGCTCCGAGTTATCATGTCGCAGATGCCGTCGCAGGTAATCGACGAGCAGCAGCGCGCCCGCCGGAACCGCGGGAAGAATATATCCCGGCAGCTTCGATTGTGAAATCGAAAAAAAGACAACGGGCAGGAGCAGCCAGCAAACTAAAAATATGCGGAACTGGTCTTCAAGATCAAGACTAGCAGCGCTCGGTGAATTTCGGTTGTTCCACCATTGCCGGACGCTTCGAATCAAAGCCGCGACCACGAAGGCGCTCCAGGGAACCAGCGCCAGTGCGGTGACCGGCAGGTAATACCAGAAGGGTTCGCGATGGTGATAAACGTTTGATGAAAAGCGGGCGAGATTATGTTGCAGGATGAATTCACGCAAGAACTGCGGGTTGCGGATCTGCACTGCGATATACCAGGGCAGGCCGATGAGGCAGAACAGCACAATTCCCGGCAGCCAAGGCGTCTTGAACACCAGATGTAAGTCGCGGACTGCGGCCGCATAAAGAACAATCACCAGGGCAGCAAGAAAGGGCGCTACTGGCCCCTTGGCGAGCATTCCCAACGCCATGCATCCATAAAAGAGCGCAAGATAGATTTTGGTTTCGGTTTCTCGCCAAGTCCACCATGCTAATAATCCTAGAGTGAAAGCCGCGGTGAGCGCCATGTCCATGGAAGCGGCGCGCGCGTATCCGATGATGCCGGCGGAAGCAGCGGTGATGAGTGCGCCATCGGCTTCAAATCCGCTGCGGAAGCGACGCAGAAAAAAATATACGCCCAGCACCAGACAGGTAGCATCAATCGCCGAGGGCAACCGGGCCGACCAATCGCTCACTCCGAAGATGGAGTACGCCAAGATCGCCTGCCAATAATAGAGGGGGGGTTTTTCCAGCCAGGGCGAGCCGCCGAGCGTGGGCGTGACCCAGTCGTGGCGCTCGAGCATTTCTCGCGCTACCTGCGCGTACCGCGGCTCGTCGGCGCCGATGAGCCCGAACTGCGCTAATCCATAGAAAAATAAAAATGCACAAAAACCCGCGAGCAGAAGCGAGTCGGTGCGGGTACGGTTGGTCATGAGAAGGAGATCTTGCTAGCGACAAGCGTTGTTGCTGAATTGCTGATTTTTGATTGTTGCTTGCCGATTGAAAACCTCGACACCCATGGTTTTTCAATCGACAATCGGAAATGAGCAATCAACCACTGCTCTATTGTATCGAAGGGCCGCGGCGCAACAACTCAAGAACCTGAGGCACTGCGAGGTTGAGCGGGCCATCCAGCGCACAGCCGCTGGCGCATTCGTGGCCGCCGCCCCCGAAACGCTCGGCCACTTTCGCGACATCGACTTTACCCTTGCTGCGCAGGCTCACGCGCAAACGCCCGTCGGGAAGTTCGCGGAAGAGTGCCGCGACCTCGACTTCTCCGATAGAGAGCACATAATTCACCAGGCCCTCGCAATCTTCTTCTTTCGCCTCGTAGCGGTCCATCTGCTCCCGCGTGACCCAAGTCCAACCGATGTGAGCCTCGGTATGAAGACTGCGCAGAGCTTCGCCGAGCAGGCGCATCTTGGCAACCGAGTGGGCGAAATAAATATTACGCGCGCAGTGGGAAGGATCAGCGCCGGCCAGCACCAACTCGCGCGCCAGCGCAAAAGTATGCTGATTGGTTCCCTGGAACATGAACGAACCGGTGTCAGTCATTAGCGCGGTGTAGAGACAAGTCGCAATCTCCGGGGAAAAATTCGCTCCCGCTTCCCGCGCCAGGCGAAAAACCATCTCCGCGGTCGCCACGGCGTGAGGGTCGATCCAGTTCACGTTGGCAAATGGCCGGCCGCTCACGTGATGATCGATGCTGATCAGGAAGCGATCTTCCAATCCCTCGAGCCGCGTGCGGTGAATGCTGTCGCATTCCAAAATGATCGCCGCCTCGTAGTCGCTCGCGACGCGATTGGATTGCAGCACCTGATCGGCAAACGGCAGCTTGCGATAGATGCGGGGCACGCCATCGTGCAGCACCACGTCGGCCTGTTTGCCCATAGCGCGCAACACCTGGCAGCAGGCCAGCGCGGAGCCGATGGCATCGCCATCCGGCCGGGCGTGCGAGGTCAGCACGAACCGGTCACGCCGCTCGATTTGTTGGAGCACATCCTGCAACATCGCTATGCTTTCTTCTACGCTTTCTTCTCAACCGCACCTGGGCGCGGCTTCGATCTCTTCTTGGCGCGGGCCAGCAGTTCTTCTACGCGCGCCTTTTCCCGCTCCGCACGGTCGAGCCGAAAATATAATTCCGGAGCGCGCCGCAACCGCAACCGCTCAACCAGTTCGTGTCTTATATATTCCTTGGCCGCGAGCAAGCCTTCGAGGCTACGCTCGGCCTCGCGGTCGTCGCCATCCACATCGACCAGAACCTGCGCCGAACGGCCATCGTCGGCCACCATGACCGAGGTTACGCCCACCAATCCGATGCGCGGGTCGGCGAGTTCGCCTTCCACCAAAGTTTCGATCTCCTCGCGCAAAGCCTCGCCCAACCTTCCGCGATGATATTTGAGCGCACGCTTTTCCACGTTTCACCTCGAAGAAAACGCATGAGAATATCAGAAAACTCGCCTTAGGTGTTGGCTCCGAAGTGCTATTGTCGCGCACAAACGAGCGGTAGCGGTAAGTACAGAAGTAACAATGGGATAGACCAACAAGTATCGATCGAATTTTATCGAAACAGGAATGATTGTTGTTAGCAAGTTAAAATGTCCGGTTTTCTTAGCACACGATATGTCCGGTTTCATAGTTAACCAGCAGCAGTCGGGGCTGTGGGAAAGTGGGAATCCCGCGCAGTTTGCGGGATTTCCAAGTGCGGTGGGAAAGTCGGGTTTATGACTTTTCCACCGCGCGGCTTTTCCACAGGCCGTCGCGCCGGCATTTTGGTCGCGCTCTGCGGCGCCCCTTCGGCCGTGTAGCGTCCCAGCAAGTGTGGGCCGTGGGTGAGGCTGAGCGCTCCATCCAAGTGCTGATGCACGGTGACCTGGCAGCCCGCCAGCGTGGCTCGCCAGCGCACGGCTTCGATTTGCAGGCGCAGATTCTGAAAGCTAACCGTGTTGTCGCGGTTCACCGTCCGCTCGCACTGGAGGGAGAACACCAGATCGAGATCGCGTCTCCGGCAGGGTAAAAAAGCACTCCCCCGCTGCACCGCCGGAACTTGGAAATGCCGGTTGAACTCGGCGATATAGTGTTCGCGCAGAAATACATTAGCGGCTTCCAGGCTGGCGATTTGATGCAGCCTTAACTCCTGCGGCAATCGTCCCTGCCAGGTGCCGAAGCTGCGCTCGCTGCGCCCGCGCGCTTGCGGCGAGTAGGCCGGGATCATCCCGATGCCCAACTCGCGCAGCGCCCGTCCCACCTGCGTCAGCCGATGCGCATCCACTTTCCCGCCCACCTTGGGCGTGAACCAGAAATGGCTGCCACGGTCGCTGTACAGCGCGCAGAACACGCCTTGGCGCTCAATCACTTCTTTCAGCCCCGCCATCACCGTCACCGTCGAT
The DNA here is from genome assembly GCA_963710965.1 of uncultured Acidobacteriaceae bacterium. GTDB lineage: Bacteria > Acidobacteriota > Terriglobia > Terriglobales > Acidobacteriaceae > Sulfotelmatobacter. The sequence continues at coordinate 134,523 of CAVQCP010000042.1, read as the reverse complement.
TCCTCCTCCACTAGCTGCGCGTAATAAATCTCGCTCGTGGCATCATCCAAAATCACGATCAAGTCGTACCAGCGTTCGTCCTGAAACCACTGGTGCCGGCTGCCGTCGATGTGCAACAGCATCCCCGGCAAAGGCCGCCGCGGGCGCCGCTTGCGATGCACTCCACGCTTGCGCCCCCGCGCCACCAGCCCGGCACCCTGCAGCACCCCTTTCACCCAGCTATAGCTCAGCCCGATCTGGTGCTCGCGGGCCAGCTTCTCGTGAAAATGCCGCAGATTGAAATCGAAATACTGCTCCCGATAGAGCTCCAACACCCGCTCCAACACCGCCACCGGCACCCGCTTCGGCGAAGGCCGGCCCCGCCTCCGGTCAAATAGCCCGCGAAAACCGCCCTCCTCGTAACGTTCCCGCCACCGCCGCATGTGCCGGTCGCTGATCCCCATGATCTCCGCTGCCTGAAACCACGTAATCTTCTTCGCCATCGCCTGCAACATCACTTCCTGTACTTTCATCGCCCGCTCCATCGCGGCCCTCGAGTAAGATTCCATGCTTCGCATGGTCTCCTATCCTCGCCGCCTGCAAAGCGGACATGTCATGTGCTATCTCAACCGGACATATCATGTGCTAACGACATCGAAACAGGAATGATTTGACGCGCTCGGGAATTCGGTGTATGTTTCCGCTCTCCCCTAAAGAGCACGAGTCCTGCTCGCCCCTGCGCTCGATCTTTCAGCTGAGTCGGACCGTCACCGATGGAGGTTTTCCATGCTAACCACGAATTGGTCTCTCAGGTTCAACCTCGTATTACTCACGCTTTCGATGACCTCAATGCTGATCGCTACGCCCGCCGCAGCACAGACCGTAGCCACTCTGCACAACTTCAGCGCCGACGCCAACGACGGCAACCAACCACTGTCCAATCTGATCTTCGATTCCTCTGGAAATCTCTATGGCACCACTTATTTCGGCGGCGCCTACGGCTACGGTTCAGTCTTCGAGTTTTCTCCTCAAGCCGGCGGCGGATGGGCCTTAACGGTTTTATACAGCTTCAAGAAGGATCGAAGGGATGGCTATGGACCCACGGCAGGAGTGGTATTCGACTCTGCCGGCAATCTTTACGGCACAACGGAATACGGCGGAAACGGTGGTTGCGCTGAGCAGTTCCTTCCGAATGAGGGCTGCGGGACAGTTTTCGAACTGCAGAAGTCGCCCGCCGGCACCTACCAACCAAGGGTGCTCTATAACTTCCAGAGCAACGGAAGCAATGGTGGTCATCCCACCGGCGGCGTAATCTTCGACTCGGCTGGAAATTTGTATGGCGTTACGAATGGCAACACCACGGGTCATGACCGAGGCGCGGTATTTGAGCTGTCGCGCACGACGGGCGGCGCCTGGACCGAAACGATTCTATGGACCTTCGCGAATGGTGGGGGCTCGAACCCTTATGGCGGGCTGATCTTCGACTCAGCCGGCAATCTCTACGGGACCACGGTGCGTGGAGGATCAGGGACCTACGGGACGGTCTTTGAGCTGTCGCCCTCCGCGGGTGGGGTCTGGAATGAAAAAGTGCTACACAGTTTTGCCAACTTCTCCACGTCGGACCTATGTCTTCCCTATGCGAGTCTGATCTTTGACTCCGCGGGGAATCTTTACGGCACCGGCAGCTGGTGCGGCGCCAGCTTTGCAGGCGGAGTGTTCGAGCTATCGCCGTCGGCGAGCGGCACGTGGACGGAAACAATCCTCACCAACTTCGACTTCGACGTTTCGCCCTATAGCTGGAGCAGCCAATCACCGCTGATTCTTGATTCCAGCGGCAATCTTTATGGCACGACGCGGGCCGGCGGCGACTACTCAGAGTGCGATAGTCTCGGGTGCGGTACGATATTCAAGTTGACACCGGCGGGGGATGGAGCCTGGACGCTGACCGTAGAGTATATCTTCGAATTCCCCAACGCGGGTGTTAACCCCGGTCCCTATGCCGGCCTGACAGCAGACTCTAGCGGAAATTTCTACGGTACGACGGCCGCTGGGGGAACGAACGACGACGGCACCATCTTCGAGTTCACACCTTAGGGACGGCGATTTTCAAAGGTAGTCAACGAACGCGTCGGTTATCTCCGCTCCGTGGTTGTTGGCGATGCGGGTGGCGGCGCGTTCGACGTTTTTCATCAGCCCATCGAGATAGTCGCGCGAGTCGGAAATGGCTACAAGCCCAATCGTCGCGCGATTCCAGACATTGCTGGGGTCGAGTTCGGCGACCGAAACGTTGAAGCTGCCGCGCAGCCGGTCTTTCAGGCTGCGCACAACCTGCCGTTTGTCCTTCAGCGATTGCGCCGCTTCGATGTGGAGTTCGAGCGTGAGGAAAGCAATCATGCAGTGGTCAGTGGCTAGTGGTCAGCGAACAATAAAACCAAACCCCGGTCTAACTGGCCACTAGACACTGACCGCTGGCCACTTTTTACACCATTGCTTCCGCTGCGATTCGTTCTGTGGCGAAGGCTTCGATCGTGTCGCCAACTTTAATGTCGCCGTAGTTGGCGATGGAGATGCCGCACTCCATGCCGTTCGTAACCTGGCTGGCGTCGTCCTTGAAACGCCGCAGCGATCCCACCTTGCCTTTGAAGACCTGTACATTGTCGCGCAGCAGGCGGACTTCGGAATCGCGCTTGATCAACCCATCGCTCACGCGGCAGCCGGCGACCGTCCCGACTTTCGGGATGCGGAAGACGTTGAGCACTTCGGCGCGGCCCTGATACGTTTCCTTGATCGTAGGCTCGAGCAGGCCGGTCATGGCGCGCTTAATCTCATCCTGCAATTCGTAAATGATGGAGTGCAGGCGGATATCGACTTTTTCCTGCTCGGCGATTTCCTGCGCCTTGCGTTCCGGACGGACGTTGAAACCGATAATGATCGCATTCGAGGCCGAAGCCAGCAGAACGTCAGTTTCGGTAATCGCGCCCACTCCAGATCGCAATAGCTTCAGGCGAACCCGTTCATTCGAGAGCTTGGTGAGCAAGTCGGTGATGACTTCCACCGATCCCTGCACATCACCCTTTAAAATTATATTCAGTTCCTTGGTGCCGGCGGCCTTGATCTGCTCCGCCAGACCTTCCAGGGAGACGCGGGAACTCTTGGCCAGCGCGGCTTCGCGCGACTTCTGCTCGCGGTATTCCGAAATCCCACGCGCCTTGTCGCGGTCGGCGACGACGACAAATTGGTCGCCCGCCTGCGGAAGAGCTTCGATTCCGATGATTTCTACCGGCGTCGATGGCGGAGCGGTCTCTAACTGCCCTCCGCGATCGTCGAACATGGCTCGAACTTTACCGTAGACGTTACCGACGACAAAATTGTCGCCCGCGTTCAAGGTCCCGTTCTGCACCAGAACGGTCGCGACTGGACCACGTCCGCGATCGAGTTTCGCTTCCAGCACCACGCCGGTTGCCGCACGTTCTGGCGTTGCCTTCAATTCGCCCAGGTCGGCGACCAGGCAAATCATTTCCATGAGCAGATTCAGGTTGGTTTTTTTCTTCGCCGAGACATCGACGAATACCGTCTTGCCGCCCCACTCTTCCGGAACCAATCCACGGTCGGCAAGTTGCTTTTTGACGCGATCGGGCAAGGCATCCGGCTTATCGATTTTATTGACCGCGACGATGATGGGCACTTCCGCGGCGTGCGCGTGATCGATGGCTTCCACCGTCTGCGGCATCACGCCGTCGTCGGCGGCAACGACCAGTACCACAATGTCAGTGGCCTTGGCCCCGCGCGACCGCATGCGGGTGAAGGCCTCGTGACCCGGCGTATCGAGGAACACAATCTCGCGTCCATAGGCCGGAGATTCCTTATCGGTGATGCGCACCTTGTATGCGCCGATGTGCTGGGTGATGCCTCCAGCTTCGCCTTCCGCAACATTCGTGAGGCGTATGGCATCGAGCAATGTGGTCTTGCCGTGATCAACGTGGCCCATGATGGTGACCACCGGCGGGCGGATGCCAGTTTCCGGAACCAATTCCTCCGCCGCGGCAGCCGCGTCGATTTCTTTCGCGGTCTGCTCTTCGAAGCTGATCACGTTCGTATCGGCGCCGAAGAAGCGCGCCATTTCGCTGGCCAGCTCCGCGTCGAGCGTCTGGTTAATTGTGGCGAATACGCCCTTTGCGAGTAGGCGCGAAATCAAGTCCTTGGCACGGATTTCCAGCTTCTCCGCCAAGTCTTTGACGCTGATGCCTTCCGTGATGGTGATGCTGCGCGTGATCGGCTGGGGCTCATTCGACACCACCATGCGCGGCGGCGGCGTGTAGCCCTTCATCGGACCTTCTTTTACGCCACGGGGAACATATCTCTGACCGGGACGCCGCGCCGGACCACCGGGACGCGCGCCGGGACGAGTGGTTCCGGGGGGTGGAAGCGCCGGACCGACGCCGAGCGGACGCGCTCCTGCAGGAGCTGAGCGAGTGGGATGCATCGGCCTGCGCTCGCCGGGACGCAGCGGCGGACGCGCTGTGCCGGGAGGTCCCCCCGCAACCGGAGGACGACGCTGAAAAATAGGCTGACCGGGTACGGGACGCCCGGGGGCGGGACGCGTACCCCCAATCGGAACCCCTGGCCTCGGAGCACCAAAATTTTGCGCTCCAAAATTCTGAGCACCAGGACTTGTAGACCCCGGCTGCACGGGCGGCGGAGTTGGGCGCACCGGAGCTTTGTACACTGGGCGCGGGCCCGTCTGAGGAACGATCATGCGCGGCGCGGGAGGCGGCGGAGGTCCTTGCCTTACGGGCGGCCCTGATGGCGGCGCGCTCGCCGAAATTGCTGGTGGCGCTGCGGAAACTGGAGTTTGCACCGCTGGCGCTGGTGCTGCCGGAGGCGGCGCAACCGGACGTATAGGCGCGCTGACAGGAGGCGTAACGGGCGCTGCGACCACGGGCGTGGATGCCGCCGGAGGAGGGGTTGCCGGCGGAGCAGCGATCGGGCGTGGCGGAACCACCGGGGCCGCAGGTGTTGCGGCTACAGGCGCTGGCGGAATCACGGCGGCTGGCCGCGGCGCCGGTGGCACAATCAAGCGCGGCGCCGGTGGAGGTGGAATCATTTTTTCCGCCGGAACCTGCACCGCCGCCGGGGTGGTCGATGCCACTGGAGCATGTGTCGTGCTTGCAGGATGAGCTACAACCGGCCCTACGGGACGCGGCGCTGCTGGCGGAGGCGCCACAGTTTCCTTGCGTTGCGTGATCGCTCTCAGCACATCTCCCGGGCGAGAAATATTCGACAGATCAATTTTAGTTTTGATTTCATCATCGCCGCGAAACCCGCGCGAGGTCGACTTGCCGGAGTGCGACGAACCTTCTGCCGAACGCAGGTAGACACGAACTTTTTCCGCTTCGTGCTCTTCCAGAGAACTCGAGTGCGTTTTCTTTTCTGTAACTCCGACCAGCGGAAGCGTGTCGAGAATAGCTCTGCTCTTCACTTCCAGCTCTCGGGCAAGATCGTTGATGCGAACCTTACTCATCCGGCCTTTCGTTTCTCCGCGTTGTAGTTAGGTCTTCATTGCGACCTCACGGAGCCAATTTCTTCGCTACCACGCCTGCTAACTGATCCCAGCGTGTCATGATTATTCTCTGCTCTCGGAAGCCGACTCAGCTTCCGGCGCAGCTTGCTTAGCTTGCACTTCGTTCTCCTGGGTGCTCAACTCGTGAGCTTCAGTTTCGCCCGCCAGCGCGGCTTCCTCAGCAGATACCGGTTCTTCCACGACCGGCACCTCCGCCGTGATATCTTCGGCGCCCGCTTCCGAGGACGGTTCCGCTAAGGAAAGTTCAGCTGATTCGGAAACGGCAGCTTCGCCTTCCGCCGGCACCTCGCCTTCGGCGGCCACTTCTACAGGCGTACCCTGATCCAGGCTGGCAAAATAATTATTTACCGCCAGGCTGATTTTTTCCACCGTCTTCGGGCCGATGCCTTCAATCGCCTCCAGTTGCTCCGGTGTCATGTCCGCCAAAGCTTCCACAGTGGACACTCCTGCGGCGCTCAATTTCTCGACAATACCTTCGCCCAGGCCGGGAACCGACTCCAGCGGAGTCGAGGTCTGCGGCGCCATCGCTGACATCTGCTGCTCCACTTCCTGGCGCTTTTCTTCCTCGCTCTTGATGTCGATCTTCCACCCCAGCAGTTTGGCCGCGAGGCGCACGTTCTGCCCCTTCTTGCCGATGGCCAGAGAGAGCTGGCTGTCGTCGACCACCACTTCGAGGTGCTTGCCGCCGGAATCGACCACGGTGACCTTGCTCACCTTGGCCGGTTGCAGAGCTTTTTCCGCAAATGTCACCGCGTCTTCGTGGTACTCGATGATGTCGATCTTTTCGCCATGCAGCTCGCGGATAATCGACTGGACGCGCATTCCCTTCATGCCGACGCAGGCGCCGACCGCGTCCACGTCTTTGTCTTTCGACATTACCGCAATCTTGGTGCGCTCGCCGGCTTCGCGCGCGATGGCGCGAATCACCACCGTGCCGTCATAAATTTCCGGCACTTCGGTCTGGAACAAATGCTGGACCAGTTCCGGCACCGCGCGAGACACCACTACGCCCGGACCTTTAGAAGCTTTCTCCACGCGCGCGATCACTACCCGCACGCGCTCGCCGATGGCAAACGATTCCAGCCGCGACTGCTCCTTGCGGGGCATGCGGGCTTCAGCCTTGCCGATGTCGAAGATCACATCCGGGCCTTCGACTCGCTTCACGGTCGCGTTCACCACTTCGTTCACGCGTCCGATGTACTCGTTGTAAACCGTGTCGCGCTCGGCTTCGCGCACCTTCTGGAAGATGACCTGCTTCGCCAGTTGCGCGGCAATGCGGCCTAGAATTCCTTCGGTGGCTTTTGGAATGCGCAGCTCACCGCCGACTTCGAGGCTGGGATCGGCCCGCCGCGCGTCTTCCAGAGTGATCTGGAGCAGTGGATCTTCCACCTGCTCGGGAGTCTCGACCACGGTTTTCACCGCATAGGCGTTGATCTTGCCGGTGTCTTTATCCAGCTCGGCGCGCAGGTTTTCCTGCGTCTTATAATATTTGCGCGTGGCCATCACAATGGCATCTTCCACCGCAGCCACCACAATCTGCGGATCGATACCCTTCTCGCGGCTCAACGCGTCGATCGTGTTATAAAGCTCGCTCGCCATAAGAAACCATTTAGCAATTGGGTAATTTAGTAATTTGGCAATTGAAAACCAACACCCAAGCCGCTCTGGATTTTCAAATTACTCGATTACTAAATTTCCCAATTACTCAATCTCCCTAAATTTCCGGCACCAGATTCGCCTTCTCCACGTTGGCGAATTCAATTTCGACCTTCTGCCCTTCCCCGGCCGCTGCGCCGATCTTCATTTTGCGGCGCGACTTGTGACTGGCTACGCTCACATCCAGCGTCAGCTTTCCGTCGCGAAAACTTTCCAGCCGGCCTTCAAAATGTTGGTTGCCATGCAACGGCTGCCGGGTCGTCACTTTCATGCGGCTCCCGGTGAAGCGCTCAAAATCCGCCGGCCTCGTCACCTTGCGATCCAATCCCGGCGACGAAACTTCAAGCGTGTAGCTGTCTGGAATTACGTCCTCAACATCGAGGATGGTTCCAAACTCGCGGCTGAAGTTGACGCAATCTCCATGCGTCACTCCGCCGAGCGGATCGCCACCGCCTGGCCCGGATTTCTCCCAGCCCGGCTTATCCAAAAACACGCGCAGCATGCGGGCTTTGCCGCTCCCGCGCACTTCCACCTCGACCACCTCAAGTCCACTGGAGGCCGCTACCCGGTCTGCGATCTCTCGTACTCGATCAACGTCAAGTGCCATGCATGCAATAACATACAGCGAAGCCAACGCGGCAGATTCCACTGCAACGAAAAAGTGGGCTTGCGCCCACTGGTGTGCTTCGCCAATCCTGGTACTACACAACAGTTCTCAGTTCTCTAATATACGCTGGAAGGGGGAGAAAAGACAAACCGTGGATCCGGCGGGTGACTTCAGCCCGCTCCAACTAGGCCGTGGCTCACACAGCCGTGAATAATTTTTTCGAGTAATCTTCCGCTCCAAAGACTACAATTCCACGCGACGCCGGAGGATGTATGTCTGCACTTCGTTTCACCTGCCTGCTTTTCGGGCTCCTGCTGTTTTCCATTTCAGGCCGGGCGCAAACTCACGGCGGCGGACACAATCCGGGTACAACGCCTTCGACTTCGCGCACGACCACTCCATCCTCGTCGGGAAGTTCCAGCAGCAGCTTGCCGAGTTCGGTCCCTTTAACCACGGCGAACGATGAAGGCAAGATCGAGTTTCGTACGGAGACGATTCTCGTACAAGTTCCGATCGTAGTCACCGATAAGGCGGGGAACCACCTTCACGCTTTGACCAAGGAAGACTTTCATATTTTCGAAAATGGCAAAGAGCAGAAGGTCTCCACCTTCGAAGAGATCGTAACCAGCAACGCGAAACTTCCGGTGGTAGCGCCGAAGCCGGGAGAGTTCAGCAACTTGACGCTATCGGAGCAGCAGCCGCGCAGCATTACGGTGATCGCTCTCGATACGGTCAACACACCTTTTCTCGATCAAACCACGGGCCGCCGCGAGCTGGTCAAGTACCTGGCCAATACCATGGACTCCGGCCAGTTGCTGGCGCTCATGATCATCACCAGCCACGGCCTCAAAATCGTCCAGGGGTTGACCGGCGACTCGGCGCAACTGCTTCAGGTACTGAAGAAAGCGAGCGGAGAAATGCCGGCCATGCAAGGCGTTGACATCGACGCTCAGGCGGACGCGGCTGCGGAAGACATACCCGACATTCCTTCCGTCGCGCCGGGCTCCGATCCCACCGCGGCGATAGACGCCTTCATGGAACGCGGCGACGCGGTTTACTCCCAGTTCCAGCAACAAAACGCCATCGAGACCACCATGAATGCGTTTCTCGGAATTGCGTGGTCGCTTTCCGGCATTCCCGGGCGCAAATCGCTGATTTGGGCCACCGGGGGATTTCCTTTTACCATCTCTTCTCCGGCAGCCGTACCTGGAGGATATCTTTCGAAGCTGTATGAACGGGCCATGGGGGCGCTGACTGCGGCGCAGATCTCGGTTTACCCGGTGGACGTGCGCGGCCTGACGAACACTTCTCCCATCGGCGACGCTAGCAGGTCCAATGTGCGCACCGGTGCGGCGCTCGTGCGCCAGCTCAACAACCGCTCGTGGCTGCAGCAGTCGTCGATCGACACGCTCAACGAATTTGCCAACATGACTGGCGGAAAAGCCTTCTATAACACGAACGATCTGGCGTCCAGCTTCAAACGCGCCGCCGACGATGCGTCTTCCTACTATCTTGCCGGCTATTATCTGGACACGCATAACAACCATGCGGGCTGGCGGGACTTGAAGGTGAAGGTAGATAAGAAGGACACCGAGGTCCGGGCCCGCAAGGGTTTCTTCGTCACCAACGCGACCATTCATCTGGAACTGACGCGCAGTACCGACTTAAGTTACGCGCTCACCTCGCCCATCGAAGGCACAGGCGTGCCGCTGACCGTGAAATGGCTGGGAGTATCCGGCGACGGCGAAAAGAAAAAAGCGGAGTTTCAAGTTCGCTTGCCCCCCAACAGCGTGTCCCTCGAAGGCAACCAAGGGCAGAGCCACCTCAACTTTGATATTGCAACGGCCGCGTACCTCGACCACAGCAAGAACGGCCAACCCGCCAGCACCATCGGCAAGACCATTACTGCAGCGGTGCCGGAGGCGCAGATGGCGACCCTTCGCGCCAACGGCATCGGCTTCACAAATTCGGTGGAACTCAGCCCCGGCCAGTACACCGTGCGGGTGGTTATTCGCGACAATGTCACCGGCAAGCTGGGCAGCGTAACCACGCCGCTGACCGTGAACTAGAGTCTGCGCTGATCGCAATTATCACGGAGGCAGGAGATTTCCCCATTACGCGCACGAGGGCAGCTTCAGCGCAGAGCGTAACGGGCCGCGCTCCATGCTGGCAAACCACCGTTGGGCGCCATTCTTCATGGGTGTTCCTATCCCTCGCGGTTTTTGTTTATATGGCGATGTGCACATTGCAGCGATAGAGTTGGAGAGTTGCGGGAGTTCGCATTTCACGACACCTCCGTCACCATCCGCACACCCATTTGCCTCAACCCCGCGCTCTCTCTAGAATAAAGACTCAGCTCCACGCCAGGGAGAATCTCCGAGACCCTTATGATTCATTTCCCAGTACCCGAAGCGCTCACCTTCGACGATGTTCTGCTCCTCCCCGCGCGCTCCGATGTAATTCCCGCCACCGCTTCGACTCAGACGCAACTCACACGTACCATCAGCTTGAATATCCCCATCGTCAGCGCCGCGATGGATACGGTCACCGAATCGCACATGGCCATCGCGCTCGCCCAGCAGGGCGGCATCGGCATCATCCATCGTAATCTCACGATTGAGCAGCAGGCCAACGAGGTCGATAAGGTGAAGCGCTCGGAGAGCGGCATGATCGTCGACCCCGTGACCATGTCGCCCACCGACAAAGTCAGCGACGCACTCGAGGTAATGCGCAAATATAAAATTTCCGGTGTGCCGATTACCCAGAACGGCAAGCTTGTCGGCATTCTCACCAATCGCGATCTGCGCTTCGAGACCCGCTTCGATATTCCCATTGACCGGGTGATGACCAAGAAAAATCTCATCACGGTTCCGGTCGGTACCACTCTGGAAGATGCCGAAGAAATTCTGCACGAGCATCGCGTGGAAAAATTGCTCGTCGTCGACCGCGACTACAACCTTAAGGGACTGATCACCGTAAAAGATATTCAGAAGAAGCTGAAGTATCCCAACGCCGCCAAGGATTCTCACGGACGCCTGCGCGTCGGCGCAGCCATTGGCGCCACCGGCGACTATCTTGAGCGGGCGCAGGAATTATCCGCGGCGAAAGTCGACATACTCGCCATCGACAGCGCCCACGGACATTCCACAAAAGTTCTCGATGCGGTGAAGCTCATTAAATCGAAACTGCCCGAGATGCAGCTATTGGCGGGAAATGTTGCGACCTTCGACGGCGCTTGCGAACTGGCGCGTGCAGGCGCCGACGGCATCAAGGTCGGCATTGGTCCCGGCTCCATCTGCACTACGCGCGTGGTGACCGGCGCAGGCGTACCGCAGATCACAGCCATCGCGGAATCTTTTCGCGCCGTCAAAGACGCGGGCATTCCCATCATCGCCGACGGCGGCATCAAATATTCCGGCGACATTACCAAGGCGCTTGCCGCCGGAGCCAGCGCGGTCATGATCGGTTCACTCTTCGCCGGCACTGATGAAAGTCCCGGCGAGCTCATTCTGTATCAAGGACGATCGTTTAAGTCGTATCGCGGCATGGGATCGATTGGCGCCATGGCGCAAGGATCGAGCGAGCGCTATTTCCAGAGCACCGAAGGTGATTCGTCTTCGGCGGTCTCTGCCAACGATGGTGACTCCAACCGACTGGCCAAGCTCGTTCCCGAGGGCATTGAAGGACGCGTGCCTTATCGCGGATCGGTCGCCATGATCGTTCATCAGATGGTGGGCGGATTGAAGTCTGGCATGGGCTATTGCGGCTGCGGCACGATCGCCGAGTTGCTGCAGAAAACTCGCTTCGTGCGCATCAGCGGCGCTGGCCTGCGCGAAAGCCACGTCCACGACGTAATGATTACTCGCGAGGCCCCAAATTATGGCGTCGAGTAATGTGATGTCGCCAATTTGTTCCTGTGCGGACCGCCACGCGTTCGGCAAGTTCAGGATAAGCTCTCGGCTCTCCTGCGAAAGCGATCCGGGAATGGCCTTTTAGTTTGAACCGCAATCGTCATGACGTGCTGATGACCTGGATCGCTGCGATCCTGTGGCTCATCGTCATCGCCATCGAATCGACCGCGCTGCTCTCGGCCAGCAACACCAGCCGCATTCTCTATCCTCTGCTGCATTTCATTTTTCGCATGGGCCGGGAGCGCTTCGAATACTGGCACTTCTACCTTCGAAAGACAGGCCACGTCATCGGCTACGCTATGCTGAGCATCCTGCTTTTCCGCGCCTGGCGCGCCACGCTGCCTGCCATGGACGGTGCGAAGTGGACGCCGCTCTGGTCGACCATCGCGGTCCTCGGCACTGCACTGGTCGCCAGCTTGGATGAATGGCATCAGAGCTTTATCCCGTCCCGCACTGGTCGCTGGCAAGATGTGGTGCTCGATACCTGCGCCGGAATCGGGGCGCAGATACTGATCTACCTGTGGTGGAACCATTTCGCGTCACGCGACCACGGCTTACGAGACAGCGCCAGATTCCACGCCGCGAACTGAAGCGTCAGATTTCGTTCACCCAAGATTTTTGAACCAGCCCGCACCTTGCAACAACCCCGCTGCCAGTAGCGCTAGGCCAGCCGAAAAACAAAATGGAACGCTCGCGCCGTAATGCTTCCACAACTCACCCGTGATCAGGCTTGCGGCCAGGGTTGCGATGCTGGTCACAAAAAAATAAATCCCCAGCGCCCGCCCGCGCACCGAATCATCCACGCTCTCCACCACCAGGGCTTTCAGCACGGGCTGCGTAAGGGCGTAGTAGAAACCATACACGGCCATGGCAATCCAAATAGCCAGAGTGGAAGGCGCGAATCCGAAAACCGCATAGACAGCCGCGAAGATTACATAGCCAAGTGATCCGACGAGCCGCCGTGATACATGATCGCTGAACCACCCTGCGGGCCAGGATGCAAGCGTGTAAGTGATGTTGAAGACCAGGCCGAGCAGAGGCGCGAGTCTTACCCCAATGCCGGCATTTTGCGCCCGCAGAACTAGGAACATATCGCTGGAATTTCCCAACGAAAAAAGCGTCCCCGCGATCAGCACCAGGTAGAAACTCGCCGGCAGCGAATGAACTTTCTTAGCTACGGATTCGGGAAGGGCACGACGTTCAGTCGTGCCGTCACGCGTTGCTGAGGACGAGGGCTTTAGCCCCTGAGGGAGATCGAGGACGGCGGGATTCTCCGTCTCGTTTCGCTGTCGCCTGGTTTCGCGAATCGCCAGCATGGCGACCACCACGCACAATGCGCCAGGAATTGCCGCCGCCCAGAATACGCTGCGGATTCCGTAGCGTCCCAGCAGAAATAGAGCCGCCAACGGTCCGGCGATGGCGCCGGCGGAATCCATCGACTGAATCAGACCGTAAGCCGAGCCTAGCTTTTCCCGGGGAACGGATTCAGCAACCATCACGTCGCGCGGGGCGCCCCGCACGCCTTTGGCGAGGCGGTCCGCAAAGCGAATCGCAAGAATTTGTGGCCACGCGGTCACGAGCGCGAGCAAAGGCTTGACCGCGTTCGCGACCGCATATCCGGCCACGACGACCGGCTTGCGGCGATGAATGTGATCGGAAAGGTATCCTGAAAAAAGCTTGGCAAACGATGCCACGCTTTCAGCCACGCCTTCGATCAATCCCAACTGGGCCGGCCCCGCGCCGAGTGACGCCAGAAACGCCGGCAACACCCAGTAGGCCATCTCGGTCGCAGTGTCATTCAGAAAAGAGGTGAGGCCGAAGGCGTAAACGTTGCGGGAAGCAGAGGGCTCACGCTCGGGGAAACGTTCGGGCACCTTCCATTTTTACCACGAAGGCGCAATACCAATTTTCTTCGTGGGTTTATCCTGTAGTTGATAATTTAATAGATCAGCGCTCCAAGAACCCTTGTCATCCCGACCGAAGCTTCCTGACCGAAAGGAGGGAAGCACAGTGGAGGGACCTGCTGTGAGCCCGCCGAGGAAAGATTTGCTGTCGTTCTAAAGTCGTGCCGCTAAGGCCTTCAACCCCAACCGCGCTTCAGCGCTTTCAGGGCATCAACAGCGAGTTTTCAGCAGCCTGCTAGTACATCGCGTCGTACTTCGTCACCACCCACTTGCCATCTTTATGTTCTGTGGTGACGGTGAATAACTCCTGATACGTTCCCGGCTGCCCAACCTGGCTCAGCCGGTTGCCGCGGTAGTGAAGAATGGTGAGCGGTGGCGCACTTTCCCACTCTGCCAGCTCCCAGGATAGAAGCGGATGCTGCGCCTCCGAATTGCAGATGAAGTGCGCATATTTCTTGCGATAATCGTGCTCCCAGTCGGCGAGCAACTGGTCGCAATGTCCATCGTGAATCTGCCGGATGAAAGCGTTGGCGCTGTGTTCGATGGTGCGGTCGCGCAGCGGGTTCATCTTGATGCTGACCGGCAGCCCGGTTAGAGAATCGCGCTCTTCCGAGCGCGCCAGCACCGGCCCTTGATTGCTCAGCCACCAGATGTAGCCAAGAAATCCAAAGACCAGCAGCGCGCTGGCGCTGACCGCAATCGCGATCTGTGTGCGAGTGAACCCCATGCTAGCGGAAGTGTATCGGGAAAACAGCTTGCCGCAAGATTACGGCGGGAACGCCGGAGGACATGTACGGATGCGCACGTCCCGCGCAAAAGAAGGCTGGCTTCTCAGCGTTCTCTATATTTGAGGACCGGATGTGTGTCCGTTGTGCACTTGCGATAGGTCTCCCAGCTATCTCCCATGGGGACCTTCAGCTCGCTCTCGCTCACGACTTGGTAGTTGGGATCCTTCGTGATGAGGGTGGGCCGCTCTTCTGAAGGATCGCCGCAGCCTCCGGGGCCGCAAAATGTCACTGCGTATTCACCGCGCGGACCATAGTGCATAATCTGGAGGCCGAACGCTTCCTCACAGTCTTCTTTCCAAAATCCGGTGAAGTCCTTCGATGCATCCGGCTCGCCCGGGTAGTCATCCTGAGCAATCCTCTTGCGAACGTCCGAAACCGTTCTGTAGGCGGCGGGAGCGGGGCCGGCACCGTAGTCGTATATCGTCCCGTTATCCGTTTTCCTCTGCTGAACTCCGACACCAAACAAGTTCCACCCCTCTAGCGAGATACTGTCGTCGATCTTGGCATTCGCATCTTTTGAGAGTTCCCCCGCGAACGTCGTTTCTCTGATCTCGGTGGACTTCGACCCAGCCGACGTCAGCGTCAGTTTAAAATCGACGACAGCCGCCGAGTCAGCCCTTACCTCGCCTCTGACTCTCCATGGCGCTGGAATCGTGCCGCCCGCACTGGGAGTCGCCAGACTGATTCCTTCTTTCTCCTCTTTGAAATTAACCGCCTTCTTACCTCTGATTTCTTCGGGGCCGTTGGGCAAGGCCTTCGAGAGGAGCTTCAGGATAAGCTGGTACTCGAGGACAGGAGCATCGAGGGCATCGATCTCGTAGCCCTGCTCTGTAATTGGGCCTTGAACCGCCAGGACGCGCCCCCCGACCATTAGGATCTTTCCCCGCACCAGTTTTTCGCCATCGGAGTTCTCCACTTCAACTTGAATGTCGTTGGTATTTCTGTCGAACCGCCCTCTCCAGTGGGCGCTATGCAACTGGCCGGAAACGGACATCTTTATTTCGAAGGCATTGAATTCGGCCCAGACGTTGGCGATACCGCAATGACTATGACAGGGACTGTCGTCCGATGCCTGACAGGCATGAGCGAATGTGAACGCAACAGCGAGCCCTAGGAGGAGATTTTTGGCAGCGCGAGTTCCAACCGTCATGCTTCTTTCTTACCATCTCTGAAGTGAGTTGCGGCATAACCAGAGGGCAAGAACGAACGTGATGACAAAGCAAAAAGCACGGCTTGCGCCGTGCTTTTCTTGGTTACCCATCTTAGTAGGTCTTATCGCAGCGCTGAGAGCTTGCCCTGAGCGAAGTCGAAGGGCGCTGCGCCACCCACGAACTACTCTTTCTTATCTTCCTCGTGATCCTTGGTCGGCTCCACGCCGCCATCGTGCTGCGCCTGGGCCTCGGCGTCTTCCATCGCCTTTTTGGCTTCGGCGACTTTCTTGGCGCGGGCTTCGGCGCGTTTTTCGCGCTTTTCGTCGAGCACCTTTTCGCTGCCCAGCAATTCGAGGAAAGCCTTATCGGCGCCATCGCCTTTGTTCCAGCCCGTGCGGATGATGCGCGTGTATCCGCCGTTGCGGTCGCCGAAGCGCGGTCCGACGGTGTCGAACAGCTTTACGATCGCTTCGTCGGTCATGAGGTACGCCGTGGCCAGACGGCGCGCCGCCAGGTCGCCGCGCTTGCCGAGCGTAATCATTTTTTCGACGATTGGCTTGGCAGCCTTGGCCTTGGGAACGGTCGTCTCGACGCGCTCCTCCACGATCACCGATGTGACCAGGTTGCGCAGCAGCGAGCGCCGGTGTGCGGGGCTTCGTCCGAGTTTGTAACCAGCAACTTTATGACGCATGGGAAACCTCAGGGGCGAAAGCCCCGCATTCTTTCTACGCTCAGACGGCGCGGCGAAAAGCCGCGCCCTTTCAAAGCTTCCTGTAAATCGAAGTCAGCGGCTAGCGGTTTATTTTTACTGACCACCGACCACTAGCCACTGACCACTGTTCTTATAGTCCGTCGTCCGGACCGTAGGCCGAAGCCGGCAGCACCAGATTCGAAGTCGGTCCGGGCACCGCGTTGCCGTGCTCGTCAATCTTCATGCCCAGGCTCAAACCCATCGAGGAAAGAATCTCCTTGATCTCGTTCAGCGACTTGCGGCCGAAGTTCTTGGTCTTGAGCATTTCCGACTCGGTCTTCTGCACCAGTTCGCCGATCGTCTGGATGTTCGCGTTCTTCAGGCAGTTGTAGCTGCGCACCGAAAGCTCGAGCTCCTCCACCGACCGGTTCAGGTTCTCGTTGTGGATCTCAGGCTTGCGATCATCCGAAAGCGACGTGCCGGTTTCGATTTCCTCCTCGAAGTTGATGAAGATATTCATGTGATCCTTCATCAGCTTCGCCGAGAGGCCAATCGCATCCGCCGGAGTGATCGAGCCGTTGGTCCAGACTTCGAGAGTCAGCTTGTCGTAATCGGTGATCTGCCCCAGACGCGCGGCTTCTACCGTGTAGTTGCACTTGCGCACCGGCGAGTGCACGGAATCAATGGGAATGAATCCGATGCCGAGATCTTCGTCAAAATTCTTGTCGGCGGAAACATAGCCGCGGCCGCGCTTCAGGCGCATTTCCATCTCCAGCTTGCCGCCTTCGCTCACCGTCGCGATGTAAACGTCCTTATCGAGAACTTCGACATCGCCATCGGCTTCGATCATGCCGCTCGTCACCACGCCCGGCTGGTCGGCGCGTAGATAAATCGCCTTCGGCGCATCCCCCGCCAGCTTGAAGGGAATCTGCTTCAAGTTGAGGATGATGTCGGTCGCGTCTTCCACCACGCCCGGGATCGACTGAAATTCGTGCAGCACGCCTTCCATCTTCACCGCGGTAACGGCCGCGCCTTCGATGGAGCTCAGCAGCACGCGCCGCAGAGCGTTGCCCACCGTGGTGCCGAAGCCGCGCTCAAACGGCTGCGCCCAGAAAATTCCGTACTTATCGGTGAGTGAAGAGGTGTCGACGGCGAGACGTTTTGGTTTTTGAAAGCCCTTCCAAAGCATTTGTTTCTCCTTCGGCCGTTTGGCTCGATTCTGACTCGCTGAGTGGTCCAACTCAGCTCCGCGTCAGAAAAGGCTGATCTGGCTCGAAATGTGGACCGACATTGAGCGATTTAGCGATCGGGAGATTGAGTGACTTCTAAAATCACTCAATGACCCGATGGCTCAATCACTCAACTTCTCTTACTTGCTATATAGTTCCACAATCAACTGTTCGTTGACCGGCAACTGAATGTCTTCGCGCTTGGGTAACGAAAGCACGCGCGCCGTATACGCATCGCGATTCACTTCCAGCCAGGTCGGCGTCGTGCCGTGGCTGGCAAACTCTTTCGCCATCTCGAGCACGACCAGCTTCTTGCTGTTCTCGCGAATGGCAATCTCCTCGCCCGCGCTTACTTCATACGAAGGAATGTTGACCTTCCGATTGTTGACCGCAACGTGCCCGTGGCGCACCAATTGCCGCGCCTGGCGCCGGGATTGCGCGAATCCGAGGCGGAAGACCACATTATCCAGACGGCGCTCGAGTTGTTGCAAGAGCAACTCGCCGGTTACGCCGCGAGTGCGAGCCGCCTTCTCAAAGTAATTGCGGAACTGGCCTTCCAGCGTGAAGTAGATGCGCTTGGCCTTCTGCTTCTCGCGCAACTGCAGGCCGTAGCCAACGATCTTGGCCTTGCGGTCTTTCCCATGTTGTCCGGGAGCGAAATTGCGCTTTTCGATGGGACACTTATCGCTGAAACATTTCGAGCCTTTGAGGAACAGCTTCATGCCCTCGCGGCGGCATAGACGGCAAACTGCATCGGTATAGCGTGCCAAATTATTCTCCTTTTAGATGACCGGTTTACAGGTTTGGCTTCACCCTTCGTCCCGGACGAAAATCAATGGTCAGTGGCCAGTGATTAGGGCCAGTAACCGCGTTCGATCTTGATCTTACCGGCCACTGGTCACTGACCGCTGGTCACTTTTCTAAACCCTGCGCCGCTTCGGCGGACGGCAGCCGTTGTGCGGAATCGGGGTAACGTCGCGAATGGAGCGGACGTTGATCCCGGACGACGCCAAGGCACGTACTGCCGACTCGCGTCCCGAACCGGGGCCCGACACGCGCACATCCACGCTGCGAACGCCGTGATCGCGAGCCATGTTGGCCGCATTCGAAGCGGCCTGCTGCGCGGCAAAGGGCGTGCCCTTACGCGACCCGCGGAAGCCGAGCGACCCTGAACTCTTCCACGACAAGACGTTGCCGTTCATGTCGGTGATGGTCACGATCGTGTTATTGAAGGACGCCTGCACGTAGCACAACCCGTGCGGAACGTGCTTGCGCTCCTTCTTCTTGAACTTTTTGCTCTTGCCTTTTTTATCCGGTGCGGCCGCGCCGCCCGCTGCTGCTGGTTTCGCCATAGTTAGTGTCCAGTGGTCAGTGGCCAGTAGCCAGTTTTGTCAGGGTTTTACTAGCCACTGACCACTGGACACTGGACACTGCTTTTAGGTTTTTGCCGTCGCCTTCTTCTTCTGCGCCACCGTGCCCTTGCGCGGGCCTTTGCGGGTGCGCGCGTTGGTGTGAGTGCGCTGTCCGCGAACTGGCAGGTTGCGGCGGTGACGGAAACCGCGATAGGAGCCGATTTCGATGAGCCGCTTGATGTTCATCGAAACTTCCTTGCGCAGATCGCCCTCGACCATCCCCTGCTGCTCGATCACGGTGCGGATTCGGTTGACTTCTTCTTCGCTGAGATCCTGCACCTTGCGCATGGGATCGACTTTCGCCTCATCCAGAATGGCGCCGGCGCGGGGATGCCCGATACCGTAAATGTAGGTCAGCGCAATGTTGATGTGCTTCTGGCGCGGTAAATCGACGCCTGCGATACGTGCCATAGTTCTTTGACCTCAGCGGCTAAAGCCGCAATGCGAAATGCCGTTAATCGCAGCGCTGAAGCGCTGCGCCACCCAAAGGCAAACTATCCTTGCCTCTGTTTGTGTTTCGTGTTGACGCAGATCACCCGCACCACACCTTTGCGGTGGATGACCTTGCACTTGTCGCAGATTTTCTTAACCGATGCCCGTACTTTCATAACAGTTCCAACTTCCCTCGTTCTTCGGGAGATCCTTCGCTTCGCTCAGGATGACGCCAGCAAGTCTCAGACGCCTCGCTAAACGGCGTCATTTGTAGCGATAAACAATTCTTCCGCGATTCAGGTCGTAGGGAGAAAGCTCCACCGCGACCTTATCTCCCGGCAGGATGCGGATAAAGTTCTTACGCATTTTGCCGGAAACGTGTGCCAGTACCTGGTGTTTATTCTCCAGTTCCACCTTGAACATGGCATTAGGCAGCGGCTCCAGAACCACCGCCATTACTTCAATCGCGTCTTCTTTACTCATTCGCTCCTTAGCTTCTTACGCGCGAGATCCCTCGCACAAAACGCTCGGGATTTCGGCAGCGGGCTCTCGCTTCGCTCACGCCCGCTAGACGCCTCAACTTCAATCGCGCCTTCTTTATTCATTCGCTCCTTAGAATCAGTGGTCAGTGGCTAGTGGCCAGTAACCCGCGCTTCCGTAGTACCAATACTACTATTTTGATAACTGGCCACTGATCACGGATCACTGGCCACTGCTTTATCTGGTCAAAATCACCGGACCTTCTTTGGTCACCGCTACGCAGTGCTCGAAGTGTGCGCTGCAACTTCCGTCGGCCGTCACCGCCGTCCACTTATCACCCAGCACCCGGGTTTCGGGCTTACCAAAATTCACCATGGGCTCGATGGCAATGACCATGCCCTCGCGCAACTTCGCGCCGTGGCCGCGCGCCCCAAAGTTCGGAACCTGAGGCTCTTCGTGCAGGCGCGTCCCAATGCCATGGCCTACAAACTCGCGCACCACACTGAACCCGGCGGCTTCCACATGCTCCTGCACCGCCGCTCCTACATCGCCCACCGAATTTCCGATCAGCGCCTGATCGATGCCTTTGTAAAGCGATTCCTCGGTCACCATCATCAACTTCCGCAATTCCGCCTTCACTTCGCTGACCGGCACCGTAATCGCCGCATCGCCATAATATCCATCGAGTACCACACCGCAATCGATGGAAACGATATCTCCGTCCTTGAGCACCCGCTTTTCCGACGGGATGCCGTGGACAATCTCTTCATTCACCGAGGTGCAAAGCACGCAGGGATAATCGAAATATCCTTTAAACGCCGGCTTGGCACCCAGTTCGGCAATTTTCTTCTCCGCGCCGCGTTCCAGATCCATGGTGGTGACGCCGGGCGCGACCATCGATCGAACGTGGTCTAACACCAGACGCACGATGCGGCCGCTTTGCCGCATGCGTTCAATCTCCGACGCCGATTTGCACACAATCGCCATTCTCAAATGTTTTCGCGCAGTCGCATCCTAAAACCGCTCGCTCCATCGCCCGCTGCCTTAAGCGTGATGATCTTCAAGCGTGATGGTCTTCGAGGATCCTGAAAATCTGTTCCGTAACCTCGTCCATGGGCAGATCGCCATTCACCGAAATCAGCCGTCCGGTGCGCTGGTAGTAACCCGCTACCGGCGCAGTCTGCTCCTGGTAAGCCGTTAAACGCGGCTGAATCACCTCCAACCGATCGTCATTGCGGGTTACCAGCTTCGTTCCGTCGACATCGCAAAGTTCATCGACGCGGGGCGGCTGGAAGTGGACGTTATAGATCCGTCCACAGGTGGGACAAGAACGGCGTCCAGTAATCCGGAGCAGTAACTGATTATAATCCACCTCGAGGCGGATCACAATTGGCCACGCCCGGGTCGGCCGGCAATTATCAAAGAGCTTATCGTCCAGCAACGCGTCCAGCCACCCAGCCTGGGCTGCGGTCCGGGGGAAGCCATCCAAAATGTAACCTCGTTTGCAGTCCGGCTGGCTCAACCTTTGCCGGACCATCTCGCAAACCAAGTCGTCGGAAACCAGCTCGCCTCGAGCCATCACCGCTTTGGCCGCCAGTCCGACTTCGGTTCCCTGGGCCACGTTGCACCGCAAAATGTCTCCCGTGGAGACCTGCGGGATCAAGTACCGCTCCATCATGCGCTTGGCCTGTGTTCCTTTACCGGCCCCCGGGGGTCCAAGCAGAACCACGGGGCCTATATCGCGTGAGGTTTCCTGCGCCATCAGTTGGCCAAAGCCTCCCGATCTGAATGATCCCGGTTAGCCTCCCACAAGGCCATTCCGGTAAAGCACAGCACCCCCCCAGAATGCATTTAGTAATTGAGCAATCGCGTAATTTGGTAATTGAAAGCCAAGCCCGATTCGGTTTTTCAACTTACGAAATTACCCAATTACTCAATTACAAAATTCCTACGACCAGTTGCGCCGGCCGCGAATTCTTCCGCTGCGCGGCGTAAAGCCATCGTAATGGCGCATAATCAATTGCGCCTCGATCTGCGTGACTGTGTCCATGGCTACACCCACCACGATCAGCAACGAGGTTCCACCAAAATAGAAGTTCACGCCCAAGCCGTTGGTGACCCACACCGGGAGCCGCTCGAACATCGAGCCTCCCAGCCAGAACGGCAGGTGGTTCAGGTGAATACCGGTGATCATCCACTCCGGAATGAACGAAATCACGATCAGGTACAGCGCGCCCACCAGCGTGATGCGAGTCAACACTTCGTTGATATAGTCAGCCGTGCGCTTGCCCGGGCGGATGCCGGGAATGAATCCGCCGTATTTCCGCATGTTGTCGGCAACTTCGCTGGGATTGAACACGATCGACACATAAAAGTACGCGAAGAAAATAATGCCGACCGCGTACAGCAAGGTGTAGAGCGGTTCGCCGAAGCCCAGCGCCTGGATGAGGCCACCAAAATAGCGGCTGTTCTTGAGGCCATAACCGATCATTGGCGGCAAGCTTAAAAGAGAAGAAGCAAAGATCACCGGCATGACGCCGCCCGCGTTTACCCGCAGAGGCAGGTGCGTGGACTGCCCGCCCATTACCTTACGCCCCACCACGCGCTTCGCGTACTGCACCGGAATACGGCGCTCGCAGCGCTCGACGTAGACGATGAACGCCACCACCGCAATCATGAACACAACCAGCCCCGCCATCAGCACCGGCGTGATCGCGCCCCAAGTCCCATTCTTGGCTTTGTCAATCAGATCCTCGACCCCGCGCGGCAGGCCAACCACAATGCCGGCAAAAATCAGCAGGGACATCCCGTTGCCGATGCCGCGATCGGTAATCTGTTCGCCCAGCCACATGATGAATGCGCTGCCCGTAGTTAGCGTCAGCATGGTCATCAGAATGAATCCGGGACCGGGGTGGAGAACGAAGTCTCCCGCCTTTTCGAGGCCGATGGCGATGCCGAACGATTGCACCGCGCTGAGGATTACCGTGATGTAGCGCGTCCATTGCGTAATCTTCTTGCGCCCCATCTCGCCTTCTTTTTGCAGTTTGGCCAGCGGCTCATACACCACGGTCAAAAGTTGCAAAATGATCGACGCCGTAATGTACGGCATGATTCCGAGAGCAAAAATAGTCATGCGCCGCAGGTTGCCGCCGGAAAACAAATCCGCGAACCCCAGCAGCGATCCTGCATTGTGACTGAAGGCGTCCTCCAGCTTGAGAAAGTTCACGCCGGGAGTAGGAAGATGCCCCCCCAGCCGGTAGACAAAAAGCATAGCCAGCGTGAACAGGACCCGCTTGCGCAGGTCGGGAATGCGGAAAATGTTAGCCAGCTTCTCAAACATTACTGCCCCGCCTTCACAACCAAGACCTCAACCTTGCCGCCTGCCTTGGTAATCTTTTCTTCCGCGGTTTTGGAGAACTTGTGCGCGTGCACGGTGATAGCGACCGTGAGTTCGCCGTCGCCCAGTATTTTAACCGGATGCTTGGCCTTAATCACTCCCGCCTTGCGGAGAACGTCAGGGGTGATGGGCGCGGCAAGCAATTCCTCGCCCAGCTCCGCCAGCCGCTCCAGGCTCACGATGTTGAACTCTTTGCGGAAAATGTTGGTGAAACCGCGCTTCGGCATGCGCCGGTGCAGCGGCATCTGGCCGCCTTCAAAGCCGCGGATCAGCCGCATACCAGTTCGCGAACGCTGGCCCTTGTGTCCGCGAGTGGACGTCTTGCCCATGCCGGAGCCCATGCCGCGCCCCACGCGCTTGCGCTTTTCCGACGACTTCTTCGGTGCTCGAATATTGGATAAATTCATAAATAAATTCTCGTCTGTCGGTCGTCAGCCATCAGCTCTCAGCCGTCAGCTCCCAGCCCCACCTGTCATCCCGAGCGAAGCGAGGGATCTTGGTTTTGGCTGATAGCTGAAAGCCAACAGCTACTTCAAAATCTCCACTAGATGCGGAACCTTGGCCACCATGCCGCGAATCGCCGCATTGTCCGGACGCTCGATCACCTGGTTCAGCCGGGTGAATCCTAGCCCCTTCACCACCTGCTTCTGCTTCACGGGGGCACAGATCGCCGAAATCACCCACTTCAGGTGAATCTTCCCTGCAACCGCCTTCGGTTTCTTCGTCGTCATCATTAATCCCTCAATCCCTCAAACCCGCTTACCAGGCCATCGCAGTTTTTCAAATCACCCGATCGCAAAATCGCGCGATTCCCTACAGCTCCTGCATCGTCTTGCCGCGCAGCGCCGCCACGCTCTCACGGCTCTTCAGATGCCTCAATGCGTCAAACGTCGCCTTGATTACGTTGTGCGGATTGGTCGTGCCAATCGACTTGGTCAGTACATTCTGAATTCCCACCGAAGTCATCACCGCGCGCACCGCGCCCCCGGCAATCACTCCCGTACCTTCCGGAGCAGGCTTCAGCAGAACCTTCCCCGAACCGTAGCGGCCCAAAATCAGGTGCGGAATCGAAGTCTGCGTCAGATTGACTTTGATCAGATTCTTCTTCGCCGACTCAATCGCCTTGCGAATCGCCTGCGGAACTTCCTTGGCCTTCCCCGCCCCGTGTCCCACCACCGCCGCCGACGGATCGCCCACCACCACCAGCGCCGCGAACGACAGGTTCTTACCGCCTTTCACCACTTTAGTGACGCGGTTGATGGCCACCACCTGGTCCTTCAGATTAAACGAATTCGCATCGAGCTTTTTAATCACTGTTGGCATTCTTTAAACCCAGCTTTCAACGATCAGCTTTCAGCTCTAAGCCTGTCGCCTCAGCGGATAGCTGAGAGCTGACAGCTGCGAGCTGCCTTTAAAATTGCAATCCGGCTTCGCGCGCCGCATCGGCCAGCGCTTTCACCCGGCCGTGATAAATATACCCGCCGCGGTCGAACACAACTTTACTCACACCCTTGGCCTTGGCGCGCTCCGCAATCGCCTTACCTACCGCCTTGGCCGCAGCTACGTTGCCGCCGGTGCGGCGCTGTTCCTTCTGCCCTTCGGCAGAACTTGCCGCAACCAGCGTCTGGCCATGCAGATCGTCGATAACCTGCACATAGATGTGATTGAGCGAACGGTATACATTCAGCCGTGGACGCTCCGCCGTACCCTGCATCCGTTTGCGGATACGCTCGTGAACGTGCCCGCGTTTCTGGTTCTTCGATTTCTTCGTAAACATAGTCTGTCCTTCGACAACATGCTGGCCAGCAGGATCAAGATCCTTCGCATTCGCTCTGGATCACGCCGGCAGGCTCCCGCTTCGAACGGGCCTGCCAAACCGCGTTATTTCGCTCCGGTCTTGCCAACCTTCTTCTTTAATCTCTCGCCGGCGTACCGCACGCCCTTATTCTTATAAGGATCGGGCGGACGCAGCGAGCGCATTTCAGCCGCAACTTGGCCGACTTGCTGGCGGTCGATCCCGGTCAACGAAACCTTGGTCTGTTTGGGATCGACGGCCGCTTCCACCCCGGTTGGCAACGGGTACTCGATCGGATGGGAGTATCCCAGATTGAATACCACCATGCCCTTGCCCTTCATCTCGGCGCGGTAGCCGATGCCCACAATCTCAAGGTCGCGGGTCCAACCCTTGGTTACGCCCTCCACGGCGTTGTTGACCAGGGCGCGCGCCAAGCCGTGCACGGCAGCTTGCGAGTCGTTCTCGCGGATGGCGACAATATTGCCATCCTTCTGTTCTACCTTGATGCCGGTAGGCAGAACTGTGTCCAGTTTGCCCTTGGGACCCTGCACCACTACCGTGTTGCCTTCTAATCGTACCGTCACCCCTTTGGGGATCGGGATCGGTTTTTTTCCAATTCGCGACATAGGATTAACTCTCGGCTTTCAGCCATCAGCTCCCAGCTTCAATCGCCGCTTTTACTGATAGCTGACGGCTGATAGCTGAAGGCTGCTTTTCTACCAAATCTCGCACAACAACTCGCCGCCCACGCCCTCTTTGCGGGCCTGGCGGCCGGTCATCACCCCGCGGGGCGTGGTCAGGATGTTAATTCCCATACCGCCCAGTACGCGCGGAATCTCGCTGCGGCGCACGTATACGCGGCAGCCCGGGCGCGAAACGCGCTCCGCCTTTGAAATCGCCGCCTCGTTGTGCGAGCCGTATTTCAAATAAATCCGGATCACCTTGTGGCCTTCTTCTTCAGTGGCCTTGAAATTCGAGATGTATCCCTCTTCCTTCAGGATGCGTGCGATCTCCACCTTCAGCCGGGAAGCGGGAACGTCCACCTTCTGGTGCCGCGCCTGGAGCGCGTTGCGCACCCTCGTCAACATGTCTGCGACCGGATCGGTCAACCTCATCGTTTGCTTCTCCTCTCGCCACCCGTTCGCTCCGCGATTCGCGAAGAACCTGCGGCGGCGTTTTCGGTCGTTTCTGGTTAGTCGTTGGTGGTTAGCCAAGAACCCGGAAACGGCCGGTTGCAACCTGAACTCATCTATCGCCAACTTCTGCCGAAGCGACTTCTGTCGAACGGCCAGCCATCGACGGCTTGACTACCACGAAGACTTCGATACGCCGGGGATTTCCCCGCGCAGCGCCAGCCCGCGGAAGCACAAGCGGCACAGGCCGAACTTGCGCAGATAAGCCCGCGGACGTCCGCAAATCTTGCAGCGGTTGTGCCGGCGCGTGGAAAACTTCGGCGTCGCTTCCTTTTTCTCGCGCGCGGTCGCAAACTTCTTTTCGATCTTCGCGTCTTTCACTCTTTTCGCTGTTGTCATGCAATCCTTAAAAAGACAGTTTCGACGTTGCCCAGTTTGAAAGTTTCCAAACCAGGATTTCTTACGCCCGGAAGGGCATCCCCAGGTGCTTCAACAAAGTTCGCGCGGCGTTATCGTTCGGCGCCGTGGTCACGATGGTGACGTTCATTCCCTTTTGCTTGTCGACCTTTTCGTACTGAATCTCGGGAAAAATCAACTGATCGTGCAAGCCCAGGGTGTAGTTGCCCCGGCCATCGAACGATTTGGTGGAGACTCCCTTAAAATCGCGCACGCGCGGCAGAACCAGGCTCACCAGGCGATCGAGAAATTCATACATGCGATCGCCGCGCAGCGTGACCATGGTGCCAATCGCTTGCCCTTCGCGTACCTTGAACGCGGCAATTGATTTCTTCGCCTTGGTGATAATCGGCTTCTGCCCGGTGATCTGCCCCAGTTCGTTCACCGCCGGGTCGAGCACCTTGGAATTCTGCGTGGCCTCGCCCATGCCCATGTTGACCACGATTTTGCTCAGTCGCGGAACCGCCATCGCATTTTTCAAGTCAAGTTCCTTCAACAGCGCCGGAGCGACTTCCTTTTCGAACTTCAGCCGCAGCCGCGGACGCTCCTTGGCGCTATGCCGAGCCTGCTCCGGCTTCGCCTGCTCCTGGCCGGAATCCTTGGAACCCTTCTTTTCTTTATCTCTCGCCATCGCGTTCTTATCCACTTCCCTCACGGTTTCGGAGTGGTTACCGGTTCGTGAGAACTGAAAATTTATTTCGCTGGATCCTTCGCTTCGCTCCGGATGACGCCGCGAGGCTCGTACGCCTCGCAAGACGGCGTCACTTATCCAGCGTGGTTCCGCACTTCTTGCATACCCGGACCTTGCGGTCGCCGCGCATTTCGTGGCCGATGCGCACCGGCCCGCAACTCGGACACACCAGTTGCACATTCGAAATCGCAATGCGGCTCTCCTGCTCGGCGATCCCGCCCTTGATGTTGCGCTGCGGGTTCGGACGCACGTGCTTCTTCACCATCATCACGTGCTCCACTAGCAACTTGCTGTCATCGGGAAACACGCGCAGCACGCGCCCTTCCTTGCCCTTGTCCCGCCCCGTGATCACCTTCACGTTGTCGTTGCGGCGGATATCCACTCGCTTGTGTACTGTGCTGACTGTTCTCATAACCCCATTTTGCGATCGGGCGATTGAATCATTGAGCGATTGAAAACCATCCGTCTCTAGTTACGATCTTCAATCGCACAATCACTCAATCGCTGAATCGCTCAATCCTTTCAAAGGCCTAAATCACCTCAGGCGCCAGGCTCACAATCTTCAAAAACTTCTTCTCGCGCAACTCACGCGCCACCGGACCGAAGACGCGCGTGCCCACCGGCTCGCCCACATCGTTGATCAACACTGCCGCGTTCTGGTCGAAGCGGATGTAGGTTCCGTCGCGCCGGCGGTGCTCTTTGCGCGTACGAACCACCACCGCCTTCACCACTTTGCCTTTCGATACCTGGCCATCGGGCGACGCTTCCTTAACCGAAGCGGTGATTATGTCGCCCAGGCCGGCATTAGGACCGGTCGCGCCGCCGAGCGGCAGAATCATCTGCAGCTTGCGGGCGCCGGAATTATCCGCCACCTCCAGCATGCTTCTCATCATCACAGCCATGGCTTCTGTCTCCCTTGAGCTTCTCCAACCACCGGGCGCCTACTTACTTGCTTTCTTTTTCCAGAACAATTTCCGGCACCAGCGCGGTTTTGCGCACAATGTCTTTCAGCTTCCAGCGCTTCAGCTTGGAGAGCGGACGGGTCTCTTCAATCCGCACCACGTCGCCCACATGCGCCTCGTTCTGCTCGTCGTGCGCATAAAACTTCTTGTTGCGGGCTACGACCCGGCCGTAGAAGGGATGCGCCTTCTTGCGCGTCACCTTGACTACGATTGTTTTCTGCATGCGGTTGGCAACCACTTCGCCCACCACTTCCTTGCGCCGGCCCCGGACCTGCTCGACGGGCGGCGTTGCGGACCTTTCCGTTGCGGTTTCCGCCATTAGCGTTTCTCCGATGCGGCGGCGCGCGTGCGCTCACCCTGAATTGTTTTGACCCGCGCGATATCCTTGCGCAGCCCGCGGATCTTCTTCAAACTTTCGCTCTGGCCCATGTTCATCTGAAATTTCAGCTTGAACAACTGGTCCGCCAGATCCCGCCCCTGATGCTGGAGCTCGCCGTCGGTTAAGTTCTTGATTTTTTCAGCCTTCATAAATCGCTCTCAGCTTTCAGCGCTCAGCTTTCTCTCCCCGCACACTCTCGTTCTTTCCGAGAGCTGACGGCTGAAAGCTGATAGCTTCGTCTTTAGTGCGCCGTCTCGCGCTTCACAAACGTGGTGCGCAGAGGCAGCTTGTGCGAGGCCAGCCGCATCGCTTCCGTCGCATCTGCGATCGCGACGCCTTCCATCTCAAACAAAATTTTTCCCGGACGAACTACTGCGACCCAATGATCGGGCGCACCTTTGCCCTTGCCCATACGGGTTTCAGCCGGTTTCTTGGTGACCGGCTTGTCGGGAAACACGCGAATCCAGATCTTGCCGCCGCGCTTGACAAAACGCGTCATGGCCACGCGGCTGGCTTCAATCTGGCGGTCGCTGATCCACCCGGGCTCGAGAACCTTCAGCCCGAAATCCCCAAACGCCAGCGAGCTTCCGCGCCAGGCCTTGCCCGCCATGCGCCCGCGCTGCTGCTTGCGGTACTTCACTTTTTTTGGCATCAACATAAGTCAGCTCGTTCCCTTGTCAATCCTGAGCGCGCGCCTTGTCATCCTGAGCGAAGGATCTCAGCCACGCTTCTTCGTAGCCCCTGCTCCCTAAAACGCTCCCACACCCGTGGTCTGCTCGCGCTTCTTCGTGGGAAGAATTTCGCCCTTGTACACCCAGACCTTCACCCCAATCACGCCGTAGGTGGTCCGGGCTTCGGAGAATCCGTATTCGATGTCGGCGCGCAACGTGTGCAGCGGCAAACGTCCCTGCAAATACCACTCGGAGCGCGCGATTTCATTTCCATTCAGGCGCCCGCTCACGCGGACCTTAATTCCCTTGCAACCGAAGCGCAGCGCGGAATCGACCGCCTTGCGCATCGCCCGCCGGAAGCCGACGCGCTTTTCCAGTTGTAGCGCAATGGCCTCGGAAACCAGCTGGGCATCGAGTTCGGGCTTGTGCACTTCCTGGATATCGACAAAGACCTCGCGCGACGTGCGCTTCTGCAGGTCGCCTTTCAGCTTGTCGATTTCCGCGCCCTTGCGCCCGATGATAATTCCAGGACGCGCCGTCTTGATAATGATGCGCAGCTTGTTGCCCGGACGCTCGATCTCGATGGCGCTCACGCCCGCCGACTTGAGCTTGTCTTTCAGTTCGTTTTTCAGCTTGACGTCTTCCAGCAGCAGCTTGTCGTAATCCCGCTCGACAAACCAGCGCGACTTCCACGGCTTGGTATAGCCGAGGCGAAAACCATAAGGATGGACTTTTTGTCCCATTGCTTCTCCTAAATCAAAGCCTAAGAACTCGTCATCTCGAGGGAACCGACTGCCGTCGGGTGCCCCATTTCTCGCGCGTTCTTGGCGCGAGAAATGGGGATTCTATCCCTACTTGGCAACCGCCTTCTTTTTGCCCGTCTTCCCGGCGCCCGCCGCCTTCTTCGCCACGGGAGCGCGTCTCTTTTTAGGAGCCGCACCTGCCGCCCCGCCGCCCTCTGTTGCCGGAGCCGTGCCGTTCCCGCGCTCCGCCAACACCAGCGTGATGTGCGCAATGCGGCGCTGATAGCGATAGGCGCGACCTTGCGGCGCGGGACGAATCCGCTTCATCCGCGGCCCCTCATTGGCAATCGCGTTCTTCACATACAGGTTGTCGATATCGACATCCAGATTCTTCTCGGCGCTCAGGAAGTTCGCGTTGTCCAGCGCCGACTGCAGCAGCTTGCCTACGTGCGCGGCAACGCGCTTCTTGGTGTACAGCAGCGTGTTGCGCGCCTCTTCCACCCTGCGGCCCTTGATCAACTCCAGCACCAGGCGCGCCTTTTGCGGCGACACTCGCAAATACCGCAGTTCAGCTCGAAATTCCATAGTCGTTATCTCTTCTTCTCTTCTTAGCTAGCAGCTTCTTAGCTGGCCGCCAAAAGCTGGCCGCGGGATTACGCCTTCGGCCCTGCCGCCGGAGTGATCGCTCCCGGACCTCCCGGTATGCCCGCCGGCTTCGCCGCAACCTCCGTGGCCGCCCGCATCGAGTGCCCCTTGAAGTTGCGCGTGAAGCTGAACTCGCCCAGCTTGTGCCCCACCATATTTTCGGTCACATACACCGGAATAAATTTCTTTCCGTTGTGCACCGCAATGGTGTGCCCCACCATCTCCGGCACTACGGTCGAGCGCCGCGACCAGGTGCGCAAAACTTTCTTTTCGTTGCGCGAATTCATGCCCTCGACCCGCAACATCAGGAAGCCATCCACGAACGCGCCTTTTTTCGTTGAACGTGCCATAAATCTTACCCTCTAGCTCCTAAGCTTCTAGCTCAAACCCCTTGTCATTCAGCCACTCAACTTTGTCATTCCGGGCGAAGCGAGGAATCCTGGTTTCACTTCCCGCCTTACTTGCTTCTACGGTTCACAATGAACTTATCGGTCCGCTTGTTGTTCCGCGTTTTATATCCGCGCGTCGGCTGTCCCCAGGGTGTCACCGGATGCCGTCCGCCCGAGGTCTTGCCTTCACCCCCGCCATGCGGATGGTCCACCGGATTCATCGAGACCCCGCGGTTCACCGGTTTCCAGCCCAGCCAGCGCGTACGTCCGGCCTTGCCGATGGTGATGTTCTCGTGATCGAGGTTGCCCACCTGCCCGATGGTCGCCATGCAATCCTGCGAAATCTTGCGGGTCTCGCCGGAAGGCAATTTCACCAGCGCGTAATCGGATTCTTTCGCCACCAGTTGTGCCGCGCCCCCGGCCGAACGCACCATCTGCGCGCCCTTGCCCGGCTTCAGTTCCAGATTATGAATCGACGTGCCCGGCGGAATGTTGCGCAGCGGCAAGGCGTTGCCCACCAGAATGTCGGCTTCCGGCCCGCTCACAATCTTCTGCCCCACCTTCATGCCCTCAGGCACCAGAATGTAGCGCTTTTCGCCATCGGCATAGGCCAGCAGCGCGATGCGCGCCGAGCGGTTGGGATCGTACTCGATCGTCGTTACCGTCGCTGGAATGCCAGCCTTGTCGCGCTTGAAATCGATGATGCGCAGCTTCTGCTTGTGCCCGCCGCCACGGTGCCAGATGGTGATGTCGCCGGAATTGCGCCGTCCCCCGGTGCGCTGCTTCTTTTCCACCAGCGGCTTGTACGGAGTCCGTGTGGTGATGTCGTCGTTGACGATCGTGGTGCGGTAGCGCAAAGTCTGCGTTGTCGGTCGGTAAGTCTTGATTGCCATAAAAATCAGCCTTTAGCTCTTATGCTCTTAGCCCAAGCCCCTGCCCACTACAAATTCTGCGCGTACTCCGGCATCTTCTCGCCGGCCCGCAGCCGCACGTAAGCCTTCTTCCAATCCGCACGATAGCCGGCGAACTTGCCGCGCCGCCGTTCTTTTCCCGGATACACCGCCGTGCGCACCGAGAGCACCTTCACTTTAAAAATCGTCTGCACCGCTTGCTTGACTTCCGTCTTGGTCGCCTGCGGAGCCACCTGGAAGACTAGCGTGTTCTGGTTTTCTTTGATCGCCAAACCTTTTTCGGTGATTACCGGACGGCGAATGATCTGGTATGCGGATTTCATTGATTTATGCCACCTCCGCCGCTTTTTCATGCCGCGTACGTTTGCGCGGAGATACTGACGCCTTCTTCGCGCTCTCGTCGTCTTTTTCTTCCGGCTTGCGATGCCGCTTGGGCAACGTGTCTTTCAGCGAAATCTGCAACTTCTCGA
The DNA here is from genome assembly GCA_963710965.1 of uncultured Acidobacteriaceae bacterium. Classification (GTDB taxonomy): domain Bacteria; phylum Acidobacteriota; class Terriglobia; order Terriglobales; family Acidobacteriaceae; genus Sulfotelmatobacter. The sequence continues at coordinate 102,060 of CAVQCP010000042.1, read as the reverse complement.
TCGCAGGGTGGGAAAAAATCACGCGATCGTACTTCAGCAAGTGATAAGGATGAACTTCGTTGGAGGCAATCAGCTCCAGCCCTGCAATGTTGCGGCAACTGAGTTCCAGATTGCGATTGGCGGCCTTCGGCGCCTCCACAATCAGCACCGTCTTTTCCACCTTCAGCGCATCGAGTACGGCGCGGAACGCCTTGGTCTTCGCGTCTTTTAACTCGAAGGTGTTCACCACCGTGAGCTTGCCGTCGCCAAACTTCGAGGCCAGCGCCGAGCGCAGCGCGCCCAGCAGCTTCTTGCGCGGGAAAGCATAGTCGTAGGAGCGCGGTTGCGGACCGTGCACAGTGCCGCCATGCCTCCACAGCGGCGAACGAATCGAGCCGATACGCGCCCGTCCCGTGCCCTTCTGTTTCCACAACTTCTTACCCGAACCGGAAACTTCCCAGCGGGCCTTGGTGGCATGCGTGCCGCGGTGCTGACCGGCGCGGTAATGCTTCACCGCCTCCCAGATCAGGTCTTCGTTGACCGCGCCAAAAATCTCATCGGCGAGGTCGAAGCTTCCCACCTTGGCTCCGCTCAAATCGTGAATATCAATCGTTGCCATATAGTTCCATGAACATCTTTGTCTGTGGCGCGGGCACTCTTGCCCGCGATTTCCTACGCTGCTGCACACAGCGCTGACCAAGCGCCCGCGCTGCCACTAACCCTTCTTCGCAGCTCGCTTGGCCGCCTTCAGCGGATCAACCGTAGCTGAACCCGCAAATCCACGGCGCTCTCGGGGCGGCTTCTTCGACTTCGTAATCACGATGTAGCCGCCCTGGGGCCCGGGCACGCTGCCTTCTACCACCAGCAGATTCTCGTCTTTGTCCACGCCCAGCACGCGCAAGTTGCGCTGGGTCACGCGCTCGTTGCCCATGTGTCCCGACATACGCATGCCTTTGAATACGCGCGAAGGAAACGCGGAGGAGCCGATCGAACCCGTGATCTGGAACATCGATCCGTGCGTCTTCGGACCACCGGCAAAATGATGCCGCTTCACCACGCCCTGAAAGCCCTTGCCTTTACTGACTCCCACGATATCGACAAACTTTTCGCCGTCAAAAATATCGACCAGCACGCGGTCGCCAGCCTTGACTGCGCCCTCGCCCTCTCCATCAGCCTCAAGCCCAACCTCGCGCATGAACTTCACCGGAGGAAGATTGTTCTTCGCCAGATGTCCCTGGGCCGGCTTGGTCAAGCGTGACTGCTTGACGAATTCCACCAGTCCAATCTGCGCCGCCTCGTAGCCGTCTTTCACCGCCGACTTGTGCTGCGTGATCACGCACGGGCCAGCCTGCAAAACTGTGACCGGGCGCACGTCGCCCTTGGAGTCAAACAGTTGCGTCATGCCGACCTTTTTGCCCAGAATTCCTGTAACTCGCGTTGCCATTTCTCTCTCCATGCCCAGCGTGGCTCACCAATGATTACCGGCATCTATTGGCTGGGGAGCTCGTGTGGGAACGGACGCATTCGTCCGTTCCGCGGGCGCAGCCCGCGCCTGCCTGCGCTATTTATGCTCTTTCCCGAATGCCTTGATCTCCACATCCACGCCCGCCGGCAGGTCGAGCTTCATCAGCGCATCGACCGTCTGCTGCGTCGGCTCGAGAATATCGAGCAGGCGCTTGTGGGTGCGAATCTCAAACTGCTCCCGCGATTTTTTATCCACATGCGGCGAACGCAGCACGCAGTACTTGTTCTTCATCGTGGGCAGTGGAATCGGCCCGGCGATCTGCGCTCCAGTGCGGCGGGCGGTTTCGACAATCTCGCCCGTCGACTGATCCAGAATGCGATAGTCGTAAGCCTTCAACCGGATTCGAATTCTTTCTTTACTAATCACGTTGCACTCTCGCTAACCCCTTCCGGCGTCTCCGGAAGGAAAGAACAAATTTGCTCGCGTGGAGCGGGCACTCCTGCCCGCTTGCCTGCCGTGCCACAAACTAGCGGGTAACCGCGCCCGCTCCACCCGGCACCTACTGCACAATCTCGGCAATCGTTCCGGCGCCCACAGTATGCCCGCCTTCGCGAATGGCAAACCGCAAGCCCTTCTCCATCGCCACCGGCGTGATCAGTTCAATCACCAGGCTCACATTGTCGCCCGGCATCACCATCTCGGTGCCCGCCGGCAACTCCGCCACGCCCGTCACATCGGTGGTGCGCAGATAAAACTGCGGACGGTATCCCTTGAAGAATGGCGTGTGCCGCCCACCCTCTTCTTTGGTCAGAATATAAACTTCCGCCTTGAACTTGGTATGCGGAGTAATCGACCCTGGCTTGGCCAGCACCATGCCGCGCTCCACATCTTCTTTCGCAATGCCGCGCAGCAGCAGTCCGGCGTTGTCTCCCGCCATGCCCTCGTCCAGCTGCTTCTTGAACATTTCCACGCCGGTCACTACCGTCTTGCGCGTGTCGCGGAAGCCGACAATTTCCACTTCCTCGCCGACCTTCACCTTGCCGCGCTCGATACGTCCCGTCACCACTGTGCCGCGCCCTTGAATCGAAAAAATGTCTTCAATCGGCATCAGGAACGGCTTGTCGAGTTCGCGCGCCGGTTGCGGCACGCTCTTATCCACCGCCTCCATCAGCGCGTCAATCTGCTTCTCCCACTTCTCTTCGCCGTTCAGCGCGCCCAGCGCCGAGAGCCGAATCACCGGCACATCATCGCCGGGAAACTTGTAGCTCTTCAGCAACTCGCGCACTTCCAGCTCCACCAGATCCAGCAGCTCCGGGTCATCCACCGCGTCACATTTGTTGAGCGCGACCACGATGTAGGGCACGCCCACCTGCCGCGCCAGCAGCACGTGTTCCCGCGTCTGCGGCATCGGACCGTCGGTCGCCGCCACTACTAAGATCGCGCCATCCATCTGCGCCGCGCCCGTGATCATGTTCTTGATGTAATCCGCGTGGCCCGGACAATCCACGTGCGCGTAGTGCCGGTTCGCCGTCTCATACTCGACGTGCGCCGTCGCAATGGTGATGCCACGCGCCTTCTCTTCCGGCGCATTATCAATGCTGTCAAACGACCGGAACACGATCTTCGGATTGTGCTTCTGCAATACCTTCGTGATGGCCGCCGTCAACGTGGTCTTGCCGTGATCAATATGACCAATCGTCCCCACATTGCAGTGCGGCTTATTACGATCAAATTTCTCTTTCGCCATGTTCGTCCTCAGCTCTCAACAATTACTTCTAAGCTCTGTCATCCTGAGCGGCGTCTTTGCCGCGAAGGACCTGTGCAACTCTTCCACTGATATGATCCTTCGCAAAAAACGCTCAGGATGATCGCAGCGGGCTCACGCCCGCTAAACGCTCCTACTTCGTCGTCCCCTGCACCTTAGCGATGATTTCCTCCGCCACCGACCGCGGAGCCTCCTCATAGCGCGCAAAGTGCATCGAGTACTCGGCGCGGCCCTGGGTCGACGAACGCATATGGGTCGCGTAACCGAACATCTCCGCCAAGGGCACGATCGCCTTGATCACCTGCGAACCGGCGCGATGCTCCATGCCTTCGATGCGCCCACGTCGCGAACTCAGGTCGCCCATGATCACTCCGGCATAATCCTCCGGAGTCACCACCTCCACTGCCATCACCGGCTCCAGCAGCACCGGGGAAGCCTTGCGGGCCGCCTCTTTGAACGCCATTGAGCCCGCAATCTTGAACGCCATTTCGTTCGAATCGACGTCGTGATAGCTGCCGTCATACAGCGTCGCCTTCACATCGACCATGGGATAGCCTGCGAGAATGCCGCCTTCGAGCGCCTCGCGAATTCCCTGATCGATCGGCTTGATGAATTCTTTGGGCACGGAACCGCCCGTAATGTCGTTGACGAACTCGTAACCCAGACCCGGCGGTTGTGGGTCCAGCTTGATCTTGGCATGCCCGTACTGGCCCTTGCCGCCGGTCTGGCGAATATATTTCCCTTCCGCTTCCGAGTGCCTGCGGATGGTCTCGCGATATGCCACCTGCGGCTTGCCGACGTTAGCCTCGACTTTATACTCGCGCATCATGCGGTCAACGATGATTTCCAGATGCAACTCGCCCATGCCGCTGATGATGGTCTGCCCGCTGTCGGGATCGGTGTGAACCTTAAATGTAGGATCTTCCTGGGCTAGGCGTCCCAGCGCCATGCCCATTTTTTCCTGATCGGCTTTTGTTTTGGGCTCGACGGCAACCGAAATCACCGGAACCGCAAACGTAATATTTTCCAGCGCAATGGGATGATCTTCACTGCAAATCGTGTCGCCCGTGCTCACGCCCTTCAGTCCGACCGCGGCGCAAATATCGCCCGCCAGAATCTCGCTGATCTCTTCCCGCTTGTTGGCGTGCATCTTCAACAGCCGCCCAATGCGCTCACTGCGCCGGCGGCCCGTGTTCAGCACCGAGTCCCCGGTCTTGAGCTGCCCGGAATAAACCCGAATAAAGGTCAACTGGCCGACAAACGGGTCAGCCATAATCTTGAACGCCAGCGCTGAAAACGGCTCCTTGTCGTCTGCGTGACGGAAAATCTTCTCCCCATTGTCGGGATTCAGTCCATGCGTTTCCGGCACATCGAGCGGCGACGGCAGATAATCTACCACCGCATCGAGCAGGGGCTGCACGCCTTTGTTCTTGAACGCCGTCCCTACCACGACCGGAAATACTTTCAACGCGATGGTCGATTTGCGCAGTGATCCCCGAAGTTCATCCGCGGTAATCTCTTCGCCTTCCAAAAATTTGTGCAGGATTTCGTCGTCGTTCTCGGCAATGCTCTCAACCAGCTGCGCGTGAAACGCTTCGGCTTTCTTTTTCAGTTCGGCGGGAATTTCTTCGGTGACGTATTCGGCGCCCATCGTGTCATCTTCCCACACGATCGCCTTCATGTTGATCAAATCGATGACGCCCTTGAACTTGTCTTCCTGCCCAATCGGAATCTGAATCGCGATCGGCTTCGCGCTCAGGCGCTTGCGGATGGTATCGATGGCATGCTCGAAATCCGCGCCCATCTTGTCGATCTTGTTGATGAAGCAAATCCGCGGCACGCCGTACTTATCGGCCTGCCGCCAAACTTTTTCCGATTGCGGCTGCACCCCATGCACCGCGTCAAAGACCGCCACCGCGCCATCGAGCACGCGCAGCGAGCGCTCCACTTCCGCCGTGAAATCCACGTGGCCGGGCGTATCGATAATGTTGATGCGAATGTCGCGCCAGGTGCACGTCGTCGCGGCCGACGTAATCGTGATGCCGCGCTCCTGCTCCTGCTCCATCCAATCCATCGTAGCCGTGCCTTCGTGCACCTCTCCGATGCGGTGCGTCTTCCCCGTGTAGAAAAGGATGCGCTCCGTCGTAGTGGTCTTCCCAGCATCGATGTGGGCCATGATGCCGATGTTCCTGCAACGCTCTAATGGGACTGTTCTGGGCACGGCTTATCTCTACTCTTTCTGGGCTCCGAAATCAGCTGTCAGCGATCAGCCTTCAGCTAAAACTCTTGTCATCCTGAGCGGCGTTTTTGCCGCCAAGGACCTATGCACTTCCTACCACCGGTAATGCGCGAATGCCTTATTAGCCTCCGCCATGCGGTGAACGTCTTCTTTTTTCTTGATGGCTGCGCCTTTACCGTTGGCTGCATCCAGCAATTCGTTACTCAACTTGTCAACCATGCCACGCTCAGCGCGTCCCCGGGCGTAAGTCAGAATCCATCGAATCGCCAGCGAGGTTCTCCGGTCCGCATTCACTTCCACCGGCACCTGATAGTTCGCGCCGCCCACCCGCCGCGTCTTCACTTCGAGCAGCGGCTTGGTGTTCTCGACCGCCTTGGTGAACAGCTTGAGTGCTTCGTCGCCGCCTTTTTCCTGCACCTTGCCCAGGGCCTCATAAAAAATGCCCTCGGCGGTGGAGCGCTTGCCCTGCCACATCATCGAGTTAATAAACTTCGTCACTAGGTTCGAGCCGTAGACGGCGTCGGCTGGCACGGTGCGCTTGGATGTATGTCCTTTACGAGGCATGTAAGCTTTTAGCTCCTGTAGCGCCGCCGTCCCCGGCGGCACTCTTGCCGGCGAGACGCCGGCCCTACCTTTAACCCTTCTTCGCCCGCTTGGCGCCGTACTTCGATCTTCCCTGCTGGCGTCCGGCCACGCCCACCGCATCCAGCGTGCCGCGAATCACGTGATAGCGCACGCCCGGCAGATCTTTCACGCGGCCCCCGCGGATCAGCACAATCGAGTGCTCCTGCAAATTGTGGCCGACGCCGGGAATGTAGGTCGTGACTTCAATTCCATTGGTCAGGCGAACGCGCGCGACTTTGCGCAGCGCCGAGTTCGGTTTTTTGGGCGTCTGCGTGTACACGCGCGTGCAAACCCCGCGCTTCTGCGGACACCCTTGCAGCGCCGGACTCGCCGTCTTATACCGCGGCCGCTTCCGGCCCTGCGCCACCAATTGATTAAAAGTAGGCACTGTTTCCGCTCCTTAAACTACTACCCAACCGCATTGTCATCCTGAGCGTAGCGAAGGATCTCCCGCTCATCAGAATCCCGCGCGTGAGTCACACTGCGCAGGCTGACGAGCACAAATTCACCCGCCATGCTTCTCGCCCGCACACCAATCGCGGTGAGAGAATTTCCGTCCGATCTAGATTTGGCTGTCGACGGTGGCACCCGGCCCGCATTCCGGGGGTGCTCCGTATCGCCAGCTCTGTCTGTCCTGCATATCCTTCTGCAGACTCCGTTGCGAAAAACTACTCGCAACCGGAGCCCTCGTGATAGGGCGGAAGGCAGCGCAGGAACGTTTCAGCGAGGAAAATTTCCGGTTCAACTCTTACTTCATAAAACCAGCTTAATAAAACCAGCTCAACCAAACCAGCTTATTCTATCTGACCGGAAACGTGTTTCTCAAACTCTGCCGCCGGTTCGCGCACCTGCAAGACACACAAGGCAACTCCCCGACGACACACAGCAAGCCTGGATTAACTCGCGGAACCTTTTAAATATAGCAATGGAATGGAAATGTCGTCAACCCAAGATTTTTGAAGGAGGCTGGGTCTCCTCGCATCAGTAGCGAATGAAGCCGTGGGCAGCCAAATTCGCATCGACATACACTCCAGTTGTCGACCCTGTGCCGCTAATGGAATAGACCTGCGTCCCTTCGTATTTCCCGGTCCCGGCGTCAGGATCGTTGAAACTGACAATATCGCCGTTTGGCTCCCGGATCAGCCCAGATTGGGAGCCATTCTGATCGATGATTCCTGCTGCCTCACCGCTATCATTGATTCCGTAAATGAACATTCCGTAGCCGCCCTGTGTTTTAGCCAACCCAAATGTTGCGAAGGCGCCGCTTATGCTCCGGACGTATCCGCGGTAGGCCCCTCCAACCGTGATGTAGGTGCCTGCTATCTCGCCGCTTTTGTTCACATATCCGCCCTCGGTGTAGCTTCCGTTTCCAGTCCCAGTTCCCGGTACGTCGTAACTGGTGATGTCCCCGAGTTGGTCACGCTCATAGCCGTGAAACGCATTGTAAGGAGTCTCAACCTGCTCCCACGTCCCCACAATGACGCCTTTGTCGTTTATGCTCAAGGCCCCTGAGAAGATCGATCCTGACGGATCGAATGTTGTGATGTTCCCACTCGCGTCGCGCACGAACGAGTGAGAGGTACTACTATCGAAGTACTGCCCCGCCACCTCGCCGGAAGCGTTGATAGCTTCGGGAAATGTTCCGCCCGTGGCTCCGGCCACGTCGATTGTGGTGACGCTCCCGGCCGCATCCCGCACAAACCCGTGCCACAAGCCGGAAGCGTCGGCGTAATAACCGATTATGTCGCCGCTTCCGTTTATTGCAACCGCAGTAGCCTGGGTCGAATTCGGAGGATCTATGTTCGTGAGCGACCCGTTCGGAGTCCATAAGAAACTGTGCTGAACGTTGTCCGACCCGTAATAATTTCCAACAATTTGGTTGTAAGCGTTCATGCCCAACCCGACCGTGTAGATCGCGCCCGGACGGTCGAACGTTACAAACTGCGTCGCCGCCTTGGCGAAGTTCGAAAGTGAAAGCGCCAAAACCAGAACTGAAAGAGCCGCCGGAAGGAACTTTGCCAATCTCATTGAACTCCTCACGCCTCGCGGGCAATGGCAATCGAAGCGTGGCAATCCTACCTCACGGAGGAGATGCCCGGCTAGTGTGAAAGATTTTGCAGGATAGGCGCTGCCAGACGGTCTTCCGTCTTAAATCCCACCCAAATTCCTGCTTCCGCGAAATGCAACCTAAAAGTTGCATTTCCTTCTCTTCCTTGCTAATATGCAACCCAGAGGTTGCCTATGCCCGACCGCATCGAAAAGCGCATCGAACTGAAAGCTCCCATCTCCCGCGTGTGGCGCGCCCTCACCGATTACCGCGAGTTCGGCGAGTGGTTCAAGGTCAAGCTCGATGGCCCGTTCGTCCCCGGCCAGATCTCACGTGGGCACATCACTCATCCCGGCTACGAGCACGTCAAATGGGAAGCTCGCGTGCAGAAGATGGAGCCTGAGCATCTTTTCTCCTTCACCTGGCCGCAGGTCAAGTCGATCGAGAGGGCTGACATCCCGCAGGACTATTCGAACGAGCCGACCACCCTCGTCGAATTCAAGCTGGAGAAAACCGCAACTGGCACGCTTCTCACCCTCACCGAATCCGGCTTCGACAAACTGCCCGCCGATCGCCAACTGGAAAACTTCCGCAGAAACGAAGGCGGCTGGACCGAGCAGATGAAGAACATCGAAAAGTATGTCGCGCAAAAATCCTAGCCGCATCGCTGCCAGAAGCGATACCAGCGCGCGCGTCTTCGCCGCGCTGGGCGACAAGACGCGCCTGTCTCTGGTGGCGCGGTTGTGCCAGGGAGAGTCCCATTCAATTTCGCAATTGACCGAAGGCTCAAAGCTCACGCGCCAAGCCATCACCAAGCACCTGCGCGTGTTGCAGCACGCAGGCATGGTCCGCTGTGTGCGGGCCGGCCGCGAACGCTTGTTTCGGCTCAAACCGGAGCCGATCGAAGAAATCAAGGACTACCTCGCACTCGTCTCCGAGCAATGGGACCAGTCGCTGGCACGGCTGAAATCATTCGTCGAGGATTAAGCGATACAGCAACCCGCGGGACTTTTGCATCCCAATGCATGAGGCGGGCAATGGACGAGACAACGGGGGTCTTGGCTCGCGCGCAGAATCCGCTATGGGGGAGATCCTTCGCTGCGCCTGGAAAACGGCTACGCTCAGGATGACACTCCAGCGACTGCGGCTTGCTGATTTCGCTGCCAGCCTCTAAACTACAGGTTTTCCACTTCAATTTATTTTTGAGATGAGTTCATGGCCCGCGGAGAAGCGCGAGGCGGCGAGAGGGTGCATGGGAAGGTTGCGTTTCGGTTGGTTGGCGTGCGTTACGCTCACGATGTCTTTATTCTTATTGCTGCCCGCATGCGGCAGCAAGAAACAGCCCGCACCGGTGTCGCCGCTTCCGGCCAGGATCACGCTCAACCCCGCGACCAGTTATTCCATGCAGGAGGGCGCTGTCATTCAGTTCACCGCCAGCGCCCAAAACGTCACCAATGGCTCGATCAATCCCGTCTTCACTTACGCGTCCACCAATCCCAACATTGTAGACATCGCTCCCAATGGCGGAGCCTGTGCCGGCAGCTGGAACGCTCCTTCTTATACGGTTTGCACGCCAGCCGGCGAAGGCACAGCCATGGTCACGGCCACGGCTTTGGGGCAGACCAGCGAGGCGACTCTCGTCTTTGTCCATCCTCCCATCGACAACATCGTGGTCAGCATCATGCCACCGGTAAATAATCCGCCGCCGGCCTGCCCGAATCAGATCGCGCTGCCCGCCGCGTGCGACATCGCGTTCAACACCAGTGTTTGCCAGCCCAATCAACCCTGCGCCTGTCTTTCGGCCAACCAGACGGAAACTTTGCAAGCCACAGCCTACAGTCAAGGCACGGACATTACCGCTTCGGTCGGTCCATTTACGTGGACCCAGGCCAATGCAAGTGTGGGCACGATCACTCCCGTCGTTACCAATAATACGTACAACGTGCCCACCAACCAGGCCACCATCGCTGCCAACACTCCGGGACAGACGCAAGTGATCGCCTCCGCTTCGGGAGCGTATAGCCAGCCCTTCAATTTTGAAACCTGCAACGTGCAGTGCATCGCGTTGCAACTGGGCGTCAGCGGCTTGCAGCAAAGCAACGAAACCAATTTCGTCATCAACAAAGGAACTACTGAAATCATCACCGCGACTGCTGTCGACGTGCAAGGCTGCATCGTTCCCAAGCCGCCGCTCACCTGGGTTTCCAGCACGCCGGCTGCGCTTACGCCGGGGAGCGCTTCCGCGGGATGCGGCGCAGGTACGACCTGCTCGGTAAACTCTCCGCAAGTCGGATCGGCGGCCATCACGGCGAGTTGCTCGCCGCCCACCTGCAACGTCGGATTTCCCTTGAATCCGGCGGGATATCCTGCAACATCGCCTTACATTCCGAGGGCGGTGTATCCCGTCACCGCGATTTCCGGAATTGTGACTGGCGCCGCGGCCGCCAGCAATGTCATGGCCACCAGCCAGGACTGTTACAGCGATGCTTTCTGCACCGTAGGTCTGTATTACATTCCGACCAGTCAAACGGTTGCCGGAAGCGCCAGCAACTTGCCGACACCCCCCAATTCGCTGATGTTTGATCCCGCCGGAGACAAGGCATACATGGGGAGTGAATTCGGCGCGCTTTCCATCAATCCCAGTAACATTGGAACAGCCAACCCCTTTACGGCGCTACCGGCTTCGGGCAACCCGACGGGCTACGTCACGGGCAAGGTCCTGGCCGTTTCACCCAATGGCAACTTCGCGGTTTTCTCCGATACGGTCTCGACCCCGAATCAGGTGTATATCGTGAATGCCGCGGCCAGTTCGGCAAATTCCACTTCCCTCGATATCGACAGCGCAATTGCCGCCGCGTTTTCGCCGGATGGAACAACGGTTTTCATCCTGGGCAATGGCGGGACAAGTTTATACATCTATTCGGGATTTTCCGCCTTGCAGCCGCCGATTTCATTGCCCACGCCGGCCACGTCGATTGTCTTCAACTCCAGCGGATCGTTCGCTCTGCTCTCGGGAGGCGCTACGTCGGGCAATCTCGCCGCCTACAGCACTTGTAGTTACTCTGCAACAAGTTTTACGGCCGGCACTTTACCAGGGCCGCCTTTGTTTTTGAAAATGGTTCCGGGCGGCAACGTTCCGCTCAACACCATCTTCGGCAACATCTTCATCCCAGCGCTGCAGCCACTTGGCCTCGACTTTTTCTTCGGGCTCGACAATACGGGCATCGACATTATTGCTACCAATTCTTCGCAGCAGGCTCCCAATACCTCCTTATGCCCGCAGCCCCTGACGGTGGCGATGACTACCGGAGGCGTGCCTTTTCCGCCGGCACATATCGATCTGGGCAAGGGCACATTCCATCCCATCGCGTTCTTCCTCTCGCCCGATGCCACCCAGGCCTACATCGTCACCACCGACGTTGGGGTTCTCATCTACAGCTTCAACACCCAATCGGTGGCGGCGGGCATTGAACTGGCGAACAACGCCACGCCCGTGGCGGCTGACATTACTGTGGACGGCACCCTGATTTATGTAGCCGGCTCGGACGGCTTGTTGCATCAACTCAACACCGAACTGCTCACGGACGAGAATCAGATTTCTTTTTCGCCGCTGCCCAACTCCACCAACGCTTTCTGCTTCAGCGGGGAAACGTGCGCGCTGAACCTTGTGGCCGTCAAACCGTAGCTGTTCTTGGGTGGTGAAGCCATCTCTCCCCACTTTGTCATTCCGACCGGAGCCGGAGCGAACGCGACGGCGGAGCGGAGGAACCTGCTTTTTCTGGTCTTGCAAAGGGGTCCGTGCGTGCAACCTGCAAAATCAAGACCAAAAGCGGGCCAGCCGTGTCCTAAGAACGGGGTGCCCCTCCGTACCTCACTCTCGTTGACGATGCTCGTTCGCTGCCCACCCCAGTGTTGTATAATAGATTTCGCCGTTTGTTCGCCAAATAGAGACGCCTGTACATTGCAATGTAGCATCGGCCACCACGCATCCGCCGAGGAACTGACGCGGATTTCCCATGCCCGGTATGCTTTAATGTCCTTCGAGTCAGGGTCCGCTATGAAGTACGCTTACGAAAACCTCGGCGACGAGCAATTCGAAACCTTAATCGTATTTTTGTGTCAAAAGATTCTCGGCGTTTCCGTCCAAGGCTTCTCCAAAGGACCAGATGGCGGCCGCGACGCAAAATTTGTTGGCACCGCCGAACTTCACCCCAGCAAGGCTGCCTCATGGGTTGGCACCACAATCATCCAAACAAAACACACCAATGGGCACAACCGCAATTTTTCGGAATCCGATTTTTACAATCCAAAAGCGAATACCAAGAGCGTCCTAGGGGATGAACTCCCGCGTATAACGAATCTGCGCAAGGAGAAACAACTCGACCACTACATGTTGTTTGCCAACAGGCGGCTGGCTGGCAATGCTCAAAGCGAAATCGTTGCCTACATCTCTAAGTCTTCGGGGATCCCTCCGGCCTCCATATATCTATGTGGCCTCGAACAACTCGAAATGTGGCTCAAAAGCTTTCCTGAAGTGTCCACGCTCGCCGAACTCGACCTCGTCGACTCCCCGCTAATCGTCAGCCCGGACGACCTAGCCGAGATCGTACAGGCCCTCGCTCGGCAGCGTGAGACAATTAATGCCGTCCTCGATACCCCGCCGACTCAGCGCTTCACCACCTACGAGATGAAGAACACCCTCAACAATATGACCAAGGAGTACGCCGTCGCCCAGCGGAAGCGATATCTGAAAGAAACTGCGCAAATTCGCGCCTTTCTAGCGGCTCCCGAGAACGACGACCTGATGCGCCTGTATGAGTCCGTGGTGGACGAATTCCAGCTCAAGATCATCGCCAACCGCAAGGATTATCAAACCTTCGACGACGTGATGGAGTATTTGGTAAATTTGTTGTTCGACCGTGATCCAGTTCTTCGCCAGCACGCGCACAAGCGTCTTACGCGTGCCGTTCTGTTTTACATGTACTGGAACTGCGACATAGGAGATGCCGGCGATGCTCAGACCAACTAAACATTCACATCCCGACCGCACTGTCATCAACGTCTCCATTCTCCTTTTGGGACGCCTGAAGGCCAAGAGACTTGATGACTATTATGGGCTCCGCAAATACGCCAAGAAAGCGGTAAGCGGCGGCGATGTCCTGTTCTTGCCTGCTCTAAATTTCCTTTTCCTGATGGGGTTGATCGACTATCGCCCGAAGACCGACTCGGTTGAATATTTGGGCCCTCATGAAGCTGTCTAAGCTGTATTCCAATAAACCGGATATATTTGGCCCAATCGACTTCGCCCCGGGTCTGAATGTGGTAATGGCGGAGATTCGCCTGCCCGAGAATAAGGACAAGGACACACATAACCTTGGCAAAACCACTCTCGGAGCGATGCTCGATTTCGGATTTCTTACTGGACGAGACGCAAAATTCTTCCTCTTCCGGCATTTCGAAATGTTCAAGGATTTCATTTTTTTCTCGAAATCGAATTGGCGGACGCGTCCTTTCTGACCGTGCGACGAGGAGTGGAAGAGGCCACCAAAGTCAGCTTCAAGAAACACGAAGCTCGCCGTCAGGACTTTACCTCCCTGCCAGACTCGGGCTGGGATCACTTTGAACTGCCGTTTGAGCGCGCGCGGGAGATGCTTGACAGCCTTTTGGACTGGCGTGCCCTAAAGCCTTGGTCCTATCGCAAGGTCATTGGTTATCTGTTGCGCTCGCAGTATGACTACCGCGACGTGTTCCAGCTCAATAAATTTGCCTCTGCGCACGCGGACTGGAAGCCTTTTCTCGCCCACATTCTTGGGTTTAACGCCGAAATCGTCGAGGCGCACTACAAAAAGGAAGAAGAGCTTTCTCAGAAGCAGACGACTGTCCACACAATCATGAACGAGCTTGGAGGCTCTGTCGAGGATCTGAGCAAGATCGAAGGACTGCTTTTGCTGAAACAGAAGGAGGCGGAGAAAAAGCAGAAGCTCCTTGATGCATTCGATTTCCGCGCGCAGGACAAGAATCAAACCAAGCTCGTAGTCGACGAAATCGACACTCGTATAGCCGAGCTGAATGCAGAGCGTTATTCGCTGAACCAGAACAGAAAGAAAATACTGACATCTCTTGAAGACGACCAGATTCTATTCAACCCCGACGAGGCCGAGCGCCTTTTCCAAGAAGCCGGAGTTCTTTTCAAAGACCAAATCAAAAAGGACTTTCAGCAACTGATTTCTTTCAACAAGGCGATTACCGATGAGCGGCGGGGGTATCTGCAGGAAGAACGCGCTGAAATCGAAATGCGATTAAAGGACTTGAATGCCGAACTGAATACCTTGGGCAAGAAGCGCTCGGACATGCTCGCGTTCCTCAGTTCCACTGACGTATTCAGCAAATACAAACAAGTCTCCGACGACCTCGTGACCCTACGCGCAGACATTCAATCTCTCGAGAGACAGCGCGGATTTCTGGCCCGGCTACAACAGCTACGCACTGACATTCGTACGATCAACGAAGAACGTGAACACCTTCAGACGCAAATCGAGCAGGATGTTGAACAGCAGAATTCCGATACAAAAAGTCTTTTCTCAACCATTCGCATCTTTTTTAGCGAAATCGTCGAGGAGGTCATAAACCGCAAGGCTCTGCTAAGTGTTTCGCCGAACCGCGAAGGGCATCTCGACTTTCGCGTCGAGATTCTGGACGAATCAGGGAATACAACTAGCGCGGATCGAGGCCACACATACCGCAAGCTATTATCCATCGCTTTCGACATGGCACTTCTCCGATCCCACCTAGACCAGAAGTTTCCTCGCTTCGTTTACCACGACGGGGTGTTCGAGTCACTCGATGACCGAAAAAAGGAGAATTTGCTCGCTGTTGTTCATGACTATGCGAAGCTTGGCATACAATCGGTCATCACTCTAATCGACTCTGATCTGCCCCCTCGCACGGAAAAGGAAGGACCCGTCTTCAGCGCAGATGAGATCGTATTGACGCTACACGACGAAACCGAGCAAGGTAGGCTTTTCCGGATGAAAGCTTGGTAGCAATTCCTGCGGAAGCTGGCCCACACATTCGACTCTTAGCTCCTGGCACCACGACGAA
Organism: uncultured Acidobacteriaceae bacterium; assembly: GCA_963710965.1. GTDB lineage: Bacteria > Acidobacteriota > Terriglobia > Terriglobales > Acidobacteriaceae > Sulfotelmatobacter. The sequence goes on along the minus strand of CAVQCP010000042.1, from coordinate 86,840 downwards.
AAAGGCTGCCCCACTCGCCGCGGTTTTCGGCGAGTGGGCACCACGGTCGCCGATCCCTCGGGGAGGAGTGTGGCACGGACGGGACCGTCACCCTAGTTTTCTTCCGATATGGCGTTTTCCACACCCACCTTGTGACATCTGCCCTTGCGCTTAGCCCATGACCTCAGCAATCATGAACTGGGCAAGGTTGCCAGTTTTGCCAGCGAAGCTCCAGCAAAGTTCCGAAGTCCTTTGTTTCGCGGATTTTAGCGTCGATTCCCGGCAAAATGCCGCTAAACCATTGAAGCAGAATAACTTGGCAGCTTAACGTCTAAGTCCTTTAAATCACGGATTTTACCCGTAACTTATTGATTTTAAAGATTCGGTATAAGGGGGGGGGTAGGGGGGTAGCAATCAAATCCAGAAACCCCAAGAAACAACGGCGGCCGCTCGTTAACTGGCGACGGCGTCATCTGCGGCAAAACCTGAGTGGAACAAACCCGCCAAATGTTCCGGCTGGAACATTGTAAATATGGTATTGTATGCTGATTTTGTATGTACAAGCGGGAAGCTCATTTCCTGCAAACAGAGCGGGAATCGCGGACTTACGTTGACCGCGTGGCTTTCGGCAGACCCATCTTTCGCAGCAGATTCTGAAATCGTGGTTCGGCCCGAAGAAAATCAAAGTAAGGATGAACATTCAGGAAGATCATCCAGGTGCCGCGCTCCTCATAGGCTTTCTCCAGCCAGTCGAGAGTGAGCTCTTTGTCACCGAATCCTGCATAGACAGCCGCGACCGCAAAGGATGACACGTACTTCCCGACGGATGTGTCGCGCAGTTCCGTGACGATCTTCAGCGCTTCCTCGCGCTCTCCCCGGACTGCGCAAGCATGGCCGTAACCACCCAAGAACAGCGGCCAGCGGCCCGAAAGGTCGGCGCTCGCCCGAAACTCCAGGATGGCTCGATCGAGTTGTCCCTTCTGTTCGAGGGCGAGAGCCGAAACAAAATGCGACGCAAAAAAACTGGGGTCCATCTCGACCGTGGCCAGGCCTTGATCCAGCCCTTCGTCGTATTGCCGTACGAAATACAGCAGCAAGCTGGAGGTGGCGTTGATGGACAACGAGAGTGGATCGATCTGCAGGCCGCGTTCAGTTTCCCGCACCGCTTCCTCGTGCCGTCCCAGAGCGGCCAACTCCATCGCGTACCACTGGCGGGCGATCGAGTAGTTGGGATTCAGCTCAAAGGTGCGATGAAATTCCTGTTCCGCTCCCGCCCAGTCCCAGTCATAGAACATTTTCACGAAGGCCAGGGAGGAACGGGCTTCGGCCAAACGCTCATCCCGTTCCAACGCCATGGTTGCCGCGGCTCGCGCCTTGGGCAGCCCGTCGCGGGGGGAGATCATGATATTGAAAACCATCATGGCATAGGAGTCAGCCACTCCCGCATAGGCCAACCCGTAGGCGGGGTCCAGTTCGATGGCCTGGTTGAAGTAATCCAGTCCTTTCCTGACGGCGTCGCCGGTACGCCGGTTCCAATAGTAGCGGCCCTTCAGGTAGAGCTGATAGGCCGCAGGGCTCTGCTGGCTGCGTTTGGGCAGAGGGATACGTCCGCCTCCGGTCAGCTTGAGCTGCAGTTTTTCCGCCACGCTTTGCGCAATTTCGTCTTCCACGGTGACTAGATCGTTGATCTCCCGGTTATAACGATCTCCCCACATGATGCTGTTGTCGCGGATGTTAATCAGCTCCAGACTGATGGAAAGTGCATTGCCCCGCGTTACCATGCGGCCGGTCAAAACCGCATCCACCTCCAGTTCCCGCCCCACCGCACGGGGATCGACCGCTTGTCCCTTGTAGCGGAACACAGAGGTTCTGGAGATGACCCGCAAACTGGACAACTCCGACAGTCTGGTAATCAGGCTTTCGCTGACGCCATCGCTTAAAAATTCAGTCTCGGGATTGCCTCCGCTATTCTCCAGGGGCAATACGGCGATGCGGAGGACGGATGGGTCTTTGGTTTCGGTGACTCTGGCTTCAGTGACTCTCGCTTCGGTGACTCTCGCGGGAGGGTCGGACTGGAAGGCGCTCTGCCCGGACTGCAGGGCCACCCACGCATCAATTTCCGATTTATAGGCGAAAACCCTGGGCTGGCTGTCTTCTCCGTTACCGCTCAGCCGGCGGACGGGCAGAGATTTCTCCCGCTCCCAGCGCTGGACGGTACGCACCTCGCGGCCCAGATAGTTTGCAATCTCTTGCCAGTAGTCGAGGCGGTCAGCCGGGCTGAGCGCTTCTACCTTGGATTTCGCCTTGTGATCCCCTGGGGTCATTTCTCGTCATGCAGGTATCCGTCGTTCGGGGGTGGTGGCCGCCGTGCACGCTGCGAAGTGAGTGTAACCCGTTTCCCGTGCTCTTTCAACGACTGGCAAATAACGTGCACCTTTGCTCTGGCCGGGGCGCAACTGCGACATAGTGCGACATTGTACGACAGGCGTATCCCGTCGCTTGTGGGCCGCCGGCAGCTGGCTCAAAGTTCTTGGCGAGTTCTCCCCCGCCCGGTTCGAAAAATCCTGGCTTCGAAAGCTACAAAAGAGAGAGAAACCCATGAACTCCCCATACCAGCCCCGGAGAATGGATGACCCTTCGGAACGTGGATCCATGCTTCGCGCTAATTTCCTTGGTGTGGCCGGCCTCGCAATCGTGTTCTGGCAGGGAACCATCACCAGCCAGAAAGATATTGATGCTCTCCGGCAAGCGATAACTACGAAACTGGGCAGGGCCGATGCGTTTCTCGATTTCTCGGAGGTGAAGACCCTCGGCTCGGGGCCGCTCGCGGTCACGGTTTGCACCGTAAACTATGGCCGACCGATGAGCGACGCGCCGCACAATCTTCAACCCTTAGCTGGCATTTCGCCTGGAGCTGAGAAGGATTCCTTCCCTGTGCCGGGAAGCATTCTCACCCAAGGTTCTGCCTTGCTGGATGGGTAGTGAAGATCAAGGAATCTGCAGCGGCTTCAGGTTTCAAGCAGATCTGTCAACCATGAATCCTACTTTTTCAGCTCTGTCATTCGTGCTATCGTGTGGGGCGCAGTTTTCGCTTTTCTCCCCTCACTGGGTGTGCGTTCGCACACGGCAACCTGCACGGCTTTTGAGCGCCCTAGGCTCCTTTGTTCGACCGGATATCCGGTGCCTGCTTGCGGGGTACATGACGAGGATACCTTTATGAAGACTTCCAAATTTCAGCTCACTCTCGGCCTGGCACTGACATGCGCGGTCTTCACCTTCAGCCTGGCGGTGCACGCGCAGGCACAGACCTTCTCCTACCTTGCCAGCTTCGATGGCACGAACGGCTTGCAGCCCTTTGGTTCGGTAATGCAGGCGACGGACGGAAACTTTTACGGCACAACCACCAATGGCGGCGGTCATGGGTGGGGCAACGTCTACCGCATTACGCCTAGCGGAGAGATCACCTCGATTTACGATTTTTGCAAACGGCCCAATTGCACCGACGGCACAACTCCCGAGTGGGCTCCAGTGCTCGCGAGTGACGGCAACCTTTATGGTACGACCACTGGGATCGACTTCGGATACGGAACGGTATACAAGATGACGCTAAGCGGCAAGCTTACGACCCTCTATACGTTCTGCTCGCTCGCGGAATGCGCCGACGGCTCGTTTCCAAACGGCCTCATCCAGGCCGGCGACGGGAACTTTTACGGCACAACCTTCCAGGGAGGAAATTCCAACGCGGGCACGATCTTCAAGATCACACCCGGCGGCCAGTTCACATCGCTCTACAGTTTTTGTTCGCTGGCGAATTGCGCAGATGGCAATAGTCCGGTCTCTCCGCTGATCGTGGGCAGCGACGGGAACCTCTATGGCGCGGCGTGGCAATACAACGGGGGAGGCGTCTTATACAGATTTACGCTGGCGGGAGACTATAAGGCGCTCTACAGCTTCTGCCGGGGAATCTTCTGCACCGGCGGCTCGGGGCCGCGGGCGCTCGTGCAGGATGCCAATGGGAATTTCTTCGGCACAACCCAATATGGTGGAGTCGGTGGTGGCAGTGAAGGCTACGGAACCGTCTTTGAATTCACAGCCAAACAACAATTCATCAACCTGCACAACTTCGACAAAACTGATGGAGCCTATCCTAACGCCGGATTGACGCTGGCCAACGATGGCAATTTCTATGGAATTACGGCAGAAGGCGGTCCCGCCAATGCCGGAACCATTTTTGAGATCACCGCGGCGGGCGGGTTCCGGACGGTCTACACCTTCGCACCTCCTTATGGTGACGAACCGGCGGGCCCACTGCTGCAAGGCACCGACGGCAATTTATATGGCACGACTCCCGGCGGCAACGGCTACGACCCCCTGGGCGCGGTCTTCGAATTCTCGCTTGGCCTAGGCCAGTCGATACAAACCGCACCAGGGGCGTGCAAGGTGGGGAAAAGCGTTCTCATCCTCGGCAACGGACTGACTGGTTCGACCAGTGTCACTTTCAACGGCGTGCCGGCGGGATTCACGGTGGAGTCCGACACCTACATACGAGCGACGGTTCCGAAGGGCGCGACGACGGGCGTGGTGTCTGTGGTCACGCCGACAGGAACGCTCAACAGCAGTCCGCAATTTGTTGTCGCGGAGTAGAAATTCAGGCTGCGCGGTTGCCCCCTTGCGCAGCCTGATTTCTACGAATTGAGAAATGGGGAAGCAACCATGAACCGCATCACGACCTTGTCGATCGCCGCAATCGCCCTCACCCTCAGCCTGGCTGTGCGCGCCCAGGCACAGACCTTTTCCTACTTCACGAACTTCAGCGCGAGAGACAATGGCTCGTCGGTGATGCAGGCGACGGATGGCAACCTTTATATGGGTGGCGGCCCAGGCGCATACGGCCGAGGGGCCATCCTGCGAGTGACGCCCTCCGGAGGGTTCAACGTCCTATACAGTTTTTGCGCGCAGCGCGGCTGCCCGGACGGGGACTATCCCTCTGCTCTCATTCTGGGAAGCGATGGAAACCTTTACGGAGCGACGGAATCCGGCGGCACCCGTATCGGCGGCGGAACAGTTTACAAGCTGACCCTGGGCGGCGAACTCACGACGCTCTACTCGTTCTGTAACAACAGCGAATGCACGGACGGAAGCGGGCCGTATGGAATTATCCAGGCTAGCGACGGGAATCTTTATGGCTTAACAAGCAACGGCGGTTACCTGACCAATGGGACGATTTTTCGGGTCAGCCCCACGGGAGAATTTACGGTATTGCACTATTTTTGTCTGAATTCGAGTTGCGGGTCGGACGCCCCCGCCCCAACCGGACTCATCCAGGGCATCGACGGAAACCTGTACGGCACCACCAGGTTTGGCGGACCCCATAACGGAGGTGTGCTGTACAAGCTGACTCTCGCCGGAGAGTACACGGTCGTTTACGACTTCTGTTCGCTTTCGGACTGCCTCGACGGCGGCGGGCCGAACCAGATCGTGCAGGATGCCAAGGGGAATTTTTTTGGCACAAACTATGGAGGCGGCAGCAAAGGCTATGGGACGGTCTTCGAGATCACATCGAAAAATCAATACATCGTCCTGGACAACTTCGATTTCGTTCTCGGCACTCCTATAGGACTGACGCTCGCCAGCGACGGCAATTTCTATGGAGCCTCAGTGGGCGCCTCGAACTATGGGACCGGCGGAACTGTTTTTGAGGTCACTCCTAAGGGCGAGCTCACGTTTCTCAACATCTTCGGGAACAGTTGCGCTCTTGATACTGGCTGGTACCCGGATGGCCCGATTTTCCAAAACACCGAAGGCACTCTCTACGGAGCCACCAGCTATGGCAACAGCTTGGGTGACTGCGGTCCCTATGGCTCTGGCTATGGCACGATGTACAGCGTCTCCGGCCTCCCCGCGCTGGTCGAGACCGCGCCCTTGGCTGGCCCCGTGGGGCAGAGCGTAATCATTCTTGGCAATGGCCTGACTGGATCGACCAGCGTGACCTTCAACGGCGTGGAAGCCGCGTTCACGGTCGAATCCGACACCTATATCAAAGCGACGGTTCCAAAGGGCGCAAAAACGGGCGTGGTCTCTGTGGTCACGCCGTCGGGAACGTTATACAGCAATCCGCAGTTTGTTGTCGCGGAGTAGAAATCCAGGCTGCGACGGTGCCCCCTTGCGCAGCCTGGTTTCTACGATATGAAGGATGGAGAAAACGACTATGAAACGCATCACAACAATGATTCTTGGTCTTGCACTGGCGTGTGCGGCCTTCACTCTCAGCTTGGCGGTGTGCGCCCAGGCCCAAACCGTGAGTCAGTTCAACCTCGATGGCCAAACGGGATATGAACCTTACACCACGGTCACCCAGGCCACGGATGGAAATTTTTATGGCACAACTGGCTTCGGAGGACCCAACTTTGAAGGGAATATTTTCCGCATGACTCCCAGCGGCGAGATCACCAATATTCACAACTTCTGCGGGTTGCCCAACTGCGCCGATGGATGGGCTGGATCATGGCCGCCAATTCTCGCCCCGGACGGAAACCTCTACGGTGTGACATCCGGCCAAACAGTCGACGGAGTGACATACGGCCAAACCCTCTACCGGCTGACGGTGGACGGCGAGTTCACCAATCTTTTTCCCATCTGCGGCAGCGATTGCTCGTATCCCCTCGGTATCACTCTCGCCCGCGACGGCAGTTTTTACGGCGTTTCAGGCGGGGGAGGGGCGAGTGATAGCGGAACCATCTTCCGGGTGAGCCTGACCGGGCAGTACACCGTGCTCCATTCTTTTTGCTCGCTGCCGAATTGCACTGACGGCTATTACGCACTCTACCCTCCGATCCAGGGTAATGACGGGAACTTTTACGGAACAACTGAGGTTGGGGGATCAGAAAATACCGGCGCGGTGTACAGACTGACCCCTTCGGGTACGTACACGGTCATCCACAATTTCTGTGCTTATGAAAACAACCGCTGCCCCGAGGGTACGTTTCCAGCCGCCGGGCTTGTGCAGGATGCCCAAGGCAACTTTTTTGGCGCGACCCAAGGCGGTGGCAGCCACTCCAACGGTGTTGTCTTCAAGATTACCCCGGCCGGCGACTACTCCGTACTGTACGACTTCACGTATTCCAGCGCCTTCATAGGCTGGAACTCCGCAGCGCTGACGCTGGCCAGCGACGGGAGTCTTTATGGGGTGTTAGGAGGGGGTCCGTCTGGTTCGTGGGATCCGGACGTTCTCGGGAGGCATCTATCGAATCACTACGGAGGGCGCGTACACGCTACTCCATAAATTTCACCTGGGCGCTGGGGGTGGCTTCAATCCGCTCGCTCCTGTGATTCAAGCCACGGACGGCAATTTTTACGGAACCGATGCCTTTGGCGGCATTCCCGCCAGTTATTTAACACCGGATGCCGGATACGGCGCGGCCTTCCAATTGACGAACGGGCTCGGCCCGCTGGTAGAGACAGTACCGGTTGCTGGCCCGGTCGGGAAGACTGTCCTCATCCTCGGCAACGGCCTGACGGGCTCGACCAGCGTCACGTTTAACGGCACAGAGGCGGCGTTCACGGTCGAGTCCGACACTTACATCAAGGCGACGGTTCCAACAGGCGCGACGACCGGCGTGGTTTCCGTGGTCACACCGTCGGGAACGCTGAACAGCTATCCGCAGTTTGCGGTGACGAGGTAGCTGGCGCGACTCATGATCTTATGTTCGCCAGATCGGGCCTTAGGAGGACACTTCGATGAATGCTTTTAAATTTCACTCCGCTCTTGCCTTCGCACTCACATCCGCGGCTTTCACGCTCAGCCTGACGGGGCCTGCCCAGGCACAGACCTTCTCCTACTTCACCAACTTCAGCGCCGGAGCCAATGGTGTCGCTTCGGTAATGCAGGCGACGGACGGAAACTTTTACATGGGCGGCTTCCCCGGCGCATACGCCCACCGCGGGGCCATCCTGAAATTGACGCCCTCCGGGGAGTTCAGCATCTTATACAGTTTTTGCGCGCAGCGCGGCTGCCCAGACGGCACCTATCCCTTTACTCCCATTCTTGGGAGCGATGGAAACTTTTACGGAACGACGGAAGCCGGCGGCGGCCGTTTCGACGGAGGAACGGTTTACAAGATGACCCTTGCCGGCGAACTCACGACGCTCTACACGTTTTGTACCACCAAGGAATGCCCGGACGGCGCCGCGCCACAGGGAATCCTCCAGGCCAGCGACGGGAATTTTTACGGAATGACAGGCGGTGGCGGGATCGGTAGTGAAGGCACGATTTTCCGGGTCAGCACCACGGGAGAGTTCACGAAGCTGCACGATTTTTGTTCGGCTGCGAATTGTGCAGACGGCTACAACCAGTTCTCCCCGCCAATCCAGGGCAATGACGGAAATCTTTACGGCGCCACCTATGGAGGGGGATCCCATGGCGCTGGTCTGCTGTACAGACTAACTCCCGCGGGGGAGTACGGGATCATTTACAACTTCTGTTCTCTTTCTAACTGTGCCGACGGTGGTGGGCCGAACGCGATCGTGCAGGATGCCAACGGGAATTTCTTTGGCACAACCCAGGGTGGGGGCAGCAAGGAATATGGGACGGTGTTCGAGCTTACATCGACAAATCAATACATCGTCCTGGCCAACTTCGACTTCGTTCACGCCACTCCTCTTGGAAAATTGACACTGGCTAGCGACGGCAATTTCTATGGAAATACGCAAGGCGGAGAAAATGCCAGTACTGTTTTTGAGGTCACGCCGAAGGGCGAGGTCACGTTTCTCAACATCTTCTCAACCTGCGCCCTTGATAGCGGCTGGTACCCACTGGGCTTGCTCTTTCAGGGCACCAACGGAACTCTCTACGGAACCACCGCCTACGGCAACAGCGTTGGTGACTGCAATCCCAATGGTCAGGGCTACGGCACGATCTATAACGTCTCCGGGCCTAGCCCGCTAGTAGAAACCGCGCCATTGGCTGGGCCCGTTGGCCAGAGCGTAATCATTCTCGGCAACAACCTGACTGGATCGACGAGCGTCAGCTTCAACGGCGTGGAAGCGGCGTTCACGGTCGAGTCCGACACCTACATCAAAGCGACCGTTCCAGCGGGAGCGACGACGGGCGTGGTGTCTGTGGTCACGCCGACAGGAACGCTCAACAGCAATCCGCAGTTTGTGGTGAGCCAGTAGTTGTTACACGTAACGGCGGACGCATTCTTCCGCCTCGGGACACAAGGAGACATTTCGATGAAAACTTCCAAATCTCTGATCGTTCTCGGCCTGGCGGTCGCAATCGCGCTCACCTTCAGCCTGGCAGTGTGCGCCCAGGCACAAACCTACACCGACTTGGCCAACTTCAATGGCACAGACGGCAGCCTTCCCGCTGGATCGGTAACCCAGGCGACCGACGGAAACTTTTATGGCGTAACCTACTACGGCGGCGCTAACAAGAAAGGTAGCCTTTATCAAGTTACGCCTAGCGGAACCATTACCTCAATTTACAGTTTTTGTTCTCAGTCCAATTGCGCCGACGGGGAAAATCCCGCAACTGCCCCGGTGCTCGGAAGCGACGGAAACCTTTACGGAACAGTTTGGGCAGGTGGTGGCAGCACCAACGGCGGAATCTTTTACAAGATGACGCTTGGTGGCGAAATCACGATCCTCCACACCTTCTGTACGACTTCTGCATGCCTTGATGGCGACGCTCCTTTTGCGGCAGTCACCCTTGCCGGCGATGGGAATTTCTATGGCACGACCTTCTTCGGCGGGGAATTCAAGGGAGGTACGCTCTTCAAAATCACCCCAGCGGGCGTGCTGACGGTCTTGCACTCTTTTTGCGCACAGGCGAATTGCGCGGACGGCAGTTCTTCAGACTCCGCGCCGATACAGGCCAGCAATGGAAACTTTTACGGCGCAACCCAAGGCGGGGGCGTCGATGAGGTTGGTGTTATTTACGAGATGAGCCCAACGGGAGCCTACAAGGTCATCCAGAATTTCTGTTACGGCGCTCTCTATGGCTGCCCGATGGGCTCGGTGCCGACCCGGCCGGTACAGGATGCCAATGGAAATTTTTTTGGCACAACCACCTTTGGCGGCAGCTACAACTCTGGAACCGTATTCGAGATTACATCCGCAGGTCAAGACATCGTCCTGCATAAATTCGAGTTGAGCGGGTCGATAGACCCGTCTGCCCCAATGATCATCGCCAATGACGGCAATCTATATGGAGTGGCTGTAAACAACAGCTTCAACGACAACAACAGTTACGGCTCCCTTTTTGAGATCACTCCGGCCGGTGTATTCACGGCGTTGTCCAGCAACTATGACTCCCTGAACGGCCCGATTCTTCAAGCCACCGATGGCAATTTCTACGGAACCACTGCCTTCGGTGGCGGCGTTGATAATTACGGCACCGTCTTCAAGCTCTCAACCGGCCTCAGCCCGCTGGTGAAAACTGTGCCGGTCAGAGGCACAGTGGGGACGAATGTCCTCATTCTCGGCAACAACCTGACTGGATCGACCAGCGTGACCTTCAACGGTGTAGAAGCGGCGTTTACGGTCGAGTCCGATTCCTACATCAAAGCGACGGTTCCGAAGGGCGCGACGACGGGCATGGTGTCTGTGGTCACGCCGTCGGGAACTCTGAATAGCTATCCGCAGTTTGCGGTGACGGAGTAGAAATTCAGGCTGCGCGGTCGATCCCCTTCTGCGCGGCCTGATTTCTACCGATGAGAAAAAACGGAGAAGCAAATATGAAGTTCGTCAGACTTTCTACACTTACGACGTTTGGATGCATCCTCAGTCTGGCGGTATGCGCTCAGGCGCAAACCGTGACTTTCATCTACCAATTCACCGATCAAAACGCAGCTGGCTCGCTGGTCCAGGCAAGCGACGGAAATTTCTACGGCACTGCGGGCGGCGGAACTTTTGGTGATGGCCAAGTCTTCCGGGTAACACCCGCCGGAGAACTCACCACGATTTACAGCTTCTGCTCGCAGGCTGAATGCGCTGATGGGACTAACCCTGGCCCGCTGACCTTCGCCAGCGACGGGAACCTCTACGGGGCGACAGACGGCGGCAACGTCGGCAAGGATAACGGAACTCTTTTCCGAATGACTCTGGACGGCAGGATCACCACGCTCTACAAGTTTTGCCCACAACGGGGATGCTATGACGGCCTGGTTCCGACTGGACTCATGCAAGCGCGCGACGGAAATTTGTACGGCGTCGCCCACTATGGCGGCAAAGGAAACTACGGCACTATCTTCCGCCTTAGCCTCGCTGGCGAGTTCACATTGCTGCACACCTTCTGCGAGAAGACGAGCTGTTCTGATGGACTGCTGCCTAAGTTCGCGATGATCCAGGCCACAGATGGGGACTTCTATGGCACAGCATCTGGCGGAACGAACAGCGCGGGCGTCTTCTATCGATTAACCCCGGATGGCATTTATAAGGTGCTGTACAACTTCTGCCCTGTTTCGGGTTGCCCCGATGGCTACGGGCCGAACGGGGTGGTGCAGGGTGCCGACGGAAATTTCTATGGCACCACTTTTGGCTATGGAAGCTATGACGGCGGGACCATATTCGAAATCACCCCGAGCGGCGAAGAACGCACCCTGCAGTCGTTCAGACCCAATCATGGAAACATCCCCGACTATGGGCTGACCCTGGCCAGCGATGGCAATTTCTACGGAGACACAGATGACGACGGGTTTAACGGTGTGGGAACGCTGTTTCAGCTGACCCCAGCAGACAAGTACACGACTCTCTATAACTTTGGGAGCGCCGGCTACGATCCTTACTCGGGGGCGCTGGTTCAAGGCACGAATGGCGAAATCTACGGAACCACGCTGTACAGCTTCGTTGCGACCGGGGGGACAATCTTCAGCCTGGATAACGGCCTCAGTCCGTTGGTTCAAACCGTGCCCTTGGGGGGCACGGCGGGACAAGCAGTTCTGATTCTCGGCAACGGCCTGACGGGATCGAGCAGCGTCACGTTCAACGGGGTGAAGGCGGCGTTCACGGTGGAATCCGATACCTATATCAAGGTGACAGTTCCAGGCGGAGCAACGACCGGAATGGTTTCTGTGGTCACTCCCTCGGGAACGCTCAAGAGTAATCCGCAGTTTGCGGTGACGAAATAGTGGCGCGACGGATTCTTGCGCTGGCTTGATGGCGCACCGTTTTAGGAGGAAATGTCGATGAAGTGTTCCAAATCTTCACTCACTCTCAGCCTTGCGCTCGCCTGCGCGGCCATCACCTTCGTTCTGGCGGTGCGCGCCCAGGCACAAACCTCTACCGCCCTGGGCAATGACTACATCACCGTCAACTTCGGCATCATCGCGATAAACAATTCCGGCGAGGGGATCGGCCTTGCCGGATTAAGCGTAATCGTGCGGGAACCTGATGGGAGCACGACCAACTTTTCTGTGCCCGGTGCCGTTGGCGTGCAACCCACCGCTATCAATAACGCAGGGGCGGTGGTCGGCTGGTTTCACGACATGGGCGGATTGCTGCACGGCTTTTTCTATGACGCCTCTGGCACAATTACGATCCTCGACGCTCCCGGCGCAGGCACCCAGCTGCGGAGCGGGACCGTAGCCGACTCCGTCAACGACGCCGGCGAGGTCAGCGGCCACTACCTCGACAGCAACGGCATAACCCGCGGCTTTGTCCGTAACCCGGAGGGAAACTACTCCACCTTCACGCCCAATGGATCGGTATACCTGGCCATCAGTGAGCTCAGCCAGAACGGGCAGGCCTGCGGATGGTACCAGGACGCGACTTCGATAGGGGTCGGCTACGTTCGCGATACCAGCGGCCACATCACCAGCTACTCAGTGCCCGGCAGTGCTTGGACCCGTTCTGCGGGCATCAACACCTCCGGACAAATCACTGGTACCTTTAGCCTCGAATCCGGCGGTCAAAAGGGTTTTATCCGCAACGCCGACGGCAGCTTCGTCACCTTCGACCTTCCCGGCGCCGAAATCTTCCCGACGGTGATCGTGGGCATCGCCGACAACGGCGACGTGGTGGGCTACTACGGATCACACGGCTTTCATGGCTTCCAGCGCAGTGCGGCCACTGGCGTTATCACCACTTTTGACGATCCCGACGCCGACCACCTCCACTTCGACGGTACGTTTCCACAGAGCGTCAGCGGCAACGAAACCATCGGCGGCAATTTCTCCAATGCCAATGGCAGCTCTAACACCGGTTTTATTCTGCGGTAGAGGACATTCCGATGAAGCGTTCCAAATCTTCACTCACTCTCAGCCTTGCACTCGCATGCGCGGCCCTCACCTTCAGCCTGGCGGTGCGCGCTGAGGCACAAGTGCTGCACACCGTCGGCGTCTTCGACGGGAACGACGGCTATGGACCGTACTCATCTGTCGTCCAGGGGCCGGACGGAAACATTTATGGCACAACTGGCTCCGGCGGCAGGTACTCTCAGGGCACTTTCTTTCGCTTAACACCCTCGGGAAAGGTCACCGATCTTTACAATTTCTGCTCCCTGGCTAAATGTGCCGACGGATGGGGTCCCGATTCGGCTCCCGTGGTGGGAATCGACGGAAACCTTTACGGAGTAGTGCAGGGAGGCGGAACCGGCCAGTTAGGGACATTTTACCGGATGACGCTCGACGGCGAATTTACTACCCTCTATACCTTTTGCCCCACCCGTCCCTGCACTGGAGGCGGCGCCCCGACTGGAATCATCCTGGGCGCCGACGGGAATTTCTATGGCACCACAGACGGAGGGGGCAATGCCTCCGGCTCCGGCACGATTTTCTCGATCAGCCCAACCGGCCAGCTCACGCTGCTCCACACGTTTTGTTCGCTTACGCCGAATTGCCTCGATGGCACGAGAGCATTCTACCCGCCGATCCTGGGCAGCGACGGCAACCTTTATGGCGTAACCTGGGGCGGCGGAAGCCTGGGGGGCGGGGTCTTATACGAACTCACTCCTTCGGGAACTTATACCGTGCTTTATAACTTCTGTGGCTCGAGCACATGTTCCGGCATTGGAGAGCCCTACTACGTTGTGCGTGATGCCAACGGTAACTTCTTCGGCACAACCGAGTACAACGCCGAAGGACGTGGGTACGGAAGCGTATTCGAGTTCACTTCGACCAATCAACTGCTCGTGCTGCACAATTTCGACGACTGGAACGACTGGCCCTATACAGGACTGACGATTGCCAATGACGGCAATGTCTACGGGGTGTTTGGATATGACACCAAGGCTAGCGGATCGATTTTTAAGGTAACTCCGGAGGGAGTTTACACCAGGGTCTATTCCTTCTTCGGCAGCGCCGCTCCACCCGTTGGCCCGCTCTTTCAGGGCACCGACGGCAGTCTTTATGGAGTGACTCCTTACGGCCCCGGGGACTTTGATGGCGAAGTTTTCAGATTCTCGAACGATCTCAGCCCACTGGTGGAAACTGTGCCCGTGATGGGCGCCGTCGAGCAGAGCGTGCTGATCCTCGGCAACGGCCTGACTGGATCTACCAGCGTAACATTCAACGGCGTGGCAGCCGTGTTCACGGTCGAGTCCGACACCTACATTAAAGCGACGGTTCCCCAGGGCGCGACGACAGGAACGGTTTCTGTGGTCACTCCATCGGGGACGCTCAACAGCAATCCGCAGTTTGTCGTGGCAAAGTAGCGGTTGAGCGCTGAGGATTTCGCCGATCAATTGGAGCTTCGGGAGCCTGGTGGCGACTCTCTCACCGCCATCCGGCTTCTGGGCTCCAATTGTTTGAATGGTTTGTTCCGCGCCGCGCTTGTTTGGACCCTGAAGCCGCGTCCTCTTTGCTTGATCTTGCCAGGCCCAGGAAGAATTGTTTTTAATCACTAGTAACTCTATGGACTATATAGTATAGTGGCACTGGGAGATTGAGGCTGTACCTGCCGCAGCAGACGATCTCGAGTTGGAAGGTGAAGCTGAGACGCGATTTCGAGGAGAAGAATATGGATTCTTTGATCCAGAACCCTTTGCCCCTTTGCTGGCTGCTGGCCATCGTCGTACTGCTGCGCTGGTTTCATGGCATCGCTTCCGAGCCGCAGGTTGACGGCCGCGACTCCGCGATGGGAGCGGAAGACGCGCCTGCAACGGCCGCGCCTGGTCCGACAGTTCTGTCCGTACCGTAGCCCCTTGCCAGGCGGTTATGCTATGCGCTTACCTGTGATGCCCCATATCAGTCGTTCGAGTGGAGGCGGATCGTCGGTTCGGAAATCAACCCAGTTTAGCGTACGGAGAAAATTGGGAACTTCCGGATTCGCGGAAGCATTGGGCAGAAGCACGGGAATAACGGGCGCTTTGCGCTCCACAAATTCGATGAACAATGTATTGATTTCGTGTTCCTGCCAGCGGTGGATTCCCCCACTACCGATACAGATGGCGGCCGAGCCAATTTTGTGCAGCTGGTCGTAAATTGCCTGCTGCCATAACTGGCCGGGCTGAAGTTCCCAAACGTCGAGCCAGGGTAGGATTCCGGCTTGCTTGAGGGCGCTGCCCAGCTTCAAGACTTCAGGGCGATCTTCGGAGTTATAGCTGAGGAATACGTCAAACAGTCCACGGTCCCGTTTCCGCTGTAGTTCGACTTTCGAAAGATCGGGGTCGGTGTCGCCGATAGGATGAGTGTTGGATGGAGCGGCGGCGTGAGGCGCTTCCGCGGAGTGCTTTGCGGGCTGAACCAGATCCTTCGCGCTGAGGTCGGAGGCGGAAAAGCCGATGTCCTTACCGTAGAAGGACACCTGGGAAAGCGCCTCATTACCTGGCGTCGCCGCTGCCTCAGACAACTCTCTCGCGATATAGTTCAAGCTGTCACCGGATAGCAACCCGCCATAAAGCTTCCCAATAAAAAGCTGTTCCGTGCGCACGCGAAAGGGTGGAGTGCAGATCACCGCAGGCACTCCGGATGCCATCAACTCTTGCGCCAAAGCCGCGAACGAGCGTTGGGAATCTCTGGTGGCACGAAGCACGATCAGTTTCGGCGGGCGGAACTCAGAAAGAACCTGGGAGAAACGCCGGGCGGAAAGGTATCGATAGTGGTTGTCAGCCGACAATAGCGCAATCGTACTGTAGGAGGAGTCCCTGGAATCTTCGGCTTGGGTAATGACGTAGAGGATGTCGCAGTCATTCTCGCCCAGAGCTTGACGAAGGGCGGCCTCGGTGGGAGGCGTGAGTCTGCTGTAGGAAGACGCGGGCACAGCCGCGGATTCGAGAGCGCCGGTCAACAGATCCCAGAGCAGGTCACCGTCGAATAGTGGTTGATCTGAGGGATTGACGATGAGAAACAGAGTGTTCAATCAAACCACCTTCGCAGCCCGCAAGAAATCGGACGTCGCATCAAACATCGAAGATCAGCGCATGGCAGGCTGAGGTCCAGCCAGGACATGACCGCACTTGCTGCAAAATGCATCGCCAGCATCGGCTTCCGTGCCGCACTTGTCGCAGAATATCTTCATGTTTGGAACTTTCGAGTTGGCGGCAGGGTGCGGCATCTTCAGGACGCGATCATAGCCTCCGTCATGGACCCAATTGAGGAGTTCTTTGGCCCGCATCACGGTCCAGGGATGATCGGCGCTGTAGATGCTGAGGTACTTGGCGACTTTATCCAGGGTGGAAAGATCGAAGGCCTCGAAGTCGCGCGCCTGCTGAATAAAATCTTCTACATTGGCCTTGGCGGCGAACTTGCGCGGAAGTCCGGCAAGCTTCATCATGGCGCGAAGCGCGGTCTCCGGATCCTGAGTAGCCAAAAGGCCGGCGCGGTCGGCGGTGAGTTCGGAGGTTCGCTGCCAGTGCAGCAGCGCTACCTGCAAACCGAGGCTCATGAGATTGCCGATCCCGAAGGTCGCGTCTCCGATGATGTTGCCGATGACCGGAAGATAACTCGCGATCTGGTAGTAGAGGACGTGCCCACTCTTGATATGCCCTACCTCGTGCGCGATGACAAAAAGAAGTTCCGCTTCATCGAGATGATCGACGGTGCCGGAGTTGACCACGATGATGGGCTTCGAGACCCCCGCCGTGAAAGCGTTGATCTCTTCTTCATTCTTCACATAAAGCTCCGGCGTAATGGGCAGGGCGAGCCGGTCGCGCGCGGTGGCCAGCAATCGCCAGAGATCGGGAAAATTGTCGGGGGTGATGCGCAGAAAGCTGCCGGTCAGTTGGATGCGCAGCAAACGCTCCATTCCCCATTCGTTAATTTTGCGCACGAGAGTGTCGAGTCCGCGGGTGCGCTTCAATACGTCAAGCGCGGCGGTATCGTCGGGGTGTTCGTAGGCCTGGGGATAGAGTCCATCGAGATTGATCGGAGTCATCGACTTCACCAGAGCGCTTTCTCGCGCTTGGCGACAGAGTAGGCATCGAAGATGGCCCAAGCCCAAATGATCACAGACATCACAAACGCGGGGGGGACGCCGACGCCAGTGAAAGAGATAAGTAGGCAAATGATGTAAGCGAACCAGATGGCTCCCATTTTCTTAAAATCTCCGTTGTACAACTGGCCCCCGGCGGGAAAGAAGAACGAGACCAGCATCGCGATAAATGGGTTTTTATCGCGCGCGTAATTTTTGGCCGCGGGCATATCCGGACCGCGCATGAGGGGATAATTTGCCGCGGCTGCCTGCGGTTGTGAGGATGCTTGCAGAGCCGCTCCGCAGGCGGCGCAGAACGTCGCCTCGGGACGATTTTGACGACCACACTTTGGACAATTCATGGCAACCTCTTAGGATTCGACCATTCGGCGCGTTGTATGCCAAAGCGCGCTGGTACCGCGTTGGGAGTTTTGAGTGCGAGCTGTCCTGGGAAACCTGAGGGGTAATTATGTTCATCCATCGGGCAGCCGTCAAATGAAAAATTGACTTGGATTCCGGCGGGAAAACACGGAATGTTTTCCCGCGTTTCGAGCTTTCCATCGCGGAGGGGCGGTGGGGGATGGTGCGGAGAGCGCGGAGAAACGGGGAGGAGAGGCGCGACTAATCGGCGGCGATATTGTTGCCGTTGTCCTCAGGCTGGGGGCGGCGCGGAGCGCGGTTCGAGGGCAGGCCGGCATCGCGGATCTTGTAGAGCAGGGCGCGATAGCTGATGTTCAGTGCGCGAGCGGCGCTCTTGCGATTCCAGTGATGGTGTTGCAGCACTTTCAGGATAATCTTGCGTTCGAGTTCGTGAACCGCCTGGCGCGTAATCTTCTTGAGCGAGATGGGGCCATCGACCGAAATATCGGCGGTAAAGAAATCGGGCTCGTGCGGGCGCAGGTCGCCGGAAATGGCTTCTTCGGTGCCCAGGATCACGTAGCGCTTCATCAAATTTTCCAGCTCGCGGACGTTGCCCGGCCAGTGATATTTCGTCAGCGAATTCATCAGCTCGGCGGAAAGCGGATTGGCGCGCGCGTTGAATTTGCGGTTGTAATATTCGAGGAAGTAGCTCACCAATTGCGGAATGTCCACGGCGCGTTCGCGCAACGACGGCATGCGCAAATTTACGACGTTGATGCGGTAGAAAAGATCGGCGCGAAACGTGCCATTGGCAATTTCATCTTCCAGCTTGCGATTGGTGGCGCAGACCACGCGCACTTCTACTTTTTTGTCTTCCTGCGCGCCGATGCGGCAAAACTGGCCGTCCTGAAGAAGCTGCAGCAGCTTGGATTGCAGGGACATGTCGAGCTCGGAAATTTCATCGAGAAACAGCGTGCCGCGATGCGCCATTTCTACGCGGCCGGGCTTCATGCCGTAGGCGCCGGTGAACGCTCCTTTTTCGTAACCGAAGAGTTCGCTCTCCAGCAGCGTGCCGGGAATTGCGGGGCAATTCACCTTGACCCATGGACCTGTCTTCCAGGGCGAAGCCGTGTGGATCATGCGCGCAATAATGTCTTTGCCGGTACCGCTCTCCCCCTGGATGAGCACCGGGACGTTGGCACTGGCAATTTTGGCCATACGTTCGCGCAGCGCCCGCATCATCTCGGAGGCGCCAAAGATCACAGATTCGGGCGGCATTTCGCCGAGGGGCTGAATGAGTGCGCTGACTGGATTTGAAGAACTCATAGGTGTTCCTGGATTCCGCGCTCAGGGAGGGGTGTGCTTCCTTAATTGCATCCGGAGCGCCAAATACGGGGAGAGCCACCGAGTACTCTTCGGAGCATAGTCTATCTAGTTGACGAAAAGCAACTTACTAAAGATTGGAGGGCTAGCGAACGAGTAATGTGTGGACTGGTGCGGAATGCACAGAAAGGTAAAAGCCGGACTGGAAGGAAAACATTTTCACACGGGCGAAGGGAGTTTCCGTCCTGCTTTGGCCTTCATTCGGGAGGGCGCGAGCGGACGCGAGAACTTCAGTCCGATCAGATTGTAGCCTTCTCCAGGCTTGCTCCGCAGCACGCGGGCACGCAGGTTTCTGGTCACGTTAGGCAAATCAGCCAAAGCGCCAATGGGAGCGCTGGGAATTTCTAGCGAAACCTGCGCCGCGGAAGGAATAGAACGGCGAACGGCAACGAGCATACCGCCGGCGGAAACGTTGAGGACAGTGGCGAACTCCAGAAATTCTTTGTCGGCGTCGGCTTGGCTCCGCACAAAAACTGGAATAGCGAGCGGCAAACGCGGCCATCGCCGACGTTCGGCCGTTGGAATCATCCCCCTCATGCCCACGCCCAAACCTCTCCCTGGAGGTACAACGAGTTGTTTTAAGCACCTTAGTGGCCAAAACCCTAAGCTGTCGGTCGATCTCGGACAAGACACCGGCCAATCCCGGAGAGGGGTGGGCGAAATCCGGACGAGTTAGGGCAGAAGCCGCTAAATGGCGAATTTTCATGATTTTCGCAGGGTGCGCCCGAGTGCGAGAATGGCAGATCGCCCCTTTCGGAACCACGAAACAAGTGCAAGGTTTTGCTACACTTGGGTAATCCAGTTGCATTTTTCGTTGACAATGAAAAGTCGGCTGGCTTACGATTTCGATAACGGCATTCTTCTCTTAACCAGAGGAAGCGAACGTTCCCCCCCTTCTGTGTTAGACCGCCCCTATGGCCACCGGACAAAAGAACGCGTGTCTCCCGGAGTTGCGAGAGCCAAAATCTGATGCGTCGGCACGTTCAATTTCGGGAGAAGGCATTCCCAGTTTGGCTGATCTGCCCCAGGCCTACTCTGAGTTGCAACAGAGATTCCAGCGGACCACCAATGCGCTGAGTTCGGCGGCTCACGATCTGAAGACACCGCTGGCGATTCTGAATGGATACGTGGAACTGCTGCACAGCGGAAGGCTGGGCCCGCTGAATGCGCGACAACTGGAAGTGCTCAACGACATGCAATCGAGCGGCAAACGGCTGCAATCGTTCATTCAAGACTTCCTCATGTTCAGCGCACTCGAAACCGGCGAGCTGAAGATGCAATTCGAGGCGGGCAACATCAACGATTGCCTGTCGGAGATGTGCCGCTTGTGGTCGACGCGCTTTCAGGAAAAAGGATTGGCCCTATACTTTTTGGCCAATGACAAGCTGCCCTTGTTTCCCTTCGATTCTCCGAAACTAGAGCGAGTGATCTCGAATCTGCTGGAAAACTCCTTTAAGTTTATTCCCCAAGGCGGAACGGTTTGGCTGCACGCCGAACCTTATATGTGGGAGCGCCGCGCAGCGGCCCTGCCGGCATCTT
Organism: uncultured Acidobacteriaceae bacterium; assembly: GCA_963710965.1. GTDB lineage: Bacteria > Acidobacteriota > Terriglobia > Terriglobales > Acidobacteriaceae > Sulfotelmatobacter. The sequence goes on along the minus strand of CAVQCP010000042.1, from coordinate 66,233 downwards.
CTGGCGAGCGCCGGCGGCAGGATACCACGCAGCCGAATTCGGTGAAGGTGAGCGTATCGGATACCGGGCCGGGAATTCCGGCAGAGTTTCATCAGGAGGTATTCGACGATTTCTTTCGCTTGCCGGGCAACGGAGCCAAGGATGGTATGGGTCTGGGACTGGCCATCGTGCGCCGGCTGGTGCAGGGCATGGGGGGAAAAGTCTGGGTGGAAAGCGATCCCGGAGCGGGCTGCAAATTTTCCTTCCTCATTCCGTTCAAGCCGGTGGCAGTAAATACGAGCAAAGGGAAGAATCGATGAAGGAAACCGCCAAGATCCTTCTGGTGGATGACGAGCCGGCGATGCTGCGCTATATCCGGACGCTGCTGGAGGTAGACGATTACAAGGTGGAGACTGCAGCGACGGGCGAAGAGGCGCTGCAACGCGTGGACAAAGGCATGGAGCCGGACCTCGTACTGCTCGACGTGTTGATGCCCGGAATCGACGGCCTGGAGACGCTGGAACAACTCCGGCAGAAGCGGCCGGGAGTGAAAGTGGTGATGCTGTCCTGCGTCAACGATACCAAGAAGGTCGTGCAGGCGATGCGGCTCGGCGCGCACGATTATCTGACCAAGCCTTTTCAGAAGGCGGAGCTGGATAATGTCATCGATCAATGCCTGGGTCAAGGCAAAGGGCCGGTGGGCGGAGAAGCGGAAGAAGTAGGCGATGATGTGTTCTTCATCGCGGCCAGCAATTCGATGCGCAAGATCCGATCCCAGGCGGCGCTGGTCGCGCACGTGGATATCCCGGTGTTGCTGCTGGGCGAGAGTGGCACGGGCAAAGAAGTGCTGGCGCGATTGATTCACAAACTTTCACCGCGAGCGCATCGCACCTTCTTGAAAGTGAATTGCGCGGCGGTTCCGGCTGATCTTTTGGAGAGTGAACTGTTCGGCTACGAGCCGGGTGCGTTTACCGGCGCAACCCACGCCAAGCCGGGCAAGTTTGAGTTATGCAACAAGGGGACGATTCTGTTGGATGAAATCGGCGAGATGCCGCCCGTGCTGCAGGCCAAGCTGCTGCATGTTTTGCAGGACCAGAGTTTCTCGCGGCTGGGCAGCCGGTCGGTGATCAAGGTAGATGTACGCATCCTGGCAGCGACCAACATTGATATTCCGCAAGCCTTGGCGACGAAACGGTTGCGCGAGGATCTTTACTACCGGCTTAACGCATTTACCCTGCAATTGCCGCCGCTGCGCGATCGCAAGGAAGAGATTCCAGTTCTACTGAAACATTTCATGACGCGCATGGCGGAACGGTACGCACGGCCGCAGCTGCCGCTTTCTCCGGCCATGCTGGAGGCTTGCCAGGCGTATTCGTGGCCGGGCAATCTGCGTGAGCTCAATAATTTTCTGAAGCGCTATTTAATTCTTGCCGACGAGAGCCTCGCGGTTGCCGAGTTGCAGCAGCCGCTGCGTGATGGCAATGGAGGCGGTGCGCGTTCCGAGTCCGCAGGGTTTGGCGGGGCGAATGCAAAAGGTGCCGAGAACGGGGGCGGGTTAAAATCTCTGGCACGCTCGGCCAAGGATGAAGCCGAAGGCGAAGCCATCCGGCAGGCGCTCGAGCAGACCAACTGGAACCGCAAACAGGCGGCTGCGCTTCTGCAGATCAGTTACAAAGCGCTGCTGTACAAAATTCGGCAGTATGGAATTGCCGAAGCCAAGAGCCACCACAAACTTTCCGCGGGCGCATAAAACCCATAAACTCTAAGCTGGTGCAGATTTCCTGCCTTGGCATTCAATCCTTCTCTGAGGTTGTTGAGCAATCATGGCCGCACTCATCGATGCCATCGATATCAAGCGCAAAATGTTTTTTGAGTTCGAGAACACTCCATTCCACTGCCTGGATGTGGAAGTGTCGACGCCGACGGCGAGAGGCGCGCAGACGCTGGTACGCCTGAAGATGCGCAACCTCCTCACCCAGGCAGTTTTCGATAAGACGTTCAAGGCCAGCGATAAGTTCAAGGAGCCGGATCTGGAAATGGTTCCGGCATCGTATCTGTACAGCGATGCCGATGGTTTCTATTTCATGGACCAGGAGAACTTTGAAACTTACACGCTGTCTGGAGAAATGATTGGTGACGCCCGCGACTTTCTGGTGGAAGGGCTCATCCTTCAGCTGCACAAGTACAACGGCAATCCGATTGGCTTGCAGATGCCCACGCACGTGGAGTTGTTGGTGAGTCAAACCGAGCCCGGGGTCCGCGGCGATTCATCCGGTGGCAGTGTGACCAAGCCGGCTACGCTGGAGACGGGCGTCGAGATACGCGTTCCACTTTTCATTAAAGAGGGGGAGCGGGTCAAAGTCTCTACGGAGACGCGGGAATTTGCCGGACGGGCGTGAATTAGTTTCGAATGGAGGGCAGACTGTCATGCTGACTCCCGAACGAGCCAGCTGGCCGCTGAGGCTAGGGATCCTTCGACTACGTTGCCGCTCGCTTCGCGACCGACAACTACGTTCAGGATGACAGTCCGCCTTCCACATCTAGCGCCACATTCATCATTCATCCTACGGCGTGACGGTCAAGCTGAAGGGCACAGTTTTGGTGTAGGACCCGGAGCTGGCTGTGACGGTGAGCGAATAAGTGCCTGTGGGAGTTCCTGCCACCGGCGGCTGCTGTTTTTGGCTGGAGCAGGAGGGTTGCAGGAACACGAGTGTGAAGAGCAGCAACAGCGCGAGGCCCCCCAGTAATCTGCCACGACGGCGTCTGCCGCTGGCACCTAATCCCAGCACAGTGAGCCCCGGAACCATCAGCCAGAGCGCGTAAAGCGATCTGCGGCCCGAGCGGGAATTCGCGATGGGCACGGGTTGCGGGCTGGTGGTCAGGTTCAGGCTAGGAGACTCGCTGGAAGTGCCGTTGCCAAAATTGACGGTATTGGAAGTGAAGTTGCACTTCGCGCCCGTGGGCACACTACCGCAACTCAGAGCCACCGCCGCTCCAAATACCGGATCGGGAGAGAGGGTGACGCTGTAGGTGGCCTGGTTCCCGGCCACCACCGTTTGGGCCGAGGGATTCATGGAGATGTTGAAGCCGCCGGCGGTGAAGTTCACTGCCATGCTATTGCTGGTGTTGATGTCATTGGCGTTCGTTACCGTGGCGGTGACGGCGTAAGAACCTACATTGTTCGGAGTGACTACAAAACTTACGGTCGAGGTGGAACCGGATTGCAGGGTTAGAATCGTGCAAACCGCCTCCGAACTGTTCGCCGTGCTGCAAGTGCCGGAAGCCGCACTGGCGCTGTTGAAGGCAGCGCCGCTGCCTTGCGTGATCTGGCCGGTCACGGTGATGTTGGTGGCCGGGTCTGGCCCTTCGTTCGCCACTGTATAGGTGATGGTAACTTGGTTTCCGGCGCTTACCACTCCTGCCGGGGAAACTACGGGATTGTTCAGGCTCAAAAAGTTTGCCGTTCCCAGTTCTACGATGAAGGCGTCACTGGTACCAGAAAACGCATTTCCGCCGGCATACGGCAAAGGATTGACGAGCTGAAGGTTGTTCGAAGTGGTATCGCCGACAAGATAAGTATTCTGGGCAGGATCGATGGCGATCCCGGTGCCGCGATCCACTGCATTGCCGCCAAAATAAGTAACGTAGGTTCCCCCGGTTTGGCCGGTGGTCAGCGCAGGATTGAGTTCCGCATAGAAGGCGTTCTGTGTGGCCCCGGCGCCAAGCGTCCCCTGAATTGGCCCTGACGTCACAGGAAAGTTTGTCGAAGAGGTCGAGCCCGTCACGAGAGCATCGTTAGAGCTATCGACTGTGATCGCGAGGCCGCTATCATTGCCTGACCCACCCAGATACGTGTAGTAGCTGAGACCCACGTCCACTGGCGTTCCCGTGGTAGTTGTGGAGGAGGGATTGCTCATCTCGGCCACATACGCGTCGAAAGGCGCGGGCGAGGCAATCGTGGGACATGGCGACACGTTGGGTGGAGGAGTATCCAGGCATGTCTGGTACGTGCCACTGCTAAAGGGAAGGTCAATATCGCTGGAATTGGTTTCTCCGGTGAGATACACGCTGGTCGCACCGGCATTCACAGCCACGCCTGTACTGGTGTCATTGGCCGTCCCCCCCAGGTAAGTCGAGAACAGGAGCTGTGTACCGGCAGGGGCGCTGGGATTTATTTTGGCCACGAACGCATCGGTCGGATACGGAGTCGGAAGGGTGCTCGCCGAACAGGCGTACGGATTGGTTAAGACGAGGGGCGGCACGGTATCGAGGCAAGGCTGGTAGGCATTGAGAATGGGGAAATCGGTTCCCGCCTGGCTGTCGCCATATTCACCGAGTCCGCTGTTGTAGAAATTTGTGGTTCCGCTGAAATACATGTTGCCGTTGGTATCGACGGCGATACCGCCGCCGACGGCGATGGGAGAAGCGGGCGTGCTGCCGCCGAACAATGTCGAATAAGCAATGCCTGAGGTGAGCGGCAGATTGGTATCTATTTTGGTGGCAAAAAACTGAATGCTCGACAGCGGCAAAATCTGATACGGCACGGGCAAATTCGTAGCCGGAAAGGCATTCGTCGGACTGGGAAGATCGTTGATCGTGCCGGAATTCGTAATGGTGGAAGTGGTCGTGCCGGTAACGAAGACGTCTCCGCTGAGGTCGATGGTCATGCCGCTGGCTACATCATCGCCGGTACCGGAGAGATAGGTACCGTAATTGAGTCCGGAACCGGTCGCGTTCAGTTCGGTAACGAAAATGGAAGTGCATGGGCCGGTCCCAGTTGGGCACTGCGAGCCCTTTGTCTTCGGCGCCTGCTGATAGCCCGTGCTGGTCGTAGGAAAGTTGGCTGACGTGGTGTTGCCCACGATGTAGACGTAGTCTCGATCGTCAACCCCGATGCCGATGCTGTTGTCGGTTCCGCTTCCGCCGAGAAACGTGAGGTAAACCACGGAGGGCGGTTGCGCGGGATTAATTTTTGCAACGAAGACACCGGTGCCGGAACCGATGGTTGTGGGGACGGTACCACCGACCGGAAAACCGGTCGCCCCAGGCGTGGTCGAGCCTGCGACATAGATATAGCCATCACCGTTCACTGCTACCGTGGGATAAGTGACTGCGCCGCCGCCACCAAAATAGCTAGAGAATCTGAGGATGGGATCGATGACCAATTCGCGGCTACGGTCGTAGGCGCCGATTGCGAAACCGATTCGATTGCCGTGGCGAAGCACGAAGTGCCCTGCGACTGGTTGACGGCGGTCGCCTTCGCGTTGATATATCTGCGGAGCTTGCAGGCGCAGGCCGCCCTCGTCCGCGCTGGTGAGAATCAGGTCGCCATCTTTCACGGTGAGTTTCGCCGCACCGTCGAATTGCAACTCGGCTTGCGCCGGGTCTGCGCCGGGAGCGACCTTGAAGTCGTATTCCAACTGGCCTTGATTGCCGTAGAAGACCAGATCGATTCCGGGGTAGACGCTGGCGTAGTGAACTCCAGCGTATTGAGGAATATTGCTGTGCCACTTTTGCGAATCGTTGCCGAGGATGTAATTGCTCTTGCCGGGGAGTAGCTCGGATCCGACAATCGCGGCGGAGGGATTGGCTCCAACCAGCTTCATTTGCACCGAAGTCTGTCGGCGAGAGGGACGCGCCGTTTGCAGCGTGAGCGTAGCTCCGGTGGAATCGAGAAAAAGACCGTAGCCTGCGCCGCGCGCCAGGAATTTTACCCGCGAATCGGCCTGGCCCTGGTTGGGCTCGAAGATCAGCGGCAACTGGGCAAGAACATTGCGTGCATCGGGCTTGGCAGCAGTAGCGGAATGCGCGGCGGGATGCAGCAGGGGCCGGGAGGAGTTCAACCATGGGAGAGCCGCAGCTTGCGCCGTCGTCAACCGGGCGTGGCGGGGACTCAATCCCAGCAAAATAGCGGCCGCCAGCAGCAGCGCAAATGCCGCTCCCAGGGCCCGAACTGAGACCACTCCCAAACTTTTCCCCAAATGCATTCCCCACCTACGGCCATTACCCATCACGCTTTTCCTCCCAAACACCTGCGAGTCACGCCTGATCATTATGGAGAGAGTAGAAACGGCGCTGGAGCCAGTGCTCTGCCCTGCGCCGGCGAAACTGCCCGCTGCTGAACTGTCACCTGAAACTGGCGGAAATCAATTAACTACTTAAACATCTGGGGGTTAGCCAAGTCAAGCTAGCGAAGTCAACAGTAGTGGCTCAGTTTGAATTTCTTTGCGGGCGTCACCCTGAGCGCGGCCGCTTTTAACGCAGAGCGAAGAGCCTGCCCTGAGCGAAGTCGAAGGGATTTCCCCCTACCGCACATGCCTTTGTCTACGGGAGATCCCTCACCCGGCTGTACTGCGCCGGGGTTCGGGATGACGCCCCCTTAAACAGGGACAGATTCAAACTGACCCACTACCAAGTCAAGCGCGGCTCCGCCGCTATGCTCGCCTTCCGTGTGCTCAGATGCGTTCGGCTATGTGGAAAGATGCCGGACGAGGGCAAGAAAGGCTGGAAATGGCGATGCAAAGACATGCAGCCCAAGGACCCTCCATGCTCGCGGCAGGGAAAGGTGTCGCTCCCGTGCATTTGCCGAAGCGCGGCGGCATTGACCCAATCAGTTCGCGGAGTCTTTTTGCTCTTGCAAACGGCTGGCGATTCGATACAGTGAAGAGGTTGGGACCTGCTTTGGGCGGCGGGCTCTCCTCTCCCAGCGCTGGTGCAACCCTCATAGCCCCTTCAGCTGAGTTAATCTGGATCGTTAGTATCGATCGTTATTGTCGATTGCTATTTTCTATGATTGGTTTAGAGCTTGATCGTTAGAGCTTGATCGTTAGAGCTTGATCGTTAGAGTTTGATCGTTAGAAAACGATCGTTAGAAAACGTTTTCGGGGAGCGCGCCAGGGGATGCAACCGGACTCCGACGAACGGCGGATGATGCGGCGATTCGATATGCGCCTGCCGGCGGTGGTTCGTCTCGACCAGGAGAATGAGTTCCATACCGAAACCCAGAACGTAAGCGCGCGCGGAGTTTTCTTTTATCTGAACCGGCCCGTGCCGCCGGGGACGCCGTGTGAAGTCACGCTGACTTTCCCCCCGCATATTACCCTGACCGACGCGGTGCGGGTTCGATTTACGGCGCGCGTGATCCGCGTGGAATCGCCGCTGCCTTCCGAACGAGTGGGCACCGCCGCCATGATTGAGGACTACGAATTTCTGCGGGCGACGGGGAGTTCGGAGTTCCTGACGGCGCTGTCGCGGGGAGCGTCGGACTAGACGAACGTGGCCACGGATGCCTCCGTTCGCCAGTCCCCGAAATCTGAAATTAATTCGTGCAGGCCCCGGATGAAGACGTCCGGGGCTGCGTGATTACTTTCGCAATTGCTGCCGCAGGCGGCGGTAGCGGCGATACAGAATGGTCAGGTAGCTGCCGTGGATCACGGCGGTTACAATCAATGCCGCGTATAAGAAGTCTATGGATTTCATGAGAGGCTTCCTCGAGGTGCAGGCTTCGGAGCGATGCTTGGGGTGGGGCTTGGGTCGAGCAAAGACTCTACAGCGTGGGCTTCCTCGACTTCGCGGTGCATGAGTTCCAGCCGATACCGCGCCCAGCAGAGCAGAACACCATAACAGGAAAATGCTGCTACGTTCGTCCAGAAGACTGAAGCCATGCGCGGATCGAGTGACCCGCCACCACCGATCACCGGTTGCGGATGCTGGGTGCGAAAGAACCAGATGGAAAAATAAACCAGGGGCACATCGAGCGCGCCGAAAATTGCCAGCACGGCTGCCAGTACAGGGGTTTGCGCGTTATCGGTGAGGCGGCGCAGCATCAGGTAACTGACATAGATCAGCCACAGGACGAGGGTGCTGGTAAGGCGCATGTCCCAGGTCCACCAGATGCCCCAGACGGGGCGCGCCCACAGCGGGCCAGTGATGAGGACGATGGTGCAGAAAACCACTCCGACTTCGGCCGAAGAAACTGCCAGTGCGTCGCTGCGCTGCCCTGGAAAATATTTTCCGATCAGAAAATAAAAGACTGGCAGCAACAGAATCGTGGTCGCCACCGAACTGGGATAAACGCCATCGGGAAATTCTTTCTGCACCTGCGGAATGAAACACGCGATCGCGCCGACAACCCCAACGCCAATAATCGTCCATAAGGTCGCACGTTCGGTGGAGGGCTTGCGGCTCGCGAGGTAGTGCACCGAGGCGATGAAGTTCACGAAGAACAGCCAGAATGCGGTCCATCCCGAAGGCGCGTGAAAATAAAAGATGCGCTGCACGTCGCCCATGGTGCGTTCGGTGGGTGCGACGAAGAGTCCCAGATAAAAGCCATAGGCCACGAACAACGTAGTCAGCACCGCGAGGATGGGAAAGGCTCGTTTCATAACCCTTTTATTCTGCGTGCAGGATCGATTCGAACAAAGCCAGGCAAGCCGTCGTGAATACTACATCATAAGTCAGAAGCAGCAAGATCCAAAAGCGGGCAGACTCTTCGCCGGTCAAAATAGAAGTTGTGGCCTGCACCATTGCCATAATCGCTGGAATCGAGATGGGGAACAGCAGCAGCGGCAGCATAATTTCGCGATTGCGAGTGCGCAGCGACATAGCCGCGAAAAACGTACCATTCACCACCAGTGCCCAGGTACCGAAAATTGCCAGCGGGATCAACTCCCAGGCGGGACCGAGAGCGCGCAGGTTGTAAAAAATGATGAACAGCGGAGTCATCAGAGCTTCCAGCACGCTGACAAAAATAAAATTCCCCAGAACCTTGGCCAGGAAAAGACCGTTGGCGGGCGCGGGCGAGACGCGGTAGGCGTCGAGCACCTGATTGCGCAGCTCACGCGCCCAGGTCTGATTAAGCGCGACCACCGCGGCGAACAAGAAGGCGACCCAGATCAAACCGCCCACGATGTGGCGAGACTCTTCCGCGACTGGATCGAACGAAAAGCTGAAAATCACGACCACCAGCAAAGAGAAGAACAGCATCGAGTTGATGGCATCGCGGGACCGCCACTCGAGGCGGATATCTTTGGCGAGTGTGGCCAGCGTGATGGAGCGCAGGGAACTCAATGGGCCTCCGCCGGCGAGAAAGCTGAAGGAACGTGTGGAGTGCGTTCGACGATCTTGCCCGCCTGCATGTGAATGAATTCGTCGGCGACGCCCTCGAGCAGCGCGGCCTGGTGGGTGACGACGAAAATTGTTTTTTCCGCATCGCGCATGCTTTTCAGCAGGCCGACCATGTCTCGCGCCGAGTGTATATCTACATTGGAAAAGGGTTCGTCGAGAAGAAGTATTTTAGGATCGTGCAGAATGGCGCGGGCCAGCGACATGCGCTGTCGCATGCCTTGCGAATATTGTCCCACGGGACGGTCTAAATCAGGATCGAGGCCGACGGCGCGAATTACTTCGTAGCTGCGATCGTCGCCGGCGATGTCATACAACCGGGCAAAGTAGCGCAGGTTTTCCAGCCCGCTCATTTCGTCGTAAAGAAGAGAGGGATGGGCCATGTATCCGATCTCGCGGCAGGCTTCGCGCGGAGTCTTGCCGAGGATGGAAACTGTACCGCGCGTGGGATGAGCCAATCCCGCCAGCGCACGCAAGAGCGTGGTCTTCCCTGCCCCGTTGTCGCCGAGAATCACATGGAACCTGCCCACGTCGAACTCGGCGCTGACACCCCGCAGCGCGGCGAAGCGGCCGAACTGCTTGATGAGGCCGTTCACGGCGGCGATGGGGGCGCCAGTGGGCGCTTTCGGCGGATTCGTCACGAGGGGGAGCGCATCATGAAAATTTGTCTGCTGACGGGCACAGCAAAGAATCTATGGATTTTTGTGCTTTTTTGCAAAGGTAGGGGCTGCCGAGTTGAAAAAATCTCCAACTCGCGGAAGTAATAGAACGGCGCTTCGGAGCGGTCGTGCTGCCCCCATCACGATCAGCGGGCCTCCGACGATGAAAATCCAACACGGCACGGGCAGGACCACTTTCTTCTAACGTGCTTCTGCTGAATCTCATCCTGCTAATCGACGTGACTTTTTCAACACCCACGCCTGATAGCAGAATCTACCGCCTCCACCTTCCGCGCGATGCAAAAGAAAAGCCGCCCGAGAGATCGGGCGGCATGCATTTATTTTGGATTCTCCAGCCCGTCGGTCAATTCCAAACGATTTGCCCGTTTGAAGTGAAGGAATACTTCAGAAGCTTCCACTGGATGGTGATAGGGGCGTCGTAGTTGTAGCCCTCGAGGATTACGTTACCTAGATACGAATCAAGGGGATCGGAGAACGGGCTACCTAGGCTCACAGGGTTGCTCCCGTTCGTATCAGAAACAGTGTACAAGAATTGTCCGCCGCTCAGGGCGATGGTTAGTTTGTAATAGTGGTTGTATGTGAAACTCGCGGGGAGGCCGATATAGTCGAACTCATTGGTCACGTTGTTCCAGCCATAGAATCCGGCAACACCGCCATTGGGGTAGTAGCTGGGGCCTGGGACCTCACTGACAATGGGTCCCTGGAACTCGATGATTGGGTAGTCACCCACGGCGTAGGTGGAATCGAATGCGGTGATCCAAAATCCTGCCATGCGTTCGTCCAGCAATTCCCAAGTTGAAGGAACATAGAGCTCGATCGATACCGAGTTGGTGCCAGCTAACAAGTCGAACTTGTTACCTTGCGTATTGTAGAAGCTCGGAGTAGGCGTCTGAAAACCTGACGGGCTGACACTCTCCGACAGAACACCTCTGGCCGCGGAAAAACCGGCCGGGGCAAAACGGTCCGTGTACCATTCGAGGGGCACTTCTGTCTGACTGTTACTGACCTGGGCGGGCACGGAAAAATCAAGCCCGAGGGTTTGAGCGGTTGCAGCCGCGGGAATCAAAGACAGCAAGGAAACAAGTAGGCACTTCGAGAATTCGCCCATGTAGAGATCCCTCCGTTTCGGCGACATCGTTGTTCTCCTTTGGTTCCGAAATCCGGAACTGCGGTTGGGACTTTCGTTTAGGTTGCGTGACCGGGACAGTCTTGCTTGGGCCAGGGACAACGCGGTCACGACGGAGCGATGACAGCCCTGAAATTTAAATGTGTCTTGGAGCTACCCGGGGTCTTGTGCTGCTTGCGAATTGAAACTGCCTGGGGTCGAGTCCTTGAACGACTCGACCAGAGCCTAGTCTGGGCGATTCACCAAGTCAATGGGAAAGTGGTGGCCTCACGCCCCACCATCGTGGCAATCAATGACCCGTTAGTGGCAGAAATCTAGTTGGGCGCAACCGCGGACTGAGGCTGCACTTGCGTGATGCTCTTGGTTGGTTCGGCTTGCATCTGGTTGCCGGGTTGTTTGGGGGCGTACTTCGAGGCGCACTTGGCTTGCAATCCTTTGGCGTGGAAGACGCCGTCGCGGCCAAAACTGCCATCGGCGAGGGCTTGGGAATCATCCTTGAAAGTATCGGGAGGGGCTTCGGTTCCGCTGTAATCGACATTCAGCAATTGATCCTGCTCGACCAACACGAACTGCACGTGCGTGCCGGTGCGCTTGATCGAGCCGGGCTGAACGTTGCCGGCAACGCGCAGGCGTTTGCTGTAGGCTCCATTGCCCATCTTGTGCAATTCGCTGATGGTGACGTAGTAACTTTTGCTATCCTGCACGCCGGTGTAGGCGAGGTAGCCGAGCAGAAAGAAAATGGCGAGCGTGGCTGCGCCGAATTTGAGATACGTTTGGCCTTGGCTGGACATAGGAAACACCCACAGAGGACGATTCTTACCCTTTTAGACTTTACGCGACGCCAGAGCTGGAATCAAGGTTTCTAACGGTCTAACGCTGTTCGCGGGCGGCCGTTGTGTACATACGGACGCGCGATGCCGCCACGCAGGTGGAATAACTGCCGGCATGCGTAGCATCCGAATGCGGGCTGTCGCGGACGACAACATAGCTGCGGATCGCGTAACACGTCGCGTCCTGTGACTCGGCAGAGAGGTCTCGAACGTCACTCCGAAAATGCCGGCGGCCGCTTTCATCTGTGAATAGGACCGGAGCGCCCGCAGGCTCAGCATCGGTCGGACTGTTTTGCAGGGTGAAGTCCAACTGAGGGTAAAGCGTGAAGTGAGACTGATCGGCACCCAGAACGCTGAAGAGATCGCTAGACTGGTCGGCGGGCGATGCCGCCGGTGCAGATAGGTCGCTCGCCCGCGACTGTGCCGTGAGGTTTGCGGTAGAGAGTGTAAGCAGCATGGCGAGCGCAAGAAGGCGGGAGAGCGGCATACAGACTCCTCCTGATTCGAGAAAATCATAGCACCGTCGGTGTTGGCCGATGCTGAATTTTGCATTAGAAACATGCTCAATTCTGCCGCACGAATCCGTGGACAACCCCGGCCGCGTCGGTGTACGCGCCCGTGATTGTGTTCGACGAGTTGATCGAGCTCGGCGCGTACCCACCAGTACCGCCAAAAGTCACGTACGCTCCGGAGGGCAATCGCAGAAACGCAAGATACACATTGCCATTTCTATAGATTCCCGTGATTGCGCCAGTATCGTTCATGGCTGAGGGTTGCGTGTACTGCGAGTTCGGTGGATCGAAGGTGGTAAAAGTTCCGCTGGGTGATCGCATGTAACCATGGTATACGCCGTCGGCGGCGTATTGTCCGATGATTTCTCCGCTTGCGTTAATGCCGCTGGGAGTGCTGGCGAGTGATCCCGGAGGATCGATGTTGACGATGTCTCCATCGGAGAAGCGGACGAAGCCGTGAGAGCGCTCGAAGTCGGCGGAGAGATAAAAACCGGCAATTGTGTTGCTGGCATTTATGCCCACAACAAGGCTGAAGGTAGCGCCTGGGTAGCCAAAGGAAACGATGCCACCACCCGGTGTGCGCAGAAAGCCGAATTCCCCAGTTTCCACTGGAGCTACCCAATTTCCCGCGACCGTGTCCGTTGGGTTAATGGCGATCCCCGCCGTGATTTCTGCGCCGGAGACGTTCGAACGTCGTATAGGTTCCCCCGGGAGAGCGGATGAATCCGTCAGCCAGCCCACTTACGATGCCCTCCCCGGTGACATAGCCCGCGTCGTTAATGCCATAGCCCCATGCGTTCCCCGACGTGCCGGGAGGGTCGATATTGGCAATAGTTCCGTCGGCCTTCCTGAGAAAGGCGTGGACGGCCTCATCCGGAGAGAAATACCATCCAACGATTTCGCCTGAAGCATTGATGCTTGAGGGGTAAGTCGCGACCGACCCCGGAGGATCGAAAACGGTGGTCTGTGCTGGCGCAGAAAGGTTCGTTAATACGATGAGCGCCGTAAGCGAGGACAACAAGATGGGACGGAGCGGATGGAAGCTCAAGACCAGGGCGAAGCGTTGACAGGACATGGGAGTTCTCCTAAGAGCTGAGTTTTGCGCAAAGGGCCCGGGGGAGACGAATCGACGAAACTATAGGCCCAATCCGCCGTCTGCGCAATATGAAAGATTCTGCATGGCTGGATTCAGATCTCTCTGGCCGTATTCATGAACCGCTCAGATCTACGAAGTTACACGAAGGGTGATTTCGAGAATTCTATTTCGCAGCCTCCGATAGAATAGTTATGGTTCGGCAATCTTATGATCCATCCCTGGCACGATGTAACTCCCGGCGACAAGCTTCCGCAAGAATTCGATTGCGTGATCGAAATTCCCTTTGGATCGAGCGTGAAGTATGAACTCGACAAGACCAGCGGACTGATCAAGCTCGATCGCATTCTTTATTCGGCGGTCTATTATCCCGCGAATTATGGTTTTCTTCCGCAAACGCTGGCGGAAGATGACGATCCGCTCGACGTGCTGGTGTTCTGCCAGGAACCGGTGGTGCCGCTCACCATCATCCACGCGCGCGCCATCGGCCTGATGACCATGATCGACGGCGGCAAGCCGGATCACAAAGTGATTGCCGTCGCCACCGAAGATCCTGAATTCAACTCGTACCACGAAGCGGCAGAAATGCCGCCGCATCGCCTACTCATATTGCGGCGATTTTTTCAGGACTACAAACAACTGGAAGGCAAGGCGGTCGAGGTGGATGAGATACGCCCGGCTGCGGAGGCTTATCCCATCATTCTCGATGCTCTGCATCGCTATAGTGAACAACGCCGCAAAGGTTTCACCCCAAGCAAGCACTAAGATACAGGTTCGGACGGGCACAACTTGAGGTCATGCCCTAAGCCGGTCGCCGCACGGGCTTCCCGCCCCTGCGGACGGCGGACTACATTGCCTTGAAGACGAAGCTGATCTCCTTCGTCTCGTTCGCGCCAATCGTTACCGTCTGCATGGATGTTCCCAGCTTTTCATGCCACGCTTTGATGGTATAGGTCCCCGGCGGAAGACTGCTCAGGTCGAAACTGCCGTCCTTGCCGGTCACGGCGAAAAATGGGTGTTTGAACACCGCAACGTAGCCGCGCATCCAGGGATGCACGTTGCACTTCACGGGAATCGCGATCTCTTCGCGGGCAAACGCTTCGTCGAGGCTGGTTCCGGGCGGCTCCGCCCTGTTCCATTCCCGGTTGTTCGCCGGCGTGGGATGAATATTGTGCGACGTGGGATCGTCGTTGACCACATGCAACGGCTGATTGGCCCGCACCGCCAGCACGTGCGGCTGATACATGCAACCTTTCTGTTCCACGACCACCGGCTGCGTCGGCGCCTCGAAAGTTCGGTCGCCCAAGCCTTCGGAGACAAAGACGATCACGTTTTGCAGATCGCCTTTGCTATCGGTCATCACTTCCTGCGCAAACACCGGGGAGGAATGCTGTTGGGCGCAGCTCGGGTCGGCCGACATGCGGATCAGCGTCGGCTTGGGCACAGCGCCCTCGAATCGGACCGCGCCTTTCACGCTGCCCGTGCCGCCGCTTGGAGCAGGGCTTCCGGCGCGCACTGCATGCGGCCGGGTGACACAAACCACCAGGACGAGAACGAGTGCAGAGATCAACTTTTTCGCTTGCATGACAACACCTCAATTCAGATTTTCAGAACTTTTTTTTGTGAACTCGCTTTTTCGTGAACTCGCTCGGAGCACTACTCGCCCGGCCGCGCGCCCGCCGCGCTGGCAAGTGATTCGCTGTATCCGCGGCGGTAACCTGCCGCGAACATGCTGCGATCCTGATCGCTGGACCAGCGCCCGACGCCGGGGCGCGCCGGCTGGCCTTGTTGGGCCGTAAGTCTTCCCAGGTAGAGTCCGTCGCGGAAAGCGCCGTCGGCAGCAAAACGCGCTTCAGGATTCGAGTTCAGGGTGCCGTTGCGTTTGCTGATGGCTAGCGTTGCGGTCGCGCCTAGGCAAAGAGCCACGGTCACGGTGGTAAAAAATCCCGTCATGTTCTTCCTCCTCATGTTTTAGTACTCAGCCGGTGCCTGGACAGAGCCGTGCCCCGGCTTGGCCGCTCCTGGAGTGGCCGGTTCACTGATTCATTTCGCAGGGGTCATTCGCTCGAGATGGGTCGAGAGTACGTGGCGTGCGAACAGTGATTGTCATCTCAGAGTCAAGCGTGAGTCATTTTGTCGTCATGGATTCGTCAAAGATTTTCCAGGCACGAATCATTCTGGGGCAGGCGGAAACTGAAATCTCCAACGGCTTTGTGCAAGCCGCGGCTGCGCACGCGGAAAATCCGGTGGCATTGCACCTGCGCGCCGTCCCATAGTCTCTACTGAACACTGGCGACCGCGGCGCTGGGAGGTGTAAAACCGGTGTAGGGACGCGAGGTGCTTTATGACGAATTCACACTCTGCCCACGCGCCAGAGTTCGGCCATGACTATCGCTGGCTCACGACCATCCTCTCACTGCTGGTTGGCGCGGCCTTTTTAGGCTTATGGTTCTGGCTGCTGCCGGGCTGGCTCGGCTTCAAAGTGGAATTGGCGGGCGCGGCCCGATGGCGGTGGCTGGCGGCCATTCCATCCACTCTGGGATTCGCCGTGGCGCTGCGCTGTGTCTGGGATTTCGGATGGACCGGCCACGGCACGCCCGCCCCGGTCGCGCCGCCGCAACGGTTAGTGGTGGTAGGTTTTTACCGGTATGTGCGCAATCCGATGTATTGGGGCTTCGCGGTAGGATGGATTGGTCTGTGGGTAATTTTCGGCCATCCCAATCCAACACTTATCGCAGCCGTTGCCGCGGTTGCTTTGGGCGTTCATCTGTTTGTTGTGTTCTATGAAGAGCCGGCGCTGCGCCGTAAATTTGGCGGGCAATACGAAGAGTATTGCCGCAATGTAAGCCGTTGGTGGCCGCGGCTGAGGGGCTGGAATCAGCCGCAATAATCGCGGAATTGCGTGCGCAAACAACGCAGATGCAATCGGCCGGGCGTCCCGGCATACCCATCGCCCGCGTCCGTCCGCTATAATCTGGCATAAGAAAATCCTAGGAAAGCTGGGTCAGATATGACTTCCGCGAATGGTTCCTCGAACGGCAATGGCAACAATGGATACAGCGTGCCTCAGCCCCGCGCTGAATGGCTTGCCCAGCGCAAGCGCAGCAATACCGATGGCAATTTCTCGCAGATGCATTACGCGCGCAATGGCGTGATCACGGACGAGATGTCGTTCATCGCGCACAAAGAAAAGCTTACCGCCGATGTGGTACGGGATGAAGTGGCGCGCGGCCGGATGATCATTCCGGCGAACATCAACCATCCGGAACTGGAGCCGATGGCCATTGGCGTGGCTTCGCTTTGCAAGATCAACGCCAACATCGGCAACTCGGCGGTGACCTCAGAAATTAAAGAGGAACTGAAGAAGCTGCATACCGCGGTGCATTATGGCGCTGACACGGTGATGGATCTTTCGACCGGCGGCAACATTCACGAGATTCGCGAGGCCATTCTGCGGCATTCGCCAGTGCCCATTGGTACGGTGCCGATTTATGAGGCGATCGCGCGGGTCAAGCGTGTGGAGGATTTGAGTGCGTCGGTGATGTTGGAAGTGATTGAAGAACAGGCCGCGCAGGGTGTGGATTACATGACGATTCATGCCGGCGTGCTGATTCAGTATGTGCCCATGATTTCGAAACGCATCACCGGCATTGTGAGCCGCGGCGGCGCGATTCTAGCGCAATGGATGGTGCACAACCACAAGCAGAATTTCCTCTACGAATGCTTTGACGATATCTGCAAAATTTTCAAGAAGTACGATGTCAGCTTTTCGCTGGGGGATGGCCTGCGTCCCGGATGCGTAGCTGATGCCAGCGATGACGCGCAGTTTGCCGAGCTGAAAACTCTGGGTGAGCTGACCAAGATCGCGTGGCAGCACGATGTGCAAGTGATGATCGAAGGTCCGGGCCACGTCTCCATGGACAAAATCAAGGAGCAGGTGGAGAAAGAAGTTGAGCTCTGCTATGAAGCTCCGTTCTACACGCTGGGGCCGCTGGTCACGGACATCGCGCCGGGATACGACCACATCACCTCAGCCATTGGCGCGGCCATGATTGGATGGTACGGCGCGGCGATGCTCTGCTATGTGACGCCTAAGGAGCATTTAGGGCTACCGAACGAAAAAGACGTGAAAGACGGAATCATCGCTTACAAGATTTCGGCGCATGCCGCCGATATTGCCCGCGGACGGCCCGGCGCGCGAGACCGCGACGACGCGTTGAGCTACGCGCGATATAAATTCGATTGGGAGAAGCAGTTTGAGTTGTCTCTGGATCCGGAGACGGCGCGTTCGATGCACGATGAAACTTTGCCGGATGATCATTATAAAGAGGCCGCCTTCTGCTCCATGTGCGGCCCGAAATTCTGCTCGATGAATTATTCCTCGAAGGTGGATGCGTACAACAAGGAAGTCCACGGCATCGAGAAGAAGGATTATTCGGAGCTGGTGGAGCGGCTGGTGACGTTGAAGTAGCGTTACATCGCATGACGACTCAGCAAACCCCTCCGAACCCTATCGACGGCGCTCTTAGCGAGATCGCAATGCTCGTCGCAAGGAGGGGATACGGGTCATTCACTCTGCGATTGCAAGTGCTGAAGCCTAATAGCTTTGTGACCGCCTGCTTGACGTTCCGCGATTCGCCCGTCAGCGAGAGCGAGCAGGAAATTTTAGTGTATTCCGACGTAACTCTGGCCACGTTTACCTGCCATATCGACATGTGGCTTGATTTCGCACGGCGCCTGATCTCGGGAGAACTCGAAGTTGATGGAACTAGCATCCCGGCAACGTTCACGTTTGGTGGTCGACGAGAGGAGTTGTACGTTAGCGAGGGCGCTAGTGGCCCGCGCGAGTGCTTCCGGTTCTTTTACTCCAATCCGCAAAACCCGTACACAGGCAAGCCCTTGCTTGGAATTGGATTGCGTCCGTACGCCAATCTGGCTGACGCTTCGGCAAGGTACGTACATCAGTCGCAGGCGGCCATCAGCCAGATAGCCGAAGTGAACACGTTTCTCATTGCACTGCCTACGAAAAACGAGATCGTGATCGCCGAGTGGTTGCCGGGTGAGCTGCGGGTACAGTTCGTGAGCGACGGTCTACCGGAATATCAGTTTGACCTGCTGTTCTGGCAGCCCGCCCGCGTGACCGATTTCCAATCGATTAAGAGCCCGACCCGAGATGTCAAGGTCCCGGTCCCCTCTGGCACGACGACGCTCGTGGGGCATCTCCTTACGCCCAGCGGCGCAATTGCACAATCGTTCGTGCTGAATGCACCGTATGCGTTCGTGGGGGATGCCAAATCGTCTCTGAGCTACGAGCAACAGGTGAGGGCCGACATCTTGGCCGGCGAAAGCGAAGTCCGCGAGATGAAAGCCTTCTTTAATCCAGACAGAAACGCGGCCATGCGTGATCGCGTTCTCGAATCAGCAATCGGATTCGCTAATACAAGCGGCGGACACATATACGTTGGAGTCGAGGACCATGGTGGGCTCTCCGGCAACTCCAAACTAGTAAGTACGCTTAAGAAAAACGGGACTCCTCAAGAATGCGCCCAAGAACTCAGCGCTAAGCTCAGGAAACACATCATAGAGAACACGCGTCCGGTGATCGCCGTATCTGCCCTCGAGATTAAGATCGGGACCGAGTGGGTCGTCCGCCTGACGATTGAGCGATCGGGAGACATAGTTGGAACGCATACGAATCACGTTTTCATTCGCTCAGGCGCAAGCAATCGCGTCCCTGAGCCAGAGTGGTTCTCACAAAGGCAACTTGGCAGCGGATTAGTTTCGCCAGGTTTTCACTAGGCCAGGGGCGCCGGGGTGTCCCACGGAAACGGGATCGCCTACCTTCAAAGAACACCGGCCGCCATCGTGACACCCGCTGCCGCTGCAGCCCGCCGGAGATCGGTGTCAGTTGTCGCCAAGGGCAAGCTGAGACGCATGGCAAGCACCAGGTATGCTGCATCGTAGTTTGTGAGACTGTGCTTTTGCGCGAGGCCTGGAAGATCGAGAATTTCACTCGGAATCTGCTCAGCGGCGTCAATCGGAAGAGCCTTGAGGCGCGTCAGAAAACCGTCGATCTTGTCGAGTGTTATGCGCTTGCGCCGATGGGCCATGAGCAGCCCGTTGCCGACTTCATAGAACCATAAGATTTGGAACCGTGGCGCGTTTGGTGGAGAGGCTTGCGAGTACGGCGAGGCTGTAATCGCGGCCAGCCTCGTCTTCCAAAAACCACTGGAGCGTCAACGACGCGTCCAGCACCAGATCACTCACAGACGATGACCTTCGCGGATCAGTTGTTTAACCGAGATTCCCTGCAAGGGGATGCGGTTCTCCGCGACGAAGTTGAGCATTTCCCGCACAGCACTCTCCTGGTCGCCATTGCTGGATGCTGCGGTTGACGAGCGCTCTTTTTCCCGAAGAGCCGCGAGCGCGGTGGCAATCACTTCCTCTACAGAGCGAAAATGCCCTGAGCTCAACTCGTCGTTGACAATGCGCTCCTGCTCGGGTGTCAAATTGATGTTCATGCGCCCCCCGCAGCGGACTCGTCAAATGGTAGCATCCGCTTCACTTCGGTTCCTGAAAGTTGTCGATCTCCTCTTGAGTGATGCCGAGTTCGGCTAAGAACTCCTCATGGGGAGTGCTTTTGTTATGCTTCGACCACTCGCGCGATTCCGCGAGCGCCTTTTCGTCAGCGGCTGTGAGCGGTTCGTCGTCGATCGGTGCGTTCGCAATGGCGCGGGCGACAGGGTCAAGCAGACGTTCGAGCATACCAATCGCGGCGGGCACCTGGTCTGGAGCAAGGTGCTCGATCAGTTTGTGAGCATGTTGTTTGTCTGCCGCCATAACATGGCTATTTTACACTGCAACGTCTGGCATCCCACACAGCCGAAGAAGTCCGCAGGCGAATGCCGTCGTGGATTAGCCGCACTTTCAGCTATTGAAATCGGCCACGCCGTCCCATACCAACTGAACGGCAATAGCCAAAATTAGAAAGCCGAAGATTTTGTTGATGGCTCCGACCGCGCTCGGGCCCAGTCGGCGCACCAGGGGCTCTCCCAACCAGAAGAAAAGTAAAACCGAAAGGGCCACGCCGGCGATGCCGATGACCATGCCTAGATAAGACGCGGCGCTATCCACATGCGCGGCCAGCGCCATCACCACGCCGATCGATCCCGGACCTGACATCAACGGCATGGCCAGAGGAGTGAGCGAAATGTCTTCTTTGCTCTCGGCCTCATGGGTTTCTTCGGGTGTGATGCGGGCGTGATCGGTCACCATGCCCCAAGCTGTGTTGGCGACGATCAATCCGCCGGCAATTTTGAGGACGGGGAGCGAGATGCCGAAGAAGTTCAAGACGAAGCGGCCGAAGAAAAGAAAAGTCACCAGGATTACGAACACCCACATCCCGGTCTTGAAAGCTGTTTTGCGCCGCTCGCTCTCGGCCCAGGACGACGTCATGCTGAAGAAGATGGGAATGCCGCCAAAGGGATCGACGATGGGAAACAACGCCAAAAACGTCGCCGCCGCGGAATGAGGCAGCGTGCGAAGAAATTGGCCGAGGGCGTGAGTGGCGTGCATAGTCAGCGGAATTTAAACGGATTAATAACCTCCACTCCCAGATGTTTGAAGTCCTTCTCGTCTCGCGTAGCAACAGTGAATCCGTGGACGCGCGCGGTCGCCGCGATCATGGCATCCAAACGCAGGGAGTCTGATTTTCCAGCCATCAGTCGCGACCATTCCCTGAAACATGCCGAATCCATAGCCATCAATGCGAATGACATTTCCACCGAGGTCAACCACTGTTCAATCTCGCGGGCCTTGGCAGCGTCCTGCTTGCGAGTCAGTTCAGCGCCCGCCTGCAACTCTCCCACGGTCACGGCAGAAAGAAAAATCTGCTCGACGCGAAGAGACTCAAGCCAAGCGACCACTCCTCCGTGCGGCCGGGTCTTGCGCAATTCGGAAATGACGTTCGTGTCTAGAAGATACCGAGTCACTTAAAATCCGGATGATTGAAGTCAATCGGTGGCCGGAGCTTCCATTTGGTTCGCTTGGGCAGATCCACGTCGAAGCGAGGGCTGGGCCCCAGGAGCAATTCCTTAATATTGGGGCGGGCCGCGTTCTGCATCCGGCGCCACTCCTCCATGGGCACCAGAACCGCCGTCTCGACGCCGCGGCGCGTCACCACCTGCGGGCCGTTTTTAAGCGCAGCATTCAGGAACTCACTGAATCGAGATTTCGCCTCTTGAAGTTGCCAGGAATTCACAGAGATCACCTGTTCTTGGATTATATGACTAGTCATAGGACTAGTCAAATTGCTCGATCAATTGACGGTCGTGCAATCCGGTCTCACGCGATAAAACGGTGGAACGGGGATGATCTCTCGCCCCGCAGGTAAAAACGCGAGGCTTCGGAATGACGCCTTCAGAAAAAACAATAGCACCAACACCTAGCGGTACGATTCCAGCACTTTCGCGGCGCGATCCAGCGCGGCTGCCAACACCGCCAACTGCTGGCGAGTGCGCTCGGCATCCCCTTTATCGAGCGCCTCGTTCACTCCCGGAATGACTACCGCCGCGTACCCGGTGTACTCTCCGGGAGCATAAATGGCGTGGCGAAACCAGGGACGGTGGGGCAATCCCTCCGGCACCAGCAGAGCACGTTCGGCGCCGAGAAGGGCGCGGTTGAGGGGCACTGCATCAAGCGGCGGATTCCTTTGCTTCGTCAAAATTTTTGTACCGGCATCCTGAAAACGTTTTACGGCCGCAGTCACATCCGTCATGTCGAGGGCATGGCTGCCGAATTTAGCGGTCGCTCTCTTTTTGGCCAGATCAATATACTCGCCGACTTCTTTTCCGTAGGTTTCGTAATCGTAGGGCAGGATATCAGTGTCGGCCATGCGCAGCGCTTCGAGGCCGAAGATCCTCGCCATTTCTTGTTCATAAACGAAATCCGGATCGGCGAATTTCTTGAACCAGGCAAAATCGTCGAAGGTGGAGTGGTAGACGCCATAAGGGCCGCTAGAATTTATATCGGTAGAAGAAACGCCGAGGTGCTGCTGGAAGGCGCTGTAGTCAGAGCCGCTGCCCAGATCGCCCACGGGGACTTCTCCTTTTGTCGAGGCGACGGGGGCGTGACGAACCCCTCCGAAAGCGTCGGATACCGAGGCGGGTTCGTCGGCCTTCTGCCACGATTCGTAAACCGTGCCGCCTTTGGGGCTGGGCACAGCTTTGGTTACGTCGCGCACAAATTGCTTGAGGCTCGGGACCGCGGAGGCGCTGAACTTTGACCCCGACACGGCAACGTCGACATTGAAATATGCCGCAGCATTCGCCAGTTCGGATTCGTGCTGTTCGGCCCATTCGGTCGAACCCATCAGGCCTTCTTCCTCACCATCCCAACTGGCGAAGATCATCGTGCGCTTCGGCTTCCAGCCCGACTTCAGCAACTCGCCGACGCCGTGGACCGCTTCAAGCATCGCCGTCGTGCCGCTGTTGGGATCGACCGCACCGTAGACCCAGGCGTCGCGATGGTTGCCGGCGACCACCCGCTGGTCGGGCGATTCGGTGCCGCGCACGCGTCCGATTACATCCCAAAGAGTGCGGAACTGATAATCCTGCCGGAGATGCATTTTCACCCGCACCGGTCCCGGCCCTAGGTGATAGGTGAAGGGCAGCGCGCCCTGCCACTCGCGCGGAGAGTCGGGGCCGCCCAGATTTTGCAGGATGGGTGCGGCATCGTGATAGGAAAGCGGAGTGACCGGAATCTTCGGCATCTGCGCTGATTTCTCGGGAGAAATGCGTTTGCTTTCGGGTAGCGAAGGGAGCGAGGCAAATCCAGGAGTGGTGGGATCGCCGGGAAACTCGAACATATAGCCTACGGAACCGCGCTGCACACCCGTATCGGGCCGCCAGGGGCCGACGGGATATTTATCGCCACGCCGCCAGCCATCGTCGAAGGGATCGGAATAGAGAATCACTCCGGCGGCGCCATGTTCCTGGGCAACGAACACTTTTACGCCGCGAAAGTTCTGGCCGTAGCGGATGATCACGATCTTGCCCCGCACATCGATCTTCAGCTTCTCCAGTTTCTCGAAATCTTCGGGCGTGCCGTAGTTCGCGTATACCACATCGGCCTCGACGTCGCCTGAAGGGGACATGCCGTTGAACGGCGTGACCACACGGGGATCGTCGTCATAAGGGTCGCCCTCTACATGCTCGCGCGTGGGGCCGTGCATTTCGACTTCGGTGGGCGCGGTAATGTCGACGCTGATTTCTTTGGGATAGTTCATCCACACTTTGTATTCGACGATCTCAGTATCGAGTCCGGCGGCGCGAAATTTTTGCGCGACGTAGTCGGCCGTGGCTTTGTCTTCCATTGTGCCAGCCATATGCGGCGCCTGGGTAAGGGTGCGCAGATGCTCTTCGGCAAGTTTAGGATCGGGGACGGCCAGGAAACGGGCTTCGATGGCGGATTCCGAGGCGGAGTCGCGGAAGCCGAAGATGGGTGGAGAGGCGCCAGCGGGTGCTGCGCCAGAGGACGTTAAACCTGAGGTGGACAACCAGACTGCGGAGAAAACAAACATGGTTAGAACGATTTTCATTGGGTTCCTGAATGAAGCCAATAAAGTAGCACAGGGACGGATCAGAGTTCAGCTGGGCGCTCCGCTTCGAAAGGTCTTAGTCTTACATTCGCGAAATCACCAACTTCACCATCTTCACCAATTGGTGATATGATGGATACCATGAGACGAGCCACGATTACGCTGCCGGATGATCTGGCTGCGGGGATCGACGAATATCTGCGGGCTCAAGATGCTCCCCCTGCACTCACAACCGTAATGCAGGCGGCACTGCGGGAGTACTTGCAGGAACGAGGATTTCTTCGACCATTCCGGCCATTGAAGATCACGCCCGCGACGCAAGGCAGCGGGCTGACCGACGTGAGTATAAATCACGACAAGTACTTCGCTGAGGGAGAAGAGTGAAGAACGCGGTGCTGGCGGACGCGGGCCCGCTCTATGCGGCGGTCGACCCCAGCGACATGCACCATCGACGGGCGCTACAGGAGCTGCAGGGATTCTCGGACAACCATTGCGTGGTGATCGTTTCTTTCTCCACCCTGCTCGAAGTCCATTCTCTGGTCCTTCGGAAAATTCGGCAAAGTGTTGCCCGTGGATGGCTTCACGAAATGGCCGATGCAACCCTGATCAACCCAACTCCTGAAGACTATCGTCAAGCCTCGGCACGACTTGCCGATTTCGCAGATCAGCCCATCACGCTGTTTGATGCGACGCTCGCCATCCTGGCCTCGCGCACCGGGCTGCCAGTGTGGACTTACGATCATCACTTCGAAGTAATGCGGGTTCCGATTTGGCGGTAACTGACTCAAACCACCCAACCGAGATCATTTCGGTCGAGCGAGAACTCAAGGGCCCCAGGGCCGCGATAGTCGTCGTCCCGCAGCGAGATTGAAACAGCCGCCCCGTTCTCGAAAATGATTAACACTCGTTGGTCGTCAGCCTCGGTGCGTTCTACTCGACAACCAATCTGTCTGCAAAGACTATCGCGGTAGCCAGGTTGTCCCAGACTTAGACTCTCAGATTCCGAGGTGACTGTAGGCATAGTGTACGCACTCAGACCGGGGCCGTCGAAGGCAAGCTGAACATAATCCCGCACGAATGTCACTGAGCTCAGATCTTGCCCCACAAGCTTCTCAAGTGCTTCCGCTAGCGTTTGCTTCATTGGGGTATCTGTCATTCGGCATAGCCTCCCATTCCAAGGCACGGCCTCCTATCTTACCTGCCCGGTTCCCACAATCTGATATTTCGAAGAAGTAAGTTCGGCCAGCGCGAACGGCCCGCGGCAGTGAAGTTTTTGCGTGCTGATGCCCATCTCGGCGCCGAAGCCGAATTCGCCCCCATCGGTGAAGCGAGTCGAAGCATTCCAGTAGACCGCGGCGGAGTCGACGCTTTGCAGGAATTTCCGCGCGTTCGCCTCGTCTCGCGTCACGATCGACTCCGAGTGTTTGGTGGAATAACGGTTGACATGAGTGATGGCTGCGTCAACATTCGCGACTACGCAGACCGCCATGCAGAGGCGCAGATACTCTTCGTACCAGTCTTGTTCCGCGGCAGGCACAATGTCCAATCCAGCCGCCAGGCTTCGCGACTTAGTGTCTCCACGAACCTCGACGCCGGCCGCGATCAGCTTGCTCACGATGCGCGGAACATATTCCGCCGCAATGCGTTCGTGAACCAGCAATTTTTCCGCGGCGTTACAAACTGACGGACGCTGCGTCTTGGCATTGATGACGATCCGGTCGGCCATCTCGAAGTCGGCGGATTCGTCGACGAAGATGTGGCAGTTCCCCGCTCCGGTCTCGATTACGGGCACCGCAGAATTTTCCGTGACGAATGCGATGAGCCCGGCGCCACCCCGGGGAATAATTACGTCAACCAACCCCCGCGCCTTGATGAGTTCGTGCACGGATTGGCGCGAGCTTGAATCGAGGAGTTCGATGGCGCCATCGGGCACGCCGGGCACCGCCGCAAGAATTTCTACCAGACGCCGATTGCTGCGCGCGGCTTCTTTGCCGCCACGTAGCACGATGGCATTGCCGGTTTTCAGCGCGAGCACGGCCGTATCGACGGTTACGTTAGGGCGGGATTCGTAGATGATGCCCACCACGCCCAAAGGCACGCGCACTTTGCGAATGTGTAGGCCATTGGGGCGCGTCCACTCGGCCAGAGTCTCGCCGATGGGATCGGCGAGCGCTGCGACTTCGCGCACACCTTTTGCCATGTCTTTGATTCGCGCAGGCGTCAGCAGCAGGCGGTCGCGCATCGCGCCTTCGAGGCCGGAGTTCTCGACGTCCTGTTGGTTCGCGGCCAGAATCGTCTCAGCATTGGCTTCGATGGCGTCGGCGATCAACAGCAGTAACGCGTTCTTCTGATCGGTCGAGAGCGGCGCCAGCTTCGCGGCCGCTTCGCGGGCGCGCAACAATTTTTCCTGCGTGGGAGCCGAGTTCATCACAGTGGTTGCCATGGGTCTTATCCTTCTTGTTTTTCCTACCTGGCTTTGGTCCAGTTAATCTCGCGGAGGCGGAAAATAGGTTCCGATTTTTCTTTCCATTGCGAGCTTGATTCCCTGGGGATGACGCCCATTCACGATGGCGACGTGTACGCCGCCTTCGCTGGCCAATTTAGCGGCGCGCAACTTGGAAATCATGCCGCCCCGGCCCAGCGTGCTCTTGCCGTTGCATTGTGCTTCAAGCGCAGGCGTCAGCTTGCGGACCACGCGCACCAACTTCGGCTTCTTCTTGCCGTTGGGCATGTAGAAGCCATCCACATCGGTGAGCAGCAGCAGCCAGTCGGCCTTGACGGCAGTCGATAACAACGAGCTGAGTTCATCGTTGTCGCCAAAAGCTCCGACCAACTCGCGCACCGAGACGCTGTCATTCTCATTGACGATCGGTACGACGCCCAGCGAGAGCAGTTCGGCCAGAGCGTTTTGCAGATTGCGGTAGCGAACCGGCGAGGTGAAGTCATCGCTCGACAGCAGCAGTTGCGCCACCACTTTCTTGCCGAAAAAGAGGCGCTCGTAGGTGTGCATCAGCTTGCTTTGACCCACGGCGGCGCAGGCCTGCATGCCTTCGACTCCCTTGGGACGCTGACGCAGCCCGAGTCCCGACATTCCGGCGGCAATGGCGCCCGAGGTGACGATCAGATACTCGTTCTGACTGAGATCGAATTGATCGACCATCGCCCGCAGCAGGTTTGCATCGATCTGACCGCCGGGTGCGATCAGGCTGGTGCCAACTTTGATGACGACTCTCATGCTTTGGCTGTGAATCCCCTGGCTCAACCTTGGAATGGTATCGCGGCTGGGGCCGGAGGATCTCCCTTTCTTTTTCTAGTGTCGATTCTCGAAATCGCTGGGCTTGAGGCACCAGTAGCCCGACGGGGAAGGACAATATGACTATCCTGCAATTAAAATAGCATTCTGGCAAGATGAAAAAACTTGCCACTTTGAAGCCTATGCCTGCCACCAACGCCACCAGCCGCTTCTCCGATCGGGTGGAAAACTATGTGCGCTACCGGCCGGGGTATCCGGCGGAGGTTCTGGAAACTCTGCAGCTGGAATGCGGCTTGGCGCCAAATCACGTGATCGCTGATATTGCCAGTGGGACGGGCATCTGGACGCGCATGTTGTTGGAGAACGGGAATCCGGTTTTCGGTGTTGAACCCAATAAAGAGATGCGCGAGGCTGGCGAGCGCTTGCTGGCGGGTTACGCGAAATTTACCAGCGTGGCGGGGACTGCCGAGGCGACTACATTGAGCGATGCCGGCGTGGATTTCGTTACCGCGGCGCAAGCGGCACACTGGTTCGACCGCGAGCGTTCGAGGCAGGAGTTCGTTCGCATTCTAAAACCGGGAGGCTGGCTGGTGCTGCTGTGGAACGAACGGCTCACGGATTCGACCAGGTTTCTGCGCGATTACGAGCAGTTGCTGCTGACCTATGGGACGGACTACAAAGAGGTCCGTCACGAGCGGACGACCAATGCGGTGAATGAGTTCTTCGATCCCGCGACCTATCAAGAACGCACGTTTGCCACGTCGCAAGAATTTGACTATACCGGAATCGAGGGGCGACTGCTGTCTTCTTCGTATGCTCCGGGGCCGGAACATCCGAACTGTGCGCCGATGCTGCGAGAGTTGCGGCGCATCTTCGAGGATTGTGCCGTGGGCGGCGGGCGAGCTGCCTTTGAATATAAGACGCGGCTTTATTTCGGCCGGCTGGGCTGAGGGTTAACACAAAGGACGTTTAGGATCACGCAGGAAAAGCACCTCCGCTTTGATACCATCGCCGGTGGCATTCTCCGAGGTTACTTTCCGTGTCTGACGAAAAATCTTTTCACATGACGCCTGACGAATTTCGCCACTACGGGCACGCCGTCATCGACTGGATCGCCGACTATCATTCGCGCGTGGAGTCGATTCCCGTGCTGTCGCAGGTGAAACCAGGGGAAATTCGCGCGTCGCTGCCCGCGCATCCGCCGGCTCAGGGCGAGCCGTTCGAAGCTTTGTTGAAAAACGTCGAGAAGCTGATTTTGCCCGGAATCACGCACTGGCAGTCGCCGAACTTTTTCGCATACTTCCCTTGCAACGCGTCGGGGCCCGGCATTCTGGGCGATCTGCTTTCTTCGGGACTCGGTGTGCAGGGCATGTTGTGGTCGACTAGTCCAGCCTGTACCGAGCTTGAAACCCATGTGCTCGACTGGCTGGTCACCATGCTGGGCTTGCCGGAGAAATTTCTTTCTTCCAGCACAGGCGGCGGAGTGATTCAAGATACAGCCTCGAGCGCGGCGCTGTGCGCCTTGTTGGCGGCGCGGGAACGCGCGACCGACTACAGCAGCAATCAGAAAGGATGCGATGGACGCATCGTCGCCTATGTGTCGACGCAAACCCATTCATCCTTGCAAAAGGCGGCGATGATTTCGGGACTCGGCGTCTCGAATCTGCGAACGATTGAAGTAGACGAAAACTTCGCAATGCGGCCCGAGGCTCTGGCGCGCCAGATTGAAACAGATAAGCAGGCTGGGCTGCTTCCTTGCTTTGTGTGCGCTACGGTGGGCACAACGTCGTCGAATGCGATGGATCCGATTCCCGAGATCGCCGCCATTTGCCGCGAGCATAATCTGTGGCTGCACGTGGACGCGGCCATGTCAGGCACGGCCGCGCTCTGTCCGGAATTTCGCCATCTGCAAAATGGAGTCGAGTTGGCTGACAGCTACAGCTTCAATCCCCATAAGTGGATGTTTACGAACTTCGATTGCAATTGCTTCTGGGTCGCCGACCGCAAGGCACTGATACGGACGCTCGGCATTCTGCCGGAATACTTACGGAATCAAGCCACGGAGTCGGGCGCAGTGATCGACTATCGCGACTGGCACATTCAACTGGGACGGCGCTTCCGTTCACTCAAGTTGTGGTTTGTGATTCGCCATTATGGAATCGAAGGTTTGCGGTACCATATTCGCGAGCATGTGCGGCTGGCGCAGGAATTCGCCGGCTGGGTGCGCAATGATGTTGACGCGCGCTTCGAGTTGGCTGCACCCGTTCCGTTGAATCTGGTCTGCTTTCGTCACAAGAGTGGAGATGAGGCGACTCAGACCGTCATGGATCGCCTGAACCGCAGCGGCGATCTTTTTCTTACGCACACCAAGCTGAATGGAAAGTTGACGCTACGCTTGTGCGTGGGACAGACGAACACGCAAGCGCGGCACGTGGAGAAGGCCTGGAAAAGGATTTGCGAGGAGGCTGAGCGGCTGACGGTTCGTTGAAATAAGGTTTCATTCCAGCCAAGGATTCAGAATGGGTACACGCGTTGTAAGGAAATCCACGACATTCCTCGACACCAACACCAGGTTGTGATGGAGGGCGGTCGCCGCAAGTAATCCATCGATCACAGGAAGGGTCCTGCCCCTTGTTTTAGCTTCCGCGGCGAGCCATCCCCAGCGCTCGGCAATGTCATCATCGATCGGGAGAATGCGCCCGGAAAAACGGACTTTGACTTGCTTCTCTAACCATACTTCCAAATGCGACCTGCGCCGGCTTTCGGGCAGTGCGCAAGCGCCCTTCCGGATCTCTCCCAGGGTCAGAACGCTCAGGTAAAGCTGGCTCTCATCAACAGCCTCCAGCCAAGACAGCACCCGAGGTTCCGGTCGGTCTCGAGTGGGCTCGGAAATGCAATTTGTGTCTAACAAGTACTTCACAGATCTATGTCCCGGCCCGGATCAGGATCGCGATCCAAGTTCACACCCCGCAGAGGAGAGTTTCGTAAAAATTCAACCAGGCTCTTCGGCTGCCGCGACTTACCCACCAGCCGGTCATATTGCTCCTCGGCAATCATCACCACGCCTTCTTTGCCCTGTCGAGTGATGCGTTGCGGCCCCTCAGTGCGCGCACGGCGGAAAACTTCGCTGAAACGGGCCTTGGCGCTTTGGACCTGCCAAGATTCGGTCTGAGCACGAGTTGTGACGGCTTCGTGAAGCGGCTTCGGCGATCTCGTCATGGCGCAGCCCTTTATGTCTAGTCAGACTAGTCATAATCCTAGCGGGTGCCTGTGTCTTTGTCAACTTTGGTTGGCCCGTGCTACTCTGCCTTTCAGCACGGCGCTGCCCCCTTTGGAAACTCTGTGCATCTGCCACCTCATCCTCTTTGGTTCTGGCTGGTCGACATGGCTCCGGTTCTTCTGCTGCTGGGGCTGTGGATCGTAGCGAACACGACCAGGGTACCTTTAAGACCGCTGGCTCGCTGGCTCTGGGTCGGCTACTTCCTGTTGTTTGTGCCGTACTTGCTCGTTGAGGCAATGAATGGCCACAGGACCTTGCGTCTTGTAGTTGGTACAGCGTTGTGGACATGTTGGGCTCTGGCGCTCTGGATCGGGGGCCGTTCCGGGTTGGAAACTTTGCGGGCACCCGGCGCTAAGTGGTACCTCCCCGGAAATGCTGTCAGCTTTTCGGTCCCTGCGGGAACGCGAATTCTGGTGCGAAACATTGACTCGGTTTCGCCGTGGTACATCGAAAAACTTGGGATTTACAAATCGGCTAGGAGCGATGTTGGAGACTCCGGCGGAGCCACCTTCAGATTCAAGGAGGATGGGAACCCCATTGTACTCACCACGCGGGGAAATCTTGGGCCGAACAAGATTCCGATGCTGTTCACCAAGAAAGTCGACAAAATGAGAGTTCTATTGGCGGCGCGTGGGGTCAACGTCGGAACTATCGAGCGGGACAGACAAGGTATTCAATATTTCGAGATCCGCGATCCGGAAGGAAACGAGATCGAGGTCGTCGAAGAACGCTGAGAAGCGTTCCTAGCTCAGTCCGCAGGCATGGGTGCCGGCTGGGCCGCCACGGGCCTTGGTTTCGCCGGAGCCGAAGCGGTCATCGGCGCTTCCATCCACTTGCGCATTTCCGGTAGGGCTTGACGCATCGCGACTTCTCCGGCGCGGATCAGGTCGGCGGCGCGTTTGAAATCGTCATAGGCGAAACCGGCGACATCGGGCTCGACCAGGATATCGGCTGCACCCCTCCACAGATGGCTCATCTGGTCCTGCGCGATGGCGAAGGATTGGCCGATCACATCGAAAAGATGACGCGGAGCGCCATCTTTGTTCCACTGTCCCTTCAGATGCACCGCCAATACGCGTTCAGCGCCCATCTCGCGGAGTGGCTGCGTGGGTACGGGATGGGAGAGCATGCCATCCACCAGCCAGCGTCCGCGAATGTTCACCGGCAAAAACATCCCGGGATAGGCGCAACTGGCGCGCACTGGATCGATGATCGAGCCGGAGTGGAAGACTACACCTTGTCCAGTGTTGAAGTCAGTGGCAGTCACGCCAAGCGGAATGCGCAGCTCTTCGAAGGTCTTCACCTTCAAGGTGCGGGTGAGAAACGAAACCATGCGGTCGTTGCTGGCAAAGCCGAAGCGTGAAACCGTCCAGCGGGCGAAGGTGGTGAAGCGGCAGGAGTGGGATAGCTTTTCAAGTTCTTCGATGGTAAGTCCGCTGCAATAAGATGCGCCGATCAGAGCGCCGACACTGGTTCCGGCGACAAAGCGGACGGGGATTCCTTCCTCCTCGAGAACCTTCAGCACTCCGATGTGAGCCATGCCCCGGGCAAAGCCTCCACCCAGCGCCACACCGAGGGCGGGCATGCGCGGACCGGCTGCGGCACCTTTGCGCGAGAGTTCCCGCCCAAAGGCCTGCACCGAGCGCATGATCCGGTTCAAGCTTCTCATTACGGTTCGAACCCCAACTGAGCCCACAGGTTTCTACTTACTCGTCTCGCTAGGATGCCATTTTGCGGCGAAATGGTGCAGCCCACTTTGGTGCTACATGAAGTTACGTTGGAGCCCTACTGCGGTTACGGGGGGTGGCGTCACTCAAGGACGCGAATTCTAACTTCGGGGTGTGATCTTGAATACAGTGCCCCCATTGCGGGTGCCTCCGACATTGGTTGTGCCGTAAAGATTGCCTGACGTGTCGAACACCAGGTTGCTCAAGGGCAAAGAGCCACCTTTTAGGGGGAACAGGAAGGATTCCGTCCACTGGCCGCCGGAGGTCGGCGTCAATTCGAATACTGTCCCCGGCTGCGGCTGCTTGGGTTGAATGGCGCCGATGATGGCGCCACCGGAGGCCGTCGTGCCCCACAGGTTCCCCAGAGCATCGAACGTAAGGGAGGCCTGAGGCTCCGCTCCGTCGGAGGTGTTTTTATCAAAGCTATGAAGAATATTCTCGCTCCAGGCCGTCCCGGGCGTTAGCTCGAACACAGTTCCGAATCTATAAGCGCCGCCCCCGGAAGTTGTTCCGTAGAGATTGCCGGCAGAATCCGTAACCACGGCAGCCGCGGGTCCGATCCCATCCCCCACCGTTTCCGCGAATGAGTAAATCACATTCTCGTCCCAGCCGCCGCCCAAGACTGGTTCCATCTCGAACACCGTGCCGTCGTTGTGGGTGCCTCCGTTCAAAGTCGTTCCGTAGAGGTTACCGGAAGAGTCAAATGTCACGCCAGCGACGGGAACGCTACCATCGAAATATGCCTTACCGTCATAGTGGAAGTTATGCAGAATCGTCTGGCTCCAGTTTCCACCAGACTGTGGAGAGAGCTCAAACACAGTCCCCGACCCGTAAAGACCGCCGATCTCCGTCGTACCGTACAAGTTCCCAGCCTGATCAAAGGTTAGGCCTGCCACCGGGTTGACTCCGTCCGTGCCGTCGCCGTTGAAGGTATAGAGAACCTTCTCCGTCCACTCCCCGCCAGCCTCGGGTAGCAACTCGAATACGGTGCCGCAACCATAACCATTACATTCGCGCGAGCCACCCAGATTAGTGGTCCCGTAGAGGTTCCCAGCGGAATCGAAGATCAAGCCGGCCTCAGGAAAAACGCCATCGAGAAAGTCGAAGTTGTGCACTATTTTTTCCTTGTATCCGCCGCCCGCCTCGGGCAAGAGTTCGAACACGGTGCCGGACCCGTTTAATCCTCCGCTACGGGTGGTCCCGAACAGGTTGCCGGCGGCGTCGAAGACCACGCCTGCGTAGGGATAATATCCGTCGGAGGAGTAGGCCACAAAATTGTGCAGAACGGCTTCTTGCTGGGCGGCTGCTGGCATGGCTGAACTCGCGGCCAAAGCGGCGACTACCGCCGCAATCATCAGAGGAAGCTTCGGAAATGGTGAAGGGCCCGACAACAAGGAATTTTTCGGAACGACTCGAATCATAGCGGTCCCTTTTCTAAAAACACGCTCGGACGATCAGCCGACAAGCTGTCCCTCTCTACAACCGAGAGCTGAAGCCTGATGGGTGAACCAGTATGCGCGGCAGCCGGGCGCGCCCGTCAAGATGAAAGATTTTGCATGGCGAAGGTTTTGTGGTGGTGGGCCCGTGCGAGCCAGCCTCCGCAGTTGCTGGGGATGACGATCCGGAACGGGGCTGATACCTTACATTTATGGTGCGCGAGACATCGGCAGGCGGAGTGGTGATTCGGAGGCGGGAAGGGGCATGGTGGATGGCGGCCATTGAGCCTGCTGGAAATTCGGGTGGCAAGAGCGCCGGTAAGACAACGAAACCAGTGCTGGCGCTGCCCAAGGGCTTGGTGGATCCCGGCGAGAAGCCACTGGAAACCGCGCTGCGAGAAGTGCATGAGGAGACCGGAGTGCAGGCCGATCTGGTAACCAAGCTGGCCGACATCAAGTATGTATATACGCGGGCCTGGGGCGACCGGCAGCGGGTTTTCAAAGTTGTCAGCTTTTACTTGATGATGTATCGCTCTGGCCGCATTAACGACATCTCCGAGGAAATGCGCGTCGAAGTAGCGCGGGCCCGCTGGTTACCGCTGAATAACGCGTCGGCATTGCTCTCCTATAAAGGAGAAAAACAAATGGCGCAGCGGGCGCAGGAATACGTAGTCGCACATCCGGAACTGGATGCGGGGTGTTAGTCACTTGGTTTCTCCGGACGGCCCTATCCCGCATAATGCTTTCATGCTTTCTTATAAGGCGGTGCGCCGGAGCCGGACGGCGATTGTGAATTTACTCGTGCTTTTGTGCTGTATGGTAGTTCCATCGCTCGCGCCAGCATCGCCGGTGCCAGCCGGAAGCCCGCCGAAACCCATCCTTGATCTAAGTTATCTTCACGCGCTGGCCACGGTGGACCGGTTTCTCCAGGCATGGCAGTCAGGCGATCCGGAGCAGGGAATGGTACTGCTCACCCGCCGTGCGAAAGAAAGTTCGGGGGGCGATGCGATTGAGAAATTTTTCTCCCATCCCGAGACTTCCGCTTATCAGATCGATGCCGGCAAACTGGTGAAGCGTGGACGCTATGAGTTTCCCGTTGTGCTGGTCACCGGTGCATCGGCGAAGGCCCGCGTCCGGCGCCGATTCTGCAGCATCGTGGTGGTGAACACGGGCGGAAGCGATTGGGCGGTAGATAAGCTGCCCTAGAAAAAGATATTCCACTTCCGCCTGCCGATTGAACCGGATGGCCTTGCGGGTGTTCAATTGGCAGTTGGAATTTTGGAGACCCAAAATTTTCTGTATTCTTTCCTGTTCCTTCTGGGAGTTTTTTTATTAAGTCTTTGATCGAGGCACGTCATGAAAAGAATTAATAAAGTCGCAATTCTCGGCGCCGGCACCATGGGCGCACGCATCGCCGCGCATTTTGCGAATGCCGGCGTCCCCAGTTACCTGCTCGATATTGTTCCTAAAGATGCCGCGGCGGGCGCGGGTGCGGCCGAGCGGAACAAGATCGCCGCTGCCGGTCTCGAGGCGGCGCGGAAATCGAAGCCAGCGGCTTTCATGGATGCGGGCCTCGCACGCCTGGTGACCGTGGGTAACTTTGACGACGATTTGAAGAAGCTCGCGGAAGTGGATTGGATCATCGAGGCCGTGGTGGAGAATCTCGAGATCAAGCGCCAGCTGCTGCATAAAGTGGAAGCCGTACGCAAACCTGGCACGATTGTAACCACGAACACCAGCGGACTGCCGGTAGGCAAAATTGTGGAAGGTTTTTCGGAGGCATTCCGCACGGTGTGGTTTGGAACGCATTTTTTCAACCCGCCGCGCTATATGCGCCTGCTGGAGATTATTCCGACGCCGGACGCCGATCCAGCTGCGATCGATGCGGTTTCGCACTTCTGCGACGTGCGGCTGGGCAAGGGCGTGGTGGTGGCGAAAGATACTCCGAACTTCATTGGCAACCGCATCGGCACATTTTCGGTGTTGAACGTGATGCGCCTGATGCAGGAGATGGACCTCAGCATTGAAGAGGTCGATGCCCTGACGGGCCCAGCCGTAGGCTGGCCGAAGTCAGCCACGTTTCGGACGATTGATCTGGTGGGGTTGGACATTCTGGGGCATGTGGTGGGGAATATGACTGCCAATGTTCACGACGAACGCAGGGAACTGCGATTGCCGGACTTCTACCAGCAGATGCTCGACCGCAAATGGCTGGGCGATAAGACGAAGGGCGGCTTCTACAAGAAAGTCAAGGGCGGAGCGGGAAAAGAAGAGGAGCGCATGGCGCTCGATTGGAAAACGCTGGAATACCATCCCCGGCACAAGCCTAAGCTCGCTGCGCTCGAGATGGCGAAGAATATCGAGGATACAGGCGCGCGCCTGCGCACCTTGCTCGGGCTGGAAGGCGCGCCGCAAAAGGGCGACAAAGCGGGAGCGTTTCTTTGGTCGGCCTTATCGGATCTATGGACCTATGCGGCCAACCGCGTGCCGGAAGTCTCGAACTCCATCGTTGAGATCGATCGGGCGATGCGCCTCGGCTTCAATTGGGAGCTCGGTCCTTTCGAGTTGTGGGATGCCGCCGGAGTTCAAGCGACCGTCGAGCGCATGAAAAAAGAAGGCAAGCCGATCGCGGCCAATGCGGAACAACTCATCGCTTCCGGCAAAAAGTTCTGGTACCTCGACGATTCGAAAGCAGCTTCGGGCCGGGTTTATTTCGATCTGGCAGTGAACGATTACACGCCGGTGATGGTGCCGGCAGGAGTCTGGTCGGTTACGGTTGCCAGGAAATCGAATGGCGTGGTGAAGAAAAATTCCGGCGCGTCTGTGGTCGATCTCGGCGATGGCGTGGCTGGCATCGAGTTTCACAGCAAGATGAACTCCCTGGGCGCCGACATCATCGGATTGATTCTTCAAACCCTGAAACCGGGCGGCGCGGGCGATAACTTCGACGCCTTCGTCATTACCAATGACGCGACCAATTTTTCCGTGGGCGCCAACCTGATGCTGCTGCTGATGAGCGTGCAGGAGCAAGAGTGGGACGACGTTGACCTGGCGATTCGCCAATTCCAGGGCATGACGCAAGCCATCAAGTTTTCTCCCAAGCCAGTGGTGTCGGCTCCATTCGGATTATGTCTGGGCGGCGGCACAGAAATTTCTCTGCACGCTGCCGCGCGGCAGCCCCATGCCGAGCTTTATACCGGACTCGTCGAAGTTGGAGTCGGCTTGCTGCCCGGCGGAGGGGGATGCAAGGAAATGCTGTTGCGCGCGGTCGATGGTGCTACGACTGCGCGTGGTGGAAAAGGCTCTGCCGACGCGCTCGCAGGGTCTATCGAACTACTCGAGGCCATGAAGCGAACATTTGAAACCATCGCCACTGCCAAGGTTGCGACCTCGGCACACGAAGCTCGCGGACTCGGATTTCTGAATGACAACGATCGCATCAGCATGAACCGCGAGCGGGTTCTTTCTGACGCCAAGGCTCGCGCCCTGGAGTTGGTGAGGGCAGGATACGAACCTCCGTTGCCGCGTACGGACATTCCGGCGCCGGGCGAGAGCCTGCTGGCGACACTCAAGATGGGCGCTCACATGATGCGGCAGGGCGATTACATCACAGATTATGAAGTGAAGCTCGCGGCGAAAATTGCGGCTGTGTTGTGCGGCGGCAACGTTACTCCGGGAACTGCTGTGAGTGAGCAGTACATTCTCGATCTAGAGCGCGAAGGATTTAAATCCCTCTGCGGCGAGAGGAAGACGCAGGAGAGGATTCAGTACACGCTGAAAACGGGGAAGACGCTGAGGAATTAGCTGTCCAATAAAGTCTAAAGGAAAGGGCAAGTGCCCGATGAGATTGAAGCTGCTGTTGCCCATAATTGTGAGCTTGCCCCTGGCCCACGCACAAGAGGTACGCAATGGGGAAGACGTGCTGCGAGCCATGCACAATCGCTATGCCAAGACGTGGTACGAAACCTTGACGTTCACGCAGAAGAGCACAACCTACAATGCCGACGGCACCAGCACGTCGGAAACCTGGCACGAAGCGCTGAAGGCTCCGGGAAAACTGCGCATCGACATTGGCAATCCACGCGATGGCAATGGATATCTCATGGTAGATGGCAGCCTCACCGTCATCAAAGACAACAAGGAGACTGGAACTCGTCCTTTGGTGAACATGCTTCTGGTATTGGGCTTTAACGTCTATCGCCAGGCGCCGGAGGCCACTGCGAAAGTGGCGAAGGCCGAAGGCTACGACCTTACCAAGGTTCACGAAGATACCTGGGAGGGGCAGCCGGTTTACGTTGTCGGCGCGGAGAAGGGAGATCTTAAATCCAAGCAATTCTGGGCGGAAAAGAAACGTTTATTGTTTGTCCGCTTGTTTGAGCCCACCCAGAGTGATGCCACGAAGTTTCAGGATATCCGTTTTGAAGATTACCGCGAGATGGCCGGCGGCTGGGTGGCGGCGCGAGTTGAGGTTGATGTGGAGAACAAGAAAGTTTTCAGCGAGGAATATTCCGACATCCAATGCAATGGGAAGCTGGATTCGGGAACGTTTGATGCCAAACAATTCAGCTCGACGCACTGGGAGAAGCCGTGAAAATAGCTACTTATTTGCCTGCTAAAATCGCCACGATGCGAAGACGTTTGACTGCCGCTGCGGCAAGTATTGGGCTGGGCGTTGTGATTTTTGCGTTTGGAAACCCGCTCGCGAATGCCCAGGCGAAAGACGCGCCTCAGCCGAAAGATGTTCCTCAGCAGGAGGTCGCGCCCGACGTGCCGGATGCGATTCAGGCTCCCGCGGGCGAAGAGGTGGTTCTGTTGGCGCACGCCACAGGTTCGCAGATTTATACCTGCCAGGCTGCGGCCGATGGCAAGTTTTCCTGGACACTGAAAGCCCCGGACGCTGAACTCCACGACAGGAAAGATAAGGTAATCGGCCAGCATTCTGCCGGGCCTTCGTGGAAGCTGAAAGACGGCAGCGAGGTTACGGGCAAGGCCGTCGCGCATGTGGATTCGCTGGATGCGGAGTCCGTTCCCTGGCTGCTGGTGAAGGTGGTGAGTCATTCAGGCAACGGCCTGCTTAGCAAGGTGACGACCATTCAGCGCATTCGCACTCATGGCGGACAACCGCCGGCCGAAGGCTGCGACGCGGCCCACGTCAATGCCGAAACCAGGAGCAGCTATAGCGCTGATTATTATTTCTACGCTCCGGCGAAATGAAGCTCGTTCTAGCGACCGGACATCCAATATTTTGGTCCGAGAAGTTTAGGTTGATCTGTGAACAGAATCGAGAAATCTTATGCGAGAAGTCATCATTGCATCTTCCGTTCGTACTCCCGTGGGGCGCGCCTATAAAGGCACGCTTCGCGCCACTCGTCCCGATGAATTAGCGGCCGTTGCGATCAAAGGAGCGCTCGAGCGCGTGCCGCAACTTGATCCTAAAGAAATTGAAGACGTCATTCTGGGCTGTGCCATGCCCGAGGCTGAGCAAGGCATGAACGTAGCGCGGATTGCATCGCTGCGCGCTGGGCTGCCGGTCGAAGTATCGGCGCTGACGGTGAATCGCTTTTGCTCTTCCGGATTGCAATCCATCGCCATGGCGGCCGAGCGCATCATGAGCGGCGGGGCCGAGGTCATTGTCGCCGGAGGAACCGAGTCGATGACGATGATCCCGATGGGCGGGCATAAGGTCTCGCCCAATCCGTGGCTGGTAGACCATTATCCTGACGCCTATCTCAACATGGGACTCACCGCCGAGCGGGTTGGCCAGCGCTTCGGTGTCACCCGCGAAGCGGCGGACGAATTCTCTTTGCGCAGCCATCAGAAGGCGATAGCGGCGATCCGGGCGGGAAAATTCGACGACGAGATTGTTCCCGTTCCGGTGAGCTTTTCCACGCCCAATGGCTCGAAACCCAAGCGCCAGGAAATTATTTTCAAAATGGATGAAGGCCCGCGCGCCGACACTTCGCTGGAAGCTCTGCTGTCTCTGAAGACTGCGTTCCACGTGAAGGGCACGGTGACAGCGGGAAATTCCTCGCAGATGTCGGACGGCGCGGCCGCCGCAGTGGTTATGTCGGCCGAGCGCGCAAACACTCTTGGCATCAAACCGCTCGCGCGCTACGTTTCCTTTGCCACTGCTGGATACAAGCCTGAAGAAATGGGACTAGGACCGGTGTTCGCGATTCCGAAAGCTCTGAAGATGGCTGGGCTGAAGCTTTCTGACATCGATGTTTTCGAGTTGAATGAAGCCTTTGCTGCGCAGTCGTTGGCCGTGATCAAAGAAGCGGGGCTCGATCCGGAGAAAGTAAATCCCAATGGCGGGGCGATTGCACTCGGACATCCGCTGGGCTGCACCGGAGCCAAACTGACGGCGACGATCATTCAGGAACTCAAGCGGCGCAACGGACGTTACGGCATGGTGACGATGTGCGTCGGCGGAGGCATGGGCGCGGCGGGAATCTTCGAAAATATTACGTAAAGATGGACCGGCGTTAACTATTCTTTACTCAATCATTACGCTTGTTTACGCCGTCCCGGGGTAAGCTTTAGCTGCACAGCAACGTCCAAAGAAGCGGGCTGAAATTCCTCGCTCTGATCGATCCGGTAGGAGGTGGCTGTATGCGGCTCTTCGGCCTGTTTGTCATTGTAATTGCGCTGATTTCGTTGCCTCTTTTCGCGCAACATTCCTCCAGCGCCTCGGCAGCACCTGGTACCGCTCCACCGAACGCGCCGGCGAGTACTTCGTCTGCCACTTCATCGACTAGTGCGGCCAGCGCCGCTGCAAGTGTCTCTCACGTAGCGAGCGCCCCCGCTCCGGTGACGGGCTCGGCAAGCCAGCCGTCGAGTTCGAGTGCCAGCGGGCATGCCTCTGCCGCTACTTCCTCAGAGCCGAACTCCAGCCGGAGCGGGTCTGCCGTGCGGGCCAGTGATCCGGATGTGAGGCACCCGAACGATCCGAGGCAAAGCGATCCGAAGCAAATAGAGAACGATAGGATTGTCTCTTCTCCGCGAATCGGCGAACATCCTAGAAAAGATGAAAAAGAAACCAAAGAGAAACCCGCACCCGACCTGCGTAAGAAAATTTGCCTGCAAGGCCGTTGCGAGGAATGTTCCTCGGGTGAGGCCGGCAAGAACGGAAACTGCGTTCCCACATCTGCGACGACGGAGGATCCGTGTGCGACCTTCAGCGGAAGAGCGGCAAGCTTGGAGAACGACGTGCGCGCCGCAAAAGCACAAACGCAGAATGTCTGCGCCATAGATCCTTCTGGAGACGAGTGCGATGACGTGAAGCAGCAGTACAATGGAGCTGTCCAGCGTTATCGGATTTTGCTCAACCAAGCTCCGGCAAATTGCCGGGCGCTATTGCCGGATCCTCTGGCGCTGTAGAATGGCGCTGGTTGCACGATTAGGGCTGAAAAGGAGCGAGTCGGGAACCCTACCATTCCCGCTCCCGCCGCATTAGAATGGCTTGTACTTCCTGAGCGTCAGCTCATCCTACGTTCTCATTTCGAGGATTAAAACCATGTCTACAACTACAGCAGTACCTAAGACGAGAATTTCCGGCGGCAGCTTTTTGTTGGAAGCGCGCCGCCCGGACGAAGTATTTACCCCAGAAGACTTCACTGAACAGCAACAATTAATCGGACAAACGGCGGAAGAGTTTACCGTCAATGAAATTCTGCCCAATGCAGAGAAGATTGAGCATAAGGATTTCTCCATATCTCGCAACCTGATCAAGAAGGCGGGCGAACTGGGATTGACCAGCGTTGAGATCCCCGAAGCTTACGGCGGCCTTGAAATGGATAAGGTGACCGCAGCGGTGATCGCCGACCACATCGCCCAATACGCTGGATTTGCCACCACCTGGGGCGCGCACAGCGGCATTGGCTTGCTCCCCCTGGTTTATTTCGGCACCGAAGAACAGAAACAAAAATATCTTCCGCGGCTGGCTGCGGGGGATATGGTTGGCGCGTATGCGTTGTCCGAAGCCTCCTCCGGCTCCGACGCGCTGAACTGCCGGGCTCGCGCCCAGCTTTCCTCCGACGGCAAACATTACCTTCTCAACGGCGAAAAGATGTGGATTACCAACGCCGGCTTCGCCGATCTCTTCACCGTCTTCGCCAAGATCGACGGCGAAAAATTCACCGCGTTCTTAGTGGAGCGAGACTTCCCCGGCTTCTCGATTGGAGCAGAGGAGCACAAACTGGGCATTCGTGGGTCGTCTACGTGCCCCATCATTTTGAACGATTGCAAGGTTCCGGTGGAGAACTTGCTGGGCGATATTGGCAAGGGACACATTATCGCCTTCAACATTCTGAACATTGGCCGCTTCAAGCTGGGCGCGATGTGCCTGGGCGGAGCGCGGGTTTCGCTCGAACATGGCATTGGATATGCCAAGCAGCGCAAGGCGTTTAACAAGGTCATCGCCGACTTCGGCCTGGTGCGCGAGAAAATCGCCAATATGGCGACGCTGATTTACGTAGGAGAATCAGCCGTCTACCGCACGGTGGGCATGATGGATCAGGCGCTGGCCGAAGTCGATAAATCCGGCGCGGATGCGATGAAAGAAACCCGCAAGGCCATCGAAGAATACGCGGTCGAGTGTTCGATCCTGAAAGTTTGGGGATCGGAGATGGTCGACTACGTGGTGGATGAGACCATGCAAATCTATGGCGGCTATGGCTTCGTCGAAGAATATCCGGCGGAGCGCGCTTACCGCGATGCCCGCATCAACCGCATCTTCGAAGGTACCAATGAAATCAACCGCCTCATCATCACCGGATTTTTGCTGAAACGCGCCATGAGCGGCCAGTTGCCGCTGATGCCCGCGATCAAGAAACTGATGGATGAGGTGCTTTCGGGACCATCGATGAGCGAAGACCTGGAAGGTCCGTTGGTCGAGGAACGCAAAGTGGTCGACAAAGCCAAAAAGCTCGGCCTGTTCGCAGCCGGATCGGCCACGCAAAAATACATGCAGGCGATTCAGGATCAGCAGGAGATCATGGGCGCCATCGCGGACATGACCATTGAAACCTACACCATGGAGTCAGCTGTGCTGCGGGCGCAGAAGATTGCTGAGACGAAAGGCGAGGCTGCGGCCGCTCTGCCGATTGCCATGACCCGCGTTTATCTAACGCAGGCCATGGAGAAGATCGAGTCGGCTGCCAAGAAAGTAATCGCCGCCGTTGCCGAGGGCGACATGCTGCGCACCCAGCTTGCGATTCTCCGGCGTCTGGCGAAATACGAACCCTTCAACACCATCGAACTGCGGCAGCAAATCGCACAGAAGATGATTGAGCGGGGCAAGTACACACTGGCATAAAGCTCGAACCACAGAGGATGCAAAGAGCACTGAGGAATGAATCTTCTATGCCTCTCTGAGTCCTCTGTGGTTATTCTCTTTGATTTCCTTCATCAAGAAATACTTTCATGAAAACACTTTGCCCGGCTGGGTTGACGCTCATCATTGTCCTGCTCTCGATTGTCCTGCTCTCGTTCACAAATCTTCCGGCGCAGGAAAGGCCACAGCAAGCTAGCCGTCCCTCCGGCAATCTCGCGCTGACTCCGCCGATGGGGTGGAATTCGTGGAATAAGTTCGGTTGCAATGTGAGCGAAGATATGATTCGTGGCATGGCCGATGCCATGGTCAAGTCGGGGATGAAAGATGCCGGATACGAATACGTCAACGTCGACGACTGCTGGCAGGTGAGCCGCGACGCGAGTGGCAACATTGTCGCCGATCCGCAGCGCTTTCCGCACGGCATGAAGGCGGTGGGCGATTACATTCACTCGCTCGGCTTGAAGTTCGGCGTGTATTCCGATGCGGGCTCGAAGACCTGCGCCGGCCGGCCGGGTGGACTTGGCCACGAATACCAGGACGCGCTACAGTACGCGGCCTGGGGTGTCGACTATCTCAAATACGATTGGTGCAATACCACCACGCAAGATGCGAAGGCTTCGTACGCGAACATGCGCGCGGCTCTCGATGCCTCGGGACGGCCGATTGTGCTGAGCATCTGCGAATGGGGCACGGCGAAGCCGTGGCTGTGGGGAGAAGAGGTGGGTGGCAATTTGTGGCGCGCCACTGGCG
This sequence comes from uncultured Acidobacteriaceae bacterium, assembly GCA_963710965.1. GTDB lineage: Bacteria > Acidobacteriota > Terriglobia > Terriglobales > Acidobacteriaceae > Sulfotelmatobacter. The sequence continues at coordinate 22,513 of CAVQCP010000042.1, read as the reverse complement.
ACATTAAAGATCGCTGGCAGGGCAGAATCGAGTGGAAGCCCGGCGATTGCTGCTCGAATGGAGTGCTCGATATCGTCGATCTCGAAGCCGACCTGTACTCGTATGCCGGCCCGGGACACTGGAACGATCCCGACATGCTTGAAGTCGGCAACGGGGGCATGAGTGACACGGAAAATCGTTCGCACTTCACCATGTGGGCGATGCTGGCGGCGCCGCTGATCGCGGGCAATGATTTGCGTAACATGCGGCCGGAAATTCACGAGATCCTCACCAACAAAGAAGTGATCGCCGTCGATCAAGACAAACTCGGGCGGCAAGGCCAGCGGGCGTGGAAACATGACGATCTCGAAGTCTGGGTAAAGCAGTTACAAGACGGTAGTCGAGCCGTCGTGTTGTTGAATCGAGGCAGCGCGGAACACGAGATCTCAGCCAACTGGGAAGATATTGGGTATCCCGCTCACTTGAGTGCGTTTGTACGCGATCTGTGGCAGCACAAAGATTTAGGAAATTTTTCAGGAAGGTTTTCTGCGCAGGTGGCTTCCCATGGCGTGGTGATGGTTACGGTCAAGCCGTAGCCGATGGGGAATGCCCGGACGGAGGCCTCCCGGACATATTGAGTTTCCCTCTCACGACTTATTCTTCAGCTCTTCCATCACGCTTTGGATCAGCTCTTTGGCGTCAGTCAAACTTTTCATAATGATCTGGATATCCATCACCGGCTTGCCCGGCCAGCGCTGGCTCTGGCAGTAAACGCCGTGCTGTCCGACGAGCGCCATGGCGTCGGTGATTGTATCCATGGTCACGGCCAGGCGGCCGCGCGGCACGCCCATCATCGTTTCGTAATGTTCCAGCTCTTCCTGCTTTTCCTCAAATACGGGCATGGAATAATTGTAACCGCACGGGCGATGGAGCATAATTGCTTTCGTTCCTACGGTTCACACGTCCAATCAATCGACTTTCATTCTCAAGGAGAATCCATGCAGAAACGAATCGCGTTTGTAGCCTCCCTGATCATCCTCTTCGCCACCGCTGCTTTCGCGCAGATGGGCAAGAGCCGGCCCAGTCCTCCCGCATCGGCGAAATGCGACCTTGGAGCGGGCAAAACTATCGAGACCAATTATTCCAGCCCGCGCATGAAAGGCCGCAAGATTTATGGCGAGCTTGTGCCCTTCGGTGAAGTTTGGCGCACTGGGGCCAATGAAGCTACAACATTCGTGACGAGCGCCGATGTGGAGGTGGGGGGCAAAACCGTTCCTGCCGGGAGTTACACCATCTTCACCGTTCCCAACCAGGATAAGTGGACGCTGATCATCAACAAGAAAACCGGCGAGTGGGGCATCCCTTACAAGTACGAAAGCGATGAACTGGCGCGCGTGGATATGAAGGTTTCCAAGCTGCCATCGCCGCTGGAAAATTTCACCATCAGCTACGATAAATCTGCCAACGGTTGCACCATGCACATCGATTGGGAGAGCACGCGGGCTTCGGTCGATATTAAAGCGAAATAGCCCGCGGAGAATTTTTAGTTGGCGATGCTCCGTGCAGCGTTACAATTTTCTTACCGGCATCATCGCGGGAGGTTTCCCCATGCCCGTTTACGATTATGTTTGCCTGGATTGTCATAAACCTTTCGAAGTAGTCCTAACCCTGAGCGAGCACGACAAAGCGGATCCAAAGTGCCCGCATTGCGGGAGTACGCATGTTGAGCAGGAGGCTGCCGCGTTTTTCGCGGTAGGCTCCAAGAAGAGCTAACGAGCGCGCGATCTGCCCGCCACGCTTTGTTTCGGTGAGGAATTTTTGTGCCTGCAGACAAATGAAATTGCTGATTTTTGATTGCGTGGTTGACTAAAGCTGGCTGCGACTCCAATCAAGAATCAGCAATCAACCATCGTCTTTAAGCTGGTTTCCAGCGCAGGACGGGTTTCCTGGCGGCGGCGGTTTCATCGAGGCGCGAAACCCGCGTGGAGTGCGGGGCGTCGAGCACGGTTTGCGCATCCTCCTCTACTTCCTCCGCAATCGATTTCATCGCGTCGATAAATAAATCCATTTCTTCCACCGACTCGCTCTCGGTCGGCTCAATCATCAACGCGCCGGGCACGATCAAAGGGAACGCCGTCGTATAAGGATGGAAGCCGTAATCGATCAAGCGCTTGGCGATATCCATTGTGCGCACGCCCTTTTTTGCCTGCACTTTGTCGCTGAAAACTACTTCATGCATGGTGGGCGTGGAATACGGCAGATCGTAGGTGCCCTCAAGTCCTTTGCGAATGTAGTTTGCATTCAACACCGCGTCTTCCGTGGTCTGCCGCAAGCCATCCGGCCCGTTCGCCTGGATATAGGCCAGCGCGCGTACGAACATGCCAAAGTTGCCGTAGAAGGCGCGCACGCGGCCGACGGACCGCGGACGATCGTAATCAAAGCCCAGTGTGCCATCGGGTTTGGCAATCACGACTGGCGTAGGCAAGAACGGCTCGAGAATTTTTTTGATGGCCACCGGACCCGATCCCGGGCCGCCACCGCCGTGGGGAGTTGAGAACGTCTTGTGCAGGTTCAAGTGCATCAAGTCGACGCCAAAATCTCCGGGGCGCGCTTTGCCGACCAGCGCGTTCATGTTGGCGCCATCCATGTAGAGCAGCCCGCCCTTGGCATGGAGAATCTCCGCGATCTTATGGATGTCCTGCTCGAAGACTCCCAGCGTATTCGGATTGGTGAGCATCAGCGCAGCAACATCTTCATTCATCTGCGCGGCCAGCGCGGCGATATCGACCATGCCGCGCGAATCGGATTTCAAATTCTCGACCGCGTAGTCGACCATGGCGGCGGTCGCAGGGTTGGTTCCGTGCGCGGAATCGGGGATCAGAATCTTTTTTCGCGGACGCCCCTGGGCATGATGATAGGCGCGAACCATCAGCAGTCCGGTCATTTCGCCATGCGCTCCGGCGGCGGGCTGCATGGTGATCGCGTCCATGCCAGTGATCTCAATCAGGCACTCGCTGAGGGTTTTCAGGATTCGCAGCGCGCCCTGCGAAATCTCTTCCGGCTGATAGGGATGGCCATTGGCGATTCCTTCGACCCGCGCCACCGCTTCGTTCACGCGCGGGTTGTACTTCATGGTGCACGAGCCCAGCGGGTACATGCCGAGATCGATGGCGTAATTCCACGTCGACATCCGCGTAAAGTGGCGGATGATTTCGATCTCGCTCACTTCGGGCATGCTGCCCAGATCTTTTCTTTCGGCGGAACCTAGCAGCTTGGCCGTATCCACTTCCGGCACATCGAGCGGCGGCAGCTTCCACGCCGCTTTGCCTGCGGACGACTTCTCGAAAATCAGGCCTTCGTTCTGATTAACGTGGCGAGTGGCTTTGCGAATTCGGTTCTTCATCTTCACTTGTATCCTAAGTCTGATTGGCGCCGCGTTGCCGCACCCAATCTAAGCAGCTACCCGTCCCCCGGCACTCGGGACAAACCCCAGTGCCCGAACAACTTCGACATTTCGGGTCGCTGTCATTTAGGTGGCAATTGGTACCCGTCCCAAAGCACTCAGCACACTTTCCCTCGCCGTTGCACGCGGGACACGCGTACTGTGACATTATCGCGCCACCTCCGCAATGTGCTCGTCGATGGCCGCCCGCACCGAGCGTTCGCTTTCGGCGATCACGCCCACCGCCGTATCGATCGCACCCCGCGTAGTCATTTCGGTGCAGCACCAGAGAGCCGCATTGCCCATCTCGGGATAAAACTTCTTCAGCGGCAGGCCGCCGACTATCTTGTGTCCCAGCAAGCGACTATTTATCGCCCGCGGCTCTTCGCTGGTCTCGACCACAAATTCATTAAAGCGCGGCGACGCGGAAAACAATATCTTGCCGTGCCTGCCGAACTGCGCCGCCGCGTACGCTGTTTTCGCGAGATTTTGTTTGGCCAACTCTTTCAGTCCAACCTTGCCGTAGACCGTCATAAAAATATTGACCATGAGCGCGACCAGCGCCTGATTGGTGCAGATATTCGACGTAGCTTTCTCGCGGCGGATATGCTGCTCGCGAGTCGCCAGTGTGAGCACGAATCCGCGCCTACCCTGCCGGTCGACCGTCTGGCCGACCAAGCGGCCTGGCATCTGCCGCACAAATTTTTCCCGCGTGGCAATCACACCACAATACGGTCCGCCGAATCCCAGCGGAACGCCAAACGACTGCGCTTCCATCGCAATGACGTTGGCTTCGCGCGGCGGCTCAACGATTCCTAACGACACCGCTTCGGCAATCGAAACCACTAGCATCGCGCCATTCTTGTGGGCAATCTCGCCGATCGCGGCCACATCTTCTATGGTTCCGAAAAAGTTTGGCGACTGGATCAACACCGCCGCGGTCTCAGCCGTAATCAAACGCTCGAGTTCTTTCAGATTGATCCGGCCATCCTCGCCAAAACCTGCCACGGATAGCGGCATTCCCTGATGCGTGGCGTAGGTGGCCAACACTTCGCGATATTCCGGATGCAAACTTCGCGCTACAACTACCGATCTTCGTCCGGTGAGACGGACCGCCATCATCACGGCCTCAGCAGCGGCGGTTGAACCGTCGTACATGGAAGCATTGGCAACCTCCATGCCGGTCAGCTCACAGATCATGGTCTGGAATTCGAAAATCGATTGCAGCGTGCCCTGAGAAATCTCGGCCTGGTAGGGCGTGTAGGCGGTGAGAAATTCGCCGCGCGAGATCAGAGAGTCGATGACCACGGGCCGGTAGTGCAGGTAGGCTCCGGCGCCGAGAAAGCTGGTGTAACCTTCTCCATTTTCGCGGGAACGCTGGCGAAAGTAGTCGACGATTTCCGACTCCGCCATCTGGCGCGGAACTTTCAGGTCTCGGCTTAAACGGTATTCCGCCGGAATGGGCGAGAACAATTCGTCGACCGACCGCAGGCCAATAGCCTGCAGCATCGCTTCGCGATCGGCGGGAGATTTGGGTAGATAGCGCATAGGAAGTTGATTAGATGTAAGTCGAGAGCAGTTGGATTGTGAGGGCCATTCGGGCCCTTACCCTTGCCTCGATTCAGAATTGCCGATTGCCAGTTTCCGATTGCCGAGTCGAGCCCGGCACCGCGCAAATGATAATTAAAAATCGGCAATCAGCCATTTCGTCAGTGGCCGCCTTCTTCCGCGACAAACTTCTCGTAATCGGCGGGGGAAAGCAGTCCATCCAACTCGCCAGGGTTTTTGAGTGTAATCTTTATCATCCAAGCACCGTGCGCATCTTTGTTAACCTTCTCGGGCGAAGTCGTCAAGTCAGCATTCGTTTCCGTAACTGTGCCCGATGCGGGAGCATAGAGGTCGGAAACTGCTTTGACCGACTCGACTGTGCCGAAGGTTTTCCCGGCTGTCAGTTCCGCTCCCAGTTTCGGCAATTCAACGAAGACAATATCGCCAAGCGATTCCTGTGCGTGGTCGGTTATGCCGATGGTGGCGGAGTTTCCATTCGCCTGAATCCATTCGTGTTCTTTGGTGTATTTTCGATCCGTTGGATACTCCATGCTTCGCGCTCCCCAATTTCAAGGTTTACCTAGTGTTCCTCTGCGTCCTGTGTGTTTAAGATTTTTTCGGCCGCCTATAAAAAGGCGTAGGCACCACCACAGCTCCCACGCCCTGCCCGCGAATTTCTACCTTCACGGACGTACCCACAGCCGCGAATTCCGGCGGCACGTAGGCCATGGCAATATTTTTCTTCAAGAATGGTGCAGGCGAACCGCTGGTGACGTATCCAATCTCGCGTCCGCTGGAATCCTGAACTTTGTAGCCATCGCGCGCGATGCCGCGTTCCACCATCTCTAATCCGACCAGAGTTCGTTTCAATCCTGCCGCCCTGGCTTTTTCCAGCGCGTCGCGGCCGATAAATTCCGGCTTCTCCATCTTGCAGAAGCGGTCGAGCCCAGCTTCCCAAACATTAATGGTATCGGAAATCTCGTGGCCGTACAGCGATAGACTGCCTTCCAGTCGCAACGTATTACGCGCGCCCAGACCGCAGGGACGGATTCCGAATTCTTTACCCGCATTTAGAATGTCATGCCAAACTTTCGCGCTGGTAGTTTCGTCGGCCGGAATGTAAATTTCGAAGCCGTCTTCGGCGGTGTATCCGGTGCGCGCGATCAGAATATTCTTAAGACCGCAGACTGAACCCCGGGTGACCCAATAGAACTTGACGGCGCTCAAATCGGCGTCCGTAAGCTTCTGGAGCGTGTTTACGCCCTTTGGTCCCTGGATGGCGATCTGCGTGAAATTATCCGAAAGATTTTCGACGGAGCAGTTGAACTGGCGGGTATTGTCGCGCACCCAGTTGAAATCTTTTTCGCGGGTGCCGGCATTGATCACCAACAGGTAATCTTCTTCGCCGAGGCGATGAACGATAACGTCGTCGACAAACGTGCCTTGCGGATAGAGCAGCGCGGAATATTGCGCCTGGCCGACCGCCAGGCGCGAGGCGTCATTCATGGAGATGTGCTGCACCGCGGCCAATGCCTGCGGACCCGCCAGGCGAATATCGCCCATATGGCTGACATCGAAAATGCCGACGCCGGTGCGCACTGCCAGGTGCTCGTTGACGATGCCGCAGCCGATCGAGGTGGGATATTCGACCGGCATATCCCAGCCATTGAAATCGACCATCTTCGCGCCCATCTGGCGATGGACGGCATTCAGCGCAGTCTTGCGCACGGCGGGGATTGCGCTGGCGGGCGTAGCTTCTACAGAAGACAAATCCAAACCTCAAACGGCGAGCAGTGGCTGGTCTGCAAAGACGATGTGACTGTTTACGGTATCATGCGCTTTTTCGGCGGGTCAAACGGGAATGATTTTCACCACAGAGGATGCAGCGATAACACTGGAAACCGAGGACTCGTGTTCCCCTGTGAAACCCTGTGTCCTCCGTGTTTAAGATTCTTACCGCCCGAACTGCACCGTCACGCGGGCCCCCGCGGCAACGTGCGTTCCTGGCGGGGGAGACTGATGCCGTGCCACTCCGCTGCCTACGGCCTCCAGTTCCAGACTCGCATCTTGCGCAGCTTCCACAGCGCCGCGGACGGTCTTCCCGATGAATGACGGAACTTCGATTCCGCCCTGCTCGACATCCAAGACTACGGTTCCAGTAGCGGGCAGGGACGGTTGTGGCGTTGCAATGGTGGAAGTTTTCGGCTGGGATTGAATTTGATTTGGCGGTGGTGGAGGACCCACCTCGGATTGCCTGAGTGCCACCTGCACTACATTTCCTTCACCGCTGGCAGTCGCGGGCGAGAGTGCCCGCGCCACACTTGCCTTGCTCGCCACTGCATCTGCATTCACGTCCGCCGTCTCCAGCGGCTCGCCCGGATGGTCCGGCGTTCCCTCCTCCAAATCTTTGTCCTTCGTCTTCGCTTGCGCCAGCAGCAACTGGTGTTTTGGCGCCAGCGGCAGATCGTGCGGCGTGTGCAGATATTCGAGCACCTGCTGCGTTACGCGATGAAACACCGGCGCCGAAACCTGGCCGCCCTGATGCAGGCCGACAGCGGAATCCAGAATTACAGCCACCACGATTTGAGGATTATTGACGGGCGCGAATCCGGCGAACGAGCCAATATATTTCGTTTTCGAATACGCTCCAGTGTCGGGGTCAACTTTCTGCGCTGTCCCGGTTTTTCCTGCCGAGGTGTAACCTTCGAGAATTGCTTTGCGTCCCGTTCCCTCGAGTACGACTTTCTGCATCATCGAACGCATCTCGGCGGCGGTGAAGCTTGAGATCACCCGATGCGACGCTCCGGGATGAAATGCGACCGTTTGCGGCGAACCCTGCGGATCGACCGGTCCGGCAACAATATGCGGGGACACATACACGCCATCGTTCGCGAAGGTTGAAATCAATCCTGACAATTGAAGGGGTGAGATGCCGATTTCCTGACCCATCGAGATTGCGGCGATGGAAACTTTTGACCAGCGGCTCACGGGCTTGGTCATGCCGCGGGTCTCGCCGGGCAACTCGATTCCGGTTTGCTGTCCGAAGCCATAGGCGCGAATGTATTTATAAAAACGGTCGGGGCCCAGGCGCAGGGCAATCTTGATCGCCCCCACATCGCTCGACTCCGCCAGCACACCCCAGACGGGCAACAGGCCGTGCGGCCTGGAATCGCGAATGCGCATGCCGTTGTAGACGATCGACCCCATCTGGCAATCAAAAATCTCATCCGGGTTAGTAAGCTTTTCTTCGAGAGCGGCCGAGATGGTCACCAGCTTAAAAGTCGATCCCGGCTCGTAGGGAAAACTGATGGCGCGGTTGGTCAGCTTCGACGGCGTAATCTCCTTGCGCAGATTGGGATTGAACGTGGGCCGGTTGGCCAGCGCGAGAATTTCTCCGGTGTGCGGGTTTTCGACGATCACCGTTCCCGCGATGGCCTGCGTATCATGAATCGCCTGCTCAAGTTCCTTCTCTGCGATGTACTGGATGTTTTTGTCGATCGTCAGGACGATGCCTTCACCGGATTCGGGCTGCTTCTCCACGTCGGAAAACCATTGCCGGCGGGCATCCACGGAGATAAACATTTTTCCATCGCGTCCGCGCAGTTGATCGTCAAACTCGTGCTCGATGCCGCTCTGGCCGGAATCTTCCATGCCGACTGTGCCTACGACCTGCGCCGCCAGATCGCGCGCAGGATAAAAACGTTTTGGCTCCTTCTGAAAATGAATGCCTTGCAGGTGCAGCGACTTGATGCGCTCGATGGTTTCGTCGTCGGCTTTGCGCGCTACCCAGCAAAAAGTTTTGTGATTCCGGCAGTCAGCAAGCAGTACGTTGTGGTCTTCGCCAGTGATGCGCGTAATAAGAGATACTGCGGTGGGCAGGTCTTTGACTTCGCTGGGCACAGCAAAGGCCGAATCGACCAGCACTGACATGGCCAGTTCGCGTCCGGCGCGGTCGTAAATTACGCCGCGTTTGGCAGAGAGCGGAATCGCGCGCTGCTGCTGGTGCTCCGCCTGCTTCACGAAGCTGCCGTAGCAAAAAATCTGCAAGTAAATAAGCCGCACGCAGATTAGTACGCACCAGAACAAGAGAATCGCGCCTAGCAGATAGAGGCGAGAGTTCTTGCCGGGATGGGAGGTTGAAGGCATGAAACTGTCGTTGGTCGTTACTCGTTCGGAGACGGCCGAGGGCGGCTGTCCCCACATAAACCTTAATTGGCGGTCCGCCTAGACGGTGGTCCGCCATGCTTGCCTAAGCGTTTCCAAGGACGAGCAACCAGACCGAAGCTCGGCTCTGCTGCAACCTCTACTGCCCGATCGGCGTCACGGGCACTGCGCTGGCCATTACTGGCGCGCTGGAATCGACCGCGGCCGTATCCATACGGATTACCTGGCCCGGCTCGGGCGGCACCAGTCCCATGCGCCGCGCCATGACATCGATGCGTTCGGGATCGCGCAAAGAGGCATCTTCCAGCCGCAGCGCGCGGTTCATCTCCGTAAGATCGCTAAGCTGGCGCTTTTCCGATTCGATCTGGTAACCATATTCAATGGCGCGGAAGTGCTGCCAGGTATAGGTGAAGACCAGCAGGAACAGAAAAGCGAGCGCCGTGCCAAACTGCTTCATCTCGCGATTGCGCCGGGGATCTTCAACTTTTACTAACCGCGAGTTATCGATCGCCTTCGCGAAATAAATTTCGGGCGTACCGGTGAAGAAGGTGTTGCGCCGTGCCGCTGGGATTTGAAGTGTTGCTGCCGCTGCCATTTATGCCGCTCCTGCGAAGACTTGTTCGTCCTGCATTTCTACAATCGGCAACTCAAACATGCGCCGCACTTCGATTTCGTCGGCGTGCCGCTTCTGTTGAGCACCGCGCTCGGCGCGCTCCACCGTCACCATCAAATCCCTGATCAACGTTCCCGTGTACATTTCCTAACCCTCAGACTTGGATTCCTACCACGGAACCCTTTGCTTCTTCGTAGCGCCGCCGTCTCGGCGGCCACTGCGAGGGCGAGACACCCTCGCGACAGCCGGCGGGACGCCGGCGCTACTCTACTACTGCGGATCTTTGCCCGCTTCTACTGAACCTGAACTCCCGGCACGCCATGACAGACTGTGCCGGGGACTCCGGCAGGTTTTCCGGAATCTAAACTCTTTCCGCCGCCCGCAATTTTGCGCTGCGAGCTCGCGGATTGCGATCTTGCTCTTCTTCGGATGCGGTCACCGGTTTCTTAGTCAGAATCCGGAAGTGCATGTCCTGATTCGCGCCTGCGCGGAAGGCATCCTTCACGATGCGGTCTTCCAACGAGTGAAAACTGATCACCACCACGCGTCCTCCTGGCTTCAGAATCCGCGGCGCCGCTGCCAGCAGCGCCTTCAGATCGTCCAGTTCACGGTTTACGAAGATTCGAAGCGCTTGAAAAGTTCTGGTCGCAGGATGAATTCTATGTTCTGCCCGATTCATTGGCCGGGCCGCGGCTGATATGACCTCCGCAAGATGTGCGGTAGATCGTATCGGCCGCGACCGGCAAATGGCTCTGGCGATTCTCCGCGACCTCCTTTCCTCTCCGAATTCGTAAATCACATCGGCAAGCTCGCGCTCGTCGAGGTGGTTTACCACTTGCTCGGCGGTTCGTTCGGAATGCGGGTCCATCCGCATGTCGAGCGGTCCATCCGCCTGAAAACTAAATCCGCGTGCCGCGTCTGAAAGCTGCAGGCTGCTCACTCCGATATCTGCGAGCAGGCCGTCGGCAGAGTTCTTGCCGAATCGTTCTCCTGCTTCGGCAAACGAAGCCTGCATCAGCGTCACCTTTGGCCAGTCGGCATTTGCCGGCGAGACGCCGGCGCTACCTTCCAGCTTCGCCTTGGCAATTTCCAGCGCTGCTGGATCCTTATCGAAGCCAATCAAACGACCCGCTGCGCCGAGGCGTTTTGCGATTTCGTAACTGTGCCCGCCCAGGCCCACCGTTGCGTCGATATAGGTCCCGCCACGCCGCACGTTCAAGAAGTCGATCGCTTCTTTTAAAAGAACCGGAACATGATTTGGCGAAAGAAGACTCACTTCCCTGCCACCATGCCCTACCCCCTGAGGGGTGTCGGTTGATCCCCCGTCCGATAGATGGTTCACTAGATGCCCAGCGTGTCGAGCGTCTTCTCATCTTCAGGCGTGAACTTTTCTTCCTGAACCTTCTGCTGGTACGCTTCCAGGTTGCGGACTTCCAGATAAGTCTGGTATCCCGTGACCGCTACTTCGCCCTTGATCTTGGCCGCGTCGCGCAGCAGTTGCGGAATCAGCAACCGCCCCTGGCCGTCCATTTCGACCACCTGGCCCCAGTAGTTCACCTTGTTCAAAAACTTTTTCTTCGTAGGATTGAAAGTGGAGAGCCCCGCCAACTTCTGCTCGATCCGCTCCCACTCCTCGAAGGGATACACTTGAGCAACATCTCCATCCAGACTGGTGATGTAAAATTGCTGGCCGTACTTCTCGTCGATCACCCGCTTGAACTCGACCGGGACCTTTAACCGTCCTTTTTCGTCGACGCGAGTTGGGTGATTGCCGCGAAACATGCTGTCTTTCTGTGTTTGTCATCCCGAGGCGACGGTCTTTGTCGCCGAAGGATCTCCTAACCACAACTGCCATTACGGAGGTAAAAGCCGCGCAAAACTCAGTCAAACTCGGACGGTTCGGGTTGTCAGCCGTGCTCTTGGGTCGGATTTCCACCGGCTCCTCGTTTTTAGCTTGCCTTTCCCACGAACCTAACTCTACTTACCACTCTCTACCACTTTGTACCACATCTTGGCCCGTAAGTCGTTTATTGTCAAGGACAAACTTGATGGTTGGGGTCCCACTTCAGAGGTGTTTGGGCAAACTACGAAGCCTTGTGGTTAATTGATCGAACGACCACAAGATGTGGGGTTTACAGAATTGGTTCCTTCGCATTTCATTCGCTTTGATTTTGCTTGCATCAGGCGCGGGGCGCGGATTTTGTTGTGCAAATAATGATGGAATCCTGCCATGACGCACTTCCCCAGAAAATGTCGCCGCCATCTTAGGATTGAGATGAGCTTGGCATTGAGATGAGCTTGACCCACCTTGAATTCGCTGATTGGGTTCCGGTTCCGCTGGCGCGCGCGTTTGCCTTCTTTTGTGATCCGCGAAATCTGCCGCGTCTGATGTCGCCTGCAACCGAGACCAAAATCGATCGGCTTACTTTGTGCGCGCCCCCGGCTTCGCCGGATGGTTCCACTTTTTCCCAAGCAGCAGGAGTTGGGACTGTGATTGAGACTTCGTTTCGGATGTTTCCGTTCTTGCCGCTACGGGCACGGTGGATCGCTCGCATCACTGAATTCGAATGGAACCATCACTTCGCGGATGTGCAGGAGAATGGACCTTTCAAGCGCTGGCATCATCGCCACGAGTTCGTGGGCGAGACCCGCGACAGAGTGGAAGGAACATTGGTCCGCGATGTTATCGAGTATGAAGTGGGATTGGGGCCGCTGGGTGCGATCGCCAACTCTATTTTTATTGAGCGGCAGATGCGGCAGACGTTCGCGCTGCGGCAGCAGGTACTGCCGAAGCTTCTTTCGTGATGATGCAGGACCAGACTGAGACGGCGCCACGACAGCCGGCGAGACGCCGGCGCTACTAATACGCAGCACTGTCGGCGCGGGTCGTATGAATCATGCCACTTTCCACTGAGATAGAGTAGACTTCGCCACCGACGCCGTTCCAGCCTCGAAGATCGAATATGGCACCCCGGGGTGCATGGTAGGCCGCAACTTTCTCGAAGCTGAGCGGCGAACCGGGCTTGCAGACTTCCGGTGGCTGCGTGACCCGCAGAAAATAAACTCCACGCCCCGAGCCCACAATCTTTCCCTTGCCATCGGCTTCCAGCAGAAACGCGGATTTCTCGTCGATGGCAATCTCTCGCGGATTTTTCGACCAGCCATCCTGCACGATGCGCGCCAGAAAGCCGAGGCTGCGGCCCATGCGGTCGCGCTTGGCGAAATGACTGTCGGTCAAAGTATTTTCCAGCCCTGGAACCTTCAGGAAGTCGCGCACCACGGTCACCCGCTTGATATAAGGATCGGCAAGAACTTCGCGCGATGTGAGATCGGGATCGTCCGGCTTGTCTTCGAGACAGCCATAGACAAACTGGCCGAGCACGGCGAGGCCGGCACTGGTTCCTCCGATTGGCTTGCCGGCGGCTACGTGCACGTTGATGGCATCTTCCACCGGAGTTCCCTTCCAGAAATTTACATAGCGCGACTGATCGCCGCCGGCAATGAAGATGGCCTCTGCTTGCCCGATAATCTCAGCTACGCCCGGCTGCAGGGCCGCTTCTCTGCTGGGAATAATCAGCGTCGCTACTGAATTGGTTTTGCACAAGCCGGCCACGTAGGGGTTGTAATCTGCGTCGCCATGCGCTCGCAAAATTAGAAAGTCGCCGCCGTGGGCTTTGGCGCAGAGCCATCGAAAGGCTTCATCCAAGTCGGCGCCGCCTCCCATCATGGCGACTCCGAAATCGGCTCGAGTTTTCACGTCCTGCGCATTGCCTTGGCGAACGTACTGGAAGGAAGCAGACTGATCCAATGCCGCAGTGGCGCAAAACAACAACCCCAGAAGCAACGCTGGCGGGGATTTCATGCTCGCCACTATATAGCCTCATAGTTTGCGGCTCAAACGCCTTTGTCTGACGTCCGACGCCAGCAGTCAGATTGCTGATCCGAGATTGCTAATAATAGACGCGGGAATGCGGGTGTACACTTCTCGGTCATTTAGACAGAGGATCTCCGGAGGCGCTTATGCATCTGAACCGAGGCAGGATTTGGTTGGGCGGTTTGGCGGGCGGTGTGGTGTGGAACCTGTGGAGCTTTCTCGTCAACCAATACGTTGTCACTCCGGCGCGCTATGCGGCCGCGCAAAACGCCGGCCTGTTCCTGAAGACCCCGCGCTACCCCTTTTTCGTAGGCCAGTGGATTGTGCTGGTTTTCATTTTGGCGATTGCGGTTTCGCATCTCTATGCATGGTCGCGCCAAGGCATGGGAGCGGGTCCGGGAACTGCGCTGAGAGTTGGATTTCTGGCGGGCTTCTTCGCCGGATTTCCGGGAAACTTTGCCCAGGCCACCTGGTCGGTTGCCGGCCGCGCACTTCCCTTTGGCTGGATGGTGGAGATGTGGATTGGCGCCATACTGGCGGCGCTGGTCGCCGGTTGGCTCTATAAAGACTAAAGGGGCGAAGGCCTGGAGGAAGTTCACCTACTTCACTGCCTCGACGAATACGGCCGTGCCGTAGGCCAGAACTTCGGTGACGCCTTGCATCACTTCGGTCGCGTCGTAACGGGCACCGACTACGGCGTTGCCGCCGAGTTCAGCGGCGTGCATCAGCATCAGATCGAAGGCCTCGGCGCGTGTCTTCTCGCAAAGATTCGTGAGCAGCGTGATATTGCCGCCGACCAGTGTCTGCAAACCTGCGCCGATGGTTCCGAAGATGGAGCGCGAGCGTACCACGATGCCGCGCACCACTCCCAGCGTGCGGGTCACGCGAAAACCATCCAGTTCGAACTGGGTCGTAACCATGTTGTGCGCGACCATGCGTCCCGAGCCTGCGTAGGTTGCCATCTCGATGTGTCCCGTCGATTATTGCGGGATAAGAATACCGCCGGCTCGACAGCTAACTATAACCCCAGGCGCAACTGCGTTCCCAGATTTTCATATTCGGAGGGGGCACCTTTGCTGTATAAAGGTGGCGAAAAGGGTCCCAGATCCTTCTTCAGCTCCTTTCGCTCCCCCGCAATTCATCTCGGAGGTTTTCGATGAAACCGTTTTTCTCCTCTTGTCTGCTTCTGTCGATATCGATTCTCTTTCCCACGACCCGCGCCGCTGCCCACACCATTCACGTTCCAAAAGATCAGCCCACTATTCAAGCCGGCATCAACGCCGCCAACAATGGCGACACGGTGCTAGTCGCACCCGGCACCTACTACGAGACCATAAACTTCGATGGGAAGGCTATTACGGTCAAAAGCTCGGGCGGAGCTAAGGCCACTATCATTGATGGTGGCAATGCGGGTTCGGTGGTCACCTTCGAGTCCGGTGAGGGCCTGACCACCGTTCTGAAGGGATTCACCATCCAACACGGAAGCGCTTCCAACGAGGGCGGTGGCATTTACATTGCGATTTCCTCACCCACCGTCGAAAAGAATATCGTGACTGAGAACACCGCAGGTAACGGCGGAGCAGGAATCGCCGTGGACTTTTCTTCTGCTTTGGTCCAGGAAAACACCGTGACGAACAACTCCCAGATTCTCGGATACTCCGGCGGCGTGGGTGGCGGAGGAATTGAAATTGGCGGAGCAGGCGCGGCCCAGATCATTAGCAACACCATCGAGAACAACAGCTGGTCCTCTTCAGACGGCGGCGGCATGACACTTTTCGCTGCGGGTACGCCCACGCTCGAAAACAATATCATTCAGGGAAACTCCGCCTATGACCAAGGCGGTGGTATCTGGATTGTGAACGAATCCAATGCGGTTATCGTTCAAAATTTGATCTACAACAACACAGCCGCGCAGGGTTCCGGAATATATTTCCTTGTGCCCGAGGGAAATGCGGGACCTGTTTTCGTCAACAACACGATCGTTGGAACCAGTTCGTCCTCCGACGGGTCGGCCGTTTATGCCGGCGGCTTTGACGGCCAGGTCGACTTTTACAACAATCTGATGATCGGGTCGAGCGGGACCAACGCGGTGTACTGCGATTCCACGTACAGCACAACGCCGCCTACCTTTACCAACAACGACTCTTATAGCGCCAGCGGCAGCGGTCTCGAGGGCACGTGCGCCGGTCAGGCCAGCGAGAATGGCAACCTCTCGGTTAACCCGCTGTTTCGTGGTAAGACAAATTTCCGCGTAAAAGCCGGTTCGCCAATCATCGGCGCCGGAGACGTCGCCGCGCCTGATCTTCCCGCGAAAGACTTATCCGGAGGAGCGCGCATCATCGACGGCAAGATCGATATGGGAGTTTACGAATATCCCGATTAGAAGTTGGGCGCGAATCACTCCAGCGCGGCCGTGACGACGAACTCTTGCGCCGCCAGATCGTACTCGACTTTGAGCGTGTTCGCCCGGCAGCATACCTGGCAGTCTTCCACATAGCTCTGCCGTCGGCCCGCGGACTCATCTACCGTGGTCGAATTCCACTCGCCGCAGCCCGCACATTGAAAGCCAGCATCCATCCTGGGATTGAAACGACAGACAGCGCTATCCCTCATTGCGGAGGTTTCGCTGCTCCAGCGTTTCCCTTATTTCGGTGATTCTACCCGCAGATTGTTTTGCACCGAAAAAAGGCCAGAGACGCCATTCGCACGAATTCCCACGAGATTTTTATCGCCCTCGCTGTCGACCACTCCTTCGAGCGTGGCGTGGCCATTTTTCACGATAATGCGAATCGGCTTCTGCACTCCTAGCGCGTACTTCTCCAGCGCGGGATAGCCATAGATCGCGCGAAACAGTTGGCGCCGAAGCCCGTCATCCATCGGCGAGGGGGGAAGCACTTCGATCTGGTTGTCGACTTTTTCCACGCCTTCAATGTGCTTTACCGAATTCTCCGCATCGGACTTGAGCGAGGGGCGCACGACCTGGCCATATAACGTGACGGTGTAGCCCTCGACTTTGAAGGAAATGTTATCGAAGACGCCGAAGTAAGGCAGCATGAGCAACTCATGGCGAACTTCGCGGATGATGCGCTCCTGCGCTTTGCCCGAGGCTTCCGCCCGGTCCTGCGCAACTCCGGACTGACTTATTAAAAGGATAGCGACGACTGACAGCAGCGCGTGTTTCATGGAGTCCTCCCTGCGTGGCTCTTGAACTCAAGAAAAATCTCACTCAAGCCAAAAAGTGTACTCGTGAATAAATCGGAAGTGCCTACATGATTCACTGTAATTCGCGAAATATGTAACAAATGGGAATCTAGTGACGCCTGGACGTCCTCATACCCTGATCGGAACTAGACCTTATGCACAACCATCTGATGCCGCACGATGTGATGACTATGTTTATGGCGCTAGCCACGCTCCTGGGCTGTGCCAAGCTCGCGGCGGAGTTAATGCAGAAGATCGGCCAGCCTTCCATCCTGGGGGAGATTTCAGTTGGCATTTTGCTCGGACCGACGGTTCTCGGCCATTATCGGCCACATCTATACGAAACTTTGTTCCCAACTACCGGGCCGATGCCGATCGTGCTCGATACGGTCACAACGCTGGGAGTTGTGTTCTTCCTGCTCACGGCGGGCCTTGAGATTGACCTGCGCAGCATCTTCCGTCAGGGCAAGAGCGCGTTGCTGGTGAGTCTTTTTGGCGTTGCCTTCCCCTTTGGCGCGGGATTTCTCGCAGCCACAATATTTCCCAACGAGATGGGGGCGGTCGCCGGAGCAAATACTCTTATCTTTGCGCTGTTTGTAGGCACCGCTCTCTCGATCTCGGCGCTTCCCGTAATTGCCAAAATACTAATGGACCTGAACCTTCTGCGCACCGAGATGGGGACGGTCATCATCTCGTCGGCTATGTTCGACGATCTGGTGGGGTGGATTCTGTTTTCCTTCGTGCTGGGGATGTTGCATCCGCCGATTGGCAGCACCGTCCTGCAGAGCGTAAAACACACCATCTTACTGGTGCTGCTGTTCGTGGGGATTACCCTGAGCCTGGGGCGATGGCTCATCGACAAGATTCTACCCGTGTTGCAGGCGCACACCACATGGCCAGGCGGTGTGCTGGGTTTCATCTTCACGCTTACCATGGCAGGGGCCGCGTTTACCGAGTATGCGGGAATCCATGCCGTGTTCGGGGCGTTTGTCATCGGCATCGCGATCGGCGAATCCGGACATTTGCGCCGCCGCACCTCGCAACACATTCATCAGATTGTTACCAATGTCTTCGCGCCCTTCTTTTTTGCCAGCATTGGATTGCGCACCAACTTTGTGTCGAATTTTCAATTCGGCCTCACCGCCGCCGTGATCGGCGTGGCTTGTCTCGGCAAGCTGCTGGGAGCGGGTTGGGGCGCGCGCCTCGGCGGCATGGATCGCACGTCGTCTCTGGCCATCGGCCTGGGCATGAATGCCCGTGGCGCCATGGAAATTATTCTGGGCATCCTGGCTTTGCAGGCGGGATTGATTCGCGAAAACATGTTTGTGGCCATGGTGGTGATGGCGTTGTTCACCTCGCTTCTGTCAGCGCCCGCCATTCACTTCTTAATCCGCCGCAAGCGAAAGCTGACAATGAAGGATGCGGTTTCGGCGCAGTTGTTCCTGCCGGACTTAAAGGCCGAAACCAGACTGGGCGCGCTCCGCGAAATGTGCGAGGTCGCGGCGGACGTGGTCGGCAACGCGCCCGAAAGATTGCTTCGGCTGGTCTCCGAGCGCGAGCGCGTGCTCGCCAGCGGTTGGGAGAACGAACTCGCTGTGCCCCATGCTCGCGTCAATGGATTGGTTCGGCCGCTGGTAGTAGTCGCAAAATCCAAGGGCATCGACTTCGACGCGCGCGATGGTAAGCCCGCGCGACTGATCATCTTGATTCTTACCGAAGACAATGGGTCGCAACAGGCTTTGCTGGCCGATGCCAGTGAATTATTCAGCCACCGAGAAGCGGTCGATCAAGCTGTGCATGCCCGCACGTTTCTCGAGTTTGTGGCAGCGTTGAACGCGCCGGTGCAGTAGGCGGGTGGGGGAAGGCATGGTTCCCGCCTACTGCAATCGGATCTTTAGTGATTACGCGGTGACATTCAGACTCGAGGCCGTCGAGGCGCTTGAGCTCGCCGTGCTGCTGGAACTACTGCCGGCCTGCGATGCGGCTAATAGATTCAGGACAATCTGCTCGTTGCTATTGGCCGGCAGATTGAGGGTTGTGACCTGCTGCGACGTTGATCCCTCGCTGCCAACGCCAATCGAGACCTGCTCGCCGCCACCGGCCGGATTGCTGATGCTGATAGTGATCTGTTCCGGAGTGCTGCTGCTGGACGCGCCGATGTTCAGCACAATCTCAGGACCAGTATTGTTGCCCGTGGTCGGCGACTGGGCGGGTGACGAAACAATCGGAGGCACGACCGGGGCAGGTCCCTGGCTGACGGGATTTTGCGCCGTCGCGGCTTGTCCGAAGGTCGCCTTCAGATTGCTGAACGCCTGTTGGGCGCCGGCCAAATTGCCGGATTGCAGGGCCGTTCCAATCGCCGTGAAAGCGGTCTCGCGATCGCTCCTGGAAAACGCGTTTCCACTGGCGAAAGGGCCGCTCTGGCCCAATTGCACAATGTCTTGATATTCGGTGGCGGCGCCCGTCGTGTCGCCGGTATTCAGGTCTTTCCCCAGTTGCTGCAGATCGCTCTGCCGGGTGTGAAAGTACTGCTGTACCTGGTTGTACAAAGAAGCTTGAGTAGCTGTGGAAACTGCTGCGGTGGACATAAGTCTCTCCTTAGAAATCGGGGCCTGGAATGTTTTCCAACTTCCTGCCTGTCAAGACCCACATCGACATCGCAGAAACAAACTTTAGGACCGCCATTAGAACTGCGCTTCGCTGCCACAAATCTGGGATTGAGACACACCTGATTAGCAGGCTGAAATAATCCCGCGCACCAGCGAACTCTTGCCCATGTTCCCAGCAAACAACCAATTGCAAGCAGGTAGATCAGCCCTCAAGAGCCCTTGTCATCCCGACCGAAGCTTCCTGACCGAGGGGAGGGAGGCGCAGTGAAGGGACCTGCTGTCTTCTTTAAGCCCTGCAGTTAAGTCCGGCAACCGCGCTCCAGCGCCTGCGGGGTGCCATCAGCATCAGCTGCGAGTTTTTTCAGCAGCCTACTAGAGTATGATTCGATGTCTTTATCCTTTCTCTGCAGGAGGGCACTCATGGACAGTAGCCGTGGTATGGGTTCTTGGATTCGGCTAATCTCGCTCATCTCGATGGTCGTGGTATCGCTGGGTATGCTCGCGAGCGCGCAGCGAAAGAGCGTTCCCCTGAATGAGGGCTGGGAGTTTCGCGAGGTTCTGGAGGCACCGGCCGCTCCATCGCAGTGGCATGCTGCCGAAGTGCCTGGAGTGGTGCAGACCGATCTGTTGCGCAACCACCTGATCCCCGATCCCTTCTTCCGCTCCAACGAATCGACCTTGCAGTGGATTGAAAATGCCAGCTGGGAATATCGCAGCACGTTTCAGGCTGCGCCCGAGGTATTGAAACACAACCACGTCGAACTGGTGTTTGAGGGCCTGGATGGACCGGCTCAGGTCTATCTCAACGACCGCTTGATTCTGTCGGCAACCAACATGTTTCGCGAGTGGCGCGTCGAAGTGAAGCCGCAGTTAAAAGCTGGGGCGAACCAGTTGCATATCGTGTTTCCATCGCCCATCACCGAAGCCCGAAAAATCGCGGCCACAGATCCCTGGCGCTTGCAGACTCAGACTCCCGAGAAATCTTATTTGCGCAAGGCCGCTTATGAGTATGGATGGGATTGGGGTCCGCGCTTCGTGCTGAGCGGAATCTGGCGTCCGGTAAAACTAGACGCGTGGGATGACGAGAAGATTTCAGACCTGCATGTCCGGCAACGCGACATCACCGCTGACACTGCGCATCTGGTGGTGGAGACCGAGATCACGGCAGCGCAGAAAGGGCCTGCGACCATCGGCCTCGAGTACGAACAGGGTGGCAAGAAAGTGAGTGCCGCGCGGGACATGGAATTGAACGCCGGAATCAACCATATCGACCTTCCCATCGACATTGCCCATCCTGCGCTGTGGTATCCCAACGGATACGGGGCACAAGCGGTTTACAAATTTCATGCGCAGCTGAAAGCGGCGGGGCGTGCTCAGGATGAGCAAACCGTGCGCACCGGGCTGCGCTCGATTGTTTTGCGGCGCGAGGTCGACCAATGGGGACGGTCGTTCGAATTGGTGGTCAATGGAATTCCGGTCTTCGCCAAGGGCGCGGATGTGATTCCATTCGACAGCTTTCCGACGCGTGTGACTACGGCGCAATACCGCCGCGTGCTGGAATCGGCGAAGGCGGCCAACATGAACATGATCCGCCATTGGGGCGGTGGTTACTACGAAACCGATGAGTTCTATGCTTTATGCGACGAGCTCGGAATCATGATCTGGCAGGATTTTATGTTTGGCAATGAATGGCAACCTGGCACCTACGGGTTCAAGGAGAATGTAGCGCACGAGGCCGAGTATCAGATCAAGCGATTGCGCGATCATCCCAGCATTGTGATCTGGTGCGGCAACAACGAGACCGAAGCCAGTTGGGATTGGCATAAGGACATCACAAGCAAGCTGAGCGCCGAATCCGCGAAGCGCATGTGGCAGGACTACTTAACGCTTTTCAGCGGAGTATTGGCCCGCGCTGTGGAACGCTACGCCCCTGAAACTCCCTACTGGCCGAGCTCGCCCAGCGCGGATTACGAAGATATCTCGGACAGCTACCAGTCCGGCGACATGCACAACTGGAGCGTGTGGCACGGCATGCTTGACTTCCGCGGTTATGAAAAATCGACTCCGCGCTTCATGACCGAATACGGTTTTCAGTCCTTTCCGGAAATGCGCACGGTGGAATCCTTCACCCTTCCCGAGGATCGAACCGGCATTCTCACCCCCGTAATGCTGGCGCACCAGAAGAACACCTCGGGCAACGCGAAAATCCGCGACTACATGCTGCGCGACTACCCCGAGCCAAAAGATTTCGCCTCTTTCTTATATGCCAGTCAGGTGCTGCAGGCCGAGGGCATTAAGATCGGGACCGAGCATTTGCGCCGCAATCGGCCCCGAACCATGGGCGCAATTTACTGGCAGTTAAATGATTGCTGGCCGGTAGCCTCGTGGTCGAGCATTGATTATTACGGGCGCTGGAAAGCCTTGCAGTATTACGCCCGCCGATTCTATAACGACATCTTAGTTTCACCCCACCAGGAAAATGGCGGATTGGCGGTTTACGTTGTCTCCGACAAAACCACCGGGGTGGCGGGTGAGCTACGTCTGCGCGTCATGACCTTCGACGGAAATGTTCTGCTCGAGAAAAAGCAGAATGCGGAGGTCGCCCCGCTATCGAGCCAGATCTATCTACAGCTTCCAATCGACGAAGCCTTGACCGCCAAGGGAATCGATCCGACCAAGGTGTTGGTCGCAACCGACCTCACGGTGGGCGGAAGCGTGGTCTCTTCCAACCTCATCTATCTGGCGCCTACGGTTGAGATCCATCTGCCCTCGGCGCCATTGAAGAGTGAGTTGACGAAAATCGATGGTGGTTATCGCCTCAGAGTTTCATCGCCGGTTCTGGCCCGAAGTGTTTATGCCAGCTTCGGTGATCTCGACGCGGATGTTTCCGATAACTACTTCGACTTGTTGCCCGGCCAGACCGTAGAAGTCACCGTTAAAACCGGCGCCAGTGAACAGGCTGTGCGCACCGCCATGAAGGTGATTTCCCTGGTCGATGCATTCGATCAGAACCCCATGGCCAAACCAGTAACCGCCTCAGGGGTGGCTGAGCAATACGTACTCGTAGTCGAGCAGTGCAAAAC
>CAVQCP010000041.1:0-55721 GCA_963710965.1 uncultured Acidobacteriaceae bacterium | reverse complement strand
GAGCTGAAGGAGGCAAGGGCATAGCCACTTGCCGCACGGCGGATGGCTGGAGTGCACCGGCGTTCATCACAATTTCGGGTGGAAGCTGGGGGTTGCAGATCGGGGTGGAAGCTGTGGACGTGGTAATGATCTTTCAGAATGACAAAGCCATGCAAAGGTTGCTCTCCAGTAATTTCCAGGTTGGAGGGGACGCTTCCGCGGCAGCGGGTCCAGTTGGACGGCATGCCGAGGCCGGTACGGATTGGAAGTTGGATACAGAGATCCTGACCTACTCCCGTGCCAAAGGCGCGTTCGCTGGGCTCACGCTGACAGGCGCATCGCTCCGCCAGGACAATGATTCCCGGCGTGCGATATACGGACGCAATGTCACAACTCGGGCGTTACTGTTGGGCAAAGTGCCGGTTCCAGCCGTAGCCGAGCCGTTCGTTGCCGAAGTGCGCGGAGCCAAAGCTGAGGCCAGAGTCAACAAAGAATAGTGCTTCTGGACTCGACCTCTGCTGTTGCTTGTCAACAGCCGACACCAGCGGATTCGAGCGTGCGCAGAATCCATCATTTGTTGTTCTATCCGTTCGCGCGAAGCGGTTTTCTTGCGAACGTTTGGATAAAACTCACATTCATGTGCTCGCGAATGAGCACGGGAGGTTGAAATGCTTTGGACCATTTTCGTTGTCCTTCTGATTTTGTGGCTTCTGGGTTTCAGTTTGCATTTCGGCGGAGCCCTGATCCACTTACTTCTGGTTGTGGCGTTGGTGGTTCTGGTCATCAACTTATTGAGCGGACGCCGAAGCGCGGTTTGAAGTTTGAAGAAAGGCTTACAAGTCCAGCACGCGGTCGCCGTAAGCGGGACCCACCACGGAGCACCTGTTCATCGCTCCCCATCACGCTGGCGATGACGACCGCTCGGTAGAGCACTAGGCCCCCCACGTCACGCATCAACGTGACGGGGGGCAAGCGTGCCAATGCCCCGCTGGGCGCCGCGAGTCGCGCTGAAGCTTCCGCGATTTGATCCTGTCGCCCAGGCATCCTAACCCCAATTCTCACATGTGAGCTATTTTGCTCAGACGCGAAAGACCACACCGGTCATTCTTAATTTTGCTGAGTGTGTCGAGAGAGCGACGGCCGCTAATTCGCACCAGCTCCCATTGTTAGGTTGCTGCGGGTGAGATCCCCGACTATTACATCGAAGCGACCACATCCAGCTAATTGGCCTTCCTCACCCGTGTGTATGCCATGGAAGCTCCGGCGGACCCGATCGACCTTAAAAACTCTCGGACATTGAAATCGGGGGCAACGTCTCAGGGCGGATGAGAGGTCTTAGCCCGCGAAACAAGAAAGGTGAAAGCCATGCCTTTAATTCAACTCCTGGAAGTTCTCATTGTGGTGGGTGTTCTCCTGTGGCTGGTGAATCGCTTCATTCCCATGCAGGGAACCATCAAGTCAATTTTGAACGGCGTCGTAATCATTGCCGTGGTTCTGTGGCTACTGAATGTTTTTGGGCTGTTTCACTCACTTTCCGGTATACACGTCGGCAAATGATTCGGGAAAGGATGAGGTATGGCGAGAGGCCACTTAGGAAAACACCAGTTCAGGAAACTCAACACTCTAGATGAAGCAAACGGCAGACATCTGCCAGAAGATCCGTGCGCGACTACTCCGTGCAACAAAGGGTGTTGACGAATTCGGTTTCGGCCAGAGGTTTCGGCAACAGTCTGCCAGTAGCTTCAAACGATAACTTCTCCGGACGGCAGCAGAACCGGAGAGTTGACCTTCTCGAAGCCATCGGCAACCCAGTCAATGTGACAACGGCAAGCTGGCTGCAGAGCAAGCGTACGTAACGATCGACAATGGAGGCAACACTTATGAACTTAGTTGGATTTGTCAGCACAGCAGTTCTGTCTTTGACCCTCGTAGCTGCGGCTCCGGCGTTCGCCCAGCAGGAGCAGCACGAGCAGCAGGAAGAACAGAAAGCCAAGCCTGCCGCACAGGAAGAGAAAAAAGCGCAGCCGGAGAAGGCTACGAAGCAAGAGGAAAAACCCGCTGCGCAGCAGGAGAAGAGCACCAAGCCCGAAGAAAAGAACGCACAACAGGAGAAGAACACCAAGCCTGAAGAGAAAACCGCACAGCAGGCTAAGCCTGAACAGCAGGCCCAGCATGCCGCTGGTGGCCGAATTCCCGCAGACAAATTTAAGGCCAATTTTGGGCAGCAACACACGTTTCGTGTCAGCCAATCCGATTACAGCAATCACCGCTTCCAATACGGGGGCTATTCGTTCGGATTCGTTGACCCGTGGCCCAGCAACTGGCTTTACACGCAAGACGTTTATGTCGTCGAAATTAACGGCGTATATTACCTGTGCAACGCATCGTTTCCTGGCGTTAACCTGGCACTCAGCTTCACACCATAGCGGTCCATTCGGTGTGGCCTGGGTCGCAACCAGGT
The DNA here is from genome assembly GCA_963710965.1 of uncultured Acidobacteriaceae bacterium. Lineage (GTDB taxonomy): Bacteria > Acidobacteriota > Terriglobia > Terriglobales > Acidobacteriaceae > Sulfotelmatobacter. Next base: position 53,281 of record CAVQCP010000041.1, on the reverse strand, counting down.
TAACTAATTTCGGCGCGGGTGCATTGCTTCGGCTCGCGCCGGTTTCTGCCCGGCACCAGCAAGCTCATTTCGGGAGAATCGATGCCAACCACAAATATCTCCGAACGGGGTGGACGTGGGCGACCTGCACGCGTTTGCCGTCGATGTAACGACGGACGTCCTCGCCCGTCACGTGCTGCGCGTTTGAGCCGGCTCATGCTACTCGCGATCGGGGCATATTTTTGTTCCGGTCTCGCGCTTTGGGCGCAAGCTTCCGATTCCCAAACAGACGAAGCAAACAAGTCCTGGACGGCCACCACCGACTCGCACAGCGAAAATGCGGATCCCATACGCACCATCGAAAGCCACACCCAGAGCGGCAATCGCACCCTGGACAAGCAATCGGTCCAGCGCCGCGGGTCTGACGGACTTTTCGAACCTTACCAGGACATCGAAAAGGAAACGGTGCAAGTGGACGCTGCCACCGTGCGAACCATCACGCGCACGTTCGGTCGCGATGCCGATGGGGCGAAAACACTGGTGGAGGTAATCGAAGAGGAAAAGCACATTCTGCCCGGCGGTGACTCGAAGGTAGTACGCGCCACTTCGGATCCCGATGCCAACGGCAATCTTCAACTGGTTCGGCGCCGGATTGAGGAGACGAAAAGGACCAGTAAGGATGTGGAGGAGACGAAAACCACCGTGATGCTCCCGAGCGTCAACGGCGGTCTGGTTCCAGCTGTGAAGGTGCAAGAGCGCCGCGAACAAGGCGCGAACGGCACGGGTGAATCTCAACAAACTACGCTGCTCCCCGATGGCGCCGGAAATTGGCAAGTGGGCGAAATACGGCGAACTACTACCCGGCAAGAAGGTGACAACCGTAGCACCGAGGAGCAAGTTTCCCTCCCCGACTCTGAAGGCAAACTCGGCGAAGTGTCTCGTACCGTGAGCAACGAAGCGGCGACTGCTTCTGGAGAAAAGCGCAACACAGTGGAAACCTATTCCATCAGTGTCCCAGGGTCGGTCGGGGACGGCAGCCTGCACCTGGTTAAGCGCGCAACGACCGCCCAGTTTCCCAGTTCAACCAGTCAGCAAACCATCGAACAGCAAGTGGAGCAGGCTGACCCCGGCGATCCGGGCTCCGGTCTGCGAGTGACCATACTAACCACCGACACGGTGCGCCCAGGCCCTTCCGGAGCACAGGCCACGCGAACCGTTCAAGTGCGCGACGCAAACGGCAGTTTTGGAGTAGTCTCCGTGGACACCACAAAGTCCGACAACATTCACGCCATTCAGGTTCAGATAGCGCCTTCGGAAGTTATAAAATAGGTCCTACACTGGCGGTTGCGTCCCTAACGGAGTGACTGCAGCTCCAGTAATTCCTCCCTGATGGACCTAATTCGGGATTTCCATTTTGGGTCTCGGAGTTCGCCGACGGTACACACAGGGTTTCGATTTTAGATTCCTCGCGGGACGAGTAAAGCATTGTCGGTGTCGTCGGGTCTGTTCACAATTGCTTACTTTGGCAAGAGATCAGTTCGGAATTTCAACTGTTCAACTTGTTCAACTGTTGTTGATCTTCTTTTAGGCTTCTGGCATCCTCTTACGGACAAATCTCTTCAGCCGGAGGCATCCTGGAAATGTGGCGTGCCCTTGTTGCAGTTCTGCTCGTTGCGGGAGTGGTTTGCGTTTCGGTGTCACAAACGCCAAAGGCGGTCTCCAGCTACACTCTCAATAGTTGGCAGAATCAGCCGGGCAAGACAGATCGAACAGATCACAAGCCAGTTCACGAAGGCAATCTCATGGCTTGTACGAACGTTGAGCCTAAGAAGGACGGCAACGAGTGCTTATTGAAATACGGAAACGATGGCAAGATGTACCTTGAGTTTAATCAAACCATTACCGCTACTAGCACCGACGAAGTGTATCTCACTTGCGTGAGCAAAATTCCTGCCGAGCCAATATCGTGTGAGGCGACAATAACCGTACTAAAATAGCCCAGCAAAGCTCTGATTTCGCTGGAAGCAGAACCGATTCTTAAAAGTTGAAAATCGCGGTTCACGCAAACGAAAGCGCCCCAGACTCCGGTTAGAGTCATGGGGCGCTCGTTCGAACAGCCCTCCCCCGAAGTCTGCTCACATCCAACCGTTTTCACGAAAATGCATGGCGCTTATAAGGGAGCAATGAATAATATTGGACAGTGCGCAGAGCCCAAGTCGGAGCTTGTGGAATGCGCTATTGTTGAATTGTTGGACATAACCCAGCGCCAAGGCATTACCCCCGCTGATTTTATTCAATTGCTAGACTCTGGAATGCGAATATCGGATTTCTTGCGTGCGATGGACCCGTTTATAAACGCCGATCACACCATGGATTCCGATTTTTCTTAGTGCCGTCCTCCGCCTAACTGCTACGCAGTAGAGGTTCTTGTCGTCGGGCTTTGCCCGGGTTCATCTGATCTTGGCGTTGGCTATTTTCACCGTGCTTGCGGCGGTTCCCCGTCGCCGTCAGCGATTGCCTGTGAGCCGCGTGGCGAGAAGTAACAGCGACAACCCGATGGCAGCAATGCCGTTGGCCCGAATCGCACGACAGCTTGCCGCCCAAGGGAACATTAAGATTTCGAAGAGTGGCATGAATCTACCAGGCCAAAATAGTGCTGCCAGTCCGCATGCCAGACCCAGTTGGACAACAAAGCACAGCCCCAAAGTATTCATGGCAAGGATTCCAATGTGAGAATTCCCTTTCATTGGAACGCGACCGAGGCATTGAGGGGAAGTTACGAAGGTTACATTGGCGGATAGCACGCTACCCCGGCGTGTTCAGTGGACGCCGCCCGCTTAAGAAATTATTCGCTTCAGTTGGCGCTGGAACTTAACACGGCTCGGTGCGTGTGGGCGGTACCGCCGCATTGTCATGCTTCTCCGCTGCCACTCGTGGAGTTTCAGCTTTGTCGGCCTTGCACGCATACCGGGTCGGTTTCAATACGGGCGTTGGTGAAGGGCGTTTCGACCTGCGTCGGCGTAGGAACAGCAAGCAACTCTTGCAGCCGTCTCCTAATCTGAGCCCCTTCTTCATAAGGTTGCTGGGCTGAGCGACGACGGCGTTCTCGTATCGATGCGAACAATTCTCCGAGTGGCATGGTGGAGTGCCTTTCTTCTTATGGCGAATTGCGAAAATGGCTAGCTGGAGCGTAGTTCCTTGGTATCGCCTCGTCAAACTCACTAGTTCTTCAGAATTCCCATCCTGAAGGAAGCCAAAGTAGAGGACCCAGCAGGAAAGAAGCGGTTCGCTGCTTCTCGCCAACGCAACCCAATTTTATTTGAAACGACACCCTCACCGTGTGGCATAATACGTCCCACCTCTCCGAAGAGCAGTTCCCACCGTGGACGCAGCACCCCCTGAGGCGAATGACCTGAATCCCGAGGTGGGGTCGTGAACCAGCTACGTTGGAAGCTACCTGTTGTCCCTCCTGAGAATCCAGCATACGGACTGTGAACCTTGCAATGCTCCTGAAAAATACGGAGAGGAGATGCGAAGGCGGCTGGAAGAGTTGAACTGGCGGACGCAGCCGCATCCGCTCAACCATGGGGATCATGGAGAGGTAATGGGGGTCTTCGACTCCAAGCCCGGCGAAGTTGTAGCAAGTCCGCCAGTCCGCCTGTTTCGTTGAAACCGGAGCAGAGGAAGACCGCTTAGAGCCCACGGATCCTGCCAGCAGTTACAGGAGTTCGTTCCTCTGCATACTTGCTCAGCAGGGACAGCGCATCTTCTAGCGTGACGTTCATGGCTTGTGGAATGGCGTCTGGCTGGCTCGCAGCAAGATCGGAAAGGAAGACAGCGAGTCCGACCAAATCAAGTTTCGGCTTTCCGATTGCGAATTTGCATACGGCGAGTTTCGGGATGAAGAATCTGCTGCCCTCAAGTTTGAGGGATTTTAGTCGTAGGGTCCGAGAAGGGCGACACGCGGTCCCTTTTTGAAATGAAAAGCTGAAATTCAGCACACATGAAGCGGTTGATCTTAGGTCTGGTGTTAGCTTAAAGGCCTGCTTCACCCGATTCATGAATAATGCAGGTAGGCTCTTACGCAGCTCTTGTCCAAGAAAACACACACTGGGAGCAACGAACTATGCGCGCATGGCTGATGGACTCATATGAGGACGTTGAAAAACTGCGGTTGGGAGAGGTGCCGGATCCTCAACCTGGTCCGGGGCAGGTGCTGTTGAGGATCAAATTCGCGGCGCTGAATCCGGCGGATGCTTTCCTGGCGCAGGCAATGTACCCGGCTAAGCCGTCTCTGCCGCACATTCTCGGTCGCGATGGCGTGGGTGAAGTCGTGGCCGTTGGCCCCGGCGTGGAGAACGTGCGCGCCGGCGAGACGGTGGGCATTTTGCGCTGCGACGCGGGCGTGGAAGCCTGGGGAACGCTTGCTGAGAAGGCAGTCGTTCCAGCCTCCAGTGTTGCTCCCGTGCCTCAAGGCTGGTCCCTGGAAGAGATGGCCGGCGCTCCTCTGGTCTTTCTCACCTCATGGCAGGCTCTGACGCAATGGAGTGAGCCGCCGGCGCCGCCTCGCGAGGGCTCGGTGCTGCTGGTGACCGGGGCTTCCGGGGGCGTCGGGGCGGCTTCGGTCTTGCTTGGGAAGTCGATGGGGCTTACCGTGGTGGCTTTGTCTCGCAGCGCCGAGAAGGGAGCGAGGTTAAAGGAACTTGGAGCTGACTTCGTCTTCAACCCGGCGGACGAGAGGGTGCGTAAGGCAATTATGGCGGCGATCAATCCGAAGAAAATTGACATTGCCGTGGACAACGTCGGCGGAGCGCTGTTCAACGAAGTGATAGCGATGTTGGGATATGGCGGCCGGATTAGCGTTGTCGGCAGGAGCGGCGGAGCGGTGCCGGAGTTCAACACCGCAGCAATATTCTTCCGGAGGAACCGGATTGGCGGGGTCTCGGTGGGAGACTATACGCCGGAAGCGGCACAGGCGGCGTGGCGGCAGATTGTCGGTCGTCTGGATGCGACGGCAAAGCGCCCGGTGGTGGACCGAGTCTTCGCCTTCGGAGACGTGAAAGTGGCGTTCGCGCGATTGGCGCAGGGGCCGATGGGAAAGGTGCTGGTGCGCGTGACGGACTGAACCCTTCGGATGACCTCCGCCGCTCAGTTCACTCGGGGAAGAGGGCCGCCGTCAAGGTTAGAGCAGATCATGGGCATGTTCCAGTTTGAGCGCGCGAGGTTGGCGACCTGTTACGTGAGCACCTTGTTCAGAAACTTGAGCGTTCGCTCCCACGCTGTCTTGGCGCAGGCTGGGTCGTAAACCTCGGGGCGGGCTTCGTTCATGAACGCGTGGTGCGCCTCGTAGCGATAGATCTCGAACTCCGCTTTCGACTGCTTGAGCGCGCCCTCGAGGTCATTTACCTTGGCGGGCGTGCACCAGTCGTCCTGGTTCGCAAAGTGACAAATCAGGGGAATCTTGTTTTTCTTCAAATCGGCGGCGTCGAGGGGCGGAATGCCATAGAAGCACGCGCCAGCGTCCATCTCCGGCACCCGGACAGCCGACAGGATCGTCAGCGCCCCACCCATACAGAACCCGCCCACGGCCACCTTCTTCGAGGATTGTTTTAGGTACTGCACGGCGCCGCGGATATCTTGATCGGCGGCATCGGGGAAGTTGAGGTCCGTCATCATGTGGTTGGCTTCGTCGGCGGCCGTGGTCACCTTGCCCCGGTAGAAGTCCGGCACGAGCGCCCGGTAGCCAGCTTCGGCGAGCCGATCCGCGGTCTTCTTAATCTGATCGTTGAGCCCCCACCATTCCTGGATGACGACAAAGCCGGGCGCGCTTGATCCTGCTTTGGGAGGTGCCAGATAGCCCGGGCAGGTCTTTCCATCCGGTCGCTTGAACTGAATCATCTCGCCCATCGGATCCCTCCACTGGATGCAGCACTGCCAGCCTCATACTATAACTTTGTGGCTTTTTTCGCCGGGGCACGACCGTAACGCGTCAGCTACCCGCTCCTCTGGAACGACAGTCAGCGGCGCGGATACGTTTACCACATCCTCGCTGCCAGCAAGACGCGTGCAATGAAAACCATCGCGTTCACCTTCGCCATCGAGCATGGAATCGTCCGAAGGTGGATTCCCTCGCCTCAGCTCCCCTGTACGGATTGGTTCGTCTTCTGCAACTTCCCGGGCTGGTACCCCAGCGTCTCAACCTGGCGCAGAACTTCCTGATATGTGGTTTCCTCCATGCTGGGTGTGCGGCTCAAAATCCACAGGTACTTCCGGCTAGGTTCACCCACAATCGCGTACTGGTAGTCAGGGCTCAAGCCAATGACCCAGTAGTCGCCATAAAACGGCCAGAAGAATGTCACTTTCAGTTTGGCATTGGTCTTTTTGTCGACTACCTTGGCCGTGCCCCGTGCGGTGTTTACCTTCCCATTCTTCTCACGGCACGCATTCACGACTTGGACCTTTCCGTCATCACGCAGCGTGTAGATAGCAGTCGTATCCGATTGACATTTACGCTGGAAGCGGTTCGGATAACGAGCAATCTCGTACCACTTGCCGGCGTAGCGGCGGAGGTCAACATTATCCACCGCGGTCAGTGGAGAAGTAGAGGTGGCTTGCGCAGAGCTGTGCTGTGCCCCCAGCAAGGAACTTGCGAGAAACGCCAACGCCCCAAACACGTTCATGGCTAGCTTCTTCGGCACGAGTTGTACACACTCATGCAGCAACCGGATTCGCCTTGAGATAGTCCTCGATCTCGAGAACCTCATCCGGCCTCAGACGGAATTCTGCCGAGCGCACGATCTGCTTTGCCTGCTCGGCAGAACGCATACCCACAATCGCTCCGGTGACGACTGGATCACGCAGAGTCCAGGCAATCGCGACCTCGCCGGGTGTTCGGTTGTGACGCTCAGCAATCCCGCGTAGAACTTCCACCACGCCAAGATTGCGGCTCAGCAGCGGTTCCTGAAAGCTGGCGGTTTTCGGGCGAAAGTCATCTGGTGGCAGCGACGCGATGCGCTCGCGCGTCATTTTGCCGGTCAGCAGTCCCGACTTCATCGGGGAGTACACGATGACGCCGATGTTCCGCTCACGGCAAAACGGAAGAAGGTCCTTTTCGATGTCGCGGGTCACGATGTTGTAGTTCGGCTGCAGCGAGGTGATGGGCGCGATCCTCTCGGCCCGCTTCATCTGGGCGACATTGAAGTTCGATACGCCAATGTAACGAACCTTGCCTTCCTTTTGGAGTTGGGCCAGCGTCTGCCAACCCTCTTCCATCTCGGGCTCTGGATCAGGCCAGTGGATCTGGTAGAGATCGATCACATCCACCCGCAGCCGCCGCAAGCTTGCTTCCAGTTCGCGGCGTACGGAAGCCGCTTTCAGGCTGTGCCCGATCTCGCGCTGGTCATTCCACACCAGGCTGCATTTGGTAAAGACGTAAGGACGGTGTACGCGTCCCGCGATCGCTTTGCCGACAACCTCTTCCGAGTGCCCCAGTCCGTAGACGGCTGCAGTATCGATCCAGTTGACGCCCGCATCGAGCGCCGCGTGAATCGCTGCAATCGATTTATCGTCCTCCTGCCGTCCCCAGGAGAAAGCCCAGTCGCCGCCGCCCATCGCCCATGCGCCAATACCGATGGGAGTGATCTCCAAGTCGGAGTTGCCTAGATGTCGAGTCTGCATAAGTTTTCTTGGATGATCTTAAACCCAGGAAGATGCTCGCATTTGCATTTAGCTCGTCTCTGGCAGTGGTGCAGTGCAGAACCTCGCTTTGGCATCAGGTTTGTGTCAAGCTGTGGGTATGGCAAAGAAACGCACCAAAGCCGACAGATTAGAGCGGCAGACTGAACAACTGGGGAAAAAGGTAGATCGCCATCCAGACGAGATCGAGAAAAAGAAAACTACCGGCGACGACGTGGACCAAGCCCCTGCCCAGACCGTGAGAGAAGTGACAGAAGGCCGTTAATTTGGCTGTTGTTCTTTCGATCCTCATTCTCTGGACTCGTGACTGACGAGGCCCTCCGCTGCCCATATTGCATGCCGGGAATCGAGTTCCCGCCAATGATCGCCCAACAACGACGGGCGGCTCGTCTATCGCAACCGCGCCCACACGCGCCGGCGTGCTCGACTACAGGTGCATCTGCCGCACATGCTTGAGGCTGTCGCGAGCAAAGCAAGAGAATATGACCTTAGTCGGGAAGTTCGCTGGCGCGTTGTTAGCCAATCCGTGTGCGGCTTGCAGGAATTCTGATGGAGAGACCAATTGCTCGCATTCCTTCAGCCATGGAGCGGCTATTCCCTCAACATCGAAAGGGTGACCGCCATCACTGACGAGAAGACGATTTCGGGCGAAGCTAATGCGAGCGAGGTATTCCCCCATGAAACCAAAGCCGTCAACACTCGCACCGAAGTCGGACGAGCCGACCGTCCTGATCCCGATTGAGCAGCAGATTCAGCAACGCGCCTACGAACTTTACGAGCAACGCGGAAGGACAGACGGTCACGAGTTGGACGACTGGCTTCAGGCCGAGTGCGAGACAAAGGGCACGCAGGCGAACGCAGCAACGGCATAGCTTCCGATAGCCCTCAAGAGCGGTTGGTGGGTCGGCAGCGCTTGTCGCAGGTGCCTTCGGGTGTCGAGGCAGGCAAGGGATACATGTGAAATCCTTTTCTTGGGCGCTCTGCCTCCTGATGTGCGGCAAGACCGTCGCAAATTGCCGAGTTGTCGGGGCTGCTATTTCTCTCGGTGCAACTGCTGCGTGAGTCCATTGTCTCACTTCCACTGACGACGAAAAGTGCCGGTTCCCGCGGGGAAGAGTACAATACAACAAAGAGAACTTCCGAGCGAAGAGTAGGCAGTTTCCGAGAGTAGCTCCTCGCCAGTCACCCTCGGAATACATCGCAAACCCTGGATTCCCGTGATACTTCACGGGCGCAACCCTCCACCGCTTCAGACCAAGTTCGGAGGATTTCATGCTCGCCAAATGCGCCAATCCAGCCTGTTCCGCTATATTCCATTATTTCCATGAAGGAAAGCTATTCACGATTGAGTCGAGGATTGACTCGCCAAGGACGGGACTGCCTACTAATCTGGAATACACGGGTAGGGCTCACCGTCTCCAATGTTTTTGGTTATGCTCCTCATGCTGTTGTGCCATGACGGTTCGATGCGATGGGGATCAGGGAGTCGTCCTAGTGCGTAAGCAAGGGATGCCGCCGAATTGTTCCGTGATGAAGGATCGCCCTCAGATGGTAGCGTGAAGCCCTTCATCTCTCGCCCGGTATCTTGGGGTTTGGGAGGTGTGTATGAGAAATGTTGGGAACACACTCCGAGTTCTAAGAAATGAGCTGCAGTTTGTACAGAAGGGCGGCTACCGCGCACCGCTGGTATGGAGGGCTCCTCTGATCTTCGAAGACTCGCCAACCTGCTCCCCAAAAAGCTCCTCTGCTTGCCCGGATACCGACTGTGTGCTTATGAGTTTTGTTCCGAAAGAATTTTGTTCCGAAGCTGTACCGTGTCGTCATATTCCCCTGAATGAAACAGGCGAAACGCTAGACAGCCTGTACCAGACAGGGACGAACGAAGAGATTGAGCAGACGCTTCGAAGCTGGCTGCTGGAGACCATCCGGCAACTGGAAGAATCATCCGAAACGCGGTGTATTGAAAAAGCGGCTTAAGGACGTACAACTCGCGTCTGTCGAGCAGATCCGAAGATCCCGAACGATGGATGCTTTGCCCTACGCAGTTGCTTTGGGAGAAGACTGTGAGGCCTAGCTCACGTTGGTACATGTCGCAGAGGAAACCACGATGGGTCCTTTCTACTGTGGAGATTCCAGAAGTGTCGTATTCCGAAAACGGATCGGCAGTCTAATTCCGGCGAGAAGCGGCTTCTTAGGTGAATCCGAGTTTGTTGTTGGGAACGGTGGCCCGGGCGGAAGGACTGGTTAGAGTTGCGGCGAATCTGAGTGCGGGTGTGATTGTGATGGCTGCGCGAGGAACTCCAGCAGAGGCGTTCGCCGGGTTGCCGTCACTCATCGGTGGTCAAGTGGTCTGCCGCGCGCACTGCCCAGTGCTCACTGGGCATAACTGAGGGTTCGAATATCCTGATGGTGTCGCCTGGCCTAGTGGATTTCTCGGGAAGAGCTGCGGACTGTCCGGAACAGAGACCATGATCGCGAGGGCATCGAAGGAATCAGTTGCGGCACTCTGATTCCTTGTGCTGAGAGCGGTAATCACCGCCGAACTGCCGGAGCGTCGATCGAGCACAATGCCGCATCCTTCTTATCGCACGCACGCTTCCGGGTGACCTAACTCAGCACCGTGAGGCTCCAATGTCTCAAATGCGCAAAGATATCTTTACTGGCAGCTGGGTAATCGTGGCCGAGACCAACACCGTGCGGCCCTCGGATTTTCACTTCAAGAGATTCGTGCGGGAGACGATGTTCTGCCCATTCTGCGAAACCAACGAGGCTGCTACCCCGCCGGAAGTCTTTGCCATCCGAAGTCCGGGCTCATCCCCTAATGGGCCAGGGTGGTCCGTGCGGGTGGTCTCCAATTCCAATCCGCTATTGCGGATCGAAGGAGAATTGGGACGACGCGCTGAAGGGTTCCACGATCTGATGAACGGCGTGGGCGCCCACGAGATCATCGTGGAAACACCCCGACATGACCGTAGCCTCCACGAACTGGAAGTCCATGAGATCTCTGACGTCATCAGAGCTTACGTGGCTCGCATCACCGACCTGGAAGGGGATAAACGGATGCGCTACGTACTCATCTTCAAGAATCACGGCGAAGGAGCCGGTGCACACACCATTAGCCATTCAATCTCGCAATTGATGGCCCTGGCGGTAACACCGCGCTCACTTAAGACAAAACTCATAGTCGCTCGCGACTACTTTGCCATGAAGGAACGGTGCATCTATTGCGACGTGCTCCAGCAAGAACTAAAGGGCCGGCGGCTAATTGCCGAGAATGCCGATTTTGTGGCCTTTGCTCCATTCGCCTCGCGCTTTCCGTTCGAGATGGGAGTGTTTCCCAAGTCTCACAGCAGCGCGTTCAGCCGGATCAGTCCTGGGCAAATTGAAAACCTGGCACGGATTCTACGCGATGTCTTGCAGAAGTTGGACCACACGCTGGGCGGCCCGCCCTACAACTTATCGCTCCAGGACAGACCCTTTCTGCGACCGAGAGCGGGTTATTGGAACACCATCGAAGACGATTTCCATTGGCACTTGCAAATCTTGCCGCAAATCGTTCGCGTAACTGGGTTCGAGTGGGCATCCTGGTTCTTCTACAACCCGGTACCGCCCGAAATTGCCGCTCAATGCCTCTCGCCGTAACCGACCGTGACTATTGGGTTTCGATCACTTCCACGTCTTGCAACTACGGCGGACTCCGACTCTGGTTCATCCGCCATGGCTGGAAGAATGGCATCTCCTGCCCAGCGCCTTTGCCGGAAGTTGTATTTATCCCTGAGGAGACACGTTTTTGCGTGTCGAGTGTGCACGAGCTCACCTACGACAGCACGTCGAACTCGCGCAGCCTTTTCTAAGAAGTGGTCGAGCGGCCGATGAAGATCCACGAGTTTCACAGGAAAAGGGCCGCTGAGACTCTCAAGGGAGGATTTCACCTTGCTCCCCGAACTGTTGCAATCGCTCTGGCCAGCGCGGGATACGGGCTCCCGAGTGTCTGTATGTCGCGGCAGCTGCACCGCGAGCAATTGCGGCCAAGCGCACTGCGGAAGGCGCGATCCTCTGGAGCGAACTCCCGCGCACTTGCTGCGCGACAACGGTGTAGGCTGCATGCGCTGGTTAGTTGGCACATAACCGCGCCGGCCTATGTCGCGCAGTTTTAGACTTATGGTGTGCGGATGCCCCCGGTCCGAAGCGGTCGTGCCTGATAATGAAAAATGCATACGAAAACCCAGGCTATCTTCAGTTCTACCAATATCGGCTCTGCGCTCCAAGGGGTCGGTCCGGGTTTCCGTTCGGAGCGAAATTTCCCTCGCCCACTCGATGTTTCGTTTCGCCATCGGACTGTGAGGATCTCACAATCCCCACGCGCATTCTAGCAAGCCATTGGGCAAGGGCATCTTGGATTCCAGTGATCGTGGGGGATCCGGAATTCAATCAATGAGCAGCATCTTCGGCTCTGGCCGAATGGACAACCTGTTGAAAATCACATCTAGCAAGAGGACGCGCTGCCCCGAAGAGCGGCGAGGGCTTCGTGCAAGCTATCAAAGATGCGGCTGGGACCAATGACTTCGGTCAGGTGATGACGGTCCAGATCAGGCTTGAGATCCGACTGGACATGAGCAAAGACTAGACCCGTGTCCTGAACGGAGAGGTCCTTCTGGAGTTCGCGCACAATACGAGCAGCGGTGAAGTCCACATTGGTTGATGGCCTCAGCATCAACGATCAACCAGTGCAATGGGGGAGGTGGCCGCCGCTCAGAACTTTGGCATGCCTGGATTTCTTGCAAGGAAGGTATGTCTGCCGGGCCGCTCTCCGTAAATTCCCGCGACCTTAGCCCTGGTGAACTCTTTGATCTAACATGGTTGAAGGCCCGGTCTCGGTTCTGGCTGTTCAGGCCACCTGACAAACTTCGCCACGATGACTACCACAAGCCAGCCAGCTTCTAAGCATCAGCCCGATAAAACGGTCACGCCACTTCGCGCTCTGGCGGAACAGGCTTTTTCCCGAGCTGCGGGTGCCCCCTTAGTTCCTGGAAATAGGATGAGTGTCCTTCGGGACGCGACCGAAAATTATCCTGCCTGGCTGGAAGCGATCCGTTCAGCCGAGAGCAGAGTTCACTTCGAGAACTACATCATTCATTCTGACGACGTCGGCGAACAGTTTGCCGAAGCGCTGGCTACCCAAGCTCGTCGAGGCGTCCGGGTAAGACTGATCTACGACTGGTTAGGAGCACTGGGCGCAACATCCAGCCGGTTTTGGAACCCACTGCGTCAGGCAGGAGTGCAGGTTAGGTGCTGCAACCCACCGCATCTCGACAGCCCTCTGGGCTGGCTGAGTCGTGATCACCGCAAGATGCTTTCGGTCGACAGCCGGATCGCTTTCATCAGCGGCCTCTGTGTGGGTCGCCCGTGGCTGGGCGATCCAATCCATGGCATCGAACCCTGGCGTGACACAGGCGTTGTGATCGAGGGACCTGCCGTCGTCGATATCGAGCAGGCGTTTGAAACCATGTGGGCAACCCTCGGCTCGCCGATCCCCGAAGAAGAACTCCCTCACGAGAGAGGAGCCATTCCGGCGGCCGGGGACGTGGCGCTACGCGTCATGGCCAGCATGCCCACGATCGCCGGTGTTTACCGGTTGGATCAACTGATTGCCGCGATTGCCCGGCGTTCGATATGGCTGACAGATCCCTACTTCGTAGGAACAACGTCTTACGTGGAAGCCCTGAAGGCTGCGGCGAAGGATGGCGTGGATGTAAGGCTCCTGGTGCCACGGGCTAGCGATATTCCGATGATGCGTGCGGTGTCGCGAGCTGGGTTCCGCGGACTCTTGGAAGGAGGGGTACGGATATTTGAATGGACTGGTTCCATGGTGCATGCCAAGACGGCAGTCGCAGATGGCCGCTGGGCGCGGGTGGGTTCGACTAATCTCAACCTGGCCAGCTGGATGGGAAACTGGGAACTGGACGTGATCGCAGAGGACGAACCGTTTTCACAGAAGATGGAGAAGATGTATTTGCAGGACTTGGCCCATTCGATCGAGATTGTTCTGCGAGACAAGAACCGCGTACGCCCAGCAGTTGAGCGAACGGGGAACGGGCCTCCACAGAAAACCGCATCCGGAAGCGCCGGGCGTGCTGCCGCCGGAGTTCTTCGGATCGGCAACGCAGTGGGAGCGGCTATCACCAGTCATCGGGTTTTGGGCCCGGCTGAAGCCAGAATCATGTTTATCGTGGCCTGTTTGCTATTGCCACTGACGGTGGTCGCGATTCTCTGGCCTCGGGTGGTTGCGGTTCCGATAGCAGTATTGGGTGGGTGGTTGGCAATTTCGCTGCTCGTAAGAGCCTATCGGCTGCGTGCCAGGCGCAACTGATAGTCACGTGTCGGATCGCCGCGGACAAGAGTCGCTGAAATGGCAGAAAATTCCGGATACTCTCCGCCAGCGCATCCTTGGGAGTAGTTATTCGATTCGGCAAGCCCGACGATTAGTTCTTGGGCCCCGCAGATCCGTCCCGACAATTGAGATAACCGTAGTAGCCTAGTCTCGTACCGCCGCGCGGGCCGTTGCGGTCTATGTTGGGAGCATTCTCTACTTGTTGACTCGTCAGGGTCACATCCAACCGCGTGGTTCGAGCGGGGCTTAAACGGGGGTATAACTGCTTCGGCTGGGCCGCCGTAGCGTTGGAGGATGAAGTGCTCAAAGATGAATATGCAGCTTGGAAGGGTCGCGATTGACATCGCTCCCAACAAGGACATGCCAAGGAACTGTCCTACAAACCCAACCACAGATCTCATTCCTCCACCCGCTTCATGCGGAAGAACTGGTCCACATTTCGATTCACTCATCACCAAACTCTTTGCGCGAGCGCAGGCACATCACGGCTGCGGGTTCGGGGTCTACGAACATGCGGTCTTCCCAGGCGGAGGGGCGCGCTCACGCTGTCACGCACTTCGGATCGATTGTACCTTAGGCGCGATACCAGTCTTCCCGCGTCAGTGGCAAACCAGAGTCGCCAGTTGGCTTAGCGAGCAGCGTTTGGTACACGTTCAAGCGACCAGTGTGGAATCCATGAGCAGAACCGGCCATATAGAGGCGCCATATCCGGTAAGTTCTATCATCCGTGATCCTGCGCGCCTCTTCTGCATGAGCTTCCAGACACCGGACCCAGTGGTTGAGTGTCAAGGCATAGTGCTCGCGAAGGCTCTCTAGATCCCTGACCTCAAAGCCACTCACTTCCGCCGCTCGAATGGTGGCGTTGATCGGGATTATATCGGCATCGGGAAAGACATAGCGGTCGCTAAAAGACGGTCCTTGTCGGCGGTAGGTGGACGAATACGCAATCCCATGATTCAGAAATACTCCGCCGGGCCGCAACAGCTCATACATTCGGCTGAAGTATTCCGGCAGGAACGCTTCGCCTACGTGCTCACACATCCCCACGCTGACAATCTTGTCGTACGGCTGGCCAAGCTGAATGTCGCGGTAATCTGAAACCTCCACGCAACAGCGGTTGCTTAAACCCGATTCGCGCACTCGTTGTTGGGCTAGTTCCGCTTGCGGCACGCTCAGCGTGATTCCTACCGCTTCCACGCCATAGTGAGCGACGGCGTGCATGATCAATCCGCCCCAGCCACAACCAATGTCCAAGAGACGGTCGCCCTGGCGAAGCCGCAGTTTTCGGCAGATGTAATCCAGCTTGCGCTCCTGGGCCGAGTTCAAATCTTCTTCCAGCGTTGCGAAGTAGGCACAGGAGTAAACCATGCGCTGATCGAGCCACAGCGCGTAAAAGTCGGCCGGAAGATCGTAATGATAACTGACGGCTTGCCGGTCTCGATCTCGAGAATGAACCGAGCCGCGGAAATTGGCCGGCTCCCAATTCTTATGCGTGTGGTTGTTCACCGGCAACTTCTGCCGTCATTTAGCAAGATCAAAACTCGTTCCGAAGCTGCGTTCCTGCTGAAGTAGATGTAGGCTTCTCCAAGCGTGAGTTCGCTGGGGCGAGAGAACATCGCACGCAACGCTCCCGGATGCTTGAGCACCAACGTAAAGCGCGGTTGCCCTCCCACGCCCCAACTGGTGTTGTCCCAGAAACGAACCTGAAAATCTCGCTTCGGGCAGTCTGCTAGGAGCGCTTCCAGGAACTCCGCGCTGGTCAGGGAAGCTTTCTCCTCAAATGGAGAGTTCGCCAAGGCTGCCATGCACACCTCTCATTCATTAGGTGAAATCAGCCGAATGATACCCGGCACGAATGAACCTAATCCGTTCAATATTGAACAGTCTGCGTAAACCTCTGACGCCAGCTCTTGTTCATTCCAATGCTGCGAGCATCGCTAACATCACGAAACGGTTCTCGGAGCACTACTGGAATCCCGCTCCCAGTCGCTGAGATGCAATGTCATCGTTGACGAACAGCAGCTGCATAGCCAGAAGTACTCCGCCGTCGTGACGTTGCACGACCTGAGAATCGGGTAATTTTCGAAACGAAAGAGTCTGCCCTCTTTGAGAGAGCGAAACGAGGCGGAACACGAAGGGTTGGTGCGCTTGCCGAGCATTTCAAGACCTCCATCACGCTCGGATGCTGACGAACATCTTCCTTTGCATTGCGGCTTGCTGTAACGCACGTCACGCATCGACGTGACGAGTTGAGCACCGTGAGTCGCGCTGAATCCTCCGCGATTTTCGGAGAGCGCCACTCCTCCATTTCACGCTGAGCCAAAACAAAGCTTCAAGCAACAGTGGAAATCGCCCATAAGGAGCACCTTTGTTTAAAAAAGTTATGCCGCCGCTTCCAACTTGCCGTGGTCGTCGCAGTGCTTCCCGTGGGGATGATGCAAATGGCCCTTCACGAGATAGTCCACATGATCCCCGTGCGGCACACGCTCATGACCACAGTCTGGACTGTGAACGTGGTTCGCCTCATGTGCACCGCAGCTATGCTCCGGCGTGCACTTGTCTTGATTGGCGGCATTGGTTGACACCTTGTGTTCATCGACGTGGCTCTCGTGGACGTGGTGCAAGTGCCCATCGTGGAGATAGTCCGTATGGCCGTCGTGTTTGACGGCGGGGTGGCCACAATTCGGGCCGTGGACGTGTGAGTGCTCCTCATGTTTGGTGCATGTTGCGCTCATAGCTTTGTACCTCCGAGGCATCTAAGATGTAAATTTCCTTTCGATTCCACTGCGTCAGTCCGCAATACTGTTCGGACGGGTAATTTTAGAAACTGGTCTTCCGGATCACTGTTCCCTTTTGAACACTCTCTAAAATCTGTGTTAGGGATTTCTTCCAGTGCACTGGTTCTCGCCAGGAAGCTCACCTACATCAAGTATGACGGCAGACTGCAAGAGTTTCGAATCGCTCTCCCATGCCCTCAACCGAGTTGAGATACCGCTCAACCAGCCGACGAAGTTCCTCCTTAGCCCCCGATAGTCCCGTCTCCAAAGGCCATCCTCGGCGTCCCTTTCCGCCGACTAGCACGCTTGTTCCAGGGTGCCAGCGCTATCCAACTCTTCCCCTCCTGAAAACTGTACCCAGGACCTCTGCTTCAGCATGCACCCAGTCTTCTTCCGCATGGCCGTCCTCGCGTCCCCGTTTTTCGTACAGTTCGTAGGCACGCTGACGAATGATGTGCTCAGCGGGCCCCCGCGTCGAAGAATGGGGAATGTCTTTATGCGAGGTGCTCGGAACGGAGAGAACGTTGGAACGTGTTTCCTTCTGAGACGTGACAGCCGGAATATCTCCTTGTGACGCTCTTTTCTTATCATGTCTAGACATGAGTAGCCTCACTTTCGTTTTGTCCAGTTTGATCGTGTTATTGTCCCTCGCTGGTAGCGGTGGGGGGGGCCGATACTGCAATTAATTCCTCCTGTAATCTTATGCCTTCAGTCCGTCGCCGGCCCGCTCCGGATGCGGCGCCTCTTTCTTGAGTTGAGGTCCGCCCCGTATGACCAACACGGGACAGCGCGCATGAGAAACCACATCGTAGGCTGTTGGTCCAGGCAAATGAGCAGCCACTCGCGGAAAGCGAGCACCGCGCACACCCAGCACGATCAGTTCGATCTGTAACTCGCCGGCGGTCTCCAAAATGCATTCGGCACGCACCGGATTAAAGTCAACGCGAAACTCGGGCGTCACTCCTTCTTCCAATACCCAGTGTTTTTCTGCCAAGCGTAGGCTGAAAAAATCGGCAGCCTGCATCCTGGTCGTGATCGGCTCTTTCCAGACATCCTGAGCGACGTGCAGGAAAAAGAGCGTGGCCTCATACTCCTTGGCCAGAGTGCACGCGTAGTGCATCGCAGGCTCGGACTCCGGGGAAAAATCCGTCGCGTAAAGAATGCGCTGCGGTTTAGCCTCTCTTTTTGGGGCTATCGAATTCTCTGGCCCAACCATCAACAGCGGATCTTGCGCGCACCGCAGGATTTCCTCGGCAATCGATCCCAGCAGCATCTTTTCGACGCCGCGCCGGCCGTGAGTACCGATCACAATCAAATTGATTTCGTGCTTTTCCGCCATCGCCGAGAGCATCGGCCAAACAACTCCGTGATCGACAAGCACCTCGTGCGAAAGTCCTTCGAGAAGCGGCCTTGCTCGCACCGCGGCCATCTGTCCTTCCGCGTGAGCCCGTATATTTTCGAGGGCGGGATCTCGCTCGTCCACTGGAATCAAGTCATACGCATCGGGGGGAATCACGTACGCCAGATATAGTTTTGCGCCAAAGTGTCGAGCGATGGCCGCGGCGTAGGGCAGCGCTACTATCGAGGCTGGTGAAAAATCGGTCGCAAAAAGGATACGGTCAAAGAGAATTCGAGTCACGGGTCGGCTGTCCGTTTTTATTGAGAACCGCTGTCATACAGTTCTTACATGCAGGACGTAGATGTTTTCTGCTTTGTGGGCTCGCCAAGATGTTGGGGCAAAGATGATCCATGAAGCGCTACTTGGAAGCACGCCTCGACGGTAGCACTCCAGGAGAAAGTCGTCTGAGCAAGAGTGCTCACCCCCGGGAGGCAGAGACTCCGCGGATCCTAGAAGCAGTCCCGGGGGACTGCGCCCCGGACTCCGCTTGGCCCGTATCCTTTCGCCGCTGAGATCGAAAGTTGCGATATCGCGGATATCCTCTTTGCGCGCTTTGGCATCTCGCGGAGGCGTGTGAAGCGCCAGAGCAGCTGAACCCGACAGACGACGCCACCTCTCGCAGACAGCTAATCCTCCGTACCAGTGGCGCAAGTGTTTTGAATTCCTAAACTCAGATACTCTTACACTCTTGCTTTCGGTGAGTCTGCAACGCCCTCCGGCGGCAAGGCATCCGGCAGGTCAAGGCGTGCCACGCCGATCCGGTAGTCAGCCATCCCGTAGTAAACGTCGAAGCGGTTCGGTAAGCCGAGATCGTCGCGACGGTCGATGCCTGTGGGGAACACGACATGCGGGACCGTACCGTGGCATTCCTGCGGCAGCGCCGGCGTCAACACCGGTTCTGCCGAACGATAGCGAATCATCTGTGGATGCTCTTTCGAGAGCACCATCACCCCGGCCGAGTAGCACAGTTGGTGCGCGTTGTAGTTGGCTTTGTCGATCTCGCTGACGCCGTGATAGACGATCAGCCAGCCGTGCCGCGTCAGGATGGGCGGAGCGCCTCCGCCGATCTTGAGCCGCTCCCACGGGGATACTGGGGCGGCCAGCCGATGATGCGAATTAAACAAGCCGAGGTGACTAGGTTCGGGGCCGGCCAAAGCTATCGGACAGTAGGAAATCCAGATGCTTTCATGATTAAGGTCCACTACCCGCGATGCGGCTTGGCACGCCGTTTCTTCGGGACGAGTGCCAGGGAAAAGCGGTCGATGGAGGAGGGCCATCTGCATTTTCCCAGCGTGATTGGGAATGGCGACCGGGAAGAGGCTGGCATCTTTATTGTCCACGTGAACGAAATCGATGCCTTGAAACTCAGCGAAGGTCGCGAGCCCCAGTCGCTTCCAGTGAAACAAATCTTGCGATATTGCCAGGGCGATCCGTGGTCCACGGGACGAAAATGCCGTGTAAGTCATTATGTAGCGCTGAAGCGGTTCCACAAACGTGATGCGCGGATCCTCGCAGCCGCCACTGCCGTCGAGGTGCAGCTCATAATCGGCTTCCGGTTCCAGTGCGATGCCGAGCCGCTCGACGCCTGCCGGGTCGCCGGCTTCATTGAATCGTACTCGTGCAATGCCGATGCGCGAGTAATTTCCGCGCGCAACTAGCCGCGGGAACAGGTAAAGTTCACCATCCGGGCCACGAGCGGCAGCCGGATTCAGTACGCCTTCGATCTCCTGGGGATTCCCCGGCTCCGGCTCCATCAACATTGCCAGGCGCCGCAGCTTGAATCCGCTTATCAATGCCTCCTCGATTCTCATCACGCGGCCTGATCGCGATCCGCTAAGCAAGCGATGATTGCTTGGATAACTCGCTTCGTCTCCTCGGGACCCTTAACTGGGATAGAATCCACGCCTGCTTTTTCGGCAGGATAATCGTTCCCTCCCACGAATAAGGCATCGCCGATGTAAATCATCTCTTTCAATGAAATATGCAAGAGGTCTCGCAGCTTTCCGATTCCGTATGCCTTGTCAATGCCAGGCTTCGTGATATCGATCGATGTCGAACCGCCGATTCGGACAGAAAACTGGGGAATAATTTTGTCAAGAATCGCTTTGATCTTTTTCCGCTTGGTGTAATCGGGGTCCCATTTATTTTTTTCTTCTAACGGCGCCTGCTGACCTAACGCGGAAAATGTTATCTGGCTTCCCCGGTCTTCGATGACTTCTCCCCACACCTTTGCGACTTTGTAACCAGCTTCTCCCAGCGCTTGTTTGAGAGAGCTGAGTATCTTCTCTCGTTCATCCCTGGTGAAATCTTCCTCATAGAGTTTTTTCCACTCTCCTGAGTACTGGTAGAACTTTGTTCCACAGGTGGGGAGCAGGGATAGCTCCCTCAGGCGTTCATCATGAGGAAGTTTAGAGATAACTTGCTTTTCAAACTGCGGCCAACCGCCTCCGGAAATCACGGCTACTTTGACAATTCCGAGAAGGTCGTGCAGTAGTCCCGACATTTCGGGATCAACAGCCGATTTACTCTCGGCAAGCGTTCCGTCCAGATCAAACACGATTAGCTTCTTCACCATGTCCCCCCTCCGCCTCTGAATTCTCGATATTTCAATCGGGCAGCGCAATTTCCAACAAGTTCACTGCGCTGCAGGGCCAAAAAGTACACGCACCGATCATCGCCGGCAACAGAAATACGTCGCCTTTTGCGACAGCGTAAGTGGCCCCTCCGTGCTCGACCTGTCCACCGCCTCCGATGCACACCAGCAAGTGCGGCACACCTGCGACGCCGACCGTGAATGGCGATTGTCCGCGCAGGCGCCACAACCAGAAATGTTCGCAGTGAAACAGTCTCTCGCGTTCAACCGGGGTCTTCGTCTCCACCACCGGCGTCACCCGACCGACCGGACCTTCAGCGAAATCAATGCAGGCCATCGCCTGATCGACTTGGAGTGCCCGCGGCTTTCCCGTCTTCGGATCAATATGGTCCCAGTCGTACAGACGAAACGTAACGTCGCTATTCTGCTGAATCTCGAACACCACAAGGTCGCCGCCCAGAGAGTGCGCCGTTCCTGCGCGGAGGAAAACGGCGTCGCCGGGCTTCGGAGTCAAATATGCGAGGTAGTTCGCCACCGTCCCATTCGCAAGCGCCCGCCGCAGATCGGCTCCCGTTGTCTCTGGCTTGAGGCCCGCATAGATGCGGCTTTCCGGCCCTGCCTCAAGCACGACCCAGGCTTCGGTCTTCGCGGTCTCACCCGCGGGCAACAGGTTCTTGTTTGCTTTCGTCGGATGCACTTGGACTGAGAGCATTTCATGTACATCGAGGAACTTCAGCAGCAGTGGAAATCGTTGAAACTTGTGGGCCAGCTTTCCCATCATCTGTTCTGGAAACTGCTTCAGCAATTGACCGATGGTCTGCCCTTTGAGAGGCCCTTCGGCCACTTGGCTCTGATGGTCATCGCGATCGCTGAGTAACCACGCTTCGCCGACCGGTCCAGTAGGTAGAGGGGCGCCAAGCAGGTCCGCCAAATGCCGTCCGCCCCACAGCCGATACTGATAGATCGGTTCGAATCGCAAAGGATACAGAAGGGCCTGGTTCAAGCTTCCTTCCCTTTGGTCGACCTCCAGACTTAAGGTGGTGTCGATCATGACTGGCCTGAGAATGTCGGCTCGCGAGGAGGCGGATCAGTCCTGTGCGTCCGTTGATCGTGCAATTTGCCGAGGGTATGCTCGATCAATCTAGCTAACTTATCTGCGGCGCCGTCGACGGCCAGCTCCAGAGTCGACGATTCGTCGGTGACCGCGATGGGCTGGCGGCCTTCGAGGCGAGCCTCCATCATGCAACGCTTGTCGTTCTTGCCGCTCTTGGGGCCGCGTTCGTCGGTCAGGTGGACTTCCACCCGCGTGATGTGATCGCTCATTCGGCTCAGGGCGCTCTCCACGATGCCCCTGATCCGAGCGGCCAGCGCCTCGTGACCTTCGATCGTATGGTCTGTATTGACTTGGATCTGCATGCTGATCTCCTGCCTGATTATTGAATCAAGGATGTTTCTTACGCTCATACATTGCCGCTAAGCCGTTAGGCACCAGGAGTGGTTGAGCGTTTAAGCCGCAGTTGCCAAGCTCAAACGTCTCGTTTACGAAGTTCATGGAACTCGGCTACCAGCCGGCATCTGCTTCTGGCGCCCAGAAGGGACCATCGACAAGTCATTGGTTCCGACGTAGATACCGATGGCCACAAGAATGGCGATAAGACCGAACCAGAAGCGCCAATCATGATGCGCACGCCTCCAGTATGGAGTTTGGCCGTGGCTATGATGACT
Source organism: uncultured Acidobacteriaceae bacterium (assembly GCA_963710965.1). Lineage (GTDB taxonomy): Bacteria > Acidobacteriota > Terriglobia > Terriglobales > Acidobacteriaceae > Sulfotelmatobacter. The sequence continues at coordinate 30,722 of CAVQCP010000041.1, read as the reverse complement.
CTCGCCCATCGGATGCAGGTGTCCGGTGTTGTTCATCTTGCTGGTCTCCAGAGGGAACGGTCAAGGTTTGGGATGGGACGCTACGCTACAAGTGAAAATCATGGGCAGCCGTCTTACCGGATGCCCATGCCCTACTTAAGCGCCGCTTAGGGAAAAAACAGGCTTGTGTTCGTCTTCGTGCACCCAATAAGGGGGCCGGCCATAGTGACGGTAGAGCCGGTCTTCATATTCACGAGTGAGTGGCACGGAATCGACGAAGAGGGGCGCCGTCTGGATCGCATCCCGGTAGAGGCCGACATACACCTTGGAATCCACCCAACTTACCTTTTGAATCCACGCGGGTGAAACCAGTACCTTCTTGCCCGGCCACCAATTGCGCGTTGCCACCTCAATGTAGCGAATAGCCCAGGTTTCATCGTCCATGAAAAATCCAGCCACATGGCCGATTTCGCCATCCATAGCCTCGATGTGATAGCCAGTCACGGCTGCAGTGTTGCGCAGATGTGAATCCGCCGACTCTTTCTGGATTCTTTCCAACGCTTGGGTCTCCTTCGAAGCAGCGACTTCAGTAGCCAATCCCGACGGGTAATACCCTGGTCCCCACAAAAACGTACCGCCCCAATAATTGGGATACCCGTAATATCCCAGGTATGCTGCCTCGTGCTGCCGCGAGACGGGTTTGTCAGTATCGATGTCGGGGCTATTCTCCACTTGCTTTTTCGTCAGCGCCACGTACAAGCGCTTGGCCGGCCAGTCGCTGTGGGCGACGGCAATTGGCGAGATCAGCACTCGCCGGCCGCCAAGCCAACCGCCGGTCTTAACCGTGAGATAACGGATCGCCCATGACTCGTCGTCGAAATATAATTGATCTACGGTTCCAATCTCGCCGTCCGTGGCCTGAATCGCAAGACCTTTCAAATGGTTCGCATTGTTTAACATTAGTCTTTGCCCTCCGGATTCTCTGTGATTCGACCTTAGCAGCGGTGTAAGCGCTGTTCTGAGCAAGAGTGCACACTCTCGCGTCAGCCAATCCCATCCAGTTTGCGTAAGGAGTTTGCGGGCGCCCCGTCGCCTGGAACTTTGAAGGCGCAAATTAGGAGCAAGGGGTCGAGGTACAGCCAGCGCGCCTCAGCGGTTCTTGTAGATCTGGCTTCGTTTCAGCGCACTCCGGCTCGGTGCTCAAGGCGTCAGTGTGCACGTCGCAAAATTCCCCGATCGCTGCGCCACAATCAGGACAAAGTACGCGCAATATCTGCCGCAAGGCGGATTTGTTCGCTTTCACAGCCCAATCATGCGACCTTCCAGAGCCGGAAGATGCTCAACATTGCTCACGTTGAATCGATCCGCGAAACGGTCAGCGTCAGCGAGCCTCATGGCGCTTTTTTTACAGTTGTGTGCAAAATTGAATATCTTCGCGATGACGATCCTGGCAAGAATTTGCAGAGTGTAGCTCCACCCGGAGAAACTCTTTGATCTCCCGCCTAATGAGCCGAGAGAAAGTCGCTTGACCTGGCGCTCGCTGCGGATGCGTTTCGCGGCTATAATGACCGCGCGCGAAGTTCTTCAAATCGACGATCAGGGCGACGATGCTTGCGCTTCACGAGGAGTTCAAGTTATCCGATTTGTTTGGCTGCCCGAACTGAAATGCCATTAAGCCATGCCAAAACCCTCCTCAGATGCACCTACCTCTCGTGTCTCCGGCACAATCAGCTCAATAACGCAGCAGCGTTGTCATTCTTCTTTCTTCTTTCTCTTTCGCCCCTGTTGATTTTCCTGGTCAGTCTCATGGCCTTGCTTCCAGTCCACAATCTGGACAATCAAATTCTTGAAACGGTGTCCCAAATTGTGCCGATGGATGCTATGAAAGTAGTGGGCCGTCTACTAAGGTCCGTTTTTGACAGCAACCGCCACCTGCTTTCGCTAGGGATTCTAGGCGCTATATGGGCCGGGTCAACGGGTTTCTACGCGATGATCGTGGCACTCAACAGTGCTTACCTGGCAAAAGAATCTCGGCCTTTGTGGAAGAGACAATTGGTGGCCATCGGGCTAACCATTGTGGTCGGTGCAATGGTCATCTCTGCGCTATTCGTGCTGCTTCTGGGGGCTAGAATTGGATCCTGGCTGGCGGTCCGTTTGGGAATGGATTCAGTGTTGACAGCGGCTTGGCCCTTTGTCCGTTGGTTGGTGGTGGTGGGATTTACAACTTTCTCGGTTGAACTACTGTATCTTATTGCCCCGAACGTGAAGCAGCGTTCCTTTGCTCAGATCCCCGGCGTTGCCGTGGCGGTCGTGTTATGGCTGGTGAGTTCTTTTTGCTTGCGACTGTATTTGCGACATTTCGTCGAATTCACAGCCATTTACGGCACACTGGGAGCGCTGATTGCTCTCATGTTGTGGTTGTATTTCAGTTCCCTAGCCATCTTGATTGGGGCAGAGGTCAATGCACAGATCCAGCTGACGAATCTTTCGGATCGCAGAGGTTGATGTAGCTGGGCAGGAGGCACGACAAATGTGCGGGCGCTCAACGGTGCCTTGGCTCCAGTTCCGTTTCTGACCTATCCTGAGGCTAAAGAGTTTATCCAGCAGCGCGGGCGTGCTCAGCGCGGATCCTCCATCTCATTCATCTATTCCGGACCGACCTCTGTGGGACGCGATTCTTCATGCGCTTCCCTCGGAAATCGTTGTGCTGGAATGCGAGATGATCCAAGAGAATGTTCGCACCGCGCGGTTTCTGAGTTTATTGACTAATACCACGTGCATCCAAGTCCAAGTTGCGCCAGTCCTGCGGCTGTTCTCTCCTTGAGCTATCCCGAAGTGAATCGCACAGACATAAAGGATCCTTGTCACTGTCAACACAAGGACACGCTTGCATTCTCCGCTGCCACTGTTCAATAGAGAACAGTTTTCCTGGTAGCGCGGTGTCAAAGTTTAGTTTCGGTACTTAGCTCGATGGCCGGAGAAGCAAAAGGAACGTCCCCGAGGAGGATCACGAAATGTCTCCAAACAATTCAGTCGTTGCGATCTATCGCCAACATAGCGACGCCGATCTGGCAATCAAGGAACTGCAGCGCGGCGGAGTTGACCTGCACAAATTGTCGATCGTCGGCAAGGGTTATCACACGGATGAACAAGCTGTCGGCTACTACACGGCCGGCGACCGCATGAAGTATTGGGGCAAAGTGGGTGCATTCTGGGGAGGTTTCTGGGGACTCTTGTTCGGCTCCGCTCTTTTCATTATTCCGGGGCTCGGTCCAATCTTAGCGGCGGGACCGGTAGTGGCATGGATCGTGGCAGGGTTGGAGGGTGCGGTGGAGGTGGGAGCGTTGGGTGCCCTGGGAGCTGGCCTCTACAGCATAGGCATTCCCAAGGACAGCATTTTGAAGTACGAGACCGCGCTCAAGACCGATCAGTTTCTGCTGATCGTTCACGGAACGGCTGCCGAGGTAGCGCAGGCTAGGGACATCATCAAAACTACGAATCCGGTTCAATTCTCGCTGCACTCCGACGAACCGGTAGTGGTAGCCGCTTAGCCTTCCGCGTGGGTCGTATCGGCGAGGCCCCATTGAGGGCCTTGCCGATTTCCACACCGAGTCGACCGAAGTCCAAGGAGCGCCAGGAATTTGCAGCGCGTTGAACATGAAGAGAAGAGTATGACCAACAAATCGCACCCCGGTAAATCACGATCCGTCCTGGTCGTCGCAGCCAACATACTCGACAGAATGAACGAGACCGACGCCATGATCGCTCAGCGCGCCTATGAAATCTATCAGTCGCGAGGATGCGGGCACGGTTCTGACCAAGAGGATTGGTTCACCGCGGAAAAGGAGCTTCTCCCTCCCCTTGCGGTCGAGCGCCATGTGACCGACACCGCATTGCGATTAACGGCGCAAGTGCCAGGCTTTGCGGCGAAGGACCTGGAAGTGGAGGTGGGGCATCGACGGGCCGTCATTTGCGGCATCCACTCGGTTTCAAGTCAGTTAGCGGACGACGGTCGCAGGCACAAAAAGGTTATGCGCGTTGTCGAACTTCCTTTTGAAGTTGATCCTGCACTCTCCGCGGCAACACTCCAGAGCGGAGAGTTGCAGGTCGTATTTCCCCGCTCACGCTAAGCAAGTTTCTTTCAGTCACCGAGTCGCCACAGCATCTGACGAGGCCATCTTGAAGGTAAGTGCCGAGAAATTATGACCGACCAGAACCGCCTTTACTCGACACACAGATATCTACCCACCGAACTTGCGGGATTCGACTCTCTGGCAGAACTTGCGCTGGACCTGCGCTGGTCGTGGAACCATGCTACCGACAGTGTGTGGAAGGCGCTCGATCCGACGCTGTGGGAACTCACGCAAAACCCTTGGGTTGTAGTGCAGACGGTCTCGCGCAATCAGATTGAGCACGTGCTCGCCGATCCTGTTTTTCGTAAGAACATCGACGAACTGCTAAGGGCCAAGCATCAGGCGGCGGAGAGTTCTGCATGGTTCCAGCAAAAGTATCCACGAGCCCCCTTGACCTGCGTCGCGTATTTCAGCATGGAATTCATGTTGAGTGAAGCGCTCCCCATCTATTCGGGAGGACTTGGCAATGTGGCCGGCGATCAACTCAAAGCAGCCAGCGACTTGGGCGTGCCGGTGGTTGGAGTTGGGCTGCTGTACCAGCAGGGTTATTTTCGCCAGGTGATCGATAAGGAGGGAGCGCAACAAGCTCTTTATCCCTACAACGATCCCGGACAGTTGCCGATCACTCCGTTGCGTCAACCAAATGGGGAGTGGTTGCGGCTGGAGATCGCGCTGCCTGGTTACTCGGTCTGGCTGCGCGCCTGGCAGGTCCAGGTCGGTAGAGTGAAGCTGTATCTGCTCGATAGTAATGACGCGGCGAACTTTCCCGCTCATCGCGGGATCACGAGTCAACTCTATGGGGGCGGGCCGGAGTTGCGTCTCAAGCAGGAATTACTTCTCGGGATCGGCGGCTGGCGGTTGCTCAGAACGCTCGGACTTAAACCTGAAGTCTGTCACCTCAATGAAGGTCATGCGGCCTTTGCAGTGTTGGAGCGTGCCCGAAGCTTCATGGAAGACACCGGGCAGTCTTTCGAAGTGGCACTGGCCGCGACTCGAGTCGGCAATCTGTTCACCACTCACACGGCAGTGGCCGCCGGCTTTGACCGTTTCGATCCGGCGCTCATTGAGCAATACCTCGGTAATTATGCCAAGCAGAAACTCGGCATAGAACTCCGCGACTTGCTGGCCTTGGGTCGTCAGAACCCGAACGACTCCTCCGAGAGTTTCAACATGGCGTACCTCGCCATACGCGGGAGCGGGTCGGTGAATGGCGTGAGTCGCTTGCATGGAAAAGTCAGCCGGCATCTCTTTGCGCCGCTTTTCCCGCACTGGCCGGAGGACGAAGTTCCGATCGGACATGTGACCAACGGAGTCCATATGCCAACCTGGGATTCGGCGGCGGCCGACGACCTTTGGACCTCAGCCTGCGGCAAGGGCCGTTGGCTGGGGACGACGGAGAACTTAGAGCAGGACATTCGTCGCGTCTCCGACTCCGCGCTCTGGAAATTCCGCAGCGCCGCCAGCGAGTCCCTCGTGCAATATGCTCGCGGACGGCTATCCGGGCAACTGGCTGCTTCCGGCGCTTCGGCCGAGGCGATTGACCGGGCGAAGCATCTCTTTGATCCCAACGCGTTGACCCTGGGCTTTGCGCGACGCTTCGCGACCTACAAAAGACCGAACCTGCTGCTGCACGACCCGGAGCGATTGCTTCGTTTATTGAGTAACCCAGAGCGTCCAGTGCAACTCATCATCGCTGGCAAGGCCCATCCGGAGGACGATGCGGGGAAGGCCCTGATTCAGCAATGGGTGCAGTTCATTCGCCGGCCAGAGACACGCCCCCATGTCATCTTCCTGAGTGATTACGACATGTTTCTGACTGAGCACCTGGTGCAGGGCGTGGATGTGTGGATCAATACGCCACGCCGGCCCTGGGAGGCTTGCGGAACGAGCGGCATGAAAGTGCTGGTCAATGGGGGCATCAATCTCTCGGAGTTAGATGGCTGGTGGGCGGAAGCCTACACGCCGGAACTGGGGTGGGCATTGGGAGACGGCCAGGAACATGGCGACGATCCCGCCTGGGACGCTGTCGAGGCCAACGCACTCTACGATTTGCTGGAGCGCGAAGTGATTCCCGAGTTCTATACCCGAGATCCGCACGGCATTCCTACTGCATGGATTGCACGGATGCGTGAAAGTATGGCGCAGCTGACTCCGCGTTTCGCTGCCGACCGTGCGGTGCGCGAATACACCGAGCAACACTATCTTCCAGCTGCCGCCGCCTACCACAACCGCGCGGCGAACAAAGGCGCCGTTGCCAAGCAGTTGCTGGGTTGGCAGCAAGACGTCGATCGAAAGTGGGGATCGTTGCGCTTCGGAGATCGGCATGTCGAAACCACCGCGGATCACCACGTGTTTGAAGTCGACATCTTCCTGAACGATCTCGGCAAGAATGCAGCGCGAGTTGAGCTGTACGCGGACGCAATCAACGGCGGCGGTCCCGTGCGACAGGAAATGAAGTGGGAGCGACTGCTTCCCGGTGCACCCGAGGGCTGTGTCTACCAGGCGACGGTACCCGCTGCACGACCAGCAGGAGACTACACGGCGCGAGTGATACCTCAGAGCGACGTCACTTCGGTTCCACTGGAAGACACCCGGATTCTATGGCAACGGTGACGGAAATGCCGGAGCGCGAGTTGCACGATTACATCTCGGACATCTCCGCGCACGCTGACGTTCGTGCGGGATCTCCTCTGCCTTTGGGAATCCAGGAGACGGGCGGAGGAGTTAATTTTGCCATTTTCAGCCGCTACGCCACCCGTGTTCGACTGGAGTTGTTCGACCATCCTGAAAACGCAGCACCGGCTCGGGTAATCGATCTGGACTCAGCGCGGAATCATACAGGCGACGTATGGCATGTTTGGATAAAGGGGATCGAGCCTGGCCAACTCTATGCTTACCGCGTGGACGGGCCCTACGAACCTAGCGATGGACATCGGTTCAATTTCAACAGGCTTCTTCTCGATCCCTTCGCAGCGGCGATCTCGCATCTGCCGCCATGGGATTTTGCTTCGGCGCTTGGATACAACCCGTCGGCGCCGGGGAAAGACTTGGCTATCTCGAAGCTGGACAACTCCGGGTCGATGCCGAAATGCGTCTTTGTCAACGAGCCCTTCGAGTGGGATGGAGACCAGCCACCCCGGCACCCGTGGTCGAAGACTGTCATTTATGAAATGCATGTTCGCGGTTTTACCTACCATCCCAACGCGGGCGTGGATCATCCGGGAACCTACCGGGGCGTGACGGAAAAGATTCCCTATCTCAAAGAGCTAGGCATAACCGCCGTGGAATTGATGCCGGTACAGGAATTCAACGAAAGCTCTGTCACGCGCAAGAATCCGCAAACAAATCAGAAGCTCCGGAATTACTGGGGCTACGATCCCGTGACCTTCTTTGCGCCCAAAGCTTCCTATAGCAGTTCGGGAGGTTTGGGCCAGCAGAAACTGGAATTCAAGGAAATGATCCGGGCCTTTCACCATGCCGGAATCGAAGTGATCCTGGACGTGGTGTTCAATCACACAGCGGAAGGAGACGAACTGGGTCCCACGCTTTGTTTCCGTGGGATGGACAACGCGATCTTCTATACGTTGGCCGGCGACAAACGTTACTACAAGGATTACACGGGAACCGGGAACACCATCAATGCGAACCATCCCGTCGTGCGGGACCACATCTTGGCCGCTCTCCGTTATTGGATGGTCGAAATGCACGTCGATGGTTTTCGTTTTGACCTGGCGTCGGTGCTCGGTCGCGACGGCGCTGGCAAGCTGCTAGCCAATGCCCCTCTTCTCCAAAGGATCGCCGAGGACCCGATCTTAAGAGACGTTAAGCTCATCGCCGAAGCGTGGGACGCCGCCGGCGCATACGAGGTTGGCAGTTTTTCAGAGCGGCGTTGGGCGGAATGGAATGGCCGCTACCGGGACGATGTCCGGCGTTTCTGGCGCGGCGATGAGGGGATGCTCGGTTTATTTGCCAGCCGAATCTGTGGCAGTGCCGACATCTACGGCAGGTCGGGCAAAGGCCCCGAGGGCAGCATCAACTTCGTCACCTGTCACGACGGTTTTACTCTGAACGACTCGGTGAGCTATCGCTCCAAGCACAATGAAGGAAACGGAGAAAACAACCGCGATGGGACCGATGCTAACTTCAGCGAGAACTATGGCGCTGAAGGCGAGACGACGGATACAGGGATCGAGACCTTGCGGAAACGCCAGATCAAGAACTTCCTTCTGACCCTCCTGATCTCGCGTGGAGTGCCAATGCTGCTCGGCGGGGACGAATTTCGTCGTACGCAAGGCGGCAACAACAACGCCTACTGCCAGGACAACGAAACCAGCTGGTATGACTGGAGCTGTCTGGAACAGCACAGCGAGATCCACCGGTTTACCTGCGGCATGATCGCCTTTCGTCGAGCGCATCCGATTTTGAGTCAGGAACACTTCTACAGGGACGCCGAGATCCATTGGTTTGGCCGACAAGGACGATTGCCCAACTGGACCGACTCGAAGGAAAAACAGTTCGCCTGTTTAATCCACGAAGATGAGCAGCAAGCACTTTGCCTGATGTTCAATGCCGGCGCCGATGCGGTCGATTTCGGTTTGCCGTCTGTATTACAGGGGATGCGCTGGCATCTGGCCGTCGACACCTCTCGCGAAGCGCCCCACGATCTCTTTGCTGCCAGTGAGGAACCGCTTTGGGAAGATCCGCGAACTTACCGCCTGAGCCCCCGATCCAGCGTCGTACTTCTGGCTCGTCGAATGAACGGTAAAAACTTTCAGACGGTGTCGACAGAGGCCAAATGAAAAGAGCGATCCCAGTCACGACGCTGTTTGTGGATGTTGGCGGAGTCCTGCTCACTAACGGTTGGGATCATCATGCTCGCAGAAGAGCCGCGAAGAACTTCCAACTGCCGTGGGCGGAGATGGAAGAGCGGCACCGTCTGGTCTTCGAAACTCATGAAGAAGGGAAGCTTACGTTCGAGGAATATTTGGGTTGGGTGGTCTTCTATCAAAAGCGACCTTTTACCCGGGATCAGTTTCGGCGCTTCATGTTAGCGCAATCGAAACCTTACCCCAGGATGATCGATCTGGTCGCCCAACTCAAGATCCAGTGCGGACTGAAGGTCGCCGTGGTCAGCAACGAATCCCGCGAGGTAAATGCGTTTCGCATTCGCAAGTTCAAGCTCGACCAGTTTGTCGATACTTTCATTTCCTCTTGCTTCGTTCACATCCGCAAGCCCGACGCAGACATCTTTCGGTTTGCGCTGGACATCGCCCAGGCACCGGCGCGGCACGTCGTCTATATCGAAAATACTCCGATGTTCGTTCAGATCGCGGAAGGTTTGGGGATTCAAAGCATTCTTCATACGGATTACAAGTCCACCTGCACCAAGCTGGCTTCGTTCGGATTGCAGAAATGACGAAGGAATCATCCATCCAACCAGTTGACCCGCGCATCCCGACGCGCATTCTTACGATCAATGGCGGCTCGTCGAGCATCAAATTTGCGCTGTTCGATGCAGCGGATGCAGCGCGACGGATATTGCAGGGCGGCATTGACCGCATCGGACTGCCGCATGCCACCTTTCAGGCAAAAGGTCCGGATCACGCAGACAACTTTTCGCGTCCAGTGTCAGCGTCGAACCACACCGAGGCGGTAGGTGCACTTATGGATTGGATCGAACAGCGCAGCGGGCGCGATCCATTGACGGCGGTGGGCCATCGCGTCCTACAAGGCGGCCCGAAGTATTACAAGCCGCAGCGAATTACTGCGGAGATGGTTGCGGAGCTGAAACAACTCAGTCCATTTGATCCTGAACATTTGCCGGAAGAGATTCTGTTGACCGAGGCGTTTCATCGCCGCTTTCCTGACCTGCCGCAAGTAGCGTGTTTCGATACTACTTTTCACCATGACCTGCCGCGCGTGGCGCAAATGCTGCCGATCCCACGCCGCTATGAAGCGCAGGGCGTGCGGCGGTATGGGTTCCACGGCTTGTCGTATGCGTTCCTTATCGAAGAACTAGCCCGGTTGGCCGGACCGGAGGCGGCACAAGGTCGGGTAATCCTAGCCCACCTCGGTAATGGCGCTAGTCTGGCGGCCGTGCGTTACGGCAAATCTGTCGACACAAGCATGAGCTTCACGCCGGCGGCCGGGGTGCCGATGAGCACTCGTTCCGGCGATCTCGATCCCGGACTGGTTTGGTATCTGGCGCGCACGGAAAACATGAGCGCGAAGCAATTCAATGAAATGGTCAATCTCCAGTCGGGGCTGCTCGGCATATCCGAAACCAGTTCCGATATGCGCGATTTGCTGAAAGCCGAAGCACGCGATGTGCGAGCGGCAGAAGCGGTCGCGCTCTTCTGCTACCAGGTCAAGAAATGGATTGGCGCATTCGCAGCGGCGTTGGGTGGACTGGACACGCTGGTGTTCGCTGGGGGCATTGGAGAGAACGCGCCTCCGGTTCGCGCCCGGATTTGCGATGGAATTGGATTCCTTGGAATCGAACTTGAAGAGAAGCGAAACGCTGCGAATGAAGGCCTGATTTCTCCGGAGCACAGCCGGGTTGCGGTCCGCGTCATTCGCACGGACGAAGAAGTAATGATCGCCAAAACAGTTTGCCAGGTTCTCGGACTTGGCTGCAAAAACAAGAAGGAGAACTGAACTATGACACCCGATACACTCACTGCGGAACTGCTCGACCACGAATCCGAACCGGCTAACAAGGAAATATCCCTGAAACCGGCCACGAAAACGGATGCGCTCACTCCCGAGCTGCTCGCCAAGATGAACGCTTACTGGCGAGCCGCTAATTATCTTGCGGTCGGTCAGATTTATCTCTACGACAATCCATTGCTGAAGGAACCGCTGAAGTTGTCGCACATCAAGCCGCTGGTGGTAGGGCACTGGGGCACGGTGCCGGGCCAGAACTTCATCTACGTGCACTTGAACCGGGTCATCAAGAAATATGACCTGAACATGTTCTACATTGCCGGTCCCGGCCACGGTGGCGCGGCGCTGGTGGGCAACGTCTACCTCGAAGGCACATGGAGTGAGGTTTATCCCAACGTCACGCAAGACGAAGCGGGGATGAAGGAACTGTTCAAGCAGTTCTCGTTCCCCGGCGGGATTTCCAGCCACGTTGCGCCCACGACACCCGGATCGATTCACGAAGGCGGCGAGCTGGGATACTCGCTCAGTCACGCGTTTGGCGCGGCGTTCGACAATCCTGATCTGATCGTCGCTTGCGTCATCGGAGATGGCGAAGCGGAAACGGCCTCATTGGCGACCTCGTGGCAATCCAACAAGTTTCTCGACCCCGTTACTGACGGAGCCGTGCTGCCCATCCTGCACCTCAATGGCTACAAGATCAGCAATCCAACTGTTCTGGCCCGCATCGAGCACGAAGAGCTGGAACAATTTCTGCGCGGCTGCGGCTGGACGCCCTACTTTGTGGAAGGCGATGAGCCGGAAAAGATGCATGCGCTCATGGCTGTCACTTTGGAAAAAGCCATCGAAGACATTCGTCGAATCCAAACGAACGCTCGAAACAACAACGACACAACGCGGCCGCGCTGGCCCATGATTGTCCTCAAGTCACCGAAGGGCTGGACGGGTCCGAAATTTGTCGACGGCCTGCAAATCGAAAGCACGTTTCGATCACACCAGGTGCCGCTTCTGGTAGACCCCGAGCATCCCGCTCACGTCAAGCTGCTTGAAACTTGGATGAAGAGCTACAAGGCGGAAGAGCTATTCGATGCGAACGGGCGGCTCAGACCGGAATTAGCCGATCTGGCGCCGAAGGGCGACCGTCGGATGGGAAGCAATCCTCACGCCAACGGCGGAATTCTGCTGCGCGATCTGCGCATGCCGGATTTCCATGTTCATGCGGTGAACGTGCCTTCCCCCGGTGCGGTCAGCGCCCAGGATACGCAAGTGCTGGGTTTGTTCCTGCGCGATGTCGCCAAGATGAATCAGGATCAGCGTAATTTCCGTGTCTTCGGTCCCGATGAAACCGTCTCGAATCTGCTGGGCGCTGTATTTGAAGTCACCAACCGGCAGTGGGACGCGCGCGAAGTTTGTAACGATGAGTTCCTTGCGCCTGCCGGCCAAGTGCTGGACTCGATGCTCAGCGAGAACCAGTGCGAGGGCTGGTTGGAAGGCTATCTTCTGACCGGGCGGCACGGCCTGTTCAACAGTTATGAAGCCTTCATTCGCATCATCGACTCGATGTTCAGCCAGCACGCGAAGTGGCTGAAGGTGTGCCTGGAACTGCCTTGGCGCCGGAAGATCTCATCGTTGAACTACCTGCTTGCCTCTCACGTGTGGCAGCAGGATCACAATGGATTCACGCATCAGGATCCAGGTTTTCTCGACCACGTCATCAACAAGAAAGCAGACATTGTGCGGGTTTACCTTCCGGCCGACGCCAACTGCCTGCTGTCGGTTTTCGATCACTGCCTGCGGAGCCGGAATTACGTCAACGTGGTGGTGGCGGGCAAACACGCCCTCCCGCAATGGCTGACCATGGATCAGGCGGTGGTGCATTGCACAGAAGGAATTGGCATCTGGCAATGGGCCAGCAACGACCAGGACGCCGCCGAACCCGACGTGGTGATGGCCTGTTGCGGAGACACACCGACGCTGGAGATACTGGCCGCTGTTTCCATCCTGCGCCAGCATCTACCGGAACTGAAAATCCGAGTGGTCAACATTGTTGATCTCATGAAGCTGCAGCCGAGCACGGAGCACCCGCACGGGCTCAGCGAGAAAGACTACGATTCGCTGTTCACCAAAGACAAGCACATCATCTTTGCCTTTCATGGATATCCGTGGCTGGTCCACCGGTTGACCTACCGCCGCACCAACCGCAATCTGCATGTGCGCGGCTACAAAGAAGAGGGCACGATCACCACGCCCTTTGACATGCGAGTGCAAAACGAGCTGGACCGCTTTCACCTGGTGCTGGATGTGGTGAATCGCCTGCCGGACCTGGGTTCCAAAGGTGCCTACCTGAAGCAGCAGATGCACGACAAGCTGATCGAGCACAAGCATTTCATCGACAAGCACGGCCAGGATATGCCGGAAATCCGCAACTGGAAATGGAGCCAGAGCAGAACGCAAAAAGGAAACTGAATCGAATCCAAGGAGTTCAAGATGCCCATTCAAATCAAGCAAGAAAACGGCGGAAAGTTAGTCGCCGTTCAAGTCACTGGGAAGCTGGTAAAGGCGGATTACGAGGACTTTGTGCCCGAGTTCGAGCGGCTCGTCCGGCAACACGGCACATTGCGCGTGCTGTTCGACGTCGCCGATCTCCACGGCTGGGACGCAGGGGCGGCGTGGGAAGACATCAAGTTTGACATTAAACACTTCAGCGACATCGAACGGCTCGCGATGGTCGGCGATAAAAAGTGGCAGCACGGCATGGCGATGTTCTTCAAGCTGTTTACGAAAGCGACGATTCGATACTTCGATCAAGCCAATGCAGCGGATGCGCGGAAGTGGTTGCGAGAAGCGGAGCGGCCTGCCGCCGTGACCGCGTGATGGCGCGCAATCTCCAGACGGCACGATCAAGACAGGTCGGAATTCTGAACTGGAAATGGAGTAATGCCCAATGACACAAGCGCTGATGGATACCGCACGAAAAATGGTCGCCGACGACAAAGGACTGCTCGCGATGGACGAGAGCAATCCAACCTGCAACAAACGATTTGCCCAGTGGGGGATTCCTCAGAACGAGGAGACCCGGCGTGCCTATCGGGACATGATTGTAACGACGCCCGGTTTGGGCGAATCGATCAGTGGCGCGATTCTCTACGACGAGACGATCCGGCAGAAGACGGAAGATGTCACTTCTTTTGTGAAGACACTCATCGACGTGGGAATTATTCCCGGCATCAAAGTCGACATCGGGGCTAAGGACATGGCCGGCCATCCCGGAGAGAAGATCACCGAAGGGCTGGACGGATTGCGGGAGCGCTTGGCCGAATATTTTCAAATGGGCGCGCGCTTCGCCAAGTGGCGAGCGGTCATTGCCGTGGGAAACGGCATTCCCAGCCGGGGTTGCATCGAGGCCAACGCGAATGCGTTGGCTCGCTATGCAGCGTTGTGCCAGGAAGCCGGACTGGTTCCCGTCGTCGAGCCGGAAGTGCTCATGGCGGGCGATCATACTTTGGAGCGCTGCCGTGAGTTAACCGAAGAAGTCCTGCGAACGGTTTTCAATCAGCTTTACTGCCAACGCGTGCAGCTGGAAGGGTTGATCCTGAAGCCCAACATGGTGCTCCCAGGGTTGAGCTGCCCCAGCCAAGAAGCAGTGGACGAGGTTGCCGAAGCTACGGTGCGTTGTCTGTTGCGAGCCGTCCCCGCTGCGGTTCCTGGGATCATGTTCTTGTCGGGTGGACAATCCCCCGAGTTGGCCTCGGCTCGGTTGAATGCCATGAATGTCAGATTCAAGTCGCGGCTGCCTTGGGCGTTGGCGTTTTCGTTTGCCCGTGCGATTCAGCAACCGGCATTGGAGATTTGGCGCGGCAAGCAGGCCAACGTTCCGGCAGCGCAGAGAGCTCTCGATCATCGAGCCAAATGCAACCGGGCTGCGCGTCGTGGCGAATATAGCGTCGCGATGGAGAGCGACCAACAAGAGACCGCACTGCGCGGGGTTGCGTCGCTGAAACACGCCGGGAGTTTTTCATGAGGCCGACCTTACGTCAGAAATCCGTCGTTGGTAATTGGAAGATGTACACCAACACTTCGGAGGCCAAGCGGTTGGCTAAGGCCGTGGTGGATGGCATGAGTGCGGAGGAGCGAGTTTCCGTCACTCTCTGTCCGCCCTTTCCCTATCTGGCCCTTGTCGGCGAAATTCTGATGGGCAGCCGCGTCGCGCTTGGAGCGCAGAACCTCTATCCTGAAAAAGAAGGTGCTTTCACCGGCGAGGTCAGTCCGACGATCCTACTTGATCTCGGCTGCAAATACGTAATCCTCGGACACAGCGAGCGCCGGCACAAGCTGGGCGAATCCGATGCCTTCATCAACCAAAAAGTGAAGGTTGCCCTGGCCGCTGGCCTCGACGTGATTCTGTGCGTCGGCGAGACTCTCGAAGAGCGTAACGCCAATCAGACGGAGGCGTTACTTGATCGACAAATCACCCTTGGATTAGCCGACGTGTCGGCGGATACCTTGACCCGCTTGAGCATCGCGTACGAACCGGTCTGGGCCATCGGTAATCTCGAACACCATGCCACTCCACAGCAGGCGCAGGACGCGCACGCCGTCATTCGGCGCCGCTTCGGACAGATGTTTGAAGAAAAATCGGCTCAGACACTTGCCATACAGTACGGCGGTAGCGTCAAGCCGGACAATGCCGCAGCGTTGTTTTGCCGGGACGGCGTGGACGGCGCCCTCGTCGGCGGCGCCAGTTTGCACCCCGATCAGTTTCTGGCCGTCGTCCAAGCGGCGATCAGTGCGTCGCGAACCCAGGAGAATTCAGCGGAAACCGCGGCATAACACAACCACAAGGAATACTCATTATGCAAGCCACTGCGGACCAGTCCAAAGCTAACGAAACGAAGCCGGGATCGAAGCCCAAGCCCGACCCGAAGGACGATCTTAAATCTCTTCCCATGTCGGAAGTGGAAGAAAAGTTGGGATCGTCTCCGAAGGGGCTGAGCCAAGCCGAAGCGGTGAAGCGCCTGGCACAATATGGCCCGAACGAAATCAAGGAAAAGAAAGACAACCTTCTCCTAAAGTTCCTCAGCTATTTCTGGGGACCTATCCCGTGGATGATTGAAGGGGCGGTAATTCTGTCGGGGGTGGTGAAGCACTGGCTGGATTTCTTCGTCATCCTCTTCTTGCTTTTCTCCAACGCTTTAGTCGCATTTTGGGAGGAACATCAGGCGGGCAACGAAATTGCCGCATTACGCGCCAAGCTGGCAACGACCGCCCGCGTTCTGCGAGACGGAAAATGGGCAACCCCGAAGGTGTCTGAACTCGTTCCCGGCGACGTGATCCGCCTGCGGCTGGGGGACATCGTACCGGCGGATGCGCGCCTGTTGGCGGGCGATCCGGTGCAAGTGGATCAGTCCGCGCTGACCGGCGAATCATTGCCGGCGACGCGCAAGCCTGGCGAGGCAGTTTTTTCGGGCTCGATTATCAAGCGTGGCGAAACCGACGCAATGGTTTACGCCACCGGGACTCACACCTATTTCGGCAAGACCGCGGAACTGGTGCAGGATGCTCATACCGTCAGTCATTTCCAGCGCGCTGTGCTCAAGATCGGCAACTACCTGATCGTTCTTGCAGTGGCACTGGTGGCGGTGATTGTTGCTGTCGCGCTCTTCCGCCATGATCCAACCCTGAGCACGCTGGAATTCGCGTTGGTACTGCTAGTGGCCGCAATCCCCGTGGCCATGCCTACCGTGCTCTCTGTCACCATGGCGGTCGGTGCGCGCCTGCTGGCGAAAAAACAAGCGATTGTGACGAAGTTGTCGGCGATCGAAGAATTAGCCGGCGTGGATGTCCTATGCTCGGACAAGACCGGCACTCTGACCCAGAACAAACTCAAGCTGGGCGACCCATTCTGCATCGGCGGCACGGCCGTCGATCAAATCATCCTCGACGCCGCGCTGGCCTCGCGTGCCGAAGACAAGGACACCATTGACCTCGCCGTGATCGCCGGCGTGAAGGACGATAAGGAATTGAAGAAGTATCAGATCCTTCATTTCCAACCCTTCGATCCGGTGCATAAGCGCACCGAGGCGACGGTAAAAGGTGCGGACGGAAAGCAGTTCAAGGTGGCGAAGGGAGCGCCGCAGGTCATTCTGCAGATAGCCACCAATCTGGCGGAAGTAAAGCCCGCCGTCGAGAAGGCCGTCAATGATTTTGCCGCACGTGGCTTCCGCTCGCTGGGCGTGGCCCGCGCCGATCAGGACGACAAGTGGCAGTTCGTTGGTGTGTTGCCCATGTCCGATCCGCCGCGCGAGCAGGCCAAGGCGACCATCGCCAGCGCGGTGCAGATGGGCGTGAAGGTCAAAATGGTCACCGGCGACCAGCTGGCCATAGCCAAGGAAATGTCTCACGAGCTGGGCATGGGCACCAACATCCTGGATGCCACGGTATTGCGCGACAAACAAAAGAAAGCGGAGACCGCGGCGTCCATCGAAAAAGCGGACGGCTTCGCCCAAGTGTTTCCAGAAGACAAATACAACATCGTCGACGTCCTGCAGAAGAACGGCCATATTGTCGGCATGACGGGCGACGGGGTGAACGATGCTCCCGCGCTCAAGCAAGCGAACTGCGGCATCGCGGTTTCCGGAGCGACGGACGCGGCCCGCGCGGCGGCGGACATCGTGCTGCTGGCGCCCGGCCTCCACGTGATCATCGACGCCATCAAAGAGAGCCGCCGCATCTTCCAGCGGATGAACAGCTACGCGATCTACCGCATCGCCGAAACCCTCCGCGTGCTTTTCTTCATGACGCTGGCGATCCTGGTCTTTAACTTCTACCCCGTGACCGCCGTCATGATCGTGATGATCGCTGTGCTCAACGACGGCGCCATCCTCTCCATCGCATACGACCACGTGCATTACAGCGACAAGCCCGAGAAGTGGAACATGCGTCTGGTGCTCGGGATCTCTACCGTCCTGGGTGTTATCGGCGTCGTGGCTGCGTTCGGACTGTTTTATCTCGCCGAGCGCGTGTTTCACCTCGACCGCGCCCACGCCCAAACGCTGATGTACTTGAAGCTGTCCGTGGCTGGGCATCTGACGATTTTCTTAACTCGCACACGCGGACCATTTTGGTCGATACGCCCGGCTCGGATTCTCTGGATAGCGGTGCTCGGCACGCAAACCATAGCGACTCTGATCGCAGTGTATGGTTTGTTTATGACGCCGCTCGGCTGGCGCTGGGCAGGATTCGTTTGGGTCTATGCCTTGGCTTGGTTCCTGGTGAATGATCGCGTGAAACTGCTCGCCTATCGTATTTTTGATTCGGCCAAAACGGGGCCAAAGGCTGAAGCCAAGGCCGATTCTAAATCGGAAGCCAAAGCTGGAGCCACACCCGCCAAGACTGAGGCGAAATCTGAAGGCAAAATTGAACCAACGCCCGCGGTCAAAGCCGAGACTACACCCGAAGCCAAGGCCGGCTCCAAATCTGAAGCTAAAGCTGGAGCTGCACCCGCCAGGACTGAGGCGAAGCCCGCCCCTAAAGCCGAGCCGAAGCCTGAACCTCAAGTCAGGACCGAGGCGAAGCCGGAAGCCAAAGCCGAGCCGAGGTCCGATTTGACAACGCAGATCGCCAAGCGAGCCTATGAACTCTACGGCAAGCGTGCCCCCAATGACGGTACGGCAGTTCAGGACTGGGAGAAGGCAGAGCGCGAGATTCGGAAAGATGAACCAAAAGCTGGGGCGAAGCCGGAAGCCTTAGGTGAGCCGAAACCTGAGGCCAAGGAGCCTAAGACCGAAGCCAAGTCTCAGCCGAAACCTGAAGTAAAGGCCGAGCCCAAGCCTGAAGCCAAAACCGAAGCGAAGCCTGAAGCCAAAGCCGAGTCTAAGCCCGAAGCCAAGACACCGTCTGATTTGACGCCGCAGATCGTCAAGCGAGTCCATGAACTCTACGAGGAGCTAGGGCGCGAGGACGTTCGAGAAGTTGAAGAATGGGAGAAGACGGAGCGCGAGACTCGGAAAGATCAGAAGGGACATAAAGATGTTGCGTAACCCTTCTCTCTGAGCACCGGAAGTTGCTAAGAGCATGCACGCAGTTAGTGACCACCGAAGGGAAAAGATGAAAATCCATTCAAAAGCGTTTCGTGTCCTGCCAGGAAAGACGATCAAACTCAAACACTTGCCGACGATCGTGAAGCCCTTTTGCGACTCAAAAGAGGGCTATAAAGAACTCCTGGAAGAACACATTGCAGAGTTGAGCTCGCTGCAAAACCTTCACTACGCCTCCAACCGCTATGCGCTGCTGCTGATCTTTCAGGGTATGGACTCAGCCGGCAAGGACGGTGCCATCCGGCACGTCATGTCGGGAGTCAATCCCGAAGGCTGCGAGGTCTTCAGTTTCAAACAACCGAGCGCCGAAGAACTGGAACACGACTTTCTCTGGCGCACGACGTGCCGCCTTCCCGAACGCGGACGGATCGGCATCTTCAATCGTTCCTACTATGAGGAAGTGCTCATCGTTCGGGTGCATCCGGAGATTCTCCGCAGCCAGCGGCTTCCGGAAGAGTTGCTCGACGAGAAAAACATCTGGAAGGAGCGGTATCGGTCGATCGTGGACCTGGAGCGCCACCTTTATCACAACGGAACACGGATCATTAAGATATTTCTAAACCTTTCGTACGAAGAACAGCGCAAGCGGTTTCTGGCGCGCATTGAGGAGCCCGATAAGAACTGGAAAGTCAGCTCATCGGACAATCACGAAAGGAAATACTGGAAGCATTACATGGAAGCGTATGAGGATTGCCTGAACGCGACCAGCACCCATCACGCCCCCTGGTACGCCGTTCCCGCCGACGATAAGGAAAACGCCCGGCTGATTGTGTCCCGTATCGTCCTCGATACGCTCCAGGATCTCAAGATGGCATATCCGAAGACCACGAAAAAGCGTCGGCAGGAATTGCAAGCGATCGGCAAGGAGCTATCCAGAGAGAAGTAACGGTGGAATTGTGCTCTCTTAGCTGAGGAGTGCTACCACGCAGACTCAAAGGTTGACAACTCCTCTTTAACTTGGCAACCGCCGTGAAGAATGCACGTTTTTCGGTCGAGACTGTGGCTCGGGGAACCACGCGGGCTTGGCATCGCACCGGAGGTGGACATGGAATCGACTGGGCAGGACCTGTCGGATGCGGCACAGCAACAACCTGTGATCGAAAGACAATCAGCGCCCGATTTTTTTGATTCCTCCCTTGAGTGGCGACGCGTGTTCGCGGAGGCCTGGGGCACGTTCCTGCTTGTGCTGGTCGCTGCCGGTGGTGGTGTCGTTACGGCGATGAGCGGTGGCAGAGTCACCCTGGGCATGATGGTGGTGGCACCGGGACTCATGGTGATGGCGATCATCTACTTCATGGGTGCAGTTAGCGGAGCACATTTGAACCCGGCGGTCACGCTGGCATTTGCCGTGCGGCGCGACTTCCCTTGGAAGAGAGTCCCGGGCTATATCGTCGGACAAGTCATCGGCGGCATTGCTGCGGCTGTTTTCCTTCGGGCTCTGTTCGGGACGATTGGCGCGCTCGGCGCGACGCTGCCGGGTCGTGGTGTGACCAGCGGGAAAGCTCTGGCGATGGAAGTGGTTCTGACGGCCGGGCTGGTGAATACTATCCTCGGCACGGCGTCCGGTGCGCGGAACATCGGCACGAACGGTGCCCTTGCCATCGGCGGGTACATTGCTCTGGCAGGACTTTGGGCGGCGCCGCTTACCGGCTCCTCGATGAACCCGGCGCGTTCGCTGGCGCCGGATCTGGTGCGCGGCGACCTTCATACGACTTGGATCTACCTCGTCGGGCCAGCGGTGGGCGCCTTGATCGGAGTGGCTTTCGAGTGGATCCTTAAGGGGAAGCCCACAGCGGCCGGCCGGATCGCGGCGCAGGGCACGGTCCGTGTCGATGATGCGCCCGGGTCGGATACTTGAGCGCGACGATGTGGCTACTCCACGCGGTTCCCCCGTGACGCTCTCGAAAGGCATGTTGCCCGGAATAGTCCACTTTCGCTCAGACCTGAAGGAGTTGAGGCCTTCGTTTTGGATCTCGATGCCAGAAGACTTCCATAACCTTACCTCGCTTCGCGCTTTCCCTTCCGGTTTTTTCCGTCGCCGTATTTCGTCTGCGGCATGCACAATGCACCGGCGCGCACATCCTGCGCTTCCCGCGAACCGACCCGGGAATGGCAAAATCGCCGGGCGATGCCCACAAAACGGCTCGAGTCCTGAAAATCACGATCAAGGAGATTCCTAATGCAACAAGTGACTGCCTCCCCTTTCATTCCCACAAGAATTCTGGTGCCATTGGACTTCAGTTCATCCAGCGACGCCGCGCTCGAGACCGCATCCGACCTCGCCCAGCACTTTCACGCCGAAATCTTCCTGCTGAATGTTATCCCCATGCTTCCCATGGGCACAAAAACTGTTTCCTTCCCTGAGACCGAGTATCTTCACAAGGCAGAGAACGACGCAAAGCGGCAATTGACTGCGTGTGACGCCTCACTGGTTACCAAGGGGATTAAGGCCACTTCAACGATTGAGATTGGCAACGACGTGGCGGGTAATATCATGCTGGCTATAAAACGTGAGCATATCGACATGGTCGTGATTTCCACCCACGGCATCTCTGGCTGGCGCCCGCTGGTTTTTGGCTCGATCGCAGAACAGGTGGTCAAACGCGTGGAGTGTCCGCTTTTGCTGCTGCGCTCTGTCAAGCCAGATGGCGTTGTTGCGCGGGAGACGCAATCCTGATGGCAATTGATTCGAGTACGACCGGCCAGCCAGGACCAAAATCGCCCTGGTTCGGAATTGGAAGACTCCTGTTTGTAGTTATCTTGGTAATCCTCTTTTTTCTACTGGGGCAGAGCATGTTGCGGCATCGCTTCTTTAGAGGCGGCTCGGTCAATCGGAACGGCTCTCTCCGACCATAGAATCTGGTGAAAAAGTCTTGCTATGAAGTTGTAATGCGTAAGCTCACTCTCAAAGTATTTTTTGACGTTGCAGTAACCAAGCCGGATTACGAACTTCGGAATGGAAATGGGCATAATGAATAAAATTCTCCTTCCAGTTGATGTTCCTAACGCCAAGCTCAAGGCGGTTCGTCAAGCCGCATTCTTGGCTCGCCATTTTCATTCCGAGATCATACTGCTGCATGTGGTAGCGCCAATGAGCTATCCAGTCGGCACCGTAGAGATTGGGTATGAACTCACCGGGGATTTGCATGCGGAAATCATCAAGCGGGCACAGAAAGACTTGGATCAATTACTGGGGTCCGAACTCAATGGAATTGCAGTCAGACCCTTGTTGCTCAAAGGAGATCCGGCCCTTCAAATCGCGCGGACCGCTCGCGACCAAAACGTGGACTTGATCGTACTGTCGACGCATGGCCATGGGGTGTTTTACCGCTTCCTGCTGGGCTCGGTGGCGGCGAAAGTGCTGCACGAGAGCGCTTGCCCGGTTTGGACCGACGCCCACCTGGAAGAAGCGCCAGCAGGCAAGTTCGGTATTTACAGCGTTGTTTGCGCGGTTGACTTGAGTCCGCACAGCCGGAACACAGTGTTGCGGGCAGCGCAGATAGCCGAAGAGTTTGGTGCGCGGCTCACCCTTGTTCATATCACCGGTGGGGTAGAGATTTATGGGCTCGGAACGCCCCATATCGTTCCCGAGTGGAAGGCAGAAGTCGTCGGCTATGCCACCCGGGAGATCGCCAAACTTCAGGAAGATCTGGGCACTAAAGCCGAAGTGATCATTGATAGTGGCAATGTCTGCAAGCTGCTGAACCGCGCCGTGGACCAGACAAAGGGAGATGTTCTCGTTATCGGGCACATGCCTTCCGGCGGTCATTTGGGGGAAAACGGGAGTGGCTATGCGATCATTCGCGAGTCGCACATCCCGGTGCTAAGCGTGTGATGGTCCAACGATCCGGGGCACAGCGCGATAGGCGAGTGAGAGTAACGCGCGTGCTTGCCGCCGCGGGCGGAGTACCGAAGTCAGGGCATGAGGAGCGTCTTTTCAGGACAGAAGACGGTACGGGCACGAGGCCTTAACTGCGGCCTGGACAGGGAGGTTCGAAGGTTCGAAAGGGATTCGATAGCAATCTTCGACCGGATCCCCATAACCAGTGCCAGTCTACGGTTGGTTGGCCCCTGACTCTGCGCGACGGTGCGCCAGAGCTTCCCGCGCCCTCGATGGTTTGGCCTTCCCCAGCAACATGCATCGCACCGTACGGAATCTCATGCCCAGCCCCTTGCGCTTGGATTGTACCCATCCCATCCACGACAACCTAGATGGAGCGCCTTTGCCTAGATCTGTGCGCTTTCCGGATATGGTTAGCCGTCTTTTCATCTCAAGACATGTGAAGTCGTCCGCGGAAAGCAGGATGATCGGCTGGTTGGGAAACTGTTGCTTGATATGGCAGGCTACGGCCTCTGCATCCATGCCTTCCTGTTCGTACTCCAGCAGAACCGCAGCCACCGACGTTTCCTCCAACACCTTCATCGCAGTATCGCTGCTCGCCGCGATCTTGACCGAATAACCATGAGATTCTAGAGTCGCTTTGCGAAGCTCTAACATTTGTGGACGGTCGTCGATGCACAACACAGTGGGGGAGCCCATTGCCAAATCTCCTCTTTCGATAGTTACAAGCAGTATTCGGCTGAATGCCGGTCCTATGCGGCGACTGTCTTTGCCTTCCGTTGCGTTACCTCCGACTCTGCTTGCAGCCAATCGTCTAGTTCGTGCTGATCGTCTCTGCCGCGTTGCTCGTACAGTTCGTAGGCACGACAACGGATTTGCTCTTGAATATGACTGGTGGATTCGGTTGTTTGGTCGATTGTCCTTAGCGGAGGGCGCTTTGTGATCGTAGGCTTCATTGTGATGTCACTCCTTTGCAAGTAATGGTTGACGGCCTCTGTTGACGCTCCCTTGCCGCCCCCGGCTATGCAGCTTGAACCTTCGCCAATAGCCAATTCTTGTGTACCGAGTGAAACATCAGTTCGTCTTCAGCGACGGTAAAGTCGATTTCGCAGCGCGGGCACGTGAACTCCCATGGCTCGGCATGGTCACGTCCCACGCCATCCATTGATCTGTAGGCAAACGCCAACTCACCGCAGTCGGGCATCGGACAACTCGACCCTGCCGCAACGTCATCGTGCTCGTCCCAGTCATCTGACACGGTGTCCCTCTTTCAGCCGCGTTTTTACACGACCTCCGAAGTGCTCTGGCAAACAGGAACTAACGCCACGGAGCAACAGCCCTCTTTCTCGATTTGCCGAGGTAAGGGCGACACCATCAGGAACGCCACGAATCGGCTCTGGGAGCAATACTGGAATCACGCTCCCGTCTTCGCTGAGGTGCAATGTCATCGTTGACGAGCAGCGATAGCAAAGCCAGAAGTATTCCACTCGGTTGGATTTCGAACGGAGCGCCGGATCACTTTCGAGGCGAAAGAGTCTTCCGTCTTCCAGATAGCGAAACGAAGCAGAACACGAAGCATTGGCACACTTGGCGAGCATCATTATGCTCCGAAAGACTCAAGATGCTGGGATTGTTGGCAGTCTTCGTGAACCGCCCTGCCGTTGTCATCGGTTGGCGTGTTGTTGGTGAGCCATACTGGCTTTCGGCAGATGGCGCAAGGGTGGGTGAGTTGTGAGTAGTTCTTGGCGGTAAGCAGCTCTGCGAGCGTGACTGTTCCACTCATTGGACGGTTTTCCTCTCTGATTGGGGATTGTGCGCCGAGGTACGAGTTGAAGCATGTTCACAATTGACCAAGCCCTATCTCATATTGGCATCCCGCAGAAGTTTGGTCCGCCGTTCTTCGTATTCCTCACTTGTGATCTCCCCGGCGGCATATCTCCTTTTCAGGACCTGCAAAGGCGATTGCATTTCCCGGTAGGTAGTCCGCCTCACCGGCATCATGAAGGAAAAGAACAACATCCAGAGCAGGATCCAAAAAAACCACCAATACCAATGCATTCCCCAAAAGTAGTACATAGCCAGCCTCCGAAAGCGTGCGGGTTATCGTTTCCCGCCTAGTGACGATGAGTTGGAAATGTCTTCATAGGTCAGCGCGAGCTACTCCATCGGCGATCCGGGCCGCCGCTGACGACTCTCAGCAAGAACTTTGCGAGCCTCTCCGAAATCGACTGCGATAACGGTAGAGCTGGCAGCCATGGTGCGACTGTTCACTATTGGACACTTTTCACAAAGAAATTACGGGTAACTATCTTCAGCATGAATGCGCGGCACTAGCCCGTGCGGACATTAACTCCGGGTTGCAATCGAACTTTCGAAGGGATTCGATAGCGATCCTCGACGGATCCCGATAACCAGTGCCCGTCTAGGGCTGACGCTGCGCAACGTGGCGCCACAACTTCCAGCGCCCTCGAACAGGCTGAGATTGGCCTTCCTCCGGACGAACCGATACGGGCGACGAAGAAACACTTTGAACTCAACGCCGACGAGGTGAATGCCGCATTCTCCGGGGAGATAAGTACCGGCGATTCTGTTCTGGTCGTCCGCGGCCCTGCTCCCCATTAAGTCACAAGGTGGTCGGGTCCTCTGCGGGAAGGCTTGTTCCTGCAACCTGAGCTAAGGTGTTCCCCAATCACGAGAGGGGCGATCTCAGCCATTGCCGATTCGGCATGAGAGTGCACTGTGGCGAGAAATTCACTGGATCCGGGCGTGCCGTGGCAGAATGTCTGTTGAGCAAAATTGCGGGGAGTCCGAGTGATGAATGACTAGGCTTGGAGCGATTGTGTTTAGCGTTGACCGCACAGCACCGGCGACGCGAAGGGTCGGGCCGGCAGTCTTGTGGGCGCTCTCCCTGCTGGTTGGGATCGTGGCAGGTCTGGGGGCCGTGGCATTCCGAGCGCTCATTGCGATTTTTCACAATCTTTTCTTTCTGGGCAGGCTCTCCGCAGCATACGACGCGAACGCGCATACACCAGCAGGCCCCTGGGGACGATTGGTGATTCTTGTCCCCGTTGTCGGGGCCTTCGCTGTGGTTTTCCTGGTGAAGAACTTCGCGCCAGAGGCGAAAGGCCACGGCGTACCGGAAGTCATCGACGCGGTTTTCTACCACAAGGGAGTGATTCGTCCGGTCGTGTCAGTCATCAAGGCACTGGCGTCCGCGCTGTCGATCGGGAGCGGCGGATCCGTTGGCCGTGAGGGACCCATCATTCAGATTGGTTCTTCCTTTGGTTCGACCATGGGACAGCTCTTGGGTCTGCCTACCTGGCAAGTTGTCACACTCATCGCGGCTGGCGCAGGTGCGGGAATCGCAGCTACGTTCAATACTCCCGTTGGCGGCGTGCTGTTCGCGGTAGAGATCGTCATGCACGAAGTCAGTGCGCGAACTTTGGTGCCAGTGGTCACCGCTACGGCGACGGCCACCTACGTGGGCCAACTCTTCTTTGGCCCGCATCCATCTTTCTCCATCCCTGCTCTTGAAACGACATATTTTCGGTTGACGGATCCGAAGGTGCTTGTCGCCTATGCCATTCTTGGTGTGATCGCCGGTCTTGTTTCTGCACTGTTCATTTACTCCATTTACGGATTCGAGCACTTCTTCGAGAATCGTGTCAAAGGCGGATACTACGTGCAGCACGCCGCTGGAATGCTGACGGTGGGGCTCATGCTGTATTTCTTTATGCGCTTCTCTGGCCACTACTATGTGGAAGGCGTGGGATATGCGACGATTCAAGACGTCCTCGCTAGCGTGCAGTTCCCAATCTACTTTCTCGTTCTCCTGTTTGTAGCGAAGCTGCTCGCCACCTCTCTGACACTTGGCTCGGGGGCGTCGGGCGGCGTATTTTCACCGGCGCTGTTTTTGGGCGCTACGACTGGAGGCGCATACGGCGTCGTGCTTCACGGGTTGTTCCCCGCACTGGACGTCAGCGCACCTGCGTTTGCCGTCGCGGGAATGGCTGGAGTTGTAGGTGGGTCGACGGGGGCGGCTATGGCTGCGATCGTGATGATTTTCGAGATGACACGCGACTACACAGTGATCATTCCGATGACCTTGACGGTTGCAATCAGCTATGGCATACGGAGAAGTGTCATCAAAGATAGCATCTACACGCGTAAGTTGGTTCTGCGGGGGGATCCAGTGCCCGAGTCCCTGCGAGCCGATCTTCAATTCACGCGGCGCGCTGCGAGTATCATGAATTCGAAGCTGGAGATCCTTCCTGCAGCAACACGTCTACTAGATCTCCCATCCAATAGGAATGACGCCTTCATCGTCATTGACGGGTCTGGCGCCGTGGAGGGAGTGGTCCCTGGAGAGAATCTAGCCGCCCTCGCCCATGCCAGTCCAACAGCAGTCATCGGAGATGTCGTGCAGAGCAACTATGTAGTGGTGGAGCCGGGTGATTCCGTGTGGGACGTTGTTGCTGCGATGCGCTCTACCGACTCGGCCATCGCGCTGGTCGCTGCGCACAAGGGGGATTTGTCAGCTGGTAATTTGCAAGGAATAATAACCCGCAAGGCCATCATGGACGCCCTCGCAGGCGATATGGAGGTGTTCGGCGTCTAAGATTGTTCACTGAATTTGTTTGTTCTTCTGGATGAAGCGATCGCTGACTCCAACCGATCACTTCATGTAAGCCGAAATCCCATTCCTGCCAGGAGCCGACGACAATGCTCGTGACCATCGAGGGGAACGGGCGAAACCGCAATCACGCCTTCGCCCTTGCTGGTGCTGCGGCGGTAGCGTCCGTAGTTGCAGGGTGGTTTTCCCATCCTGTTCTTCTCTCGCTAGGTCTCTCTCCGTTCATCTATTGGTTGGTTCGACGGCGATGCATAAGGCGGTTGAGGATTATGGAACAACCGTTCCCCGCTTTGTGGGAACAGGTGCTTGAGTCTCACGTCGCCTTTTTCCGAGCGTTGCTGGCAGATGAGAAAGAACGATTTCGACAGCTTGTCAAGGTTTTCCTGGCTGAGGTCCGAATCACCGGCATCCAGACCGAGGTCGACGACACCGTTCGGGTTTTGGTTGCCGCTAGTGCCGCGATTCCTATCTTCGGATTCCACGATTGGGAATATCATCGCCTGGGAGAAGTGCTGGTCTACCCTGACTCATTCTCTGAGGAGTATCAAACAACAGGGACTGCGGACAAGGATGTTCTTGGCATGGTCGGACTGAAGCAAATACGTGGTGTAATGATTCTGTCCAAGCCGTCACTACTCGCGGGGTTCGATACTGTGTCCATCAGGGACAATGTGGGTATCCACGAGTTCGCGCATCTTGTGGAACTGGAAGAGGCCGAAAACGGCCTCCCGCCCGAGGTTCCCTGGCAAGCCGTTAAGCACTGGGTGGAATATGTTGCACGGGAACTTTCCCATCCTTCCAGGAATCACTCCTACATCCGGGGTTACGCATACACGAACGAACATGAATTCTTTGCGGTGCTGGCGGAGTATTTCTTCAAGTCCCCGAAATTGCTCGAAGAAAAGGATCCTGAATTGTACGGGATGCTCGAGGAGATGTTCCATCAGGACACGGCATCTCTGATGGACCTGACGTTCTCGCGCCGCGCGAGATACGGTCGAAATGCCTCGTGCCCATGCGGGAGCGGGAAGAAGTACAAGCATTGCTGTCTGTTGGAGGCTGTTGAAACGAAAACGGCAAATGCGATTGAAAGACAGTCAGCGCCTAAACGAGTTCCATGAACTCTCTTCTGCGGCGGAGCATCCGCCGAAGGTATTCCCACCGCGGACATGTTCAATTGTTAACAGACAGGCTTTCACTCGTTACCTAAATTTGAATGATCTGAATTCTTTCAGCGCACTCTTCGTCAACTTCGTCATTAGGTTGTTCACGCCGTTGCGCGAAAAAAGACGCCTTGAACCGTCCCAACCGTAATCGGCCGCCAAATCAACTGCCTACTTTTTCCCTTGAGTCACTGAGCGTTCGCTAAGAACGTAGTGGATATGCGACAGCGGAATAAAATACACGCCATTCTTAAGAGCAGAGATTCTGGTCTCGACGGCCTTGGGGAGTTCGATCGAAAATTCAGAAGGCGATACTCCGGCTTCCATTGTGAGCCAAAGCCCTTCGTCCTCCGCCGCTATAATTGTGCCGATTGTTGGCCGATCGTACCACGACGGCTTGATGACCACCTTCTTGCCTTTTAACTCTGCGTATTTTGACATGGGTTCCTCTGTACGTTGCAAAAGGTGACCTATGCTTCTCTTTCACTCGCGCCGCTCGCTCGATACTTTCCTCCGACGCCTGATCGTTTGCCGAGCACGAAATTCTGACACCCCACGTAGAGCGAACGGGGTGAACCTATAGTAACGCGAAGAGGGCGCTGGAAGATGCGTGACCTCGCTCGATCGTGAACGAGAAAACCCATCGGAGTTCCCTACTCCTTAGAGAGGCGGCGAGAAATAGGTATAAAATGTGAGCCATCAGAGCTTCCTGGAGCTTCGTGTATGCCATCTTCTCGCAGGTTACCAGCACGAAAAGGGCGAGCCCCAAGAAAACCAACCAAACGTTTTGACCCAAGAGTTTTATTAGCGAATATTGCCGTCGGCGGGACTGTTGTCCACTATCGTCCGAAACAAGCCATTTTTTCGCAAGGAGATCACGCGGACGCTGTGTTCTACATCCAGGAGGGGAGGGTGAAGTTCACCGTGCTATCGAAACAGGGCAAGGAGGCCACCATCGCACTGCTCGGTCTGGGCGATTTCGTGGGCGAGGCATGCCTCGCCTCAGATCAGCCCCTCCGCCTAGCAACGGCTACAGCAATTACAGAGTGCTCAATTCTAAGAATAGACAGGGAACTGATGCTGCGCACGCTTCACAAGGAACAGAGGTTGGCCGACGTGTTTATCGGGTACATGGTCGAACGACACAATCGGACGCAAGCGGATCTGGTCGATCAATTATTCAATTCCAGCGAAAAGCGGCTGGCACGAGCGCTCTTGTTACTGTCACGCTTCGGAAAGAAGGACCACCCTGAGGAAGTGATTCCAAGCGTGAGTCAGGAGACTCTGGCGGAAATGGTTGGTACCACCCGTCAGCGAGTGAATTACTTCATGAACAAGTTTAGAAAGCTCGGCTTCATCGATTACAAGGGCGGGTTGGGGTTGCAGGTGAACAATTCGCTTCTTAGCGTCGTCCTGCACGAGTAATTGTGACTCACCTCGCTTAACGTCCAGCATCGTCCCAGGATTCCGACGCGACTACTCCATGAGGGACCGTCAGGGTGTCCCATTTGGGACTGACAGAAGTTGGTTGAATATTTTAAATGTTTGGCTAACGGTTAAAGCTGCCTAGCTGCAGACAACAGGACTGCTGCCTTTTGAAGCCGCGCAGGACGGTGTGGAATGAAGCTTTCAGCTGATCGACCACGCAACCAAAGACGGTGGGGACAGATATGGCAAAAGGGACGGAGAAGGACGCTAAGGTTACCGTCTTCTGCAGTGAAGATGCCGGCAAGAAATCGCCACTTCTTGAGGGTTGAAAGTGGATCGTTAATCGCGACGAATCGCGTGGGTGCGCCGCCGCAACTGGGGTCTGTAACACATGCTGGATAAACCACCGCAGTCCAGGAGCATGCGAATGCGAATGCCTGGAAATTGGAAGGCGTCTCGGATTATTCTGTCTCTTATTTTGTTTTTTGTCGCGGGCCTGGCATTGGTTTCTGGCCAGAGCAACCCGCCACCGCCGGCTAAGAGCGTTCAATCCAGTAACGCACCAGCTGCCGCTGCAGCACCGTCCCCTGAAGATTCCAAGTATGTGGGAGCGGAGACCTGCAAGACCTGTCACGAGGAAATTTACAACGCCTGGGAGAAAACGCCGCACTGGAAGACCACCCTGAACAAGGAACCGGCGCACCAAGGTTGCGAGGGCTGCCATGGTCCCGGAGCGGAGCACGTGGCGGGCGGCGGCGACGTAACCAAGATATTCAATCCCGCGAA
>CAVQCP010000040.1:0-154840 GCA_963710965.1 uncultured Acidobacteriaceae bacterium | reverse complement strand
CTGGACCCGCCGCCGCGGAAGCGTCCCCTCCAACCTGGAAATTACTGGACAGCAACCGTTGCATTGCTTTGTCATTCTGAAAGATCATTACCACGTCCACAGCTTCGACGCCGATCTGCAACCCCCAGCTTCCACCCGAAATTGTGATGAACGCTGGCGCACTCCAGCCATTCGCCGTACGGCAGGTGGCCACGCCCTTGCCTCCTTCAGCTCCGAAGACAAATCCACCTTTAACCATGTGCGGTATAACCGCCACGCACTTTGCGTGCTCTAACACTTCTTCCGGGATACCCTTGTCGGGCATCCCCATAATTTCGTGCATCACGCTAGTTGCGTTGTCCAGTCGGTCGGTGGCATCTTGCCGTGCCGATCCCGCCCAGCACAGCGTGCCGAGACCAAACATCGCAAGTACGAAGATTACTTTTTTCATGGGACAGCCTCATTTCTGTTTTTCTTCCTCTGCGCCGCTTCTCCGGCTTCGTACTGTGTCGTGCACACAACTCCGGATCCAACTTCGCGCACACGTAGGTCAATCCGACCTTAGCAAATCAGGATTAAAACGGTCTGAGCAAAAATGCTCACCCTCAGCACACGGAAATTCCCGACAAATTGACGCGAAGAAATCTACCTTTATCTTGTTTCGGATGGTGGCCTTCTTCAGCATACCCAAAGGCCGACTGCATAGTGTTTTGTTTTGCTCAGACGAAAGCCGGAATCTAGCCCATCATGTCTGCATGGGCGACTTCGATGCCCTACGTGTTCGACTGGAGGAACTATGTTAGGTCTGGGTGTGGTCGGAACAATTATTGTGATTCTGGTGATTGTGTGGCTCGTGCGTCGCGCGTGAAGCGGGTCTCTCAACGGCAAGACCTTAGCCCAATTGCAACCTTCATAGGCTCAGAGACTTCGGTGTGGCGCAGACTACCCCGCTTCCTCGTGTACGCGTGACATTGTCACGGAGTGGCCAAAATTGCACAGCCTGGACGGAGATAGTTCTGCCACACTGCAAGCCATGACAGTTCAAACGATTCCGGAATACCTTGAAGAAGAGCGCCAAAAAGCTGCAGACACCCAGCTGCGAACGGAAGAAGAAGCTGCGCGCATCCAGCCGCTGCACCATGGCCACCATCGCAAGGCGAAAGAGCCCAGGCTGCCGTTGCTACCTCAAGTCAAAGCAGCAACCAAGAAAAAGAGAAAAACCGTCGCTGTAGCTCGCAAGAAACCACGCGCCGCGAGGAAGATGACGGCAAAAACCCGCAAGAGAGCGTGATCTGGATGTAAGGGGATCAGGAGAAACTTAGAAATGAACAAGGATTAGGTGGCTGGCAAGATCGCTCAGGCAGTGGGAAAAGTGGAGCAGAGCGTCGGAGAACGCGTTGGCAATCAGAAACTGGCCAACAAAGGTGTGGTCAATCAGGTCAAAGGTGCGGCGAAGGAAACCTGGGGTGATGCCAAGGACGCCGCGAAGCAGATCCATGAATCGCATAAGAAGGCCGCTTCCGAGAAGGGCACCCAGAGCCGGGAGAAGTTCAGCCAGTCTGTGGATGACGCGAAAGAGAAGGCCAAGGGCAGGATTGATGAATTCAAACGGCGCCACTCTGCATGACGCAGACGCTCCGCACCCGTTACGTGGAGGAGCGGCGCCTCAGCGCCGCGTGAGGCCGTTCAGAAATCAACGGGGACTCCATGAAGAAGTGTGCCCCCTTAGTGGCTATCCGCTACAACTATTTTTCTGTTGAGCATGTCCGCGGCCTCAGCAAGGGTCAGATCATCGGATACCTGGTAGAAGTCTCCATGGGTTTCCTTCTTTCGCATTCCAATGGTCGCGAACAAGAGAGCTTTTCCTGTGATCTCCACATTCATGTTAGTCAGGTCCCAGTGTCCGGGGACGACTTCTGCCTGCCTGACCTCAAAGTGGCCCCCCTTGTCCAGGTGTCCTAGCAGACCGAGGCCGAATTTCACGTCCCGTGTGAGATGACCACTAAACGCAGCCAGCCGCTCCTGTTTGCAGTCCACCCACATCTCGCCTTCCATGTCGTGGAACACGCGGGCCTCCATCGAAGGCGGGTGGAAATTCGGGTTTGATCTGAAGCTCAGCCTTACCCGGTTCCCGTCACCACCTGCGTAATCGAACAGGAATGCATCAGGCAGCATCTTGAACAGCCTTCTGCCCTGTAGGGTCGCCTCCTCCAGTTCTCGCTGCAGTTTTCGCTTCGCACTTCGACTGGTCATTAACTCCTGCATACGCTGGGTCTCTTCCTCCTGCTGTCTCGTGCTAAGAGGGCGGTCGTCAATGGATAGGAGGCGACTGAGAGAACCTTCCTTTGTCTCAATGATTTCCTCGACCCGTTTCTTTCCAGACTGTTCTTTTTCTAGTCGGTACATCCAGTTGGTGTGGTCGTCTTGGAAAATCAGTTCATTGGTGATCACCCGTCGTGCCAGATCGTTGGCCGACACTTGGCTGCTGGGAGCGGATTGAGGACGTGCGGGTACACTAAGCAGCATGATCGCCAGTGCAAGAGGCACGGGGCTGTGTCTCAGTCTCACAACCGATGGCGATGTCCGTGCGCGACACGTTTTGATCCAGTTGTTCATGCCGGCGTTTTTCCAGTGATATGAATCGTAAGAAACGCTTGCAGATCCGCGCCGCTAGCGGCGCCGTTTAGTTACTCACAATTTTGATCATGGAACGTAGGGTCTTCAAAAGCTGGTCAAAATCGAGCACTCTCCCTCGACTGATCCGAATGGACTTGTTTGCTTAAACCATCGCGTGGGGCCACAAGGCAGCATGTGGGTCATCGCAGGGCGGAACGAATGCCAGGCCGCCTCGTTCTGGCCACCAAAGAAGAGAAGATCGTCCGCTATTTCGCCCGCTTCACCGCGTCTACCAGGCCCGGATATGGATTCAGGGCCTTCCCCTGCCACCACAGCCGTTCCGGCCCCAACTCGAAGATCGCAAAATGCAAGTGCGGGGTGCGCGCATCCGCATTTCCTGTGGATCCAACAAAACCGATGACGTCCCCACGCTTGACCCGCATTCCTTCCCGTAGCCCTTTCGCGTACCCGTCCAAGTGCGCATAGTAATAGCAATACACTCCAATGTCATCGAACTGGTAGATTGTGCTGCCGCCCCGGTTGCTGAGGAACAGCTTGCGGATGCTTCCGGATACCACCGCATGCACGGGTGTCCCTCTCGGCTCCAGAATGTCGATCGCCTCATGCCGATGTCCGTTGTGAATTTCTTCGAACGTATCCCGCAGATCCGCGAGGGCGAGTCTGCTGATGGGCGGAGTCATATCGAGAATCGAAGAAGTAGTGCCAGCCGCAAGAAACACCGGGAACAGCACGGCAATCCAAACGCAGAGTCTCAGCCCTCTTCCTCCAGACATCGCGAGCTCCGCTTTCTCATTCCTCGAACACGACCGGCGTTCCATCTCGGACCAGGTCGGCGACCCTGGTGGCATCCCAGTTTGTCATCCGCACGCACCCGTGAGAGGCGGAATGGCCGATTTCCCCCGCTTCGGGCGTGCCATGTATCCCGTAGTGCGGTACGTTGATCCCCATCCAGACAACGCCTACCGGATTGTTTGGACCCGCTGCGATCTTCACCTTGGGATCTGCTTGATCGCCGTCCCAGAACAAAGCGGGGTTGTAGTTGTAGGTTGGATTTCGCACCACATCAGTAATCACCCAATTTCCGAACGGGAGCGGGTCGTGCTCGCTGCCGCTCGTCACCGGGGCGTAAAAGATGACTTGGCCTTCCCGGTCGTACACCATCAGGACCGATGCCTTCTTGGAGACAACGATCTTGACCGCCCCAGTCTGGGCCCGCGTCTCTTGTTCAGCGCCCAACACGTTTGGGACACGGATGTTCTCTCCCGCGATGAACCGGGCGTGGGGGTTCAAGCGCTTGAGCAGGGCCTGGGCCGAGTGGAATTTCCCGGCCAGTTCTTCCAGCACGGATGTGTAGTAAAGGCCCGGCAGTTTCGACTGCTCCGTCGCGTCTTCCGGAATCGTTTTGTTGAACGGCCCAGAGGCGTCTTTCGCAGTGATCGTGTAGGACACGATCGGTTTAACGGTACCGGCGCCGAGCGCCCGGAGCAGCCCCTTGCGGTTCCGCGGACCTGGAGCAAGCCCGCGCGCGGTTTGAAACGCTGCCAGAGCCTCGCGGCTGTTCTTCCCACCCTTGCCGTCGATCTCACCCGACGAGAAGTTGGCTCGATCAAGAAGGATCTGCATATTGAGCTCTGCGAGCCCGCCCGACCGAACTGCTGGAGCCGAGCGGTTGGCAGCGATCGAGGTGGACGCGCCAAAAAGAATCACCGCGCTTGCGACAAAATACGATAAGGTCTTGAGCCTGAATATCATGGTGCCTCCCGAGCGACAATGTGACTGCTTCTGGTCATAACTTTGAGAACCACGCATAGCGAAGTTATCAAGTCGCGACCTAGCGCGTCTGTTCAACACCGCTCACGTTCACTGGTCGCATCGATTCGTCGTCCGATGGAAGTCTGAGGACTGAATCGATCGGCTCCCCAGACTGACGACTGTCGCGTTCAGGAATGGCGTCGTGCAACGCTGGGGAGGGGCGGCCTCCGGGCACGATCTGTATCAGGAGCCTCCCCGGGCTCCCGAGGTGGTTCAGAACCCTTCCGGATACCCGCGGTGACACTTATTCCGTCATCATCATGAAGAACAACGTTAAGCAGTGAACTGTGGACGTGCAAGTTGTCTCCCACGTCATAGTTGATAAAGCCGAGTTTCCTGAACCGGTTCATGAAGAAGCTGAC
The DNA here is from genome assembly GCA_963710965.1 of uncultured Acidobacteriaceae bacterium. GTDB lineage: Bacteria > Acidobacteriota > Terriglobia > Terriglobales > Acidobacteriaceae > Sulfotelmatobacter. The sequence goes on along the minus strand of CAVQCP010000040.1, from coordinate 150,050 downwards.
CCGCGAGCGTGTCGTCCCGACCATCTCCGCCAGGGTCTCTTGACTCAATCTTGGAACCGACATTTCCGACACGCCTTCCTTGCCGAACTGTGCCATCAGCAGAAGAACGCGCGCCAGACGTTTTTCGCTGGAATTGAAAAGTTGATCCACCAGATCGTCCTGATATCGGATGTTCCGCTTCAGCAGGTACTTGACAAACATCGCCGACAATTTCGGTTGACGGCTCATGGCCGACATCATCGCCTTTCTCTCAACATGCAGAAGGACGCAGTCTGTCATTGCGACTGCAGACGACATGCGATGAAGCTGACCGGCGAGACCACCTTCTCCAAAGAAATCGCCTTCGCTTAAAATGCCAAGCGTTGCTTCTTTCCCCGCTTCCGATACAACGCTGAGCTGCACCTTCCCCGTCTGGACAAAAAATAGCCCGTCCGTCGAGTCCCCTTGAGAAAAGATTGTTCGCTTCTTTTCAAAAGACACCATATTCCTGCCCTTTCCAATCGTTGAAAGAAAGGTGTGGGCATTGAAGTCAGGTTTCTTCTTCGCGGTCGCGATTTGCTTCACTGGAGGCCGTCCTAACTGGAGATCTCTTACCACTTCCATTCTGAGGCACCGGGACGTACCTCCGCTGATCAGTTATGCTCACAACGACTGATGCGACCAGCGGCGGCGGTCTTCTTGCCGCGAGACAAGGAAAAAGGAACCGAAGGAGTGGCGGCTGGCGACGTCCGGGTTAGACGAATATTCCACAGCTCGAGCGAGTAGGGGCTTCCCATCCCGAGCTGACTTCTAATACGACCATGCTCAGGCTGTGATTCTGGTTTGTTGGAACTCGGAGGGATTTTCGCCGCAGATTCGAGTGATTACAGGCAACAAGCGGCGGGGCGCTTCGTTCTTGGAGACGAACGCGTCCACCACATTCAATGCGGGTTCTGAAATTGCGTCGTCACTGGAAACCATGACTATTGGCATTTGTGGCTTGAGGCGCTTTACTTCGGTGGCAAACTCAAGACCATTCATTTCCGGCATGTGGTAGTCGACGACCACGGCAGTAACCTCGCAGACTGCCGCAATTCTTAAGCCTTGTCGGGCGGAGGCGGCAGTAAGCACCTTGTATCCACGCCTTTCGAACAGCGCTTTTTGATAACACAGCATGCCGTCATCGTCGTCGATGCACAAGATCGTTCTTTGTCCGCGGTAATTGAACATCGTGATCTCTTTACGCCCACCGCTATGATCACCGATGTGCGTCGGCCAAGGCTGGTCAAATTTGCACACTCTTCGCGACAGTTTGCTGAACATGTTGATTTAGCCGACCTTCAAAGCAAGAACCAGTGCACTGGAAGAAATTACCCGGCCGAAGAAGAGGCCTGCGTGAGCACTATGCCTGAATGTGCACCAAACGCTGCTCGCTAAGCCAATGGGCGACAGTGGTTTGCCACTGATGCGGGAAGACTGGTATCGCGCCTAAGACATGGATCCGAAGGGCATGACAACGTAAGCGCCGACCCCCGCCGGCGAAGGGCGCATGTTCGCGGACTCCGAATCAATCGTGATGTGCATGCGCTCGCGCAAGAGAGTTTGGTGATGCGTGAATCGGGCCAGTTCTTCCGCGCGAACCGGTCAAGGAATGAGATCTGTAGTGGAGTCATCGAACAATTATTGCCACGTCCTTGTTGGGAACGATGTCAAATCGCGACCCTTCCGCGCTGCATACTCATCTTTGAGCGCTTCATCCTCCGCCACTACGGCGGTCCAGTCGAGGAGTCGAGGCAGTTATACCCCCGCTTAAGCCCCCTCGATATATGCCTACCAACCTCTGGTTTGCAGCATGTGGGCCTCGTCCAGTGCGCTCACCGCCAGTCCCTTCATTGCCCCTGGCAGGTTTTCGCTGACCTCGAGTAACACCTTCGGATCCTGATAGTGAGTCGCGGCCATCACAATTGCCCGGGCTCGCTTTTCGGCTTCGACCGGAGGAGTGAAGGCGCAGGCCTCATCGAAGGAATGTGTCTCTACCGAATGCGTGCATGTCGTGCGCGCTCCCATGAAGATGGCAGAGCCTACGAAGATCGCTTCCGCTCCTAACTGCATGACCAGCGACGCGTCGGCGGGCGTGGCGATGCCTCCGGCGGAGAAATTAGGGACGGGCAGCTTACCGGTTTTCGCGACCATCTTCACCAACTCGTACGGAGCCTGGTGCTGTTTGGCTTTGGCGTAAAGTTCTTCTTCGCCGAGCACCGTTAGGATTCTCATCTCTTGCACGATCTGGCGTATGTGTTTTACGGCGTGGACTACGTCTCCGGTACCGGCTTCACCTTTGGTGCGGATCATGCATGCGCCCTCGGCGATGCGGCGGAGAGCTTCGCCCAGGTTGCGTGCCCCGCAAACAAACGGCACGGTGAAGGCGTGCTTATCGACGTGGTGGGCTTCGTCGGCGGGAGTTAGGACTTCGGACTCGTCGATGTAGTCGACGCCGAGTTCCTGCAGAATCTGGGCTTCGGCAAAATGTCCGATGCGGCACTTGGCCATTACCGGAATCGACACAGCAGCCATGATCTCGCGAATCTTTTTGGGCGAGGCCATGCGGGCGACGCCGCCTTCGGCGCGGATTTGCGCGGGGACGCGCTCGAGCGCCATTACAGCTACGGCGCCGGCACGTTCGGCGATGGCGGCCTGGTCGGCGTTGGTGACGTCCATGATGACACCGCCCTTTAGCATTTCGGCGAGGCCGGTTTTGAGACGAAGACTCGTGTTGGAACCGTTGTTCTGGGACATGTGTAGACTCCGTGCAGCTGTGAGCTTCGAACTAACCCTTAATCTCCGCCGCCCGCAAGGAGTGTCGGCAATTCGAGTTGCAATTTGTCATAAAGCAGAGTTAAGCCCGTTGACCGATCACTTGCATCGGAGGATTGTACTCAAGTGGCTCCGTGCTCGACGCGCAGTCCCGCCTTGGATCGAGCGAGAAAGAACTCGATGAACCAGCCGATGACGACAAAAGCCACGATCAATCCTAGCGACCAAGGCTGCACCTGGAAGGTGGACCAGAGGAAGCATGCCAGCACCCCAGTGATGAACAGTAAGCCAAGACCAACCAGGAATCGAGAACCTTTCGTCTCGTCAATCAAACGCCAATGTGCTATCTGTACTGCCAGGTAGGAAAACAGGAACGTGGCGCTGGCTATACGAGCGAGCGCGGTAAGGTCCAAGACATTAATGGCAAGCAAGATTGCGGCGACGCTGAGAAGCAAGCCCAGTGTGCCTTTGCGCCATACAAAATGGGAGAACATGCGCGGCAGATTACCAACTTGTACCATGGCGTGAGAAATCTGCATTGCGGTGAAGACCCATGCATTAATGCCCGAAGCGGTGGCCAGCAGCGCCGCCACGGATACGATGATATATCCGGCCTGTCCAAGAACCGGCTTGGCGGCCACCGCGACCGCCGTGTCGGCGTGTAGTTTGAGATCGGCGCTCGAGACGCTTCCCAGTACGATCACCGCCAGCGCGGCGTACAGCAGGATGACGACGGCGATCGCGAGGTAAATTGCACGCGGAATTGTTTGTTTGGGACGGGATACTCTGCCGGCGGCATTGGTCATCATACCGAAACCAGCATAGGCAAAGAACGTCAAGCCGACGCTTCCAATAAGAGACAAGAAATGAGGGGTAGCGTGCTTGACCAGAGGATGACCCATCATGCCGTATGTGCCCGCTGACATGAGTAAAGCAAGGATGGCTAGCTTGATCCCTACCAGGACCACTTCGGCTTTGCCAACGAGCGACGAGTCGGCAATGTTCAGCAAGACAAGAAGGATGGTGATGGCCGATGCGAAGGCATTGGCCCACAGCGGGCTCGTGTTGCCAAACGCAAGTGGCGTGGCATACGCACCAAATGCCTTCGCGACCATCGCTATGGTTACTGCAACCGTGATCAGATAGGTGAGCGACAACGTAGCCGAGGTCCTTCCGGTACCAAAAGCTTGATGAAAATAAGCAGTGAGGCCCCCGGCATCCGGGTAGCGCGCCTCAAGCTTCGCGTAGGTATAGCCGGACAGGACAGCCACGACGCCGCCGAGCAGAAATGAAATATAAGTCTCATTGCCCGCGACCAGCCCGACCAGGCCCAGTAGCGCAAAGATGCCAGCGCCCACCATCGCACCGACGCCCATAGCCGCCACAGACCACATATTCATCGAGTGGTCGGCATCCTTTTTCCCGGATGCCCCGGGGCCAGTGTGACTTTTTCGAAGTGTCCCGCTTGTCGATTTTTTCATTTTGTCAGAAGGAGGTACTCAGCGCGATCTGTGGTGCGACGTAGGAAGACGTACTGCGTCCGGCTACCGAGAATTCCACACCAGCGATAATGCCGACATGTGACGAAAAGTTATATTCGACCGCCGGTGCCACACCTGTTCTGGCACTGCCGGACAGCTGCGTATTCACGGAGCTTCCCTGGGCGTCGATGCCCCACAAATGGCTGTTATGAGCAAGGTGCTCTACAAGATCGAAGGCCAGCACCCATCTTTGATTTAAGCCATATCCGCCGCCGAAGCCGAGAACTCCAGCAAGCCCTGGAGCAGCATGCCCAACAAATCCCTGCATAGTGCCGTAAACACTTGTATCCCGCACTGATACGTTTGCGACGGCTTCTAAGCCGACACCATAAAAGCGCAATCGCATGGGATGATGACCGGGGGTGTCAAAGAGCGATTGAAAAAGGAGCCCCTCCTTAAGTGTGTAGGCGCCAGTGCCCAGACCGTCGAGTGGTGCATGCAGACGGTCGTAGTCCCCGATAGGGAACGTCATTCCTATCGACGCCGTCACCGAGGGGAAGCCGGTCTTGTTGTTCTCGTCATTGAATCGATATTCAAGCTCCAGCGGCAGATCGTACAGTCCAGTCACGCTTGTCTGATCGTTCCAAACATTTGCAAACGAAGGGAGCGCTTGAATCGTCAGCCGGTTGGTGATTCCGTACTTAAATAAATCCTCCGATTCCGCCTGATGGATGTCATTTGGAACTGACTGATGTCCGCCTGAACCGTCATACTCGCCCGTGTTGTGCTGATAGATGACATAAGGCTCGACTGCGATCGCCCCCGCCTTGGACAGTGCCGGCGAAGGCGCTTCCAGTGTGCCGGTGAACCATTGAGCTCGCGGTGAATCGTTGGCCACCTGAGCAGACGTAGTTCCCCGGACGACAACTGCCAGGAATATTAGTAATAAGGCGTATCTCATTTTCAGCTCGCTTGACTTGGCGTGCGTGTCTTGGCCTGTCCTGCGAAAGGTTCAAAATCTGAATCAGTCGCTTTCCAGCTTGGCTTGCGGAACGCGAAAACGACGAAGGGAATGGCGACCTCAACGGCCGTAACCGCCACCAGGATGCCCACATAGATGGCCACGCTGCCGGTGCCAATCTGCGTGGGCGGCGCGAAACTGAGGGCACCAGCAATCAATGCGCCTGCCAATCCGATCAAACCGACCAGCCACATGCCGAAATTGCCGCCTGGAATCCGGAACGGGCGGGCCATATCCGGCTGACTGTATCGTAGGGCGATGGCAGCGACGAACATGACCATGTACATGGTCAGGAACATGATGTTCGACACCTGGCTGAGGATTTGAAAAACCGATTGAACCGAAGGCATGACAAGGAAAATCCCGCAAAGGAATGTGACAATGATGGCCTGCATCAGCAGAATGGGAATGGAAATGCCATGTGCGTTCGTCTTTTGCAGGATTTTCGGAAGATAGCCGGCCTTGCCGACGGCCAGCAGACCGGTGGAAGGCCCTGACGCAACCACGGTGACTTGGCCAAGAACGCCAATGGCGACCATCAAGGCCATGACGTTGCCGAGCCACGGCACACCCAAGTTACTCCACAAATCCCGATAGGCAACCAGCAGACTCTGAGCCAGATTGATCGACTTGTGTGGAATCACCACACCGACGGCCAAAGTACCGAGCACGAAAATTGTGACCGTCATGATCGTCGCGATCAGGATAGAGAGTGGATAATCCCGCGAGGGGTTCTTCAGATTCTTGACGTGCACGGCCTGCATTTCCATGCCGGCATAGAAGAGGAAGATGCTGGCGGCCAGGACCATGCTGTGCCAATTCCCAAAGTCCGGAAGGAACCCAGTGTGCAAAGACATCTGGATGGGTTTGCCCATCGCCACATAGACCACCCCCAAAATGATCAGAATTGCTCCGGGAATGATCGTGCCAAATATGCCGCTAAATGTGCTTAGCTTGACCGAGGCTTGGATGCCGCGAAACGTGAAGACGGTGACTGACCAGAAGACTATCAGCAATACGACCATGGAATAGAGTTTGTTTTTGGCCAGCGCAGCGTCGAAACTCTGCGGCCACAGGATGAAGGCCACCGCCGCGGCGCCAAATACCAGTACGGCTGGAAGCCACAAGACCCAGGCCTGCCATTGCCAATAAACGGCGGCAAAGCCCCAACGCGGTCCGAAGGCCTCTCCGACCCAGCGAAACACGCCGCCCTGTTTGGGAAAAGTGGAGGCCAGTTCCGCCGCCACCAAGGCGGTGGGAATGAGGAACACTACTGCGGCAAAAATATAATAAAAAATGGAAACAAGGCCGTACTCGGCTTGCGCGGGCAGGCCGCGCAAACTCACAACCGTCATGAAGTTCATCACGGCAAACGCCATCATGCTTATTACGACAGTCTTTTTTGCTCTGCTTGGCTTGCCCCCGTGTGCAGTTGATGGATCTTGAGTGGCAGGCGGTTTGGCAGTTGGAGCGGGTTGAGAGGAAGCGAGCGTTGACATAGTCACCTCATCCTAGTGGCTGATCGCAGTGTGTTCTTAACTGTGGTAGGGCGACCCTGTGGACCTGATCGCCAGATTCGAGGAATTAATCAGGACCATAACGTTGGTGATAACAGTGATGTTTGCTCCGCCGACAGGGTGCTAGAAGGGGGACGGCTGGCGAGAGGCCAACCGTCCCGACGAAGCAGCCGAAGCTTATGCGCCCCTCAGCACTTCAGCGCCCACCGACCAGCCGGTGACCCTTCAAGCCGTCTTTCGCGCATCGACCAGCCGGTGTCCCTTCAAGCCGTCTCTCTTTGGTGACACTTCTCCTGCGCCTTTAAGCACTTCGTCGCGTGCCTCCTGCACGCAGCGAAGCACGTGTTTCATGCTCTCCGGGGTCACGAAGACATTCATCGGGAAGGACTTGAGCGCGAAGACAACCTCTTCTGGATCCTTCTCGTCCCGGTTGTATTCGGCAACGCGGAACCCAGTGCTGAAGCTCATCCACGGCGTAAATTTGCCGTCGACCTTTTTGCCGTCACGGATCCATTCGAACAGCTTGTTGCCGATTGCTTCCGTCAGATGGTTGTTCTCGATGAGATCGGCACGACCTGCCGGGTCGCTCAGTTCCTTTTGAAACTGTACCTTGGCATTGGTGCCCTTGGGGTAAACCCGATAGAGCGTAATCAAGCCGGTGTCGTCGGGATTGACGCACACCATGTCAGGCTCCGCGTCGATAAGATCACGGAGATAATGCTTTGTCTCCATAATTCCGCCCAGAATTGCCTGCATGCCCTCGATCCCGAAATATTTCAGCGTCGCCCAACCTTCGAGCGCACCGCCCGCGGTCCGCGAGACTTCGAGCGTGTAGTACATCGGGTTGTAAGGAGTGCGAACCTGAAGGTAGGAATCCGATCCGCGGCGATGGAGCGATTCAAATTCGGCAGCATCCTTGTACAGGAAGCAGCTGCTGACGTACGGTGCAAAGCCAACCTTGTGGAAATCAATGCCGATGCAGTCGGCCACTTCGATCTCCTTCATGGCCTGTCCGTTCTGCTTAAGGATGGGTAGTACACTTTCGGAGAAGCCGAGTGGATTACCCGCGAAGTCATAGTCCCTAAAATAGATCCACGACCAACCGACCACCGCGTCTGCGTACAGAACTGTCTTGCCGTAGCCCGGCGGGTTCGGGTAGCGATCCATCAGTTTGCGCACTTTACCAATCGGATCGAATGCGCTTGAGTCGGTGGTGCCCATGGTGCAGACCACGGTTGCAACCGGAATTTTCCTGGCCGTCAGATCCTTCAGAATCTCCTCCAGATGAACCAGGTCCATTCCGTTGGTCTTTACGTCAGTTTTGACACGGATCACGTTGTCCATACCCATGCCCGTCCAATCGGAACAGTTTTGCTGACAATAATGGGCTTGCTCCGAGCAGATCAGCTTGGCATCGGTCCGCACGCCCGTGTTGCGCGAGTTCGGCAGGACGCGCGTGATGCCGTATTTGACGCCGTAGGTCCAGCAGCCGCTGCCGCCCCACGTGAAGACGCCCCCAACCTTCAATGGGTCCCATCCAACGAGGTTGCCTAACATTCCGGCGGTCTCAAGCTCCGCCCGTTGCACGTTCCAGGAATACTCACCCTCTATAAGGCTGGCTGCGAACACCTGCGCCATCATCGACGCCAGGATAGCTGCCGTGTTGCCCTGTGGCAGGACGTTGCACATCGTCAGCGGGCTGCCCCAGTTACCCAATCCGTTGAACATCTTTACGATTTCATCAAGGACACCGTCCAAATCGCCCATCTTCTGGCCGATCTTGACGTCCTTCACCTCCGGATAAGTCCAGGTGAGTGCGGGTTTGTCACCGAGATATGCGGGGCCGTCCTTTTCCGGACGAAGCAGGTCCAGCTTCTTGACGAACTTGCCGATATGCTCGACCAAAACATCGTTCTTCCCGCCGCGATAGGGCAGCGGAAACTCGCTCGTCATCTCGGTGCGATATTTTGCCCATTTCGGCGCGTGGGCGTGAGGAGAGCCGTCGGCTTTCCAGTGGCCTTCATAGTCCCGAGGGGATGCCTGCTTTGGTTTCGGTTCTTTAATTGCTGTACTCATTGGAAGTCTCCTTATAGGTTGCTGAACGGCGTTGCGTCCAAGTTTCGATTTCGAGAAACATGATTTTCTGTGATCCAGAGCGGTAAGCTGGTCGGAATAGAATCGTCACTGCGCATCAGGATTTTCATAATTTCTCCTCGACAAGGCATCCCCGCAGAGACGGCCTTCAGTCGGGATTCCATTTTGCGTCTCCGAGTGGCCGACATTAGACGTACGGTTTACACGTTGGATTCCCAACCCATGATTGATAAATCGTCGGGGCGCGTGAGGTCTGTTCAACTTTGCACACTTTTGCGAAGTGGTTTGGAACCCTGGGTCTGTGCGCTCCTTGCAGGCCCAAGGTACAGGCCAATTCTCTTTTGCGACCGATTCTTCGCCATCTTCTACAAGCGCACCGCCCTATGCCATAGCCACGGCAGGACATCTTGGCGCGAAGCTTGTGTCTCTCGGACGTGATTTGTGCTGACGCGTTTGATTGAATTCCAGTCGGCGGGCGAGACTCGGCGTTGGAAAACATGAGCGGACACTTCGAGCGACAGATGCGGCGATTGCGAGCGAAGTCGATCCTTCGAGGACTGCCGCATGAAGTGCTCATCGATCACGGAAATGTTCGGCCGATGATCTCGGTAATGGTGGAAAAGCAAGAAATCGCTCTGATTGTTATCGGCACTCACGGCCGACGCGGCTTAGAAAAGTTGCGGCTTGGCTCGACCCCGAGGAGATTCTGCGGTGTGCGAGGTCTCCAATTGTGATGGTCGGGCCAGAAACATCGGTGCTAGAAACAGAGACCAATCCGCGGCGCATCATCTATGCCACGGATTTTCCCCGGCATCCCAATTGTGCTGAGTGTGCGGCGGCGCCCGCTATCCGCGAACCGCTGCTCAGTTGCTTGGGCCAACAGCCTACAATATGGTTTCTCAGGCCCCCTGTCCCGTGCTGTTAAAACGGGCGGACCTCCATTAGAGGAATAAGTCTCGGTCTGCGGTCATGGATTGCCTAAAAGCAACCTTCCCCTAGCCTCAGCCAAGGAGAATGATTGCGTGGGAGCTAACGAATGACGCCCAGTTCGACGATTGAGTTTCTGGTCTGGCTTCTGATAGCGGCTTCGATCATTGCCGTGATTGCTGCGCGCCTTCGCATTCCTTACACCGTGGCACTGGTTCTGGGAGGGCTGCTTCTCGGATCGTTTCATCTGCCCATATTGCAAAACCTCTTCGCTCATCCCCCCGACTGGTTAACCCCGGATGTGAGCTTAGTTATTTTTCTCCCTGCCCTCTTGTTTGAGGGCAGCCTGAAGATTCAGTTTCGGCACCTACGCGAAAATCTTGTTCCGATTTCTTTACTTGCAACTGTGGGGGTGTTGGCAGCAACTCTGATCTCCGGTTTTGCGCTCCATTGGGCGCTTGGAATCCCCCTTCTCATTGCATTGGTTTTTGGCGCGATTGTGGCTGCAACGGACCCCATCTCGATACTCGCTATTTTCAAGGACATGGCCGTTGACAAGAGACTCACAATCATTGTCGAAGGAGAGAGTCTGTTTAACGATGGAACAGCCGTCGTGCTGTATGGAATTCTCTTTGGAGCTGTTGCCAGTTCTCACTTCGCCATTGCGACTGGTATTCGTGACTTTGTCGTCGAGGTTGCCGGTGGCGCCGCCGTGGGGGCGGTCTTAGGTTACATCTTCAGCAAGCTTACACAGAAAATCGAAGACCCGGAGATTGAGATTACGCTTACCACCATCCTGGCGTACGGTTCCTACCTTCTCGCGCAGTCTCTGCATTTGTCGGGGGTCATTGCCACGGTGGCTGCAGGTCTGATGATTGGCAATTTCGGCGTGCGTACTGGGATGAGTTCGCGCACGCGCATTGCCTTGTGGTCGTTCTGGGAGTATGCGTCATTTCTCATCAACTCGATTCTATTTCTGATCATTGGACTTCAAGTGCGTCTGGGTGATTTGTTTCACATGTGGCGCGCTACCTTGTTTACGATTGCGGCGGTTCTCGCAGGGCGAGTGCTCACCGTGTACGGGATTGTTCCTTTCAGCGGCCTGTTCTCGACTAGAATCCCTTTTCGTTGGCAACATGTCATGGTATGGGGAGGCATGCGGGGAGCTCTTTCTCTGGCGCTCGTTTTGAGCATCGGAAAGCACTTCCCTTATCGAGACCAGTTGCTGACCATGACTTTCGGAGTGGTTGCATTCACGATTGTGGTCCAGGGCATTACCATGAAACCGCTGATTCGGTGGCTTGGAATTGGACAGAACGATGATGACGATTATTCCCGCGCCCGCGTTCGGCGGCGCGCAATCGCAGCCGCCCTTTCCGAACTGGAGAGCATGTCAAACAGCCAATCAATCTCCGGACCGGTCTACGAGCAACTACGCCATGAACTTGACGGGAGACTGGAAAATGTGAACGCGGCAGTTGATTCCATTCTCGGCGAGAACCAGGACCGTCTTGCCGAGGAGTTGCAGGTCGCGCGCACACGCCTGAACACCGCGGAAAAGAGCGCGATCGAACAAGCAATGCAGGACGGCTGGATATCGGCAAACACGGCGTCCAAGATAATCGATGAAGCCGACCTTCATTCTGCCAAACCAAGCGCCGCTCCGCAAAAGTCTACGGTCGCCGGACAATAATGGTCGTTATCACACTAAGACGCGACAAAAGCGAGGAGCCCTGAAGCGGTGGTGATCTGGCGCACATCTCGCTTACGTGAACTGTTTCGCCCGGCTGTGGAGATTCATCAAGAAGCTGACGAGAGCAGACGGTTCGACGTCCTGTACTTCGCGATGCTGGTCCTCTCCTCGCTGATCGCGCTTCTCGGTTTGCTTCTGAACAGCCCTGCCGTAGTCATCGGAGCGATGCTGATTTCGCCGCTTATGGGTCCTATTCTTGCTTGCGGGCTCGCGCTGACCGCCGCTGACTGGGACATCGGCAAGAAGGCGGCACGGAACGTAGCCCTGAGCGTGGTCGAAGCGATTGTCATCACGGCCCTTGCCACCAGGCTCTCTCCCCTCCGGGAGGTTACGCCCGAGATCATGGCACGCACGAACCCCAACCTCATGGACTTGCTGATCGCCTTATTCTCAGGGATCGCGGGTACTCTTGCCCTGACTTCCCGCAAGACTGCCATGACCATTCTGCCGGGAGTCGCGATCGCCACCGCCCTTATCCCTCCGTTGGCTACGGTCGGGTACGGCATCGGCACCGTACAGTGGCCCATTGCGAGTGGCGCTCTCATGCTGTTCCTCACCAACTTTGCCGCGATTGTTCTGAGCGCCGGATTGGTCTTTCTCCTCGTCGGAGTCCGGCCCCAAAGCGCAGTTGCCGACCGCCAGCACTTCATTGCCCGCTACCGAATTGCGATTGCTGTTCTATTACTACTGGGGTTGTCAGTCCCCCTAATGAGGACGCTAAGGAGCGCAGCTCAGGAGGTGCATCTCCGAGCCGAGATTTCAAATCTGTTGAGAAAACGACTTTCCAGCTCTGAGGACCGCCAGTTGGACAGCGTAAAACTACAAATTGCGAAGGGTCACATCGCAGTTGCTGCCATTGTGCAAACCTCTCGGTTCATAGAACCGAAGGAGGTACAGGCACTCCAGAGCGAACTCACTCGTTTGATCGGACGTCCAGTTCGACTTGAACTTCAGCAACTCCAGTTGGCCAGAAACGAAAAGGCAGGTCTAGTCGAAGGCAAGGACTATTTGGGCGGGAGCGTTGTGCAGCAAACCCAATCCAAGGGGATGTCCCCGTCTACGACCGCCACGATAGCGAAGGCCCAGGAGACGACTCAGGCTTCGTTAACGTCGTTGCTTTTTCCTGTCGGAGTCAGCGAGATAACTGTGCATTCAATAGGCTTGCAACCCGACGGAGAATTGCAGATCGAAGTCAGCGCCTCGCAAAACCGAACTGTCGGACAGTCACCCTGGCAAGTCGCGGCCGAGTCTGTTTCGCGCGATCTCGGTGTACCACTCCAAATTCGAGCCGACGTCACATCTGCCGACCCCAGTTACGAGCTAAAGTACAGGCCGAATTCAATTCGACTGACTGAACGCCAAGACAAGGAACTACGCATATTTCTTCGCGCTTCAAGTGGTGCTGACGTCAGGTATGTACTGACGTATTCTGGCACGGCAAAGGTCGATCTGACGAAGCGCAGACTCGCTCTTCTTGGCCGTTACTTCGACGCGCCGGACTGGACCTCCCAGCCAGACCCAAACGTGCCTCCTGACTTGATTGTCGCCCACGGAGAAACACGCTTTGAGGTACATGGTGGTCAGACCCTAAGTCGGTAAGCAGCGCGTAGCACCAGCGGAGCGTTGCTGAGCAGCCGGAAGTTTTGATCTCACCATTCTCTGTGACGGACGTGGATTGGCAAACCACGCGGTTGGATGTGACCCTGAAGCACCGCAGCATCTCAGGCCCACCATTTGGCACACAGATCGTTCGAAAATCCCCCGTCAAACTGCTCTCAGAGTGAGTAATAGTCACTCCAAGCCTGGTAACCAAAAATAAAAAGGCCATCTTTCCGGCCTTCTTCAAGCAGCGGATTCTGAATCAGTGGCTCTCGGCCGCAGGGTCTATGCTTGCAACTCGCCACGTTCCTCAGAACTGTCGAGCGATTCTCCTGCCCTCCTCGGATTAATTTCCGCTTTTGCTGATTGTTTGTTGTACGTTCCTCGAACCGATAGAAGTTCCGCGTGGCTTGGCGGAAATACATAATTCTGCACAAACCAAAGCGTGTCATAGGTGAGGCGGCGACCCACCACGGAACGCCCATGCTGTTTTACAAACTCACAGAAGTCATCGGGGTAGATGACATGCGCCTGTACGCCGTCAGTGGTCAAGGCTCGCGACCTAAGCCAACCGAGCGCGATCCATTTCTGTATTTCGTCGGGACGAGTGTGAAGTGCGCGAGACAATGAATATTTTGTAAACCATTCACGGCCTGTTCTCCCGCCGATGCCGAGGCGGTGCAGCATGGAACGAACAGAGCCTGGAGGCCGGTTCAGGATTCTTGCAGCCTCCTCCACCGGGAGCGCAGTAATCAGGTCGAGAAGCCGCTGTTGCTCCCGTTTTGTCCATTCACGATAGCTGCGTTTGCGAGCTATACCGAACTGGCGCACGAACCGCAAGCAAGCATCCCGCGGGTTCCCAGAGATCTCAGTCAGCTGTATGAGCAGCGTTCGCCAGTCGGCTTCGTTATGCCCGAGGCCGCTACCGATTCGCGCCTTGTAGTCTCTAACCAATCCTCTTGCTTCCTTGCTCCAGCAGAAAGTACGACGCTTGCGGAAACTGTCGGCTGCACTCATACAAGCGTGTTCTGGAATTGAGGTTGTCGGCGGTCCACGCCCGCCCAGACGCCCACAGCACCGCTTCCAGATTGCCTCCTATACCTATATATGGAGCCGAAACCGGAGTGTGTGACAGGAAAACTAGCTTTGGCCGACCAACTTTTTTACTGCGCCGCAAGGATTTCTCCGCAACTAAAGTGCCGCTAGCCGGGTTCTATAAACAAAACATTGGACTCAGTTGCCCCCGGCCATAGCCTGATCTGCCGGCCCCGGCAACCGGGTCAACCAGAAGTGCAAGAAATCTCGGAGGCCGCCACCTCGTCGCTCTTTATTCAAGTTCGTGCGGTGGAACCGCAGACGTGTGTTTCGCTCGGGCAGATTTCGTTGGCAAATGGCGGGACTGGCGACCGCGTTCGTTCTGACGCTCGCCCTTCTATTCCTGTCTTATGCCTACGTGCGGCACCGCCACAATCAGGCTCTCGACGATCGTCATGGAGCACTCCCGATCCGTTTGGATGATCCTCAACAATCTACAGACCCAGTCTTGCTCCTGGTCGAAGCCGATCGCCTGTATTGGCTAAATAACGGACCCAAGGCAGCCCTGTTATTTGCAAGAGCGGAAAGTTTATTCGCGGACAGGGGCGATGCGCGGAATGAACTTTACGCAAAGGTTGGGCGCCTCAGATCAGAAGCCGAAACGATGTCCTTTGTAGAGCTGTCGCGTTTTCTCGACGAACAACTGCAGAATCCGATAGTGCGCGGCGACCCCAAACTGCGCCTGTGGTGCCTGATTGCAAAGGGCTACACCGAAATCGAAATCGACCATCGCGCTGCAAAACGGGATTGGCTCGAAGCTCAGGGAATTGCAAAGAATTTGGGAGACGACCGCGCCATGACCAGGGCCGCCGGCGAGTTGGGACTCATTGCGTTCTTAGAGGGAAACCCTGGACAAGCAGCAAGGCTCCTCGGCGGCGCGCTGCTCTCGACGATGGCTAGCGGCGACACCGGTGGGCAGATCAGATTCCTGGAACTACTGGGAACTGGGTTTGAAGAAGTCAATCGTCACGCAGAGGCCATGAGGTTCTTTGAAAGAGCCATCAAGCTCGCAGATTCGGAGAAGGATTCCGGGCTTCCCTTCATGGCGTATGAAGGAAAAGCCCAGGCTCTGGTCGCGTCAGGAAGAACAGATGAGGCAAAGCGGGTTCTGGACGACGCACTCACGAAAGCCCAATCACAGCGGAAGAGAGGGCACGAGGCACAGCTGATGATCCTCCTAGGAAGGCTGATGGCACAGATGGGAGATAGAACCCAGGCTATCGCCTACTTGGAAGGAGCCGGTCAATTCGCAACGCAGGTGCAGTTCTTCCGAATGGAAGCTGACGCGATGTTCGAACTGGCAAAGCTGTATCGTGATGCTGGAGATCTTGCCACTGCCGACGCCCGCGCCACACAGGGGCTTGCTGCAAGCCAGCGCGTCGGCGATCGTTATTATGTGCCTCGCAATCTGACGATCCTCGCGGACCTGAAAGCACGCCGTGGCCGCATTGAGGAAGCAAACGCCCTCTACGAGCAGGCGGAAGACGTGATCGAAGGAATGTTGGTCAGCGTGAATGAGCCATACTGGAACAGCTCTGTCGCCGCCTCCATGAGTCAGACCTATCTGCAGCATTTCGAACTACTCAATCAGAGCGGGGATTTACCTGGCGCCTTTAGAGTTCTGGAACGCGTCCGTGGTCGAACTCTGGCTTCGGCTCTCGAAGATAAGAAAGCACTCCCGACCGCGGAATCAGAACAGACTCTGGGGCTGGAAAACGACGTTTCCGCTCTCCAAACTCGGCTACTGCAAGCCAACAGTGTCATCGAACGTGAACAACTGCTCGACAAACTGACTGAATACGAGCGGCGCCTGGGGCTGGCTTGGACAAAAGGGGATGCTCCGAATCAACGTTTCCCAGTACAACCCGCGTCATTGACGAAAGTGGAAGATGATCTGAACCCAAACGAGGTGTTCCTGGAATATGTTCTCGATGATCCGAATTCGTTCTGCCTCTCGATATCGCGCAAAGGTGCATACCTGCGGATGCTCCCGGTTGGGCGCACGGAAATCCAGAGACTGACGCAGCAATTTGTCGACGAAGTTCGGGCAAAAGGCGCGGGGATCGACGGTGCGAAGCAGCTCTACGCTTGGCTGCTAAAGCCGATTCCGGAAGCGGCGACAATTAACAAATTTGTCATCGCACCAGATGGAATATTGAACCTCCTGCCATTTGAAGCACTCCGAGACACCCAAGGCGAGTACCTGTTGAAGTCGCACGTTATCAGCTACGTGCCTTCGGGCACAATTCTGGATGTCCTTCGACGCGCAAAGATGCAGCAGGCGGCACCCAGGCCGTTTCTGGGCGTGGGTGACGTAGCGTACGAAAACCAGGGCAACGCGGGGCGCAGAATGCCAGCTCCGGACACAACGCGGGGGCAGATTCTACGAGGCATGGCAGATCTCTCGGGGATCCAACTACACGACCTGCCTCAGACGCGAAACGAAGTCCAAGGAATCGGTAAACTTCTGGGGCAGGAGTCGGTGATCTTGCTCGGCAATGACGCCACCGAAACTGCTTTCAAGAAGGAACCGCTCGATCAGTTTCGCATCTTGCATCTGGCTGTGCACGGGTTCGCCGACACCCAGTATCCCGAGCGATCAGCTCTGGTCCTGGGAAAAGACCCAGGATCTGGCGACGACGGTTTGCTGCAAGTACGGGAGATCATAAGGTTGCGGCTGAATGCCGAACTGACCACCCTATCTGCTTGTGACACTGGTGTCGGCAAACTGCAGGGACAGGAAGGCATTAGCAATCTGGTGGAAGCGTTTCTAGTCGCTGGTTCACAGTCGGTAGTAGCAAGCCTGTGGAGCGCAGACGACACCTTCGCCAGCGCATTGATGGAGCGGTTTTATCAGCGTATGGCCCAGGGCGAAGATACCAGTTCGGCTCTGCGGAACGCGAAACTTGATCTGCTCGCGAAATACGGCGACCAGGTCCGTCCATTTTATTGGGCAGCCTTCATAGCTGTGGGAGAGACTTCCGCACCGATTGGTATGGGACAACAATGAATCTAAATCTTGACGAGCGCACGAAGATTCTCGACAAGGTCTGCCGACTGGTGGAGAGCAAGCATTTCAATCCCGCCATGAATGGAGTGGACTGGAAGTCTTTGGTTCAGAGCCGAAGGGAGCAGATTCTTGCGAGCACCGAACCAGAGGCGTTTGAGAAGGAAGTCAACAGGTTGGTGGCAGACCTTAAGACCAGCCACACCGGATTTCGACACGCCGGCATGCGGAACATACCCGCTCGGAACGCGATCAATGCAACCATGCAGCGGATCGCTGTCAATGGCAGCGAACGGTGGATGTTTCAGGACGTGCATCAGGGCGGCCCAGCCTACTCGGCCGGCATCCGGCCTGGCGACTTGTTGCTTGGATGCGGCGAGCGAGATATTCGGCCTCCCGAAGGTCTGGCGTTTTCGGCCGGAGAATCGGCAAGTCTATTGATCGAGAAACTCCATGGAGGACGGGAGAGGGTCCAAGTCCAACTGCCGATGCCAAAGTCGAAGAAACATCCCGTCACCGCTCCCGAAACGGTACGCACGGAGAAACTCAGCGACGAAATCGGATGGCTCAAAGTTGCCATGTTTCCTGGTGCAGTGGGGATCGATGTCGCAAAGGACATTGACCGTGGAATCGCATCCTTAGAAGGATGCAGTCGTCTCATTGTGGACTTACGAGGAAATACAGGCGGAGGCATCGGCGGACTGCGCCTCATGAGCTATCTGACCCCCGGGAAGCTGGAGGTCGGCTACAGCCTCACACGAAAGAGACGGGAGCGTGGCTACCGCAGAGAGGAACTAACCCGTTTTGGGCGAATCCCTTCTCACAAAGCGACCCTCCTATGGCTCGCGGCCCGGTATGCATTCGTAGAGAAATCTATCCTGGTTGTCACCGAAGGCCTTGGGAAACGCCCGTTTCACGGGCGCGTCGTGGTGCTGGTAAATGAGCACACTGCCAGTGCAGGAGAAATGGTGGCGGCTTTCGCCGAAGAAAATAATCTGGCGACCATTGTAGGGACCAAAACTCCCGGCCGGTTGCTCAGCGGCAGCGCCTTCAAGGTCGGTCATGGCTACATTCTTGGATTACCAGTAGCCGGTTATTTGACGTGGCAAGGACGGACGCTGGAGAACAACGGGATCACTCCAGCATTTTCTGTCGACCTCTCACGAGATGCGCTTCGCCAGAACAGGGACACGCAATTGGAACAGGCGATCGAAGTCGTCAAAGCTCTCTGATGTTTGAGTTTTTTCGGCTTATATTAGACTCGATCTTCGCGCGGTCGAGACCTCATCGCGATGCACGTCAAAACACGTGGACGGGAAATCGCGTCCACTCCAGGCCAGGCTGGCGGAGACCGAGAGAATACCGTCCTGGCCGAACGCCCGCAACGTCAACATCGGCCCGCAGTATCACAACGTGGTTCTCCAGTTGAGCTGTACCGGCCGCACGCAGAACCTCATCCCCTGTGTCACTGAATAGGGCAACATCGTAGCTGCCTTCCTTGCTCCCGATTGGCATCTCAACCGTTAGATGTTTGGCCCCGTGAGGGATCTCCAAAGGTGGTTGAGCGGTATCCGCGGGATTTTGCCCGCGAGACACGGAACGCTCACGAAGATCGAGAGTTACGGAAGCGGTTTGCACCGAAGGCCGAGTTCGCATCCATAACCATCCGGTAACAGCAAAAACCACAACCGCCGCCGCGGCCAACCATACTTGAATCCTGCGTCGCCGCATCGCAGCTTGCTTACGAAATTGGGTGAATTCCTGAAAGCATGGGCTGCACGAGCCAAGATGCTCGAGCCACGGCTCCAGTTCTGTCAGGGACACTCTACCCTGCGCGATGCGGTTGAGTAGGGCAGGTCCAGGACAGCCGATCCTCTCCGGGTTGGGGAACTCCTTGGCCAAGCCCTGCCGGAGGATATCGAGCAAGCGCTGGTCAGCCTCACCTGAATGTATTTTGCTGCTCAGAGAAATCGACTCGTCACAAGTTCAATCTTGAAAAACAGCCCAAGTGTAACCGAAAAAGTTGCGTGAGACATGTACAGGTCTCATAACGATCAACTGCGGCGCGACAAACGTTCACGCAGGATCCTCATAAGCCTGCGAAATCGAAGCATGACGTGGTGGCCGGGCACACCCAAACGCTGGCCAATGTCTTCCCAGGAATAACCATACTCACGCGCCACCCAAATTTCGCGGCTCCACGAATCCATTCGCTGGATAATCTCTTTGGCGTAGATGGCGCCTTCAAGGTCTTGCTCATGCTCTTTGCGACTCGCGGCGCCAAGAACCTCTAATTCCTGAACGGAAGACACGAGCGAAATTGTTTCCTCACGACGTTGTTCCTTCCGGACTGCCCGGCTGAACCGATGGTAAAAAGTCCCGAGAAGATAAGCTTCCAGATCAGCAATTTCGCGACGTCTACCCTTCATCCGTTCCAGCGTCTGAGACACCGACTGCAGAACGCCCTCCCAGACTTCGGTGACCAAGCCGGTCTCCTCAGAACGGATTCCGTGGCGCGAAAGCTCCTTGCGAGCGTGCGCTAAGACTTTTGGCCATGCGGATCGAGCCGCCTCTACGAGTTCGTGGTCAAGAGCCGTTTTCGCGCGTGTGCCCGCGCCCGTGGATAGAAGTACCCATTCGGGGCCGGGTTCGGCGTCGGGCATGGCTGGCGCCTCACATCTACTGCAATGACAACGGAAGGATTACCTACAGGGTGCTGTGAACTTGAACCCAAAATATTTTCGATAGTTTCGGGCCCGATGATGTTCCTTTTATAAGTGTGGGGCTGCTTCGTCTGAAATTTGAGAGCGGCGCGTCAGGCGTAGAAGCCTGCCGGCGGGCTCTGATGGGTTAGCTGCTCATTTTCAAGGCTTTACAGACGAGTCAATGCCAGCCCTCTCCAAGGCGAGACCACCACCGGAGGAAGCCTCAGCTTTCTTCGCCGACGGCTGCGGCCAAAACGCAGGACCCGCAAGCCTTTTGACCAAATATGCGGGTGTTGGGTTCTCCGGTCACCGCCGTCCCGGATATCCCTGTCTCGTTTACGCGAGACGACTTGGTTCGGATTCCGCGAAGTGTTTAGAAAACTCTCGCGCGTATCCGATGCCTAAAGTGTTTTCCCAGATTGCTGTTGACTGGGGATTCCGTCTATGACTGATCCTGGTAGCAACGCTCCGGTTTGGTGGGACAAAGAAGTGGATGCCGCAGGCCGGCCAATCCGGCTGGACGTGCGTACGGCTGCACACCAGATCTGGGACGCCGCCCGCAGACAGGCTCAACACCTGCTGGGCGACGCGAGCGAAGCGCCTGAACTGATGGAGAACGCCGTGGCTCAGGTTTCCCGGTACCTTGATCGCAGCGGCGCCGACCTCTTCACGCAGAACACGGCAGGAATTCTCATGTGTGCCATTTGCCGTTCTCTTCGACGCTATGCGCGGAAACTCAATCGGCTGGAACTTCTGGGCGGAAGCACCGAATTGTCAGAACGGCGAATTGCTCCCGACTGGACGGCTCTGGTGGAACTCCGGTTGGATTTGGAGAGATTGACCCGCAATCTCAATGATAAGAGTCGAACGATGCTCGACTTGCGCCGGAGCGGTTTCGACTGGAAGGAAATTGCTGATGTCCTTCAGATGACGGACATTGCCGCGCGGGCAGCCTTCTGGCGTGAGGTGAAACGAGCCAAGTCGAAAGCGTCGGGTGGGGGCCGTCAGAAAAACCGCCAAACAACACCCGGGCGCGAGGAGGAGGTCGAGGCAAGTCCAGTTCGAGGAAAACTGGCACCCCACAACCGAGGCTCAGTAGAATCCGCTGACTCTGTGGGCCAGGATCTCATGCAAGCGGACGGTGTTGCAGGCGAGCGTCCCAACCCCAGAATGCGATAATTGCGTTCGCATCCAGAATGGGCAGTTCGCTGTGACGTTGCTTGCCAGTGTGGATGATGTTGAAGTACCAGCGTAGTTCACTGAACTACGAGGGACGAGCTACTTTCTACTTTGTCCTGCGGAGACTCGGGGCCGCCGGATAGAGCAAGAAGAACTCTAGCGCAGACTCGACGCATTTTGCTTTTCATCCCGCGAGCAGGAACCGGGCCAATAGGCATATCAGGGTTGTGAACAATCTTCCAGCGGCCTTCTAGCTTCACAATGCTTTCGTGAAGGGCATTCCCCATACCGACTACTCCGGCCATCTTGAATGAATCTATGGGTTTCAAGCTCGGCCAACGAACCAACGTCCAGATGATGTCATCTCCGGTATCGGCGTTCCCGGTCGATTCCGACGTGTAATACTTCCAGCCGTTCGTCATATTTCCGTCTTGATAGACGAAGAGCCAACGATTCGTGATGGAGATCCGGTCGTACAGCTTCGAACACAGCGGCCCGAAGAGTTTCTTCCGCCAACCCTTTGCGGCCCATATTCCCGCGATGATTAACGCCGCGAGAAAGAGCCGCGCCATGAGCACCGGATGAGTCTTCAAGACCGGGAACGCGTCTTGCAAAGTTTGGAAGAAATCCTTCATCTGCCGCTAAGGTTCCTCCCGGACGTCAGACACTTCCATGCCGCGCTTTTTCAGAATCGGAATTGCGTCGTCCATCGACACCGTCTGCGGAGTGAAGTAGACCACGGCACGCATCCCGCCACCCTGAGCGTTGAAATCGACGTGCATGCGCTTTCCGTACTGGTAGAAACTCGGAATGTAGTGAGACTTGAGTTCGTCCAGCAGAGAGTTCCACTGAACGCTCGAAAGATTGTCCGCCATGGAATCAAATCGCATGACGATTCCCATCGCGTTGACGTGTGCTTTTATCATTGCCTGCTTTGCGTGCTCGCTTCTGAGCATGGCGCATAAACGGACCCTGATCAAGTCCAAGTTCATGTTCCATCTCAGTCAGCTTTGTAAGTTCTGGCCCGACGAATACCTGCTTGATTAAATCACCTTCTTGTCCCCACCGCTCATCAAATGGCCCGACGAAAACGTCACGCGGGAGCGCCTTGTTCGCGTGCGGGTTTTCGTAGACGATCGTTCGCAGGACCAGCCGCGAGAACTTCTCGCGATTATCGTTGAGCATCTTCAAATGTTCCTCAATATCCAGACTGCGCTGTTCGGCTCTTTCCTTCTGCTCGACGGCAATCTGAAGCTCCCGCTGGCCGATTTTGAATCTCTCCAGAGCGATGATCGCGCTAATGGTGGTGTTCTGCGGCGTCTTGATGTATGGGTGAATCATCTTGCCGCCGTCCATGAAGATGTTGTCTTGAACCGGACCGTCGAAGGCTTCGGTCGCTGGATTGTAGGGAACCCTAAAGCCGACGCTGCCGAGCATCGCACCGAGAACGATTCGCGGACTACAAATTTCTACGAGGTTCAAAGCCTCGTTGAACAGAACGAGGGAGCAGCATTCGCCGTCGTAGTCACGGAATTTATCTCCCGCTTTGCCGATCTTCGCGCGGATACCGATATGCGGATCGAATGCTCCCCCGCCTGATCCGATGAGGCGGGGATCCTCGTCGAATTCCTTCACTTCAAACCAGAGCGGGTACTTGGGGTGGGAAACGCGGTAGTCGATACGGCGCGTTGAGCCGGGAAAATTCGGCTCATATTCAACCGCACCAATGTTGTATTCCTCCGCGTACTCCTCGAAAAGAAGCTCGGAGACATTTCGCCGACGAACGAACGATGCGACTTCGCGATCTGCTACGCGCCAAGCCTTATGACTGATGCGACTCCCCTTGAGCTTGCGACTACGGAGCCAGCGATAGATCGTTTCGGTGCTGAGCTGAAGTCTTTCCGCCACTTCCTCAGGTGTTAGATATACATCGGAAATATCCTTCATATATAACGATTGTAGTCCATAGTAGTGTATTGTCAAGAAAAGGAAGAACGCGCTTGGCGTATGGGAACAAAAGGCGAATTTGTAGAATCAGTGCCATGGACGAAAGTCGCAAGCGCGTTATCGCAATCGTCGCCGGGATTCTCGTCGAGAAGCAGTTCCTCGAAGAGGATTTTCGGCAGAACGGCATTAGCCCGCGTGCTCAGTTCTGTCCTTTCCAACGCCTAACTTGGCCCGAGAGCATCCTGCGGCATGTGGATGGCGTCTTCGGAAACAATTAAAATGGACGTTGGGAGTAGCAAATATGAAGCACAAGTTCACGGGTGAAATTTGCGTCTACTGCAACAAAGCGCCTTCCGAAACTAAGGATCACACGGTCGGAAGGAAATTCTTTCTGGAGGAGAGGCGCGAGGGTTTGCCGCAGGTTCCCGCGTGTCGAAACTGCAACAACAAGAAGGCAGCAGCAGAATCTTACTTGATGACGGTGTTGCCGTTCGGTGCGAAGAACGCTGACGCGACTGCAATCCTATCGAAAATGGTTCCGCGACGGCTTGAGAAGAATGCGAAACTCCGCCGGAAATTGGTGCGCGGTTACGACGGTAGCGGCGGAACTTCGATTCCATTCGATCACAGGCCGCTGATCGAGCTGTTTTCGATGATCGCCAAGGCTCTCGCCTACCAGCATTTCGGCGTGCGCTTGAGTGAAGGTTTCTCTGCAACCGCTGCTGTCTTCATGGATCAGGCAATGCCGGATTTTGAGCGTTTACTCACAAGCGGAAAGCGGGTTGAAGGCGACTTGGGCGAGGGCACGTTCAAATACCTGGGTACGCAGCCCGGTAAATATCCCGAGTTGACGCTGTGGCGATTTGAAATCTACGGCGGCGTGGATTTCGCTGGTTCGGACATGCCGGGTAGAAGAGCCTCGCTGACTATGGCGGCGACAGGCAGCAACGAGCTAATCGGGAATCTCTTCTACGGGACGCAGATGGCGGATCGAACGCAAAAGAACGTCGGTAGGAATGATCCGTGTCCTTGCGGTTCCGGTGAGAAGCACAAGAAATGCCACGGTTCGGTCGAGAAGCAGGAAGCTCGTGATCGCATAAAGGCTCGGGCGCGGATGAACAAAATTGTACCGTCCGTGTATCAGCCCTTGGCGGCTCACGGGTACGGTCCGGGCCAAGCCGCTGAGATGCGACGCTACATTGACGAAATTTTCAACCGATAAAATTTAGGGCCGGGTGAAAAATCCCCGGCCTCTTTTTCTGTCTAATCCAATTCTCAATGGCAAATCAAGCTGACCCCGAAGCAGAGTTTCAGAACGAACTTCGCGTCTTCGACAACGATGTTGACGAGGTCGTTCAGTGCTTCTACATCTGGCGCACGGTTCACGCCGCCGCCCGTAAGAGTCGAAGAGTCTATGATCTGCTGAATCGGAATGCGGGATTCTGGGTAGTGGCACTCGGCTCCATTCAGGCGAATTCCCTGATAGCTTTGGGAAGAATCTTTGACAACAGCCGCGACTCTCACAACATCGGACGGCTTCTCAAACTTATCGAAAGGAACCCGTCGATTTTCTCTAAAGCTGCTTTGGGGAAGCGCAAGGAAAAGGATTTGGCGAATGCCCTCCACTTGGTAGACGACGTCATGAGGGACGTGAAGGAGCCCACGGTCTCAGATTTCAACTGGCTTAATGCATTCGTAGAGAAACGCCGCACGGTGTACGGGAAGTGTTATAAGCAGATTCGCGACAAACGGTATGCTCACAAGCAGAGAATGGACATCAGTGCTTTGGTAGCACAGACGAATACGCGAGAATTGGCGAAGCTCGTGACCGACCTGAGTAATCTCCACGGGATTCTGTGGCACTGGTATCGCAATGGTGTGAAGCCTCAGACCGTCCGTCTTCGTAAGACGGCTGGAGCAGACATCGTGAAAATGACGCAGAAGTTCGTTCGGTCGCTGCCCTAAGGAAAGCAGAAACTGACGGTGCAAGAATTCATGTTCACCACGCTCGACGATATTCCGAACAAGAAATCCTTTGAGCGTGACCTTGCATCTCCCTTGACCTTACGGACCTTCGGGGCTGAGTACGGCCCACGTGCGGCACACACAATCCTGTCCAAGCGCCTGAACAGTACATAGTGTGGGTGACCGACAGTCATTCGTTTTGCGAATCTGAGCTAGCCAGCGCTACGAACATTGTCGAGCTGAAGCAGGCTTTATGATCGAAAAGCAAGTTCGTGACTTCAAAAGGTTCCGCTACAAAGGATCGACAATGACAGAGCAGAAGTACGACCTGGAAGGGTTGAGACCGGCAGAACATGCGTGTGAACCCGATCCGTGCAACACGATGTTCGTGAGGATTGACCGGAGCAACGGAACCTCGCGTCCTATGGAGCTGACCGACCACCATGAATTGATATCGGCCTATGCGTTGCATGGCGGCGTGCCGCAGGAAATCGTTATGCATTTCGAAACGGCAAGAAATGTGTATCTGTATGCATGGTTCGTTTACCGCTTCTACCCCGTGGCGGAGCACCAGATTCTGGCGTGCCTGGAGCTGGCATTGCGCGAGCGACTCAAGGAAGAAATCAGGCTCGGCAAGATCAAGGGGAAAAGGCCGACGCTGCGTCCTTTGCTGAAATACGCCATCGATGACGGGCTCGTCAGGAACGAAGACTTCTCGGCGTGGCAGAATCGCGGCGAGATCAGGAGCCGGGCGCGCGTGGAGATGGAGAAGTTCCGCGAGGCGACAGAGAAAGGTCTGACCGAATTCACATGGGACGAATCGGACATACAGATCACGGCCGAGGATCTGGAATGGGATTACGTGAAGATGCTGCCCGAACTGCTGCCGATGGTCCGCAATGATTACGCGCACGGCAGCACGGAACTTCACAACTGGCCGCTGCGGTCGTTTCAGATTGTCAGCGAGATTATCAATCAGCTCTGGCAGCCGCCGGTCTGAGGCGCTGGTTTGCGCTCCTTATTTATTGCCATTCATCCCGAGCATGCGTCGGAGCCTCGTCTTCAGCGCAGAGTCCTCAAGCTGGGCGGCAGCCGGTGCCTCCCAAGGGCTGAAACTGGCTCTGGAAGTCATGGCTTAAAAAACAAAGGGCCAATCCGCGAGGACCGGCCCTTTCGCCGCCTGCACCTAGCCAATAAGCTTGCAAGCTCCGTTGCATTCCGCCAGCGCAAGGAGATTGTCCTGCCACTTGCCGTCAGCGTATGTCCGGAGATATGGAGCTTTGTTGCCATCGCCCCGAACGACGTAGACGTACACTTTCTTTCCGGTTGAGCGATCGACCGTGTAGAAGGCTTCTTCCTTCGAGTCGATCTTCTTGATGGCCAGCTCGTGCGTGATCCGCCACTGACCTGCAGGGTTGCCAATGTGGGTGATATGTTCGTGAGAGCTGTAACGATCTGGTTTGTTAACGCATGTCACTTCAAATTCCTTCATGTCTTTATCCTCTTCTGACTTGAATTTTGTTCTGAAAACTTTCTGAGCGCGAGTCGCGCGCGGCTATGGCGGCTCTCGTTCTATGGGCCTCGTATTGTTGTTGAGGTTCAACTCAACACTCCTCACAAATTTTTTTAGAACTGCAGACGCGCCTGTCCCATCGCTTCCTCGCGCGAGGCATAGAGCTTCTTATTTGCCTGATCCACGTACACGAGATTGAATTGTTCCAGCCGCACGCGCAGCGCCGAAATGGAAACGCCGAACCGCTCAGCCAGGCGGTACAGGTTTCGCCACTGCGTGCAGTCGATCTTTCTGGCCTCCTCGACGATGATGGCGCGCGGCATGAGAATGGCGGCCGCATAACGATTGACGGAACGCGCCTCGTCCGGGGTGTCGGCACGGGCGTTGATCTGCCGCACGATGTCGCGCCCGGCCTCGCATGACAGGAGCGTTCTCATGATCTGCACCTGGCCTCCTGTCGAGCTGCGATAGGCGAACATGGAAGGCGCTGAGTCAGCGAACAATTCGGGGTGGTCGAGTTTCGAGATGTCGACAAAGAGATCCCAGTGACCCATCTCATGGCCCTGGGTGAGGCGCCGCCGGCCAGCCTGTTGTTCCATTTCAAGTTTGCGGCGCTCATTCATCACGATCAGCCTGTCGGCGGGACGCACGCCGGCGAGGACTTCCTCGCCGGGAAGTTCGTCAATGTTTTCCCATAGCATTGACAGCCCCAGCACAAGATCGCCGTAGAGTTCAATGTCGATAGGTAGAGAAAGCGCACTACCGAGCTTGCCCTCGAATTCCCGAAGGCGCTGTTCGGCGATTTCCTCGATGCGCTCGTTGCGGTAAAATTTCATTTCTTGTCCGGTAGAATCTCCCGCAGGAGTTTCTTCCAATCGTCCTCCGAAAGCCGCTTCGACATCGCGGACCTGAAGAACATCCGCGCACCCTCGCTTTGTTTGAGCATGTCGCCAACGTCGGCGGGAGCCTTGCCGGCGAGGGCGAGCAGCTCGTCGCTGTCGCCGTTCAGTTCAGCGGCTAATGCCAGGATCACTGCGGCTGACGGCACCAGCCGGTCGTTTTCAATCTTTGAGAGGTAGGTAAAATCAAAACCGCCGCGATCATCCTCTTTCAGTCGCCTGGCAACACGGTCGGCGAGATCACGCTGTGACAGTTTGGCTTCGAGCCTGAGAGCCCGTAGCCTGCTTCCGAGGGTTACTTTGGGGGCCACTCAGCAGAGTTTCCCATAATGTTGAGTTGAAAATCAACACCAAATCTTATGTTGACTCAAGGTGTCTTATAGTTTACCTTATCTCGTGTATGGTCACGTATCGTTGACCTTAACTATAAGGGAGATTGAACCGTGCTGAGGCTGCCTATCCCCGTTTCACGCGCTCTGCGCAAGCTTGGCCACGATATTAAGGATGCGCGGCGGCGGCGGCGCATCCCCATGGCGATCGCGGCGGAGCGGGCCTCGATCAGCAAGCCGACCTTTATCAGGGTGGAGCGGGGCGATCCGAGCGTCTCCATCGCGAGCTACGCCACCGTCCTTTATGTACTGGGCATGGCCGACCGGCTGGGCGACCTCGCGGCCCCGAAGAACGATCCCGTGGGCCTCCAGCTCGAAGAAGAAAACCTGCCGCAGCGCATTCGCGGCGCGCGCAAACAGAAAACCAAGAAAGACAAGTAATGGATAAAGAAACCCTTGTGTACGTGGACCTCGACGGCACGCCCCACCTGATGGGGCGGCTGTGGGCCCATGTGCGCAAGAACAAGGAAAGCGCGACCTTCGAATACGACAAAGCCTGGCAAGAAAATCCCGCGCGATTCTCGCTGGAACCGGCTCTGCAAGTTGGCCCCGGCCCGTTCCACACGCCGGCCGATACGCCGATGTTCGGCGCCATCGGCGACTCCGCCCCCGACCGGTGGGGCCGCGCGCTGATGCGCCGCATGGAACGCCGGCGCGCCGAGCGCGAGGGCACCGCGCCGCGCACACTGCAGGAAATCGACTTCCTGCTGCTGGTGGACGACGAGGCCCGCCAGGGCGCACTGCGCTTTGCCGAACAGGCGGGCGGCCCGTTCCTGCGCGAGGAGGGCGTCAAGCGCATCCCGCCTCTGGTCGAACTGCCGAAACTTCTCTCCGCTGCCGAACACGTCATGGAGGAGAAGGACACCGAGGAGGATATGCGCCTGCTGTTCGCGCCCGGCTCATCGCTCGGCGGCGCGCGCCCGAAGGCCTCCGTCATCGAAAAGGATGGCCACCTCGCGATTGCAAAATTCCCGCGCAAGGACGACGACTACAACACGGTCGTGTGGGAGGCCGTCGCCCTCGCACTGGCCAGCAAAGCTGGCATCGCTGTGCCCGAAAGCCGTATCGAAATCATCTCCAAGAAACCCGTCCTCCTCCTCCGCCGTTTCGACCGCGAGGGCAAGCGGCGCATTCCCTTCCTCTCCGCCATGAGCATGCTCGGGTCGAAGGACAACGACAGTCGAAGCTATCTGGAAATTGTCGACGCGCTGCGCCAGCACGGCGCCGCGCCGAAAGCCGACATGGAGGCGCTGTGGCGGCGGCTGGTGTTCAACATTCTGATTTCCAACACGGACGACCATCTGCGCAATCACGGCTTTCTCTACGCGGGGCAGGAGGGCTGGCGCCTGTCACCGGCCTACGATATGAACCCCGTGCCGACCGACATCAAGCCGCGCATACTCAGCACCGCGATCAACGAGGACGACAACACGGCGTCACTCGCACTGGCCCTAGAAGTTGCGGAGTATTTCGAGCTGGATGCCGGCCAGGCCCGCGCCATAGCCAAGCAGGTCGGCAAGGCCGTCTCGAAGTGGCGCGACGAAGCCGCCCGGCACGGCCTCACCAAAGCCGAGATCGACCGCATGGCGTCGGCGTTTGAACACGACGATCTGAAAGCGGCTCTCGCGGATAAGTAGAAAGAGCAGCACAATGAAAATCTCGGAAAGAACCGTCAAGCGGCTCGGAGAAATCATCACGGGTGACAAGGGGCTTTCGCCCTACCGGGGAGGGCCAAAACTCGTCAGCTTCTTCAACGAGTGTGGTACGAACCATACCTATGGTCAGGGTTTTCCGTCGCGATGGGTGTTTGCCGAAGAGTGCATCCGCCAGTTCAACGGCACGCCGACAATGAAGAAGGTCATTCTGTCTGCCGTCGATCCGCGCGATTTCATGGGCGCGACCATCTTTGACAAGGAGACACAGCAAAACAAACCAGCCAACCTGCAGGATGCGCTTACCTACCTTAATGAGTTCCTGGCTTTTGATGGCTACGAGATCGTGCCGCACGGCAAAGGCTACGATGTCGTCGACAAAACACGCGGAGAGATCGTCGTCGACGTGAAACTGGAGCCTGGTCATCTTTCACACGCATTCATCATGGAGCAAATCGAGAAGTGCCGTACCAAGATGAATCAGGGAGACTATGACGGGGCCATCACGAATGCCCGGTCCCTGGTCGAGGCCGTTCTGGCCGCCATCGAGAAAGAATTCGATGCGAATGCGCCAGACTATGACGGGGACCTGCCGAAGCTCTACAAGCGTGTGCAGAAGCACTTGAACCTCTCGCCTGAAAACCCGAAGATCAGCAACAGCCTGAAGCAAACGCTGACCGGTTTCATCAGCATCATCGGCGGCCTGTCCGGCCTCAGTAACAAGATGGGCGACCGCCACGTTCGGGAATATAAGCCCGCGGCACATCATGCCGCTCTAATTGTGAACGCGGCAATGACGTTCAGTAATTTCATTTTCGATACTTACGCTTACCAGAAAGCACAGAAACTTTAGAAACATTGATCCGGGCAAGAGGCTAGGAAGAGAAAAACATGAGCAACAGACCTATGACAGGAGCGTATGCACCCAATCCGCATGAGGGCAGTCGATCGGAAATACTCGCTGACTACCTTTTCTCTTCCTGGGGCACGGTAACGCCGGTGCGGCGGCAAGATGATTACGGCGTTGACCTGTACTGCACGCTGTCCGATCGAATTGGGCAGCGGGCAGTTGTTCGTGACTATTTTGTGGTCCAGGTTAAGAGCGGGACCGACGCTTGGGTTTTTGAACACGAAGAGTCAGTGAGATGGTTGGTGGATTACCCCACACCCCTGTTTCTCGCGTGCGTGGATAAGAAGAACGGGATTCTTCGCGTCTACCACGTCACGCCGAGGTTCTATGTCCGGGCAATGGGCAGATTACCGAATCGGCTTGTCCTCACGCCAGAGGACATTGTGGAAGGAGCGTCAGCGGATTGGACAAACGGGGAGACGTTTTCGTTGTCAGCTCCGATCATTCAAGTGAGCTGCTATGACCTGACTAGCGATGAAACAATGAACAGGCTCAAAGAAGTATTCAAATCCTGGGTGCAAATTGATCGCGAAAATTGCGATTTGGTCCGATACGGCCTTCTCAGATTTCGCAACCCATACTCATATCGGGTAAACGAAGTCCCAGGTGGCAGTGTTGTCGAGGTCGGTCTCGCAGTACCGGAGCCCGAGTTCCTTGATCGAGGGATTCGGACACTAGCGGAGTCTGCGGAGTGCATCGGCGGTCAACTAGGTCGCCTTGGGGATCTTTCCGGATCGCTGCGTGCCGCGCTTCTTGTTGACCACCTGACCGGAAAATATCCGCAGGTGTTCGTCAATATACCGCGGTGGCAGAGTGAACGAGTACCCGCTGACCTCGCGACGATTGTTGTGCAGGGTCTCAACAAAGTTTCGGAAGATGGATCTTCTTATCTCTATCGGGGGCTCGCTGAAGTTCAAAAGGCATTGGAAGAGTACCCGTTGGTGCAACGCTTTCTTGCGGGAAGCGCGGGCGCCAAACGAAACGCGGCAGTCGGTCCTGAGCCGGATTCTTCTAGCAAGAAAAGCGATCCGGACTGAGGAAACAGTCGAAGGCGAGATTGTAAGAACGGCCAAGGTCTTAGGCCCATCGGGGGCCATTTGCAGATTCACCGACGTGGTGTAAGGTGGTGAATTCCTGAAGGCCGTCAATATGAAAAGGACAAAGGGGAGTGGAAAAAGCATGGAGGTACAGACCGCCAGCACGGTCAGGGCGTCGATCAGTTTTCCGCCAGACATTTACGAAAGTCTCGAAGAGCTCGCGAAGCAAAAAAAAGTGTCGTTGGCGTGGGTGGTACGTGATGCGGCGGAGAGATACATCGCAGATAGAAGCGCCGGCGGGGACAGTGTCATAGAAAAGAGAAAAGATAAGAAAAAATGACTCGTCTCGAAGACCTTCAACCCACAGCAGCAATCCGCGGCATCCTGCCGGACCAAGCCGTTACAGTGGTCAGCGTGCAGTGGTTTGGCTCCGAGGCTTTGGAGCTGACTTACAAGGGACCTTCTGGCCGTGTTGCGAACGAGCTGCTCTATCGTCACGACGAACCGCGCCTGCAAGTGGTAGAGCACGGCCGTCCCTGGAGCTTCGACGGCGACGGGCGTCTGTTCCGCCTTGTTTCCGAGGCTCATCGTATTCGTCTGGCGCATCTGTTCGACCCGGTGCTCGCGGTACATACCTCGCTTGTCGAACCGCTGCCGCACCAGATCACGGCTGTCTACGAAGCCATGCTTCCGCGTCAACCATTGCGGTTCCTGCTCGCCGACGATCCTGGTGCGGGCAAGACCATCATGGCCGGGCTTTTCATCAAGGAACTGATTGCGCGCGGTGACTTGCAGCGCTGTCTCGTCGTCTGCCCCGGCAGTCTCGCCGAGCAGTGGCAGGATGAGCTTTACCGCCGTTTTCAACTCTCTTTCGAAATTCTGACCAACGACAAGCTCGAAGCAGCGCGGACCGGCAACTGGTTCCTCGAAAACAACCTCGTCATCGCTCGCTTGGACAAGCTGTCGCGTGACGAAGATGTACAACGAAAGCTGTCCGTGCCGGACTGCGGGTGGGACCTGGTCGTCTGCGACGAGGCCCACAAACTTTCGGCTACGTTTTTCGGCGGCGAGGTCAAATACACCAAGCGTTATCACCTCGGGCAACTCCTCTCGGGCCTGACGCGGCACTTCCTGTTGATGACCGCGACTCCTCATAACGGGAAGGAAGAGGATTTTCAGCTGTTCATGGCGCTGCTCGATGGCGACCGTTTCGAGGGCCGTTTTCGCGACGGAGTTCATCAGGTCGAAGTCTCGGATCTTATGCGCCGCATGGTGAAAGAAAACCTGCTCAAGTTCGACGGCACGCCGCTATTCCCGGAGCGGATCGCCTACACTGTGCCCTATAAGCTGTCGGACGCGGAGGCGAGGCTGTACAAGGAAGTCACCGACTATGTGCGCCACGAGTTTGACCGCGCGGAGGCACTGGCCAACGACAAGCAAGCGGGCACGGTGGGATTCGCGCTCACGATCCTGCAACGGCGGCTGGCATCGTCACCCGAGGCCATTTACCAGTCGCTGCGCCGGCGCAGTGAGCGGTTGCAGAAGCGCCTGCGGGAATTCGAACTGTTGCAGCGCGGCGCTGCGATTGAGGCGCTGGCCGCCGCAACGCCCGCGCTCGATAAAGAAGACGTGGATGACCTTGAGGACGCGCCGGACAACGAGGTCGAAGCTGCCGAAGAAGAAATCCTCGATCAGGCGACAGCGGCGCGCAGCATCGATGAGCTAAAAGCGGAGATCGCAACCCTGGCTCGCCTTGAGTCACTGGCACTGGCCGTGCGCCGCAGCGGCGATGATCGCAAATGGCGTGAACTGGCGAGCCTGCTCGGCGAAGTCTTCAGAACCTCCACCAGTTCCAGCCACACAACCGCCGAGGCCAATGGCGGCAGCACCATTCCGTCGCCCAAGCCTTCACCTAGCCAAAAGCTGGTCATCTTCACGGAGCACCGCGACACACTGAGCTACCTGGAAACACGCGTCACCACGCTGCTTGGTCGCAAGGAGGCCGTGGTCGTGATCCACGGCGGGATGGGCCGTGAGGAACGCATGAAGGCGCAAGAGTCGTTCAAACACGATCCCGAGGTGAATGTCCTGATTGCCACTGATGCCGCGGGCGAGGGCATCAACCTTCAGCGCGCGCACCTGATGGTCAATTACGATCTACCATGGAACCCCAACCGGATTGAACAGCGCTTTGGCCGTATTCACAGAATCGGGCAGACTGAGGTATGTCACCTCTGGAATCTGGTCGCCGAGGAAACCC
This sequence comes from uncultured Acidobacteriaceae bacterium, assembly GCA_963710965.1. Classification (GTDB taxonomy): domain Bacteria; phylum Acidobacteriota; class Terriglobia; order Terriglobales; family Acidobacteriaceae; genus Sulfotelmatobacter. Next base: position 116,307 of record CAVQCP010000040.1, on the reverse strand, counting down.
GCGAGGGCGATGTTTACCGCACCTTACTTGAGAAGCTGGAGCAGGCCCGCCAGGCTCTTGGCGGACAGGTGTTCGATGTGCTCGGTAAACTCCAATTTGAAGGCCGATCACTCCGCGAGCTGCTAATTGAGGCAGTCCGCTATGGCGATCGGCCTGATATACGGGCAAAACTAAAACAAGCCATTGCCGAAGCGGTTGATCGTCCGCATCTTCAGGACCTGCTTGAAGAGCGCGCACTGGCTCACGACGTCATGGATGCCAGCCGTGTCGCGCGCGTGCGGGAGGACATGGAGCGCGCAGAGGCCCGCCGTCTGCAACCGCATTATGTCGAGTCATTCTTCCTCGAAGCGTTCAGTCAACTCGGGGGCACGGCGCGGCAGCGCGAAGCACGCCGTTATGAAGTCACGCATGTCCCGGCACCCGTGCGCAATCGTGATCGCTTGATCGGAACGGGCGAACCGGTGCTGCCGCGCTACGAGCGGATCGTCTTCGAAAAGTCCTTGATCTCACCGCAAGGCGAGCCGATGGCAGCGTTTGTCTGTCCCGGCCATCCTCTGCTCGATGCCACGCTTGACCTGACGCTCGATCGCCATCGGGACCTTCTGCGGCGGGGCACGATTCTCGTGGATGATCGCGATCCCGGCACAACCCCGCGGGTGCTGTTTTACCTGGAGCACGCCATTCAGGATGCGAGCTTACTCAAGAATGGCGATCGTCGGACGATTTCGAAGCAGATGCTCTATGTCGAGCTGGATGCTGCCGGCAATGCCGGCCATTTGCACTACGCGCCGTATCTGGATTTCCGACCGCTGCAGGCGGACGAACCCGGCGTAGAAGCGTTGCTGGCGCGCCCGGAGAGCGCGTGGATTACCCGTGACCTGGAGCAGAAGGCATTAGCCCACGCCATCGCCGAGGTGGTCCCGGAACATCTGAAAGAGGTTCGTGAGCGACGCAGCACCTGGATCGGAAAGGCCCGCGCCGCTGTCAAGGATCGGCTGACAAAGGAAATTGGCTACTGGGATCATCGTGCTGAGGAGCTGAAGCTGCAGGAGCAGGCTGGAAGAACTAATGCCCGGCTCAACTCGCAGGAAGCGCGCCGCCGGGCGGATGACCTGCAGGCCCGCCTTCAGAAACGCATGGAGCAGCTCGACCTTGAAGCGCAGGTCTCTGCGCTGCCACCTGTAGCGCTCGGAGGCATGATGGTCGTGCCTGCCGGACTGATTGCAAAGATGACCGGCAGGCCGCTACCCGAAGGGACACAAGCGGCAGACAGGCAGGCCGCGGCTGCGCGTGCGCGGCAAATCGTGCTGGAGGTCGAGCGCAAGCTGGGCTTCGACCCAACCGACCGCGAATTCGAAAAGCTCGGCTATGACATCGAAAGCCGCGACGCACGCACCGGACGTTTACGGTTTCTGGAAGTGAAGGGCCGCATCACGGGCGCGGCGACCATCACGGTGACCAAGAACGAGATTCTGTACTCGCTCAACAAGCCCGAGGATTTCATTCTCGCCATCGTCGAGTTCCTGGAAGGAGACGCGCACCGCGTGCACTATGTGCGGCGTCCTTTCGTGCGCGAGCCGGATTTCGGGGTCACGAGCGTCAACTATGACTTTGCCGAACTGCTAGCACGCGCGGAGCATCCGTTGTGAATGAAATGGATAGTGCATGACCCCTAAGAAGAAACTCATTGAAGTCGCTCTCCCTCTGCCGGAGATCAACGATGCATCGGCCTACGACAAAATGCCCGGCATTGGACCGCACCCCAAGGGAATTCACCAATGGTGGGCACGACTGCCATTGCCGACCGCGCGTGCCGTTCTGTTCGCGTCTGTGGTGGACGACCCTGAAGCGCATCCTGAGATTTGGCCTACCGAAGAAGCCCAAAATGCTGAGCGCGAGCGTTTATTCGACATTCTGCGCCGAATGATGGGAAAAAAGCTGCATGAGGCTCACGAGATTTATGCCGAAGCTCAACAGGAAATGTTGCGCCATTGCGACGGGCGACTTCCGGCGGTGTTTGACCCGTTCGCCGGCGGCGGCTCCATTCCCCTGGAGGCGAATCGTCTGGGATTGGAGGGCCACGCGGGGGATCTTAATCCGGTGGCGGTCCTGCTGAACAAGTGCAATCTTGAACTCGCTCCTCGGTGGGCGGGACAGGCTCCTGTGAATCCCGACGATCGCGGAAAGATCGGCGGTTCTGCCAATTGGCACGGCACTCAGGGGCTGGCGGCAGACATGCGATATTACGGACGGATTATCCGGGATCGCGCGCAGGCGAAGATCGGGCAACTCTATCCGAAGGTCCGCCTGCCGGCGGATCAAGGTGGCGGTGATGCCACAGCGATCGCCTGGCTGTGGGCAAGAACCATTCAATGTTCTAACCCCGCGTGTGGGGCTCGTGCGCCGCTGGTTCGTTCATTTTGGCTGGTCCGCAAAAAGCCGCGGTTCGTGATTGCAACACCAAAGTTAGATCAGGCTACCAAGACAGTTAGTTTCGAGATTGAGAATAGCGACAAGCCTGAAAAAGAAACAACGAGTGGCAAAGGAGCTAGATGCCTTTTTTGCGGAACGTTCTTCAGCAAAGGGGAGGTTCGCGAACTTGCGGTTAAGTATGGCGTAGATGAAATACCGTTTGCTGTAGTGGCTGACGGTCCCCGTGGACGAATTTATCTTCCTAGTACCGCGAGCCAAGTCCCTGCTGTGTCGGCACCTGATGCCTCGGATGTGGATCAACCGATGACCAACGATCGGCGATGGTTCTCACCGCCGCTGTACGGAATGCCGAATTTCAGAGATCTCTTCACTCCGCGGCAGTTGACAGCTATGGTGACTTTCAGTGAATTGGTAAAGGACATTAGCTCGGATGTTGAACGGGATGCTACCGTCGCTGGGATGTCCCCGGATGATGCTGGTCACTATGCGCGGACAGTAACAACATTCTTGGCGCTCGCAGTAGGCCGTTGCAGTGATTTCAATAACGCGTTGTGTCGATGGAAGCCCAGTGGCGAGCAGTTGATGCAGTTGTTCGGACGCCAGGCGATTCCAATGGTCTGGGACTTCGCAGAGTCAAACATCATGGGTGAGAAGGGTGTCTGTTGGCACACCGCGGTAGGAATATGCGCTGACGCCGTTGAAACGTTAATCGTGGGAAATGAGAAGCTTGGTCATGCCTCGCAAATCGACGCTGCCACAGGCGCAAACGGCATCACCAACCTTCTTGTAAGCACCGACCCACCTTACTACGACAATATCGGCTATGCAGTTTTAAGCGATTTTTTCTACGTCTGGCTGCGACGAACAGTGGGTGTACTCTATCGCGACTTATTCAGTACCGTACTGGTACCGAAGTTGCACGAATTGACAGCGTCGCCGGAACGCTTTGATGGCGACAAGGAAAAGGCCAGGGAGCATTTCGAGTCGGGCTTCAGAAAAGCCTTCACAGCCTTGCGCGACAAGATGGACAGTCGCTTCCCGCTTACGGTTTATTATGCCTTCAAACAAGACGACGAAGAGAGCGATTCTGTCGAGGAGAACGGCAAATCATCCGTAGATTTGACGACCGGCTGGGAGACATTACTCGAAGCCCTGATATCCAGCGGATTCCAGATCACTGCTACGTGGCCAGTACGAGCTTCCCAGAAATGGCGGATGATCTCAATGGGTACGAACGCACTCGCGTCTTACATCGTTCTAGCGTGCCGACCCCGACCTGTCGATTCACCGCAGACCGACCGGCGCTCCTTTGTGGCTGAACTGAAGCGCGATTTGCCATCGGCACTCAGGCATCTGCAACAAGGCAACATTGCGCCGGTGGACTTCGCCCAAGCCGCGATAGGTCCGGGCATGGCTATCTACTCACGCTACACTCGCGTTCTTGAGAGTAGCGGTAACGCAATGACAGTTCGTATGGCACTGTCACTGATCAACCAAACGCTCACGGAGGTGCTCTCTGAGCAGGAGGATGAGTTTGATCCTGAGACACGTTGGGCCATCCCATGGTTCGAGCAGCACGGTTTTGCAGAGGGAGACTTCGGAGATGCCGAGCTGCTAAGCAAAGCCAAGGTGACTTCAGTCGCCGGCCTGCAGCACGCCGGATTCATACACTCGAAGGGGGGTAAGGTTCGGCTACTCCGCCCCGACGAATTGCCGGCTAATTGGGATCCTGCGACGGCCAAGCGCTTGACTATCTGGGAAATGACCCACCATTTGCTGCGGCTGTATTTCCACGAAAAGGCCGGGGACGTGGTCACAGCTGATCTGTTAAGAAAGTTTGGCAGGGATAGCGATATAGTTCGTGATCTCGCATATCGGCTTTTCAACGTATGTGAAAAGAAGAAACGACCGCAGGAGGCGCTAGCGTATAACGCACTCGTCCTCGGCTGGCCAGAGATTGCGCGTCTGGCGCGCGACGGTACCAAGGCGCAGGTGTCTCAGACGGAATTGTTCAAGCAGGAGTAACCCATGGCGATTACTAATCACGAGCGTGTCGGCAAGGCGATGGATCTCCTTAAGCAAGGGCTTGGACCTTTCGTTGAGCGTGAGTTCAAGAGCTCATATAAAGAGCGGGCTCTCGCAGAGGCCACGCGTTACCTTGGCGAAGATCGCATATTGGCCAAGAAGAGTATCGGCGAATGGGACGCCGCGGGCCTATTGAAGCTCATGTGGGAAGCCTGGAACGATGTTTTCCGCCGCACGTTGGGACCGGCAGAGCGCAGCCTAGTAAGCGAACTGCGTGATCTTCGGAACAAGTGGGCGCACCAGCAGACATTCTCCAGTGATGATGCCTACCGCGCCCTCGACTCGTCAGGGAGGCTTCTCACGGCCGTTTCGGCACCGCAGGCTGACGAAATAGAAAAAACGAAAATGGAGCTTTTGCGCCTGCGGTTCGACGAGCAGGTAAGAACCGAAAAGCGCAAGAGCGCGGGTACGGCCATCGAGAGCGCGTCGGCGAGCAACCTCAAGCCCTGGCGCGAAGTAGTAACTCCGCACAAGGACGTGGCGAGCGGTCGCTACCAGCAGGCCGAGTTCGCCGCCGATCTGTGGCAGGTGCATCTGGGCGAGGGGACAGACGAATACAAGAAACCGGTTGAATTTTTCCGGCGCACTTATCTCACCGAGAGCCTCAAGCATTTGCTTGTGGGGGCGGTGCAGCGTCTGTCCGGACAAGGCGGCGATCCGGTTGTGCAGCTTCAGACTAACTTCGGCGGCGGCAAAACGCACTCCATGCTGGCGCTTTATCACCTTTTTTCTGGCATAAAACCGAGTGACCTGGCGGACATCGACGCCGTGCTGCAAGAAGCAGCGGCCAATAGCCTGCCGACCGCCAAGCGCGTGGTATTGGTGGGCAATAAGATCTCACCGGGCAACCCCGTGAAGAAGCCCGACGGCACAATGGTACGCACCCTATGGGGGGAGCTTGCCTGGCAGCTCGGTGGAAAAAAGGCCTTTGAGCGTGTCCGGGCCGATGACGAAAGGGCTACCAGCCCCGGCGACGTTCTGCGGGAGCTGTTCAATGAATACGGACCCTGCTTAATTCTGATCGACGAATGGGTCGCGTATGCACGCCAGCTTCATGATCAGGGCGATCTGCCCGCAGGCGGCTTCGAGACGCAGTTCAGCTTTGCTCAGGTCCTCACCGAATCGGCAAAATTGGCCAAGAATTGTCTGCTGGTTATCAGCTTGCCGGCATCGGATACCGGCAGCTCGCCCCACGCGCAGGCCGATGATGTAGAGGTTGGCGGACAGCGGGGGCGCGAAGCGCTGGACCGGCTGCGCAATGTCGTGGGTCGCGTGGAGTCATCGTGGAGGCCAGCAAGTGCGGAGGAGGGGTTCGAGATCGTGCGTCGGCGGTTGTTTGAGCCGCTTGCCGATCAGGCGCAATTTAGGGATCGGGATGTGGTAGCGCGAGCCTTTGCGGAGCTTTACCGTGTGCAGCACCAGGAGTTTCCTCCTGAATGCCACGATGCAGATTACGAAAAACGGATCAAGGCAGCCTATCCAATCCATCCGGAGATCTTTGACCGGCTCTACACCGACTGGTCAACACTGGTGAAGTTTCAACGTACGCGGGGCGTGCTGCGCCTCATGGCCGCGGTGATTCACAGCTTGTGGGAGAAGGGGGATAAGAACCCGCTGATTCTGCCAGCCAACATTCCTATCGACGATCCGCGTGTGCAGTTCGAGCTGACGCGGTATCTATCTGACAATTGGGTACCGATCCTCGAAAAGGATGTGGACGGTCCCAGTTCCCTTCCGCTGCGGCTCGACGGCGAAGTGCCAAACCTTGGCAAATTCGCCGCGTGCCGGCGCGTCGCCCGAACAATCTACCTGGGCTCTGCGCCTACTGCGTCCGCCGCCAACCGGGGCGTTGAGGACCGGCGAGTGAAGCTCGGGTGTGTGATGCCGGGTGAGTCGCCCGCCGTGTTTGGTGACGCTCTGCGGCGCCTCGCCGCCGCTGCAACGTATCTCTATCAGGACGGGCCGCGTTACTGGTATTCGACGCAACCCACTGTTACGAAACTGGCCGACGACCGCGCTGAACAATTGAAGCGAGATCCCGACAAGGTTGTGCATGAGCTGGAGAATCGCCTGCGAGCCGACCTGCGCAAGATGGGTGACTTCAAGCGTGTGCACCCAATGCCGGCCTCCAGTGCCGATGTGCCGGATGACCTTGACGCGCGGCTCGTTGTTCTTGGGGTCGATCATGCTTACAGCAAGGAGCCCGATAACGCTGCTGAGACGGCGGCAAAAACAATTTTCGAAACGCGCGGGACCGCGCCGCGCCTGTACCGAAATACAATCATCTTTCTTGCCGCCGACAAGACACGGCTGCAGGATCTGGACGAAGCAGTGCGAAAATTTCTGGCATGGGAATCGATCCTGAATGAGAAAGAAAAGCTCGACCTCTCGCCACATCAGGTAAAGCAGGCCGATACGCAGAAGACCGCGGCCGATGGCGCTGTGACGGCGCGGCTTCCGGAAACCTACCAATGGTTGCTCGTGCCGACCCAGGCCAGCCCGCAAGCCCCTGTCACGTGGCAGACGATCCGACTTTCAGGCAGTGACGCCCTCGCAGAGCGAGCCAGCAAGAAGCTGAAGAACGACGAATTGCTTGTTTTGAACTTCGCGGCCTCGCGCCTGCGTATGGAGATGGACCGCGTGCCCCTGTGGCGTGGGAACCACGTGGCGATCCGCCAGCTTGTCGAGGATTTTGGCCGCTACCTCTACCTGCCGCGGCTGCAGACAACGACTGTTCTTTTGAACGCGATTGCTGGGGGGCTTGCGTTGTTGACATGGGAGCGGGACAGCTTCGGCTATGCCGAAAGCTACGACGCACCTGCAGACCGTTATCGTGGGCTTCGTTCACGCATACAGTTAACCGTCACCGCGGACGATGGCGGCGTGCTAGTGCAGCCTGACATAGCGCGGAAGCAGATCGACCAAGAGATGGCTGCATCAGTTGCCGTCGACAGAGACGCGACGGACCACACGCCGCCCGCAGGAGGAGGCGAGCCGACATCGGGCACTGATCGCTCCGGAGCGGCTCAACCGGCCAAACCACGGCGTTACCACGGCACTGTGAATCTTGATCCCGCGCGAGTTGGACGCGATGCCGGGAGAATCGCGGATGAAGTTATTACTCATATTGTTGGGCTGGTCGGGTCGTCCGTGCGGGTGACGCTGGAAATCGAAGCTGATATCCCCGGTGGCGCTTCCGACAACGTCGTGCGCACGGTCACTGAGAACAGTCGCACGCTGAAGTTCTCGGGCAACAGCGGTTTTGAAAAAGAGTGACATGCTAATGAGCGAGATGATTGATTGCTGGGCTTCACGAGCGGGCGGCGCTAATACTATTTCTGGGAGGATACTCACACAATCCGGCATACGCCGCTGCTGGGAGTGGTGATCGCATGGAGATTAAACCGGTTACCGAAGTACTCGCCCTCGAAGGACTCGGTGCGCCGGTGATCAATGCATTGGTGGCCAACGTTGAGAACTACTCAGTGTTGCTAATGCAACCGTCCGGTCACATCGAGGCAAACACTGTTGGGGTTCGCAACCGGGATCGCGAGCTTGCGCAAAGGCAGTTTGGCGGATTTCTGGCCGATGCGTGCCAAACAGGAGCTGACCTCGTCATCACGCCTGAGTACTCGATGCCCTGGGAGACGCTTGTTGCTGCGATCAAGAACGGTACGGTACCCGCAACGGGAAAACTCTGGGCGCTTGGCTGCGAAAGCATAAAGTACAGCGAACTGGTGGCGCTGAAGCACGATATTGCTGCGTTCGCAACGGTGATCTTCGAGCCGATGCAGCCAGATGCGGCGCGATTCACTGACCCGCTTGCGTACGTGTTCGTGGCGCGTCCGGCCGAAGGTGGCGGCGCTGCGAGAATCGTCATCCTCGTCCAGTTCAAGACGTATCCCATGGGTGACAACGACCACTTCGAGGTCAACGGCCTGCAACGAGGTACGCGCATCTATCAGTTTGGCGCCGGCGGACAAAATTTACGACTGGTCTCATTAATTTGTTCTGATGCCTTTGCGTTCCAAGATGCTCATGCCTTGGCGATTTACGACCGCACTCTGGTTGTCCACATACAACTGAACCCAAAGCCGCGACAGGACCAATATCGGCAGTACAGAGATCGCCTGCTGCGATTTCAAGGCGATGAGACTGAGCTTATTTGTCTAAACTGGGCCAAAGATGTACGGGAGTCGTGTGCCGAGGGGACAAAGCAGTGGCACAACATCTCAGGCTCGGCTTGGTACCTGAGACCTGACAAATTTGATCAGCGTGACGCAACACTGTGCGATAACCATAGGCGTGGTCTTTACTACACCTGGCTTCAGCCGCTTCGAGTGCACGCCTTGTTCTTGAACTACCAGCCTGCGACCTACTTTCTCGTAGCGAGCAAGGTCGCTCATATCGGAGTTTCGGCTGCTGTCTCAAGACGTTGAGGACCACAACTTACCAGGACTTGCATCTGGAATAATGCGAATACGGCTTGGGTCGAGCAAGTAGCCTCGGACGACGGCTTCTCTGGCATCGTCGACGAATCGGGCAATGCCAAAGGTGAGATGGAGCGTATCTCCGCCGATAATCCACTGTATACAGAACGCGTGCTTGCGCTTTGTGCGGGCAAAATTGGGCATAGCGATGAATGGCATGGTGTTCGCCACTTGGACTCCTGCATGATAGACACGTCCGAAGTCATTCGTCGCATAACGTTTTGCCAGGACACGGACGATCAGGCTCGGGAGTTTCGTATTGCGCGCCTAAAACGCTGCGCTCACCTGTGGGAAATTCTGAAGACGGAGGGAGCATTACCCCCGGCCATTGCCGATCTCAAGAACGGCGTTCGGCTCGACTGGTCACCACAATTCCCGCATCAAAATGCAATATCTGAGAGCGGAGAACGCGCGACGGTCATCTATATGGGCGAGGAGGCCGCCGACAAACAGGTAGAAGAGACTCACAAGACGGCTGCTGAGTATCTTCACCGGGGATCTACTGATTCGAAGGAAAGCCGGTCAGCAAGGCAGCGCTTGGCTGTTTGGTATCGCGCGAACGGGAATATTCGCCTTAGTGATCCTCATCGGTACGTCAAGATCGATAAGACGGATGAAGAATCTGAGTTCGATGTAGGGAGGGAGACATGACTCTAAACATCACACAACTCCGCGAGCGAGTATCGTCGCAATTCTCTAACGTTGAACAAGTTGGTGATTCGGTTATCCGCTTCACGAGAAAGGCGGCCGACCTGCCTTTTGCTGTGTACTACCTGGATGTGGCCGCTGACCTGCCGGGAACACAGGAAAAGCTGATGAGGTATCAGGATCGAGTAATCGGCAGCCACTTTTTCCAAGGCCTGAAGAGTTTGCAATGGAGCAATTATCTGTATTTCATTACGAGCGGAGAGAAGCTCGGGAGCAGCGAGGTTCGCAAGGCAAAAGAGCTGATTGAACGTGACCGGAGCTATGCCCGTAAGTTTGTCATTTCCGAAGAAGATCTTGAAACGGTGCTTGTGCCTCACGTGGTCGCACCCGCTCAAGCCGTTCCACGCATCAACGTTTTATCCGCATGGATAGAGCGCCTGACCGAATCGGGTCTCGACGCTGCCATCCTTAGTAATGACGACCTTCCCACGCGGCTCGCACTCATCGAGTCGTCTTCTGCCAAGCTCTCCAAGAAGCCTATAGCGCCCCGACGGGCTCCTCGCGTACAGGCGGCACCGTTTATTCGGTCGCTAGATCTGAAGAAGTTTCGAGAGTTTCCACGCCGGCGGACTTTCGAGTTTGGTACTGTGAACCTGATCTTCGGAGCGAACGGTTCGGGCAAAACCTCGCTGCTTGAGGCCATTGAGCTCTTTTATTGCGGTCGTAACAAAAGGAACTCGGTGGCAACGCCAGCCTATGAACTCCATGCGACGCTTGCAGATGGGCAGACCGAGAAAGCTACCAACAGCAGAGGATTACAGGAGTTCAGAAATCGTAACCTCACATGGTATGGGCAGCCCGAAATCAAGACTAATAATCTCTACATGAGCTTCGCTCAATTTAATTTTCTGGACACCGACGCGGCTGTCGGCTTGGCAGACTCTACGGCTCGGATTGAGGACGATCTGTCCAAGTTGCTTGTGGGTCCCGATGCTTCCAAGACTTGGGACAACATTCAACGGGTGAGCGAAGCCGTTTCTTCTGAGCTGCGGGGCGTTCACGCTCGGGAAGCAGAGGCGCAAGAGGAACTTGTCACGCTGGAAAAGCGGCTCAAGGAAGCGGGTAGCATACGGCAAGAGTCAGATTCAATTCGTGTTCGTCTTGAGGAAATGATTCGCCGACTGCGCTGGGTTCCTGTCCAAGGCGACAAGGAAGCGCTAGCGGGCAAGGTCGTGGGGGCACTTTCCGAGTTGGTGAGTCTCGCGCGGCAAGCGACAGCTTTTGATTGGACGGAGCCCCCTGTCTCAACCAATGGGCTCGCGAAGTATTGCCGAGAGGCCAAGGTTAAGGGTGAGAAAGCGGAAACAGAAATCAGCCGTCTGGAAATGCTGCGAAAGAAACAGAAGGATCTGGAAGACAGAATTAAGAGAGATCGGGAAGCATTAGGGTTGACAGAGCAGCTTAAGCAGTTGATCGGTGCGGGGATTCCTGAGCGTGTCGCAGAACAAACAAAACAGCAGAACACCGTGGCAGCCTACGCCGGCCAGCTGGCTGGTCTTGATGCGGATGCATTGGACCTTCTCTCAACGGCTAAAGAGCAGAAGTTGGCCACGTGTCATGAGGCTGCTATTTCAACGCGTCTGGCTGCTGAGACCTCGCTGAAAGCTGCCAAGGACGAGTACGGAAATTTCAGCAAGCTCCGGGATCAGTCGTTGAACCTTGCTCAGCAGCTCCGCCAAGTGGCTTCGAGGATCCTTGAGAACAGTACCAAGCCAGATGAGTGTCCGCTTTGCCATACACGATTTGAACCGGGCGAGCTGGCAAAACATATTGACTTGGGTGTCGATGCGCACCTTGAGGCGATTGGACAGACCGTTCTCGGTCAGTTACATGAACGAGAGGATGCTGTCCGTCGCGCTGTTGCGGTTGAGGCTATCACGGGATGGCTAACGAAATTCTGTGAACGGGCAGGCCTTTCCACGAAAGTGCCGGTTGGTTCGCTATTAGCACATGTGGAAGATGCAAAACGCCAGCTGGCGGAGAGCCGAGGCCGGCTGGAGAAGCTGAAGAGCGAGATGTTCACTCTCGAATCGCGCGGATTTTCGGTATCGAGACTGGAGCAGATTTCAGCTCGTTTGCAAGAGTTGAGACATCCACTTCGTGAGGTTTCGCGACAGGCGGTCGATCGACTGGCAGCGACGGTCGAGAAGAGTCTGTCGAGTTCATCCCAAGCCCTCGAAACGGAACGGAAGCAGGCAGACGAAGTCCAAAAGATAGTTGAAGCGAGTTTGGGTTCCATGGCGTCTGGTCTTCACGATTTCAAGAGTGCGTTATCGCAATTGAAAGAAAGGTTAGCAGCAACAGACCGTCTTCGGGTGAAACTAGCGGACTTTTCCTCGTCATTTCCCTGGCCCGGAGAAAAGCCACTCGCGGAGCTAGCGGTTGAGGCGGAATCGGTTAGCAAAGTTGCCGCGGAGCTGCAGGCAGCCCTCGGCAGGGAGAAACAGGCGCGCGCCGCTCATGAGGGGTCTCTCAAACGGAAGGAGCATATTCAAGAACGGCTTTCTCAATTACGAGCCCGGATAAGTCGGTTCAGCGAGGCTCAGGACGCTTTCGAAGTCTTACAGCGAGAGCATTCCCTCAACAAGGCAATGGAATCGGCAGTCCAGCAAAATCGTGCTGACATTGAAGAAATTTTCTCACGAATTCATTCGCCAGCAGAGTTTCGGGGACTGGGATCCAGCTGGGCGACGCTTGTTCGCAGGAGGGGGAAGACTGAGGTAAAGCTGAGTGAGATCAGTTCCGGGCAAAGGTCCGCGTTTGCGTTGTCAATCTTTTTGGCGCAAAACGCACAGCTCAAGGTCGGGCCGCCTGTCATCCTAATGGATGACCCGATTGCGCACGTCGACGACTTAAACTCATTATCGTTTCTTGATTACCTGCGAGAAGTCGTGCTAACAGGCCAAAGGCAGATTTATTTCGCAACGGCCAACGACAAAGTGGCAACCCTATTCGAGCGGAAGTTTGACTTTCTGGGTTCGGAGGGTTTTCGGAGGTTCGATCTTCTACGGGAGACACCGTCAGCTGCGTTGTCAGCGTAAGGGCGCGGCACTGTACTCTGCCTTGACGGCGTCGAAGGTTCGTTTTAGTCCTTCGATTGAAGACAGGACGATCCACTCGGGTGACACGAAATCCATCCCGATGCGCATTAGTATGTGCTCAGAAATACCAGCCATGCCGTCGCTTCCCGGCACTTCAACGCGCAGCGGATAAAGCTCATCATCTCGATCGAACTTCGCTGTGTACCCTTTATCGAGAGCGATCCGGCATAGTGTGTCCGGTTCGACCAAAACGAGTATAAACAGGTTGCCCTGAATGAAGTCCCAGAGGTGATCCTTCTCCTTAATGGTGAGGATGAAGGGCATATATGGTGCCCAAGTTCGGTTCGACTTGGCTTGGTTGAGGAAGAATACCCAGGAAGCTTTGAGGTCCAGAGAACTCAGTACCTGCTCTGAACCCGGCCCCTTCTGCGTCATGACTATATAGTGCAAGCCAGGCTCGGGTTGGCAGATGGCGTATCCGTCCTTCTGAGACTGGACAATGCATTCATTGATTTCATCGACATAGGTGCGTTCAGGCATTTCATAGGCCTGCCGGCGCAGCTCCGGAAAACCGCGCAGCCCTTCTACCTTGTCCGTTTTATAGAAGGTGCGAAGCTTTTCCAGGCTTCGCTTCTGTTTTTTACTCCGGCTATTTAGCTTCTTCGAGGCTTTCACTTCGATCAGATAGGGATCGGACTCGCCCATCAAACAAATGTCGCCATGCCGAATGGTATTGGTGAGATCGACTAACAGGGCTGGAACATTGTGCTTTAGCGCAGAATCCAGGAGGGCGAGTTCATTTGCGAGGCCTTCCTTGCCCAATATGAAGCCGGCGTCCTGTTTTGCATTCGTATTTTCGGTGTTGTAGAAGCAGTGCTTTAGCGCAAATGTGTCCATGTAGAGGAAGGCAATCGCATCGCCGAAGCAGCGCCAGATGTATGCACACTGTCGGAAGCCCTCGATGCGGTTCTTCAGATAAGCCGAGCGTCTTGCAGATGCGGGGTCCGTTCCCTTCATAGCCTTGAGCTCAGTCTTGAGTTCGCGGATCTTCTCCTCGGCCCGTATCACCTCACGAAGCAACAGCTTCTGAAGCTCTTTTAGCGTTGCCAAGTCCTCAAGATTGGCGCGGAGTGCCTGTAACAGCGCGTGTGCAGAGGAAAAGGAATGTTTGCGGTATCCAAACATGAAGAAATACTAGCAGGTCCATCTCTATAGAAATGAGGGCCTTTAGCGTGCAGTGCGGATCACGCCCCTCTTCCAATACATTATGAAAAAAGACTGCCTTCGGAAAGCCGCTTATTTTCCGTAAGTTCTATTATCACATCGCAACACACACACGTTAGCGATCGCCGATGTTAGCCAACATCTTTATCTCGAACTCCCTGTCGTGTACTGCCTTTTCGACCTTTGATTTTCAGGGGGCTTTTGTGCGAACCTGAGGCGAAATCGCACTTCCTAGTCAAGTGCGTCCAAAATATTCAAGGCATAACTTCTTGTCGAGATTGAAGTGTGCCGGTTTGAAATCGTGCTGGCGGAGAAACGTATATGGTTCTTTCCTTAGCGGATGCTGTCGCAATCTTCAACAAGTGGAAGGAGGACTCCGCCGAGATCCTCGTGGTCATAGAAAGCCCATTTCAGCAGTCCCGGCGCGGCATTCTTGAGCAGGGGATTGATTGGGCCTTGGGGCTGCAAGGCCAGGTGTCAGAGGCCTCAATCGATCCCACCAAAAAAGGAAGGAAGGCTGGCACAGTTATGTTACAAGCGCCGACCGGAAATCTCTCGCTGAGTATTGGTCTTTGCACTTTTGTGTACGAAGAACCACGGGAAGCGAAGCCAGTTGTGCGAGCAGAAGCTGAGGATACGACCGTTTCAGCGCTCTCAGTGTTCTTTCCGTCAAACGAGGTCTTTGTATTCTACGAATTACGCGAACCGATTGGGAAAGAGAGCCTTCCTGGTTGGAGTACGATTTGAACTGGAGCCTAGGCCCAGATTTCTGGCTATTTAGGTCGATAGAAGCGGCCGGAGGTCAACTTCTAGCGCGCACTGCTTAAGGTTAGCGCTTGTGACGTTGGGAGAGATCCCTGCGATCTCCCCCCAAGAGGCCTTTTCGGCCAGGCCTATGGACCCCTTGACTCGTCAGTACTCTTCCGGCAAAAGAAGCGTGGTAGCGGATCGATCAGCCTCGGTGATGATCCATAGCTTCTCGCCGGCATTGGTCTGGTAGCTGCTCAGCAACCGAAACCCATGAGCAATGCTGTACTGATTCTCTGCCACATCGGTTGGCTCCAGTTCGCCCCAGTCCCCGCTTGCATGACGGGCCAGGAAACATGTAGGCGCCTGCTGCGCTCTCTCCAGCGCCGCTAGCGCCCCGGGTGTAGCCACAATTTGCCCAAGTGGAAACAATGAAAACATGACCATGACTCCTCTCTTCGCCCCATGCGGACGAGCGTCACCCGCATGGGGCGTGTAAGGCAGAAGTGAGTTACTTCTCTTGGAAAAGGGGACGGTGGACACCGCCCTCGCGGGCTAGAACGATTGTGAGAATCGGGCTTCCAGGAATTCGCCCAGCTTGGCCGTCGCCCGGAACTGCGGGATGGGATCCAGTTCCTTGAGTGCCGAGGTGAACGCATTGGAGAGACTCCAGATGGTTCGCGGGCGGAATTCCTCGTACTTGGGCTCGAAGTAGAGGTCATGCACGTTGCGGGCGAGGTGCTTAGGGGCTTCCAGTCTCCCCTCGACGAATGCCTCGTAGATGACCACCTTCGCAGTCACATCGGTCAGTTCACTTCTTTGCCAGCCTTCCACTTGCTTGCGCATGGGCTCGAAGTTCCGTTGCATGCGATCGACACCCACCGAGATGCAGTCGATCAGCGAAAACGACTTCGAGTGTTTGGCGAGCACGGGAGTGAAGTCCCCGGCGAACGCCATGTTTGAGCACACGAACACGCGATAGCCGCAGGTCATCGCCAGGCGCATGCTCTTATCGTGGGAGTTGCGCAGCCCGATGGAGAAGCGGCATCCTTCCATTTCGGTTGCGAGATCGAGAACACCGAAGGCCTTCATACCGTCCGGCGATACCGCGTATTCGTCGTGAACCACTCCGATGTGGCGAAAGCCCAGCGTCTCGATCAGTGCTTGCACGATTTCGTGATGCGGGATCGGCCGGTGCGTTTCCGTTGCTGCTGGTGTCGGCACCAGCGTTAGTTCTTCGCGGCCAATGGTCCGGCCGCTATAACCGATGAGCGTACTAGTTTCTGACATACTTCTTCCTCCTTGTTGATTTGAAACGTCGATTTGGAACAAACTTTTTGAGCTGCACAATCGGCGACAGGCGCGAATACTGCCGAATTCCTGGCAAGGGTTGGGCGATTCTGCAGAGGGGATTTCCGTCACGAGCGGCGAGGACTGCGGTCACCTGGCTTCGAACATTTCTCTGGTCAGCTGAAGCCGAATAATGACGGCTGTTCTGGGACAGTTATCCGCACGCGCCGCCGCTTTGCTGACAAGAATTGCGGTCGCTGTCCGAAGACGACGAGGGGCGCAGGATCCATGGCTCCCTCCACAAGACTCGCGGGGTCCGACTCAGTTTCCAGAAGGACGCCCGGCAATTCGACGGACGAGCCGCCATCGTCGCCACGCGCAGTGGTTGGGAACAGCTTCTGATGTTCAGTGTTGAGGGCTTTCCAAACGGAGTCGGCGGTTTCACCAATTCCGTTCCTCTCGACCAATTCCCGCGCCATCGCCGAGAGCATGTCATCGTCTTCATCGATGCTCTGCAATCCTTCGCCGGCGAACTTGCCCTCCATGGTGAGAGCGACGAGGAGCTTCTTCCCCATCAGGCGTAGACAGGAGGTCTGCATCGTCCCTTCGTAGCAGAGAAACTTCACCCGCACGGGACGTCGCTGTCCGATCCGCCACGACCGGCGGCTGGCTTGCCGCAGGGTATGCAGCGAATATCCTGACTCGTAGAAAAGGATGGTGGGAAAGTCCAGCAAATCCAATCCGGTTTCCACCAGCTTGGGATGGCAGATGACAACCTGCACTCCATCCTTGATTTGCCTCTCGTACCAGGCTTCACGCTTCGATGTGTCTACGCTGGCACGCAGGACGGCAGTGCGGATTCCCTCGTCATTCAGGATTCGTTGAATTCGTGCGGTGACGTCATGCTTCTGGGTGTAGACGGCGAAGACCTGGCAGCGGCGCCCCTCTGCCAGTTCCTTCTTGATCTCTTCCACTAATCTGCGTTCCTTGGAATAGACGCATTCTTCGGGAAGGTCACGAGGTTCTGCGATGACGAATCGAACTTTGCGCTTGAGTTCAGGATCGAACTCGGTACCGTATAGAGTTCCTATCCCGTAGGGGTGATCGGGGTACACCAGGAGGGTGTTGAGCATCGTGCTCAGCACCGACCGGTTGCCCCGGTGCGCCTTCAGCGCTTTCCGAATCTCATCTTCCAGTTCGGAGTACGCCTCGCGCATCGGAGCATCCATCGGAACGCTCAGGTAGGTTTCCTCGTAGGGCGGGAGTTCTCCGGAAATGTCCTCCAGAAACACAAAGGCGCAGAGCTGCATCAGAAATTCTCCGAACAACAGGGGAGACGCTCCGGGCTTGCGACGCACCGTGCTCGTGGTCTTCGATTTGGAACAAGCGTTATTCGCCGGTTCCACCTTGGTGATAGTTTCCAGAACGCCGTAGTCCTGAATGAAGGAACTGCGCCCTGTAGTGCCCCATTCGTAGCCGTGCTCCTTCATCCTTCTCGCTTCGAGACGGAACAGAGTGTTGAACAGGTCGTCGGCATAGCCGCCCAGCAGCGTGCCGGTCAAGCCAACGATTCGGTCGGTACACGAGGCCAGCGTGCCCAGGGCATTGCCTTGCGCCGTGTCGCCCGCAAGCTGGTGGATTTCGTCGCAAATGGCATAGTCAAACCAGCCCGGCATGTAGCGCCCGATGAATTCGACCGGGGCCATGCGGCGGATCTTCTCCGGATCGGCCTGCCACATCGCACTATGCACCCGGCGGCACGACCTCTCCCCACAGGACTCAATGGTCTCGGCAATCTTGAACTTCTCGAAGTCGGCAACGGTCAGCCGGCCATCATCCACCATCACAGGTTTGCCGGTATCTGCATTGACCACGCAGCCCAGATAAGGGCCCGAATGAGGGATAACGTAAGCGTGGCGCCAAAAGTACCCCAGCTTGGCGCGCTCACGCCCGACGATGAACAGCGCCGGTCGCGCGCATAAGGACATCCACCGGTCACGGGAACTCGCAGACTGTTTCCGCAGCCGCATGTCGCTGAGCGTGGTGTGCAAGCCCTCCCGCACGACCCGGCCCTGCTTCAGCCGCACTTCATTGACGCCGTGCGGAGTGTTCCCGTTCCCGCCGTTCCGCAAGTCATCGATCAGGAACACGCGAATTCCAGGAATCGTCAGGAAGGCTTCACGCGCCCACTTCTCGACCAGGTGCGGAGGGACCATTGCCAGAGCGTTAAATGGGTGCCCGTCGCTATGAACGTGAATTGCTCCCAGCGAAATCAGGGTCTTGCCGGTTCCGCATTCGGCGACGACCATGGCGGTTCTCGCCCGCTCCCAGCGTTTCACAACGCCCATGAGGGCAATCGTCTGCGCCGGAAACGGTCGGCGCAGAAGCCTGTCGATTCGTGGGGAGATCGGGGCATCGAACGGATGCAAAGCTGGGTATTCCTGAAGGATCCGTTCTCCCAGCATGGTGGCGTGGGCACGCATGTAGTCGTAGATGGTGGCAAGCTCGGGCATGGAAATCCTCAGACGCTGCAGGAAGAATCTCGGTAGGGTCAACGCTCGAAAACAGGAAGGTTAGGAGTTCAGCTTTCGGCAGGCAGAACGATCTGCTTCAGTTCCAGGCTCGGCCAGTGGATTGAACCGCTATATTCGGGAAAGCGAATGTCGCCACCCCACAAGCCATCACCGAGCCAGGAAAGAAATTGCTCTTTGTTGCCTTTGACAAGGACAGGATTACATCCAAGCCCCAGCATCGGAACGACCGCTTTGCGTTTTTCGAGTTGCCGCAGAAACCACTCGGCCCAATCTGGAATTCCTGGGATGCCGTGAATCTGCGCCAGTGACGACCACACGAAGGACGCTCCCGAGTCCGCTAAGAGGGTTCGATCCGTTCCCGCTAGCGTTGCACTAGCGGCAAACTCCTCGGAAACTCCAATGAGATGTCGGAGAGGCTTCTTGCGACCGGCAAGTTGCAGCGACCCTTTGTAGCACTGCGGGTTGCGTTCCAGGCAAACGCGAATCGGCGGCACGCCGGGGCCTTCCACCATGAAACGCTCTCCCATGGAAATAGCCGCAGAAACGGCCGCAATCTGTGTGTCGCCTCCGATGACAGAGATCAAGTGGGCCTTGGCCTGTCGCGGAGGGTCAGGCAATACCTCGCCGATGAAGCGGTCCAGGCGCAGCCTGATATTTGTCACGGCTTTCTCTGTGGTCTTTACGTAGGTGAGCCAACCGAAGCGAAGGTGTGCGTTTTTCACGGCGAGTCCTTCTTTTCGTGAGTGAGAATCTGAGTCTCGCCGTCGGCGAAGACCAGCGTGAGTTCGTGGGAAAACCTCTCCCGGTCATGCAGGATCTTGGTGCCGTCTTCCTCCTGCTCTTCCCAATGATCGGTGAACTTCACCGACCGCCAGTGGGCGATGTGACGATCTTTTCCTTCGCCGAACACGCCGTTGAGCATTCCAGCGGTACACAGCAACCCGACATGCCCACCATGCAGCGGCGTGAGTGGCCGGCCTCGAACGTCCCGTTGTTTGGGGAGAAGCACGCGGCTGGCCTGCCGGTAAGCCGATGACTCTGGCAGCAGGTCTTCCACCGCATCCAATGGAATGCCCGCATTACTGAGAACTACGGGGCCTGAGTTGGGAATCTCGTAGCGGTTCGTAGGCGGATCGCCCAGGGCCTCAAGATCGGCTTTAGTCGCCAGCATTTCCAGCCAGCGCACGCCTTCCAGTAGCGCGGAGTCTTGGATGTGCTGGTGTCGCTTGCGCCGGACGCCCAACACTGCAACTTGCTGGTACTGGACGCTGGCGGGTTCGGTCAATCTGTACACGACGAGATCGGTAAAGTGTTCGCTCAACATCTTCGCGCACGGTCTCAATTGTGGCTGCGGAATGACGAACACAAGAACGCCGCCGGGCTTCAGCCAGCGATAGGTGTGCTGCAGAAACACCAACTCTAGTCTTTGGTTATTCGTCTGGCCGGTCTCAAAGTCATACGGAGGATTCAGGTAGAGGAGGGATAACGTTTCTGCCGGACACCGCACATCTGAGGTGTTTGCGTGCAGAGTATCGATGCCCAGGCTGGCTGCCTGCTCGGCTCGGTGGGCGTCAATTTCAATCCCGTAGCGTCGGGCCTGCGTTCCTTCGAGCAAATGCGCAAAAGCCACGCCATCTCCTACGCACGGATCGAGCGCAGAAAACTCCAGGGGGAAGGCGAGGCAATTTCGAAGGCGCTCGGCTTCCGCGACGGGCAGTGGGTAGAATCCCAATTTCGTTTTTCCATGGGGCCTCATTGTTCACCTGCCGAATGTCGTGATTGTGGGAAGGAGGGAAAAGAATAAGGACGGAAAAGAGTGAAGATGACGGAGGTCAGGATCCAACACTTTCCGGCCAGTTCGGGAATGGATTCCGACTGGAATTGCGAAAGCCGCTGATGAGTTTGCGAATCATGGGACGCCGAGCATAGAGCGCTTCTACCAACCGATTCAGGCCGTCCTTGTCCCATTCGTACCACTCCTCGGGAATATCGGCGGCAAGCTGCCAGATCTGGTTCGCATCCATCCGCTCTGCCCGGCTCAAGGCCGGCTCGAATGCGTCCCAAGCTCGCACGCCCTGGTAAACGCAATTATTGGCATACACTCCCCTTAGCGGGAAGTCGGGGAAAGTCCATTCGCCGGCATTGAAGCAATATCCTTGGTCAATGAACGTTGCGGTGTATCGCTCGCTTCGGGCCTTTTCGTGCCAGAAGATTGCCTGCCGCCCATCGCTGTTGCACGTCCACTTGTCGAGCACGAGAACTCGCGCGAAGTCGGCGATATTGAGCACTTTCTCGAGCAGAGGGTCAGGCAAGTAATCGAGCGTTAGGCCAGCAGTCTGAGAATCGCGGTATCGCGATCCCAGTTGTCTGCCACTCCGACAAGGAATTCTTCTGCCGGCCAAGTCGATTCGTAGATCCTCTGTGTGGTCAATCAGCCAGTCACATACTTCAATCGCTTCTACCGTTGGCATTGGCAGGCCCAGTGCCAGGCCTAGCCTCGTAGCCAGCATTTCGTTCGCAAGCACTCGGATGTGTTGAGGATTGTTCTGGAACTTGGTTACGTAGAACGCGCCATCGGATGCCCGCAGCAGATGGGATTGCGCTCCGCCTCGAAGTCTGCGCAGGTGTTGGACGGCCGAGATGCACGGAGTCACACGCACCTCCCGGATTTGGAATTTGGAGAGAAATAAACGAGCAGGGACTTTCGAGACGCGTTGAGGAGGGGAAAGAAAGAGAGTGTGCCGGGGAGCCTTTCCGATTGCTAGGACATCGCAGCGGTTCGTATGGGGCTAGTTATTGCTTTGACCGTTCCTCTTTGATGGCATCGATCCACAGTTGGAGCGTAAGGTCTTCGCGCTCTGGATTGCCCAGCTGCCAGCGCAGTTCCTTCTGATATCGATCTTTAAGAACTTCCAGTTCAAGCGGGACGGTTCGCGCAAGATGCAGCACATCGTCTCGGTCACGTTGGATGTTGCGTTCCAGCTTCGACAAGGCAAGGTCGTAGGGATCGAGGGCTAAGAGCCGAAGATGTTGGAAGGTTCCCGGAAATATCTCCGTGAGCCGATCTTCGTAGTCTTCGGGTACATGCGCGACGCCAACGTGGTCGAGATAGATCTTGTATTTCTTGTGTAGCAAACCACCCCGCATACCGAGTTCTAGCATGGCCCGGCCAGCATCCCGCGGAGCGATTTCCAGAACGTCCAGGTCTCCCGTTGGCCGTGAAAATCCGTACACCGTAGTGACGACGAACCCTCCCATGCAATCCAGCCGAACTTCCTCGTGCACCGCCGAATCCAATTCGCCCAAGAACGAGAGCCATGGTTCCGGAATGCTTTCATTCGGATGCGTAGGCAAGGTGTTCTCCCTTCATGTCGGTCAGGAGATTCCAGTGGGCCGCAGAGGCCGAGCGATGCTCTCGCAGCCATGCTCTCTCAGCTTGAGTCATCGAGTCGTGGCAGAAGGTATCTTCGCGCGCAAGCCGGGCTCTTTCCAGAACCTCCAAACACGACCGAAGCTTTCTAGCCCGCTCGCTCTCCTTCCTCCCCACTGACACTTCACTCGCCAGAGAGACAGCAAATCCCAATCGGTTTTGCCGGTTATGGACCTTGGCATTGCGAACCAGCCAATCCCAGTCCATATCAACGTAGGTCATAGCCAACCATGGCAAGCCCTCAGCAACACGGGCGTCAAGGTTTGGTTCGTTCAGCGCCTCCAGCAAGACCCCCGCGGGGTTCCGTCGTCTCCTACTTCGAAGATAGGAGAATCCGGGATAACCGAGCGCCCCGAGTTCCGCGCTGAAATCCCGCTTGTGCGAAGACACGGGCATTGCCACTTCCTCGGATCGTAACGGCAACGCTGTAGCCGGTAGATTCAGCACCTTGAGAGCCTTGTGCACGAATCGTTCCGACAGGGGACGGTGCCCCTTCTCCATCATCGACAAGTAGGCTTGGGTGACATCAAGCGCCAGGGCAGCTTGCTCTTGAGTCCACTGCTTCCCTAATCGCGCCTCTTTCAATAGGTTCCCGACCATAGTGATCCTTACTTCGCTCCATCCCTAATATAACATAATATTGTTATATTAAGGAACACCCTGTATCCCCGGTACTTCGTATTACAAGGATGGCTCTTTATCATTGACAGACAGAAGTTGCGGTGTCCGCGACCGAGGCCGCGGAATTACGTTCAGTGGGGGCTTTCAGCCGCTCTTTCCAACTCGTGCACGACTGTCTTGAGAGTCTCCAGATTGTCCACTTGGGCGAGCGAATTGAGTCGCAAGGAGCGGAGAATCGGAACTAGAGCCTCGGGTCCAACCCTGTTCAAAGCAGCCTCCAGGCGACGCAGGCCACGGTCCGCTGACTGCATTTGCGACAATACCTTGCGCAGAACATTCGCGTCGCGAATCTGGGTTGGATTCCAGACTCTTGCCGCGGTCCTCAATAGCCCGCGATACAGGCGCCAGCCTAACGGTTCTGCCATCTCCAGAATCTGACGGACGAGCGCGTTTGCATCCTCCGCACTTACATCTCTCCCATCTGGCGCGGGCTTCGGGTTGGACGACGCGTTTTTCGTTTCCTGGCCGGGCCTCAATCCTTCGCGCCAGCCCTGCGGAGTCGCCCAGCCAAACAGCCGCGGAATGTTCTTCGGTCGCTTTCGCTCGTCGAGGTCAACCCAGACTCCTGTGAAGTGGTACAGATAACGGCCAAGCCCGAAGCAAGAGCAGGCGCGCTTGAATGCCTGCGCCTCGGCCGCCGTGCCAGCGTTATCGTTGTCCGCCCATTCCTCTCCGGTGGCTGAGTGTGAACCAAGTCCAAAGATCGTGAGTTCGCAGGTAACGAGCACCTTGGCTACGATCCTTTTGTCCTTGGCCCGCTCAAAGTTTGCGCTGGTATGGACTCTGTACCTGCGAGTCCAACCCGCTGGAGTAAGCAGGGCGTTGAGACGATCGGTGTAGGCCCGCTGGTCAGCATACGGGATCACCTGGCCGCGAACAGGCTGCTGATTCTGAGTTGTGTTGGTCACCCGCCATTCGATCTGCGCGGGATCAAAAGGCACTTCCAAGGCCGCTACCAGTTCCGTAACCCGTTCCGCTGAGTGCGGAGGAGTGATAGGTACTTCTAAGGCAGTCGGCGGACCGGTCATAGGCCCACCATTCTCGTGTGCATGACCATTTGCGGCGCTCATAACGGGGCCTCCCTGGTTGCTGACGTTTCTTCGTCCACATGCTGGCCGTACATCCATCGTTGTGGGGTAATCTGCAGGAGCCAATCCTGGGCTGTGGGAATCCGACCCAGGTCTTCCTTGACGTGCTGTTCTCCTACATAGCGCACGGGAACTTGCGTTCCAGCGCTGTTCACGATGGCCACGCCAAACACCTTCTCGGCAAGAAAAATGCCCTCGGCATGGTGGCGAAGGGCTCGGTGACGGAAGTCTGCCAGGAATGCTTTCGACTCATCAAACCAGTTGTGGATGGGGAGATAGTCATCCGGCTTCCCACCGAACTTCCTCGCGCTGTTCTGTGCGTGTTTGAGTGGATGCGCCATATCTACACCTCGTACGTGGACGTCGTGTAGTCTTCAAATCGGTCGTTGCGCTCGACCGTCAATTTGCGCGCGCTGACGTCGAGGACGACATCTCCGAAACCACCGCAATCGTTCTCATATCCGAACGGTACGAGAGCTTCGAAGTGTTCCTGCAGATGTGAACCATCATGCTTGACAGGCTCGCGCTCGCCCCACGCATACGACTCGCCGTCATAGCACTTCACCTCTTCGGTGGTTCCGTCATCGCCGTAACCGTCAAAGTGAACCGCCACGAAGGTGACTCCCGCTGCGGCTAGTCTGTCGCACTCCGCCAAGAGGGCGGCCTTGGCCATGGCTTGTTCTGGCTCAAGTGCTTCGCCATTGTTCTGTTGCGTCTGCTCCATCGCACGATCCTTTCCAGGAAGTGTTGATACTGTTTCAGGCTTGATCTATCCCAGGAGATGAAGGCGAAAATCTCGACAATGAAAAGCAATAAACGAACTACCTGATTCAGGGTCAGGAGGTCTATTTATGACCCGTTTTGAAAAAGTAGTTCTCGTCTTAATGCTTTTGCAGGTTGCCTTGCAGGTTCTTTCGCTGTTTTGCAGGTAGGTTCGGTATAGAGTCGCGAAACGTGTTCGTCCTTTTTGCGGTCGCGGGCTGGAGTAGCGATTCGCGCGCAACTATTCAGTTTCTACGCGCACGTCGCCAAACTTTCGAAAGTCCTGATCAAAGGTCGAGACTGGTACGTTCTTAGCCACCGCAGTGGCGGCGATCAGGCAGTCGACAAAATGAGCCTTCATTCCCTTATAGCGGTTCAGAGCGTCCAGGTGGACCGTTACCTCATCGATCTCGACACCGGGACTGGAGATCAAGCCTCCGAGTGCGGAGGCGATAGCCGCGCGTGGGTGCCGGTAAAAAGACTCAAGCACAAACACACACTCTGCCAGAACGACCGGCAACACCACGATAACCACATCGCCCCGATCACAGGCATCGAACAACTTGCCGGCTGCTCGTGCATGTTTGTCGTGGTCCTGCACCAGATAGCGGACAATCAGATTCGTGTCGACAAGTCTCTGGTTGCTCACCGGGTACCCTCACGATGCACAGCCTCGGCGGCGGCCTCTCGGATCTCAGCAAAAGACATCCCCTTTCCCTTGTTGCTGGCGAGCGCACCCTTGAGCGACCGAATGCCGGGATGCACACGAATCGTAGCTCGGTCTCCCTCCACTTCGTATTCCAACTTGTCGCCCGGTTTAATTCTCAAAGCCTTTCGAATTTTCTCGGGAATGGTCGTTTGTCCCTTACTCGTCACCGTAGAATGAAGCATCATAATGTCCTTACCTTCCAATAACTCCTTACTTGTATGATACTCCTTACTTCGTCCGCTGCCAAGGCAAAACCAGAATTGGGACCCTCCATCCTTAATCCCGCTGAGGCAAAGGCTTTACCGAAACGGGCGGTAGTTTCAAGCGTTTCTGGGAGAGCCCCCCTCTGTTGCGAAACCGTTGCCAATGCTTGGGGTCAACCCGTAACGGCTGGACGCTGGATAACGAAGACAGACTGACGAATCCTCCGTGATAGGAAATCGTCCCGTAGCGAAATAATCGCGCGAGCAGTGCGAGCGCGTGATTGGCCAGTGTTGGATTGACGAACGGTTCCTGCCGGTCGAGCGCTTCCGCTGCGCTGCAGCTCGGCAGATCGTCTCCGTCCATTTCGGTTTGAATAACTTCAGGGAAAAGCTCCGACACTGTGCGTAGCCGTAGCCCGCGCCTGCGGTTCCTTCGATTCAGTGGCTCTCCCAGCACGAATTGTCCGCTGTCGGCGTTGTTACCCAAGTCCAGCCAGTAGTCGACCTCGCTCCATTCTTCCGCGCACTTGGCGATTGTGGCTCGTGCCGCCCGTGTGTCGACGCAACCGATCACGATGTCAACACCATCCAGCCTGCGGTTCGTATCAAGGTGCTCGGGAATCCCGGCCCAGTCCAGACCCCAAAACAGATTCAGCCGGTTGGCGAGGACGACAGATTTGTAAAGCCCTACTTCAGACCGACTGAATGGCTGCCGTACACAGTTCGTTGGAGAGATCACGTCTGCGTCCAGCAAAGTGACGTGGAGGCCTTCCGGGTGGCCGTATGCGAGGAGGGCCTGATGCAGGTACGGCAGCCCGGCCGCCATCGCACTCCCGTTCCCGCCACAGCCCACCACCAGCACACGTACCTTGTGCTTCAGCAACTCTGGATGAATATGGTGTGCTTCCATGGCTTCATGGTTCCCCGCGTTTCTGCACAAACTCCTGCAGCGTTTGGTTCGCATCGGCAAGAAACTTGACTGGAAACCTGCGGTTTCGCCCTGCCAAACTTTGACCAGAGTCCAAGAAACCCGCCGGGGTGGGTGGTCAGATGGACAGCACCACTCGGATGAGTGAATTCGCTGGCAAAATATGCATCCTCCCAAACCGATAGAGAGCCGGCGCTTACTTCTTCCGGAACGCGCATGCTTCCGAGGCAAACGCGTCCATGCGCGTCGGTGTTCCAGTAGGGAGCATTCTTAAGACGTGTATCTGCCGTCGGCCGCCGATTTTCCTCCCAATGCCCGCACCAACAATTCCCGGCCGTTAAGCATGAACACCAACGCAGGGTGTGGATACATTCGGCCATTCAACTCCGTTGTGTCTTTGTTGCCGTCACCGAAGAACATAAGTCGATGTTTCTCCGGACTCCACCAAACGATCAGCTCCGGCGTCCTTGACAGTATGTTGGGCGGCAACACCTCCGGTCGCCAGGCTCGCTCCCAGCCCTCTTGCCAGCCTCTCCAGAAACCCGGTGGTGACCGACTGGCCGGCACCCAAATACGGCGCACCCTCGTGCAGAACTCTTCACCTCATGCAGAGTTGCAAAGGTTGTGCTCCCATCCTGATACAACAGCACGGCCTGTTTAAGCGTGAAGATCCGGTTGTCTCCAATCCGTACATGGGAAGTCATGGCTATTTCTCACATCCAATCACTCCGTCGTCGTTCCCCGGCATCAGGTCGATCAGTCGACTCGCCGCCGCCAGCGTCTTACACACCACGCCGAGCGTCCGGAAGCCTTGGCGCACGCTAGCCGGTTCCGTGAGCTTGAGCGGAATGATGAGGTTTGGTTGGGGTGTCGTCTCCAATGCGGTCTCGGCCTCATCGTCAAAACAGCCGGCGACGGCATCGCCCGGCGAGAAGACCGCCAGCAAACACGGCAGAGGCGGGTTGCTGTCCATGAGCTGCTCACCCATCTCCTCGGTAAACTCCGGCCGTTTGGCTCGTTTTGAGATCCGGCAGAGATCCAGTAAGCCATCGACCAGGTCCTCTGGTTTCGTCGCGCCGTATCGCGTCGCCTATCGTCCTGAGACTTTGCAGGCTCAGAGGGCGATCCTTCAGGCACTGCGGGATGCATCCCTCTACATCGGGTACCTCGTATTGCTCCGTATTCGCCTCACCCTCGTACCACTCGCGAAGCATTTCGACCCGTTCTTCAGCATCGTGGTAGTCGTACACGCGTACCCATCGATTGAGTGACCCCACGAAATGTGCGAAGAATGTTGCGGGGAGGCGTGGATGTATCTTTTCCAGGAGCTCTAGAGTCGGCTTTAGCACCGCGAACGCCGCGGCCTCCGGATCGACGATCAGGTAGAGCGTTTCCCGCGGTCCGCGTTCGTCCGAGTAGTCCACCAACCGGTCGCTGAGGCTTACGTCGAGATCAAAGCGGCGGTCGATGGTAGCCCCGCCATGATTGCAGGTCCACCGCTGGAGAGTCAGCGACGCGTACTTGGTGGGATCCCTTCCGCTTTGACTCCAGTCTTCGACTGCTCCAATACCCAATGTCACGAGGATCTCTGCCAGCCTGATCGTTTCCCGATCATCCGCCAGAAACCGTTGCTCAACGGGCACCTCGTTCAGCCGCGGCAGTACCACGCCACACTCTGGTGCCATCAATTGCTCGGCGGTAAGGACCCTCCGGGAGGTGGAAGTGCTCGCCCACGGTGCCATCGCGAACATTGTTCGATCGCTTTTCCCAACAAGGCTGAGCACTCCTGCAGTTCCTGACATTGCAAGAACCTCCCCAGCACAGTGTGGTTCCGCGAGCTACGATCCTCGGATAACTCTTTCAGTTCTTGTAGAACCGTTCTTCTCCCGCTATCTCTCGGGCACATCCTTCGGTTGGCACCAGTTGTTTTCATATTCTGCTGCGATGGGGCAGTGAAGGACTTGGCTTGGCTGGAACCGCACTGCGGACCACTTTCCACAGAAACTACGGAACCGTTCGCCCGGATCAATTACGCTCTGGGCAGCCTGTCCTGTATCGGCTACAATTTGCGCGGAGAATTCCGATGATGACGAATCCAGCCTTCGCTATCAAACTTGAAGTAAGTCAATTGGTCGAACTGCAAATCGAAACTCTCAGGCAAGAGTCGGCTTTGACATCCGCTGAACTTCTGGACTACCACATGCGCGCCGAGAAGATTAAGATCCTGTACCAAGAACTGGACCGGATTGGAAGAAGGCGCGTTGAACTGCCATGGCGTAGGGCGTCCTAACGCCACTCGCTTTGGTAGTCGACGATGTTGTTGTTGGCGTTCCGCTCTCGTGGGTTACCCCTTCGTCCCGATCGCGCGAACGAAGCTGTACTGCAAGTTTTCGCCGGAGGCCTCGGGCCCCGTGATAGCGGCTGTGGCTAGCTCGGGGTACTGGTTGCTGTAGATGGTTTTCACTTCTTCAGCGGTCAACCTCGGATCAGGGTCCGGAAGCTTCACGCCGTTGTACGAAAAACTGCGGGACATCACTTTTGCTTCAATCATGACGTGGCATTTCTCCCTTCTTAGCTGCCCGCCTGTGCCGGCGGATCTCCAGTTTGCTGTTGCGGACCGAATAGACTGGGCGTTGTTTCTGTTGTGGTCGGCGTGGCGGCTGGAGTGTCCTGCTTGGACGTGGTCTGGTCAGACTTTGGTGTCTGCTGAGTTGCTTTCGCTCTTTGACGAGCGGCCTTCGCCGCCGCATCCATTTCCGCCTTCGCTTCGGCCAGGGTGCTCCCGAGTTGCACGGTTGAATCCACGTAGCTGGCCAGATGTTTGCCCAGTTCCGCATCCAATTCCTCAGGCGATCCCGTGTAGCTTAGCGGCGTGTTGAGCGCCTGATCTTCTGAGTCCTTGGCCCTTGTCGGGATCACGTTCACTTTCAGTTTTCCCTCAATCAGCGCGACCGTGATCAACACAGTTCGCTCTTTGAGCATTGGCATCAATTCGATAAACACGTTTTCCTCCTCCCTCTTTCGCTGGTTTCAAGAACTGCCAGCGAAAGACTCACTACTCGTGGTTCCGATGGAGACGGGTGGCAGGGGTGCCAGGCCGAATGTCTCTAATGCTTCTTTTCGGAAGGAGACGACCGGCGTGGCTGAGTGGTGGAATCGACCGTAGGGCAAGTGCGGGCGACCCACCTCTCGATGCCTTCGCGGCTCTGCTGGTCGCCGAAATAGCAAAGGCCGACCAGTTCCTCGCCGGCCTCGGCGACCAGCCGAATCAGTTCGTCACCGCTGATGAAATGGTTCGGAGACGATGGCCCCACACGGAGGCCAAACCGTGCAGCGGAATCGCACGGATTAACAGGAAATTCGATCTCAATATGCCGTCTACGGCGCCCCAGTTCCAGAAGGAAGCACGGCACCACAACGTTTGAAACGTGAGCGATTTCCTCCATCCTTACCTGTTCGACTGGAATTCCCCTCAGGCTGGCAGAGACTTCAGCGATCAGGCGCGCCCTGGTGCGCTGGCCCCATGAGTCCGGCTGCACCGCGAGTTCCAGAATTTGATCGTGCAGCGGAGCTAGGAATCGGGCGAAGGTAACCTGCCGCATGTTTTCGGCGACAGGTGAATTGTTTAGCAGATGCTCGCATTGTGCGAAGACTCGCGCGGCGTCTTTCGATCCGATGCGGGGGATCTTCTGTCTATTTCGTAAGCGACTTGGGGTTCTGTTATCAGGCATGTTGGTCCTTCTTTCCCGCGACCTATGTCCGGCCACGTGAACTGCCCGATTTGTGGACGGCACATTATAAAGGCAACGGATTCTTGGATTTTGTGGACTGCGCTACGAGGCTGACAATACTGCCGAGCGCAAAGGCAGAATAATCCGGGAAGCCCTGAGATGGGCATTACTGAATGACTGGCAGAATCGGCAAAATAGATGTGGTCAACTCTCAGACAGGATTCGGTCGCACTGTTCTTTCAGCAGTCGAGCCAGAATCTCGGAATCGTTCGCGGCGTCTACCGGATCGCGGCACAAGGCAGAACGAAGCGCCGACTTAAGCCAATAGGAAGCGGCAGGGTCGACGAGAACCTCGTCAATGTCAGTCTGATCAACTGGTCTCAAGCCGTCGCCCATTCCACGCTCCTCACGCCGCACCGCTCACAACTGCATCGACGCTCGCGCTTCGCTCGTCGCTCACATCCAGATCGTTGGGCTTCTCCATTCGCTCCGTGGTGATCAGATTGGGTTCGAGCAAATGACAATGACGGCAGCCCACGCAGCACACGGCAGCTGTTATTCGCGTGGCCGCCTCCTGGAGGTCGTTTGGCAAGGCAACATGTTCCCCCGATCGCGTGTAGAAAACCGGACTGACAGTACCGCGGAACGCGGCGTCCTTGCCCCACAGATCCATCTCCAGGCCGCCCCTGCGGCCATAAAAGAGGATCGAGCTTTCTAGCCGTGGTCTCTGGCCTTGCTTAGACTTTGCCAGTTCGTGCCGGGTAATTAACAGATCGTAGGTCCGCTCGATCCGGAGCATTTGTACCCGGATCAGTGCTGGTGCGACGACAACCGCGTGCACACCGTTTACGCCTATGCTGTCCACGCGCTGAAGCCAGGGCAATGCGGCTCCTTGTTCACCGACGTAGCTCGCGTACGCGCCCACTTCCGCCACCGCCCCGCCTGATTCGACTCCACGCAGCACGTACTTCCTTGCCAGGTGTTGATGTTCGATTGATACCGAAGGCTGACAGTAGATGCCCGCTCTTCGCAGACACTTCAACGTGATGGGCGGCAGCCGCAGTCCCTGTCGTGCGAGAACCTCGGTTTCCACTCGCCTATTGTGCGTCGTGAGTTGAGATTCCATATTCAACTGACCTCCTGACTCGAATCGGATGTCCCAACGCCGCTCGTATCATCTCTTTGGTGCACCCGGCCCAGCACTTGTACTTGCGCGGATCCGAAACTGAAATGGCTAAATTGTCGCCGCTGCGGTCACGTCCGTGATCCGCGCATGATGGACAACGTGCCCAGTAGTTCCCGGCACGCGTGGACGTCGGCCGGACGTGATCGAGAATGCGAAATTCGGGTCGAGCGGGATCGTATGGCGGCAACTCAACTCTTGCCTTCGGGCGAAACTCTTCCGGCATTTCGAGTCCATCGATGAACCCGCCCATCTCGGTCTCTGTGATCTTTCGCAGGCGCTCCAGGTAGTCGAGTTGCGCTTCGAGCCGGTAGTCTGCACCATAGAACCAGTAGCGCCTTCCAGTAGCACGATGGATTCCGAGCGGCCCCCGGATCGCATTGCCGAATTCGTCAGGGCCGAGTTGATCCTGACGCGGAAAGACCTCGATTCCTTCCGCCAAACCAGAACCGCCTTTTACTGGCACTTTCAGGCGGAGAGCCAGGTTGTAGATGTAGATCCGGCAGTGCCTTGCGAGCAATGGTTTGTCCGCAAAGATCCAGAGGTGAGCGCCGCGACGAGACTTTTCAAGCGCTGCCTCAACTCCATCCTGACCCAGTTCCCATTGCAACTTCAGAAGATCCTCCAGCGCATTGTCGTAGTCGGCGTCAATTGCCACCCACTTGGAGCGCTGCGTCGTCGGATTCAGCGCGTAGAGGCCAACGGTGAGCTGACCGTTCAAATGCTCGCGAATGGTCTGGAGCGACAGCCGCCGGTCCTGCTTTGGGCGATAGTAATAGTGCTTCCCGTTCGTGCCTGGTTTGTGCGATTGAAGTGTGTAGGCCAGGCGATTTACGAACAATGCCAAATACCGCTCTGCCATTTCCGCGTTCACCTGGCCCAGTCCTTTCATAAGGTCTCCTCTCACAATCGCAGTGATGTCTCGGAATGCGTACGCGTGCTGCGGAATGCCCGTTAAGCCATTGCAGTTTTCGCAATAGCCCTCCGGAGAAGCGCCGGATGAGCCGTCCACGAGACAAGGTTGTACTCCGCCACAAGCTCATCGAATTCGGCCGTGGTCAGGCTGTCGTCCCGCCCTTCGTCGAAGACGACGAAGTAGAAGACTTGCAGCTCGCGATCGTACAGGTAGATTGCACCGGACGCGGGATCGTCTGGCACAGTTTGCAGCAACAAAACGCCCCTCGGCATTTCGATCCAGCGAGACGCCAGCCCCTCTCCGAGGGTGACAAAGACTTTCATCACGTGTTCGACTTGGGCTTCCTTGCCCAACCCAATTTCCTCTGCTGTAAACAGCGGTTCAAAACTCACTGCTCCTCTGCTTTGAGACATCATGTGTTCCTCCTTATCTGACTTGACTTGCTCCGATGTCCACGGACAGCGCGACACAACCGACTGCACTGCTTCCGTTCCGCGCTGCAGAACGGGACCCAACAACGGCACATGCTACTGATTTACGGAACAACGACGACGCCTGCAACGCAGGGATATTGAGTTGAATGGATTTGCATATCGATGTTCGATTGGAGTCGTCGAATGCTCGTCGAGAGGAAGCCGGAACTCGCTGCAGTGATGCACGTACAGGCGTCAACCCGAACGGCGATTTACGGGCCAATGGAGCGCATGCAAACGAGCAAGAGTTAGTGCAGTACCTCTGGTAGGAACAGATTGGAAGCGGAATGTTATGTCGAAGCGGCGAAGTGAGAATCGTGCGAGGGGTGAGGCCAGCAAGATAGAACCACGTCAATGGGCACGCAGGCACATGTTCAAGCAAAGTCAAATTCAGGGGGTAGTCAGAGCGCAAGTGACTGAACGGAGGCATGTTATCGAACCCCCAAGAAAGGCATACCTACGGCGTCCAGACGGCCTAAAGACTGCGAGAAAACGGCAATGACGAGCCAAAAAGGTGGCGATGCCGAGGCGACCAATCGGACTTTCATTGAAGAAGCTCCCGGAATCTGGTGCCGGGGCCGTTCCCGCGAACAAAAACCCTGGTTTCAAGAAGCGTCTGGGTGAAATCCTTGGCATTGGCAAATGCGAGCTTCTTGGGCACTGAGTCCAGCTCATGGACAAGATGAACTAAGACTTCCATTCCAGACGTCAAATACAAGATGCACGCGATTTGGCGCTCCGCCTGAAGTGCGGCGCGTACCCGCTCATACTGCTTGGAACTCTTCAGCGTGCGCTCATATTCCAGTGCGAAGCGTGCTCGATTATCTCCGACCCATACATCGACTATGGCGTCGTAGTCCTTCTCGTAAGGAGAACGCGAGATCGTATTGAAGGAAGCAATTTCGACTTCCGATTGCCAACTGGCAAGCTGATTCTTGTGCGCAAGGGCAAGTTGGATTGCGTTCAATTCAAGGGCGTGAAACACCTGGGAGGCGTGAGGAAGGTGTTGTGTATTCGAATGTAGGACGTTGGTGAACTGGCCATGATGTTCGAGCAGGATAAGGCCTTCTCTGGTGATCCGATATACCGCTGACCCTGCGCAAAAGACTCCACTACAGATGCTTATGTGACCAGACTTAATCAGCCGTCTGACGCGCCAGTTAAAGCTGTCTCGGGAACGATCCGAGCCGCCGAACCTCATCAGCTCAAACAACTGGCTATGGCTGACGAACCGCGAATTGCGGACCTGACGCAAGAGAGGGATGTCGCGCTCCGGATTGATGACCAAACCACCTTTGGCGTAACGCATGAACGGTAAACCTCAGCCTAGAACCGCGTCTCAAACTAATTCGAGTGCAGCGCCATGACGCAGATTTGACGCAACCGTGAGTTGCCAGAT
The DNA here is from genome assembly GCA_963710965.1 of uncultured Acidobacteriaceae bacterium. GTDB lineage: Bacteria > Acidobacteriota > Terriglobia > Terriglobales > Acidobacteriaceae > Sulfotelmatobacter. The sequence continues at coordinate 82,252 of CAVQCP010000040.1, read as the reverse complement.
GCCGAGTGTGCTTCTGATCCAGTCGCCAGCCTTCATGAGCAACATTGCTTCCTGCGTTTCACGGATATGGCTCACCGCGATGGGGATCAGAGACTCTGATTTCCAGTCAGAAGTTTCGAAGCTAACCGCACCGAACCTGCCGCTCGATACGACCGACAGAAAGTAATCAGGCCGACACGATTGTCTGACTTTCCTTCGAAACAGCACCCGATTGCCGCCGCAAGCAAAGACAAGATCGGTGCATTCGAAGATCTCCCCGAGAGCGCGGCCGGGAAACTGCGGGTTGAAGTCTCCCACCCCGTTGAACCGGATCAAGCCAGGAACGAGCCAGTAGCGTCTCATCTTGCTTCCGCATCGCACCCCCGTGGAATTGAAGTACGCTGCATGCCTCGTGTAGCGGTAACGGTCGTGCGGATCGCGGCCGAATCGTGCCCACCAGTTACTGCCGAATTCCAGGATCTTGACCAACATCATTGAGGTACTCCATCAGTTCGCGGTTGATGTCTTTCATGGCGCGAATGCGATCTGGCACTGGAAGTTTGGAAACACCTCCCACCCTCTCGACGACAGACGGCGGAATATCCATCTTCTGTTGGGAGAAGTACTGGCACAGGTCGGCAAAGCGCGTGCTTTCTTCTGCCAACTCCTTTTGCTCAGCAGGCAAGCAATTCAGCCGCTGTTCGTACTCGTTACGGTCGTCAATCGGTCCGGACTCGCCACACGGTCCGAACTTGTCGAGCGCACCGGACCTTCGCTTCAACCGGTTCTCTTGTTCGTCTTTCGACATCTGTTGGGCAACTCCTTCTTGATTTCCTCGAGCCGAGCTACGCCCCTTTTAGACTGCGGTTCCTCTGTTGTTCCTCCTGGAGCCGCCGGTCCGACTCGTTCAGCTGACGGCGCAAAAGCTTGGCTTCGTCCTGGGACCGGCCCAACTGTTGCTCCAGAGAATTGACCTTCATGATTAGGTCCACGTCCGGCTTGAACAGTCCGATCTGATTGGCTGGTGGTGCTGCGGTCGCTGCCCTCGCGGAACGGCCGAGAACCGATTTGGTATCGCTGCTCTTGATTGACGCCACTTGGCTCGCCGGTATGCTGGATGCTCCGTTGCCAACGGTCTCGACGGCGGGACGATCCTGCGCCTCTACAGTTGAAGACTGGGGACGGAGCGCGGATTCCCTCAGCGCACTCAACGCCTCCATCAAGCCGCGGTTCCTCTTTGTGGCCTCCTCCACCTGGGCGTTCGCTCGCGAGAGGCTGTGCTCGTACTGTGCGAGCGTCTCCGCCGCGGTCCACTCCCTGCAGGTTTGCACTCTATGCTGATAAACAATAATGACGAACAGGCACGCCAGCAGCCCTAGCGCAACCAGGTTCGACCAAAAGTAGCGGTTCCTCACGGTTTCTTCGAGCAGCATTTTGCGGCCCTCGTCAAGACACTGTCCGTAGTCCTTGTCGGCAGGATTGATACTCTTCAAGGCGAAATCGACAAAACCATCCTTTGGCTTTGAAGACTGCGCATGGCCGGTAGGATCGTAGCTGGGACGGCGCTCTTGGGCGAAGCAAAGCAACGGCAGCATAGCCAAGCAGAGGCCGGCAATCGCAATCCGGGATGTTCGGTTCACATCCATGTCAAGCGCCCAGTACGCGCGGCCAAACGGCCATTGCGGCGAACGACTTCGGGGTCTTTGAAGCGCAGGTTCGCGCCTTCGACATGCGACGCTGCGTGGAGCCTGGGATAAATTCGCGGTTCAAGTCCCGGGAACCGGTATTGGCGTGGCACCCGGACATGCAAATGGGAATGGAGTGTCCCGAGCCGGTTGTCGGTCATCAGGACCTCCATCTGGCCTACGGGCAGGTTCTTGATGTGCTCGTCCTGCGCCCGGGTCTCCTTGATGTCGGTTTCACTGCCAAATCCGACGGGTTCGTACTTGTCCTCAAACACTCCGGTGCGCTGGACGGTCAACGTCCGCCGCTTCTGCGGAACACGCGCCGATGCCTTCAGGAAATACTGCGCCGTCTCCTCATCCTTCGTGCGCAATAGCATGTTGGTATTGGGAGCCGAGGACACGTCGTCTCTGAAGCCGCGACCCACGGTGAGTAGCTGCGGCAGTGCCTGCAGGGCGAACAGGAATGCGGTGTTCGTTCCGCGCGCCGTCTGCAAGATCTGTGCAAAGTTCGAATAAGCAAATGGAGCAAACTCGTCCAGGATGACGCTGACCATCGGCCGGTTCTCGCGTCGGCGTTCTTGCTCGTTCTCGTAACGCTTGCCAATCATCAATTGCATGTTCTGCAAGAGCATTCGGCCAAGGGCCGTGACGGCTTTTGAGTTCTTGTTGGTGTTTAGCGAAACGAACAGAATCAGTTCCTGGTCAATGACTTCGTCGAGCGACAGCATCTCATCGTAGGCGCCAGTGATGATGGAGAGTTCGTCCTGGAGAAAAGTCATCAGCTGGTTGAGCAGACCCTGGACCTTGGTGATTCGCTCGCGGTCTTGCAGCGACTGCAGCAACATCTTCGCTGACATGTCGAAGTTTAGTCGGCGCTGATGGCTGAGGCCCTCAAGTGTCTGTATCCTGGCGCGAGCAATGGCAACCTGTTCCCGCAGGACGACCGGATCAAGCGCCATCACCATCACGTCGTAAAAGTTGTACCGCTTGCCGGTGTAGGTCAGAACGCGCGAGATGTCGGTGAGATAGTTGCCCTGATGGCCGCGGAAGAAATCTTCTTCCTGATCGAACGATTCGAACACGAGATTGGAATGCTCTTCGTACAGTCCAGCGTCACTGAAGAAGGGGTTGTAGCGCACGGAGATGTCTGGGCGCGAGGGGCTGAGCACTCTCAGTTGGTGCATTCGGCCCGCGGCTTCGATGGCCGGCAGAAGATCGGAGAGAAAATCCTGGTCTCCCTTGCCATCAAAGATCAGCATGGGAATGCGATGCTGGTCTTCGGGGGCGCCGAGTACTCGAAACAGGTCCTGGGTAATGATGTTCTTCAGAAGCGTGGTCTTGCCGGAACCGGTTGCGCCGAAAACCACCGACTGCATCACCCGCGTCGCGTCCGGCCACAACCAGGGCTTACCATGGACGTCGTAGCCTAGGACGATTGCGTTCCGTGCGTATGCGGCCTCGACGGCCTCGCGGTCTTTCGCTTGGTTTATATATAAAGGAGGGTGGGGCCAAGCTGTCTCCCTCCGTCTGCGCAGCGTCAGCAGGTACCAGGCAACGGAGACGCTGGCAACTAGGGCGAAGAACACATAGAGCGAACCTTCCACCAGTTGCACCGAGCGCACGTGAAAACGGCTTGCCAAGATGTAGGAGCCGCCGGCGAGCAGCAAGACTGCAACGATGGCGATGGCAGCGGCAACGCTCTCTTCCTGGTTCTGGTGGAAGGCGCGCCGCCCGAGCCGATATTCGTTTTCTGCGGTCATAACTGAACCATGCTGAAAAACAGGAATGTCCCGAAGACCAGCGCAAACACGATTGCCAGAAGCAGCAGAATTGGATTCACGCGGAAACGGCCGCGCTCATCGCGGGGCTTCAGGGGGTCCTCCACCCACCTCAGCAGCACATCGCCAATGCGGTCCTTCGGGCCACGCAAATGGAATTCAATGAGCCGATCATGCATCTCGTCGAGTTGTGTATTCGCTTTCATCTCAGAGAACGATGGTCGCTTTTACTCCATCGCGAAACACCAACTGCACGACAGCCGGTGATTTCAGATCCTGCCGAATGGAAACCACTCCTTGGGTACTCTCTCCGGGGTGAAGATCGTCGGCCTCTGTTTCGGCAAGATCGACAGGCAAGGCGAGTTCCTGCATACCGCCTAGCTGTTCGAGCACGGCTCGGTCAAGCTGGGTGTGGGCCAGGCTCGCCAGTGAAATGGGCGAGTCGCCTATCTTGAGTTCGTACGCGCCTGGAGTATTTATGCGATAGAAAAGATTGCTGTGGTTCTCAATCGTGTAACGGAGAAAGACCATACCGCGAGTGCGAAACACTTGGTCCACGCGCAGACTGACCTGGTTTTTCGCTGCACGTGCGCGAGCGTGTTTGATCTCCTCGGTCCCCAAAAGAGCGCGGGTCAGCGCTACATCGACAGACTGATCTGCCACGCTGTCCACGACGGGCTTCGGAGGCGGGGCGGGAGCCGGTGGGGCGCTATCGATGGCAAAATTCATGTTCTTCACTTCTTGGGTGATTTCGAGCTCGTAGGCAAAGCGCCGGGAAGCCGTCCAAACGAACAGATCCGTCGCGGCCCCTGATTTCACGGGCTTGACGAAGACCTTGTTCGCCTCTCGCTCGATCTGAAAGTCCGAACTGCCGGCGGCAGCCATCGTGACCGGCTCGTGAAATTCCAGAACCGTCAGGTGGTTCAGGGCAGTCGCCACATGCACGACAGCGTTTGGGCTGGGAGGGCCGGACTGTTGGGACAATGCAGCGATAGCACAGAGGCTATATATAAGGATGAGCGGAACAGTTCTCTTCATATTTCCTTCTTAGGCCCTGAGCGGAATCCGAAAGGATTCCGCTCAAAGCGGTTGCTGCCTCACATGACCCAAGCTGCATCACTCGCATCCTCATCACTGAAGGTGCTGGGAATGAACTCCACAGCTTCATCGACAATTGCAGCCGGTATTGCGCGATCGGCTGCGATGTCTGTTTCAGCGCAAGATTCGCTTGAAGGTTGTGCTTGGGCCTGCTCGGGTTTGTCGTCGTCGAGGAGGACTTTTCCATCCCTGTACTTGAACAAGAATGTGTGTTTCTGTCCTCCGCCCTTGAGTGGATCAACCAGGAAGGTTCGGCCGGAAGAGTCAGTACGAACGAGCCCCTCGTAAAGCCTGGGGACGTGCACGCGAACCGGCTTGCCTCCCGTGCGCTCCGCCAGCTTCAGGATCAATTCCTGAGGAAAGGCAAGAAAGAGAATCGAGCCGCTGGAGCGCTCACCGTTGCACACCACGCGGTTCAGCGCCTGCAGCCAGCCCATGCGGTTCTCTGCCTTGTTCTGCGCCCAGATGCGGATGTAGGCTAGGACAGCCTTCATCTCGTATTTGCCACGTTCCTCGTCACAACGGCATGTGCCGCGTGCCTGGTTCATGGCGAACAGCTTCTGTCGCCGGACTTCCTTGTCGGAGCTCTGCCGTACCGTGTCCCACTCGGCCTGTGTCTTCTCCAGTTGTTGTTTGAGTTGTTCTCGCCTCTCGGCGATCTTGCCGACCATCGCGGCATAGACCCGATTGATGAAGCGGCAGTCTTCCAGCATCTCGCGGGTGACCTGTTCGCCCACCACGAGCGCCTTGAATGCCTCAATCGGAGCCTTGTTGATCAGCAAATCCTCGATCTGCTTGCGAACATGGTTATAGAGGTGGCCGACGCGGTCGGTCTTCTCCACCTCCAGATGGAGTGGTAAATCAGAGCACCGGCGTTCGTTTTTGTAGCGAAGCCAGGGCGCCTGACGTATCTGCTGGCGTATTTCGGCAACCAATTTGAGATCGGGCTGGACTTGCCATTTGAGGCTGTCGAGCGCGTTCTGAAGTTCTTTGGCCAATTGCGCAGCCAGTTCTTCCTGGCCTACTGCGCGGCAGGAGGTCATCAGATCGGTGATCGAGCCGATGTGATTCCCTCTGGCCTTCATGGCCACGTGCTCCAGATTGAACCAGGGGTCTTTAGCCTTGTTGGCCTTGTTTTTCCCCTGTTGCTGTCCGAGGCCTCGGGAGAACCGGTCTTTTATAAACCGTGGGAACCGGTCCTCTTCGACCACGCAAACCCAGTCGAAATCAAAGTCACCGCCGTTCTTCTTTGCCGTCTCGGAATGGAGAACATAGGTGCCCTCCAATCGCAGTTGCTGCGTAACCAGGTCACGTAGCTCTGTCTCGATCAGAGCGCACTCCTGGCGGCAAAGATCCCTGTCGAGCTGCGCGATCATCTCCTCGTCAGAGAGATTTACGAACGGGAGAAGATCGTCAACCATGCGTATGGGGTAGCGGACACAAAGGCCCCGTTTCGAAGCCAATGTGACGATGGCCTTGTGCTCGGGAATCCAATCGGATCCGCAAAACACTTCGCCATCTTTAAGGAAGAGATACCCGTCGTCCATCAAAGCAAATGCCGGAAGACGAAAACCTCCACTTGTCGCTGCCTTGAACGCCCAGCGCGCAAGGAGTTTGTTGAGTTGATTGTTGACGTAAGGATGACGGACGATTTCGCCGCTGGCATCGGCCAGGAGTAGTCCTTCAACGACCCGGAATTCTTCGTTGGTGTCCTGCCCAAGTCCATCCGGCAAAGACCTATCCGGATGGTGCCCGAGGATTTCGAGGAGGTCCTCGTAGCGGCCTTCGCCTACCGCCTCACTCAGCTTGGCCACCTGCTTCATCGCCTGTGGTAAAATTTCCAGCTGAATTGAGTCTTCAGGAGCATGCTCGACCAGCGTGTAACTGGACTCAAACTCGAGCTGGCGGGAGACTTCGCGGATTCCGACCACCACGTCGCCGCGAAATCTTCTGCCCGGCCCGAAGATCGAATACACCACCGCCGGTATCTTCAGCCCTGGTTTGACCGCGCTATCCGGCAGCACAAAGTCCGCCTCCAGAGCATCGGCAACATCATCCTCCATGATTTTGAATGCGCCTTTCGCCTGGGTGTCGGCGAAGGCCATGCGGAACTGATAGAAGCGCCCTTCCGCAAGACGTTTCCGGGCAACTTCCCGTTTCGCGTCCTCAAGAAGCGCCGATTGTTGATGCCGGTCCAGGTCTTCGTCGCTTGCCTTTCCGTGCCGCTCGCGGCGAAGCCGGTCAATCTGGATCGACAGGATTTCGCGATCATGCTTTTCTTTGAGACGCTGGAACACCGATCGCCTGATCCAGCCACGGCAGTCATTCGTTCCCAATTTGCGATCGGGAACGATGAGCACTCGTGCCTCGGGTTCCTCCATCATCACCTTGCAGGGCGAGACGAGAATTCCGAAGTAGACGATCGCCGCTTGCGGCCAATGTTGAAACCGCTCGGCGATGGCCCGGCTGTGCTCCTGGTCCACAAAGTAGAACTTGCCCTTCTTTGCAGACCCGCTAGCGCCCACTAATTTGTAGTGAACGCCGTTCCAGACGAGCCGGGCCAAGGCGTTCTCGACCTGTGCTTCTTCGTAATCGTCGAGAGGCCCGGCCGGCACGTTCACGCTCGCTACTTTGATTCCCGGATAGAGGACGCTAAGCAGCGTGTTCTGGAACGGATCAAGATCGTGCAACCGCGGCGTGACCCGTCCGTTGCGGTCGATCTCAAGGTTCTGAAGCTGATCGGCCCGAATTCTGTAATTGTTCGTCGTAGTATTCTTCGTCATTTTTGTTCTCCTTGAACTGTTCGTTCCGGGAGGCCGGAAAGAGTCAAGGAGTTTGCGTGACCGCAAGCTTTCTCGCTCTAGTCTGGCCCCCATTTAGGGTTCGCTCGGCCAGGCCTTCAAGTGAAAAAGCCCCGGTCAGCACATTTCCCCACATAAAGCCGCGGGGCGCTCAAAGGACCAACACCAATGCTTGGTCATCTGAGAACTCTTCGTGCTGATCTTTTCGAACTAACTTTGAGTCGGCTTCTGGACGACAGCCTGTTTCACGATCACAGGACTACCGCCACTCATCTCCGGAGCCGCTTTCCATGTCGTCAACGTATAGAACGGCTGGCCGTTCTTGAACGCTTCGATTAACGCTTCACCTTCACTCGCCATTTCCTGGCCTAACTCCGGCTTGGCCGGAGAAGACCCTGATTTGGGGAGAAAGTAACGAAGATTTGGGTCACTACCATTACGGTGTCTGCGGCGCGCATTTGTGCCACCAACGCTTGTGGTCGCTGGCATCGCAGAGCTGTCTGGCGTTTTGGTTTCCATGTTTCCAACTCCTCTGATCCGTCTCACTGCGGGCTATTCAGCCCGGCCTGCTGCAGCACCCAATCGCGTTTTTCGCCTTCGATCGCGCGCTCCCAATACTCTCCCACCAGCAGACCGCTGGGGTTCTGCTCCGACCGTTTCTCGACGAGCAGCCTTACGTGGAATTCGCTGACCACCTTGTCGATGGTCTCGTTGTGGTCGTGAATGTGATGGACTTCTTTGACCCCGAATGCCGTATAAGTGAGTGGATCTTCCTTCGAGACCTCAAGCGAACGCATCTGAAATTCCGACGTTGTTTGATCGTCCTGAATCTTTCCAATGAAGTCATCCTTCTGCATCCCTGTGTATGCGGTGCGGCGTAGATTGGCGGTCATCATGTTCAGGCTGTCGGCCCAGTTGCGGCTCACATTCGTGGGTGAAAAGTTCAGATAGCGTTCCAGGAACAAGCGCACGAAAGCCCGCTTCTCAAATTCGGTCGGCTCCGATCCCGGGCCCTGCGTCACCGAAATGGAGGGTTTGTTTACGCCCAAGATCGTCGCCAGGCCGTGTTCATCCACACGAATGACCGTGGGAGGCTGCAGGCGGACATAGACGGCGAAGGCGAGCGCCAGCATCGTTGTCGGAACGCACAGGAATGCCAGAACCATCGCCCGGTTGGCGTACGCACGCAACTCGCCGTCGTGCTCGTAATAGCGGGCGTAGCGAAGTTTTTCCGGCGAATCGGTTTCTTTCGATGGGTTTTTCTTTTTCAACCACATGTTCGTGTACCTTCTCAGTGTTCAACGACAATCAATCACGTCGGCCGAACAAACTTCCAAAGAACTTTCCGATATAGAAAAAGATCAGCGTGATGATGCTGTACGGCCGGAACCTCGTCCCTTGCGGCTCCCAGATTGGTGGCTGCCTCCACATAGAAACCTCCTCTGCCAGAGCTAGTTGTTATCGGCATTGTTCCTTCCCGCGGCTCTTCCGAGCGCCCTCCCCACGTTAAAACTGACGACCTGAGTCACAGAATGGGGTCGATAGCTGGACCCAGGTCGGCCACTACTGCCTGACATGGCAGCGGCAAGATCTCGTTTGCCGGAACTTTCGTGGCTGCTTGCGTTCGATGCTGGCACCGCTGGGCTACTGTCGCTGTTCATCGCGCTCGCAACTCCGGAGCGGATGAAATCGGGCATCGAGGGAGCCGGTGGCGCTGTGGACGACGCCAGAACGGTAGACGTGGACGAAGCGCCCACGCCGCCCGACGCCGTGGCACCAGCCGAACCCGAACTCGCTCCTGCCGCAAAGCCGCTGACTCCAGCGATGGCGGCCCCAGCTGCAACCCCGCCGGCTCTCACCAGTGCAAAGACGGTTGACCCAACATCGCCCGAGATGATCCTTTTCGCGATGAAGGGAATCAGCGCGATGGCTAGGGCGTAAAAGATGCTGACCAGCCCTAGGATGATCGAGTCCCCAGCCCCCTTCAGAAAACCAAGGAACCCGTTGCCAAGGATGTTGTTCACTTGGTTGACCTGAATGGCAGTAATGAGTGCGCCGAACACGGCGTAGAGAATTCCCCAGGCATTCCAGATCATCACGTTGACGGCATACGACTTCCCCAGCTGGCCGACCCCCGGGATGGGAATGAGCGCGAGCACCAACGGGCCAACCACGTAGAGGATTGCGCCAAACAAGGTGTAAAAGAAACAGAACACGATCATCGCGAGGGCATAGAGAAGGTAAGCAACCACGAGCAGAACCACTGTGATCGTGGCCGCTGCATCGCCCGTGATGATGTCCGTGAGCGTCAAGGAGGGGTTATTGGCGAACTGTTGTTGGAGTTGTCCCATCCAGCTCTGAAACATGTCTCCCGCACCGGAGCTGCTGCCAATGGAATTTGCGATCGTGTTGAACGAGCCGTTGACCCCGCGAAACACGATTGCCCAGTTGGAAACGATCATGGCTACCACCAGATACTTGATCGCCGTTCCAGCCAGCGCCTGGAGATCGCCGCCGCGAAACGCCGCCTGATAGAGGCCAATCAGGAAGCCGATCAGCAGGATCGCGAATGCGATGTTCGTGACCGTCGAGATGATCGCAGTCCCGTCGATCCCGGCTAGCGCCGTGTTTAATAGTTGCTGGAAATAAAACACGGCTACTGAACCCCCGGTTGCAAGACCTGGTTGCCCGTAGACTGAAGTGTCGCTGCATGAGAAGCGCTGAACTTGAGCTGACCGCTAGAGTTCGCCAACTCGATTGAGCGCACTCGCACCAGTTCTGCCATCGCGGATTGCGTGTATGCGTTGGCCCTCACTAGCCATGCCGCGGTCTCGGCTTCCAAAATCGTGGAACTGCCGGGCGCGGCGGTTTGCAATTGCTGATTGATCTGTTCGGCTGCTTGAAGCTCCAGGTTGGCCAGGGCATCGATTTCGACCGCCTTCTTCATGGCGGCTTGTGCTTCCGCGTCGGTCATATCGACCATGTTCCGAACCGGTTGGGGGGCGTTCGCCGGCGGCATCACAGTGCCATATAGGGTCGAGTAGTTGCTTGTGATCTGGGGAATTGCGCCCGGATTGCCTGAGAGCAGGCTCTGTTCGAGCAGTTGCGGCGTCGGCAGCGTCGCGCTGGATATCGGCAGCTGGAATAACTGGCGCATCTGGACGAATTGGCTTTGAAATTGGACGGCCATGTTTCTGGCCTGACTGATCGCGGCCATCGGAAACACCACTTGCTGCTCAAAATTTGCCGATTGCTGTTGACTTTGCTGGATAGACCCCAGCGGCATAGCCACGGAGTTTCTGAGCAGTCCCGAGATTGTGTTGAGCCCGATCTGCATCATGGCGCAGCACGGATCAAGCCCAAGCTGGCTGCGGGCCTTGCTGGGCAGCAGCGCGACTACGATAGCCAAGCCAAATACCGCGGCCACGGCGGTCCGGAGGATCTTCCAAAGACGAGAGAGTGTAGGCAATTTCATTTTTCGAACTCCTTATGGATGACCTAGAACTTGCTGGATCTGGTTCTGCAGAGTTTGTGTCGCCACGGATCTCTGCTTGAGCAGAGCATTCTGGTGCGCCAGTTTCGTTGCTTCCTGGCGCAGTTGAGCAGCAAGCATTTTCGCGAGCTGCGCCTGAGTCACAAGATCGGCGACGCGGGCCTGGGCAGTGACCATGGACGCCGACCCAGGAGCCGCAGTCGCCGCCTGCTGTTCGAGAGAATCGGCGAGAGTTAGCATCCCCTGAGTCGTTTGGTCGGAGACCATGGAAGTCTTAAGCGAGTCCATGGCCATCGCATCGTCAATGTCCATGAGGTTGCGCTGCCCCGGCTGGGCAATTCCAGCCAGCGCAACCGGTTGGTAGACCTGCGTGTACAGCGAAGGGATCTGGCCGAGGGACCCCGACTGGGCGCCTCGAAACATCGACTCCAGCTGCATGGGAAGAGCAAGAGTCGCGCTGTTGTTCTTGAGGCCTTCAATCTGGGACATCAGGCCGGTATAATGCGCCCGGGTTGCACTGACAAATGATCTCGTCTGGTTGATCAGGGCCAAAGGCCAGATGATCTTCTGGCGGAAATTGTTGATTTCGGTGCTCACCTTCCGCATTTCGTTCAACGCGTCACCAATCGGGCCCTGGAGGGTGCTTGTGATGGTATGAAGCAGCAACAGCAAGTCTCCGATTCCTTGAGCCCGCGTGCTTGACGGAACCAGACACAAGGCGATTACTGTCACGAACAACCATCGCCTGCTGGAGCTGAGTCTGTGTTGAAGGTTGCGAAGGAGTTCCAAAGTTTTCATCTTCATATGCGTGTACCTCTTACGACTTCTCCTGAGATTTCTTCCGGAAGTGGATCAACATCAGCGAGGCCTGCCGGGAACATCTCGGCCAGTTCGCGATAGGCTTCGATCAAAGGCGTGGCTTTCCTCTGCTCCAGCCACCGATTTAGCCACCACGACCGGTACACACGTTCCCGCGCGTAGGTCGTCATGATCCAGTAGTCGACCGTTGTTGGTGACATGCGGATCGTGTGGGTGGTGTCGGCTTTCTCGCCAATCACGATGAGCGCGTCGGCGCTCTTACCCTTGATGGGAGCGCTGAAATGCTTGATCTGGTTCAAAGCGGTATCGTTCAGGTGCAAGTGTTCCCGCAGGGCGGTCATGTCTCCCGGTTGCTGACCGATGATCTTAGTCGTCGAGTTCTTTACGATGCCCGCCCCGTGCGGCCTGGGCTTCGATTCGGTCCCAACAAAATCTTCCGCTGTTTGGCTCATTCCCCACACGCTGGCGTTACGTTTGCGCGCCGTTCGAAACAGTTGCACCACTTCGGGAGCCAGCACCGGAGAATCCAGCAGGAACCAGCACTCATCAAGAACCGTGATACTCCGCCTGCCCGCCTTGCCAGCTGCTCGTTGCGCGGTGGCGTGAGCAATGAGAAGGCTCATTGCCGTTTCGAGACGCCGATCGTCGCTCAATTGCTCCACGTTGAAAAACAACCAGGGATTGTCCAGTGAGATCGTTGTGGGACGGTCGAACAACTTCGAATACACCCCCTTCTCGCCGGTCCAGCTACGCAGCTTGATCGCTGCCAGGTGGGCTTCGTCCATCACCCGTTGGTTCTTTTCCTCGTCGCGCCACTGTGAGAGTTCGTCGCGAAGGTCGGAAAATGTTGGAATGGGAGTCGAGGGCCGGATTGCCGCTCTCTTGTAAGTCCGAAGAATGGCCTCCGTGATGAGGTTGTCAAGAAGTTGCGTGTCTTCGGCTCCGCCCTCGCCGAGCATGTGGCGCGTCAGATTCTTCAAGAACGCGACTTGATCCTTGCTTGGCTCTTTGTCGCCTTCGGGCAAATCCCATGGGTTAATCGTTTGTTCGCTATCGAGCGACATGGTGACCATCCGTCCGCCCATCAATTCGACCAGTGGACGATAAGAGTCGCCGCGCTCGAGGATCGAAATCAGCGGGTTGCTTCTGGCGGCCATCAGAAGAAACTGCTGGACCATGACGGTCTTTCCGCCGCCTGTTTTGGCCATCACCAGCATGTTCGCGTCGCTCAAGCCTGGATCGAAGGGCGAGAAAGGAATGAGTTGGCGGTAGGGAGTTTCAAGCAGGAACAGTGGTGACCGGGGTGTGCCGCGCCAAGGTGTCTCTACTGGCACAAGATCGGCCGCATTCGAGGTGAGCAAGTCCTGGTCTCTCTTGTCCGGCTCCGCCATTGCCGGAAGTGAACTAAAAAACAGGCGCTTCTTCGCCAACGACTCAGCCACCGCCTTCGCGCCGTTCATGCGGGAAATCGCGTAGAGAAGCTGTTGGCGCTGGTTGTCGATGGCTCGCTCTGATTGCTCCAGCTCCTTGGTCGTTACGGCTGGGCGTGAAGTGCGCGTTCCGATGACCAGGCTCAGCTTGGCCGTTTTAACCGAACTCGAGATGATGTCCTGTTGCACCCTGACTAGTTGTGACTCGGCAACCTGAGCTTCCACGTTGGTCCGAAATCCACCGTTCGAGTCCCGTTGCACAGCCTGCATCTTGCGTAAGCGGCTTTTGTAGCCTTTGAGCACTTTCGCCTGGTCAGGAATCGCGATTTGCGCATTGACGATGAGCGGGAAATCAAGACCGACCAGTTCTCTCAGGATTCCGGGAAAGGTGGCATCCGGGAGTTCCTTCAGACTTACAAAGGAATAGAGGATTCCACCGACATTGAGATAGGAATCCGTTTCATCTGCAATACTCGTGTCAACAATCTGCTCGCGGGCGCTTCTGTATTCCAGTTGCTCTTCACCACGCCTGTAAGGCCGACGATCCGGCGACAAGGGATTGAGAGCTCGTTTTGCTTCAAGAAACAGATCCTCGTCGGTCAGCCGGCGTGCGCCGAGTTCTGCGGCTTCGAGCGTCGTTTCGAGACCACGCAGCAGACTCTCGAATTCTGCCAGCAGCTGCTGATGCTCCTGCTGACTTCGCTCAATGCACTTCCGCGCCGATAAGCTGAAGGGTTTGCCCGTCGGCTTGAGCGGTTTACCGGCAATACGGCGATGAACGACCGGGTCCCAGATGAAGTACGCGTGCAAGAGAGGCCGCATGTAGTGGCCATTCGCCTCTTTGATTCGCCATCGTTCGACGCGCACCTCGTCGAGTGCAATGACTTCCAAGCGTTCCGATTGCTGCGCTTCGGCATAACGCTCAAGCAGATCTCCGATATCCTCCACTACTTCGTAGCGGAACTGTACCCTCATGCTCTGCTCCGGCAGAGAGCGAAGGAGCGCCTCCAGCATCAACTTCCCACGGTCTCGGCCTTCGTCGCTCGCGAAATACGACGCCAGACCTTTCAACTCGTAACCCGCAACAAAGGCACCATTTGTCCGGACGACAATGTTGTCCAGATAGTCGCGGACCGGCAGTTGTTCGCACAATGCCGGATCGTGGAGTTTCCGTTCGTGTTGTTCAAGAGTTACCGGCACTGCTATTCCTCCCTCAGATACGCCGACCGGATTTCGCGGTCGCGCGCGATCGCGCAGTAGGCATGAGGTTTCATGTACCAGCAAGCAAGATCGCGAACGTAGCCCCGCGGCTTGCCATACTTGAAGGCCATCAGCACTGGCACCATGAGCAGTGGCACACCGTACTGCAGGACAATGCTCATTGGCATTCCCGCGACCTCACCTCCCACGAAATGACCAACCACGTTCATGATGGCTGCCGCACCTAGCACGATGAAAAGGTCCTCCAATTCCAGAAGCATGAATGTCACTCTCGTCTGTAAATTGCGATTCACGGGTGTCACTTGCAATGGCATCGCCTAGCTCCCTAGCGCACTCCGGCCGTTCCGTGTTGAATCCAGAATTCTCCTAAGCGCAACAGCCCTGACAGTCCGAAACAGCACATCGCCGCGACTAGGTTGCGCACCCAGGCTTCGCCGATCGTCATGCGTTCGAGCAATCCAGCAAAGTGCACGACCGCGAGCACAACCTGGCCGGCTCCGTACAGTGGCAGAAGAACGTTCCCTACCCAGTTCACCAGCGTGAGAATTGAGATCCAGTAGCGGTCTGGGTTGTTCCAGGCTGCTTGGTTGCTGAAGGACTCCATGACGCGCAACAACCCAGAGCACATCAGGGAGGCCAGTGCCGCATACCCGAGGTGTTGATACGGGTGCCCCTTACTGAAGCGGTAAATCGCGGCGGCGGCGAACAGACCTGCCATGGTCGGCATGATGACGTTGCCCAGCCAGTTCGTCAGGTTGAGCAACCCGTTTGAAAGATTCACAGGATCACCTCCAATCCTCATCAGCCGGCCATGGCCTGGACCAGCTTCCAAATGGCCGAAACACTCAAGAACGCAAGCCCCGACCCCACCAGCGGCATGAATGGCCGATGGCGCGCGTAATTGAAAATCGCACCCACAATCGCCAATCCCGCTGCTTCCGGCAGGATCGTCCCTGCGAGAAAGTTCCAGGCAGCTGTCAGCATGTCGGTGGTTGCGAACTCTGACCCGCTGTTCCAACTCTGGAAAAGCTGGACTGTACCGGACGCAGACAGCAGAAAAATGGCGGAGACGACGGATGCGAGCGGGCTGTATCCCTCCGCCGCATCGAGCGCTGCTTTCAGCACGCAGAAAGCCGCGAGCACGGGAGTCAATCGGGCAACCACGACGTTCGAAACAAACCCGCTGAAGCTGGTCTGCAAACTCGCGACCCACGAACTGCTGATGCCTCCGCCTTGCGCAGGCATGGCGATACCCTGCGCCGCGAACCAGGAAAGCAATTGCGGAAGCGTCAAGAAAATTACCGACCAGAGGGCCCATCGTTGGAACCTGCCGCCCGCCTGAAAGTTCACGCCCCCTTCCTGGCGCAATGCGATTCCAGCAAGCACCATCGTGCAGATGGCAGCGGGAACTGCCATGTCGAATAGCAGTGTCAACAGATCGACGATGATTTGGGGTAGCGTCATTGCCTGAGAACTCCGCAGTGAGCGTTCTTACTGCACGCCCGCTGTACCGTTCTGAATCCAGAACTCGATGAGGCGAGTGAGTCCTGAGATCACCAGCAATCCGGCCGCTGTCACCGCCCAGCGCGCGACACCTCGTCCTTGGGAATAAGAAATGACTGCCATGACCACCGCCAGCGCCGCTCCAACAGGAGAGATCACATTGCCAACCCAGTTCACGAGATTGAGAACCGTTCCTTCAGGTTGGGCCGCGGTTTGACCTTGGACAGCTTGGCCCGTCTGTGGCGACTGCCCAAGGTTTTGGGCGTTGGACACTAAGGGAGAAAACTGGAGCGAACAAATCATCAGCAGATAGACAAGAACACAACTGCGGCTTGCGTTTCTCCGATCAGGCAATCTCATATGCTCCTCTTTCGCGATCACGCGTGAGTTTGACTTCCGCGTTGCATGCGGGAACATAAGGGCATTTCAGATTTCGGACAAATCAGGATGGCTGTTTGGTCTGCTTTCAGAACCGTGTCGCGGGCTTGCAGCCTACAGAATCGGTGTTTCGAATCTTCGAGAGTCTTGCGACGCCCATTGATTTCAAAGGGCGAGGGTCGCAGTCGGCGCGCGGGAGCAGAAGAGTTGTGGGATGAACAAATGTTTGAGTTTGATGCATCGCACAAGCCGGTAGTGTGCTATGGGGTGAGAACCAACATCCGCGAGGGCCAACGATTCCCGGAACTACTCAATTGACGGACACAGCGCATTAATCAGTACTAATGCGACGCACGAACCGATAACTTCCGGCTTGTACGTGACACGACCAGAAATCTCGACCAGCTACTCCGGTTGTGAGTGCCGTAATGTCAGCGTTAGTCGCGATTGCTTCTAGCTTCTGCTTTTGGTTTTCGGCTTATGTGAGCGCTCTTGATTATTGCCGGATCGGTTCAAATGCTCAGGAATTCCGGTGATAAGGCCTTGATAATCCGTGAGGCGTTCGCCGATGATGACCACACCCTTGGAGGTGATTTCATATTCGCGGATATCCTTGCTATGGTTGCCACCGCGCATCTTGATAACCACCATGATCTTGCGAAGCTGGCCGTCGATACATACGTACCGAAGCCGGATAATGTCATCGGTGAGAAAGGAAATCGAGTAGGTACTGAACGGGAATTCCGTGAAAGACTCATTAACCTCAACCGTACTTAGAATCGTCACCCCGACTCCCGTCAACGCAGTTATCATCCGGTAGAGCGATTCGCGAAAGTCCGCGCGGAAGCCGGGTGCCAGCGCCATCTCAAAGCCCGCCAGCGAATCAATCACCAGGCGTTTGGCGCCAATCTTCTGGACCGCGTCGAGAATCTCGTGCATGGTTTCGTCCACCGAGAGGTCCAGCGGACGGAGGTAGAGAATTTCGAGTTTCTTCTCTTTTCGTGGCGTCTTTAAATCCAGACCGAAGCTGCTGGCCCGCTCCGCATACTCTTGCGGTCGTTCTTCAAAGACCACAACAATTCCCGGATCCCCCTGACGTATGCCCTCAGCAATGAATTGGGTTGCCAAGACCGATTTTCCCGTTCCCGAAGCCCCTGCCACCAGGACACTGTCTCCCTCGGGAATGCCGCCCCCGAGCATCTTGTCCAATTCCGGAATACCGATGGAAAGGCGCCGTGTGCTGGGGATCTTCCTTGTTTGTCCGGCCAGCCCAAGAGTACGCGAAAAGGCTTGCAGCCCAGCATTAGTAATACGGAAGGTGTGCAGTCCGGGCACGGACGCCTGCCCGCGCAGTTTCACGATCTGGAGTTTCCGCACAATGGAACTTCGCTCCGACGTTTGGTAAAGCCAAAAGAGGCCATCGGAGACGGTGAATACGGGATTGTCTCGGATTTCACCTTCGACATATTCCCCGACCAGAAAAGTCGTAGATTGCCAACTGGTCAGGAGCAGGGCTAACCGTTGAATGAAAGCCTGCAACTCCACTTCGGTTGTACCGCCGAGCGCCTTCCGCACCACGGTGCGAAAGGAGTCCACTACCACGACGCCGGGGCTTGCCTTCTCAACCTCTTTCGTAATCTCCTCTAGGACCGCATCTAAATCCTTCTCCAACACAACCTGGCTCAAGTTGATAAAGCGAACGGCAGTGTTTAACTTGGCCTGGTCGAAGAACGTGTATTGTTGCTGGTAGCGCAGCATTTTGATGGCGGGTTCGCCGAGGATGGTGAAATAGAGCGCCGGGCGCTCCGGCGTCGCGTTGGCGAACACGACTTGGTGCGCCAACGTGGTCTTACCGCTTCCCGGGGCGCCCGCGATGATATTGAAAGAAAATTCCGGGATACCGCCGCCCAGGATTTCATCGAGGCCCGGTACCCCGGTCGGCAGTTTTCTTATTATCACTCTATCTTGTGCGCTCAAGCATCCCTCTCTTCTCGGAAACGCGGCCGTCGAAGGCGGCCTCCGGCCACACATCCTGAACCAACCGCAACGTCAAACCCTCGCCAATGAAAGTGAGGAGCAGCCCGATTAACTGGGCAATGAGAATGGCGCCTCCGTCCCTGGCTTGTTCCTTTTCAGTTTGCGACGCAAGCTCGTCTAGACCTTTTAAGGAGCCATCCGCCGCGACCTGTACCGCGCCAAGATTGGGAGCTTCCGCCCTGGCCAGCGTCAGAGCACGAGAAAGGAGCGAGCGAAAGCCGGCAACTCCCGCGAGTGTAATCAGGGGCCGGCGCAGCTTCGCACAGACTCGAAAAGCCGCGGACTCCGCTGGCTCGGAGTTCTTGCCCGCAACGGCTTCGTAAGCAAGAAGGCGTTGGGCCAAATGTCGCGACTCTGGAAGACTCACGATTTCCTTTTCCATGCAGGGCGCGAACTCTGTACTCAATTCGGCTTGGGGCTTTTAATTGCCGCCACTACCGCCAATACGGTCGCCGTGTTTAGAACGTTTCCCGAGATAGTCCTCAGCGCCTCTGTGACGGGCGGGTATTGCTCCGCCAGTCTTTCGAGACGCGCACTGACGCCTTGAAGATCATCGACTTCATTGACGATCGCTTCAAAGCCGATGGGCATACCGCTCTTCGAGAGGAACTTAAAGTCTGGAAGAATTTCAGATGTCACGAGCTGCAAGGTCATAGCTTCGCCAACAACTCGGACAAGCAGCCCGAGTAGCTGGGTAATGAGAATTATTCCTGCCTCCCGAGCTTGGTCCGCGTCGACTTGCGGCCGAAGCTCGTCTAGACCCTGTAAGGATCCATCCGCCGCGACCTGTACCGCGCTAAGACTGGGAGCTTCCGCTCTGGCCAGCGTCAGAGCACGAGAAAGCAGCGAGCGAAAACCGGCAACTCCCGCGAGTGCACATAGAGGTTGGCGCAAAGTCTCGCAGACGCGAAAGGCCGCGAATTGCGTCGGCTCGGAGGTTTTGCCCGCAGCGTTTTGGTAAGCGAGAAGGCGCTGGGCCAAGTCTCGCGTCTGTGGGGGGAGCATCATTTCCGTTCCGTTACCATCCAAAATTCCCGTGACAACTGGACGTGAAAGTTCAGCCTAATGTTACGCGTTTGGGAGTCGCTCGGAAAGGGGCTGCGCCTGCTTCATCGGCGTTCGTGCGCTCTGTGCCCGCCCTGGATCATTGTCTAGCCGCTGTTCCGCAATTGGGATGACGCGGCCCGCTAGTCGTGGAGAACGATGTTGAGAAGTGAACTGTGAACCTGTAGCCCGCCTTCTGGACCCCCGGCGTAGTCAATGAATCCCAACTTCCTGAACCGATTCATGAAAAAACTAACCCGGGACCGAGTGGTGCCCACCATCTCTGCCAGCGTTTCTTGACTGATCCTCGGAATCACGGATTCAGGAATCCCTTCCTTGCCAAAACGAGCGAGCATAAGAAGGACACGGGCTAACCTTTTCTCGCTGGAATTAAACAGTTGGTCAACCAGATCCTCTTCGTATCGGATGTTCCGGGTCAATAAATACGCGACGAACAAATCGGAAAGGGTGTTTTCCCGGTGAAGCGTATCCACCATAGCCTTTTTCTCAATTCTCAGAACAGCGCAATCTGTCATTGCGGTTGCAGTGCCCATGCGGAGAGGTTGACCTGCAAGCGAACCTTCGCCGAAGAAGCTCCCGTCACTTAATATGCCGATTGTGGCTTCCTTATGCCGGCGCAGCGCAAGATAATGGGCAAGATTTCGAGCGCTTCGGCGATGCGCTTTATGAAGCTCCAACGGCCGTTTGAGAAGAGAACGCTCCAGCTCAAGCATTTCCGAGTAAAGCCACGCCAGTTCCCCCAGAGAGCCGCTCAAGAACGGATTTATCAAGGTTTCCATGGAGGGTGAACACCAGGCCAGGATATAGAAGCGGAAAAAACGATCTTACGCTTCACATGTTGCTGCCACATGAAAGCGGGTCTAGGGTCTACTGAGATTACATTTTGACGCTGCGGTCGACGGAGTACGTTCGCGATATTGCTCGATAGAGACGTCCCGACACGGGCGGCGGCGAGCAATGCCCGTCTGACATTATCGGGGTGTTCAATTTTGACCAGACAGACGTTCTGTGCTTGCTTAAATTTGTGATGGTCGAAGTGTATTTCCACTCGCTTAGGTCATCTGGGTTTGTTGTCTCTCGCGTCTTATTCCCGTCGGCAACGTCGAGCCAAATTCAGATATCTAGAGGAGATGTGGCCATGGACTCCCCCATTGTGTTGTGCATCGACGACCGTCCACAAGCGCTCGAGTTTCGCAAAGCGACTTTAGAATCTCGTGGTTATTGCGTCAAAACCGCGTCGAGCGACTCCACCGCGATAAAGAAGTTAGAGGAGACGTCCGCCTCGGCAGTTCTACTAGAGTACAAACACGAAGGCATGGACGCGGAGGCCATAGCCTGCCATATCAAGCGACGGTTTCCCAGCCTGCCGATCATCCTGCTATCAGCGTACTCCGAGATGCCAGAGCGAATTCTGTGGTTGGTGGATGAGTATGTGATGAAGAGCGAACTGCCGGAACGGCTGGTGCCGATCATCGACCGAGTAACGCACCCACAACGTTCTGACCAACAATGTCAGCGTAGCGGCGCGGCGGCCTAAAGGGCTCCATTCGCCGCGGCTCGATTGGGTATGACCAGACTTAGAAATATTTCTTTGAAAAGGAGCGAAGACAATGACCACTGAACCCACGTCGAAATCTCAAAGCGCAAAACACCCTGCAGTCCTTAAGTTAATGGGCGGTGCGCCATTTTCTCAGCGGCTGCAACAGGTATACGACACCCTTGCCCGCCGTGCTTACGAATTGTTCGAAAGCCGCGGACGTCAGGATGGCCAAGATTTGGAAGACTGGTTCCGTGCCGAGTCCGAGTTACTGAACGCGATGCCGGTGAAGATCACCGAAGCTGACGATCAAGTGATCGTCCGCGCTGAGGTGCCGGGTCTCAGCGACAAGGACATTGAAGTGCGAGTTGCGCCTCATCGTCTCATCATCACCGGAAAGCGGGAACAGATTCGTGATCACGAAAAGCGGAAGACTCACAGCGAGACAAGTTCCTGTGAGGTCGTTCGCATGCTTGATCTCTCGGAGGAGATCGATCCGGATGAAGTAACAGCTACGGTGCAAAACGGGACGCTTGAAGTAGTGCTGCCGAAGGCACACCCTGGCAAGAATATTCCGGATGGAGTCAAAGCGGCGTAGTGCGCAATGTTATGACGTTGCACGACAAAAGGGTGAGGAAGACTGTTGCCTTGGCGGAGCCGAAGCGATGTAAACGTCTGTCCGATAGAATGGCAGTTGGGATTATGGTGATCACTGAAATGACCCAGAAGGAGTGTGGCGCGTTTCTGGCCAGCGCTTCGCTCGGAAGACTCGGCTGCTCGTTCGATAATCAGCCGTACGTGGTGCCGATATATTTTGTGTACGAGCCTAACTATATTTACGTCCTCTCAACCTTCGGGCAAAAGACGGAATGGATGCGAGCGAATCCCAAAGTTTGTCTGGAAGTTGACGAAATCACGAACCAGTCCCAGTGGATGAGCGTGATTGCCAGTGGTCGCTACCAGGAATTGCCCGAGCCCCAATATACCGCCGAGCGGGAACATGCGCGGAGCCTGTTAGGGAAGCGCTACCGGTGGTGGCAAAACGCATTGGGTGAGCGTCAGCTAAGACTAGGCGACGACTTGATTACTCCGCTCTTCTTCCGCATCCACATTGATTCGATGACGGGCCTTCGTGCCATCGGCGAATCCGCCGAATGTGGCAAAGCGTCGCTGGAATAGACATCTCCAGCGGGGCATCGGTGTTCGTGTTCAACTTCTGCACAAGTTAACTGCGACAATGATCGTCTTCCTATTGTAGACCGAAGATAGTAGAGATCTTCGTATGCATTTTTCATTCCCACACACTACCGCAACGGACCGGGGGCATCCTCACACTATAAGTGTGAAACTGCGCGACATGAACCAACTCTTCAATTCGATGGACCCTTCTCCGTTCATTGAAAAAGATCTCGACGACGACGCGGAAGAATTCATCGTAAGCTGGGCCCAAGAATTCTCCCCTAACGCTCCGCTCAAATTGCGCATTTACTTGGACCAGTGGCCGTCCGAAGACCCCAAAGAATTGATCAGGACGGCCGTCCACAACCACTTCGCTCACCGGGCCCAAATTACTGACTTGGAGTTCAAGCGGCTCCTGAGACAAGGCCGAACCAGTCTTTTCATCGGGCTGCTGTTCTTGGCTGGGTGTCTAATTCTCAGCAAGATGTTGTTAGGTCATGAGGCGGGCACTTGGGCTGCCGTCGTGCGGGAGAGCCTTACGATTGCCGGATGGGTCGCCATGTGGCGACCGATGCAGATCTATCTTTACGATTGGTGGCCTCTGCTGCGACGGAGCCGGATTTATGCCAAGCTAAGCCACATGCCCGTGGAACTCGTCCAAAAAAGCAAGAGTTGAGTAGAAGATTTCACGCGAAGACGAGGTGCT
Organism: uncultured Acidobacteriaceae bacterium; assembly: GCA_963710965.1. Taxonomy (GTDB): domain Bacteria; phylum Acidobacteriota; class Terriglobia; order Terriglobales; family Acidobacteriaceae; genus Sulfotelmatobacter. The sequence continues at coordinate 59,543 of CAVQCP010000040.1, read as the reverse complement.
CTTAACTGGCTTTGTGTGCGCGGACTGCATCCCTACCCGAGACAACCGTTTCCGGAGCGACGCGGGTATCGCGCCGATAACGGCCAGCATCATTGCATACTCAGCAATGTCTTGGCCTTCCTCCTGCGACCAGAGGTTGCGGAGAAGATGAGCCATGTTCACACCCCCGGTGAAGGGCAAATTTATTGCAGATCGGACGACACGGCGATCACGTCATGCATGGCAACTTGATCTGAACGGCTTGTGCCGCATATTCGGTCACCGTAAAATCGCACGCATGGAGTCCTTCCAGCTTCACCATCCGCCAGACGCGACCGTGTTATGTGATCGCAAAGGCTGTGAACAAGTGGCGGACTACTTTGAAGTAGACGATCGCGGTCAAGAATACCGGGTTTGCGCTTCGCACACCTACAGCAAGACGCATGCTTCGTGGCTGCCGACGCGGAAACCAAGTCCTGATCTTCCTTTCCGAAGCCGACCTGCCGCTTGAACCGTTGACGGCACCCCTGCACATGGCAACTTGCAAGGTACGTTGGCAAGAACAAACAAACGAAAGCGCCCCAGACTCAATCGAGTCGGTGGGGCGCTATCGTTGAACAGCCCTCCCCCGAAAACTGCTCAATCACAGGCTAGTGTTCTTCGCTGTCGTGCGGAATGGCTCCAACGTGCTATCGGCGGGCGCTGGGACCAGTTCCAGAGCCATGATGGGTATTACTTCAGAACTTGCGTTGCCTGCGCGGCACGGGATGGTAAGGCGAGAGGACTCGCGGGGGTGGCACGCAGCAAGCAACGAACTGTCGGGGCTCCGAGACGATCTGACAAAATCATTCACAAGCCTGAGAGCGAACCAAAAGTGCCGACATTTGAGTCCCCGCGACGGAACGAGTCCCTCCCGGGCTAGCGAAAGTTCACGGACGGGCGTTCTAAGCGGTCTTCCTCTGCTCCGGCTTCAACGAAGTAGGCTGACTTGCAACAACTTCGCTGGGCTCGGAATCGAAGACCGCCATTACCTCATGATCCCCATGGTTGAGCGAACGTGGCTGCGCCCGCCAGTTCAACTCTTCCAGCCGCTCTCGCATCGCATCCCCATGCGTTTCGTGAACATTACAACGTTCACAGTCTGGGCTGTGGAGTCTCAGGAGGGACAACAGGGAGCATTTCATGTTCAAAACCCACCTCGCGAGTCCCGTTCGATTTCCTACGAATTCCGCCTCGACAAGGGATTGTAGTTGATCCGCTCCGTTCCCAGTACATATAAAGGGCAATTGCAGCGATTTCAGGCTTTCCCGAGCGGTTGCCGCCCCATTTGACCATTGCTGTGCTTAAGTTGGATATTGAGACGGAATGGACGCTGAACAGAGCATTGCTGAAATCGAGCGACTGGAGCGCATCTTCGCGGTGGCCGACACTAGACCGCTGAGCGCAAGCGACCTCGCGGCTGCGGATCGGCGACATGACGAGCAGCAAGCCAGTAGCCCGTGGTTCCGCCTGTGGCAGCGGTATGGCATCTGTTGCCGAGCCAAGTCCCCGGTGCTTCGACTAGGGGAATTGGAGAGCTAGACCTCCGAACCAGCAAGAATGTTCACCTCTTCTCTACCTTCGAATCGGACGATTGCGTTCACTGCATGCAGTAATCCAGGATTACAACGTCAACCGAGTACTTCGAGGCTAGTGGGGCGAAGATGGTTTGCTTTTTTGGAAAGAGGATGGCCTTCCTGCCTTCGCTGATAGTGTCGAGGAACACTTGGGCGTCGAACTCGCGGCCGTTCTTGGGGGTGGACGCGTAGAATTCCCGTGCGTTGAGATCTCTGTTCAATCGGCGCCGGGACGGCGATTTTCGTTGAACCTTTGGATTCGCGAGGCGAAGCCACGGGCGCGCCTTCGCCCATTCCACATTCAAGCACGTTATACCCCCTCTTGCGCTGGCCCGGCATCGCTTGCGATCCCATGTAGATCACGGGACTCGGCAATTGCCTTTTGCGTGAGCCTGCCTCGGCGGAAGCAACCGACATACGATCCCATCGAACCTTCACAGATGAGAACCACTCTGTCTACTGCGGTTGGTTGATGGCTGTGGGTTGGTTCAGCTCTTGCTGCAACTGCAATAACTGGCGCAGTTGCTCAACATTGGCGGAGTTGGATGTAGGAACGCCCCGCCCACTTGGTTGCAGGGAAGTCTGATTAGCCTTGGGTGTCTGCTCGAGGACCACATAGATCGGAGTATCCGCTGAAATGGTCACGACGATGTGCTGGGTGATTGCTAATCGGGAAACCTCCTCATCTCCCGCCTCTCCGACGTTGTTGCTGACGCGCTCCCGCATTAGGTCCGACTCGCTCAGCGGCTGGTTCAGACTGCCTTGTCCCACCAACATCGCGCCGGCCTGCCCGATTCCTGACAGCGATCTGACCAAGACGTTCTTTCCCGTGTTCTTCCCCTCAACTTTTCCTTTGAGCGGCCGCAAGTCTAAATCCGTGGCGGCCGCCTCGATGGGAACGACAGCGCCATCCGGCATCAGCAGAGAATCGAACTGGATGTCAACGTAACCTGAACGATCTCCGTTACGGATGTGTCCAACCGCTTTTGCTCCGGCAGGGACAACAATCTCTCCGTCCCGCTCATAGTTGTACTCGATCACCGCCAGGACAGGTGTTCGCACAGCCGTACTAGCCGCTGACTCCAGACGGGCACGCAATCGCGTGCCCGAGGCCAGACCTAATCCCAGTTCCGGCCCTGAATTATTGATATCCCGGGCCTGAGTGCTAGCTGAGCTAGCAGAGACGTTTCGCACGTAGATCAACGAAGCCTTCTCCATGGCCTCGCGCTCTGCTTTACCCAAGTCTGGAGCCTCGGCACCGCCGGTGCTGGAGCCTGCCTGATAGGGTGGCGCTTGCCATGCCTGCTGCTCTCCGAAAGGTGGTATCGATCCCAAAGTTCCCGCCGCGCCCGGCCCCGACGCCCTCGCCGCCGACTTGGTTGCAGTTCGCTGTAGATCTCGTTCGTTGAGGAACCCTTCGTGAGATTCTTTTGTGACGGGTCGGCCAGAATCGGTGACCGGAAACAGGCTCTTGTCGATGCTTGCGTTGCCGTTCTCCAAAGCCAAGTCATCACCAGCAGTGGTACCGCGACTCTTCACTTTCTGCGGAGCGCCTTGATGGGGCATAGAGGTAGCAACGAAGATCAGCAGGGCGATGACGATCGCTCCGGCTCCAATGATTACAAAACGGTTCTGTTGGATCTGCTGCTTGGCTCTCTGTTTGGCTCTTGTCGCGACCTCAGGCAGTGGGGTGGACGCAGGCGCAGGGGGAAGTAGGACATCGTTGAGGACTTCATCTCTTGCTGGCTCCTGAATCGCTCCGGCGTTGCCGTTGTCGCTGTGTCCGTTGGGACGAGTCACTTTGCACCTCCCGAGACCGGAGCCACAAACGCAATCGGAGCCAGCACAGGACGATCGACTTCTTCTGCCTGCGCCACCGCAAGCAGGAGCCTTTCGCTGGACTCCTTGAAAGTGGGGCGATCGAACACGACGATGCCATCAGCTCTAGCCCCGGGTGCGAGCCTGCGCGAGGTGATCCAATAATCTTTGATCGCCACAGGCTCAGCCTTAATCGCTTTTCGATGCTTGCCTTTTGATGTCCCGGCAAGCTGTATTTGCGGCGGTAGCACTTCAATGGTCCGGGCAGACGAGTTCAAAACGGCGAACGGCACGGCCATCTGTTGCTCCTTCTCTAGCGCCTGCCCTACCGCGACCTGCAGCTGCTTTCCTTCCCAGTGAGGATTCTCAATCCTTTCTGCCCTGAGCAAATCCTGCTTTTGGCTGCCAGTCTTCTCCTGGGGGGTGCTGGTTAGCTGACTCTCTGTCGCGGCGGTCTTTGTTTCGCCGACCACAAAGATGGGATGAGTCGACGCAATTAGAAAGCTGCGGGGGCGCTCACAATAGAGGACGTAGTCCACGGGTTCACTACGGTCTGCCTTGCCTTGGTTCACCAGGCTCAGCGAGATCTCATGGCCCCCTTTCGTCGTGATCAGGGCGTTTGTTTCCGCAGGTTTCGCGCTGGTTGCTTTGAAAAATACCAACTGCGGCTCAGCATCGGAGTGTTCAGCCTTAAAGGATCCCGGATCCCCCAGCACGACCGAACTGACCTCTTCGAGCACTCGCACCGAACTGACATATCCAGGCCGGAGATGCAAGACCACAACCTGTTCCGGGTCAACACTCAAGCTCACGATTCGCGCCTGCGGAAGCTCAGTTTGCGCAAAAGTGATGTGTGGCAGCAGAAGCCCGATCGTTATCAGATGCACCAAACTCAAACAAATTTTCATCTCACATCTCTTTCCGAACTCGTGTTCGTAGTTCTTGGATTGATTCTCGTTTCGCGAAGGTAAGCTGTTCTGATCCTTGCTACATAGGTGACTACATCGGGATTACGATAGGCGAGGGTTCGTCTGCCGATTACGTCTTCGCCGGCATAATAAGCGGCGACCACAAGCCTCAGATCGTCGTGAAACAGTCGCATCAACCACGCGAGATAGCGGACGCCTCCGGAAATGTTCTGTTCGAGATTGCAGCGGTCTCTTATTCCCAGCCACCGGGCCGTCGCAGGCATCAACTGCATCAGCCCTACCGCGCCTTTCGGTGAGGCCACGCATGGTTGCCAGTTCGACTCGCGCTCGACAATCGCACGCACGAGCGCGATCGGTACCTTGTAGTGGTGCGCGTAGGATGCGACGTAGTACTCAGCTTCAACACGAGCCTGCGACTTCGGCGATTGTGCCCAGCAAATCGAAAATGCCAAAAGCACTTGCGCGAAGATGAGTGCTGCCCTCATGCCGCTATCCCTCGAAGCGCCTCGGCGCTGTATTGCTGGGCGTCAAAGATCAAGCTGGCGAACCCATCCCGCAAGAGAAGTTTGCGTCGATCCGCCTCGGTCTTAGCCAGCAAAGGCAGGAGAATGTCTCTCATCTCCGGTGTAATTTGTTCACTTCCTAGAACTTTGAGTGCCTGGGCGAGATCCAGAATTTCCGAGACTGAGGGCGGTTTCTCCATGCTCCAGCCACGCAGAGCCTTAGCGAGTCCCGCCATACCGGCGTGAAATTCGTGCGTGGAATCAGGCGTTCGCAACGCCACAATCTCTGCTTCTCGCTCCGCAGTGGGGTGTTCAACACGAAGATAGAAGCTGCGCCGGCGCAGGGGATCGCCGATGCGCCTCTCTTCGTTCGATGTCAACACGACGAAGGGAATGCTTCTGGCTTTGATGGTGCCCAGCTTCGGAATGCTCAACTGCCACACGCTTAGCAATTCGAGCAACAAGGCCTCAAACGCGTGGTCTACCTTGTCCAGTTCGTCGATCAGCAGGACACAAGGCCTTTCGCATTGCAACGCGCGCAGAAGTGGGCCGGCGCCAAAAAATTGCTGGCCGTGGAGTTCGGTCCGGAGGGACTCCCAGTCGACATTGCTGGACTTGGCCTTTAACTCGACGCAAAGCCTTTGCAGTGGCTCATCGAATTTCCCAATTGCTTTCTCTTCGTCGATGCCTTCGTAACACTGCAGGCGCTCGACACTCGTGTTTGCAGCTTCGGCAACCGCATATGCGAGTTGCGTCTTGCCGCTGCCGGCGGGGCCTTCGAGCAGCAGTGGCTTTTGGAGTCTCGCCGCTAGGTACACCGTCGTCGTGGCAATCGTATCGGCGATGTAGCCGCTTCCTCGTAGCCGCTGCACAAGCTGTTCCAGGGACGAAAACATGCTCCACTCCTCACCCGCGACCATCTGGTCAACCATGATTGGTGAAGAAATTAAGTCGAATCGGAATTTCGGTCAAATCAGAGTTGGCAGGAGTTCGCAAAACGGTTTTCGGACCTCTTCTGTTCTCCGCCAATGTGATGGGATGGAGTGAAAAAGAACGCCGTAGCCAAGAAGGGTTGAGTTCTGTTTGACCGAATTAGGGAAATGACTTAAAAGGCATTCCAGTCATGCAACCTCAATGAGGTGCATATTGGCAGGTGCCGCAATGTCGAACTCGCAATCAAGATCAGGCTTGCGTCTGCTCCAAAGCTCGGGAGAAAATCCGGGCAAATTTGAATCTATTCCAGACACCAGTCCAGCCCATGGCAACTTCACCATCGAATCTGACACTCCTCCGCGAACTGTCGGCCGCAGCCCTTCGAGGGATCCTCTCCTCACCGCCGAGGAGGTCGCTGAGAGGTTAAATGTGACGAAGGACTGGGTTTGGGACCATTCGTCACGCAAAGCTCCACATCTCCCTGTTATCCGTATGGGCGACGGGACTCTACGTTATCGGGCCAGCAGAATAGAGGAGTTCATCGACGAGCGGGAACGTCTCAGCAACCTGCGTCGCAGACGCGGGTAAAATAGGGGCAGGCCCAATTGTTCCCGCCACAGAAATTGAGGAATGATGGGTACATCAAGTCAGAGGGGGTACCTTACCCCTCGCGGCAGGAAATGGTACGGGTATTTTCGCAAGAACGTAAATGACCCGACGACGGCCGAGCAGAAGACCGTCAGGGTCGCGGTGATTCTCGGGCCAAGATCACAGATGAAGAGATCAGAAGCTCGGGAGGCACTGGAACGTGAAATCACTAAACAGAACGGGCAGACGGGCGATGCTGGCAAGGTGATGAACGACGGCTCTGTGAGCTTCGGCTGGTTCGTTCGCAATCGCTTTTTGCCCCTGAAAGAGGCCAACTGGAAGGAAGAAACCTGCAAGGTGAAAAAACTGCTTATCCAAAAGGACCTTATCGATCCATTCGACAAGGTTCCGCTGGAGAATTTCGACAAGTTCACCCTACAGATCCACCTGAACAATTTGGCGCAAACGAGATCCAAGGACAGAGTGCTTCAGATGAGAGCGTACTTGCGGGACATCTTTGTTGAGGCCGTTGATCAGGACTTCCTCTCGAAGGATCCGGCTCGCAAGGTTAGAGTTCCAACCCAACTACGCGAGACCGACAAAACAACGCTGAGCTGGGAACAACTCCGAAAAGCGCTTTCCCGCTTGGATCTTCGAGATCGGGTCCTGTTGGAACTCGACATGACGAATGCCCTCCGTCCCAGCGAACTGTTCGCGCTCAGGTGGAAATGCTTCAACCTCGTAGAATCCACCATGAGCGTGAGCGAAACCGCCTACATGGGCAAGATTCGCCCGTGGGGCAAAACCCGAAAGAGTCTAGGGGTTATTCATATCCCGAAGAGTCTTGCGGCCGATCTCTTGCGATGGAAACGGCAGTGTCCTGATCCAACGCCGAAAGCGTACATTTTCCCGGACAAGGACGGCGACTTTATGGACACCGGCAACTATCGCAAGCGCGTGTTGCACAAGCTCGCGGCAGAACTGGAACTCCCAAAGCTGACCTTCCAGGTCATACGGCGCACAATTGCGACGCTGGCCCAAAAGAAAGGTACGGTGAAGGACGTGCAAGGCGTGCTCCGGCACTCTCGCGCTGCAACCACGACGGATGTTTACATGCAGGAGATTCCGAAGAGCGTGCAGGCGACGGTCGATTCCATCAATTCGGAGTTGAGGAAGAAATCAAAGTCTGTTCGTGAGCGGAAACCAACCGTGGGCAACGAGCGGCTGACCGCTTCTCAATTTAGAAGAAGTCAGAGCGTTTTGACACCAAATGACACCAAACTGAAAACGGGCGTATCCGTAAGTACTTGAAAATATGGTGGACCTGGTCGGGATCGAACCGACGACCTCTTCCATGCCATGGAAGCGCGCTCCCAGCTGCGCCACAGGCCCACGATTGAAGCGGAAAGCTACAGCCCGTCGTTTTGACCGACACCACGGGATCGAAGGAAGTGCCGCATTCATTTTCGCCCACATCGCCGGGATAGTCAACGCGGGCTGGATTATAAGGGTGTCATTTGTATTTCTCGTGGGGCAGTCGAGCTTCGCTCGACTGGACAGCCGAGGCGACTGTCCCCACACGATTCTTCTCTTTGTTTCCACAGCCCCCTTCTGGCATAATTGATCGTGCACCCCACCTGCACAAACTTTCATACACAATTTAGAGCGAGGAATAGATGCCAGCAAAGTACATCTTTGTGACGGGCGGAGTTGTGTCTTCTTTGGGCAAGGGATTGGCTGCGGCTTCGATCGGTTGCCTGCTGGAGAGCCGCGGGTTGAAGGTCAATCTGATGAAGTTCGATCCGTATCTTAACGTCGATCCGGGAACGATGTCGCCGTTTCAGCATGGCGAAGTTTTTGTGACGGATGACGGCGCCGAAACCGATCTCGACCTCGGCCATTACGAACGCTTTACCCACGCTAAACTTTCTCGCGACAATAATTGGACGACCGGCCGCCTCTACGAGCAGATCATCGCCAAAGAGCGCCGTGGCGATTACCTGGGCAAGACAGTGCAGGTGATTCCGCATGTAACTAATGAAATCAAAGCCGCGATGAAGAAGGTGGCGCAGGATGTGGATGTCGCCATCGTCGAAATCGGTGGCACGGTGGGCGACATCGAGTCGCTGCCCTTCATGGAAGCGATCCGGCAGATGCGGCAAGAATTGGGACGAGAGGACACATTGTTCGTTCACGTGACGCTGGTGCCGTTCATCGCCGCGGCGCAAGAATTAAAGACCAAGCCGACCCAGCACTCGGTGAAGGAGTTGCTCAGCATAGGAATTCAGCCTGACATTTTGCTCTGCCGCACCGACCGTTTTCTGGCGAAAGAGTTGAAATCGAAGATCGCGCTCTTCTGCAACGTGCAGGAAGAGGCAGTGATTACCGCCAAAGACGTGGCTTCGGTGTATGAAGTGCCGGTCGTGTTCGGCCACGAAGGCGTGGACACGCTGGTGCTGAAATATCTGCACATGGAAGCGAAAGATCGCGACATGTCGAAGTGGGAGGACATTGTTCACCGCGTCTACAATCCGAAAGATACGGTCACGATTGGAATTGTCGGCAAGTATGTGGAGTACGAAGATTCTTACAAATCGTTGAAGGAAGCTTTGATTCATGGCGCGCTGGCGCACAATTTGAAACTTCAGTTGAACTGGATTGAGGCGGAGGGGCTGGAAACGGCCGACGCGAGCAGCGTCGCGGCGCAACTCGAAGATTATGACGGCATTCTGGTTCCCGGCGGATTCGGCAAGCGTGGCATTGAGGGAATGCTGATCGCGATCCGTTACGCGCGCGAAAACAAAGTTCCATATTTTGGGATTTGCCTGGGAATGCAAACCGCTTGCGTGGAGTTTGCCCGCAACGTGGTCGGATTAGCCGATGCAAATTCAAGCGAATTCGATCCAGCAACTCCTCACCGCGTGATCTACAAGTTGCGCGAGTTGCGCGGAGTAGAAGAGTTGGGCGGCACCATGCGCCTGGGCGCCTGGACTTGCAAAATCGAGCCCAACACGCTGGCGCACAAGATTTATGGCAAGCTCGAAATCAGCGAGCGTCATCGGCATCGCTACGAATTCAACCGCGAGTATGAAGAGCCCATGGTCGCGGCGGGGATGCGTTTCTCCGGATCCACGCCCGATGGAACGTATGTCGAGATCATCGAACTGCCCGACCATCCGCATTTCATTGGTTGCCAGTTCCATCCTGAGTTCAAGTCGAAGCCGCTCGAGCCGCATCCGTTGTTCAGTACGTTTATTCGGGCGGCATACGAGCATGGCTCGAAGCGTCGGGCGGAAAAAGAAATTGCGGAGGTGGAGATGTTCCATCGTCCGGAGAAAGTCGCGAGAAGATGACCGACAGCATGTTTGATCTATATCCCGAGGATTCAGGCCTCTTTGAGAATCTCGTCCGCGCGGGATCCGACATAGCAGGTGCAGCGGCGGGCAGCGCTATCGGATTTGTCACCGCCAGCCTGCCGGGCGCGGTGGCCGGGGCTGCGGCAGGTCCCGTCATCACGCGAGGGCTGTTACGTCTTGCCGCCGAGTTTCAGCAGCGGGTTCTGAGCCCACGTGAACGAGTGCGGGTTGGTGCCGTTTTTGCAATGGCCGTCGAGAAGACAAGGCAGAACGTGATGCTGGGAAGGCAGAGGAACCCGGCACTCTTCGGCACCGAGGAACAGCGAAGCTCTGCTACGGAAATCTGTGAGGCTCTGATCCTCTCCGTCCAAAGGGATCCTCAGGAAAAGAAGGTATCGCTCTACGCGAATCTGATCGGCAATCTGCCGTTTGAAGAGCAAATCGATGCGGGCGAGGCGCACCAGCTAACACGTTTTGCGCAGGAATTAACTTACCGGCAGCTGTGTCTACTTGCCATTTTTGCTGATCCTAGGAGGTTCCAGCTGCGGAATAGGCATCATGTGGGGTATCCGGCAATGACACCATCGCTCACGTCTGTGCTACTGGACATTTACGAACTCTGGACGAAACAGATCGTACAGAGCGGCGGGCTGGTCCTTGCCACGTACGATCTAATCAACCCAGCGAGGATAGAAGTGTACGGCGTGGGCGGACGGTTGTACCGCCTGATGGAGCTGAGTCTCATTGACGCACTCGACCTGGAGGAGGTGGCCCAGTTTCTGCGTTAATTCTGTCGGGCCTTCCCTCGTGAGCGCAAGCCATTTTCAAATCGGCGACATCCGCATCGGTTCGGGCAATCTTTTTCTCATTGCCGGCCCGTGTGTGATCGAGAGCGAAGAGCACGCCATTCGCATGGCCGAGATCATCAAGGGCGTAACCCGCGCGCTCGGCTTTCCGTTTATTTTCAAAGCCAGTTACGACAAAGCCAACCGCACCTCGATTCGCAGCTTTCGCGGGCCCGGGGTGAAAGAAGGCTTGCGAATTCTGAAGAAGATTAAGAATGAACTTCAACTCCCGGTGCTGACGGACGTTCATCAGGTGGAAGACGTTGCCGCAGTTGCGGAAGTGGTGGATGTGCTTCAGATCCCGGCGTTTCTGTGCCGCCAAACCGATCTCGTGGTGGCCGCGGCGCTGAGCGGGCGCGCGGTCAACATCAAGAAAGGGCAATTCGTTTCGCCCTGGGACATGCGGCATGCGGTGGAGAAATGCCGCGAGGCAGGAAACGCGCAAGTTTTCCTGACCGAGCGCGGCAGCAGTTTCGGCTATAACAACCTGGTCGTCGATATGCGGTCGCTCGCGATCATGCGAAAGTTTGCGCCCGTGGTTTTCGATGCGACGCATTCGGTCCAGCTGCCTTCGGCCCAGGCCGACGACGCCGGTCCCGCCGTGAGCGGTGGGCAGCCTGAGTTTATTCCGGTGCTGGCGCGCGCGGCGGTTGCGGCTGGTGTGGATGGAGTTTTCCTCGAGGTACACGACAATCCGAAGGCGGCGAAGTCGGATGGCGCGAATGCGCTGGAATCCACGAAGTTGCGAGAAGTGTTGAAGGAGTTGCTGGCGGTGAGGCAGGCGCTGGACGTGGTAAAGGGAATGCCGTAGACGTAGTCACTCGGCCGGAGACCCTCAGAAACCTAGGCCGGAACGTCAGCTTTTCTAAGGGCTTCGTCGCGCCGCAATTTTGCGACTACCAGCTTGATTTCGTCATAGGTAATTTCCGGTGGGAGAATATCTTTCAGCGGCTTGAAGCGCTCGGTCCCTACCTGGGCGCAGGCGGCCGCAATTACTGAATGCTTTTCCGGGCTTAGCCATGCTGATTGAAATTCCACCAGCCCGGCTTCGATCAGAAGCGCCACTGCACTAACCACGGTCGACATCTGCCTCCCGCGGATGGCCGCGATTTCTTCGAAGGTTTTACCTTCCCGCAGCAATCGCAATGTTTCATCGGCAGGTTTGGCTTGAGAGGGAAGGTTGGCCGCGCGTGCGCCCTGACGAAATTCTTCGAGTGCTGCAAGAATCTCTCGTCCATACGTCTCGGCCTTGCGCTCGCCGATCCCAGAGATCTCGAGAAGGGCCGCGATTGACTTAGGCTGTTTCCGGCAGATTTCATCCAGAGAGGAGTCGTGCAGGACGACGTAGGAGGGCATGTTCATCTCTTTCGCGACGCCCCGGCGCCACTGGCGGAGATATTCCTTCAAGTCTTCGTCGACCGCGGTAGCGATTGCATTGGCAGCCGGTGTTAAAGGGGAGCGCTTGCGTGCGGTCGCGGTCCGGATGGAAGGCGCGGGGTTGGCCATCCAGTCGGCGGCGCAGCCGCAGACATCGCAGGCGTCGCACTTTTCCCACTTCAAGGTTTCGCCAAAATGAGCGCAGATCTGGCGATGGCGGCAGCGTTTGGACTCGACAAATTCGCGAATGATGCGGTAGCGCTCCCAGGCCCGCTCGCGCTCGGCCGAATCGATAATCTGATTGGCAAAATATCCCAGTAACCCCGCATCTTTTTTCTGCCAGAGCAAAACGCAATCGGCGCTGGCACCGTCACGGCCGGCGCGTCCAGCTTCCTGGTAATACTGCTCAATGGATTTGGGAAGCGACAGATGAATCACGGCGCGCACAGCGGCTTTGTTAATGCCGAGACCGAAAGCGATCGTGCCCACCAGCACGCGCACCTCGTCGGACATCCAGCGCTCCTGGTTGCGACGGCGGTCGATGGCATCCATCTTGCCGTGATAGCCCAGCGCAGGGATGTCATGGTCGGCGAGGAAATCGACGGTCTCTTCGACGCGATTGATGGTGGGGGAATAGACAATCACGTTGCTGCCGGCGTAACTGCGCAGCGCGTCCACCAGCAGATCCATCTGTTCGCGCCCGGAGCACTCGCGCACCAGGTAGCGCAGGTTCGAGCGATAAAAGCTGGCAATGTATTTATCCGGATCGCGCAATTGCAGTTGGGCCAGAATGTCGTGGCGCACGTGGCGGGTGGCGCTGGCGGTGAAGGCGGCGATGGGACGGTCGGGGAATTTCGAGCGCAGCTTGCTCAACTGGCGGTATTCGGGACGGAATTCGTGACCCCACTCGGAGATGCAATGGGCCTCGTCGATGGCGAAAAATGCGACTGGCACTTGCTGCAGCCATCCCATGGTGTCGCCGCGAGCCACGCGCTCCGGTGAGACGTAGAGCAGGCGGAAAGCGCCATCGCGCGCTTGTTTCATCACCTTGGCCTGCTCGGGATCGCTCAGCGTGCTGTTGAGCACGGCTGCCGGTATTCCCATTTGAGCGAGTTGGGCTGCCTGGTCCTGCATCAGCGCGATCAGCGGAGAGATCACGACTGCCGTGCCTTGCGAAATCACCGCCGGCAACTGGTAGCACAGAGACTTGCCGCCGCCGGTCGGCATGACCACGCAGGTGTCACGGCCTGCGAGCAGGCTGCGGACGATGCGCTCCTGCAGCGGACGGAAAGCGCTGTAGCCCCAGTGGCGGCGCAGCGGGGTCACCAGGTCGGGTTCTGGAGTCATGCAATTTTCGCGGTCATGCAAGAAGAGTATAGGCCGAGGCGAAGCTTAGGAGAAAGCAGCAGGATACTTATGGGCCCGCCGTAAGCCGATCAGTCTTACTCGTTGTACCACTTAGCTTGAGCGTTAGCGCGTCGCTTCATCCGATCGCGTACTTAAACGGCCTGTTCCGGACGCTTTTCCAGAAGTAAGCGAGAATGATAACGCTGGCCACCGCGGCATAGGCGCACCATAAGGAGGTAAAGGCGTAACGCTTGAACGCCATCACGGTGAGCAGGATGGCCAGATTCGCCAGCCCGAAAATCACCATGTCATTTATCTTCGAGAACAAAAGCGAACCGCAGGTGGCAATCACATAGACGACCGCAACCGGCATATTGTTCGTGGCCTGATTGATGTACACGATGCTGTTGCCTTTGATGAAGATTTCTGTGGGATAAGCGGCGAGGGCCCAGAGGATGTAAAGCGTGGTCAATCCGCCAACGACCAGGAACGGGAGCATGCGTTTGCGGCTCTTGGAGTCCGGCTCAAATAGGTAGACGCTCAGTGGCAACAAAAAGGGAAGGATTCCCTGCGCGTAGAGCATGAATGCCGCGCCCATGTTGTGCGTGATTTTAGGGGAGAGCAAGCCATCGAGGCCGAGCCACACGAAGCCCTCGATGAACTGGTGGAGGGCAAAAAGCGTGGGTAGCGCAGCGAAGAGCAGCTCGCGCCGGTGTTTCACTTTTGTGAAGGTGAGGACGCCGACTGTGCCCAGAATACCGCTGCCGGTAAAATTTGCCGCCGCTGAAAAACACATAACTAAGCCTTCTTCCTGACTCAGACTCCCTGACTCAGAGCCGCTTTCCTGGATACGCTTTGTCAAATCCGACCCAGAGCACTGCGATCACGACAAAGCAAACCAAGCTGCCCTCGGGACCGATCGAGCCGCCGGTGATCCAGCGCGAACCATGGAACGATGAACTCAGCAAATGCCCGGGGGAGATCTGGCCGCTATCGGGAACGGAATAGAAGAAACTCTCGCCCCAATCCCAAGCGGCATGGAATCCTACGGCGAACCACAGGCTACCGGTGCGGCGCAGGGTGAGGCAAAAGAAGAGTCCGATCAAAGCCGCAGCCAGCGCTCCGGCCCAGGCTTCGCCGGGATTTTTCAAGTGGAGTGCGCCGAAGATCAGCGACCATAAGGCCGCCGCAGGCCAGAATCCCAGGCTGCGCGACAGTGTAAATTGGGTGTAGCCACGCAGCAGAAATTCTTCGAAGAAACCTACCAGAAGAAACATCGCTCCCCAAAAAGCGGCGAACTTGGCGATTCTGATTCCATGCAAAACCAGGTGGCCGAAATCGAAGGCGTGCATACCGTGCAGGATTTCAAGCAGCAGTGTGAGACCGAGAAATCCCCAAATCATGCCCACCCAAAATAGCCTGGAAAATGCTTGCCGCAGGGGCAAGCCGTAGTCGCCCCAAGGCCGCTTTTCGATTCGCGCCAGGACTAGCGCGGGGATGAACGCTGCCGCAAGAACCACCAGTTGGCCGACCATCTGCGACCAGAGTTCGCCCAGGCTCAGGGATTGCGCCAACCAGCTCCCAATCGCCGCAATGGCGGCGAACATTCCGAAATACAGAGCGAGGCCCCATACCGAGCGCAGGCCGTCAGGGCCAAGAAAGGTTCTGCGCGGCCACGATTGCGGTTCGCGCAGATCGCGATTGCTCTCGGAGGCAAGATCGAGAGAGTGCTGATCGGGAATGATTCGAAGGTCCTCCATTTTGGCTCCCGCGGGAAAACTTCTCTCCGCAAACCGGCTGCAACATGGTAAAACAACTCGTCCCACCTTATGTCCCAATTTTTCACGCGCGCACGCTTCGGCCGTCCGCAATTCGTCGCTGGAGCGTTGCTGCTGGCGTTTCTGGCGCAGGCTCTGTGGCTGGTATACGCTGAATTTCGCCAGGCGGAATCGAGCGGAAGCAACACCACTGCCTCGGAGCAGATCCGCATTGCTGCCGGATGGCGTCAACTTCATGGCGGAATGATTGCCGGTGCGCCGTATCCGGATCCCGCCGGTTCACTTCCGATCGAAGTATCGCAAGATGCCAATGGCTTCGATACGCAGCATTCTCCGCTGCTGCCTTTGGTGACGGCGGCGCCTTTGCTGGCTTGGCCTCGCAGTTTATCCGATCCGCAGTCTTTTCCCGGCTGGCGTTGGCTGCCGCGACTTCCTTTCCTGGCTTGCGGCGTCTTTCTTGGGGCATCCCTGTGGTACGTAGCCCGCCGTCTTTGCGGAAACGCAGGCGGATTGCTCGCGCTCACGCTCTACTGCTTTTCTCCGACGACGATTCAGGCCGCGGCCGTCTGGCATGTGGAGCCGGAAATTCTGGCAGCATGGGGAGCGTTCGGCGCCATTTTTACAGCGATCGCCGTTGCCCACACCCTGTATGCCCCGCGTGAAGTCGTACTGTGGAACTGGCGCCGCATCGTTCTTCTGGCGGTGGCGCTAGCCATTGCCGTGGGATCGCAATTCTCGATGATCGTTGTGGTGCCCCTGGCTTTGGGGTTCATGCTTTATGTTGCACCGATTCGTCGGCGTGCCGCTGTTATTATCTGGAGCTGCGCGTGCCTGCTGGCGTGTGGGCTGCTGTTCGCGATCTACTGCTTTCGTTCCCAGGCATTTCTTCAAGGCATGCGGCACGCTTCTTTTTGGGGAGCGACGTGGCGCGCCTTCACGGTGCTTGCGGTTTACCGCTCGGTTGGGCGCGAGATGATGCGGGCCTGTCCGGCTCTCGCGCTGCTGCTGCCGGTTGGCATCGCAGCCTATTTTGCCTGGCCGCGCACACGCTACTTCGGGAATACGGTGCCAGGATTGGTTGCTCTGCTTTTCACGGGACTCGGTATGGCGCATCCCGACGTGGCCGGAGCGGGATTCTTTCTCGCGTCGCTCCCATTTCTTCTGATCTTTGTCTGCGGCGTCGTCGCCGACCTGATGGAAACCAGCTATCGCCAGCTGGTGACCGCCGGGGTCTGGAGTTTGACCGCGGCCTACATCCTCTGGAGCGTCTTAGCTTTAGCGCAAGTTCCCCGCGGCTGAATCGCCCGACATTTAGGAGGGCTCCCATTCCTGGGACGGCTTTCCTCGGCCCATACAATTCTCTACAATTTCCTGCAATCCACCGCGGCTGCCGCGATCTAGACTGAGGATAGGAGTTGGAGGTTTCGCCATGGCCTTCCGGTTGGAGTATTCTATCTTCGTGAAATCTGGCCCGCAGCGCTCGTTTCCCGCATGGCTGTTTCCGGCCATAATTTCTTTCCTGGCGCTGGTCTCGGTCAGCTTTGCACAAGGCAATAATTCCACGTCCTCTGGTTCTGGTCATGCTGGTGCAAGCGCGCCCAGCGTTAGCGCGGTGGCAAGTCATGCCGGCGTGCCGGCTTATTCGGGCGTTACGACCACTACCCACACGCACTCCGGAAACGGCCATAACAATGGCAATGGCGCGGGCAACAAAAAGCCGAATCCTCAGCAGACCGGCTACGGCGCAGTTGTTGTGTACCCGTATTTGTATGGTGTAGCCGTGCCGTATGCGGTTGACAATTCCGACGCCGCGCCCGATGACGAAGACGCCGATGACGCCCAATATCAGGGAGGGCCCACGGTCTTCGATCGGCGCGGATCGGGAGCCGATTCCTACATCCCGCCGGTGGAGGCGCCGCCGGCTCACGCGCAGAGCGCCGATACGAGTAACGATGCGCAGAATGACGATACGCAGGATGCAGAGATAGTTCATGCCGAATCCAATGTCACGGAACCCGCGGCTGCGATCCTCGTCTTCAAAGATGGTCATCAGATGGAGATCCAGAACTTCGCTCTCGTTGGTCAGACGCTCTATGATCTGACCTCGGGACGTCCACGGAAAATTTCTCTGGCGGATCTCGATCTTCCGGCCACCGAAAAACTGAACGACGACCGCGGAGTCTCATTCGACCTTCCGTCGGGTCAGGCTAACTGATGATGATGATGAGAATGTCTGGAGGCTCGAAGCGGCGGCGTTTCATCTGGCGCGGACACTACCCGCTGATGGTGCTGCTACTGGCCATTTGTACTGGAGCCACAGCGCAGCGGGCGCGGCATTCTGCGCCAGGCGCCCCTGCGCAAACCGCTAATCGCGGGCGCGGTCAAAACTCGCATCATGGATCACGCCGCTTGTCCCCTTACGCATCTCCTTACACGTCATTGCCTTTTCCGTTTGACAGCGACATTTTCGGTTCGGGCGACATTTATTCGACTGGATATCCGGTAGCTTCGCCGCCCCCGCCGTTTCTCATGGAAGCGGTGCGCGATATGGCTGGACCTGCTACGGAATCGATGGGAACGTCGATGCGGCAATCGTCGGCGCGCGAGTCTGCTGGAACTCAACCCCTCATGATCGAACTCCAGAACGGCCGCTACGTTCAAGTCAGCCACGCGGCGATTGATGGTGAAGCACGACCGCTCGACTTATCGGCGAAAAGGAATGCACCTGCAAAATCATCGGAGAAATCCAATGGGGAACAGAAGGTCGCGGCAGTCCACGATCTTCCTGCCGCGCTTCTGATCTTTCGCGACGGACATAGCGAAGAGGTGCGGGACTATACCATTGCGGATGGAGTTCTTTACGCGCGTGGCGATTTTTACGCCGACGGATACTGGAACAAAAAGATCGCTCTTGCAACCCTGGATTTGCCTCAAACGGTGCGAGCCAATGCGAACCGTAATGTGAAGTTCGTCCTGCCTTCATCGGCCAACGAAGTGATCGCAAATTTCTGAACGAACCAATTCGCGCAAGTACATCGATGGTCCGCAGCGGGTCATTTTGAATCTGCCTTGTTTGAAGGGCGTCATCCCGAAACCCGGCGCAGTTCAGCCGGGTGAGGGATCTCGCGTAGACAAAGGCATGTGCGGTGGGGGAGATCCTTCGCTCCGCCTTCTATGAGACGGCTGGTGTGGGTCAAGAGAAAAGATTTGGGGTTTGATTTTCCCTTTGGCGGCGGTTTGTTTTTTGGTTTTGCCTGGTTCGCGGGTTCATTCATCACGGGGCTTCTATCCGCACTCGAGTGCGCCGTTGTGGGGCGCGGTGCATGTTGGTGTCCGAAACTGATGAATTGGCGCTGCTCTCTGAAAACCGGCCTTGGAGGGCCGAGGCGGAGCTCGCAGTCGCCGGAACTCGGATTGGCAATGAACTTAGCAAAACCGTGGCTGACTCCCCGTGACCTAATTACGTGCAAAAACTCTGCTGCCTGCAAAAACTCTGTTCTTACGATGCGGGCGCGCTTTCCGGGGTCGAGATGGCCTGGGGAAAGGGTCGATAGTTCTGTCCCGTCCGCCACAGGTGATGCAGTAGCACCGCGAGTTTACGGGCCACCGCCACCACGGCGCGTTTCTTGGCGCGTTGTCCTCCCGCGGCCAGCTTCAGTCCCCAACGACGCAGCGCCGAGTCCGGCCCGAATCGTCCCAGCACATAGTGCGCCGCTTGCACCAGCAGACGGCGCAGGTAGATGTTCCCCGTCTTGCTGATGTTGAGTTCCGGATCGCAGTCGCCCGACTGGCCCTGCCGAGGACGCAAGCCCAGAAACGCGCCTACCGACCGGCTGTGTTGCACGGCCTCTACGCCGTCCAAGGTCAGGACATAGGCGGCTGCGATCACCGGCCCTACTCCGGGCACGGTGCGTAAAATAGGGATCTCCGGATAACGCTCCGAGAGTTTTTCGATCGTCCGGTCCAGTCCCCGGATCTGTGCCGTCAAGGCGGTGATCTGCTCGAACAACGGTTGCGTGGCCGGGGCTAACTCGGCCGGCACCGCCGCCCTCCCCTTGGCGGCAAAGCTTTCCGAGGAGGCTTTCGGCAAACGTCCGCCCGCGCTCTTGACTAATCCGCGCGCCGCGTTGATCAGCATGGTGCGCGCCCGCACCAAGGTGTCCCGTACGCGCAGCAGATTCAAATCGCGTTGCCGCTCCACGCTGCGATGCCGGATGGGCCGCAATAATTTCGGGTCACTATACCCCAGCCGCGCCAGCATCTCCGCATCCTGACGATCGTTTTTGGATTCGTTTTGGCTGATGGCCCGCAGCTTGCGGGCGTTGGCCACGATCACCTCGTGACCCAAACTCTCCAGCAGACGGCTGATCCAGGGGGAATGAGTCCCGGTCTCCATGACCACACGCTGCCGCGTTTCTCCTTCCCAGTGTTGCCGAAACCCTTCCTCGCTGGTCCGTATCCGGCCTTCTTCTATCACTTCTCCGTCGCGGTTCAACACGCAGTAGTGGCTGAAACGGTCTCCCAAGTCCACCCCCACGGTTTGTTCCGGTCGCGGCTTTTGTAGGTTGTCTTTGCTATTGTTCTTCATGGCTGGTCTCCTTTTGCACTTCGAGTGCGCTGCGGACAGCATCTTATGCTCGTTCCGCGAGACCAGCCGTCTCATCCCATCTGAGAAGCGGCTACGCTCAGGATGACGCCCGCAAAGAAATTCGGACTGAGCCACTACGGGATGGTCTGCGGCCGGTCTGGCCGTGGTACAATATTTCTGTCCCGAAATAGAACTAACTGCCTGTAAATACAACTGCTTAGGCGGATTCGCAAGTTGCGACAAGGCCAGCTTAGGTAAGGCCGAAGAAGGATTTCTGCTGCCATAAACAGCAGCGAAAAGCTCATATGCCAGACGATCAAAACCCAGAACTTCCATTGACTCCTCCGCCCGGTGGCCCTGACGATCCGCACGGCGCGCTGCATATTCAACCGGTCAACATTGAAGACGAGATGCGCAAGTCGTATCTCGACTATTCGATGTCGGTCATCATTGGGCGCGCGTTGCCGGATGTGCGCGACGGACTGAAGCCGGTGCATCGCCGCATTCTTTACACCATGCAACAGATGGGTCTGCAGCCCAATCGCGCCACGCGCAAATGCGCCCGCATCGTCGGAGACGTCATGGGCAAGTACCATCCCCATGGCAACCTCGCGGTGTATGACGCGTTGGTGCGCCTGGCGCAGACTTGGAGCTTGCGCTATCCGCTGATTTTCGGGCAGGGAAATTTTGGTTCGGTGGATGGAGATCCTCCGGCGGCCGATCGTTATACGGAGGCGAAGCTTGCCCCGATTTCTACGGCACTTCTCGAAGATCTGGATAAAGAGACGGTCGACTTCCGCCCCAACTACGATGGCAGCGAAGTGGAGCCCGATGTTTTGCCTTCGCGCATTCCCAACCTGTTGGTCAACGGTTCAGACGGAATCGCGGTGGGCATGGCCACGAAAATTCCGCCGCACAACCTGACGGAAATCGTCGATGCGACAATCACGCTGATCAACGATCCGAACGCGCAGCTGGCGGAGATTTTGAAGTTTGTGCAAGGTCCGGACTTTCCCACCGCGGGGGTGATCCACGGACGCGCCGGTGTGTTCGAAGCTTACCGCACGGGGCGCGGCCGCTTCATGATGCGGGCCAAGGCCGCGATCGAGAACATGTCCAAGGACCGGCAGGCCATCGTTGTCACCGAGATTCCGTATCAGGTCAACAAGGCGGTTCTGGTCAAGCGCATTGCGCAATTAGTGAACGATAAAGAGATTGAGGATATCTCCGATGTGCGCGATGAGAGTGATCGCGACGGCATGCGCATCGTGGTTGAACTGAAGCGTGGCGCCGAGCCCCAGATTGTTCTCAACCAGCTTTATAAACACACGGCTATGCAGGAAGGTTTTTCGATGATCCTGCTCGCGGTGGTGAACGGACAGCCGCGTGAAATGGGGCTGATTCAGGCGATCAAGCATTTCATCCATCACCGGGTGGAGGTCGTCCGCCGCCGAACCGCTTACTTGCTGCAGAAGGCGAGGGACCGTGAGCACATTCTCGAAGGCTATCTGAGTGCTCTCGATCATCTCGACAATGTCATTACGATCATTCGCGGCAGCGCCAACCGCGCAGCCGCCCGCGAAAATTTGATCGCTTATTTCGGCGGTAAGAAAATCGACATCAATACCACGGGGCGCGCTCCCCGGATCGATCCGGAAAAGCCGTTTACGGCACGGCAGGCCGAGGCGATTCTCGAACTGCAACTCCACCGGCTGACGAAGCTTTCCATCGACGAAATTTCGAACGAATTGAAGGAAGTGCGCGGCCGCATCGAAGAGTATGAGGCCATCCTCGGCTCCGAGAGCAAGCTCCGCAAAGTCATCATCAAAGAGCTCGAAGAAGTGAAAGAGCTCTACGGAGACGAGCGGCGCACGCGCATTGAAGATGAAGCCGCGGAGATTGTGCTCGAAGATCTGATCGCGGACGAGCAGGTTGCGGTCACCTTCAGCCACTCCGGCTACATGAAGCGCACGCCGATCTCGACCTACCGCATGCAACGGCGCGGCGGCACGGGACGCACTGGCATGAAGACGCGCGACGAGGATTTCGTCGAGCATCTCTTCATCGCGTCGACCCATGCTTACATTTTGATTTTTACCAACAAGGGCCGAGTGTACTGGCTCAAGGTTTATGAGATTCCCGACGTCAGTGCCGCGGGCAAGGGCAAGCACATCGGCAATCTGATCGGATTGCAACCGGGCGAGACCGTACGCACGATGCTCGCGGTGCGAAATCTCGAAGAAGAAAATAAATACATCTTCTTCGCTACCCGGAATGGCCTGGTCAAAAAATCCGAGCTGCGCGAATTCATGCACGTGCGCTCCAATGGCATCAATGCCATCAATATCGAAGAAGGGGACGAACTGGTCGCCGCGCGCATCACCAACGGCAATCAGATTGTCTTTATCGCTACCCACGAAGGCATGGCGATCCGCTTCGACGAGGATCACGTCCGGCCCATGGGACGCGCCGCTTACGGCGTCAACGGCATCAACCTGGAAGAGCGAGACTACGTGGTAGGGATGACAGTCACGCCAAAGCCGGGGACTGCTGCTGCGGCTACTAAGGGGGCGCCAGCGATTGGCACGGAGGCAATCACGGTCGACAGCGACATTCCGCCGACCGAAGTAGTAGACCTAACCGAAAAAGGAACGCTGATCCTTTCCGTAACCGAGAACGGATACGGTAAGCGCACCCCGGCCGATGAATATCGCTTGACCAATCGCGCCGGCAAAGGCGTGATCAATATCAAGACCACCGAACGCGTGGGGAAGGTGGTTGCGATCGCTCTGGTCGATGAGAGCTCGCAGGTGATGTTGATCAGCCATTACGGCAAAATTATTCGCATGGATTCGAAGACGATTCGCGAATCGGGCCGGAACGCGCAAGGGGTAAGGCTGCTGCACATGGAACCGGGCGACAAGGTTGCGGCGGCTGTGGTGCTCGCGCCGGAAGAGGAACCGCCTGCGAATGGAGGACTACTGCAGTAATTTGTTCTGGCTACCGTTACGTGGATTGGTTTTATATCCGCTGCAGGCAGCGCGGGCAGGAGTGCCCGCGCCACACAAAACCACAACATCAAAAGCAAAAACCTATTTCACGCCCTGCTTCTGGTTAATCTCGCGCGAGAATTCGGTGAAGAAATTCAGCAGTGTTCCCCATCCTACCTGCTCGGCCATGGCTTGCAATCCCTCGGCAGCAAAGTTATGGGAGCCCGGTTTCCAGGTGGTCGAAAGTGCGCCTCCGCCGAATGCGCCGCCATAGAGCGCCCACTGGGGATGCAGATGCTCTTCGCTGCGGTCGTAGGTCAACAGGTTTCGCATGAAGGCGTGGCGGGTTCGCGGCCAGAAGCCGTCGCACTTGCATTTGTCATAACGCACTTCATATCCCAATTTTGCGTTGCCCAGCGCGGCCAGCGAATTTGATGTGATGAACTGCCCTTCGCGTGACGCGAAGCGCTTTCCGTATCCTCCCCACTCGCTACCCCACTGCCATGGAGTTCCGCGGGCCTGGTCAATGGCCGCCGCAAACATCCTCTTCATATAAGCCTCAGGAGTGGTTAGGGTCTGCCTCAGGTAATAATCCCTCCGTTGTTCCGCCGTCAGCGGAACCAGCTTGCGGTTCTTGCCCACATACACTCCGGTAATCCATCCCGATTCCCAATCCCGCGCTTTTAACAGTCCTGTGGTGGCCGCGTCTCTTGTCATCTCCGCGGCCTGCCGGGTCTTGTCTTCTACGGCCTGCATGGGATTCGGGTTGGTGTCTTTGTCTTTGTCCGTGTCCTTGGGCTGCTCCGGCGCATTCTGTGGTTCTGTTCCCTTGTCAGGAGCGGTTTGTGTCGAGCTCTGTCCGGGCTCGGCGCCTTGCGCCAGAGCCCGGCCTCTACCAGTTACGGCCAAAGCAAAAATGGCCACAAGAAAGCCGCACATCCGGCTATAGCGGATTGCACGTTCGTGCCGCATTCCGCCGACGAACCTGTCGCGATTTCCGCGCCCGCTCTCGATTATCAGATTTCCCAAAGGTGCCCCGTAAATATCAAAACCGTAACTGATTCAAACTCGGTTGGATGCACTCTCTCTATAGCCGTGTTGCCGGTCAAAGCGTTGAGAGCCTACCGCAGGGCGTTGTTCACGATCTTTTGCGCCTCGCTCACGATGGCATTCAGATGCGAAGCGCTGGTAAAGCTCTCCGCGTAGATTTTGTAGATATTTTCAGTACCCGAGGGACGAGCCGCAAACCAGCCGTTCTTGGTCACAACTTTCAGTCCGCCAATCGGCGCTTGATTACCTGGTGCCTGGGTCAGCTTTGCGGTAATCGGCTCGCCCGCCAATTCGGATTCCTGAACCGAGTCGGGAGAGAGCGCCGAGAGCTTTGCCTTTTGCTCGGGAGTGGTGGGAGCGTCAATGCGCGTGTAGTAGGGCGTACCAAACTCTGCCGTCATTTCCTGGTAGTGTTGGCCAGGATCCTTGCCCGTGCGGGCCGTAATCTCAGCGGCCAGCAAGTCCATAATGAGCCCATCCTTGTCGGTAGACCACACGGTGCCCTCGCGGCGAAGAAAGCTGGCTCCTGCGCTCTCTTCGCCTCCGAAACAATAAGAGCCGTCGATCAGTCCGGGGACGAACCATTTGAATCCGACGGGAACTTCGCGCAACTCACGGCCAAGTTTTTGAACCACACGGTCAATCATGCTGCTGCTCACCACGGTTTTTCCAACCGCAACTGTTTTCGCCCATTGCGGCCGATGCGTCACTAAATAACGAATGGCCACGGCGAGATAGTGGTTCGGGTTCATCAAGCCGGCAGCGGGAGTGACAATCCCATGGCGGTCGGCGTCGGTGTCGTTGCCGAATGCAACCTGATACCGATCTTTCAATCCCACGAGTCTCGCCATGGCATACGGACTGGAGCAATCCATGCGGATTTTTCCGTCGTGGTCCACGGTCATGAACGAAAAAGTTGGATCGATGGTTCGATTGACGACATCTACGTTCAACCCGTAAGTCGAGTTAATCGGCTCCCAGTAGGGCAAGGAGGCTCCGCCGAGAGGATCTACACCCAGCTTGAGGTGAGCGCCGCGAATGGCCTCCATGTCGATGACGTGGCTGAGATCGCGAACGTAAGGAAAGATAAAATCTTCCTGCCGGGTGGTAGCGGCTCGAATTGCCTTCTCGAAAGGCAAGCGTCGGACTCCCGCGTTTCCTGCGCGCAGTAGTTCGTTCGCGCGATTTTGGACCCAGCCCGTCACCGCTGTGTCGGCTGGACCTCCGTTGGGAGGGTTGTACTTGAAACCACCATCCTCCGGGGGATTGTGCGAGGGTGTGATGACGACGCCGTCGGCAAAGTGATTCTTGCGGCCACGGTTGTAAACCAAAATGGCTCGCGAGATGACGGGAGTCGGAGTGATACCGTCATTCTCCTGAATGATGGTCTCGACGCCATTCGCGGCCAGCACTTCGAGAGCCGTGCGCTGTGCCGGCGCAGAGACGGCGTGAGTATCCTTGCCCATATAGAGCGGACCGTCGATGGCTTGCCCTCGACGGTATTCGCAGATCGCCTGGGTGATCGCCAGAATGTGCGCTTCATTGAAGGTGCCATGGAGAGGTGATCCGCGGTGCCCGCTGGTCCCGAAGCTGACTAGTTGGTTGCGGTCGCTTACGTCGGGCTTGTGTTCGAAGTACTGGTTTTCCATGCGCGCCACGTTAATCAGCATCTCTTTGGGCGCAGGCTTGCCTGCGAGGGGAGAAATCGATTCACCGAAAGTTGCCTGAGGCTGCGTATCTAGGGTCGTCTGAGGCTGTGTATGGGGCACTGTTCCACCTTCCAAATCTCGGTTGTGTATTCGTGAATCGTGCGATCGCTAGAGAATTTTCCCGAGCTGGCTACGTTCAGGATCGCCTTGTGTGCCCAGCCCTCAGGATCGCGGTAGAGTGCGCCGACGCGCTCCTGCGCTTCGACGTACGATGTCAGGTCAGCCAAGTGCATATAGTGGTCGCCGGACAATAAAAGCGTATTTCGCAATGGCTCGAACGCTCCTGGTTCATAGTGGCTGAAGTAGTTCGAAGAAATGAGGTCGAGGGCAGCGCGAGTCTCGGGTTCGTGCTCGTAGTGCCACATTGGGTTGTACCAAGCGCAGCTATTTTCGACCTGTTCCACAGTGAGTCCAAAGAGAAAAAGATTTTCTTCTCCAGCCTCTTCTGCCATTTCGATGGTGGCGCCATCCCTGGTACCAACCGTCAGCGCGCCGTTCATCATGAACTTCATGTTGCTGGTTCCGCTGGCCTCATACCCGGCGGTTGAAATCTGATTCGAAACATCGCTGGCTGGAATAAGCCTCTCCGCTAGCGACACGTTGTACTCTGGCAGAAAGATGACTTTCATGCGGCCGCGAACGGCTGGATCGTTGTCGATCGTGCCCGCCAGGTTGTTAATAAATTTTATGATAAGTTTGGCCAGCTGATAAGCTGGCGCCGCTTTCCCAGCGAAAAAGAAGGTGCGCGGCACCACCTCCAGATTCGGATTCTCCCGCAGCCGGTTAT
Organism: uncultured Acidobacteriaceae bacterium; assembly: GCA_963710965.1. Lineage (GTDB taxonomy): Bacteria > Acidobacteriota > Terriglobia > Terriglobales > Acidobacteriaceae > Sulfotelmatobacter. Next base: position 33,350 of record CAVQCP010000040.1, on the reverse strand, counting down.
AAACGACGATGATGCGCAGCGCATTCAGCAGTTGCCGCTTATATTCGTGAATGCGCTTGATCTGACAGTCGAAAATCGTATCCGGATCGACGATTTGCCCAGACGTTGCCCTAAGCCAGTCCGCGAAACGCACTTTCGCCTCCCGCTTCGATGCCAGAAACGCCTGGCGAAAGGCGGAATCCGCGGCCGACGATTTGAGATTATGGAGCCGGCTCAGGTCGGTGATCCATTGGTCGCCGATGGCTGACGTAATCACACGCGCCAGGCTGGGATTGGACTCGAGTAGCCACCGTCGCGGCGTCACTCCGTTCGTCTTGTTGTTGAACCGCTCGGGAAACATGTCGGCCAAATCCTTCAGCGTCGTAGTACGCAACAATTTGGAATGAACGGCGGCGACGCCGTTGGTGCTGTGCGAACCGACTACGGCGAGGTTGGCCATGCGAATCCTGCGGGGATTGCCTTCTTCTACGAGGCTGACGCGTTCGACCCGTCCTTCATCGTTGGGAAAGCGCATGCGAACTTCGTCGAGCAGACGGCGGTTGACTTCGTAAATGATCTCAAGCTGCCGGGGAAGGAGCACTTCAAACCATGCCACCGGCCACTTCTCCAGCGCCTCGGGCAGCAGCGTGTGGTTGGTGAAGGCCAGGGTCTTTTTGGTCAAGTCCCAAGCCTCATCCCAGCCCAGGTGTGCATCGTCTAGCAGAATGCGCATCAGCTCTGCCACTGCCATTGAGGGATGCGTGTCGTTGAGCTGGATGGCGGCCTTCTCGGGCAACAGGCCCCAATCGCTGTTGTGCCGGAGAAACCGCCGGATCAGATCCGCCAGGGAACAGGCGACCAGGAAGTACTCCTGCACGAAACGCAGACTTTGCCCCGCAGTAGTGGAGTCATCGGGATACAACACGCGGGTCAACGATTCGGCCTCGAGAGTCCCGCCCAGTGCACCGACGAAATCTCCCGTGCCAAATTCCTGAAAATCGAAATAATCCGCAGCGGCCGCAGCCCACAGGCGCAGGGTGTTGATGGTTTTTCCTCCGTAGCCCACCACCGGTCGGTCAAAAGGAATGCCGAACAGGGTGGATGGACGATCCCGTATCAGCTCGGCGCGTCCGTCCCGCAGCTTGAACGTAACGTTGAGCTTGATATCCACCTTCTCGTGATGGCGGCAAATCTCCCACGGATCCCCGTCCCGCAGCCAGTTATCGGGATTCTCTTGCTGCCAGCCGTTCACCAACGACTGGCGAAACATGCCGTACTCGTAACGCAGGCCGTAGCCCGTGCCCGGCAGTTCCATGGTGGCCATGGAGTCGAGGAAACACGCGGCAAGGCGGCCCAGGCCTCCGTTTCCCAGTCCCGCATCGGGCTCCTGCTCGATCAGCGCCGGCCAATCCATGGCCTTCGCTTGGATGACTTCCTGCACCATGGGATCGAGCAAAAGGTTCGTAATGTTATTCGTCAGCGACCGCCCTAGAAGAAACTCCATGGAAAAGTAGTAAATGCGTTTGGCATTCTGCTGCTCGTATGTCGTTTTGGTTTGCACCCAGCGCTGAGCCAGAATGTCACGCACACCATGGGAGAACGCCTCAAAGCGCTCGCGTTGGCTGGCGACCTTCGGATCGATTGCCCGATCAAAAACCAAATGCCGCTCGTACAGCGCGTCTTCCGTACCGGCGAATGGAATCGCTCCCGTCCCGTATCGGTCGAGAAGTTCGGTAATGTTCCCCGGCTTCGTCGCCGGGGGAGGGACTTTTGCGGAATCTGGCTTCACCATAGTCTTTTTGCTCATTTCCGATCACATCAGAAGTATCACGGGGAAGCAATTGGACCAAGGTATCGCGAGCACTATCGTCCGATAAATTCGGGCTCCGACTTTTTGCTTACTCGCAGTTGTGCGAGAGCCCGGCCTCATTATGCTGCGTCCGGCAAGGTTTTCGGGCTTACTTGTTGTGAGGCTGAGGCTGGGAGTCAAACCACCAAGCTATGGACGCTCGTGGAATCCCACCCTTGCCGCGGAATCGGAGCTTGGGCCTCCGGGCCGCGCGGAACGCGCGAAGGACTGATTGGATAAGAACGAAGGCTCGATTCAAAACCCGGTAGTCTTGATTTGAGGACCAAAGACGCTGGGAAGAAAGGAGCCTTCGCAATGATGATTATAGGATGTGATTTCCATCCCAGCTGGCAACAAGTGAATTGGTTAGATACGGAGAGCGGCGATTGTGGGGAGGGGAAGCTGGTACATGCCAGCGGCGATGCCCAGCAGTTTTATCGGCAACTGGCGGCGCCGGTGCTGATTGGCATGGAGGCCACGGGCAACAGTCAGTGGTTTATCGAAATGGTCGAAGATCTGGGGCATGAGATCTGGATCGGAGATGCGGCGCAGATCCGGGCCAGTTACGTGCGCAAGCAGAAGACCGACAAGCGGGACGCGGAGCACCTGCGCAAGCTGGTGATGGAAGGCCGCTTCCCGCGCCTGTGGGCGCCGGACCGGGAGCAGCGCGATTTGCGGCAACTGGTGTTGCACCGGCACAAGCTGGTGGAGATTCGCAGCCGGGTAAAAAACGAACTGCAACACCTTTCCCTGAATCAGGGAGTGCAGCGCAAGCACAAGCTGTGGAGCCAGGCGGGACAGACACCAAGCAAGGCAACCGCATGCTGCGCGCGCTGCTGGTGGAAGCGGCGCAGGTGGCGGTGCGCTTCGACCCGGAGATGAGGAAGCAGTATTTGCATCGTTGTCACCAGAAGCCGAAGGGAGTGGCCAAGGTGGCGACGGCAAGAAAGTTAGCCGTACGACTCTACTGGATGCTGCGCACGCAAGTGGCGTATCCAGAGATCGTTCGCATCGAGAGCAGCCCGCGGGTGCCCCTGGTCGGCGCAAGCTAGACCGCTGGATTGATTGGGCGCTCTCGCATCCCGCATGGGTGGTGCAAAAGTGGAAAACGAAAGGATGTTTTCCACTTTCCCACCACCCCGGCTACGGCTGCGGCGGGATGTTCGCATAGAAGAATCATGGTCGATGTTTTAGGCCGAATCGATGGTTGGTGGAACGGTCTTCTCCGGACGACCTTCTCAGGACTCTTCGGAAGAGGACGACCACCGCAGGTGATGAGCGTGAGATTTTCATTTCCAGAGTCTTGGTCCTCAACCTCTCTGGTCTGGCAAAAAAAAACGGTGCCCGGCACCGCTCAGGATATCTTTGTCCTTGACACCGCCTTCGTTCTTATCGAGGGGCACCGTTTTCGTGGTGGTGCACGCTGGCCTAGGATGGGCCCTCGCGGGTGCTTGAGCCGAAACAGCCAAAAAAAAGAGCCAGGAATCCGATGAGGGGGCCCCTCGGATCCCTGGCTTGCGCAAAACTCGGTAAGAACATGACTAAAAGCGCTTCCCCCATCGCTTTTTGCCGAGCCGTGGCGCAATTTGCCTGCTGCATGCGTCGTGCCAGATTATTAGAAGGCTGTTAGAAAGTCGGCACTATTTCCAACTCTCTCCAGGCAAAGCGGTTAGCTGGTCCGCCTCGCAAGCCAACCGTTGCCGCCGCGCTCCGGGGCATTTCCAACTACTATCCACTTGGATAGTCGCGCTATCTGTTCGGATATTGGAAAAGGTTAAGTTCGGGAATGAATTTCGCCCTGAAGTGTGATAAGAAGAGGCGCGAGGTGAAGCTTGCGCCCAAGACTCTCAGTGCTTTCCGGTCCGTTGAAAGATATAACGATCCCCCTATCCGCCGGTGAGGTCACCATCGGACGGGAAGGTACGAATGGAATAGCGATCGCCGACCCGTCGGTTTCACGAAGGCATTGCCAACTGAGCTGGCGGGACGGGCGCCTTCACATCAAAGATCTGGAGAGCCGCAACGGCACGCTGGTGAACGGGGTGGTAATTCATGAGCAAGTGCTGGAGCATGGCGACCAGATCATCACGGGCGATTCCTCCTTTTTGGTGCTGCTTGGGGAAGAAGAGCTTTTGCCGGCGGCAAGCCGGGTGGAGTTGGAAGACGCGCATTCGACGGCGGCCACAACCATCATCCACCCCAAGGATGTGGTTTATCTCCATCCCGACCGCCTCCTGCGCGAGTTGCCCGCAACTTCGGGCGTAGCCCGAAACCTCAACGCCCTGCTCAAAATCAGCCGGATCGTACATGCTATTCGCGATCTTAATGATCTCCAGGTACAACTGCTGGATCAGATCTTCGAGGTGGTCCCGGCAGGACGGGGCGCCATTTTGTTGGCCGACCGGGAGGGCCAGCAATTCAATTCGATGTTCGCTCGCATGCGCCAGGCAGGACAGGTGCAGTTGGTAAAAGTCAGCCGCACCATTGCTCGCCAGGTGCTGGAGCAGGGGATTGCGATTCTGGGCAGCGACGTTCCCGGAAGCGACGAACTGCGCCAGGTCGAAAGCTTGGCGGCTTCCCACGTGCATTCTTTGTTGTGCGTCCCCTTGACCGTGTTTCAAAAGGTGATCGGGTGCATTTATCTCGACAGCGACAGTGCCGCCAACCGCCTGAACGAAGAGCACCTTCAATTGGTGACGGCGATTGCGGGCATTTCCGCAGTTGCGCTGGAGAATGCCCGTCGGCTGCACTGGCTGGAAGAGGAAAACGAGCGCCTGACGGTCGAGGTCAGCCAGGACCGAGCCTTGCTGGGTGAGGGAACTCGCATGAAAGAGGTTTACCAGTTCTTGAAGCGGGTGGCGCCGGCGGAGTCGACCGTCCTGATTGAGGGCGAGAGTGGAACCGGCAAAGAGCTGGCGGCGCGCGCCGTGCATCGCAATAGTCCGCGAGGCAACAAACCGTTTGTGGCCATCAATTGCGCGGCGATTCCGGAGACGCTTCTGGAGAGCGAGTTGTTTGGCCACGAGCGCGGCGCATTCACCGGAGCCGCGGCCATGAAGAGAGGAAGGCTGGAGGTCGCGGACGGGGGCGTCGTGTTTCTGGACGAGATTGGCGAACTCGCCCCCGCGCTGCAGGTTAAATTGCTGCGCGTGTTGCAGGAGCGCGAATTTGAAAGAGTGGGCGGCATGCACTCGATTAAGGTGGACGTGCGGGTCATCGCCGCTACCAATTGCGATTTGGCGCAGGCGGTGCGTGAGGGCAGATTTCGCCAGGATTTGTATTACCGGCTAAACGTGTTGCGGCTGAAAATGCCGGCGCTGCGGGAACGCCGCGACGACATCCCGCTGCTGGTGCGGCATTTCGTGCAAAAGCATGCCAAGCGGTGCAAAGTGAAGGCGCGCCCCATTTCTCGCGAAGCCCTGGGTCGGCTGGTGAATTATGATTGGCCGGGTAACGTGCGCGAGCTGGAAAACGCTATCGAGCACGCACTCGTACTGGGCGGCTCAGACATGATTCTGCCGGAAGACTTGCCCGAGTCGCTGCTCGATCCAACTCCGCCGCCCGAAATGACCGAGGCGAAGTATCACGCCGCAGTGAAAGCACTGAAAAAGCAATTGATCCGCGATGCCGTCGAACATAGTACCAGCTATGCCGACGCCGCCCGGCTGCTGGGAGTGCATCCCAATTACCTGCACCGGCTCATTCGCAATCTCGAACTGAAAGAGAGTCTGAAGGATGGGTTGCGGGACTATGGACCGGGAGGATTCGACGATATCTCGGGCGGAAATGCGTGAGAAACGGCATCCAGCAATAGCCTGCGGAGGTTTTGCGGCAAGCGTGGACGCCAGGCGCTCCTACGGCAGCGGCAATCGCAACAGCCTTGCCGGATCCAGATACGTGCCCTGCCAGCGCACGGCGACGTGAAGGTGGGGTCCGGTGGCGCGGCCGGTGCCGCCGCTCAAGCCGATGATCTCTCCCCGCTTTACCCGGTCGCCCTCCTTCACCTTGAACTCGGAAAGATGCAGGTAGAGCGTCAATAGACCTTGGCCGTGATCGATGACGACAAAATTTCCTTCGAAATAGAGCGGACGTGCCAGCAGCACCGTACCCTCGTTCATAGCCGCGATCGGAGTGCCGCTGGGCACGCGAAAATCCAGGCCCTGATGAGGACTTGAGGTCTTTCCATTGAACACTCGCCGGGAGCCGAAGACGTCAGAGATCGGTGCATCGGCAGGAGCCGTGAATGCGCCCGACCATTCGCGATCGGGCGTGACCCGATTCAGATAGTCTTTCTTAACCTCTTGTCCTTCCGCGATCTCTTTCTGCTGCTCGGGCGTAGGTTCGGTGAACTTGCTTTCGACATCCAGCTTGACTTCGATCTCGGGATACTTGGCCGCGCTGACGGCGAATTGGCGACTGAATGATATTTTGTTGCCTGGAGTTTTTCCATTTGCGGTTTCCCCGGCGAGTTCCAGAGCGTAGGTTCCGGGAGCGGTTTCGATGCTGACTCCAGCGAGAGCGAACCAGGTCTTGCTTTTGGCATCGAAGCTGAAGGGAACTTCGTGCCCCAGCCAGGTACCGTGCAGAGATTGCAGCCGGAGCGGTGCCTTCACTTGAAATAGTAGCGGGCCGCCGTTGACCGGGCGAGAGGGTTGGGTGTGCACAGTCCATGCCGCCGCATGGGCGAAAGGCAGCGCTCCGTAGAAGGTGAGAACGGCGAACGTGAAAACGATGAAAAGGAGGTGGAGCAGATAAAAGGAAGTCGATTGCCGCCGGTTCACACTACCAGCCTAGCATCCTTCGCGGCGATGCCAGTTATAATCCGCAGCATGAACCGGCGCCGTCATAAAAGAGAAACCCAGGGACAAACAGAGCCCAACGGACTAACAGAAGCCCAGGGACTGGGAACGCGCGCGGTTTGGGCCGGAGAGCGGGGCCAGCATTGGGAACACGCTACACAAATCCCCGTGGCTCTCAGCGTGTCGTTCGGCTACGACGATGTGAATGAATGGCTGGATGTGGCGCGGGGCAGGGCGCAAGGCCACATCTACAGCCGCAACACAAATCCCACCGTGGCCGCGTTCGAAGAAAAAATAAGAGATCTGGAGGGCGCAGAAGCTGCCACTAGTTTTTCCAGCGGCATGAGCGCCATCAGCAACACACTCTTTACGCTGCTGTCTCCTGGGGATCGCGTGGTTTCGATTAAAGATACTTACGGCGGAACGAACAAGCTGTTCATCGAATTCCTGCCGCGGTTCGGTATCGAGGTCGAGCTCTGCGATACCAACGATCACAACGCGATCGAGGCGGCAATCGGGCAGGGCTGCAAGCTGGTTTATCTGGAGAGCCCGACCAATCCAACGATCAAAGTGGTTGATCTCGCGCGCCTGGCCGCCGCAGCCCATCGTCACAAGGCGATCGTGGTCGTCGACAACACATTCGCCACGCCCATCAATCAACAGCCTCTGAAACTGGGCGCCGACCTGGTAATTCATAGCGCCACCAAGTTTCTGGGTGGGCACGCGGATGCGCTGGGCGGCGCGCTCTGCGGCCGGGGCGATCTGATCGCAAGGATTTATCACTTCCGCGAAATCACCGGAGCCTGCCTCGATCCCATGGCGGCTTACCTGCTGCTGCGGGGGATGAAGACGCTTCATCTGCGGATCGCGCGGCAGAACGAGAGTGCGCTGAAGATTGCGCGATTTCTGGAATCGCATCCGCGCGTCGAGAAGGTTTTCTATCCTGGCCTGAAGTCGCACGAGAATCACAAAATTGCGCGCCGGCAGATGACGGGTTTCGGGGGCGTGCTCAGTTTCGCGATTGAGGGCGGATTTGCAGCGGTGAAAGCTTTTCTGCCGCGCTTGCGCTGCGCACATTTAGCCGCGAACCTGGGAGCAGTCGAGACTGTCGCTGGTCCGCCCTCAACCACGAGCCACGTCGAATCCAGTAAAGAAGAGCGTGCGGCGACGGGGATTCCAGAGGCACTCATCCGCTATTCGGTCGGCATCGAGGATGTGGAAGACTTGATCGACGATTTGCGGCAGGCTTTGGATCAGGTGCGTCCTGGGAAGCGGCGGCGGCCGACGACTGGTGAAGCATGACACCGACATTAGCCAATCCAAATCGAGCCGGAGCTGAACCCGGAGTCTCGAATCCTCGAACCTGGTCCGCGGAGCCATCCTTGCGCGAAGTGAGCGGGCTCTGGCTGCTCACCTGCCTGATCTTCGTCCTGGGTCTGTCCCGGCTCTGCAACTATTTCGCGCTGGTCGATAATTCCGGGGATGCCTCGGCCTATATGGCGATTGCCTCCGCGATTCGTCATTGGAATTTTCACGGCCTGATGATCAAGCAGTTTTGGGGCTTGCCGTACGCGATGGCTGCATTGTCTCTGCTAACCGGCGTAGGCGATCGCACTGCGCTTTTGCTGATCTGCTTCTCATCGTCGCTGGTCAGCGTCGTCATTGCCTATCGCTTGTGGGGAGGCTGGGTCGCCGGATTTTTCACCATTCTGAATTTCGACTGGATGCAGCGATCCTTTCTCGGCGGATCAGAACCTTTATTCGTTGCGCTCCTCTTCGGCACATTCCTGGCGGTTCGCAAGCAACGCTGGTGGCTGGCGTCGCTGCTGGCATCGCTGGCAACCGTAGTCAGGCCGCTGGGTATCTTCGCCTTGCTCGGCATTGGGATTTATCTTTTGTGGAAGCGCGACTGGCGCAGGCTCATGCCGGCAGTCGCGACCGGACTTCTAATCGGAATTCTTTACGCCTTTCCGCTGGCCACCCAATTAGGAGATCCGCTGGCGACCGTTCACAGCTACCACAGCCCGGAGTGGCAGGGAGGATGGCTCTTCGGATTTCCCTTCTATGCCATTATCAAAGGCACGCTGACCGAACCGGCTCCGTGGACCAATCTGCTGATCAGCTTCGGATGGATTTTCCTCGTGCTGATCGCAGTCGTGGTCATGATCCGAAGCGCGGCGTTTCGCCAGTACGCCCGCGCCCATCCGGTCGAGATCCTCTTTCTCGTTCCTTTCATCTGGTGTCTCTACACGTACAACTATCCGCATTGGGCGCGGGGGAATTTTGAGCGCTTCTCGATTCCGATTCTGCCCTTCGTTCTGGTAGCCCTCAATCGCTGGATTCCGAAAGATCGCAGGGTGCTCTGGAGCTTGGGAGTGGTAATGTCGCTTCTGGCAGCGGCGTCGGCGGTCGGGCTGAGCAATGTGGCGACTTTGCTCCGGCGCGCCATCGGATAGCCTGAGCGCAGGCGATTGGTTTTTCGATTGCCAACCAGCGATTGACTGGGCACAATCTACGGCATGGAAAAGGCAGTGGCCCATGGGTCAAGCATCGTTCCCGAGAAGTATTTCCGCTGGCGCTCGGGCGAGATCACGCGGCTGGAAGCGTTTTGCGACGTGGTCTTTGGTTTTGCCATCACGCTGCTGGTGGTTTCGCTGGAAGTCCCGCATACCTACGCCGAGCTTATGGCTGCGATGCGCGAGTTTCTGCCCTTTGCCGCATGTTTCGCCCAGTTGATCCTGATCTGGCGCGCGCATTATCGATTCTCCCGCCGCTACGGCCTCGAGGACCCCTACACTGTATTTCTGAATGTGGTTCTACTTTTTCTGGTGCTGTATTACGTGTATCCGCTGAAGTTTGTTTTCACCTTGCTCTTTCATGCAGTGATGGGCGTAGGAGGCACCAATTTGGGGTGGCACGAAGCATCCGTGCTCATGCGCCTCTACGCCTTGGGCTTCGCGTCGGTATTTTTTCTGTTTGTGCTTCTGTACGGCCACGCCTACCGCCTGCGCCGGGAGCTGCAATTGAATCCTGCCGAAGTGGAAGCTACGCGCTTCGAGATACGGGAGAACGTCGTGATGACGCTGATTGGCCTTTCATCGTTTATGGTGGCCTTGAGAAGTCCGGAATGGGCGGGATGGGTTTACGCGCTGATCGGCCCTGTGCTTTGGATTCATGGATCGATCTATGGCAAGCGCATCCGGGCGCTGGGCGAAAAGGTAGCGGCCGAGAAAAGCTGAGTGCACGGGGACGATGAGACTGAGACCCTGCTATGATTTGAAAACGGTGGTTAGTGAGTAGTGGATAGTGCTCCCGTGGTGGATCTCGGGAACGTAGGATTTTGTTCACTAGCAGGCTGCTGAAAAACTCGCTGCCGATACCGAAAGCAGCCCGCAGCGCTGAAGCGCGGGTTGGTGTTGAGGGACTTAACGTCACGACTGAAGTCGTGCCCTTCCCAAGACCTGGACCAATCGGAGTTTTTCGGCAGCCTGCCAGTGAACGCTAACCGCTAAGAAGTGGAGCATGCCGTGGAAGATATTTGGCTGGACGACGAAGAAGAATTCGAAGAAGAAAAGGAAAGTCCTTATATTTCCGGTACAGGAGAGGGAATCATGGAGGAAAGTACGGGATCGCAGGGCAGAGCGCGCCGGGATGAAGATATCGCGCTCGATTTGATGAAATTCATTGCCATGACCACGGGCTACGGGCGGACGACTTCGTCCGGCGTAGGTTTTCAGGGAACGGGATCGACGGCGAAGCCCGAGGAGTACGCTGCTCACCTGCTGGAACTGTACGGAAAGTGCCGCTCCGCCGTAGAGGGGAAGTAGCCAGTTACGACGGACAGATTAAAAAAACCGCGGCCCGAAGGCCGCGGTTCAGATGATAAGCCGAAACTCAAGCCTGCCAGCTTTTGAGGCAGAGCATTGAGGCAACCCAGCCGAAAAACTTAGCGGCGTCCCTTTTTCGCTTTCTTCTTCGCGGGAGCCTTTTTGGCTGGCTTCTTCGCTGCCTTCTTGGCGGCTTTTTTCGCCGGTTTTTTGGCAGCTGCTTTTTTCTTCGCAGGAGCCTTCTTGGCCGCTATTTTCTTAGCGGGCGGCGCTTTCTTCTTGGCGGGCGGTTTCTTTGCCGCCGGAGCGGGTTTGGGCGCGGGAGGCGCTGGCGGCTCGGGCTCATCCGGTTCACTCATTTCCGGCTCCGGAGTGCCGGCTTCTTCCTCCTCTTCTTCCTCCTCTTCTTCTTCGAAATCTTCTTCGAGCGACTCGCTGTAGGCGCCGCTGTCGCCGAATTCTTCTTCTTCATCACGTCCGTAGAGTGTGGGATCGTTAAACCTCATTGCTCCTCCTGATCTTGATTTGTGCTACCAGTATTCGTTACCAGCTGGGCAGCCGGACGCAACGGCGCCAGGTTGCCGCACACGAGAAATTAAAAGACCACAAAAACTTGTGCTCGAACGGCGCGCGATTATAGCACGACGTTTGGTGCCCACTGCAAGGGCGGCCATCACATAGCTGCCTGACTATCCTGTTAACACACGACGCGAGGGAATGGAAGAAGAATTTTTAAAAGCAGTGGCGAGTGATCAGCGGTTCGTGGTGAATAAAATCGAGGCGCTGACGGCAGCCGGCTGTCGATTACTGGACACGGGCCACAGTTCAGTAGTGGCTCAGTTTGAATTTCTTTGCGGGCGTCATCCTGAGCGCAGCCGTTTTTCCGGCGGAGCGAAGGATCTCCCCCATCGTACATGCCTTTGTCTAGGGGAGATCCCTCGCCCGGCTGAACTGCGCCGGACTTCGGGATGACGCCCTTCAAACAGGGATAGATTCAAACTGACCCACTACCCACAGTTCTTATCTTTGAACTTATCGTTGGAGCTTATCTTTGAACGATCAGAATCATGCCGGGGTGGAGTACGGCTACGTTGCGGTTATTGCGCTTGAGCGCGTCTACCGTGGTTTTGTAGGTGGTGGCAATCGAGTAGAAGGGTTTCGCCGCTTTTCACGGTGTGATGGAGAACAGCGGTTTTGCCAGCTTCGGCTGCTTCGGATGTCTTAGCTGGTTTTGACGAGGCTGACCTGTCCGCCGCCCTGGCACCGGAGGTTGTTCTCCGGCTATGGGCCGAGGTTCTGGATTCGTCCGTCGTTGACGCGATTTCGCTGCCCGGCGTTACCGGCAGGTGCAAGGCGAGCATTTTTCTGCCGCGCAGGCTGTCACCGCGCAGGCCATTCCAGCGGCGCACCATCTGGGGCGACACGCCAAAATTTTCCGCCACCGTCTCCACCGTATCTCCCTTGCGCACGTTATAGCGAGTGATCCGGTGAGCGTAGGTGGTGGTGTCGCTAAGCGCATGATTCGCCGGCACTGGGATGATCAGCCGGCCGCCGGCCTCGAGTTGCATGGTTGGCAAAGATGCAGATGCGCCTTGCAGGTTGATATCCTGAAGCGCCGAACCTGCGAAACTGTTGGCGGCAATGATCGACTTGGGAGTAACGCGATACGACCGGCCCAGGGACGCGAGGGTCTCGCCCGCCTGAATTTTGTGATAGCGCCACCACAGCCGCATGTCAGCCGGGATGGAAGCGATGGTGGTCTGGTATTGATCCCTGGTACCGGGCGGCAGATGAAGCTGAAACTTGCCTTCCCGGGGAGTGCTCAGCCGTAGCAAACTGGGGTTCAAGTCCTGCAACTGAGCCGTCGTGGCGTCGACGCATTCGGCCACCAGCCGCAGATCCACGGGATAGTCGATGGTGACGGAATCGTAAGGCACCGGATCGTCCATCGAGACGTCATCGAAACCGTAGTTCGATAAATTCTTGGCCATCAAAGTCACGGCCAGAATGATGGGAACGTAATTGCGCGTCTCTTGGGGAAGAGCGTTGCGGCGGTAGAGCTCCCAGAAATCGGCGTAGCCGGTGCGCTTGACGGCTGCCTGCACCGTGCCGGGTCCGGAGTTATAAGCGGCCATGGCCAGATACCAGTCGCCGAACTGGGCATAGAGGTCACGCAAGTGGCGGGCGGCGGCGCGGGTGGATTTCTCGGGATCCTGGCGATCGTCGACCCATGGAGTGCGCTCCAATCCGTAACCCCGCGCCCGGCTTCCCATGAATTGCCAGATGCCGCGGGCCCCGGCCCGAGAGACGGCCAGAGGATGAAATCCGGACTCAGCTTGCGCCAGATAAATCAGATCCTGCGGAACGCCCTCTTCCTTGAGGATCGAAACCATCATGTCGTGGTAGCGGCCGGAGCGGGCAAAGGCACGCTCGAATGTACCGCGGCCCCGATTGGAGAAGTAGCTGATGTAGCCGGCGACTTGATCAGTCATCATGAGCGGCAGATCGGAATGCGTGGATTTGATCTCCGCCTGCGCTTTGACCTTCACGTTGGGATCGGCTGAAGGCGTGATTCCGGAGGTCTCATCGATCGGCGCCGGTTCTGATTTTTGCGCCTCAGAGTCGGCGGCGGTGTCGCCCAGATTGAGGTGGTTGACCCCTTCCACCATCCGATCAAATTGTTTTTCCAGACGCCTATCGGAGCGAACATCGTGATTGCTCTCCAGCAGGGTGTTGAAGGCGCGGTCGAAAGCCTGCTTGGCGGTTTCGATCTGGTTCGCGTGATAAGCCGTCAGGCCGGCCTGATAGTCTTTTTCGACCCGAGCGATGAGATCGCCAACCGGATCTGAAGAGGGCGCAAGCGGTGCTGGTTCCGGCTGCGCTTGAGCCTGGGATTGCGCAGCCTGGGATTGAGCTTCAACCTGCGGTTTCGCTGCATCCGCTGGCGGTGGAGCTGGCTGACCGTGTTGCGGCGCGGTGGAAGAAGGAGTTGCCTTCGCAGTCAAAGGCGGTGCAGTTCTCGCCGGCAGCAACGTCACTGGCTTTTGGGCAGTCTGGCAGGCGGAAGCGAGCAAAGCCAGCATGGCCAAACCTGCGACCCGTATTGGGAGTTTCGTAACTCGCATACTTCCTATTAGATACGGATTGCACCCTTACGTTAAAGCCCGGTGAATTGTATCAAAATCGTACTCTCGGCGGTAGGCCGGGTCAAAGGACGAAAGGGAACTGTCAGGTTACTTTCGGCACTCGGCCCAACGGCCACATTCACATCCACTACTAGTCAGACGGCAGAACGTGGGTAAAGGTTTGATCCTTTGCCGCTCCCCGCACGGGGTTTGGGTAAGAATGGCCCAAAATCAGACCCGCCAGTAGTCTGGACGCCAGGTCTGAATCGCCTTCTTGATGTCCTTGTTGGACAAGTTTTCCGCCAGCGCTCTCGCTGCCAGGCTGGCTACTTCACCGTCGGAAGCGAAGCGCAGGGCGACCAGTTGCGAAACTGTCAACTCCGGAATGCGGGCGCGCAATGGCTCGGGCAAGAGCGTTGCCAGACGCAGGCGCTCTTCCAATCGAATCACGCGGTCCTGCACCTTGAGCGCGTACAGCCGGATCTTAAATATTGCAATCAGGGCAGCAACGGAGACAATGAAGAAGCCCGCCGAATGGCGGTTCGGGTGCCACAGGAAGTGAACTATAGCTACGACCGTGGCGATGCCGAATACCGGCGCTATCAGAAAGTGAAACAAAGGGTCGAAGCGCGCGTGGTTGGCGAAAGTCTGGGGTTTCTCTTCGGCCATAGGGGAGGGCTCCTGAGCGGACGGGACAGTGTAACAGCAGTGGTCGGTTCTCAGTAACGACTTTAGACACGACAGCAGGTCTCTCGTCAGCCGGCTCACAGCATGTCCCTCCACTGCGCTTCCCTCCCTTCGGGTCAGGAAGCTTCGGTCGGGATGACAGGACCCGAGAGCAAGGTCCTGATGCAGAATCCTTGCGGCGAAAAACGAATCCAAACCAGACATGAAAGCCATTCAAGTAAAACAAGTTGGCGGCCCCGAGGCGCTGGAGTTGGTTGACCTGCCGGTCCCCGAGCCAAAAGCAAATGAGGCCGTGGTCAAGTTGGCGGCGTCGGGCGTGAACTTTATCGACGTTTACCACCGTGAGGGACGTTACAAGGCGATGCTTCCGTTTATTCCGGGACAGGAGGGCGCGGGCGTAGTAACGGCAACCGGGGCCGAGGTGAAATCGGTGAAGGCCGGGGACCGGGTGGCGTGGAGCGGTCTACTCGGTGCCTACGCGGAATACGCGGCGGTCGCGGCGGATCGGCTGGTGCCGATCCCGCAGGGTGTGAGCGACCAGCAAGCTGCGGCGGCGATGCTGCAGGGGATGACGGCTCACTATCTATCGCACGACACGTATCCGCTGAAGCGCGGCGAGACGGCGCTGATCCACGCTGCCGCTGGCGGCGTCGGATTATTGTTGGTGCAGATGGCGCACAACATCGGGGCGCGTGTGATCGCCACGGTTTCGACCGACGAGAAAGCCAAACTAGCCCACGATGCGGGCGCGGATGACGTGATTCTCTACACGCAATCCGATTTCGAGGCGGATACCAAGCGCCTGACCGGCGGCAAGGGCGTTGACGTGGTCTACGATTCGGTGGGCAAGACGACCTTCGAGAAGGGGCTCAATATCCTGCGCCCGCGCGGCATGATGGCGCTGTTTGGCGGGTCGAGCGGAGCGGTGCCGCCTTTTGATCCCATCATTCTGACGCAAAAGGGATCGCTGTATCTAACCCGGCCGTCGCTGGGGAACTATATTGCCACCCGCGACGAGCTGGTGGCACGCTCAACTGCGGTCTTTGGCATGATCACCGCAGGAAAGCTCAAGCTACGCATCGAGCACATGTATCCTCTTGCGCAAGCGCAGCAAGCGCATCGCGATCTGGAAGGCCGGAAGACCACGGGGAAGCTGTTACTGATTCCGTAGGCCGCGTGTGCCTGCGCCATCTTCGCCTGCCTCATACAAGGCGGAGCTGAGGAAAATCCAGCGCATAGCGGCTGGAGTCGAGGGTCATGAGCCTGTCCGCTTTCAGCAGCGCATGCGCCGCGATTACAAAGTCTGCCAGCAATCGCTTCGGCGGACCGCCTCCGGAGCGGCGGCGCCGAATGGCGTAGGCGGCAAAGCTTTCAGCCGCGAGCATCCAAACATCCTCTTCGAGGTCAAAATCAATAGAGATGGTCATTTCCGCAAGAGCTTTGCGGGCAAGATGAGCATTCAGGCCAGGAACGGCGGCGAGCTCGATGAAGACCGGTGCGCATACCACGAGTGCCCCTTCTGCGCGGGCGGATGCCAACTGATCGGCGATTCGGGAGCCCGAAGGCGATCTCGACCAGATCGGCGATACGATGTTCGTGTCGAGGGCCGTCCTCATTCGTAATCTTTATCGCTTCGCATGTCGTCGATCCAGGCTTTTATCCCCTCGTCCCCTCCGGGGAACGGGTCTGCGATTCCGATAAATTTCGCGAAGGGATTGGCTTCCGATCGTGCGGGCCGGATTACGGTGCGATCTTGCTCCACGACGAACTCGACGCGGTCGCCGGCCGCGAGCCCGAGGCGTTTACGAATCTCTTGCGGAACCGTAAGCTGACCCTTGCTGCTGATTGTGCTAAAGTAACCCATCTTTACCTACGCTCCCTACTGTAAGGATACGCATCTTTACCAATAGATGCAAGAATATAGCCCTACCGCCTGCGCTTGTAGTGCCGTGCGTATTCCGGTGCAACCTGCCCTGGCATCAGCCTGGCATCGTCAATCGGCGCTTCGGCAACCATCTCCAGAGGTACCACTCCCGCCCAAGTGGGAAACGAATAATCATCCTCGTCATCGATGGCCGGCCCCTGGCGCACTTTGGCGGAGAATTCTTCGATGGGCAAGCGCAGGACTGCGGTTTGTTTTAGTTCGCGCTCATTGGGCTGGCGCGCGTCATTCCAGCGGCCAGGTAGGATGTGCTCGGAAAGCAAGCGGAGGGCCTCGAGTTTTTCTACGGAATCTTCCACCAAAGTGGCCTTCCCCAGGATCAGCACGGAGCGGTAATTCATCGAGTGATTGAAGATGGAGCGCGCCAACACCAAACCGTCCAAAAGCGTGACGGTGACGCAAACCGGGGCGCCTGCCTTCATTTGGCGCAACATGCGGCTGGCGGCGGAGCCGTGGATGTAAAGATGATTGCCGTGGCGTCCATAGGAAGTGGGAATGACGAAGGGCTGGCCATCGGAAACGAAACCGATGTGGCAGAGGAAGCCTTCATCAAGAATTTTGTAGGCGGCTTCGCGGTCGTACACCGCACGATGGGCCTCGCGGACCACGCGGGTGCGCGGCGTGGGCGGATGAGATTCGGACATTGGGGAACGAACTCCGGGCAAACGCCAAGGATGGGTGAACGGAAAGTGTAACATCCGGGGCTTCGGGCTTCGGCTTTCGGGCGTCGGGAAACTCTCACCACACCTTTTCTCCCGGGGGGTGGTAGCGCGTCTCGCGATAAACCTGGCTAACGGCGATTCCTACGATCAGAAGAACCATGGGCGTGAAGATGCTGGCTTCCGGGCCGACGCTGCCGCCGGTGAGCCATTGCGGGCCGGTGAAAGTCGAGTTCAGCAAGTTGTGGTAGGGGCGCATGCCGCTGTCGGAGACGCCGTAAAAGAAAGTTTGTCCCCAATCCCATCCGGCGTGAAATCCCACCACCCACCACAGGTTGCCGGTGCGGCGCAGGATGAAGCAGAAGAGCACGGCGAAGCAGACTACCGAGACCAATCCGAACCTGCTCTCTCCGGGATTGCCCGCATGGGCCACGCCAAACAAAAGCGATAGCAGGATGGCGGCGGGCCAATAACCCATGCCGGTGGTCAGGGTGTATTGAAGATATCCGCGAAAGGCGAATTCTTCCCCCAGGCCGACGACTAAAAACGCGGCGCTCCATGCAAGAGTTGCGGTGACGATGGTCTGGCCATGAATGGCGAGGCCGGTGAGATGAAATCCATGGAAGGAAAAAATGATCAGCAGCGTGCCGCTGATCGCCCCGAAGCCAATCACCAGCCCGGTCCAGAAATCCCGGCCAAAGGCGGAACGCGCGGGAAGGCCGTACTCGCCCCATTTGCGGCGCTCGATCTTGGACACGATGAGCGCGGCGAGCGCGGTGAAAACAAGAATGGCGCCATCGCTGAGGACGGCGGCCATCGGGGTGAGAGAGGAGACGGCGAATGGCTGGATGTGGTGTCCCAGCAAGCGCAACACGAGAAAGATCGTGAGATTGACTGCGGCGACCATCCCCGCGACGATGGCCAGAAAGATGAGCACCCGCCAGCCGGCGCGGATCCCGTTTGGGCCGCGAAAAATTGTGTGCGGAAGCGTTGGCGGAGGGAGTGGTTGGGGTGGAAGCAGCGCGGTTTGGTCGGACATAGTGTGAGTTTACGCAAAGTGAGCCGGGGAAGTTCCGGGGGCAAGCAGCAAGCGGCCCGCGGCGGCTGAACAGTTTGCGAAAAACTCGAGTTTGGCACCTCAGGGGCTATAAAGCCCCGACAGAAAAGGAAGGTCTTATCGCAGCGTTAAAACGCTGCTCCACCCAAAATCGGAGTTCTTCAGCTAACTGTAAAGCGATGGCGTTTTAGGCCGATTGCGGCGTGGCCGGAAGCCGCGCCCTTTCAAGGCAAAGAGCTGATTCGGACTCAAACTTGTCCTGATTCCCACTTGGAGCCAGTCAAGACGCATTCCGAGGAACGGCTAGAGTATCTCGCGAAGGGCGGTGCAGGGGATTTCGCGCACTCGCTCTTGCGGCAAAGACGTCGTAATTCGCATTTCTTAACAGGTCTCCAATTGCTTCATGATGGTCGGTCACTTCACAGAAAATGCGCGGGCGAGTTTGTAGGACCCTTTCGGCGCCCGCCAGAACTCGAGCCTCCATTCCCTCAACGTCTATCTTTAGCACCTGTGGAGCGGCAAAGTAATCGAGCAGTGAGTCAAGGGTTACGGAAACCACAGTTTGTTCAACACCCCCGCCCTCCAGCGAGTTTGACGATCTTCCCTCGTTAGGTATGTGTAGTTGGCAAATCCCGCTCCGATCTGAGATAGCGGCTGGCAGCACGGTCACCGGCAGCTTATTGATAAGTACCGATCGCTGAATCAGGCTGGCTAACCATGGGTCCGGCTCAATAGCAACGACGTGTGCACCTAGCGCAGCGGCGGCAAATGAGAACAGGCCGACGTTGGCGCCGATATCCCATACAACCATGTCGGGTCGTACTAACTCCCGGGCCATCGATAGCAAGAACGGATCAACTTTAGCGATATCCCATCGCCAATAGGAGAGGGCGGATTCTGGCGTGACAAAGAGGGGGACGTTACCGAACTCGCGTGGAAGATGGCGATGTAAAACAGCTCCCCGGCTCACGCTCTGGAGTATTCGTCGAAGCACTTAGGCAGCATACAACAGGTGGTAAGAGAGACGACAACAGGTCCCTCCGCTGCGCTTCCCTCCCTTCGGTCAGGAAGCTTCGGTCGGGATGACAACCGCGTAGGGCCGGATGCGAGAGTTCGTCTTTTACCAGTACAACTTCACCGCGAACTGAAACTGGCGCGGATCGAATGCCGCCGTCGCCTGTCCTGCATTGGTGAAGAGCGGGCTGACGGCAGCAACGTTGTACTTGTTGGCTATGTTGAACATATCGGCGATCAGTTCGGTGTTGAAGCGCTCGCCAAAATAGACCCGCTTGGCGAATCGCATATCGCCGAAGACGACCCAAGGCTGCACGCCGGCGTTGCGGCCCAGATTGCCGTCCAGCGAAAGCAGGCTCCCGTTGAAGTCTGCCAGGCAAGGCTCCTGGAACACGCCGGTCGGCGAGTACTTTGAAGCCACGGGAGCATTGCCAAATGGGGCCGCGGAGCAGGCCGGATTGACGAACGTGTTGGGCCGTCCGGTAAGGGATGACAGCTGCAAATTGTCGTCGTTGCCGGTGATGATATTGAAGGGACGGCCGGAGCCCACTTCGAGAATAGGAGAAATTGTCCAGTCGCTGAAAAACTTCGGGGCGAAACCCTTGCCGTCGATCTTGCCCGACTGATACACGCCGCTGAAGACCAGACGATGGCGCTGGTCAAACAGCGAGGTCGAGCGGTCTAACGCTGGATAGTAGCTGTCTTGTGGAGTCAGCGTGGCCTGCAGATCAGTGGAATCGTCAATCGAGTGAGAGTAGGTGTAGGAGGTATTGAACTCATAGTGGCTGCCGAAGCGTTTGCGCAGAGTGGCGGTGAGGCCGTGATAGACCGAGGTACCGTTGGAATAGTTGGCGTCCATGTCGCCGAAGGGAACGCAATTTTGCAGGGACCCGGTTTGAGGCTGGCATCCGGCGTTGAAACCGGGCAGGGACGAAATCAACGCCTCGGCCTGCGCCACGCAGCCGAGCGGATCGCCTGCCGCCAGGTAGGCGCCGGCAATCGAGGGATTCAGACCGCCCGGCCGGAAAAAGTTCAGCAGCGAGGCGTCCACAAAGGGAGCGGGTCCAAACGGACCGCCGGCGGGATTGCATTTGCCGGTTACCGTGAAGGGGCTGGTAAAGGATTGGCCGTCGGCGAGGGCGGCAAAAAAATTGGAGGTCATCAGATCGCCGCGAATCGCATTGGCATTGATGGGGTGGTTGAGGTGACGTCCTCCGTTCATGTTGTAAGCGAGGCTGAGAGCGAGGCCGTGGCCCAGGTCACGCTCCAGGGTGAGATTTGCCTGCTGCGCGTAGGCATACACAAAGTTTTTCGACTGCGGATAGCCGAAAGGTTGAAAAGCGAGGGGCAGGAAACTCGCCGGGTTCAGATAGTTTTGGTTCAGGAAAATGGATTGTGAAGGAGACGCAACGCCGCAGTTCGCGCCGGCGGCGCCACACGAAAAAAGCTGCTGGTTGGGGGAATAGTTCAGGAGCCCAAGTGCTGCAGCACTGATTGCAGGGGAACAAGGTGAGGCAGGGGAGCCAGTGGCCGACGGGACCAGTCCCTGGAATATTTCGACCGCGTTCAGGTTCGCGGGATTTCCCGCACCCTGGCAGGGCGCGCCAGGTCCAAAGGCCAGTTGTCCGCTGGTCGAGCCGTCGGAAGCATCGCCGAGAAAGTATAGGGCGAGCAAGGGATGATCGAAAAAGATCCCATACGAGGCGCGGATTACAGTTTTTCCGTCGCCACCGGGATCGAAAGCCAGACCGAAGCGCGGCTGAAAATTGTGAGTTGCGGTGTTGATCCCTTTCTGTAGCCCCAGACTGTTGTAAGCTGCCTGCGCGAGGGGCGAGTTGATGGGCTTCAACGTTGGCGGGATTTCAATGTCGTAGCGCAAACCGTAGTTGAGGGTAAGATTCTGATTCACCCGCCAGGAATCTTGCCAGAATGCGCCGATGGCGGTGTTGTGAAAGGAATCGCTGGGACTGCCAATGCCTTGGATCACATCCGCGGGGATGCCTGCGCCGTAGGCTTGGATGGGAGACAGTCCAGGTCCGGCGGGCAGTCCCAGGTCAGAAGCGGTCAGCGAACCAATATCAATGACCCCGCCATAGTTCACCGTGAATGTCGCGGTCAGTGGGAGGTAGTTAACGTCCACGCCGAACTTGGTGTTGTGCCGGCCCAGAGTCCACGAGAAATTGTCGGTGAACTGGTAGCGTTTCTCGACCCGCTGCACGTAGGAGTAGGGCTCGCGTCCGAAATAGGCATAGCCGGGAATGTTGACGGCGGGGTCGGCCCCTCCCGGAATGGCGGTGTTATAGAAATAGGCGAGGCCACGGCGTGCGAATTGGAAACGGAACTCGTTGACTTTGTTGTTGCCGATGGTCGCGGTATCTTGCAGGGTTCCGGCGACATCGCGAAAGGTTTGTTGGGAGGTGCGGGAGTAAGCGTTCTGCCCAAAGGGCTGGTCCTGGCCGCCGACCTCGATGCCTGTGATGGTGCTGGGGCTGACGTTGACGCGCATCATCAGGCGGTTGTTAACGCTGAGATTGTGGTCGATGCGCAGGGAGTACACACTGGTTCCCTCAAAGACCGGGTAGTTTCCAAGCTGTGAGTTCAAAGTCTGGAACGATCCAGGAATGCCGCCACATATCGGGGCGGTGGGCAGGCAGGTATCAACAAACTGGGCGAGCGGGTTGCCGCCGCTGGCAGGTGTGGGCAGGAATCCTCCGGCGACGAGATAGGCGAACGATGCCGGATATTGCCCGTTCAGGGCGACGCCCGAAGTGCCGCCAGCAAGGATGGCATATTCCTGAGCTAAAGCCAGTGGCGTTGTCGGGTTCGCGATGAATGCGGCTTGGTCGGGAGTAACCTGAATGGGGAAGGTTCCGCTGGGGGCCCCGAAAAATGGGGATGCGTCAAAGTTGCACAAACCGAAGCTGCCCGAACCTGAGAGGCCCGCAGAGGAACAAAGACCGGGATTGGATTGTCCAATGGAGGAGAATCCGGTCTCGTGCCGGCGCGTGACTTCATAGGCAAAATAAAAATACGTCTTATCCTTCTTGATCGGTCCCCCGAACGCTGCCCCGGCCTGCACCCGGGTATAAGCGGGATTGGGAACGGTGCTGAACGGATTCACCGCCTGAAAATTGCGGTTGCGCAAGAAACCGAATACATCGCCATGAAATGCATTCGACCCGGAACGGGTGATGATATTGACTACGCCACCCGCGGCTCGCCCATATTCCGGCGCATAGCTGTTGGTGATGATCTGGAATTCCTGCACCGCTTCCTGCGAAACGGTTGAGCGAACGCCGTTCGTGGAGTTGTCGGTAGCGTCGGCGCCATCCACATTGACCAGATTCGAACGCGCGCGCTGCCCGCTCATGTTGAGGCCGGAGGTCGGCGCCGCGCCGGTATTCGGGGCATTGTCGCGCGCCACCTGGGAATCGGTCAGAGTGAAATTAATGTAGTTGCGGCCGTTGATGGGAAGATTGTCGATGCGGCGCTGCCCGATGGTGTCGGTGGTGGAAGTGCGGGAGGTCTCGACCAGATCCTCCTGCGCGCTGACCTCGACGATTTCCTTGCCGCTGGCCACGGCCAGCGAAACTGGCAGATCCACAATTCCGCCGACTGTGATGCTGACATTTTTGGCCTCAGCCTTGCCAAAGCCGGGCGCTTCCACGGTGACGTTGTAGGTCCCCGGAGGCAGCAGTCGAACGTTGTAGCCGCCCTGGCCGTCGCTGGTGGCCGTACGAACCACGCCCTTGGCCATGTCACTTACCGTGACCGTTGCGTTCGGCACTAAATTTTCCTTGGCGTCCTTCACCGTCACGTGGAGATCGCCGGTAGCCGCCCCGCCTTGTCCGAAGGCGACGGATGCCAACATCAGGAGAAAGAGAACGGCGAGGGGTGTGAGGAAAAAGGCTTTCAGGTTGCGAGCTTCTTGGCTGCGGATCATCGAGTCTCCCTTGCTCCGTCAACTCGCGGTGACGGAAGAAACAATTCCAACGGCCACATCATTGATCGAAATGCTTGTCACCTGCAAAACAATGCGAGTTCCCGCTGGTTTGTACACCAGAAGAGGGCATGAAAACAAGGACGGAATGAATGAGGTAATGATCCAGTTAACCGAAAGCTGGCAGTGGTGCGGTCTGGCTCACGCGTCACGCTGGAGGAGTGGGAGATCCTTTCGACTTCACTCGGCGCAGGCTCTTCGCTCCGCCTGAGAAACGGCTGCGCTTGGATTGCCGCCGTTGATTTCGAGATCAACTGGCACCACCACCGAGAGTTGTCAGGTGGCACGGCGACGCCGTCCGCAAGAATGCCAAAAACACCGCGTCGCTGTCTGTGACTTTCATCACATCAGGCGCGGCATAAGTGCTAAATGGTCAAAAGCGAGCAGACACTCGAACCGGAACCGAAGGATTCTGCAGCCGCCCCAGCAGCATGGCTGTGCCGCTGATGCTCTGGTAACGGGCGATCACGGGGGCTGCCGCGACTCCAGACATCGGCCACGCCCATTCCAAGTAAATCCGCGCCAGAGCCACGATGGAATTGATGCGCAGTAGCAAAGCGTCATTCACCAGTTGGTGCGCTGCTTCGGCAAGGCGCGGATCTCCGCTGGCCAGCGCACTCCTGGCGGCGCGCAACAACAGCGTCGCATTGCCGGCTGCGACCTGGACGTAAGCGGCCATGGCCAGCAAACGCTCGCGGCGCACCACCCGGAACTGAGCGGGTGGCAAGCGGAGGCGCAGGTAGCCATCCTCAGCCGGATCGATCAAATTGCGGAATGCTTCCACGTCAATCGGTTGGAGTTCGACGAACGGTGCGGCGCTCTTCCCCGAGATAGGCAGGCTGCGAGTTATGGCTGCGCCCAAAATAACGACGAGCGCCAGTACAGCGGCGATGACAATCAGTACGGCCAGATTCATTGGTGAAGTAGACGCTCCAATTCCCGGTTCCAAATTTCAAGATTGTTGCCGGGCACGAGTATTCCCGCTGCGGGAATGACCCTCTTCTCGGGGGCGAGGAGGTAGAAAGACCAGATCAGGACCGAAACGGTGTAAGCGGCCATGTTAGGGAAGTCGAGGAAGCTCCGGGCGCGCGCGGAGGGATTTGCACCGGCTGCCACCGCCCATACCGCGAGATGTATACAAGCCGAGGTTCCCAAGCCCACAGCGATTCCGAACGGTTTACGTTCCCAATGCACCTTGAAGAAAGCCGCAAATGCAAAGAGGAAGAGAATCAGTCCGCTCTCGATGATGTAAATCGTTTGCTCGAGCACATGGGCGCCGGAGACGATCCAGTAGACATTGTCCTTGGGCGTATACGCGGCAATGACAGCGGCCACGAAGACAAGAAGACCCCCAACGCCACTGATGAGCATTTTCCCGAGCTTGGCCAACGAAGGATAAGTGCCGAAGACGTGGCCGAATATTTCGCCGATCACAGCGAACTTGAGCAGGGCCTCGAGCAGCAGACCTGCCCAGAAAACGTACCAAAATGTAAATGGACCGACTGAAGGAACAACGTCGGCAGCGTAGACGGTAAGTTGCTCAACCGCCATTACGAATGCAAATACTAAAAAAACGGGGTAGCGCTTCTGCAGTTTGCGCCGCCAAAGAAAAGTGGCCAGCACCAGAAGAAATACGTTCGGCGCTACGAAAAGAAAATGCCAGAGCGGTGAGTGCGCCTGCAGCATGGTGATAGTCAGGCACTATACCGCGCCCTGCTGCAGACCGGCAACCCGGCCATATCCTGTTCGTTTTTCGTAACGCCGATCAGAAATTACGGTTTGCACACAGCATTTCCGCCACAATTGGTGGTGCCAGTTCCGCCATCGGCATGAGCGGCGGGAACGAGCACGGTATTGAATAACATCAGGGCTGCGGCTGCGATGAGTAGCAAACGTTTCACGGTTGTTTTCTCCTTGTGATTTAAAAACGAACCGTGATACTTTCATGTCTCTTCGCGGCTTGGTAGATCACATTTGGCGTATAGCTTGTTCGGAATTCGTAACACGAAATGACCTTAAAGTCCGCCCTTCAGGATTTACGGGAAACCACCATGGCGGCCATTTCCGGCCTGCTGGCCAAACTTGCTTATCTGGGATCTTTGCGCCGGCCCGATGGCGGCTATTTGCATTGGGGGATGACCCTGCTGCATGGGAAGGAAGCCTCAGACCGCGCCTTGAAGGCCGTGCACAGCGAGGTGCTGTCGACGGTTCTGCGGACGCCCATTTCGAACTTAGTTGAGGATTTGCGCGAATCGAGCCAGAACAGCCCGCAAACCCCCGCCGGGTATGCGGAGGGCATGCGGGAACAGATCGGCCAACTGATCCCGTCGGCCCAGGACGCAGCTTCTGCCCGCCATCTTAATTCAGTACTGGTTGCGCTTTCGAGCTTGGAGCGGAACCAAAAGGCTGCCACTCGGTCAACTTCATGGCGACCCCAACGACCTGCCCGATAATTTCTGCTTCCTGGGGATGACGCAGGATGCGAATCGGCACCGGCGATAGCGGATGGGGCTGTAAAATCACATCATCGCGCCGCATGCTGCACCAGCAGCAAGTATGTCCATCGCGGGTTTCCACAAAATAGATGGGCCGTTCGTATTCCGATCGCCACACCCCTTCCACCACCTTATTACGCTCTTCGTCGACCTGGATGAAGCTGCCCGGCGGCAGGATGGGATACATGGTGAAATCCTGCTCCCCGATGTAGCCGTAGGTAAAATCGGTATGGGCGAATTGCGCCAGATAAGCCAGGGGTACCAGGCCCCATTGCTCGACCATGCGGCCTAAATTGGTGGTGCGTTGCTGATCGAAGCCGGGATCCATGCGCACCGGCATTTGTACCGAAGACAATCCCGAAAGAGCTTCGGAGACATGCGACTTCGGCGGCGAAATCATACCCAGATCCGCCGCCATATTATTCATATCGACGCCATACCAGGAGAGCAACTCCAGCACATCGCGGCGATAAATCACTGCCAGCGTGTAAAGCCTGAAAATGCTGGGTAAAACGCCCTTGGTCTCAATATCTGACAGGCGGCTGGGTGGAATATAGAATTCCTCGTTGCGATATTTATCGCGTATGCGGGCGCTCGAAGCGTCGATATCGCGCATCGTCAAACCGAGCTTTTCGCGCAACGTACGAAGACTTTTTCCGGCCGGAAGCATGACGTGCCCTCCACAGAAGTGTTGGCCATCATAGCAGGCCGAGCCCATTTTGGGACGAGGATTTGTGCAAAAATCTTCAACCTAGGGTTCCTTGTTACGAATTCAGAACAAGCTTAAGCCGCGCCCAGCCTTACGAATCGCGGATATTGCGGCCGAAAGCGGCGAAGGACAGGGAAGGCACGTGCGTGCGGTTGGAGGTCGATTTGTTCGGATTTCGTAACAGGCTGCCTCAGAGTTGCAAAATCGTGGTTCCGCGTTCCTCCGGACGAGCGTGGATCTTGCTCGAATCAGATTCTGCTTGAATCCTGGGAAAGCAGGTCCATCAACCGAAAACAGGTCCCTCCACGCGGGGAATGATCGGCTTCGTCGCTCATCCTCCTTGGTCGGGATGACACGTGGCTAGGTGAGCTGCCCGGTTATGACATTTGTCACGCCCTCCCCATGATGAACCACACTGGCGCTGTACCCAGTCCTCCGCGATGATGCATTCACCGGGGGAAACCAGAACGGTGGCACCCGGCAAAATCCAGTAAGGCAGGGAAGGCTCCTTATGATCGCGACTCTGGAACAAACGCAAAACGTGCAACCGGCCGTTTCCGGCACCGTGGTGGCGAGTCTGGAAGGTGTCAGCAAGAGCTATGGAGAAGTCCGCGCCCTGCGCAATGTGAATTTCTCCGTCTGCGCGGGAGAAGTCGTGGCGCTGCTCGGCCCCAACGGCGCGGGCAAGACGACCGCGGTAAAACTATTGCTGGGGTTGATCCCGCCCAACTCCGGCAAAGCTCGCGTCTTCGGAGGAGATCCTACCAATCCGCAGAACCGCATGCGCGCCGGAGCCATGCTTCAGGTCGGCAAAGTGCCGGAGACGCTGCGCGTTCGCGAGCATATTGATCTGTTCTCCACCTATTATCCGAACCCGATGCCGATGGCTGAGGTGCTGGCGGCGGCCGGTTTGGAGAAAATAAAGGACCGCAAGTTCGGCGATCTTTCCGGGGGGCAGCGGCAGCGTACCCTATTCGCCCTCGCCATCTGTGGTGATCCCGACCTTCTATTTCTGGACGAACCCACCGTGGGCCTGGACGTAGAAGCGCGTCGCGCTCTGTGGGAGGAAATTCGCCGCCTGGTGGAGCGCGGGAAAACTGTGCTGCTCACCACGCATTATCTGGAAGAGGCCGACGCTCTCGCCGATCGTATCGTGGTCATCAATCAAGGAGAAATCATCGCCGAAGGCACGCCGGCCACCATCAAAGCGCAGACCAGCGGCAAGCGTATCCGCTGCATCACGTCGCTCAGCCTGCCCAGCCTGCGCCAAATTCCCGGAGTGACGGATGCAAGGCAAGACCGCGAGGCAGTGGAGATCAATGCCCGCGAGGCGGAGCCTGTGGTGCGGGAACTGCTGGCTCGTGATGCCGCACTCTCGGGCCTGGAGATCTCGAGCGCTGGACTGGAAGAAGCGTTCCTCGCACTCACGCAGGAAACTCGCTGACAAAAGCAACTGAATTGAAGAACGAATCGAGGAGAATTTTATGAGCACCGCCGCCGCAGTTCTTACCAGCACCGGAATCGGGCGCACCACCAGCCACACGGCCACGATTTATCTGAAAGAAGCGAAGTACGAGTTCCTCAAGGGACTGAGGCTGCCCGTCTATACCGCATCCGTGAT
This sequence comes from uncultured Acidobacteriaceae bacterium, assembly GCA_963710965.1. Taxonomy (GTDB): domain Bacteria; phylum Acidobacteriota; class Terriglobia; order Terriglobales; family Acidobacteriaceae; genus Sulfotelmatobacter. The sequence goes on along the minus strand of CAVQCP010000040.1, from coordinate 5,587 downwards.
CAGCTTTCCGCTGATGTTTTACGTGCTCTTCGGGCTGGTGTTAAACGCGAAAGAAACGCTTGCCGGCGTGGGCGTTCCGACCTATATGATCGCGACCTACGGAACGTTCGGAGTGATGGGAGCATCGTTGTTCGGAACCGCCTCCGGCTTGGCCGCCGATCGCGGCTTGGGATGGTTGCAAGTAAAACGTGCCAGCCCCATGCCGCCATTCGCCTACTTCGCCGCCAAAGTGATTTTCTCCATGATTTTCAGCACGATCGTGGTCACGCTGCTGCTGGCGCTGGGCATCATTTTCGGCGGCGTGCGCATGCCGCTTCTGCAGATGACACAACTCCTGGGCACACTTGTCGCCGGCTCCGTGCCGTTCTCTGCGATGGGATTGGCGATTGGTTATTTCGTCGGGCCGAATTCCGCGCCGTCAGCCATTAACCTGATTTACTTGCCGATGTCATTCTGCAGCGGGCTGTGGTTTCCTTACATGTTTTTACCCAAGCTGGTTCGGCAGATCGCCCTGGCGCTACCACCCTATCACTTGTCGCAGTTGGCACTGGGCGTGGTGGGCGCTGGACGCCACGAATCCGCAGCCACGCACTGGGAGGTGCTGCTCGCCTTCACGCTGATCTGCCTGGGCGTCGCCCGCATCGGCTTCCAGCGCGATCAGGGAAAGCTGTACGGCTAAGTCGCCCGCGATTTGTATCAGCGCGCGCATGCAGGCGCACCTTCGCCGCGCGTAAGTGAATCGGATTCGGCGTTGGGCGCCGGATTCTAGCCATGGCACGGCCGGTTGCGGAAAGGGGATGCGCTCATGAGCGCGGAAAGCAAGAGAAGCTACGGGTCGACCCTGGTCCTGGTTGTTCTCGGAGTACTGGCTCTCTATTGCAGCTCACAATGGCTGATGCTGTTGATTCCCGCAGCGACCCTGGTCAGCTACGCCACGGTCCGAACGTCATCTGGCCAGAGCCGGGATTGGCCAAAGCCGGAATTGGCCGAAGCCGGAATTGAGGAGACGATTGGTCAGCGGAAGATGGTCGGGATCAAATGAGCACCGATCAGGAATCGGCGGATGAACGGAAAGAGGATAGACGATAATAGAGACGCGCTGGCGGAGACCTGGAATGAGCGCAACTTCAGTTTGCCCGACTCCGATTCCGCTGAAAGTTTGATAACCACATGAGACTGATCCCCAAAAACAGCGAATACACGTGGGCGCTGTACTCGGTTCTCTACTTTGGTTTCTTTTTTATTGATCCGATCGAGAGCCACGCCGGTCTCAGGGTCTGGGCCTTCACTCTTCTGGGCACCGCGGCTTTTCTGTACTTATATTTCTCGATGTTCTGGGTAAGTTGCCGGCAGGGATTGCTGCGGCTTGCGGCTATGGTTGCTTTGGGCGCGGGATTTGCTAAGTTCAATGGCGGATCTACCACCTTTTTTATTTTCGCAGCGGCTTGTGGACCTTTTGTCGTGGACACAGAGGCCGACGGGCTTAAGCTTTTGGCCGCGGTTGAGGCCGCCGCTTTTCTGACCTGGTGGTCGCTTCATCTCAATATCTGGTTTCTTATTTTCGCCAATGGCCTGGCTTTTGTTATCGGCATCAGCAACGTCCATTTTGCGCAGCGCAATCGCAGCAACCGGAAGTTATTGAAGGCGCAGGAAGAAATCGAACACCTGGCCACCGTCGCCGAGCGCGAGCGCATTGCCCGCGACCTGCACGACGTTCTGGGACACACGCTCTCGGTCATCATTCTGAAATCCGAGCTGGCCGGAAAATTAATGGAACGCGATCCGCAGCGCGCCGGCAACGAAATTCGCGAAGTCGAACAAATTTCCCGCCAGGCGCTCTCCGAGGTTCGCGACGCGATCCGCGGCTACCGTACTCAGGGCTTGCCGGCTGAAATCGCTCACGCCAAAGCCACGCTGGAGACGGCGGGCGTGAAGGTGAAATGCGATGTCGTCCGACTGGCTCTGCCCGCCTTGCAGGAAGGTGTGTTGTCCATGGCAGTGAAGGAGGCAGTCACCAACGTGGTTCGCCACGCCCATGCGCACCATTGCAGCCTGCGCCTGGAGCAGCAAAACGGCTCGTGCCGTCTCGAAATCGAAGATGACGGCCGCGGCGGATCGCAAAACGAAGGCAATGGATTGCGCGGCATGCGCGAGCGCGTCGAGATGCTTGGCGGCACGCTAAACCGCGATTCTCAGGCCGGAACCAGAATCACCATCACTCTGCCGCTTAAAGACATTGCGGCAAAGACTGCTGACGCGGATCCTCCAGGCTGGGACAGATGAATCCAACTGCGAAGGAGGGCCGCAAGACGATCCGTGTGGTGCTCGCGGAAGATCAGGGGATGGTGCTGGGAGCGCTGGCCGCGCTGCTCGAGATCGAAGGCGACATCTCGGTCGTGGCGCAGGTTCGTAACGGCAAACAGGCTGTGGAGGCGGTTCTCGCCCACAAGCCCGACGTGCTCATTACCGATATCGAAATGCCGCTGATGACCGGCCTCGATGCCGCCGCCGAACTGAAGCGGCGCCGCGCCGGCACGCGCGTGATCATTCTGACCACGTTTGCGCGCGCCGGATATTTGCGTCGTGCCATGGAAGCCGGCGCTCTGGGATATCTGTTGAAAGACATGCGCGCCGAAGAACTCGCCGATGCGGTCCGGCGCGTGCAACAAGGCTTGCGCGTCATTCATCCTGACCTCGCCACCGAAGCTTGGGGAGAAATGGATCCTCTGACCGATCGCGAACGGCAGGTTTTGCGCCTGGCCGGCGAAGGCATGCAAAGCGGAGATATCGCCTCCGAGTTAGGCCTCTCCGAGGGCACAGTGAGAAATTATTTGTCCGAGGCCATCAGCAAAATGGGCGCCAGCAACCGCGTCGAAGCCTCGCGATTGGCCAGAACCAAAGGCTGGCTGTGAGAAAGCAGTGGGATCACAGTTGTACATCGGGATGACAACATCGGTTTGAGCCCGAAAGGAAGCAATCAGCGTGAAAAGCTCTGTCATCCCGAGCGAAGAAGATCGTGCGTGGAGCGCACGATCTTCGCAGTCGAGGGACCTGCTCCTCGCTTCCAAGGTATGCGCGGCCAGCCGAAAGCAGGTCCCTCCACGCGGAGAATGATCGGCTTCGCCGCTCTTTCTCCTTGGTCGGGATGACAGATTTGAGCAGTTGTGAAGGACCACAATTACAGCGTGTACCTGGCTGCGAGCAGATCACGCACCGATCACTGCCCATGTTCGATCCCGGCCTCTTCTTTCTTCCCCGTCTTAATTGCCCAAGCCATGCGTGGCGTGTTGTGCGCGATGCCAAATTGTCCCAGCGCGTTCAGCACGATGATGCCGCCATGTCCGTCTAATCGCTGCTTCAGATAATTCATCGCCTCTTGCGCCGCCCACTCGGGCAGATTGCCGGCTTGCACGCGGTCAGCGGTCCACTTGGCAAGCACCAGTTTCATGATGGGTTCGCCCCAACCCGTGGTCGAAACGGCCGCGCTCAAGTTGTCGGCGTAGCAACCGCAGCCGATCAGCGACGAATCGCCGAGACGTCCGGGCGCTTTGTTCAAAGTTCCGCCCGTGGAAGTGGCGGCGGCGATGTTGCCATCGCGATCGAGCGCGACGGCGCCGACTGTGTCGTGCGAAATGGTGGGCGCGAATAGCTCGTGACCATGTCCCGCGGCATCTTGTTGATACTCGCGCAGGCGCTCAACCTCGCGCGGGATGACCAAGTCTTCGTTCGGGCACAGCTCCACGCCATGCTCTGCAGCGAAGCGCTCGGCACCTTCGGCCACGAAATAGACGTGGGGACTCTCGCACAGAATTTTTCGCGCGGTCCGCACGGGATTGCGCAAGCGCTCGACGCATCCCACGCCGCCGGCGCGTAGCGTGGCCCCATCCATGATCAGGGCATCGAGTTGAACCTTGCCATCGCGGTTCAGAAAGCTGCCGCGGCCGGCGTCAAACGTGTCGTCATCTTCCAGGATGACGACCGCTTCCTCAATCGCATCAAGCGCCGGGCCTCCGCGCTCGAGCACGCGCCAGCCCGCAGCCAGCGCGTTGCGCACGCCGCGAATATGGGCGTCGACCATGTCATCGGGCATGGCCCATGCGCCACCATGAACAACGAGAACGGGATCCATAAAAACCTTCCGCCTGGACGCTAAGATTGGAGTCGAGTTGCGATTCGTTAGTCTAGCAGGAGTTGAAATCTGGGTTGCCTGCCGTTTTCAAGAACGCAAACTACCCCCTTGTTCCAGAATAGACTAGTTGATAGACTGGTTCTATGAAAACGCTTGGCGTCTTTGAGGCGAAAACTCATTTGAATCAGCTTCTTCAGCGGGTGGCCAAAGGTGAAAGCATCCGCATCACCCTGCGCGGGGTGCCAGTGGCAAAACTCGTGCCTGACGACGCCGGGGAGAAAGAAGATAAGCGCGAGCTGGTGGCTGGCATTCGACAACTACGGAAGGGCGCCGTGCTGGGAAAAACCTCGATCCGTGAACTGATCGAAGAAGGTCGCCGCTACTGAGTTCTCAACTTTCCGGAACATGAAGACATCTTTCAGCAGACGATTTGTCCTGGATGCATCGGTGGCAGTGGCCTGGTGCTTCGAGGACGAAAGCACGGCATTGACGGAGGATGTGCTCGACTCGCTCTCCGCAGGTTCGGAGGCGGTGGTGCCCGCAGTCTGGCCCCTCGAGGTTGCAAATGCCCTACTGGTTGCAGAACGGCGCAAGCGCCTCACGATCGCTCAGGTGACCGGGCAGCTGCGACGAATCGCTGCTCTACCGATTTCCGTGATGCCGATGGCGACGGCGTATGCCTTTGAGCAAGTCCTTCCGATCGCGCGTCAAGGGAGGCTCTCCAGTTATGACGCCGCCTATATGCAGCTCGCGCTGCGCGAGGCCTTGCCCCTGGCCACGCTGGACGCAGACCTGAGGCGAGCCGCAAAAGCGAATGGAGTTACGGTGCTGAGTTGATTGTCGTTGATACGGCGGACGAAGGCGTCCGCCGCTACGCGAAAGTCTTAAGCCGCTTGTCCGGCTTTAACGACCGCGCCGGACGGCGGATCTTGCGTTCTCGTCCAGGTATAGCGCATGCGATGGATCACGGTTAAGGTGGAGAGCACGGCGATAATCCAAAGCACGGGCGCCATGCGGTTGAACAGTGCGCCGATGATGACCAGCACCAGCCGTTCCGGACGCTCCATGAATCCTACGCGGCAGGAGCCAATCAAAGATTCGGCGCGGGCGCGGGTATAGCTCACCATGATGGCGCTGATCATAACGAAGGCGGTGAGCACGACGTAGAGGAAGCGGTCGCCGCGCGCGTAGAAGACGAGCAAGCCCAGGAATTGCGATGCGTCGCTGTAGCGATCCACGACTGAGTCGAAGAACGCTCCGAAGCGGGTGACGCGGTTGGTGGCGCGCGCGACTTCTCCATCGACCAAGTCGAAAAATCCGGAGCCGATGATGACTAATCCCGCGTAGAAAAAGAGCCGGCGCTGGGTTAAGGCCGTGGCGGAGCCGAATAAGATCGCGGCGTACGTGTTCACCACCAGCCCCATGAAGGTCAGCACATTGGGATTAATGCGCGAGAGC
>CAVQCP010000039.1:0-116777 GCA_963710965.1 uncultured Acidobacteriaceae bacterium | reverse complement strand
ATCCTTCCGGAAGCCGAAGTGCTGAGTTTTTCCCCTCGGCAGGCAACCCTCCATCTGCGATGGAGGGCCGGAATCCACCCTTTGTTCCGTGCTCAAATGACTCGTGAGATATTGGGGGCAGGGGTTCTAGGCGCACGGTGTCCGAATTTGTCCTCTCCTTTCTCGACATGATGGCCTTCAAGATATCGCCTGGTCTCAATATCGTGTCCGACTGGATCTCGAGCTTGATAGCCTCGGTCCGGATGGGTCGCGGCAAGGTAGGACTCTCCGCAGCTGGGCCTAGAATGTATTCCCGAACCTTATCGGCTTGCCATTCTTCTAACGCACTCGAATGAGTTTTCTTTTCCGTAACGCCGACTAGCGGCAATACTTCGAGAATCCGGCCACTCTTAATCTTCAATTCTCGCGCTAGGTCGTTGATGCGGATCATCGCCATCGAAACCCCTATTCTAATACTACTTTGCCGCCTTTACCCTCCACACCCCGACATGTTATCCTCAGTATCGTCACCAAGATAAATTGAAACTGAGAACAGGAGTGCACCAGGTTAAGTGTTAGCCAGAGAGCAAAAAAAGTCTGTCATTGACCAGTATCAGACGCATGCGACTGACACGGGGAGTCCCGAGGTTCAGATCGCCATCATTAGTGAACGCATTGGCCAACTGACGGATCACTTCAAAACGCACCAGAAGGACCACGGCTCGCGCCGCGGCCTGCTCATGCTGGTCAGCAAGCGGCGTCGCTTGCTCGACTACCTCAAACGATACGATTCCGAGCGCTATAAGACGGTCATTGGGAAGCTCGGCATCCGCAAATAACTGGGAAATGAATTTGGGTGGAAGGTTCGTCGTGACTTTCCCCACTTCTCGCAAAAGAAGCGAGAAATGGGGCACCCCAGAATAGAATGGGGCCGCGATCGAATGGGGCACCCGTAAGCTTCCCTAAATGTATCTTTGAGAAACCGCCTTTGTCTTGAAGCCGGTACAGCATTGAGTTGAACTCTAGCGTGCGTAAATGCGGAGCATTTTGCAACCCACTCGCCGTGGGCCGAGCGCTCATGGCACCCGCTCATCTGGCAACCGTAACCCAGGTCCAATGCGTGTCTCCATCCCTGCCAATCAAGCAAACTGGAAGCGCGCCTGCCCTCCCGATCACAATAAGAAGGATGAAAAATGAAACCAGAAGTTAGCACAGCGACTGTGGAACTCGCCGGCGGCAAACAACTCTCATTCGAAACTGGAAAACTGGCCAAGCAGGCGCATGGAGCGGCCGTAGTCCGCATGGGCGATAACGTGGTGCTGGCCACCGCGACCGCCAACGCCGACCCGCGCGAAGGCATCGATTTCTTTCCCCTCACGGTCGATTACCGCGAGTACACCTACGCCGGCGGACGATTTCCTGGCGGATTTATCAAGCGCGAAGGCCGCATGAGCGAGCGCGAAGTGTTGACCAGCCGGCAGATTGACCGGCCGATTCGTCCGATGTTTGCCGAAGGGTTTAAGTGCGAGACGCAGGTAATTGCCTTCGTGCTGTCGGCGGATAGCAGCAACGATCCTGACGTGCTGGGCATTAATGGAGCGTCTTGCGCGCTGGCTTTGTCGGACATTCCGTTCCTGGGGCCGATCGGCGCGGTGCGGGTGGGCTGGATCGGCGGACAGTTCATCATCAATCCCACCTACGACGAAATGCGCGCCAGCAGCCTGCTGAACATCATGGTCGTAGGCACCTCAGACTTCATCGTGATGATCGAGTCGGGCGCGAAAGAAGTCAGCGAAGAAGTGGTCGTCGACGCGATCGAGTTTGGGCACACTGAGATCAAGAAGATTTGCGCCGCGATCAGCGATCTGCAATCGAGGGTGGGCAAGAAGAAGCGGGAAGTGACTGCGCCGGAGTTCGATCAGGCTTACTACGATGCGCTGAAGGCCAAGGTGGGAGCCGATTTGTCCGATCGGCTAGATACGAAGAAGCATCCCAAGGCCGAGAGCCACACCCTGGTTAAAGATCTGAAGAAGCAGTTGCTGGCGGAGATTCCGGAAGACGACGAAAAGGCGCAAGCGAAGTTGAAGCACTACTTTGAAGTGCTGCGGGAGCGCATCTTCCGCGAGGAAGTAATCGAGAAGAAGCGGCGTCCGGATTCACGCGCGTTCGATGAAGTGCGCGACATCTGGATCGAAGCCGGCGTGCTGCCGCGCACGCACGGCAGCGCGATTTTCACCCGCGGCGAAACCCAGGCTCTGGTTACCACGACGTTGGGAACTTCCGACGACATGCAGCGGCTGGAGGGTTTCGAAGGCGAGGCCAAGAAAAGATTCATTCTGCATTACAATTTCCCGCCGTTCTCGGTGGGTGAGGTAGCGTTCCTGCGCGGGGCGGGGCGGCGCGAGATTGGGCACGGAGCGTTGGCGGAGCGAGCGATTTCAGGCGTGCTGCCTTCCGAAGAGTCGTGGCCTTACGCGATGCGCGTGGTGTCGGACATTCTGGAGTCGAATGGATCGTCATCGATGGCGACGGTTTGCGGCGCGTCGCTTTCGCTGATGGATGCGGGGGTTCCCTTGAAGGCTCCGGTAGCCGGCGTCGCGATGGGATTGGTGAAGGAAGGTGATCAATACGCCATTCTGACCGACATTGCGGGTGCGGAAGATCACTACGGCGACATGGATTTCAAAGTTGCCGGCACGAAAGATGGAATCACCGCGCTGCAAATGGATATTAAGGTCGCGGGCATCACCTCCCAGATTATGCGCGAGGCGATGGCCCAGGCGAAGCGCGGGCGCTTGCACATTCTGGGCAAGATGGAAGAAGTGATCACCGCGGGACGCGAAAAGATTTCCGATTTCGCGCCGAGGTTCTATACCGTGCAAATCCCGGTCGACAAGATTCGCGACCTGATCGGTCCGGGTGGAAAGATGATTCGCAGCATTGTGGAGCAGACCGGCGTGAAGATCGACGTTGAGGATTCCGGGCTGGTGAAGGTTGCATCGAGCGATCAGGCATCGGCACAGAAGGCGCTGCAGATTATTGGCGATCTGACGGCGACTCCGGAAATAGGGAAGACCTACCTCGGCAAAGTCACGCGGCTGGCGGATTTCGGTGCGTTCGTGGAAATTATTCCGGGTACAGAAGGGTTGCTGCACATCAGCGAAGTGGCCGAGCATCGCATCGCGGATGTTCGCGACGAGTTGAAAGAGGGCGATCAGGTGCTGGTGAAGGTGCTGGCGGTGGAAGGAAATCGCATCCGGCTATCGCGCAAGGCGATTCTGAAAGAGCAGCGCGCGAAGATGAATCCGGGCGGCGCTGACGGCGGTGGTGGCGCGCCGGCGGCAGAGGCGGCGGAGGGTGAGGCCGCTTCCGCTCCCGCAATGACGGGCACGATGGTGATTGAGGGCGGCGGGGATTTTCCAGATGAAGCGGAAGGCGAGCCGAACTTCAATCGCGACGGAGCGCCCGTGGGTGCAGCTAGTGATCGTCCTCGAGGAGATCGACCTCCTGGTGGAGATCGTGGTGGGCGCGGCGGACGGCCGGGCGGCGGCGGTGGAGGACGGGATCGCGGACGCGGCGGGCGTGGTGGCCGGCCTGGCGGCGGTGGTGGTCGGGACCGCGGACGCGGCGGGCCTGGCGGAGGAAGACACTAAACCTTTTTGCCACGGGTTTACGCGGATAATGAAAAGGGCCACGCTAGTCGTGGCCCTTTTCTACTATGGAAGCACTCGCTCACCGTAGCATCCCGGCTACAAATTTACCTGCCTCGTAGATCAAGCAGCCGAGAAGCAACGCTCGCAAGGCTACTTTTTCGCAAAACGAGCAGAATTCATCGACCTTCTTTTCCATGCGCGCGAATTTGCTTTTTCGTGCCAACAGCTCATCTACTCGACTTCCTCAGTCGCTGCTCAGGCACTCATTGCGACGGACACTGTGATTAGCTTGAACGCGATCAGTTCGCGGAAGAGCTCGCTAACCTTCGCGTCGAGTCGGTCCTTGTCAAATTCGATATATCCGATGTCTCGGAAATTCGTCGGAAAAGTGACACCTGCTTCCTTGAAGATGACGACTCGCGATCCGTATAGCGCGCTCGCTGCCCCTAGTTCAAAAACCGCGTTCTCGCTAGGCCTGAAGATGACTTGCCCCTTAAAGTCCTTGAACTCCTCATCGGCCGTGAAGATAATGATCGCCGCGCCGCATTCATGCATCGAATCGGCTACCTTTTGGGAAATCGGGCGTCCTTGGTTCGCTTCATCTGTTACCACTTTGTGTGGGATTTTGTACTCAGACAAGAATTTCTCAAGCTGTTGCAGTGGGACTCTGTTTTTCCCGTGACCGACGAAAATCGCGTTCTTTGCGGACGGCGTCGAGGGCGTCTTCATTTGAACTTGGGCCGGGGGCGATGCGTGCAGCTGTTCGGGCGGGACAAGCTGGCCGGTTTCACCCTCTTCCGCGCCCACATCTTCCGCTAGATCCTCTTGCCGGGCGACACCAATTGGCTCCGAGGCCAGCCATTTGCCCGTGGTCGCCTGCCGGACGAGGCCCAAGTACTCCGCGTTTTCGTAGAAGACCGCCGCGCATCGAGCGGCTTGGTCTCTTGAGACGCCGAAGTCGCGTACCAGCGCGTTTTGAAAGAATTGCATATCCGGCACCTTTTTCCCTTTGTAGGCCCCGAAGATGCTCTTGAAAAGGGGCGGCACGAAGGCTGATTGAAAGAGCGCCTTGTTCTTGGCCTCGTCGGAAGTCGGCGTGACAATGTCCCTCGCGAGCCCGGTCAACGCTACCTTCGATTGGTTGTAGCTCCCCGTCGACAATCCGTATTTGATCGACGATGAGAGAAGCATTCTGAAGTCGGAGCTGCCGGGGCTCTTTTGGATTGCGATTGCGACATCAGTTGGCGGCATCGGATTGCCACTGTTTTTTTCCAGCGCCATTGGGACGCGGAGGGCCGCCTTGAGTGGGTGCTTAGGAAATTCGGAGCCGCCGCCTGCGACCGGTTCCGCTTCGGTATTCATTCTCTTGTTAGCCATTTGTACACCTCACAATCAATCTCTTAGAATTATAAGTATAGAGGTAGCAATTAGTCTACATCCTTTTCCGCGCTTTGAATAATGCGGATGCTGCCTGCTCTTCGCCCTCCTTAACTGGCGGTTGCACGGCGGGTTAGCAAGTCATGGCGGTGGCGCGTCTCTTCGGCTGGAAGTATCGGGAAGTTGCTGGTCGTGGCTGCAGCGCAGGGGCGACCAGTGCAGGAAGTGCGGGAAATACAGCAATTCGACGGTTTTCTGCGACTGGCACTTTTTGTATCCATGGCGGAGCTCTTCTGATCCGCTTTGTAGTTGGCTGCTCTCGATGCTGGTTGGCGGAAGCCCGACGACTGGCGGAACTGCCCACGCCGCGCAGTCCTGCGTCCAACGTGCTGTTATGGAAACGAATGCAATGCAGATACCCGCATGATTGCTGCCTTTATCGCGTGTCCGGCCCCCGACCATCCGGATCGGGGTAGTTTCGAGTCTTCTTGGGCGGCGGTTGCACGGCGGGTTAGCAAGTCATGGCGGTGGCGCGTCTCTTCGGCTGGAAGTATCGGGAAGTTGCTGGTCGTGGCTGCAGCGCAGGGGCGACCAGTGCAGGAAGTGCGGGAAATACAGCAATTCGACGGTTTTCTGCGACTGGCACTTTTTGTATCCATGGCGGAGCTCTTCTGATCCGCTTTGTAGTTGGCTGCTCTCGATGCTGGTTGGCGGAAGCCCGACGACTGGCGGAACCGCCCACGCCGCGCAGTCCTGCGTCCAACGTGCTGTTAGGGAAACGAATGCAATGCAGATACCCGCATGATTGCTGCCTTTATCGCGTGTCCGGCCCCCGACCATCCGGATCGGGTAGTTTCGAGTCTTCTTGGGCGGCGGTTGCACGGCGGGTTAGCAAGTCATGGCGGTGGCGCGTCTCTTCGGCTGGAAGTATCGGGAAGTTGCTGGTCGTGGCTGCAGCGCAGGGGCGACCAGTGCAGGAAGTGCGGGAAGTGGTCGGGACCGCGGACGCGGCGGGCCCGGCGGAGGAAGACACTAAAGTCTGCCCCCGGACTGGTGCGGACACGGACGAGTCAGAAACAGAGAAGGCCACAGCTCAGTGCTGTGGCCTTTCTTGATTCAGGTGTTAGTTTGTGACCGTAAAGTTTTTGTTGCTTGTCAGTGTCGCGGCGGGCGTGGCCACTACGACTGGACCGGTGGTTGCGCCGGCGGGAACAGTCGCGGTCATGTACGTGTCGCTCACAACGGAAAAAGTTGCCGGGACGGCATTGAAGGTGACAGAGGTTGAGCCGGTGAATCCCTGGCCGAGAATCTCAACGCTGGCGCCAACGGCTCCGCGCGGCTTTACGAAGGCCACGAACGGGCTGAGACCGTTGTTGAAGGAGTAGACGTAACCTTCATTGTGCGTGCCATCGATTTGCGAGACTCCATAGAAGATACCATTGGTATCCTGCATCGGCGTCGCGATGAATTGGCCTTCGCTCAGGGAAGCGAGCACTCCGTAAGTGCTGTTGCCGAGGTTCCAGCTATAAATCTCAGGAAATGTGTAGCTGACGCCGTAGAGGTTGCCATCATTGCCCTGCGCCAAGCCGGCATTCGGGTTTCGGCCATCGGTCGTGCCGTCTCCGAAGCTATAGAAATCGTCCAGTCCGAAAATGCTGTTGATATCGTAGATGGTGCCCTGACCGTAAACTCCGCCATCTTGCGTCGTGCCGTAAAGGATACCGTTGGAAGCCACCATTGGTATGGCAACGGGATAAAACGGTCCGTGGCCGCCGTCCCACGCCGGGTTGAAAGTGTGCGTCTCTTTCAATAGTCCGGCGGTGGTGACCTTGACGATGGTGCCGGCGTTATAGGCGCCGCCGCCGTTTGCGGCAGCGTAGAGATTGCCGTCGGATCCCTGGACAAGGCCGTAGACGCCGACTCCGGTGGTGGACTGGCTGAAGGAGTAGATGACGCTATAGGCCCCGGTACTGGTCAGTTTGTAGATGGTAGCCTCGTTGCTGGAATCGGGGGTGCCGGAAGTGGCGCCATAAAAGTTGCCATCGATGGCCTGAATGGGAGGTCCGTAAGGATATTCGCCATCACTGCCGCCGGCAAAATTGTGCAAAACGGTGAGGGCTCCGGATGGAGTGATGGAGTAGACCACGCCGAGGTTATTGGAGCCTCCCATGACAGTGGTGCCGTAGTAGTTGCCGTTGGTGGCTAGAGTGAGGCCGGCTCCGGGATAGCTGCCGTCGGCGCCGGAAAAGCTGTGCAGAACGACGCTGTTGTTGTCGCTTAAATTGATTTTGATGACCGCGCCCAGGTCGTTGGCGCCTCCGCCGTAGGTAGTGCCGTAAAGGCGTCCGTCGCGCCCCTGCACGAAGGTTGTGAAGTATGGGTTTGCTCCATTGGCTCCGTTGAAGTTCACGATGGTGCTCACGGTTTGGGCCGGCAGCACGGAAGCGACGGAGAGCAGGAACGCGGTGGTGAACTTGGAAATGTGCATTGAAGAACCTCTCGTTTAGCGTTTGTGGTTCGAGCGCCCACTACAGAGGATGGAGAGTCGTTTCAGTGAATCCGATCCCACGTGCCCGGGGGAGGCGAGTAAGGAGAGTATTCGTTCTGCATAGGGGTGCTGTCAAGATGCAGAAACTTGCAGCCTCGCCTTTGCTAGCGTCAAGCCTCGCTGAGCCTTTCGATCGAGTGAACTAGCCGCGATGCGAGTGCTATGCAATACTGAAAAGCGGTCGGACAGTGGCGGCCGGGATGGCGAAATTGGCAGACGCAGCGGACTTAAAATCCGCAGGGGCGAAAGCTCTGTGGGGGTTCGATTCCCCCTCCCGGCACCAGCTTTCCGCAGAGTTGGGGATGATCTGCGGTTCTTGTGCAGGCTTTACCGTGGTGTCAACCTCAGAAGAGTGCCGAGTGTAGTAAAACTGCAGTAATTATTTGGGGAGCCCACCGCATGAACGCCTGGGACGTGCCCCTTGCATTTTCGTGGCAGGGACCCAAAACCCGGTCAAAACGTGCTATCGCCTGATAGCAACAGTTACGCACGTAAGCCCCTGCAAACGCAGCATTGGTGTCCAATAAGTTAGAAGGGGATTCGTAGGGAACCTGTCGCGGCGGGCGGTGTGAACGCTGTACGGCGTTGGGCGAAAATCGTCTTCGTGGTGGCGATGGGATTAGTGTGTTGTGGCGTGTACCTTTGTTTCCTTGCTCTGAAGGAGGCACCTGCGCCCATTATCGTAGTGTCCGAATGCAAGTTGCCGTCTGTGGGCATGCAGAGAATACAGGTTGGAGATAATTTTGCGTTCCTGGCCGGCGCCCAACACGGCGACATCTAAAGGGCAAATGGATGACACACCGCCTTTCACGCAACGTTTTTGCTTCAAGGCGAAAAACAGCAAATCGGTGCTGACGATTTCGCTCCACGACGCACAGAGCTTCGGCGGTGCACCCGTTGACCCGATGATTGTCTTCTCCGAATATTCCGAAAGGCGGCACGTGGTCGACACCACCGGAAGGGTGATTGGAGAAGACTACTGGGGATACTTAGATCCAGAAAACACTGGCGAAAGATTCACTTGGAAGGCGTCAGCGCCAAGTATGGTCCAGTGACGAAGTCAGAAGCCGAAAACTATGACCGAATACTCAGTTTTGCCTGCTTCTCGACTCCGTGAGTTCAAGGTCAAATTACGCAACATCCCAGTACACTCATTGAACTCCGACCGACCGGCGCGGCGGCGACCCTTCTTTCTTTATCCCTTTGATTCCTGCCTGCAACCTTCGTGTTTGACACACAGTTTTCCTGACTTTAATAATTACTCCACTTGTCTTCACACATTCTTATGCAAAGCGGTAGGAGCCCGTAGAGGCTCGGCTGATCGTCTGAAATTCTCAGTGCGAGATCGATCGCTGCACTGCAACTCGCCAACTTCAAATCATGGAAAGGACTGTTAATGTTCAAATTCTCCCCCGAAAAGCCGTTCATTAGAGCACGAACCTGTGCATTTATTGCCATCTGCTTAATAAGCGCGCTGGCGGCTGCGCAGACGCCCTCCTCCACAACCTATTCGACTTTCATAAACTTCGATGGAACCAACGGCTTTTATCCCCAATATATGTCCTTGATTCAGGGCTTTGATGGCGACCTGTACGGCACTTCGGTCGATGGCGGCACCAGCACCGCTTGCGGGCTCTATGGCTGCGGCACCGTCTTTAAGGTCACCACCGGAGGCACGCTGACTACGCTGCATAACTTTACCGGCAGCAACGCGTATCCTTACGGGTCGCTCGTGCAGGGCACGGACGGCATTCTCTACGGAACGACTTACGGCAGCGCGACCAGCACCAAGTGCACCGGCTCGGGAGGCTGCGGCACGGTTTTCAAGATCACCACTTCCGGCACTCTCACTACGCTGCACACGTTCAAAGGGACGGATGGCTATGGCCCCAGCGGCTTGATCCAGGCCACCGACGGAAACTTATATGGGACCACCAACTACGGTGGCACCTACGGCGGCGGCACCGTTTTTAAGGTTACGACGGGAGGCACGCTGACTACTCTGTACGATTTTTGCACATCATCGGGCTGTGAACAAAGTGCGTACCCGCTGGCCGGATTAGTCCAAGGCACGGACGGAGATTTGTACGGAACCACGGGTGGCGCAATTACGAAATCGTGCCCGCTGGGTTGCGGAACGTTCTTCAAGATCACGACTTCGGGCACGTTGACTACGCAGCACACCTTCGATGGAACCGACGGCTACATTCCGCACGGCGTCATTCAGGCCACTGACGGCGACTTCTACGGAACGACCACCGATGGCGGCTCCAGCAAGAGTTGCGCCAACGGATGCGGCACGGCCTTCAAAGTGACCTCCTCGGGTGCGCTGACCACGCTCTACAATTTCTGCTCCAAGAGCGGTTGCACCGACGGTTCCTATCCGATCGACGCCCTGGCCCAAGGCATCGACGGCAACTTCTACGGTACGGCGAGCTATGGCGGAACCTACGACAAGGGCACCATTTTCAAACTCACGTCATCGGGCACGCTGACTACGCTGCACAGTTTCGAATCGGGCAAAGTTGACGGCGGCTGGCCGGGCTATACCCCCGGCGCAGGCTTGGCTGAAAACACAGATGGAGTTTTCTACGGGACGACCATCCAGGGCGGCCTCTATGGCGGCGGCACAATCTATAGCTTGTCCACAGGACTCGATCCGTTCCTTGAAACCAATCCTACGTCAGGCAAAGTAAAGGCGGCCGTGACGATTATAGGCACCGATCTCACCGGAGCGACCAGCGTGACGTTTAACGGAAAATCGGCGACCTTCACCGTGGTATCCGCTTCGGAAATCACCACCACAGTACCGACCGGGGCGACAACCGGCTTAGTGGAGGTGAAAACCTCCAGCGGAACCTCCACGAGTAATATCGTCTTTACGGTCACGGAGTAGTACATTCATCGGTTCAAGAACTGGTGTTTCTGACTGGAGAGCAGTGAGCCGCCTTTCACGAGGCGGCTTTTTGCTGCACGATTCTTCGGCAGAATGGGTTTCGAGGGCGCGCAGTCGGTGGTCATCAATGAGCGATAGGTCTGGGGTGAATTCGATTACTGCTGCGTCACCCAAATCTCTTTAGTCTCGCGAGGATAATTTGCCAGCACGTGGGGCGTGATCACGATCAGGAGCTCATCCTCCTCTTTCATGCGATTGTTATCGGTGACGCCCTGATTCAGGAGGGGAAGATCGGCCAGCAGAGGGATACCGGCCATGGAGCGCTGATCGTTGGTGGTGATTTCGCCAGCCACCGCCGCGCTTTCGCCGTCGCGCAACTGGATGCTGCCTTTGTATTCCTGATTCGAAATCACCGGCACGCCATTCGAGCTTTGCCCGGTGAGCGATCGCACTTGCATCTCCAGAGTCATGCTGACATCGCCATTGCCGTGAATCGTCGGCTTGAGCTTGATTTCCAAACCGAGGTCTTCGTAACTCACCGAGGGAAACGGCGCCACATAGCTCTGATTGCCCAGCACCTTCGAGATCTGTGGCGAGTTGTAGATCGGCGCATACGAGCCATTGAGGATGGGATAACGCTCGCCCAGGTGGAAGGTGGCTTCGTTGCCTTGCTCAGCTCGCAGAGTTGTCTCGCTCAAGCTGCGCGCCCAGGATTCGTTGAGCGAGAGAGCGGTGGTAAGGTGATCGAGGCTCACGCCGGAGAATCCAAGGCCGTTGCCGAAAGTTGCCAGTGGCTGGCTAAAGATGGAATTGCCCTGACCCTGAAGCTGAGCCAGAAGCCCGGAGAGTGCCGTGCTTCCGGCCGCGTTCACGCCGCCGGAAGAGATGAGTTGGTTAGCCAGAGATGAGATGCTCTGTCCACCGAGCGCCGCCACGGCCGCTGCGACATCCGCGATTGGAATGTTATACACGTTGAAAGTGTCAGGAACGTGCATGCCGATTTCGCGCGTGAAATTGTGGCTGATCTGGTAGATCGACAGCTCGAAGGCGACCTCGGGACGATCGTGGTCCAATTGTTGAACTAGCTGGCTGCACGCCTTCAACGTGGCTTGGGGGGCGCGCACTTCCACCGTGCCCGATTGTCCTGGACTTACCTTCTGAAATTCGCAGACGTTTTTCAGAGCGTTCACCATTTCGGTGGCTTGCTGCGGGGTGGTCGTGCCGGGCACGGAAAAAGTCGCCAGCGACATGCGATCGTAGAGAGTGTGATTTTCCTTGGAATCCTTGGCGATCAGCAACTGGTGGGCGTCGACCGGCGTCCACATGGTCTTGCTGACCTTGCAAGCCAGATCGATCGCCGTGAAAAAGTCAACATCATCCACGTAGAAGCGAACCGGCAGTGGCGTGATCGCATCGTCAAACTCCACCGTCACGCCATAGGCCTGGGCCAATTCGTTAAACATGCCGCGAACGTCACCGCGATAATGAAACGTAGAACGGTCGGGTTTGGGCTGAACGCTGATCTCACTGGAATTCTCCAGGCGGCCCTCGATCCCGCCGAGGGCGCGAGCGGCGGGATCGCGCATGGCATCCTGCAAACGGCTTTGCACGTATTCATTGTCGGGATCCAGGTTCAGAGCGGTGCGGTACTCCGCTTCAGCCCGTTGCGTGTTGGCGACGGCGAGGAACGCATCGCCGCGGACAGTATGCTGAAAAACCAACTGTGCCTTCGTAGTCTCGCGGGCAGAAAGGAAAGTGAGGTCCCGTGGAACAAGATTCGAGGCCTCGCTAAACTTGGAGAACGAGTCTTCCAGGCGGTTCTGCTCTTTGAGCTTCAGTCCCTGGCGATAAGCGGTGAAGGCTTCTTTCACATTTTTTTTCGTGGGCAGGCAGTTGATGCCGCCGGGGACGCCATTCCCGCACGAAATAATGGGAGCGTCAAGAGTTGCATCGCTCGCGGCCAACGACGGAACGCCCAGCAATAGCGCCATAAGGCCGGAAACGAGAATGGATGGCACACACCGCATGCGCTTTAATTTTAACCTGCCACGGCCCTACCGCAGAGAGCTATCGGTTCGCGTACCATCGGACGTAACTAGTTTCAGAGATCTCGCCGGATCTTCAGGAGAACGAGTTGGTCCCGCAGTCTTGCGAGGAGTTTAGCTCAGCATCAGACGCTCGATATCGCGCGCTTTGCCGGTCTTCTCGTCGGCGTCAATCACGACCGCGCACAGCCGGACGTCGCCGGTTGCGGGTTCAAAGCGCACCGGCATGCCATTCAGGAACTTATTCACCACCAATTCTTTTTTCACCCCGATTACGCCGTCGTAAGGGCCGGTCATACCGACATCGGTGACGTAGGCGGTTCCCTGCGGCAGGACTCGTTCATCGGCGGTGGGAACGTGCGTGTGGGTGCCGATGACGGCGGTCACGCGTCCATCGAGATACCAACCGAGTGAAATCTTTTCGGAGGTGGCCTCGGCATGGAAGTCCACAAAAATAATCTTGGCCTCGACTTGCTTTAGAAGCTGATCGGCAACACGAAATGGATCGTTGTTCGATGCCATGAACACGCGCCCTTGCAAGTTCATTACGGCATAAGGAATTGTTCCCTTGCGCCCTTCGTAGAGGCCCCAGCCGGGTAGATCGGAGGCATAGTTCGCCGGACGAAGCAGCCGCCGGTGCGGCGCGTGGCCATTTCCTTCCGCCATCTGAAAATAATCAATAATTTCGCGTTTGTCCCAGATGTGGTTGCCGGTGGTGATGACATCGATATTGAGTTCAAAGAGTTCTTCGGCGAGCGCGGGCGTAATGCCGAATCCCGCCGCCGAGTTTTCCCCATTGGCGATCACCAGATCGATGCACTGTTCGCGGACAATTTCCGGCAGACGATCCTTGACGATGGTGCGACCGGGCCGCCCGAAGATGTCGCCGATGAAAAGAATTCGCATAAGGCAAGATGGTGACCTCGATGGTACCACGCAGATTCGCGCCAGGCTTTACTGTGCCAGTTCCGCCATCCGCAGAAAGTCGTAGTTTCCCGCCGAGTTCAGCGTCAGATTGCGAACCCGTTTGTTGTGAACCAGCACGTTATCCAGATACCAAAGATCGATGTAAGGCAGCTCCTCGGCAACAATTTTCTGCACCTCGGAATAAATCGGTTTGCGCACCGCGGGATCGACTTCGCGGCGAGCCTGGTCAATGAGGGCATCCACTTTCGGATTCGAGTAACGTCCTCGGTTCGATCCGTTGGGAGGGAAGCGCGAAGAGTGAAAGACATAAAAAATGTCGGGATCCTGATTGCCGCCCACCCAGCGCAGGCCATACATCTGGAATGCGCCGCGACTGACGTCGGCAAGAAAAGTGGCGGCCTCAAAGCTGCGAATATCCAGCGCGATGCCGACTTCCCGCAACTGCTGCTGCATCACGGCCACCATCAGACGGGTGGCTTCGACCGTAGAGGTCTTCATGGTGATATGAAAGCGGACGCCATGGACCGCGGGATAACCGGCGGCATCGAGCAATTGACGGGCTTTCTCGGGGTCGTGCTTGTACGCCGGGACATTTCCCTCATAGGCCCAACTCTGCGGCGGAAGAACGCTGCGCGCCGGTTTCGCCCAACCATCGAGCAGATAGCGGATCATTGGTCCGCGGTCGAGCGCGTAGGCGATGGCCTGGCGCACCCGCACATCTTTCAGAATTGGATCGCGCAGGTTGAATCCGAGATACTGAATCTCGGTTCCGGGGGAATGCTCGACGGCGAGGTACGGTTCGTGTTCGAGTGTGAGTACGGTATCGGGAGTCAGCGAGTTGATTGACAGATCGCCCGTGCCTTTGCGCAGTTCAAGCGCCTCCGTGGTGGAGTCGGGAATGATGGCGAATCGAACCCGCGCCAGCTTTGCTTTCTCACCCCAATAATTCTCGTTGCGTTCGAGGATGACCTCTTTGTCGGTTTCCGCGCTGACAAACTTGAACGGGCCGGAGCCGATGGGATGCGCCGTAATCTCGTTTTCGCTGCCAAAGGGGACGATCCCGATGGCTCCATCGGAGAGGTTCCATAGCAAGGCCGCGTCCGGCTCTTTCATGTGCAGAACCACGGTGAACTCGTCGGGCGTGTCGATGCGATCGACAAAACGGAAGGTCGCTGTTTTGGGGCTGCGAATCTTGCCGGTGAGCAAGGAATCGATGGTCCACTTTACGTCGCGCGAAGTGAGCGGGCGGCCATCGTGAAAACTGACGGGATGATGCAAGTGAAAAACATAAGTAAGAGGATCGGGGATCTCCCACTTCTCGGCCAGGCCGGGCGCGACATCGAGGTTGTCGCCGCGCGCCAGCAGATCGTCGAAAATAAGGCTATCGATACGCTCCGATTGCGCGTCAACTCCAATGCGCGGATCGAGATTCGTGGGGCTCGACTCGATCAGCATGACGAGGGTGTTGGGATCGGTTTTGCGGGAGCAAGAGACCAGCGTGAGCGCGATGGCCAGTGCGGTGAGAAGCGAGAACAGGTTGTGACGCATCATTTGCACTCCTTACACATCTGTACCAGCTGGTTCACCGTTCTCCAATTGCGCACGGTAGGCACGACCTGCAACAGGCGGTCCACGGGCTGTTTCATCAAAATGCTTTCCGAAACTCCGTTGGGAAGGTAGAAGAAAAGTTCCTTGTTCAGACAGTGGCAGCGGTCCGGAGGAGAGATCAGGCTGGCGAATTTCTCGAGAGCGGCAGGAGCCGGGGCTTCGGATAGAAACATTACATGCAGCTTGTCGAGATCGATTCCTTTTTCTAGCAAGAAAGGATTGTTGTCGACAGCGGCGTTGATCTCTTGCGCAGTTCTGGTTACCACGGGAACGGAGAAGCTGAAGTCGGCGAGGAGCCGTTCCTCAATTTGTTTGGACAGCCGCGAAGTTGAAATCTTGCCAGTTTTGAAAACCACATTGCCGCTTTGAATGTAGGTTTTCACTTGCTCGAAGCCCAGCGCTTCAAACGAAGCGCGAAGGCGGTCCATCTTCATTCGTTTGTGCGGACCTACGTTGATTCCGCGAAGCATGGAGGTGTAGACGGGCATGGGTGTTCGTGTCTAGTGTATGTGTCTAAGGATACGAGATTTTACCCAGCACTGCGGCCCGTTTCGCGCCCGTTGCCGTGGGCACATTCGATGGCCGCCGGTGCCAGGTTTCGTAGGCAAGAACCGCGAAGGCAACCGCCTCTTTCGCCTGAGATGGAAGGCCGAATTGGTCGGAGAATCGTAGTTGCATCCCGAGCGGCGCGAGTTCGCTGGTCAACATGGCCACCAGAGTGGAGTTCTTCGCTCCCCCGCCGGAAAGAATCATCTCCTTAAACAAAAGCTCAGGCGTGGTTGAGTTCTTTGCGCTCAGATCCCTTACTGCTTTCGCAATCGATCTTGCCGTGAACGCCGTCGCCGTCGCTACAACATCCTGCTTTCGACAAGGTCTGCAATCGCGCAGGAATTGTTTTACAAATTCTCTTCCGAATTCTTCGCGCCCCGCGGTTTTAGGAGGTTTGCGCAGGAAGAAGTCACGCGCCAGGAATTTGCAAATGACTTTATCCAGCACCTTGCCAGATGCTGCAATCCTGCCGCCGCGATCGAAGGGCCGATGGAAAAGTTTTTCGGTAACGGCGTCGATCACCATATTGCCTGGGCCGGTATCGAATGCGATCACATCGTTAGCTTCACCTCCGGCGGGAATTGCCGTGAGGTTCGCGATGCCGCCGATGTTCTGCACAACCCTGCCCATACCAGCATCGCGAAAGAGCATGTAATCCAGGAAAGGAACCAGCGGCGCGCCTTTGCCTCCGGCGGCCATATCCGCCGGACGAAAATCGGAAACCACCGGCGCGCCGAGTCGGGCAGCGAGGATGGCAGCTTCGCCCGTCTGCCACGTGGCCGCGATTTGCCGTCCGAAGAATCGCGCGGGCTCGCCCTGATGATAGAGGGTCTGACCATGGCACCCGATCAGGTCCGCTTTGACTCGAAACTTTCGCTCGGCGGCCAGCACCGCGTCGGCGTAAAGTTCGCCCAGCAGAAAATTCAATCGCGCCAGATCCGCCACACTGGCGCGCGTCGCATTCATCGCGGCCAGCACGGCCGCGCGGACGTTTTTTGGATAAGAGTATTCGGCGTGCCCGAGCAATTCGAAGGCCCCTGAAATTCTGCGTGAACCGCGGCGCGCCCCCATACGCACCAAAGCCACATTGATGCCGTCGGCGGAAGTGCCGCTCATGACCCCCGCCACGATGGTCGCCGATCTTGTCATGCGCGCTGCCCGCGCTTTGCAGTGTTTTCCTCACGCGCCAAAGTTTCCAATCGCACCTGCTCACCAAACTCCCAGAGCTGGCGCGAGAGCTTTTCAACCGTGGTCGCGGATGGAATCTTCGCCCGGCGCAGCTGTTGGGCTGCCTTCTTTTTGAAGGCAAGCACGCGCTGTGACACCTCCATAGCGCGGGCGGCGAACCTTGAATCGCGCTCTATCGTTCTCAATAACTCATCATGGGCTTGCGAGATGTAGTCCTCGCGGTGGCAGACGAGGCATAAATCTCCACCGGCGCGGATGTGCGCGACGGCCGATTCCCCCGTCGTGACGGCTGATGCCACCGCGCCCATCTCGAGATCGTCGGACACGATCAAGTTGCGGAAGCCGATGCGCTTGCGCAGAATATTTGTAATCCAGATCCTGGAGAGCGATGCTGGCGTGCGGTCGGTTGTGACCTGCGGGTAGGCGGCGTGCGAAATCATGATCATCGGAAGCTGTGCGCGCAGAGTGCGATAGGGAACGAGGTCTTCCGTCCAGAGGTTTTTCAGCGGCTTGTCGATGACCGGTAGTTCATGATGGCTGTCGAGGTTGCCTTCGCCGAGCCCTGGAAAATGCTTGCCACATCCGAGGACATTTTCATGGCGAAGGCCGGCCAGAAATTCACGAGCGTACGCAATCGTCTCGCGCGGATCCGCTGAAACCACACGCGACTTCATCACATTGGCTGAGGCTCCAAATGCGAGGTCGAGAACTGGAGCGAAGTCAACATTGAATCCTAAGACCCGGCAATTTTCTCCGATGACCTGGCCGTGTTTGCGGAAAAGTTTACGATCGCCGGTAGAGAACACCTCGGCTGCGGATGGAGTCGAGCCGAGTATGTCGCGGAAGCGGTCGACGAGCCCACCTTCGAGATCAACGCACGTGAATAGAGGAGTGGAAACGCATTTCTGACAATCGCGTAATAGCCGCCACGTCTGGCCGGGGCTCTGTATGTTGCGGGCGAACAGAATGACTCCGCCGGGCTGTAGGCGCGAGAGCAGGGAATTAAGCTGCGGCGTCATCTCGGTGCCGTCGAAGCCGACGGTCAGGAGCTGGCCGATTGTGCGATGAAGGTCGTAATTTGCTTTTCGCATTCCCGTTCAAGTCGAATTACTGGTGCTGGTGCTTTTTCCCGATGACTAGCCTCACCGCAGATCCATCTGGCAGTTTTCGCGTTTGGAGAGCGAGGTCGGCCTTGAATCGCATTCCCTCGACGGGATCGCCAGCCCAGAGATTCTCAATCGAATACGCACCGCCGAGAAAGAACGGGATCTTTGGCATAAGTCTCTTTCCGGTCGGTAACGGTCCATTCTCGGCTTGCCATCTGCTTGCCAGCTGCCAGGACGTTTCATTCCCGTTGCCGCCCAATATCTTTTCTGCCCAACTTTCAATCGAATCACCCATGAAGGCAGTTGCGCCTGTTTCCGCATAGAAGCGTAGTACCCCATCGGCGGAGAGGCAAAACTGATTCTGAAAAATGTCCTCTGCAAAAAAGAGGAGGCCTTCAGTGAGATCTTCGTAGCCGTGACGCCAAAGCGACTCAGCGTTCCACTCCTCCAAGCTCATCCCGACGGGCGAGGTTAGAGGGAAGACGTGTAGCGCTGACTCAAAGGCATAAAAGCCATTCCTGCGTTCCAGCATGTGGAGGAGTTCGGGGCCAAGCACGTAAGGCTCAAGGGCCTTCACCAGAGCTTCGGGCCTGGCTGCCAGTGGTTCCGAGCTGATCGAAAGAAGCTTTTCTACATGCGTCATGGTCGTGGACTCAGTCGATCTGCCTCTTCAACTCCGCCAGCAAATTCAGTGCCTCCAGCGGCGTGAGCCGGTTCAAATCCACCTCGCGCAGTTTCTCCAGCACTGGTTGCGAAATCGGAGTGAAGATCGTTAGTTGCGTTGGCGGAGGGCTGGCGCCGGGCGAGAGATGTTCGGTCAACTCCCGCTCCGCTGACTCGTGCTCGGTTAGCACTTCGCGCGCCCGCGTGATCACTTCATTCGGCAGGCCTGCCAGTTTAGCGACCTCAATGCCATAGCTGCGGTCGGCCGCACCAGGCTCGACTCTTCGCAGGAAGGCGATGCCGCCGCCGGTTTCACGGACCGAAACGTGATAGTTCTTCACTCCCGCAAGCTGCTCGGCCAATTCGGTCAACTCGAAATAATGGGTGGCGAATAGAGTCTTGGCGCGGACTTGGGCGTGCAAATATTCCACGGCGGCCCAGGCGATCGCGAGTCCGTCATAGGTGGATGTTCCGCGGCCTACCTCATCCAGAAGGATCAGTGAACGCGCTGTGGCCGTATGCAGGATCGCGGCCGTTTCCGTCATCTCCACCATGAATGTGGAACGACCTCGCGCCAGATTGTCGCTGGCGCCAATGCGGGTGAAGACGCGATCGACCACGCTGAGCCGCACGGAACGGGCGGGAACGAACGAGCCCATCTGCGCCAGAATCACGATCAGCGCAGTCTGGCGCAGGTAAGTGGACTTGCCGCCCATGTTAGGTCCGGTCAGCAACAGAATGCTGTGTGTGGTTGAGTTCAGATAAAGATCGTTGGGGACGAAGCGCTCGCTGCCTCCCGCCATCTCCTGCTGCTCGATGACGGGATGGCGGCCTTCGATAATCTCCAGATCGCCGGCGGCGTTATCCGTAGCGGCCATGAATTGCGGACGGCAATAATTTCTTAACGCTGCAATGTGTGCCAGCGATGACAGCACGTCGACCTCGGCCAAGGCCAGCGCGGTCTGGCGAATTCGTTTAGCCTCGGCGGCAATTGCCGTCCGTAATTCGGTGAACAGACGCCGCTCGATCTCGACTATCTTTTCCTGCGCGTCGAGAATTTTGGCCTCATATTCTTTCAGTTCGGGTGTGGTGAAGCGCTCGGCGCCTACGAGCGTTTGCTTGCGTTCGTAATCCTGCGGGACCAGATGCAGGTTCGGCTTCGAGACCTCGATGTAATAGCCGAAGATGGAGTTGAACTTGACTTTGAGCGAGGTAATGCCGGTGCGGCCACGCTCGCGCTGCTCGACGTGTGCCAGCACTTGCTTGCTGTTGCGCGAGAGCTCGCGGAGTTCGTCGAGATCGTGGTCGAGGCCGGTTGCGATCACGCCACCGTCTGCGAAGCTAAGCGGCGGCTCGGGGACGATCGTTTTATCGATGCGCCCGCGCAAGTCGCTCAGTTCATCGAGCGCTGCATGCAAAATCTTCAAGCGCTCTGCCATCAATTTCGTGAGAGCCGCCTTTACCCCGGGAATCTTTTCGATCGATGCGGCAAGGGCCAACAGATCACGTGGATTTGCGGTCTCCAGCGTGACGCGGCTCAGGAGGCGTTCGAGATCGAGAACACCATGGAGAGCGCGGCGTAATTCTTCGCGGGCGATCGTGTCTTTCACCGCAGCCCCGACGGCGTCCAGACGGGCATTGATTTCAGAGAGATCGAGAGACGGTCGTAGCAACCAGGCGCGCAGCAGGCGTTTGCCCATGGGAGTTACGGCGGCGTCGATGGAGCGAAGGAGAGTTACGCCCGCATCCGCCCCGGTAAACAAGGGCTCAATCAGTTCGAGATTACGGACGGTGACGGCGTCCAAAACGAGGCAGTTGTGCCGTTCGTACCAGCCGATGCGGTCGACGTGGTTGAGCGATCCACGCTGGGTCGAGCGCACGTAGTAGAGAATTGCCCCCGCAGCGGCCGCAGCGGCGGTGCGGCCCGATAAGCCAAATCCTTCGAGCGACAAAACTCCGAAATGATTTTCCAGAAGCGGGATAGCGTGGTCGGGGGCGAAGATCCAATCGTCGAGCGGAGTGTCGGTGCAACGAGAGTTAGGATCTGCCGAAGCTCTCCGCAGGTCCAGGGCCGGACGAAGGTGCGCGGCGCCACGTGGCTCTTGCCGACTACCGCCTTGTGCTTCGAACAGAGGTGCCGCCGATCCATACAACAATTCCTTCGGACGGAGTTGTTCTAGTTCTTCCTGCACCCGGCGCAGGGCGTTCTCGCCGGAAAATTCGGTGGCGCGAAACTCGCCAGTGGAGAGATCGAGGGCCGCGAATCCCACCTGATCGCCGACCTGTGCGAGTGCGGCAAGGAAGTTGTTTTCCTCTGAGCCCAGCAGTGAATCTATCGCAGTGCCGGGGGTGACCACCCGCGTCACTTCGCGCCGCACCAGCTTTTTGGCGAGGCGCGCATCCTCCATTTGTTCGCAGATAGCGACCTTGAAACCTTTGCGAATCAGTTTCCCGATATAGCCTTCCGCCGCGTGATGCGGCACGCCGCACATGGGCACGGCAATGCCTTTCTCCTTATTGCGAGACGTGAGCGTGATTTGCAGTTCTTTGGAGGCGACCAGCGCGTCGTCGAAGAAGAGCTCATAGAAGTCTCCCAGGCGAAAAAAGAGTAGCGCGGTGGGATGTTCTTTTTTTACGGCTGCATATTGCCGCATCAGCGGAGTGGACGACTCGGTCATGGTTCCGGAGAATTTCGTGGGCTTGGCGCGGATTATATCAGGGGGACAGGTTTCAGAGTTTCAAGATTCAGCGAATTGAGTACTTTGGCAATTGCGTAATGTGGTATTGATAGACCCATGCCGTAGTCTGATGCGGTGCTCCTAAATTCCCAATTACCATTTACAAAATTTCCAAATTCTCGGGGCCCTTCTTGACGTGGCTTCTTCTCCAGTGGTTAGCTTGCTTATGGAACTGCGCAAAGATCCTATCACTCGCTCCTGGGTCATGACGGGAGACGATCCTTCGGAAAACACACCGCGGCCAGGAAGCGTATGCCGATTTTGTCCTGATTCTTCGGAAGCCACGCAGGTGATCGCCGCCACGCCGAGCGCGATCGGATGGTCGGCGCGTTCAATGGTGCATCCCACGCCCCTGTATCACATTGAGGGCGAGGCCAGTCGGCGGGGGGATGGAATTTATGACCGTATGGCTTCCGTGGGCGCGCACGAAGTGCTGGTGGAGAATCCCCGCCACGACCGCCATTTGTGGAGCGCCAGCGACGAGGAAATTGGACAGTTTCTACGCCTGGCCGCCGAGCGCATCATGGATTTGAAGCGCGATCCACGCATCAAATACGTAAGCTTCTTCAAAGACTTTGGCAGCAAAGCCGGGCAAGAGTTCAGCCATCCTACTTCGCAGCTTACGGGAACGATGTTTGTCCCGCGGCGCGTGCTTTATGAACTGCGTGCGGGACGAGAATACTTTCAGGCGAAAGAGCGCTGCGTCTTCTGTGACATCCTGGCGCAGGAGGAGCGCCAGGCGTCCCGTGTGATTGAAGCTCGCGGCGACTATGTGGCGCTGGGACCCTACGCCCCGCGGGTGCCTTATGAAGTCTGGATTCTGTCCCGCAACCATGAGGCGTCCTTCGAGCGCACCGGACTGTCCAGGCCAGGACTGCGCGTTAACCTCGCGGCGCTTTTGCGGCGCACGCTGCAGCGGGTTCGCTCGGTTACGGAGGACTTCCACCTGGTGCTACATACTTCGCCGAATAGCTTGCATCCCTCGAAGACGCTGGGTTATTGGAAAACCATTGATGATGACTACCACTGGCACATCGAGATCATGCCGGTGATCGCGACCAAGGCGCGCTCGTATACGTTCAAGGAAGTTTACTATTCACCGGTGAGTTCCGAATCCGCCGTCAAGCAACTGCGGGAGGCAAAGATCGACGGCTGAAGATCGACGATAAATAGTCCGATCGAGCGAAGGTCACAGGATGGATGTCTACACTCTGCTCATCGGTCAGGAGGGCTGTAGCTCCAAAGTTCACCCGCTTATGGCGCTGCCTGCTTGGCGTGCAAGACAAGAATTGCCCTGACGCAGCAGATGTTCTGCCGCCTTGGCATCGAGGGGCTGTGAGAAAAGAAATCCTTGCCCTAAAACGCATCCCAGTTGGTGCAATCGTTCGAGCTGCCTGGCGGACTCAATTCCTTCAGCAGTTACTTGCAATTTGAGTTTTTGGGCCACCAGGATAATCAGTTCCACCAGATCCGCGGCGCTGCGGTCGAGCAACATCGCGCCGATCAGGGAGCGATCGATCTTCAAAGCCTCGCCGGGAAATTGGCGCAGAGCGAACAACGAGGTTTCTCCGGCTCCAAAATTCTCGAGAGTCACACCCAACCCGAGCCGCTTGAGGCTGGCCAGCACGCTGGCCGTCAGCTTGGTATCGGCTGCGGCAACACTTTCCGAAATTTCCAAATGCAGGCGCGAGGCATCGACCCCGCTACGCACGAGGGTGGCTTCCAGGCCACTGATGAAGCCGGGATCGGCCAACTGACCGGACGAAAGGTTCACGCTCATGCTCACGTGTCCCGTCCAGGGCAGCACGGTATTCCAGGAGCGTAACTGCTGGCAGGCTTGCAGTAGCACCCATTGGCCGATAAAGACGAGCAGCCCGCGGTCTTCCGCCGCTGCCATAAACTTGTCAGGCGAAATCAACCCTTGATCGGGATGCTGCCAGCGTAACAGTGCTTCAAAGCCGACAATCTGTTTTGTCTCCAGGTGGACGATGGGCTGGTAATAGACGCGAAACTCTCGTTTGTCGATGGCCTCACGCAATTGCGATTCGAGCGTCAAGCGATTCATCGCCCGCGTGTGCATGGCTTCGTCGAAAACCTCGCAGCGGGATCCTCCCAAAGCTTTGGCACGGCGCATGGCCGTGTCGGCGTCCTGTAGAACGTCTTCCGCCCGTTTGTGGGTGAGTGCATTGAGAGCGATGCCCACGCTGGCCGAGGCGCGCACATCGCGTCCTGCAACCAGAAAAGGTTCTGCAATGGCCGAGAGGATCCTCTGCCCCACGCGCATCGCGTCGCTGGGATCGTTCACCCCTTCGAGCAGAATCGTGAATTCGTCCCCGCCCATCCGGGAGAGAATGGCGTTTCGGGAGATGTTATCCTGCGACCGCGAAACCGTATCTTCATCGCGCAAGCAAGCGTCAAGGTGGCGGCCGGTTTCTACGATCAACCGATCCCCTGCCGCACTTCCGGCGGAGATGTTGAACTCCTTGAAATTATCCAGATCGACAAACAGCACCGCGTATTGACGTTCTGGGTTGCGCCCGACGCGATCGAACAAATTCTGCAGACGGTCGAGGAACAACCGGCGATTGGGCAGGCCGGTGAGTCCATCGTGAAAAGAATTGTGCTCGGCAAGCTCCTCGGCTCGCTTGCGGTCCGTGATATCGCGATTGACAATGACTAGCTTGGTGACCTCGCCTTTTTCGTCGCGAATGGTGCCGGCGACGGATTCCAGGCTGCGCCATGTGCCGTCTTTGTGGCGGATGCGGTACTCCAGCTTTTTTCCTACCCCGGTGGAGCGGGCCTCGCGTCCGGCTTCCAGCACTTTGAAACGATCGTCGGGATGGATCTGCTCGAAGGCGGAAGTTTCCCCCAATTCCGCCGCGGAGTAACCCAGAATCCTTTTGTACGCCGGACTGTTGTACAGCCGGTTGCCCTTCAGGTCCACCAGCGCAATCATGTCGGCGGCGTTTTCGGTGACGATCTGAAACAGCTCTTCCCGCTTCTTCGACGCACGGCGAATCTTGTACATGGCAAACTGCTGCGCGAGCAGCAGCATGATCAACGCGCCAAGAGCGATCCAGTACCAATGTTCCATCATAGTGAGGGACGTTCAGTCTAGATATCGGCAGAATTGCACTGGAAACTTAGCGGGTGGCAGATCGGAATGCGCACTTTCGCCCGGACAAAACTTTCACGACCGTTCATAATGTCGGCATGGCAATGGACAGCAAAGATAAAAATAGGGATAGAGATAGGGATAAAGACAAGACTGTCCGCCGCCTTAAGACCTACGCTGGAATACAAGGTTACGTTTACCAGTACTACTTCGTCGGGAAGCGAGCGGCGCTGGCCAGCGATCCGGAGGCGCCGGCGACGGAATTTGTCTTCGATGTCACGTCAGACCGCAAAAGCACCTATGCCATCAGCATCTTTCTGCCAGAAAAGTCTGTGACTACATGGGCTTCGGTGCACGGGCGCGCGCTCACTGACGCGGAACAGTATGCCGCTGCCAAGCTGCGACTGTTTCGCGCCTTTGACGAAATCGAAGACGTCAAGGCCGAGGGTCGCCGCCTCATCATCGATGACCGCGGACTGGAAGAAGCTCTATCCACTTTGGGGGTTGAGTAGGCTGTGTGATGCAGATCACAGCCAGCCGTGACCTTTGCCGTTTCCTGTCCGCCCGTTCTCCGCGCAGAATATAATGCGTGGAAAGGAATGGGGTTCGTGGGGTAGCCCAGGATTACAGCAGGCGGCTTCCAGCTTGCAATAAACCCATCGCACTCTGATACTTACCTAACTTATATATGTCATTGCTCTGGTTGCGTTTTGCGCTGGCATGCTACTTTATCGGGCTGATCTACGCCTTCTTCGCGCTCAGTCGCACCAGCGACCTTTTCAGCCGCATCGCGCTGCATGCGGCCAGCCTGGGCATGGTGTTCCACTTCGTGTCGCTGGTCGAACTCTTCCTTGCGGGACACGTCGTCTGGGCCTCGGTGCATAACGGGGAGTCGCTGCTGGCTTTCTTTTCGATGACGTTTTTCATGATCATCTACGCCATCTACCAGACCACTTCCCCCGGCGTCGTCGTTTTCCCCGTCGTATTTTTTCTGACCTTTGTTGCTGCCGTGGACCAGCAACCCGTTCTGCTAACCTCTTTTGTTCAACATAAAGGATGGTTGATCGCGCACATCATTCTCATCTTTACTGGTTATGCGGCACTGGTTCTGAGCTTCGGCGCCAGCCTGCTCTACCTTCTGCAGGAGCGCCGGCTGAAGGCCAAGAAGCCCAGCAGCCTGATTTCTTTCCTGCCCGCACTCGAAGTGATCGATCAGATTGGATACCGCTCGCTCTTGCTCGGCTTTCCATTCATGACCCTGGGCTTAATCACCGGCTCAGTCGTTGCGATGTCAGCCTACGGGCACATAGATTTCGCAGATCCTAAGATTCTGTTATCGATTCTCATGTGGGCCGTCTACATGGTGATGGTCTTTGTGCGCTGGAATTCCGGATGGCGTGGCCGCCGTGCCGCCGTGCTCGCCACTTTCGCCTTTGTCGCCGCCATCGTGGCCTGGGCGGCCAATTACTTCTCGACCATCCACAGGTTCGCCTCATGAGTGACGAAATATGAGATATCAACTCATTGGCGTGAATCACAAAAGCGCTCCGCTTGAAGTCCGCGAACGGCTCGCGATTCCGGAATCGCGACTGCCGGATTGCTGCCGCGATCTCACGGCTCATCCGGGAATCGAAGAGGGCATGATCATTTCCACCTGCAACCGCGTGGAACTGGTTACGCACACGACCAACGGAACGGCCGACCTGCGCGGTTTTTTGCACGACCACTTTCAATTAAAGGCTGAGGATCTTGATCCTCACCTCTACGAGTTTCGCGACAAAGACGCTGTGCGCCATCTCTTCCGTGTCGCCTCCAGTCTGGATTCGATGGTGGTCGGGGAAGCTCAAATCCTCGGACAAGTGAAAGAAGCTTACGCTACCGCTCGCGCCGTTGGCTCGGTGCGCGGGCAGCTCGATCAGCTTTTCACTCGTGCCTTTGCCGTGGCCAAGCGAGTGCGCACCGAAACCGCGGTGGGCTCGTCTTCCGTTTCCATCGCGTCGGTTGCCGTGGAATTGGCAAAGAAGATTTTCGGCACCCTGCAAGGCAAGAACGTTTTCATTGTGGGCGCAGGAAAGATGAGCGAGCTGGCCGCCCGCCACTTGATGGCCCACGGTTGCGCATCGATCTTCGTCGCTAATCGTACCTACGAGCGGGCGATTGGCTTGGCGCAAAGATTTAACGGGCAGGCGATTAAGTTCGAGGATCTTTATAACTCTTGCGACAAGGCCGACATCGTCATCACTTCGACGGGCGCGCCCCACGCCATTTTCCGCAAAGAGCATGGCGAGCAGTTCCTTGCGCGCCGCAAGAATAAGCCAATGTTCTTCATCGATATCGCTGTGCCCCGCGATGTTGCCCCCGAGATGGCGAAGCTCGACGGCATCTTCGCCTACGACATCGATGATTTGCAGCAGGCCGTCAGCAGCCACGTCGCCGATCGCCGCAAAGAGGCCGAACTTGCCGAAGCCATCATCACCAGCGAGGTCGAACGCTTTGAAGCGCGCCTGCAAACGCTGGATGTTGTGCCCACAATAGTGTCGTTGCAGGATCATCTGGAAACCATTCGGCAGGCGGAAATCGATCGCGTGCGCGGGCGCATGGGCACGTTAACTCCGGAGCAGGAAATGGCGATGGAAGCCCTGACCCGCGGCATCATCAACAAAGTCATGCACACTCCGATCACGACTCTAAAGACGGCTGCGCGCGAATCGGAAGCGACCACTGTCATTGACGTGGTGCGCAGGTTGTTTAATCTGGGCGAGAAGGAAGCAGTGGCGCCAAAGAAGAGGGAAAAAGAAATGGAGACGCGCCACTAATGGCACAACTTCGCATCGGCTCTCGCGGTTCCCAGCTTGCCCTTTGGCAGGCCAATCACATCTCGGCACTGCTTCGTTCGCGCGGACATGAAGTGGAAATCGAAATCATTCACACCACCGGCGACAAGATCACTGACGTTGCGCTCGCGATGGTCGGCACGAAGGGGATGTTCACTAAAGAGATTGAAGAAGCCCTCGCCGCGGGTCGCGTCGATCTCGCCGTGCATTCGCTGAAAGATCTGCCCACCGAACTTCCGCCGGGATTCGAAATCGCCGCGATCACCGAGAGACAAGATTCCCGGGATGCATTCTGTTCGGTTCATTTCGCCAGCTTCCAGGAGTTGCCCCACGGCGCTCGTGTGGGCACGTCGAGTTTACGCCGTCAGGCGCAACTGAAAGCGATTCGTCCCGACCTCGACATCCACCCCCTTCGCGGCAACGTTGATACGCGCCTGCGCAAGCTTGAGCAGGGCGAATACGACGCCATTATTTTGGCTTCGGCTGGGCTGAAACGCCTGGGTAAGACGGAATTGATTAAGCAGATCATTCCCGTCGAAATCATGTGCCCCGCTGCCGGACAGGGTGCTCTCGGCATCGAAATTCGCGAAGGCGATGCGGCGATTCGCAAGCATCTCGAATTCCTGAACGACCCCGCCGCCCGCGCCGCAACGACCTGCGAGCGCGCTCTGCTCAATCGTCTCGGGGGAGGCTGCCAGGTTCCTATCGGCGCTTTTGCCGAGATGCGCGATGGCAAACTGCATCTGGATTCCATCGTCGCCGATCCCGATGGATCAGAGCTTCTGCGAGACTCCCGCGACGGTAGTGTCGAAGATGCCGAGAAGCTTGGCAACGCCGCCGGTGCCGCTCTCTTAGCCCGCGGCGGCGACAAAATCCTCGAAGCCGTCTACGGTCGGGGCTTGGCAGTTCTTCCGCAACCATAATCTCGAGATGAAGAGCGGCAGCGTTCTCCTGCAATTCCTGGGCGGCACGAAAGGCTCCCGCGCTCTGCGCCGCTGGATCAATTTATGGCCGCCGTTTCTCGGCGCCGGCGTTCGCGTGCAACACATTGCGCCCGACATGAAAGCCGTCGATGTCGAAATGAAGCTGCGCTGGTGGAACGCGAACTACGTTGGCACGCAGTTTGGCGGATCGCTCTTTGCCATGGCTGATCCGTTCTATATGCTGATGCTGATGGCGAACCTCGGCCGCGATTACATCGTTTGGGACAAAGCAGCGACGATTCGTTATCGAAAGCCGGGCCAGGGAACAGTGCGCGCCGCCTTTCGTTTGTCGGACAGCCAGATCGAAGAGATTCGCGAGAAACTGAAGACGCTGCCGAAATATGAACCCGTGTTTGCCATCGAAATAAAGGACGAGACCGGATTGGTAATTGCCGAGGTCGAGAAAGTCCTGCACGTGCGAAAGAAACCAGAAGCGCCGGCAGAGAAGTAACGAAGCCGAATATGTACATTCCTGAACACTTTCGCGTGCGTAACCACGCTGAGGCTGTCGCCTTCATGCGCGCGAATCCTTTCGCCATCCTGATTTCGACGACCGGCGCTGCGCCATTCGCCACGCACCTGCCGCTCTCCATTCGCGAAGAACAGGATAAGCTTCTCCTTCATGGCCACGTCGCCAAGGCAAATCCGCACTGGCGTTATCTCGAAGAGCAAACCCAGTGCCTAACGATTTTTCACGGACCGCACGCTTATGTCTCGCCAACCAACTACGTGGCTCGCGAAAGTGTTCCGACGTGGAACTACGCCGCCGTGCATGTCTACGGGGAAGCACGACTTTTCTCCGCGGAGCACGATGTCCACCAGATGCTCGGTGAACTGATGGAAAACTTCGAGCCTGCGTATCGCGATCAATGGGAAACTCTAAGCCCGACTTTTCGTGAAAACATGCTGCGCCAGATTGTGGGATTCGAAATTAACGCCACAAAAATAGAGGGCAAGTTCAAGTTGAGCCAAAACCGTCCGCGACAAGATCAGGCGAATGTGATTGCGTCCCTTTCGAAGTCTGACGACTCAATCGTCTCTGGTGTCGCCGATATGATGAAGGAAAGGCATCTTGGCGTGGTAGCGGATAAAGGAATCGCCAACAAAAAAGATGATTAGCCTGTGTGGCGCGGGCACTTCTGCCCGCGAACCTTAATAGCGAACCTCAATCATGCGAAAAGAGAAAACAGAAACACGCCGCCCACCACTGAGCCAGCTTCGCGTGCTGGTAGGCCGAGCCAAACATCAAGCCGGAGCGCTGTCGACGGAACTGCGCAAGTTTGGCGCGACTGTAATCGAAATCCCATTCATCGAAATTCGCAAGCCGCAAAGCTACAAACCACTCGACGCCGCACTGAAAAATATCGAGAGCTACGACTGGCTCATTCTTACCAGCGTGAACGGAGTCGATGCCATGTGGCAGCGGATGGCGAACCTGCGACTGACAAAAGGGAGTCTCGAGCACTTGAGGATTGCCGCTATCGGGCCGGCAACCCAGAAGGCGATTGAGCAGCGCGGCGTGGAGGTGGACGTTGTTCCCAAAGAGTACATCGCCGAATCTGTTGTGCGAAGCCTGCGCAAGCGAGCTAAGGGGAAGCGAATACTGCTGGTGCGGGCCAAAGTGGCGCGCGACGTGATTCCCCTCGAACTTCGCCAAGCTGGAGCCACCGTGGATGTGGTCGAAGCTTACGAAACTGTAGTCCCCCAATCCTCGCGGGCGCGCTTGCGGGCGGTGCTGAAGAGTCGTCGCCGGCCCCAGGTGATTACTTTTACCAGTTCGTCGACCGTGAAGAATTTTATCGATCTGATGGGAAAATCGCGCGCATCGACGCTAGCTCGCCTGGACGGAATTCAACTCGCTTCGATTGGCCCCGTCACCTCGTCGACCTTGCGCGAAATGGATTTGCGAGTCGACATCGCGGCCAAGAAATTCACAATCCCTGGCTTGCTGGATGCAATTATTCGCCATGTCGCTACGCGAAGAGCTACTCCGTGAGTGAGCAACTGCAATCCGCCGGGACGACGTGCGCCAGCAGGAAATCCGCCACGCGACGATAGGCGTCGATCTGATTTTCCACGCGCGCAAAGCCGTGCCCTTCGTTTTCATAAATCTTGTATTCGACGGTCCCGCCGCGTTTCTTGATGGCATCGACCACTTGTTGGGTCTCTGATTTCGGGCAGCGCGGGTCGTGGCCTCCAGCGAGCAACAGAAGCGGTGCCTTAATTTGATCGATAAAGTTGATGGGTGAGCGATCCTCGTAGAGCGCCTTGTTTTTCACCACATCGCCCATAGTAGCGAGATCGGATTGTTGCAACACAGGATCTTCATTTTCAATTTCTGTAAACCAATTGACGAAGGGCACGATGGGTACGCCACCAGCCCACAAATCCGGCGCTTTCGTGACCGCCATCATGCTGAGATAGCCACCGTAGCTTCCTCCCATGACGGCAATTTTCTTGGGATCGAGATGACCGGTCTGCTTAATCCAGTCCACTCCAGCCAGCACGTCCTGCAGGTCGCCGCCGCCCATATCGAAAAGATTCGCCTGCTGAAAGTCTTTGCCGTAGCCCGTGGATCCGCGGTAGTTCGGGGCGAGCACCATGTAGCCTTGATTGGCTGCAAACTGCGCAAAGCGGTTGAACGAGTTCATCGATTGCGAAGCGGGTCCGCCGTGAATATAAACGATGGCCGCATTCTGCCCGTTGCGTGCCATGTTGAAGGGGACATAGAGAAATGCGGAAATGGTCCACTTGCCGTCGCGGCTGGGATAGTGCACCAGATAAGGCTCGACCATGTCCTCCGGACGCACTCCGGCCACCAGAGAATGCGTGACCTGGTGGGATTTTCCCGTGGCCATCGTGTAGATCCACAGATCGCCCGGCTCGGTGGGGCCGTTGTGGTAATAAAGCAACCGCGATCCGTCGTTGGTGAAGGCGGAATGCCCGCCCGCAGGCTCGTTCACGCCCTTGGCGAACGGCAACATCGTCGACTTCCCCGTGGCCAGTTCGTGCAGGTAAATATCTTCGTTGCCGTCGACATTGGCGCTGAACGTAATGTGCTTACCGTCAGGAGAAAATTCGCCGCCGCGGATTTCCCATTTGTCCTTTGTGATCCAGGAAAGTTTCTTGCTTGAAATTTCCAGAAGTGCAACGTTTTCGCTGCCGTTAGCGGCATTCGAGGCAAGCAGAACGTGTTTGCCATCCGGCGAGATGTCATTGGCAAAGTACAGTTGTTCGCCTTCATGCGGCGTGAGCAGCGTGCTCTTCGCCGTCTTCACTTCGGCGATGAAAATATTAGAATCGGTGCCTTTCGCCTGCTCCTGCGAATATACGATGTACTTTCCATCCTTCGACCAAATGGGGTTTGAATTACGCTTGTCCTGCGGAGTATCGCGGGTGAGGTGCTTCACCTCGCGCATCAATGTGTCGTAAATATCAATCTCGCTGGCTGCCGATATCTTCGGCTTGACCAGATACGCCAGATAACGTCCGTCGGGTGACCACGTGGGATCGGTTTCGGCGATCTCGCTCGTGCCGGTCAGGTTCACGACTTTGCCAGTCTTGGGCGAGACCAGAAAAATATCCCAAATTTCGTCACCGTCATAATCGGACTGGTAGGCGATCCACTTTCCGTCGGGCGACCACGTGGGCGCGGTCTGGCGTTGATCGCTGACCGTCAACTGTACCGGCCATCCACCTTCCGCAGGAACCAGCCAGAGATTGTTGCGTCCGCTGAGATTCGAAATAAATGCGATGCTTTTGCCATCGGGTGACCACGTCGGACGGCCGACCTGGCGGGTCGTGTAAAGCTTTTCGATGGTCAGGCTACGGGGATCGACCTGCGCGTTGGGTTGGGAGGCGATTTGCTTGGGATCGGTGATCGCCTGCGGCGCGGCTAGCGTTTGCGCCGCAATGGTCTCAGAGACAACGGTGGTCATGAGTATGACGATAGCAAAGAGTGCGAGAGGGCGCATGGAAATGGTTGGCCGGACGCAAATCCGAGTCGAAAGTGTAGCAGACCGGGACGGCGGGAAGAAACCCGTTACTGACGGGGTGCGCCGCGCTCGACTTCCAGCCGCGTCACGCGCTCCCGAAGGTTGGAAATATCGCGCGTGGCTTCCAGTTCGGACCGCAAGTATGCGTTTTCGAGGAGCGTTCGCAACTGCGCGAAACCGGAATCCACTTTGTCTTCGACGCGGCCGACCTCAGAGACAATCTTGTCCTCCAGGCGCTTGGTCTCGGCATCAATCTTGGCCTCAAGAC
This sequence comes from uncultured Acidobacteriaceae bacterium, assembly GCA_963710965.1. Lineage (GTDB taxonomy): Bacteria > Acidobacteriota > Terriglobia > Terriglobales > Acidobacteriaceae > Sulfotelmatobacter. The sequence goes on along the minus strand of CAVQCP010000039.1, from coordinate 84,305 downwards.
TGCTCGTCTTCGAATCGACCTTACCGTCGACCTGCTTGACGTTGCTTTTCAGCTCGCGCAACTCGGGAGCCATGAAATCCTGCAAGAGCTGGCGGACGGATTGGACCACGTCGGACATTGAGCTATTGTTGCTGCACTTGTGCTGGAAAGCAAGGAGAGATTGGCTGGCCGTACGAGTACGAGGTCAGAACGGGACTTAAAGTTCCTGCGCTCCGGCAATCGAATCAAATCCCGCCGGCAGTGGCACGAATCCCTCCTTACGCCTTCGCGTCTTTGTGCATTTCCACCGTGCTCCAGGTCTTGTCTCCGGCATGGCAGAGATTTTCCAGCGCGCAGTCGACACACTTGGGCTTGCGGGCAAAACAGAGTTTGCGTCCGTGCCAAATGATCTGATGGGAAAACAGGATCCACTTTTCGCGCGGAATCACCCGCATCAGATCCTGCTCGATCTTCTGGGGATCGTTATTGGTCGTCAGTTCCAAACGGCGCGAGATGCGGTGAACGTGCGTGTCGACGACCACTCCCTCCGCCTTCTTGAACCATGTCCCCAGCACAACGTTGGCGGTTTTGCGCGCGACGCCGGGGAGTGTGAGCAGATCCTCCATTTTGGAGGGAACCTGGCCGCCGAAATCGGAGACGATTTTCTTTGCTGCTCCCACAACAGACTTTGATTTGTTGCGGAAAAATCCGGTCGAGCGCACGTCGGGCTCGAGTTGCTCCGGCGTCAGCGCGGCGAATGCTTCGACCGTCGGATACTTGCGGAATAGCTCCGGCGTGACCCGGTTTACGTTGACGTCAGTCGACTGCGCGGAAAGGATGGTCGCCACTAAGAGTTCCCACGCGCTTTTATGAGTAAGGGCGCACGTCACATCGGGATAAAGCACATCGAGGCGTTTCAAAATCTCCTGGATGCGTTCGGTCGCCAGCGGATCGTATGCGCTCTGTTTAGGCCGCTTTGACCCGCTGCGAATGCGAACCTCTTGACCGACGCGGGACGGTTTCGTAGCCGGTTTAGTCGGCACAGGTTTGGCTTTCGCTGGCGGAACGGGCGACCGCGCCACCCGGTCCTGGCGTCCGCTGCGGGCAGGTTGTCGAGGAGTCATACCGCGGGCCATGAGGCCAACATCTTAGCAGACAATCGCACGAAACGGTCCTTCGTAACTACCTTCGTACCGACGAGCGCAATTGACTCGAACCATGCGCCCCAGTACTCTGGTATCAGTCGCGCACCATTCAAGGAAGTTATTGTGGCGGTAAATTCCATCCAACTCGGGCAAGTCTGGCGAAACGATGCCGATGGCCAGGATTATCTGGTCACCAAGGTGTACAGCGAAGTATTCAGCCAATATGCCATGCTGCGGCCGGCGGGCATTACCGCTCCAGACGTGCCAACCGTGCGCATCAAAGTGGCGAAAACGCCTGAAGGCGCATCCCTCCCGGGCTATACATTTACTCAGGACGGGTCGTTCTAGTCTACGCAAGTGAATCCGTTCAAGCTAAGCGCACAGCGGTTTCCGATACACTAATCATGCCGAGTTTTCGGTCCGAGCCCGCTGAGGGTTTTTACTGAGAACTGACAACCAAGAACCGAGAACTGCTTCCGTGACCGAAAAACTTCTAGCCATCATCTTCGTCTTTATCAATTCTGTGATCGCCGCCACTGGTTACGCCGGGATTGTGCTTCTGATGGCGATTGAATCGGCGTGCATTCCGCTTCCTTCAGAATTGATCATGCCCTTTGCCGGCTATCTGGTTTTTGCCGGCACCTTCAAACTTCTTTGGGTCGCGACGGCTGGCGCCATCGGCTGCAACCTGGGCTCTTTGGTTGCATATGAAATTGGATGTTATGGCGGGCGTCCGCTGGTTGAGCGCTACGGCCGCTGGATTCTCATGGGTCACCGTGAACTTGACTGGGCTGACCGCTTTTTCGCGCGTTGGGGATATCTCGCTGTATTCTTCGGCCGGCTACTGCCTGTAATTCGTACGTTCATCGCTCTGCCTGCTGGCATTGCGCGCATGCCCCGCGGACGCTTCCACCTCTACACTTTCTTGGGATCGTGGCCCTGGTGTCTGGGCCTCGCCTATTTAGGCATGAAACTGGGGCAGAATTGGCGCGAGCTCGGAAAATATTTCCACAAGTTCGACGCCGTGATTGGGGTAGTTGTATTGGCGGCGATGGCTTGGTTTGCGTGGACGCATTGGCAGAACCGGATGCGCACCGCGGAGTCGAAATGAAGTAGTCAGCCGGAGGCCGAGTGCCGGGGGAGAACGAACTCAACACAGAGCTGGGCAAGGTCAAACCCCGAGTTCTGCGGGAGTCGCGGAAGCCTTCCATTCGTCTGCAAGTGGTTGCCATTTGGCTGTTCGTTGCGCTCCTGTATGGCTTGACCAGATCCGAGACCGCTTGGCACCTGTTTGAAGTTGCTTCGGCTGCCGCTGTATCGTTCTTCCTATTGCCCTTCGTGCAGGGTCCCTATCTGCTTTATACGAGGCAGTCGCTGCCACTGCGCGCCGGGTTCAGAATGTTCAGCGGGCAACTCGAGCCCGCTCTGCCGGTCCATCGTCTCATTGACCTGACGAATTTGGGATTCGAATTTGCCGGACAGCTCGTGCAAGATCCAGGAAAACGGAACGCTGTCGCCCGCCTGGGAGTGTTTGTTCACTCCGAGAACAAGGATTCGGCACAATTAGGACACATCGTAAGCGGCCTGAAGACGATTCCGTTCCTGGTGTTCAAGTCGCGATTCGAGGACGGCTTTGCTTTTGAAACCAGTAATTCTCACGGCGCGCGTATCTTTGATTCCGACCCCAACTACCCGGTGTTTCGATTTCCCAACCTGCGCTCGACTGCCGATCTCTATCTTCTCCATCGCACAATCAAGGAACAAATTTCCGCCTCCCGTCGTCCAGTAGCGGCACTGGGAGAAGCTGAACTGGCCGAATTCATCGCCCGTGCTGAAGTCGTACGACAGCGGCATGCGTCGAGTGGTGACTACAAGCTCGCGCCCAGCGGCGAGTACTACGTCTACAACTGGAGTGGAGCGATTCGCCATGCCTGGCTGATGGGGTGGCCCGTCAAATCGATTCGAGCCATGCGCGCAGAGAGCCAGGCAATGAAAACAGCGCAGCGCTTTGGATTTCGCATCGATCCCAAGCGCGGTCGAATTTTTCCGGTGTGAAACTAAGCCGAGTCGGCCTGCGGCTTTGCCAGTTGCGATCCCACGATCTGCCATTTGCCGTTGCGCTTGATGACGACATCCATGTAGATGTAGTGAACAGAAAAGCGCTGACTAGCTTGCTGGACTTCATCTTCTTCCGACCCATGCACGATGGCAACGTCATCTCGCAGCAGACGGATGCGGCGGCCGGTCGAAGTCATCGACAGGTAACGAATCCTGCCGCTTTGTAGATTTTCGATCACATCCTGCTTGGTGAAAGGCTTACCCGATTCGTCATATTGCATGTACTCGTCGGCAAAGATACGCGAGAGTCCGGCAACGTCAGCCGCGATCAAGGCGCGATCGCCATCCTCGAAGAGTTTCAGTATCTGCTGCTCATCTTGCGATTGCATCGTCGCTTCACCGGGGCTTTCTTTTGCTCATTATTTAGTGTACAAGCTGGTATTTACCAGGAGGTCCTCCGTGATTCGAATGTCGCATCTATTCACTACTCTCATGTTTTTCGCTGTTGTGTTCTCCATGGCTGCTCATGCGCAAACCACGCCCGCCAACTCTGACCGGCCATTTGTGATTGAGTATTACTACAAAGCCAAATGGGGGCATGCAGACGAATTTCTCAAGCTCTTCAAGAAAAATCATTATCCGGTCCTGAAAAAAGAAATGGAGATGGGGCGTATCGCCAAAGTGTGGATGGATCAGCCGCGCTATCACACCACGGAAGACGGCCGCTGGGATTTCCGTGTGACCATTATCTTCAAGAACGCAACCGTAGCCAACGAACCATTCGACGAAGCCGCGCTACAAAAGCAAATGTATCCCGATCAGGAGACCTTCCAGCGCGAAGAACAGCGTCGCTTTGAGATTCTCGACGCGCATTGGGATTTGCCGGTGAAGCCGATGGAATTGGAAAAGTAGGCTCAGCTGATATTCGCACTTGGCGGTCAGTCGACCTTCAAGAAACTCGCCACAATCTTTTCATTCCACTTCCAGGGCAGAATGCGTTTGAGCGCAAGCTGTATTTTCGCATCGCGTCCGACCACATATCTCAGCTTCGGATCAGGATCTTGCGCAATGGCTACAATTTTCCTCACCACTTCCACGGGATCGCGCTTGGGCAAGGCTCGGACGCGATCGCGCATGCGCAGGCTGCGCTGAATGTTCGGAGAAGTCTGTTTGATCGCGTTTTCGCCCATCACGGCGCTGGTCCAGATCTCGGTTTGAAAAGCGCCCGGCTCGACGAGCACCACTTTGATTCCAAGTGAATTCACTTCCAGCCGCAGCGATTCGCTCCATCCCTCCAGTGCATGTTTCGATGCGGAATAGCTGCTCACGGTGAACGATCCCAGCAGCCCGGCGATCGAGGAAACCATGATGATGTGTCCCGAGCGCTGACGCCGCATCGCCGGCAGCACAGCTTTCGTCATCGCCACAGCGCCAAAAAAGTTTGTATCAAACTGGCGGCGCAGTTCTTCCAGCTTGATGTCTTCCGCAAAACCACCGACCGCGAATCCCGCGTTGTTGATCAATACATCGATCGTTCCATAGTCGCGAGTAATTGCGTCAACCAAAGCGGGAAGAGTCTCGAACTTCGTCACATCGAGCGCGCGAACATCGAGCGCAGCCCCGGTGCTGCTTGCGGCCTGATCGAGACTCTGGCGGCGACTCAGGTCGCGCATGGTTGCAACCACGCGGAAGCCCACCCTCGCCATGGCAATCGAGCTCAGCAGACCGAAGCCGCTGGAGCAACCGGTGATCAGAGCAACTTTCTCACTCATACGAGCAACTCCGTTCAAACGCATGCGATGCACTTCGAGACTTTCCAGCTCGAAGTGCGATGCATCCGGTTCCCAAAATGTATTAATAAGAGGTAAAAATCTTACGGCAAATCATTTATAGCACTCATTGAAATTTGGAATTAGACAGTGCATGGGAATCGCTCATACTCTTATGCATGGAAAACTTAATAGCGGTTGAGGACTCACATGTAGATTTGCTGCACGAGATTGGCATCCAGTTGGCCACTACGGCGGATGGCTTTCAGGAAACTCTCAATCGTGTAGTCCATTTTGCTTCTGCCCTGGTGAAGTGCGATTCCTGCTTGGTTTATGTACTGGAGGGCGAAAACCTCGTCCTGCGGGCTTCCAAGAACTCTCATCCAGAAATTGTTGGCCGCTTGAAACTGCGCGTGGGGCAAGGCATTACCGGATGGGTCGCCGAGCATCGCGAGCCGGTTGCAGTTGCCAAGAGCGCGGCGCTCGATTCGCGCTTCCAATTTTTCCACGAGCTCCCGGAAGATACTTACGAAGCCTTCTTGTCGGTTCCGTTAATGTGCCGCGGACAGGTGATGGGGGTCATCAATGTGCAGCATCGTCAGCCTCATGTGTACCGCTCGCGAGAGATTCGTCTGATTTCCACCATTGGCTTTTTGGTGGGAGCGGAAATCGAAATGGCGCGACTGGAAGACGCGAACTCAAATCTGTGTGAGCAATTACAAGCTCGCAAAGTGGTGGAACGCGCGAAAGGAATTTTGCAGCGCGATCTAGGCCTGAGCGAAGAGCAGGCTTACCTGACATTGCAACGTCAAAGCCGGCAGAAGCGCAAACCCATGAAGGAAATCGCGGAAGCGATTGTGCTCAGCGACGAGGTGAAAGGGAACGTACCTGCGAATAAGCTTACCTGAGCCAGCTTTAAGATTCCGCGAGCTGCAAGAACGTAAATACATGCGCGGCTGAGCCGTGTGTGGAGGGTGTCTTAACGCTGGGCTGAAACTCCGCTTAGCCGAAAAACACTGATATAAAAACTTCCTGAAAAGCACTGGCACAAAAAACCCGGGGGCATGACGCGGTTCGCCCCCGGGGTTGCGCCACTAGCGAGTGTCGGAAAGGGTTGTGGTAGCAACCGATTTCGCCATCTCGCGAGTTTCGGCGGGCACGGCAAAGTGCAGCGTCAATCCGAAGTCTGGAAGTTGCATCGCACTTACAAACTCCTCACGCGATCTCGACACGAGAACCAACCTTTCTGCGTCGCTGGGTCGTGATACGTCGTGATCCTCTACAAAGAGCATGAAGCTGGCTGCATCGCCATTCATTTTGCGCAGCGTGAGCAACTCCAGCGGGCCAGTCGCCGTAATGCTGAAGCGGTATTTTCCTGCCGGCACAATTGCGTTCTGCCAGTGGACGTCATGGGTCAGCGTGAAGCTTCCCGCCGCCTCCTGTGCGGATGCCAGGCTGGGCGTGAAGCTCAGAGCGCTTACGGTCAATGCTGCGGCGTAGACGTAGTTGCGAATTGATTTCATGGAATCTCCTGTTCTCTTCGTTTCCGAGCAAGCTCGAAGAAGAGCATGTCTGAAGAGCACACTACCGGCGCAGGGCCGAATGGCGTGGGCTCAGATTGTCGTGGAGAACAACGGGGTCAGGAGATTGCAATACCAACATCAGGGCTGGCCTGCAAACATCAGCTTCGCGAGACCGGCTGCGGAGCCGGATTGCGAAGTAAGTCCACTATGCAGGATGCCGCGGCTAGAGTCCAACACAAATTATTTATGCAGAGCATCGGCGTAGCCACGCTTTTGCAAAAGGGAGTCACAGTCTGCAATGGCCGCTGGAATCGAAAAACGGAATCTGCTCCGGCCTGTACCCGAACTCAAAATAAAGATCCTTTATGAGTTCTAGTGCACTAGGATCCGGATCGAAGCCAGCCGAGAACTTTTTCTTCGGGAAGACCAAACGCTTGCGTTCCAGGGGCCTAATTCCCTCCACGGGGTGATCGTAACCAATGCTCTCCGGTTGGAAGGGGCGAAGAATTGCGCCCTGAACGTTGACATACTCCATCTGGAATGTGCAGTCCGATGTAATTCCTATTAAATTCAGAAGCTGCCTATAGAGACGAAGAAAGCTGACCGGATATTCCACAACAGGGTAGGGATACAGGAGGGGGTTGGATTTTTGTTCGGCGGCCTTCTGTCTCCAGCTAAAGTGTTCGTCAATTGCCGTCCAGAACTCGAGATGCCCATTCTTGATGAACTTCAAATGGTGGAAGTCTGGCCGCTCGGTTTCGAAGCCTAGGGAAGTCCTGCGTAGCGGTCGCAGAGGACTCACGTTCCACCCTCCTTGCCGGCCGGGTGGCTCTTCCAGCAAATCTTGCAAATCGCGGCTGCCTAGGTCCGCTTCCACTTCACCCAGAGCAACAGGTGTGGCAGTAATCCGAAAGGTTCGCTGGGAGCCGATTTGGGTTTCAAAGGTCTCCTGCATCACCTTGAGAAACTTTGATTGGTCACGAATTTCCAAAACGTCGGCGATGTCGTATTCCATCTTAACTTTACCTTTCCAGCTTTTTGTTCAGATCGCTGATTAGCGATTTTATCGATGCAATTTCGGTAACCAGTTGCGCGAGGCGCGCCTCTTGGGGATTCGCCAGAAATCTTTGTTGTATTTCGTCATATGCCATGTGACGCTTCCTGTTGCCGACTCGAAGTGCGAAGCGAGTCCGACCCCTGTAATCGCACATGTAGGGTTTGTTCAATCCGTCCGGAACCCTGATCAGAACGATCCACTCGCTGCCATCGTCCTTCATTTGAAAAGGCACCACCTCTAGTTGAAGGATCCCAGGTTTAATATAGGCGACCGTCAGGTCTCTGACCGCGTTGGCAAGTTTTGTAGCTTCGTCGCCCGTCACCGGCGTAAGGCCGCTCGCCCTTCCGTGCTTATCCTCGGCGATGCCAACAGCGATGAGTCCGCCGGATGCGTTCGCGAAGCCTACCAGATCTGCGAGCAGGTCTTCCTTCTCATCTTCCAGCGCTTTAACCGACTTCTTCGGGTGCAACAGCTCAGTTTTGAACTCAATGTAATCGTCCTCGACTACTTGTTGTGCGATGAGATCGAGGATCTCCGCCCGGGAGATTTCCCTTACGAACTTATTCCTCAGGCTCACGACACGAGTATATTGTACCAACCATAGTCGAAGCCTACGATTTTCGATTCACCAACGGATAGCCCCTCGCGGCCGCTCAAACCGTTTTTCTGCGCATTCGACCGCTCTCGTTTGCACAAATCCTGTCGGATACGAGAACATACAAGGTTTGCATATCCCCGAATATTCTTACTAAGGAAGCGGCCAAAATATGGCGACACGCAATAAGTCTGCAAAGACGGCATCGAAGACCAGCATCGAAGTGAACGAAGCAAGGTTCGAAGGGAAGGCGCGCAGCAACTCGGAAAATAACGGCACCATCGAGCCCGCAAAAGGCAAGCTCGGCGTGATGATTCCCGGCATGGGTGCGGTGGCGACCACTTTTGTAGCTGGTGTGGAGGCCATTCGCAAAGGACTGGCTAAGCCTATCGGATCGCTTACGCAAATGGGCACGGTTCGCCTCGGCAAGCGCACTGACGGACGGTCACCGAAGATCAAGGAGTTTGTTCCACTGGCCGGGCTCGATGACCTCGTCTTCACAGGATGGGACATCTTCGAAGACAACATGTACGACGCAGCCTCGAATGCCGGCGTGCTCGATCAGCGTCTGCTCGATCAATTGAAACCTTTTCTGTCGTCGGTAACGCCGCGGGCTGCGGTCTTCGATCACAACTACGTGAAGAAGATTGATGGACCCAACGTGAAGAAGGGCAAAACCAAGATGGATCTCGCCGAGCAGTTGCGCGACGACATCCGCGACTTCAAGAAAACCAGCGGAGCGAGCCGCCTGATCACTATGTGGTGCGGTTCGACCGAGTCTTTTATCGAAGCGGGCGAAGCTCACCAATCGGTGAAGTCATTCGAGAAAGCGCTGCGCGAGAACGATGAGACGATCGCCCCCTCGATGGTTTATGCCTATGCATCGCTGATGGAGGGCGTGCCTTTCGCCAACGGCGCTCCGAACCTGACCGTCGACCTGCCGGTCATGCTCGAACTGTCGCGCAAAAATGAAGCGCCCATCTGCGGCAAGGATTTCAAAACCGGCCAAACTTTGATGAAGACCATCCTCGCCCCCGGTTTCAAGGCGCGCATGTTAGGGCTGAACGGATGGTTCTCCACCAACATCCTGGGCAATCGCGACGGGGAAGTGCTGGACGATCCCGGCTCGTTCAAGACCAAGGAAGAATCGAAGCTGTCGGTACTCGAGCATATTCTTCAGCCCGATCTTTATCCGGAACTCTACGGCGACATGTACCACAAAGTTCGGATCAACTATTATCCGCCGCGTGGCGATAACAAAGAAGGCTGGGACAACATCGACATCTTCGGATGGCTTGGCTATCCCATGCAGATTAAGGTCGACTTCCTGTGCCGGGATTCGATTCTGGCCGCGCCGATCGTTCTGGATCTTGTGTTGCTGGTTGATCTGGCGAAGCGCTGTTCCGAATTGCGTGGACGAGGAATTCAGGAGTGGCTCAGTTTCTACTTTAAGTCTCCTATGACGGTGCCGGGGCTTTATCCGGAGCACGATCTGTTTATCCAGCTGATGAAACTAAAAAATACTTTGCGACATTTGAAGGGCGAGGAACTGATCACGCATTTGGGGCTGGAGTATTACGACTGAGTGTTGAGTCTCCCTCGATCCCCCAAATCCTACTCATGCGTAATCTGGGTTTCGGAGACCTTACCACACCGTTTTAAGCAGTGAACTTCTTCGGATTTTCTCGTTGTGCGTGATCAGAGTCAAACCTTCGGCGCGGGCTGTGCCGCCGATGATACGGTCGGCGGGGTCGCCAGAAAATTCGCGCGGGAACTGGGCCGCCAGGGTTGCGATCTCGGGCATGATCGGCAGCACAGTGACTCCTTCGAGCAGCAGGTTGAGGGAGGATTCAAGCGTGCCGTAACGGCGAATGCGTCCCCGCGCCAGCATGGAAGCAAGCTCCCACGTGCTGATGGCGGAGATTGCGATCCCGCCTTGTTGACGAGCGCGGCGAATGGCGGAGGCGGCTGGGCGCGAAAGAAACTTCGAGTCATCTACTGCCCAAAACAGGACATGCGTGTCCAGCAAAATCAAAACGCGGACTCCCACTCCTCGGGCGGATCGGCATCGAGATCGCCGACCACTTCAAACACGCCCTTTAGCCTGCCAATGAAGTCATCCTTTGGTTCATCGATGGGTACCAGTTTCGCTACTGGTTTGCCGCGCTTCGTGATCACCAGCGGACGCCTGGTAGAGCGCACATCTTCCATCAGGCTGAGGCATTGGGCTTTGAAGGCTGCAGCGGATATTTCCTTCACGGACATATTGTAACAGACATGGTCAAAGCGAGATGACCATCGTTAGATCAGGTCAATTTCTTCTCCCGCTTGTACTCGTCGAACTTCTCCAGAAAACGATCGATATCTGTCTTCTGCAAGTAGTAGGGAGTTGACAGGCGCAGCTTGTTGGGGTCGCCTCCGCGAATGCGGATCTTGTGCGTCTTCCACAACCAGTTTTCCAAATCCATGCGCGGTACTGGGGGCACGTTTACGGTCACGATGGCGCAGCGAAGGGCGGGGTCGGGCGAGGTCCACGAAATGGCGCCACGTTTCATCATCTGATCCAGCATGTAGTCGGCAAGCGAGCGGTGTCGGCGTTCGATAGCTTCGAGGCCGATATCATTGGCCAGCTTTAAGGCTGCGCGTAATCCCCACAATGCGGGCACGTTCGAACTGCCGATGCGCTGGAAGCGTTCGGCCCGAATGGAGGTTTCATCCCAACCTTCCGTGGCGATGGTGTTCCACAAGCGGTCGATAACCTCGTCACGCACATAAAGGAAGCCGGTTCCCTTGGTGGCTTGCAGCCATTTGTGCGGGCTCGAGGAGTACATGTCGCAGCCCACGTCGTTAAGATTGAGGCGCATCATGCCGGTCACGTGCGCGCCGTCGACGGCGGAGAGAATTCCTTTGGAGCGCGCCAGCGCGCACAACTCTTTCGCGGGAAGAACTACTCCAGTGACCGTCGTGATGTGGCTGAAGAAAATGATGCGCGTGCGCGGCGTGATGGCGTCGTTGAAAAGATTTAGAACCTGCGCGGCGTCTTTCACCGGGAGTGGAAGCGTGACTTTTTTAACCACAATGCCGTAGCGCTTGGCTTTGAGGTCCCAGGGATGTATACCGCCGGAATGCTCCTGGTCGGTGGTCAGGACTTCGTCGCCGGGCTTCATATCGACGCCATTGGCGATATAGCTGTTGGCCTCGGTGGCATTGCGCAGCAGGGCGAGTTCATCGCGCTTGCACCCGAGGAAGACGGCGAGCGGATCGCGGAACTCGTTCGAGGAAGAGTATCCCCAGATGGGATAGTCTTCGGGATCCTGCTGGTCCATGCACTCGGTTGTGCTGTAGCCGTCGAAAATGGCGCGCAGAACCGGTGCCGGACTCGATCCCACAGTTCCGTTATTCAGATAGATTTCATCGGCGGGGATCAGGAACTGCTTGCGCATCTCAGCCCAATAGGCATCTTCGTTCTGGTCGAGCAGGGAATGGTCGGGGAGCGGAGGGATCTTTTCCAGTTGCGCGAAAAGGTTTCCTCGGAGGGCCAGGGAAGCGGCGAGTCCGGTACCGGCGGTAGATAGGAAGTGTCGGCGGTCGATCATGGGGCCCTCCTCGAAGGAACGCGCTATGGTACGACGGCGGCCTGAAAGCAGCAAGATGTCCGTTGGTGAGCTATGAACTGTGGCCGCCGCACTGTAGGACGCCCAGGTACGCGGCCCAGGGGCCGACGGCATTGCGGTACTGGTGGGCCATCGTCCTCGAGATTTGGTGGAGGTGGGTTAAGTCGTGGACTGCCCAGGTTGCGAGAAGCTGAGAGAGAGTGACTACCCCCAGGGCTGGGTGGCGTCCTCGCAGGTTAAGTTGATCCGGGGTGAGATTTAGGGCGCGTAGTTCGCCCAGATTTTCAAAGCGGAGGGCAGAGAATTCATCCAACAACTGGTCGAGTGACTTGGCTTGGCTCTCGCGCTCTTGCGCCCAACGATCAAATGGCGCAAACGGCTGGCTTTCGCCGTGTTGCAGGATCGTTCTGACGCGTGGCATCCAGTCGGTGCGTTCGCCGTGAATCAAATGGCCCACTACGTCGAAGGGAGTCCAGGTTTTGTCGCCTTCGTTGCGCAGCGTCCAGGCATCCGGCAGATCGCGCAATAAGGCATCGAGAGCGCTGGGAGTGCGGGTGAGCAGGGAGATGGTTTGGGACAAACTGTGTTCCATGACGAGCCTCCGCATCAGAGTTTAATTGATCGGCCGCACAAATCATGTTTTCCACACCTGCTAAGCCTGGAGCGGTTGCGGCTTCCTCTTCTCGCGAAGGAAGCGAGAAGTGCATCCGACCAGTCCTATCGGGCATTTACTCCTGGTTACGGGCGTAACTGACGGCACAAGTGGCTGATTGATCGGACGTTGGGCGCGGGCTTAGAGTTTAGGAAGGACGATTGAGGCGGTACGATGAATTTAAAGTCGCTACTGTTGTGTTCGGACGAGAAGATTGTGAGGGTGTTGCGGCGGACGTTGGGCGATCTCGACATCGGGGTCGAGCTGTGCGCGGATGCGGGTGCGGCTTTGCGAAAGCTGACCCGGGAGCGGTTTGAGGCGATCATCGTAGATTGCGGCGGTCCAGGAGCGGCGGCGGTGTTGCGCAGTACGAGGACGGCACCATGCAACAAGCGGGCGATCGCGGTGGCGATTCTCGATCCGGAGATAGGGTTGCGGTCGGCATTCGATCTGGGAGCGCACTTTATTTTGTACAAGCCGGTGTCGGTGGAGAAATCAAAATCGAGTTTTCGGGCGGCGCGGGCGTTGATGAAAAAAGAACGGCGGCGCAACGAACGTATTCCGATCAATATTGCGGTGGAGATGTACAGCCGCGATTCGGGCACACGCATCAAGGCCAACACAATCGATCTGGGGGAAGGTGGGTTGGCTCTGAATATGCCGCGGCGAAGCAAACCGCAGGGGCGTTGGAACGTGACGTTCACGCTGCCCGGCTCCGAAACCTCCGTAGAGATGGAAGCGCAGTTCGCCTGGGAAGGGACGAGAACGCAGGTTGGGCTGCGTTTCGAGAACCAGTCGCCGGAGATGGCGCGACAGTTGAGAGAATGGCTGGGGAAGAATGCTCCGGACGTGGAGAAGGACGATCCTCCCGCGGTTTGCCAGCTCACGCATTTGAGTTTGGGCGGATGCTACCTCGAATTGCCTTCTCCGTTCCCGGCGTCGACGCGGGTGACCCTGTCGATGCGGGCGGCGGACATGGAGCTGAAAACCGAGGGCGTGGTTCGAGTGATGCACGCCGATAAAGGGATGGGAGTGGAGTTCACGCGGACGACTCCAGAGCATCGAACGCTGCTGGAAAATTTCTTGGCGCTGCTGGCGGAAAACCGCGACTTGCAGCCCGAGTTGCTGGTGGAGCCGGAAGGGCTGGAGATCGAGACCTGGAGTACCGCACCGGTGGTTGACGATCAGGATGTTTTGCTGGCGCTGTTTCGAAATCAGGCCGGGCTGCCGGCCGAGGCGTTCCTGGAGAAATTGGGGAAACAGTGGAAGGATTCGGCTTCGGTAGGAGCTTCCGCTTAATCCCCTCGATCCTTCAAGGCAAAACCTGTCATTGGGGTGGGAGCGGCGCGCCTTGCGCCGGGCCTCCTTGTACCAAGTCGGTCTTAACCGTAGATTTCTGATTGGCTACCAGGTCGATATCGGTTTCAAATGATTGATATCCGGCAAGAGTGATGGTGATTTTGCGCCTGCCTGGTGCCACCAGCAGCGCTTTGCCAACTCCACCGAACTCGCCTACGTGGCCGACAAAGAGCCCATCGACAAAGACCGCGGCGCGGTTTGGCTTTACCTCCAGCTTAATTTCGGCGGTGACTTTTGGAAGTTCTACACGGGTGTCTTTTTCCAGCTTCACGGCAATCACTTGCTTTTCGCCGGCGCGCACGGTGACTTTTTGCGTGAAGTCCAGATAGCCGTCCTGGCGCACCGAGATCTCATGTTCGCCGGGAAGGAGCAAAAGCTTTTTCGATCCCTTCAACTCGCCCAGGTATCCCACATATTGTCCGTCGACCCAGACGCCTGAGGTGTTTTCCACTTTCGAGGCACCGTCAAGTTCGATCTGTCCGAGGACTTTGTTGTCGGCATGCAGCGGAGTCGCCAGCAAAGCAACGATGACGGTAGCCAGGAGACAAGAGATCACATGGGCTCTATGAAAGTAATTCATAAATCCACCTCCTCGAAGTGAATGTGAGATGACAGGAGCTGGAAAAAGGTGGGCTTGTTGAAGATGGTTCGAGCTTAATGGCGCTTGCAGGCGATTTTTGCGCGGCAATGCGGGCAGGAGTGCCCGCGCCACACAACATTTGACAACCGACGAACCTCTAGAACGTTTTGCGGAAAACCCAGAACAAGGTGCCGGAGAGCAGCATCGCTACTGGCAACGTAAGAACCCACGCCATCGCCAGATTACGAACCGTGGACCACTGAATACCGGAATGATTCGCGGCCATGGTGCCGGCAATTCCGGACGAAAGAACGTGCGTGGTGCTGACCGGGAGACCGAAGCCGTCGGCGGCGCCGATCGTGGCCATAGCGGTGATTTCGGCGACTGCTCCTTGAGCGTAGGTGAGATGGCTTTTGCCGATTTTTTCTCCAACGGTGACTACGATGCGCTTCCATCCGACCATGGTGCCGAGTCCGAGGGCCATGGCGACTGCGACCTTCACCCAAAGCGGAATGAAGCGGGTGGCGTGGTCGATGTGCTTCTTGTAATTGGCCAGCACGGCCGTATCGGCGGCGGAAAACTGCGGCTTGCCGCTCTTCTGCATCAGGCGGATCGATTCGCTGATGAGATACATGTCATTGCGGAAGTTGCGCACCTGATCGTTAGGAATATTCTTGAACTCTTTGTAAAGAGCGGTTTCGTTGCCGATGTCACTGACCATAGTGCGCAGCGCGAGCATGGTGTTAGGCGTGAAGTTTTTGCTGCGGATGTATTCGGTGACATCGTCGTGGGCGTCGCCGATGGCCGCGTTGGGGCTGACATAGTGATCGAGCGTGCTCGCGGCTTGCTGTGAGATGGCTATGAAATCCTGCGAGTCTTTCCAGGTAACGGCGTGGTTTAAGGCGTAGGCGGTGGGGACAGTGCCGATCAGGATCAGCATGATCAGTCCCATGCCCTTCTGGCCGTCATTCGATCCATGAAAGAAGCTGACCCCGGTGCAGGTAAGGATTAACAGACAGCGGATGTAGAACGGAGGGGGCTCAGTGCCTTCGGGAGCTTGGTAGAGCTTGGGATCTTTAATCAGAGCTTTCGCGACCAGCAATAACAGGTAGGCGCAACCAAAGCCGACGAGGGGCGAGAGCAACAGCGATTTGCCGATGTTTGCGGCCTGGCCCCAGTCGACACCGCTGGTGGCCGTCCGCGCATTCATCAATTGGTTGGCGATACCGACACCGATGACGGAACCGATCAGCGTGTGCGAGCTGGAGGCAGGCAGTCCGAACCACCATGTGCCCAGATTCCAGATGATGGCAGCGACCAGCAGAGCGAAGACCATGGCGAAGCCGGCCTTGCTGCCCACTTGTAGAATGAGTTCGACGGGAAGTAGCGAGACGATTGCAAAAGCGACGAGTCCGCTCGATGCCAGCACGCCAAGGAAGTTCCAGAAACCCGACCAGACCACGGCTACATGGGGTTCGAGCGAATGGGTGTAAATTACTGTGGCCACGGCATTGGCGGTGTCATGGAATCCATTCACGAACTCGAAACCCAGCGCGACCAAAAGGGCGAGCCCTAGAAGGACAAAAGGCAGAATCGATTCGTTGTGCACGAAGGACAGATCATGGAGCAGGCTCGATCCGGCATAACCCACTCCGATGGCGAGCACGACTCCGAAAACTAACATGCCGATCCTGCCGGGGGAGCGCGAGAGCTTCTGGTCGAGCACGGTCTGCGACGCGGTTGCCATGATGGTTCCTCTTCGAGTGGATTGGCGTTGCCGGTAATGCTAAAGTCCGTCACTATACGAGAAGATTGTTACGGGAGTATGAATGAATGGCCGATAGCTCTAAGCTTCCGGTAGGCAATTTTCCGGACAGGGGTACGGGAAATCGATTCAAGGAAGGCGTTGCTTGGTTATTGTGCTGATGGGCGTTACGGGCGCGGGGAAGACAACGGTAGGACGTTTACTGGCGCAGCACTTGGGATGGGATTTCCTGGATGCGGACGATTTTCATCCATGGGCGAACGTGGATAAGATGCGACGCGGAATTCCGCTGGACGATGAAGACCGGAAACCCTGGCTGGAACGCCTGCGAGCTGAACTTGCGGAAAGGGACGCCAGCGGAAGCAGCCTCGTACTGGGCTGCTCGGCACTGAAACAAGAATATCGTGAGATGCTCGCGGTGGGACCGCAAGTGAAGTTCGTTTATTTGAAGGGCAGCAAAGAATTGATTGCAGACAGATTGCACGGACGGCATGGGCACTTTGCCGATGAAAAAATTCTGGCGGGGCAGTTTGCCGATCTGGAGGAGCCGAAGACTGGGATAGTTGTCGATATCTCGGCTGCGCCGGAGGAGATCGTTCGGGAGATTCGGGACAGCCTAAATGTTTAGATCCCGCTTTGGTTGCCGGAAGATATTACCGCGGATGCCAGAGGGCTCAGGGCAGTCCAGCCCTTGCCTGCGAAGGGTTCGGAAAACTCCAATGGCATTGTTTACAATAGAAGATTCGCCTGTCCCGAGCGCGGCCAGCAGGTGGTCGGGACGAATAATACTTTGGAAAAGCTAAACGACAAACCTACCGCGTCCCCCAGGGCAAATGGTGAAGTGTCCGCCGGTGGTGCGCATACTGTGTTTTGGCGAGTGGAAGGCAGCCTCCTCGACCTGACGGTAGTCCAGCCGGTGGCTTTCTTCACCTGGAATGCGCAGACTTTTGCCGAGCGTTTTCGCCGCCGCGGCCTCATCTTTTTGATGGCGGCGCTGCGTCCCTTTCTTTATTCGACCAACCGCAAATTTGCCACGCGGGTGGTGCATACGACTCTGCGGGGCGTGACCCGCGACCGCCTCGATCTGTTGGGGGAAGAATATTTTACCTATAAATTGAAACCGCAGTTGAAGACGAATGGAGCCGAACGGGTGCGCGAGTTGGTGCGCTCGGGCGCCGACGTAGTGCTGGTGAGCCAGGCGCTGGAGCATGTGATGAAGCCTCTGGCGCTGCACTTAGGGGTGAAGCGCATCGTCGCGAACCGGCTGGAATTCCGCGACGGCGTGGCGACTGGAAGGTTGCTGGAGCCTGTGATCCGGCCGCGCGGAGGCTTCGCGCTGTTGCGGGAGCAGAGCCCGGATGGCCGGCGCGCGCCGAAGACCTTGGCGCGCCAGTTAGATATCACGCTCGAAGAGTTACGCGGCGCCATCATCAGTTCGGAGCGAGAGCGCTTAGATCTGCAGCGTCCGATCGTGCATTTCGAGGGACAGCAGCAGGCCCCAGGATTTTCGGTGCGGCGGGCGCTGGCCGGCAAACATGTGATGCTGATCGGCGTCACCGGATTTATCGGGAAAGTCTGGCTGGCCAGCACGCTGCTGGAGTTACCGGACATTGGGCGGATTTATTTGCTGATCCGGCGGCAGAAATCCAATCCGGCGCAGCGGCGCTTTGAAAAAATCGTCGAAGAATCGCCCGTATTCGATCCGTTATTCGAGAAATACGGCGCCGCCTTCGGCGACTATTTACGCGACAAAGTGGAAGTCGTCGAAGGCGACGTCACGCAAGCGGGGTTGGGGCTGAGTGCAGAAATAGGACGCCGCTTGCAACGGAATCTCGATCTTATTGTCAACAGCTCGGGGCTTACCGATTTCAATCCCGATTTGCGAGACGCGCTGACCACCAATACCGACGCGGTGATGACGATTCTCGATTTCGTACGGGGATCGGATCACGCGGGCCTATTGCATCTCTCTACCTGTTACGTGGCGGGTGAACGCGACGGCCGGGTGATGGAGAGGTTGATTCCAAATTACACGCCGCATCGCATGCCCGGCTTCGATGCCGAGCAGGAATGGAAGGCGCTGCATGAGGTGATCGCGAAAGCCGAGGCACAGGCGGAGGGCGCCGAGGTGACGGCTGGGTTGAAGACGCAGTCGCTGGCCAAGGAACATGCGGCAAAAGAGTTGCAGGGCGCAGCCCTGGAAAATCAGATCCGCAAGAATCGAATCCGTTGGTTAAAGACATATTTAACCGAGGCGGGCACGCGGCGGGCCAAGGAATTAGGCTGGCCGAATACTTACACGCTGACTAAGAGTCTGGCGGAGTCATTGATCGTGAAGTATGGCGCGGGGCTGCCGATTGCGGTGGTGCGTCCCGCGATTGTGGAAACTTCGGTGGCGAAGCCCTTTGCCGGATGGAATGAAGGCATCAACACTTCGGCATCGCTGTCCTATTTGCTGGGGACTTATTTTCGGCAGTTGCCATCCAACGAGAGCAAACGGCTCGACATCATTCCCGTGGATGCGGTGTGCGCGGGAATGACTCTGATTGCGGCGGCGATCGTAGAGCGGCGGCATGATCCGCTGTACCAGTTGGCGACTTCGGCGACCAATCCTTGTGACATGGGACGGTCGATTGAGTTGACTTCGCTGGCACATCGCAAACATTACCGTGCGCAGGAAGGCCTGGAATCGTGGCTGCGGCTGCGGTTTGATGCAATTCCAGTATCGAAGACGCGGTATCAGCGGATGTCGGCGCCGGCGCAGAAGGCGATCGTGAAATCGATCCAGCGGATTATGTCGCCGCTGCCGCTGAAGAAAACTCCGCTGGTGAAGACGGAAAGAAATCTGGAACGCGTGGAAAAACTGATTGAGTTGTTCGAGCCTTTCATTCTGTTCAACGAGCATGATTTCGCGGCGGATAACGTGGAAAAACTTTCCCAGGCGTTGGTGGAAGAGGAGCGGGAAGAGTTTGGCTACAAGGCGCGAATGCTCGATTGGTGGGATTACTGGATCAACGTGCATATTCCGGCGTTGCGGCGTTGGACTTATCCGTTGATCGAGGGTAGGCCGCTGGAAGCCCGGCCGGCGCGGAGTCTGGAGAATGGCGACACGGTGAAGACGGCGTGATGACCTCGGAGATTAAGAGCAGGGTTTATTTTTGACTTATTCTCAGCGTTGCGCGAGCCGAAAGGTAAGAGAAGAAACGGAAAGTGGTGAATGGCAATATTTCTGACGGGATCGACAGGATACATTGGGGCGCATGTGGCGACAAATTTACTGCGCGATCACGGCGCGGCATTGAATGTGCTGGTGCGGGCGCGGGACGGGGCAGAGGCTGAAGGCCGCTTGTGGCAGGCGCTGCAGTTGCATATGCAGTTCCCGGAGTTTTATGAATTTCTGCAAACCCGCATACGGGTATTTCGTGGAGATTTGACGGAGACCGCCTTTGGACTGGAGCGCGAGGAGTATGACAGACTTGTACATACAACGGATTCGGTGATTCACTGCGCCGCATCGTTGAACCGGAAGTCGGAGAAGAATTGCCTGAATGTGAATCTGCGCGGAACTCTGGAGGTGCTAACCCTGGCGCGGCAGGCCGAGCACTATCACGGGTTGCGGCGTTTCAGCCAGGTGAGCACGGTGGCGGTGGCAGGGAAGCGGCAGAATGAAGTGGTAAAAGAAGACCGGTCGATCGACTGGGATCGGTCCGATTACGACCCCTATGCGCGAACGAAGAAATTTTGCGAGCACATGATGCGGGTGCTGCTACCGGAAACGCCGAAGACAATTTTTCGTCCCAGCATTGTGTTAGGCGATAGCCGATACGCGGAGACGACGCAATTCGACATGGTGAAGGCTTTCGCATTTTTGGCCGGTCTGCCGCTGCTCCCGTTTCGCTCGACCGATAAGATCGACATTGTGAACGTCGATTTTGTGGCTGAAGCGATTGCCACACTGCATCAAAAGGAGCGGCCGGAGTTCGACACGTATCACCTTTCCTCCGGAGTTGGATCGCAAACCTTTCGCGAAATCACGAAAGCGCTGGCCGCGGCACAAAACAAGCGGGCGCCGATTTTCGTGCCGATGGCGGAGAAGCCGTTTGCGGGGTCGGTAAATTTTCTGGCCAATCGTTCGGGGGCGATGGCCAAAGGCGCCTCGCTGATGAAAGTCTTTATGCCGTATCTGGTGTGGAATACGGTCTTCGATAACACGCGCGTGACGCGGGAGTTGGGTAAGAAACCGGTTCCGTTTTCCGATTATTCCTATCCCTTATTGAAGTTCAGTACGGAAAACGAATTTGCGTACAGGTACCAGCCCTGGCCATCGGTCGCGGGAGGGACTGCCGCATGATGGATTTTATCCTCGAAGCGTGGGTCAGCAGTTCGATCGAGCGCGCCAAAGCCGGATGGATGCTGGGCGCAGGCGAGCGCTGGAAGCCGGGCGGGAAGCTGAAGCTATTATTCGCGGGATACAACGGCACGCGCAATATGGGCTCGGATGTGCGGGTCGAGGAGATGCTGCGCCAGATTCGCCACATCCTGGGCGCGGAGCGGGTGGACTTCAGCGTGATGAGCCAGAACTTCGATTTCTCGCGGGGATATTTTGCGGGCACCAAGCAAGTCCATCTGCCGGATATTTTCCCTCCCTTCTTGTCCAACGAAGTTCCGAGGCATGATGGCGTGGTGGCATGCGAAGGCTCGATGTTCAAGAGCAAATTCGCCAACGCGCTGACCACAATGATGATTGGTTCTTTAGGTATCGCTGCCGCGCAGAATAAATTGTCCGTGGGATATGGCGCGGAAGCGGGCCACATGGATCCGCTGGTCGCGAAAATGTGCGGACGATATTGTAAGAATTCATTCGTGATCACCCGGAATGAGGAATCCCGAACCGTACTGCGCGAGTTGGGCGTACCGACCGAGTTGGGAACCGACACGGCGTGGACCTTCGAACCGCGGCCTCCAGAGTATGGCCAGAGCGTGCTGCGCAAAGTAGGATGGGATGGGCGGACTCCGGTTCTTGTCGTCTGTCCAATCAACCCGTTTGAGTGGCCAGTGAAAGCCTCGGTGGCAAAGTATGCCGTGCGCAGTTTGACGGGCGCGTACAAAGACAGCCACTACCGCACGGTGTATTTTCACAACTCGGGGCCGGCGGCGGAGAAGGCATATCAGAAATATTGGACGTTGATTGCGAATGCGGTGGACGCGTTTCGCAAGAAAAAAAATGTGTTCGTGATCCTGGCGGCGACGGAGCGGCTGGATGCGCGTCCGGCGAACCGGATCTCGGAGAAACTGGGCGGCGTTCCGGTGCTGACCTCGGACCAGTACAACATGTATGAACTGGTGAGCGTGCTGCGTTCATGCCACATGATGGCATCCTCGCGCTATCACGGGATCGTGACGTTGATGCCTGGGTTGGTTCCTTCCGCCGGAATCACCATGGATGAGCGCATCCGGAATTTGATGAAAGAGCGCGGCCATCAGGATTTGCTGATGACGGTGGATGACCCCGATCTGGAAGGCAAGCTGCTGCTTGCTCTGGAGAAGCTCAGTTGCGAAGGCGAGGCAATCGCCGATGGAATTGCGCGAACCGTGGTGAAGAACTTGAAAGTAATGGCGCGCATGGGAGTTTATTTTGAAGAGGAAGTGCAGAGAAGATATCCGGAGTTCGGAACGCGGCGCGGGGAGTGGAGTTGGGAAGATTACCTGCCGCCGATGAATCCGGGGCTGCGGGAGTTAGTTACGGCTTACAGTTAGTAGTTGGGCGAGCTAATAGAACTTTTTTAGGCGGAGGTGCGGAGAACTTCCGCGGAGGTCGCCGCACCAAAGGCAGCCAACGTTGATCAGCAGGATTTTGCAATTCACAACTTGAGTACGCTCATTCCATTCATCGGCGAAATTTTCGCGCAGCTGCAAACGGCTGCGGATTCACCCATTCTCGCCGAGATTCGCGATGGACAAATCAGCCGAGTTACCGGCGGTGAGCTACTCGAGTTGGTGCGGAAAGCTCGAACGTTCATCGCTTCGAAAGGTCTGAAGAAGGGCGATCGTTGCGGGTTGCTGGCGGCAAACAGCATTCGCTGGGTCGCGATGGATTTGGCGCTGATGGCCGAGGGTTTGATTATGGTGCCGCTATATTCGCGGCAGGCTCCTGCGGAATTGGTCTCCATGATGCAGGATTGCACCCCGTCGCTGCTGTGCTGCGGCGATGCAGCTTTGCGGGATGCCACCGTGCAGGCGTGGCAGGACGCCCCTCCTCAGTTTTTATTTGACGAGATCTTCGTCGGCGTCGAGGGCGTGCAGTTGGACCGTCCGCAGATGGCAAACGACAGCCCGGTTACGATTATCTATACCTCCGGAACATCGGGCGAGGCCAAGGGGGTTGTGCTGACGGCGGCGAATGTAGGCTTCATGCTGGACCGGACGGCCGAGCGGTTGAGTCAGCTCATGTCCGGCTCATTATCCGGTTCAACCGGCCAGGATCGCATCTTCCATTATTTGCCCTTCACCTTTGCCGCGTCCCGGATTGCGGTACTCACGTTTCTGAAGCGGGGAAGCCTGGTCACAATCAATATGGACCTGGCGAAGATTGCGAGTGACATGCGGACTGTCGCTCCAGATTATTTTCTGAATGTGCCGCAGTTGCTGGAGCGGATGCGGCGGGCCGTGGATGAACAACTGTGGCAGACGGGCGGTGTGGTGCAAGCCGTTTATTCGCGAGCTAAGGGTGCGTGGGCGCGCAAGCAGGATGGCCAGGCAAAGCCGGGCGATGCGATGTGGCTGGGATTGGCAAATGCGCTGGTCTTTCCGGCAATCCGCAAAAAGATGATCGGAAAAAATCTGAAGGCGCTGATTTGCGGTTCGGCGCCACTGACGGCGGAGACGCAGCTTTATTTCATGATGCTTGGGATCAAGGTGCTCCAGGTCTACGGATTGACGGAGACAACGGCGATTTGCACGATGGACGATCCCACCCGGGTTGAAGTGGGGTGCGTTGGTCCGGCGATACCGGGCATGGAAATGAAGCTGGCCGAGAATGATGAGATCGTGGTGCGCGGGCCAAATATTTTTTCCGGATATTGGAACCGGCCTGAGCAAACTGCCGAGGCGCTACGGGGTGGCTGGTTCCACACCGGCGATCAGGGCGAAGTGAATGCCGCGGGAAACTGGCGGATCGCGGGGCGGATCAAGAATCTGATTGTCCTGGGGTCGGGGCACAAGATTTCTCCCGAGCCGATTGAGAGCGCAATCGCGAAGCTTTTGCCGGAGGCGCAGCAAGTCGTGGTGGTGGGCAATGGGCGCGGATATTTATCTGCGATTGTAACTGGGAGTATGGCGGCGGAAAAAGTACAGGCGGCCCTGGATGCGGTGAATCCGGAGTTGCCGCATTATAAGCAGGTGCGCGCCTTTGTCGTGCGCCCCGAGCCGTTCTCGATCGACAGCGGGATGTTGACGGTGAACGGAAAGTTGAAGCGGGATGTGATCGCGACTCGGATGAAGGACGAGATTGAAGGGATGTATCGCGTGCGGCAGGCAGTATAGAGTAAGTCGAAACGGGTTCACCACTAGGGACTCAAAGTGCAGGTCGAAGGAAGGACAGAGGCCGGGTTGGCGAGCGAAACTTACGGAAGTGCTTTGTCGTGGATTTTGGCGGACGGCGTGATCGAATTGGCTTTGCATCGCGCGCCGTTGAACGAGTTGGGATCGGAGTCGCTGGCCGAATTGGAGAAGTTTGCCACCGCTTTGCAGGTGATGCAGGTCGAGGCGCATGCCCTCATTATTTATAGTCAGATCCATTCTGGATTTTGTGCGGGCGCGGACTTGCGCGAGTTGTACCAGCGTTCGCATGCCATGGAGAAGGCCCAAGCCGCGAAAGGCGTGCGCGATTTTCTGGAGCGCATCCATCGCGTGCTGAATCTGATCGATAGCGCGCCTCTGACCACCATTGCAGCGGTGCACGGAGTGACCTTTGGCGGGGGATTCGAACTGGCGCTGACCTGCGATTTGATGATTGCCGACAAGATGGCTCGCTTTTGTTTCCCGGAGTTGCGGCTGGGCTTGATTCCAGGCTTTGGCGGGATTCCTCGCCTGACGCGGGATTTGGGCAACGCGATGGTTCGGGACTTATTGCTCACGGGGCGCAGCATCAATGCGACCAAGGCGCAGCAGATCGGGCTGGTGAGCCAAGTTGTGGGTGAAGGTGAAGCCTTGCGCGCGGCGCGGGCCACGGCGGCGCAGTTGAGAAAATTTGATAAGCACACGGCCGCCGCCGCAAAAATGTTTATCAAGCCGATTCCGCATGTGGAGCTGCGGCGCGAGATCGACATTTTCTGCGAATTGTTTGAGCGTCCCGCCGTGCAGGCAGGTTTGCGGAGATTTGTGGAGAGTAAGGATGCGCAGCCTTACTTGCCTTAAAATTGACAGTACCTCGTAGTGGTAGCCAGAGTGGGTGATATGCAGACTGCTGAACAGACATTAGATGAGATTTTGAATCTTGCCGCGACGCACTTTAAAGTTGCACGGGAAAAACTAAATTCCGACGACGATTTTTTCAAAACTCTCGGCATTGATAGTTTGCAGACGCTCGATCTGCTTACCAAGCTCGAAAACCATTTTCACGTGGAGCTGCCCGATTACGAGTTGCAGGGAGTCTCGGATTTTCGCACGCTGGCGGGCAAAATCCAGGCGCGGCTCTAAATCTTTTTTACCGCAGATCCTTCTTCACCAGATCCGTGATCGGCCATTGCCAGGCTGGCGGCGTAGCCCGCAGCAAAAGTCGCGGTCGTCCCCATGGCCACCCACCACGTCCACGGAACGCGCGTGGCCAGCCACAAATACAATTCCAGGCTAAACCCGAAGAGCATGCCTACGGTCGCGCCGCGCTGGTTTGCACGACGAGTCAAAACTCCCAGTAGGAACACTCCGAGCAATGCGCCGTAAGCCACCGATGCAATTTGCAAGCCCATCTCAACCACACGGCCAACTTTGTGCAGCGCCAGTACAGCCAAAGCGAACAAAAGCAGCGCCCATAGAAAAGTCGCTAGACGCGACAAGCGCATTTTAATGCGATCGTCGGCTTGCGGACGAAAGCGGACATAAAAATCCATGATCGAACTCGAAGACAAAGCGTTGAGCGCCGCGCTGAGGTTCG
Organism: uncultured Acidobacteriaceae bacterium; assembly: GCA_963710965.1. GTDB lineage: Bacteria > Acidobacteriota > Terriglobia > Terriglobales > Acidobacteriaceae > Sulfotelmatobacter. The sequence goes on along the minus strand of CAVQCP010000039.1, from coordinate 59,058 downwards.
ACATGGCCGCGGCGAGGATGGCCGCAATCAGCAGACCTGAGATTCCATGCGGCATGCGGCTGACGATGAAGGTTGGATAAATCCGATCGGGCCGTCCGAAGGCCGCCGAGGGCACGCGATAGTACGCCCACAGCATGGCGCCTACCAGCAGGAAGAGCGCGAATTGCAACAGGATTGCGATGCCGCTCGAAAGCAGCGCCGCCATTGACTGTTTTTGGCTCCGGGCGGCCAGGAGCCGTTGCACAATGAGTTGATCGGTGCCATGGCTGGCGGTAATAAAAAATGTTCCGCCGATCAGGCCGGCCCAGAAGGTGTAGGGAATCCAGAGGCTTGGCGTGAAATTGAAGACCTGCAGTTTGCCCGCGCTCGCCGCCGCGGCGTGGATCGCTGGCCATCCTCCTGGCACCAGTTGCAGGATCGTCCACAAACCCACCAGAGTTCCACCTACATAGATCGCGGTCTGCACCACATCAGTCCAGATCACCGCTGCCAAGCCGCCTTCGAACGTATAGATGAGCGTCAATCCAGTAATGATGGCGATCGAAGCCACCTCGCCGGTTCCGAGAGCGATCGCCACTACAATCGCCACGGCGTATACTCGCACCCCTTCGGCGGCGGCGCGTGTCACCAGGAAAAGGCCAGCCGTGAGACAGCGCAAGCCGGTGCCAAAGCGGCGTTCGATCAGTTCGTAGGCGGTGTAAAGTTCGCCGCGAAAATATTGCGGCAGCAGCACCAGGCTAATCACTACGCGACCGACAAGATATCCCATAACCACTTGAAGAAATGTGAGATTGGTGTCGTAGGCGAGACCGGGAATGCTGATGATGGTGAGCGTGCTGGTTTCCGCGGCCACGATCGACAATGCAATGGCCCACCAGGGAATATCGCGTCCGGCGAGAAAATAGTCGCGCAGCGAGCGGTGCCGCTTGCGAAAGCGCAGCCCGAACAAAGTGATCCCGATCAGGTATAGGACAATGATCGTCAAATCGAGTTTGTCGAGGCCCATGCGTTCGCCGAAGACTTGCTAGACCACTTTTCGAGCCACAACGGTTTGTGGGTCGTAAGGCTCAGAAGAGCAGGCCACCAGCCAGAGAAGCCCGTGGCCGTCGTTACGCACCGCGTGCGAACAGCCCGGAGAGACTAGAACCAAAATCGCGCTCGTGCCATCAAAGCTGCGGCGCTGGATCGGCGTGCCCTCGCCCTCATCCCAATGCAGAGACCAGGCCGCGCCGGGCAAGAAGATGATCGCTTCCTGCTTGCGCAGGTGATAGTGATTCCCTCGGATGGATCCCGGGCGGGTTGCAGCAAGGTGCATATCGGCAATGCGGCCCAGAAAATCGAGCGCTTCGCGCGGCGGTGAAAAACTGAAGCCGCGCCCGTCGCCGTGGTTGTCGAGTTCGGATATTTGAAGCTCCATGTTCGTCTTTTTGATTATGGAGGCAAGTAGCCTCGGTGCGCGAGTGCGTCTTTATAGACCTGCTGTGATAAAGACCGGTTGTGATAAAACCTACCCGTGACCTACTTTCTCGGAATCGATGGCGGCGGCAGTAAGACGACGTGCGTGATAGGAGACGAAAGTTCGTCTCTTGCCATTGCCGAATCTGGTCCCAGCAACATCACTCGCGTGGGGGAAACTGCGGCCCGCGAATCTTTACACCATTCCATAAACGCGGCTTGTGCGGCCGCCAAGATTCATCCCAATCAGGTGCAGCAAGCTTGCATTGGCGTTGCCGGCGCGGCAGATGCAGAAATTGCCGAGGCTGTGCGAAAGATCGTTGCCGAGTTGATCTCGGGAAAAATCGAAGTTGTGGGCGATATGGAAGTGGCGCTGGCGGCGGCCTTTGGCTCAGGACCGGGTGTGGTGGTGATTGCGGGTACTGGTTCGATTGCTTATGGTCGCGATGTACAAGGGAATACCGCGCGCGCTGGAGGTTGGGGCTTCGCCATTTCCGATGAAGGGTCGGCCCACTGGATCGGCCGTCTGGCGGTTGCGGCTCTGCTGCGAGAGGCGGATGAAACTGAGGAATTCGATTCGCTTCTTTTTCGCGAACTGACCCGCGCATGGGGCGCTCACACGCTCCAGGAGCTGGCGAGCGCAGCCAACGGTCAAGCGAATTTAGCCGCCCTTCTGCCTGCCGTGCTGGCTGCGGCGGAATCCGGCGACGCTGTCGCTAATAATGTCCTTACTCAGGCAGCCGGCGAACTGGCTCGACTGGCGGCCATCATCGTCCGGCGGCTTTTTCCTGAAAATCCTATAAAGGGCGATGCCGTTCCTGTGGCGATGGCGGGCGGCGTTTTCCGTTATTCGGAAAAGGTCCGACATCTTTTTCTGAATAGCTTGCACGAGCAGAGTGTCAGGGTCATACTACGTCTGGCTGTGGTTGATCCGGTGCAGGGCGCTTTGCAGATGGCGCGCCGGTGACGGCCACTTCACGGTGTGAGTCAGGCTCGTAATTGCGGTGATAACAGTCACCCCGCGCCGTGCCCCAGATCATTGGCGTTGCGCGGCACGACGAGGACAATAAAGGGCGGTGAATGATGTACCTACGGAGGTAGGATAAATGACTTCTAGCACGATTACCTCGCCCGGAATCAAAGCTCCCGGCGACTACATTGAAGATGTAATGATCAGCGTGAAGGCAAAGAATCCAGCCGAGCCTGAGTTTCATCAGGCGGTGCGGGAGGTCTTCGATTCTCTACGGTTAGTTCTGGCGAAACATCCTGAATATCAATCCAATCGCATTCTCGACCGGATCGTCGAACCTGAACGGGTTTTGATGTTCCGTGTGCCGTGGACGGATGATCAGGGCAATGTGCAGGTGAACCGCGGTTTCCGTATTGAGATGAACAGCGCGATCGGTCCCTATAAGGGCGGGCTGCGCTTCCATCCTTCAGTGAACCTGGGCATTTTGAAATTCCTGGCGTTTGAGCAGGTCTTCAAGAATTCGCTCACCACGCTGCCCATGGGCGGCGGCAAGGGCGGTTCGGATTTCGATCCAAAAGGGAAGAGCGACAACGAAGTAATGCGGTTCTGCCAAAGCTTCATGACTGAATTGCAGCGGCACATTGGGCCAGACACGGATGTTCCCGCCGGCGACATCGGCGTGGGCGGACGCGAAATCGGCTATCTCTTTGGGCAGTACAAACGGCTGCGCAACGAGTTCACTGGCGTGCTGACGGGCAAGGGGTTGAATTGGGGTGGGTCATTGATTCGTCCCGAGGCGACCGGCTATGGCTGCGTGTACTTTGCCAGCGAAATGCTGAAATCGAAAAAGGATACGCTGGAAGGCAAGCTCTGCCTGGTTTCCGGCAGCGGCAACGTTTCGCAATATACCATCGAGAAGCTGCTCGACTTCCACGCCAAAGTGCTGACCGTGTCGGATTCGAATGGCGTGATCTACGATCCGGATGGCATCGATCGCGAGAAACTGGCTTACATTCTTGAGCTTAAGAATGTGAAGCGCGGGCGCATCCGTGACTATTCGGACCGCTACAAGAAGGCGATCTTCATGCCCACCGACGTGAAGCTGGAGCACAGCCCGCTGTGGAACATCAAAGCGGATTGCGCCTTCCCGAGCGCCACGCAGAATGAAATCACCGCGAAAGATGCCGCGAACCTCATCAAGAATGGCATCAAGGTCGTGGCCGAGGGCGCCAACATGCCGAGCACGCTGGAGGCAACCAAGCTGTTCCTGGAAGCCAGAATCCTGTATGGTCCGGCGAAGGCGGCGAATGCGGGCGGCGTGGCTACTTCGGGTCTGGAAATGTCGCAGAACAGCGCGCGCATTTCGTGGAGCCGCGAGGAAGTGGATGACAAGCTGCACAAAATCATGATCGCCATCCACCGCAATTGCTACGAGACGGCCGAAAAGTATGGCACGCCCGGCAACCTGGTGAACGGCGCCAACATCGCCGGCTTCCTGAAAGTAGCCGATGCGATGCTGGATCAGGGCCTGGTGTAGAGGCTATAAGTTGCTTGCGTAATTGGGTGCCCCCACCCTTGTCCCTGCCGCATTTTGCAGGGACAGGGTGGGGATTTTGACTTTTAAACACCATCACCCGAGCGAAGGGCTGGAATCGGATTCTGGACTTATAATGCGGGTGAATTGAGGCGCTATCAATGGAGGCAACGGATCCAACCAGTCGGCGGCGGCCCCGCAGATGGCTTTCGTCCACACTCATTCTGTTGGGGATACTCGTTGCGCTGGGCGTAATCTTCGCTCCGCGACGTAGGGGACACGATACTCAACCCCCTGATCGGGCTGGTGCGGCGCCGATCATCTCGATTGACGACCCGGGCAAAGCTCGGCTATTTGCGCGTTGCCTTCAGTGTTCCCCGATTCGCCAATGGAACGTCGACTTCGCTGGCAACGGTGCTCCGTACCGCGTCGAGCGGCGGCATTGCGATGCGCAGGAGCTCTCAGGATTTGAATTACCAAGGAGCGTGGGACAGATTTCCAACGCCAATGGAGAACTTGGGTACAACGTCCTTTTGGTCTTTGAGCCCTCCCGTGACGGGTTGATTCATGGCGAGATCGAGGAGGGAAGCTACGGCTCAGTTGAGCAGGTCAGGTTTCATGGCCGAGAGTATTTTGCGATGAACGGAATGACCTGGGGCACGAGCGGGGATCACGACCGGTGCCTCCTCGGGAAAGACAGCTCAGGCAAGATCTACTGCTGGAAGGAAAACGCAGAAGAACTTTGGAGCCATGTGAGAGGAACGCTACGGGCCGACGAGAATCTTAAGCCCGGATGGACCATCGAGAACACTGACGGCAGCTTGTTCGTGGAAAACTACGTCGAGGCGAAAGGGGATCCGAACTGTTGCCCGAGCCGCGGGAAGATTCGAGTGGATCTCGTTCCGCGAAGCGGCCAGCTTCATTGGGCCGAAGTGACAAGGTCCGGCTCGCCCCTTCGCGATGTCGGAGAGGAATCGCCTCCCGACCCCGAGCCGGCGGAGGTCACGGCGCTCGACCTTACAAGATTTCCCCTCGCCTACGGGCGGCGTGGGCACTTGCGCATTGTGAACTGGCATAACGGCATCGTCGCGAGCATGGCGGATCTAAAGGCGGGCCGCTCAGCCGATGTTCCAGCGGGCATCGATTTCTCCCAGGCCCCTGACGACTGCAAGTTCGCAATCTTTATTGGCATGGGACTTCCCGGCGGCGGCTGCCTCTCGGCGGCACCCGAAGCTTTCGCGCCCGGTCCTAATCTCAGCGACCTCATTACCCATGGCGGACGAACAGCGCTAGAGTTCACTATAGATGAAGAGTTCGCCGATCTTGAGTGTCAGATGGTGTCCGACGTTTGGAGATGCGTCTTAAGCCCGAACAGTTATTACCGAGCAATACTTGGAAAGCGGCAGCATGACCTTGAGATGGAGCGGGAAGAGAAGCAGCTTGAACAAAAGCAAAAGTAGAGGGGCGGGTCAACACCTTCAAAGGGTCGGCTTTAACCGCCGCCTCAAACAGAAGGTCAGTCACAGCGGCTCAACCCTCGACAGCTTTCTCGAAGACGAGGGAATCCGAGAAGAAGTCGAGGCGGTCGCCATCATGCGCGTGCGAGCTTGGCAGCAAAACCGTCGAGCTTCGCTCGATCGGACAGCCGAGAGCCTGCCCTGAGCTTGTCTAAGGGGCGGCTGTCCCCACATGATCAAAGACGAAGCCACGAACATGACTACCCACCCCATCGCCGAGCCCCTTCTCGACGCCGAAGCGCGACTGGAGGGCTTCGACAACCTGATGCCCTTCAAGGTGCAGAACATCCTGCTGGTCTCCAGCCTTTACGATTCTTTCATCCTGCGGGAAGATGGGCGGCTGAATGAGTTGCTGATCGACGAATCGCTCGAACTGAACCTGCAGCAGATTCCCGGCATCACGCATGTATCCAGCTGCGCCGAGGCGCTGGACCTGGCGCGTTCGCAGCCGCGGTTCAATTTAATTGTCACCAATCTTGCCGTCGGCGATATGTCGGCCGCGCAGTTGGCGCGCGAGGTGAAGCAAGCTGGCCTGGACGTTCCTGTCGTCGTCCTCGCTTACGACTATCGCGAAGTGAAGAATTTCATCAGCCGCAATCCTGTCACCGACATCGAACGAATCTTTCTGTGGCAGGGAAATGCGCGCATCCTGATCGCGATCGTGAAGTACATCGAGGACAAGCGCAACGTGCTGCACGACACCCGCGCCATGGGAGTGCCAGTGCTGCTGGTGGTCGAAGACAACATCCGCTACTACTCTTCGTTCCTGCCGGTCATTTATACCGAGCTGATCAAACAATCGCGACGCGTTATTCAGGAGGGCATTAACGTCGCGCACAAGCTGGTGCGTATGCAGGCGCGTCCCAAGATTCTTTTGACCTCAGACTTTGAAACTGCGGCGGAGTTGGTGCAGGAGTATCGCGACTATCTGATTGGGCTGGTCTCCGACGTTGAGTTCCCTTGGGAAGGGAAACTTAGTCCAGAGGCGGGCTTTGAGCTGGCGCGCATGATGAAGGCTCTGGTGCCGGATGTGCCGGTAGTTCTGCAAACCAGCCGCACGGAGTTTCGTCCGCGGGCGCAGGCGGCAGGATATTCTTTTCTACGAAAACGCTCCCCGACGCTGCTGAAAGATTTGCGCCGCATCCTCACCGAGCAGTTCGGCTTCGGCGACTTTGTGTTCCGCCTGCCTGACCTGAGCGAAGTGGCCCGCGCCAAAGATTTAAACGAACTCGAAGAACAGCTACAGACGGTGCCGGCCGAAAGCCTCACCTATCACGCCCAGAGCAATCATTTTTCGCACTGGCTGATGGCGCGCACGGAATTTGCTCTGGCCGCCAAGTTGCGACCACGCAAAGTCTCTGATTTCGATGGCCCCGAACACTTGCGCAACGATTTGATCGAGTCGATCAACGACTACCGGCGCGAACAGAGCGAACTGGTCATTGGCGATTTCAATGCCGAGACGTTCAAGCCCTCGGAATCAACTTTCTTGCGGATTGGCGCGGGATCGCTGGGCGGGAAAGCGCGCGGCCTCGCCTTTGTTCGCCATCTCCTGCGCAAGAACCGCATTGTGCGCCGCTTTCCGGGGATTCGCATCGCCGTGCCTCCCGCGCTGGTTCTCGCCACCGATGCCTTCGATCAATTCATGACGGAGAACAACCTGCTGGATTTCGCGCTGCAATGCGAGGACGACGCCAAAATTGTGCAGAAGTTTCTGAGCGCCTCGCTTTCTGCGGAGTTGCAGGACAACTTGCGGGTATATCTCAGCGAAGTAAAGTATCCTCTGGCCGTGCGCTCCTCCAGCCTGCTCGAAGATTCGCAATACCAGCCCTTCACCGGCGTGTATGAAACCTTCATGCTGGGCAATCAATCGCATGATCTCGAGGCGCGCCTGGCCGAGTTGATTGACGCCATCAAGCGCGTCTACGCTTCCACCTTTAGCCGACATGCGAAGGCCTATGTACGCGCCACTCCCTACCGGCTCGAAGAAGAAAAGATGGCAGTGATTGTTCAGCAATTGGTTGGTGCGGCTCACGGACAACGCTTTTATCCGGATTTTTCCGGGGTGGTGCGCTCGCACAATTTTTATCCGGTCGAGCCCATGACCTTCGCCGATGGAATTGCCGCAGTCGCGTTAGGATTGGGCCGCGCCGTGGTCGATGGGGGAAAGTGCCTGAGTTTTTGCCCACGATATCCACGGAATCTTCTGCAATTTTCTTCGGTCGAGGATATCCTCGCCAATTCGCAGACCGAATTCTGGGCACTCGATCTCGATGGGGCTGGCCAGGGCCGTCCCGGCCATCTGCACGAGTTGCGCTTTAACCTCGATGCGGCTGAGGCCGATGGAACTTTAGCCGCGCTTGGTTCAACTTACTCGGTCGATAACGAGGCGGTCTACGACGGCGTGAGCCGGCCTGGGGTGCGCATTGTGAGTTTTGCTCCGATGCTCAAATACGGAACCTTTCCGCTCGCCGAAATTCTTCAGACGCTGGTCCAAGCCGGCCAGGATGCTCTAGGCATCCCGGTGGAAGTCGAATTTGCGGTTCGCCTGCCGCGTCATCCGCGGCATGCAGCCGAGTTCGGCTTTCTGCAGATTCGCCCGCTTACACTTTCTCGCGATCATCAGGATCTTTCATTGGAGAATGTTGACCCGCAACTCTTGCTTTGCCAAAGCAACAAAGTTCTGGGCAATGGCCGCATTGAAAATCTCCAGGATGTGGTGGTGGTTGATTCGCATCGTTTCGAGCGTAGCCGCAGCCAGGAAGTAGCCAAGGTCGTGGCTCATTTTAATGGCCTGCTGGGTGCCGAGAATCGGCCCTACCTGCTCATCGGAGTGGGGCGCTGGGGATCGAACGATCCCTGGCTGGGGATTCCAGTCGAGTGGGATGAAATTTCCGGAGCGCGGGTGATTGTCGAGGCGGGATTCCGCGATTTTCGGGTTACCCCGTCCCAGGGCAGCCACTTTTTCCAGAACCTTACCGCATTCCAGATTGGCTACTTCACGGTGAATCCGGACGCCGGGGAGGGTTTAGTCGATTGGAAGTGGCTCGGCCAACAAACTGCTATTGAAGAGGACGGATGCGTTCGCCTCCTGCATTTTAATGCTCCGATGCGCGTGATCATGAATAGCAGAACGAGTCAGGGCGTCATCTTCAAACCAGAAGGGGAAGAACCCGAAGCAAAAATCTGATTTTCGTGCCTGGGATTGTGCCACCACGAGGTGAATCCGCCCGGAAAAGTGCACCCTGGGCCACCCACTCGCCGTCAAATGCATCTAGCTGGTAAAGTGAAGAGAGATGCTCTTTTGCTTGCCACGCGATCAGAGCGTGGAATTCTTCTGAAACCGGTGGGGAAACTAGCCGCAGACTCGCGGGCGAATCTTGTGATTCTCGAGAGCCGAAATATTGGCGGGATTGGGGAGTCTGTTTTTCGCAGAATGGACCGCCAACCCAGTGGCCGGATCGAGATCGTCCACTTATTGATCAATTGAAACCTGGAGCCATTATCATTTGAAACTTAGCTATTCGGTGCGGGTAGGTTTACTGATCGTGTCAATCTTATTGTCTGCGGCTTTTTGCGGAGGACAGAGCGCTCCGCAGACCCCGACCTCGGATCCCGTCCAATCGCCCGTGCCCGGTTCTTCGAGCCAGGCTAAGCCGGGAGGACAACCTCATGCCGAGGCTAATTCTCCGGATTCGAGCACGCCGGCCGGGCAAGACACAAAGAAAAGCAAAGACGACCGGATGTTTTATGTGATGCCGAATTATCTGACTGTAGACAGTCAATCCCAGGTGAAACCCATTTCCTGGAAGGAGAAATTCGCCATCTCAGCCAAGGGCTCCTTCGACCCGTACGAGTTCACGGTTGTGGGCATCGTGGCGGGCGTTCGCCAGGCAGAGAACTCCTCGCCAGGGTTCGGGCAGGGCCTCCAAGGATATGCGAAGCGATATGGGGCGGCGTTCGCCGATCAAGTCGATGGAAACATTATGGTGGGCGGCGTTTACCCCACGATCCTGAAAATCGATCCTCGCTATTTTCAACTGGGTAAGGGTTCGGTCACGTACCGTTTTGGCTACGCTATCAGTCGTATTTTCGTGGCTCGCACCGACTCCGGGCGGAGCATGTTCAACATCCCTGAGTTCGCCGGCAACGCAACTGCGATCGCTATCTCTAACGTTTACTATCCTGCATCTGATCGTAGTTTTTCATCGAGTTTGTCGGATTGGGGAACGCAAATGGGTCTGGACGCTTTCGGCAATGAGCTCAAGGAGTTTTGGCCCGACATTCATCACTATGTGGAGAGGAGACGCGCGGAATACCACGAGAGAAAGCTGCAGAAACACTCGACCACTTCTTCCAATTCGGATTCCCCCTAAGCTGTTTTCCTCGCTGGCGTGCATCCAAACCATGATTCGAACAATCCAAGTTTGGGTAACTGGCAGGAATTGCCTTGAGAAGCACAGCAGATAGGAACCAAGCAGCGAAATTTGGACGTGGGGGAAGAGTTGAGAGCGATTCGATCTTTTTACATGGCGATAATGCTGGTTGGGATGTTGGCAGCGATATCTGTTCAAGCTCAGGAACTCACGAGCGCACCAGAACAAACCCGAGAGCGAACCATGCCGTGGGGTCTCGACGATGTTCTCTTTTCTAATATATCGCTGATCGATATTGCGCAACGCAATGTCTTGCAGAACCAGGTTGCGCCAACCGACGTTACGCAAAATCAGGCTTCGCAAAATCAGGACTCATCAAAAGCGCCCACAACCCCGGATGGAAAGTACACGCTGCCAGACGCGCCGGTGCCGGCAGTCGATCCTTCCACGCCAAGTAATCCCAATACCGAGTACGGGAAACAGAACAAGAGAATTCTAGGGATTATCCCCAATTACCGCGCGGTCAGCGCCAACACCTATCTGCCGCCACTGCAGTTCAAGGGCGAACTCTGGCTGGCAACCCAGGACACGTTCGACTACTCTGACTTCATTTTCGTCGGCGCGCTTGCCGGCATTGATATGGCCGGCAAATCGCAGCCAACGTTTGGCCAAGGCGCTGAGGGCTATGGCAAGTACTTCTGGCATGTATTTGTCGACACCGGGGTAGAAAACTACATGACCGAAGCGATCGTGCCGGCGGCGACAAAAGAAGACCCGAGGTACTACACCTTGGGCAAGGGCGGTTTCGTTAAACGGGCGGGTTATGCGGTGAGCCGGTTATTCATCACCAGGACCAACTCGGGGGGCGAAACCTTCAATCTCTCAGAGATCGTTGGGGCGGGAGCAGCCGCCGGTATTGGCAATGCATATTATCCGGCGGAATCCAACCCGTGGGTGAAAACCTACCAACGTTGGGGAACCCAGGTGGGCTTGGACGGACTGTTCAACGCGCTAAAGGAGTTCTGGCCCGATATCAACCACGCGATATTTCACGGAAAATACTAATCTCTTCTATTGCCTTCCAGTCACTCGCCAAAAAGGCGGCTGAGGTTTTCAGCCGCCTTTCAGGCCATCGCTGCCCGGCTAGAAGTGGAACGCTATCTGACCGGTAATGGCGCGCGGCGTGATGTAGTGTGTGCCGCTAAAGGTGGAGAGGAAGTTGTAGAGCGCGTATTTGTTCGCCAGATTGATGACGGTTAATTGCGCGCTCCATTTGTATTTGTCGCCGTGGAAGATGTTGTCATGGCCCAACGCCAGATCGAACAGGTTACGATGCTGAATCCGCGGTGGATCGTGGTCGTCGTTTTCTTTGCCAGGCGCAGGAATGTCGATCAGACCCGAGGTGAAGGCGTTTGCCGGACACACTGAGGGCAAGGGTACCGTTGGTGTCGCCTTCACGCCATTGCACGTGAATCCAGCTTCAAATTCCAGATCGGCAGTCAGAGAGTTTCCCAGGTAATCGGTCATGGCGATGGCTGGCTGCCCGTTCAACATGGTGGATTGTGGGCAGTCGTTATACGAGCTTGTTCCATAGCAGGGCGTATTTCCGGAAACGAGTCCGCTGTCATAGCGCCAGTTGAAGCCCATCCAGGGCCCGCGCTTTCCGAACTGATACTGGATGTGGGCCGTTTGGTTAAATTTCTCATCGTGGTCAATGCGGAAGGGAAGTCCCGGAGCACCTACCGTGGCGCCGGCTCCGCCTAGTTGTGGTGGAAAGAAGCGCGCGGCCACACTGGAGAAAACTATCAGGGCCGAGAATCCGCGGTAGTTGGGCACGCTGATGCGTCCGGCGTAACCCGGAATTTTGGATTTCGTCCACTCGATCGGAAACGTGATTGGCGTATCGCCTAGCACGCTGAAATCGTAGCCGAGGTGAGTGTACTTCCAGATGTACTCGCCAGAGAAAACCAGGTACTTTCCAAAAGCCTGCTCGATGCCGACGTGGTACTCATTGCGCAAGCCTGGGGTTAAGGGATTGGCCTTTCCGGCGAGGCTAGGGCTACAAAGAAGAAGCGGAGCCAGCACAGGATTGGCGCAACCCAGGCTCGAAAGTATCAGGTTCTCATTGAACGGGGATTCCAGGGTGTGAGCGTAAGAGGCGCGCAGCACCGTGTTCGTCCGTTTGATGTTGTAAGCCACGCCGAGACGAGGCTCCGCTTGGCTGTGATCGGCGAGGCCATTGTAGATGTCTCCGCGCAATCCCAGGTTCAAATTCCAGTGTCCTTTTGAAATCGTATCCTCGATGTAGAGCGCAGCCTCCTTTATGTCCGTATGCGTGAGGGCGGGATCTTGTGCCTGCACGTTGTAGAGCGAACCACCGCGGGTCAGATCGTAAGGCAGCAAGACAGGGTTAAAGTTGGGATACAGCGTCGAGTTGGGCGCATTGGCATTGGCCGCGGTGTTGGGCTGGTTCGCCCCGGTGCATTGCGAAGGATTGGTAAATCCGGGCACGGCAACATAGTTGCCGGACGCCGGATCCAGCGTGACGCAAGGCGCGTTGTACGCCGGATCGACAATTCCCAGAGTGTCGTCCTCATTCAAGAACGTTTGTTCATAAGTTACCCCGCTCTTTACGTTGTGAATCCCCTTGACGTAAGACATCGTGGCGCGCAGACCCGCATTCAACAAGCTGCGGCTTTGGCCAACACTTTGGCGCTGCAGGCTGGGGTCGCCAAGATCGGCGAAAGGATTGTCGCTGGGATAATAGTTGTATCCGTCGCGCCGCACCCATGCTCCCAGGGTAGATACCGCATGGGTATTGAGCACGTGCGTCCAGGAAGGTGCAATATTGAAGGTTTGAATTTTCGAGTGTTGGTCGGCGGGGCCAATCGCGGGACCGAGGGTAAAGCCAGTGGGAGTTCCGATGGGGACTGCGCCACCGTAGTTCTCGACCGAGGGCAGAACTCCGTACAGCCCGCTCCAGGCGGCAGCGCTCTGGCCGTCGAATGTATTGGGCGTCTGAAACCAGGAACGTGTGTACTGGAAATTCAGTTGAACCGAGTCTTTGTTGTTGAGCTGGTAGTCAACTCGATCGAAGAGATTTTCCTCGTTCCCCTTGTCGTGCATCACGGTGTACTCGGGCGCATCGAGGAAACGTCCAGTATTTGAGCCGCTGGCGGAGATAAAGTTTCCCCAGTTCTTGCCTCCGTAGCCCAGTTCGGCCGCCAGGTCGGACGATCCAAACGATCCGTAGGAGGCGGTCACACTTCCGTGAGGAGTAGTCATCCCCTGACCGGAGCGTGTCGTCGCGACAATTACGACGCTGGTCTTACCTCCATATTCGGCGGGCGGCGCGCCTGAGATTACTTCCATGGACTGCACTGCATCAAGAGGAAGCTGATTCGAGAACACCTTGCTTTGCTGATCGGTGATGGGCTGATTATCGACGGAGAAGGAATTCTCCGCGTGATCGCCGAGGCCGTGGAATGATCCGTTGGAATCGGCAGCGATGCCGGGGGTTGCCAGCGTGACCTCAGAACTTAGTTCCGACGTCGTGCTCTCCAAAGGAATCTTCGCATATAGATCCCGGTCTACGTCCGTGTGAAATGTGGAATCGTTCTCCACCAGGTCTCCCCCCGAGGCCTCGACGGTTACCTGCGTGGTGGCGCCGTATACTTGCAGGCTGACGGTCAGGTTGACTGCTACAACCGAGCGCACCTCGACATCCTGCACCGAGTTGGTGAAACCTTGGGCGCTTACCGTCATGTGATAGGGGTTGAAAGGGACGTTGGGAAAAGTGAAGTGTCCGGATTTGTCCGTACTGGTCGAGCTTTCAAAGTGGCTCACTGGATTTTGAATCTCAACCGTGGCGTTGGGCACGACGGCACCGGTCGGGTCCAGTACCGTGCCGCTAATGGATCCGGAATTTCCGCCGGCCTGTGCCAGGCTCAATGTGGTTAACAGAAAAATGGCGGCGGCTACAACGGCAACGGCGCGCCATTGATGAGACGTTGTCATGAATCCTCCTGAAAAATGTCAAATAAAGGATGGCAAATAAGGATCGTCCGGCATGATGCGCCGGACTCTTGATCAGTGAGCGGTCGGCTCAGAAGCTCTGATCCCTGGATGGAAGGAAATCCTTATGCGACAGGAGGGCCACGAATGCCCAGGTCAAAAACGCTGATCCGGGCCTTCGCAATAACATCTTCTTCTTGCAGCAGGCCGATCGCGGCAAATACCGGCCTGACGTATATGCAACTGACGGTGGGAGTGGTACTGTGCGCCGCAATGCAGATGGAACAGAAGGAATTCTCGGTTTGATTGGCGTGGTTGTGAGTCGACTCCGCCAGCGCCGCCCATAACATCAGCGACAGGCAGAACCACGTCAACCATCGGCCAGTGAACCGCATACGTTCCTGCATTGGGCTAGATTCTCTTTACCCTATCGGAGTTGCCCTGCACAAGGCAAGGTCGACAAGATAGTATGGTAGCTGGGTATTATATTAATCGCCAGAGAGCCATCAAATTACATGCGAGGGAATTCATGTCTGAACCAACCTACGAAGAACTGAAAGCTCGGCTGTCCCAGTTAGAAAAGGAAGTGGAAGTCAAGAAGCGCAGCGGCGACCTGATCTTCAAAGTCGGCGAAAAGGGCGGCGTCAGCGTCTACGGGTTGGGCCGATTTCCGGTCACTCTTTACTACGAGCAATGGAACCGGCTGCTGGGCGCCGCGGATGAGATCAAACAGTTTATGGAAGATAACAAAGCCAAGCTCAAGCTCAAAGAGCAGGGCTGACCTAGTTCCTGGTTTTCGGGTGCCAGCTCTGAATGAACCGACGTACCCAAGCGAGAATAGTAGTGGCTCAGTTTGAATCTCTTGGCTGGCGTCATCCTGAGCGCAGCCGCTTTTCAGATGGGATGAGACGGCTGGTCTCGCGGAACGAGCATAAGATGCTGTCCGCAGCGCACTCGAAGTGCAAAAGGAGACCAGCCATGAAGAACAATAGCAAAGACAACCTACAAAAGCCGCGACCGGAACAAACCGTGGGGGTGGACTTGGGAGACCGTTTCAGCCACTACTGCGTGTTGAACCGCGACGGAGAAGTGATGGAAGAAGGCCGGATACGGACCAGCGAGGAAGGGTTTCGGCAACACTGGGAAGGAGAAACGCGGCAGCGTGTGGTCATGGAGACCGGGACTCATTCCCCCTGGATCAGCCGTCTGCTGGAGAGTTTGGGTCACGAGGTGATCGTGGCCAACGCCCGCAAGCTGCGGGCCATCAGCCAAAACGAATCCAAAAACGATCGTCAGGATGCGGAGATGCTGGCGCGGCTGGGGTATAGTGACCCGAAATTATTGCGGCCCATCCGGCATCGCAGCGTGGAGCGGCAACGCGATTTGAATCTGCTGCGCGTACGGGACACCTTGGTGCGGGCGCGCACCATGCTGATCAACGCGGCGCGCGGATTAGTCAAGAGCGCGGGCGGACGTTTGCCGAAAGCCTCCTCGGAAAGCTTTGCCGCCAAGGGGAGGGCGGCGGTGCCGGCCGAGTTAGCCCCGGCCACGCAACCGTTGTTCGAGCAGATCACCGCCTTGACGGCACAGATCCGGGGACTGGACCGGACGATCGAAAAACTCTCGGAGCGTTATCCGGAGATCCCTATTTTACGCACCGTGCCCGGAGTAGGGCCGGTGATCGCAGCCGCCTATGTCCTGACCTTGGACGGCGTAGAGGCCGTGCAACACAGCCGGTCGGTAGGCGCGTTTCTGGGCTTGCGTCCTCGGCAGGGCCAGTCGGGCGACTGCGATCCGGAACTCAACATCAGCAAGACGGGGAACATCTACCTGCGCCGTCTGCTGGTGCAAGCGGCGCACTATGTGCTGGGACGATTCGGGCCGGACTCGGCGCTGCGTCGTTGGGGACTGAAGCTGGCCGCGGGAGGACAACGCGCCAAGAAACGCGCCGTGGTGGCGGTGGCCCGTAAACTCGCGGTGCTACTGCATCACCTGTGGCGGACGGGACAGAACTATCGACCCTTTCCCCAGGCCATCTCGACCCCGGAAAGCGCGCCCGCATCGTAAGAACAGAGTTTTTGCAGGCAGCAGAGTTTTTGCACGTAATTAGGTCACGGGGAGTCAGCCACGGTTTTGCTAAGTTCATTGCCAATCCGAGTTCCGGCGACTGCGAGCTCCGCCTCGGCCCTCCAAGGCCGGTTTTCAGAGAGCAGCGCCAATTCATCAGTTTCGGACACCAACATGCACCGCGCCCCACAACGGCGCACTCGAGTGCGGATAGAAGCCCCGTGATGAATGAACCCGCGAACCAGGCAAAACCAAAAAACAAACCGCCGCCAAAGGGAAAATCAAACCCCAAATCTTTTCTCTTGACCCACACCAGCCGTCTCATAGAAGGCGGAGCGAAGGATCTCCCTCACCGCACATGCCTTTGTGTACATGAGATCCCTCACCCGGCTGAACTGCGCCGGTCTTCGGGATGACGCCCCTCCAGCAGGGACAGATTCAAACTGACCCACTACCGCGAGAACCGATAACTGAGAACGGAGAACTGGTTTCGGCTATAATCAAGAGACTGTGCCCAAATTTTCCATTGTCGTCCCTCTACACAACGAACAGGAGAATGTCACCGATCTCTATGACCGCCTGAAAGCGGTGATGGAGGCTGCCGGCGAATCGTTCGAGATTGTGCTGGTGGACGATGGCTCCAGCGACCACACCTTTGCCATGCTGCGCGAAATCGCGGCCGTCGACAGCCGTATCACCGTGGTCAAGCTGCGCCGCAACTTCGGCCAAACCGCAGGACTGGCGGCGGGTTTCGATCATGCCCGAGGCGAGTACATCATCGCCATGGATGGCGATCTGCAGCATGATCCCGCGGACATTCCGCTCTTCCTGGAAAAAATTGCGGCCGGGTATGACATCGTCAGCGGCTGGCGCAAAGTTCGCATCGACAATTTCTGGATGCGCCGCTTTCCTTCCCGCGTGGCCAATTGGATGATGGCCAAATTGAGTGGCGTCGATATCCACGATTTCGGCACCACCTTCAAAGCCTATCGTCGTGAGATTCTGGAGCAGGTGCCGCTCTATGGCGAGTTACACCGCTTCATTCCCGCGCTGGCCTCGTGGTATGGCGCCTCGATCTGCGAAGTGCCGATTCGCAATATCAACCGTGAGCACGGATCTTCGCACTACGGTATCTCGCGCACCTTCCGCGTTTTCTTCGATCTGATTACCATTCGATTTCTGCTCCGCTATCTCTCCCGACCGCTGCACTTCTTCGGAACCTTCGGCCTGCTCAGCCTGTTCGCCGGCAGCGGCGTTGTGGCCTGGTTGGGAGTAGAGAAGTTCTTGCGGCATGTCCCCGTAATGGCGTCGCACGGGCCTCTGATGATGCTATCCCTGGGCCTGCTGCTGGGCGGATTGAACCTGCTGGCCATCGGCCTCCTGGGCGAAATGCAAGTCCGCCATTACCACGAACCTCGCCACCGCGCCCCTTATTCAGTGGACCGCGTGCTGCGCTCACAAAACGAAGAGCACAGCGTCTCGGACTGATGATCAAGTCACTGAAAATAAACTAGGCACCTGCTGTAGAGCATTTTCCTTGCCGCCGCTCTCCCTGAATATCAGCACGTTAGGAAAGTCCTTCAGAGTGGGCAACCGCCCAATTACGGCACACCCAGTGAGCGGCCTAAATGATTGGCGCGTAATCACGATTTCACTCACCAATCAACAGTCAAATTAGTTTTACTTTGGCTCACTTGTGATAAGGCCTGTTACCAACAGTTATCTTGTATTCGCTTGAAAAGTGCTTTGAAATGTGGTGCATGAGACACCGGCGTGCATTTCTTCTGACGATTCTCCTCACAAGCAGCGCGTTGTCTGCCGCGCAGACTGTCCGCTATTTCAAGGCAGAACATGGCGTCGGTGCAACGTATGTGAACCTCGCTAGCGACGGCTCGTACAAAGTCATCGACCGCGAACACATGGGCGTCTTTCTCACGGACGAGGGGCACTGGAAACAAGCGGGGGCGGTGATCACGTTTAGTCCAAAAGACTCGAAGAAATCCTCGTATCAAGCCACGGAGAACGAGCATAACGGGAAAACTTTCCTGGCGATCACATCGCCTGATGCTGCCGCAGGGATCGTCATTGCCGCCGATGACATTGAGAAAGACCTTGATGCCGACGCAAAGTATTTGCCCGACCACGTGCTGTTCAAGGTCAGCGCAAAGACCTACCAAACTGAAACGAAACAGACCTACCCATTCCGATATATTGGTCCCCAACGCTGAATCTTTGGTGAAAAATCGCCATAGCACTCACAATCCCAGTTGACGCGGCGGCGATAATCCTAGAAACGTGACGAGTTGGTTGTGGCTCATAGACCCAAGGCTTTCACTTGCTCCTCGGTTTCGTAGCCGAGCCAGTGCGCAACCTCATGCCAGACCACCCGTTTCACTTCGGCGCGCCAATCTCCTTTTGAACACCGCAGAATGGGGCCACGAAAAACAAATATCAAGTCGGGGGCATAGTCCAGTTGGGTGTGCGACCGTTTCGTCCTAAGCGTACCGCTGTACAATCCCAACAACTCAGTTCCACGGCGCCATTTCTTTTGGTTCGACATGTCCTCCAATACGTCGGCCGGAGGCTCGTCAACCACTTGAATGCCGGGGAAATCTGGCAGGTCTCTGATCGCCTGAGGCAGGGTGCTGTACGCCCACTCCACAATCTCCTCAAAGCTTTCTGGATTTCCGGTGTCGGCCATGGGCCAACTTTACCACCAGGACAAGCCCCAAGACGTGCCCTCCAAGTTTTGGTTGGAATAGTGGGGCTCTTCTGGTGATGACTGTTGCAACATCGCCATTCTGCTCATTCACCGGAGGGGTTAGTCGCAGAACGTAGCTGCGGCACTTAATCCCACTCCGCTTTCGGTTGCCCATCTCGTAACCACACGATGAAGTCTGTCGCGGGAGGAACGCCTCCCAGTTCGCGAAGGCGGGTTGCATTCTGTCCGCGATGGTAGTGGCTGTGCATGGCGGCCTGCGTTAGGGCATGGCGGACGCTGATCTTCAGCCGCGGGAACCACGGGATCTCGATCATCTCTGCGAGACGCGCATCCGTCAGTTCGCTGAGGACTGTGGTCAATTGCAAGTGGCCCTTACGCGCGAAGGCCTTCACCTCGGACAGGTTCGGGAAATCCTCGAGCTTTTTAAAAGCAAGCTGTGTCGTCCTCGGCCCCACCACCCACAAGAACGCGCTTTGTACCAGATGGATGTGGTGCAAGCGTTCGCGAATGGCGCGATCTGCCAGAGCCGGCGCATGCGCTTCGATCGCCTGCCAATGTTTGGCGTCAGCCCATTCCTGATGGGCATAGAGTTCGTCCAGATAAGAAGCCATGGAATCCCCTCATTTCTTTTAACTTCCGTCGTTTGTATTTTAGGAATTTGGGACACTACATGGTACCTCCATACCTGAAGGCACTTCGCGATCCGTCGTATAATAGGCCGTTTGGCTTTCTGAGGAGTCTTAACGATGGCGCAAACTACCCAACACGAATTGCAGCTTGCCCGCCGCATGTCCCGCCTGGGCACGGAAACCGCATTCGAAGTTTTGAATAAAGCTCGCGCCCTGGAGCGCCAGGGCAGAAGCATCATCCACCTGGAGATTGGTGAGCCCGATTTCGATACTCCTCCAAATGTGGTAGAAGCGGCGGTCGACGCGCTGCACAACGGTTGGACCCACTACGGCCCCTCCGCCGGCCTCCCGGAATTGCGCCAGACCATTGCCGATTACGTCAGCCGCACCCGCGGCGTCAAGGTGACTTCCGAGGAAGTAGTAGTCGTGCCGGGCGGCAAGCCCATCATTTTCTTTACCATGCTGGCCCTCGTTGATGAGGGAGATGAGGTCATCTATCCCAACCCAGGGTTTCCGATTTACGAGTCGATGATCCACTATGTGGGGGGCCGTGCGGTGCCGATCCGGTTGCGCGAAGAGCACGATTTCTCGCTCGATGTCGGCGAGTTGGAACCGCTCATCACCGACCGCACCAAACTGATCATCCTGAATTCGCCGCACAATCCCACCGGCGGCGTCATGCCGCGCAAAGATGTGGAGCAGGTTGCCCGGATGATCGGCGACCGCAACATCCTCGTGTTGTCAGACGAAATTTATAGCCGCCTTCTGTTTGATGGCGAACATTTTTCCATCGTGTCGATTCCCGGCATGCAGGAGCGCACCATTCTTCTGGATGGTTTCTCGAAAACTTACGCGATGACCGGTTGGCGCATGGGTTACGGCGTAATGCGGCCTGATCTTGCCGCTCAAATGACGCGGCTGGCGACCAATTCGACTTCCTGCACGGCAAGCTTCACGCAGATGGCCGGGGTCGAGGCCCTGCGCGGGGATCAGAGTTCCGTCGATCGCATGTGCGCAGAGTTCAAGCGCCGCCGCGATGTCTTCGTGGCGGGGCTGAACAAGATCAAGGGATTTTCTTGCCGCATGCCCAAAGGCGCGTTTTACGTCTTCCCCAACATCACAAAAACCGGATGGAAATCGAAGCCTCTGGCCGATGCTCTTCTCGATCAGGCAGGAGTGGCTGCACTCTCAGGCACCGCGTTCGGAGAATTTGGCGAAGGCTACCTGCGCTTCAGCGTAGCCAATTCGCTGGAGAATCTGAAAGAGGCGCTGGATCGCATCAACCAGTGGGCGAGC
Source organism: uncultured Acidobacteriaceae bacterium (assembly GCA_963710965.1). GTDB lineage: Bacteria > Acidobacteriota > Terriglobia > Terriglobales > Acidobacteriaceae > Sulfotelmatobacter. The sequence goes on along the minus strand of CAVQCP010000039.1, from coordinate 38,478 downwards.
CAGCATCTGTAGATTTTATTCTGCCAGTTTATATCGCGACTCCAAGCCAGGTGCGGCCCTATCCCTTTTCTTCGCCTGGCAGCGTTCTTTTACGAATCCCGAACAATCCACAGTAAATAGCTTGACGTAGTACCTTCCGTGTTTAAAATGGCGCGATTCGGGACGCAACACCCAGGTCCCAACCATCCCACAAACGGAGAGTGTCTATGCTATCGAAAGGTTTAGGAAGTGTCTTAGCGCTCGCTATCCTGCCTGCTCTGGCCCAGGTACCCAGCACGCCCACAGCGTCGCCTGACGAAGGCGTAGTGGCCTTACGCCAGCACGCACCCAGAAAAGTTTATCCCGGCCGTCCCGCCCGTGTGATCGATAACGTTACGGTCTCCGACAGCACCAACTGGAGCGGCTACGCCGTAACCGGTTCTTCGTTTACCTCTGCCAAGGCTTCCTGGACCGTGCCTTCCGTGAATTGCACAAAAACACCCAACACCTATGCGGCATTCTGGGTTGGCCTAGATGGATGGACCTCCACCACGGTTGAGCAAACCGGAACGGACTCAGATTGTGACGGTTCGAGGGCCTCGTACTACGCCTGGTACGAGTTCTATCCGAATCCTTCGATTGAAATCACCAGCATCACGGTATCGCCCGGAAACGAGATGTCGGCTTCGGTGACTTACAGCGGCTCGGAGTTCACTATCACCATCACCAATGAGAGCACGGGGAAATCCTATAGCAAGAGTTCGACGGTACGGGGAGCCAAGCGTACATCGGCGGAATGGATCGCCGAAGCGCCCTGCTGCACCAACTCAGGCGGTATCCTGCCCCTCGCGGACTTCGGGACAGTTGACTTTGGCGAAGATTACACCGGCCAGAGCGGCACCAATTACGCTACCGATTCCTCCAACTCGGGCGACATAAGCAGCTTCGGCAGCGCCGTGAATGAAGCCATTATGGTGAACGGCAGCACTGGTGCGGATGAAGCCGTGCCGTCGGGCCTGTCATCAGACGGAACCAGCTTCGCTGTAACGTGGGATTCCGAATAAAGGGTTCGACCCTTCTGCCCCACGATCGGCGAACCCCGTCCAGACCTGGGCGGGGTTTGTTTTTCTGGCTGGCGTCCAACATCGCACATCGCCTCATCGTGGTTGTTGGGGGTAAGATTGCTGCCGTTTTCGGAAACAAGCGAAACGTGGCTCGTTGTCGCATTTGTTGCGCCACATACCGGACGGGGCCGAAGCCCTGCCATCGCCAACCTCCCTTATGGTCAGAACCGTATGCGCTTGAGGTATTCTGGCGGGTTGGCACGGCCGGCCAATTTCTGTTTACTCGCAAGGTTAACCGGCTAAAGGATCTTATCGAGAAGGTAGGAAATCGCGGCGTTTCACTGACTGACGGCAAAGTCTAGGAAGCGGCATCCGGCCTTGTAGGGTACAAGAAGTCTCTGGAGAAACTGGGCGCGCTTCCATTCCTGACGATAAAGGAATGCTTACCGCAGCCGGTGATTGCTGTCGGCCCAAGAGCTTCTGGATGCCGTCCGCGAAGCGAACCGCTCCTTAGGAATGTAGAGGAAATGCCCGCTGAATACCGCCTGCTGGTTGTGGCCGGAATCAAGCTCATCACGCGGCGCTCCGAGAGAACGGCCGCGGAGCGCTGACGGTTTGCTACTTCATTTCTTGAACAGATTTTCAAAGGCCTGCCGGGCGTCATTGGGGCGCAGGCTGGCGGGAGTGGAAGTTTCTTTCTCTCGCGTTACTCGAATCTCGTAAAACGTGCAATCGTTGCGCGCGTCTTTTTTCGCCACCCGCTCTTTCACCGGCTGCATGCACTCGAAGCGGCTGCCGGGATCGAAATACATGCACTGCTTGCAGGAGTGCAGTTCAAAACCGCATTTCGGGCAAAGTCCAGCCGGCGGGATGGCTTGCAACACCGTTCCACACTGTGCGCAGCGCGAAACATCGCGCGTACCTGGCATATTCACCGGTTTCGGCCCCATGCTGAAATCGTTTCTGGCGGGCCTTGGGGCGGGCTTCTCCGCCGACTTCTCGGCGGACTCGCGCCGCGGTTTGTCCTCGCGATCGCGGTCCTGATATCCATGCTGACGATATTTGGCCACAGTGAACCTCCGGGCGGGTTGGCGTATTGTCTCGCCGGACGCGCGAAACCGCAAGTGCTAACGAATTTTCCGCCTGGCTGATATCACGCGCGGTACTGGGAACTGGTTACAATGAAACAATGATTCACGAAATATTCCCGGTCGGACCGCTGCAGTGCAACTGCTCCATCATCGGCGATGAAACTACGCGCGAAGCCATGGTCATCGATCCGGGGGACGACATCGAGAACGTCCTGGCAATCCTCCGCAAGCATAACCTGCGCGTCAAGCAGATTGTTATTACCCATGCTCACATCGATCATGTAGGCGGCGCGATGAAGCTGCGCGCGGCTACAGGAGCGCCCATCCTGCTCAACGAGAATGACTATGCTTTGCTGAAAATGCTCGATGCGCAAGCCGCGTGGGTCGGCATGGCCGCGCCGGGAGCGGTCGAGATCGACCAGAATATAACCACCGGCGACACCGTGAAGGCCGGATCGCACGCGGCCAACGTCCTGCACACTCCAGGGCATACTGAGGGTAGCATCTGCCTTTATTTTCCGGACGAGAAAAAGCTGATAGCGGGCGACACACTTTTCGCCGGATCGATTGGCCGCACCGATCTGCCCGGTGGATCGATGCAGAAGATCATGCAATCGCTGCATGGGACTGTGCTCACCTTCCCGGACGATACTGTCGTCGTGCCCGGTCACGGGCCGCTGACTACGATCGGCGAAGAACGGGAGAGTAACCCATGGCTGATTAGGAAATAAGATTTCTGATCGCTGATTGTTGATTTCTGTTCGTATCTCTTTGCGCCGATTTCATAGTCAAGTGAGTGACGGGAATAGAGTGACGCGGGTGTACAAAGATGAAATGTCATCCTGAGCGCAGCCATGCCGAGCGAAGCGAAGGCAGGGCGTAGTCGAAGGATCTCTATCCGCTACGCACCACTCGCAACCTAGCGAGGAGTTCCCGCACTGGTTTTAAATCGGTTTTAAATCAGCAATCAGCAATCAACAATTGCAATAGGCGTCCAATCCCCTCCTCGAATTCTGCCTCTGGCGTGATTAAGCTCAGTACCAAATATCCGTCACTGGGAAAGTCATAGAAGTGTCCGGGATGCACCAGCACCGATTTCCTGCGCAGTAACTCGACTACCAGTTCTTCGTCGGTCTGCGTTACGGGGACGCGCAAAACCACGCACCATCCTCCCTCGACAGCCAAACGCTGACAAAGTTTTTGCGACGCCATTTGGCGATCAAGTTCGGCCAGATTAACCAGCACCCGATCGAGCAATTGCCGCTGAATGCTTTGACGCTGGGCAAGGAGGGCGGGCGTAGCCCACTGGATCGGTGCGTTCATGGAAAGATACGTGTCCGCAATTATTTCGAGGCGTGCTTGGGCTGGCTCGACCTCCCCTGTTGGGCCGTTGATGGCGATCCATGCCACTTTCATCTGCGGTAGGGCTGATATCTTTGACACGCCACTGAGCGTGAAAGTCAATGCGTCTTCGTTCGTGACAAAACTTTCTCGCGGGGTTTGATCCAGCGCATAGTCAAGAAATACCTCGTCTACGATCAACGCCAGTTCGTGTTCCCGGCAAAAAGCATTGAATAATTGGCGCTCCTGCGGCTTCACATAAGACCCCGTGGGATTATTGGGATGAACCACTACCACGCCACGGGTGCGTGCAGTGATTACCTGACGCATCGAATGAAAATCCATTTGCCAGCCGTGGTCGTAGAGCAGGGTATAAGGCACGAGCCTCACGTCTTGCAAATCGGCCAGAAACTCGAACAGAGGATAGCTCGGCTTCGGGACCAGCAGTTCGTCGCCGGAATTACACAGCAGGCGGAATACGAAAGAATACCCTTCGCTGGTGCTGGTGGTGAGAACGATGCGCTCCGGATCGATGGTCGGGCTGGCGTGCGTTTTCTGGTAGTACTCGGCAACAGCCGCGCGGGCGCTGAGCAGGCCTTTAGGCTGGGGATCATAATCCAGCGCGTGCGGCGAAGCTAGCGATCCAAGTATGCCGGGCTCGTCATAGCGCAAGCCGGCCCGCGTGGGATTCGAGAGTGTGAGATCGATCACACGCGCGCTGCTTGCCCGCGCTTCATCAAGGGCCTCGGTCAACCGATTGCGGGTGAGCTTCCAGTTGGTTCGGTCGGAAAACATTTTCAGAAGCCTTGGTGAAGGGTCGAACTGCAGGCGACCAGACTAGGGCTGCAGATAAAATCCCATCTCCTCCGGTTGCGGAAGAGTCTTGGTCGTGTCGTATTGCCGGCGCACCTGCCGCACCGCGACAATCTTCTGCTGGAACAGTCGTGTGAGGTTGTCATAGCGCACCAGAACGTTATCCAGCCAATACGAACCGTATTCCTGAAGGTAGGCTTCGCGGTACATCTGTTCTAGTCGCGTGGTGGCATCACGCAGGTCTTCGAGCCTGGCGTTGATGTCCGTGATTTCCGCCAGATCGTTGTCAACACGGTTAACATCGGCGGGGTTCAGGAAGGCGTCCCAATAAAAGTTGTTCATCTCTTTCGTGAACTCAATCTTCATACCCAGCGTGTCCCAGCGCCAGGCGGCGAGGGTCATGTCGGCGAACGCGCTTTGATTGGCGTGGGCCTTCGCGCTATTCCGATAGAGCGATTGCAGAGCGTTTTCGGCTCCCAATCGCATCGCCGGAGCCGCCGGCCCCATCTTCTGCATCATCTTCGCGCCCTCTGGCGTGAAGGGGTCGATCCAGAAAAGGTCATCGGTTTCGGTATCGACCTTAATCTGGGCCAAAGCCTCGTGCCCGCGATCCAGGTTATCGAGCACGTCGCGAAAGGTTCCGTCGCCGCGGTTGCGATAAAAAGCCCAGTCGTAGCCGTTCTTGAATTCATCGATGTTCGATTCGCCGGATTGCCATCCCGCGGCCGCACCGAAGATCAGAGTTGGCCAGGTCATCCCGTAGATGGATTCACCATCGTCATTCCACGTCGTATTCAGCATTCCCATAGCGCCAAGCTTTTGCCCGTCGCGGACAAAGTTGCGAATGTTGATGTAGCCCGCCTCAAGGTTCGGCCAGACTTGGTTCCAGTTATTCGCGCCCGGCGCCACCACGACTCTTAGTCCGGCGTCGCGATAGGGCTTGATAATGTTTTCGAAACTCGGCTTCGGATCATAATCCCAAGGAACCGCGATCATGTCCTTGGGCAGTATGCCCAGGAGTTGCGGATACTTCAACGCGATATCGCCCCAGAACATGAGTTGCTTGTGATACGGCTCGAGAATTTCACTGACTTTCTGCATGTGCTCGAGATACACGCGTCCCAGACCGATTTCTGCGGCGTGCGCGGCAGTTTGTCCCTGGCCGAGTTCAAAGGTCTCGTCGCCGCCCACATGCAGAAAAGGGCCGGGGAAGAGCGGCACCAGATCCGCGTACATCGCTTTGATTAAGTCGTAAGAGCGCTCTTTGTTCGGGGTGAGTACGTGGCCGTGCGGCCGTTCCGCCACATCCGCGTAGATCTCATACTTCAGCATGTGATGAAGATGGCCAAAGGTTTGCTGCTCGGGCAGAATCGTAATGTAGAGCCGGTTCGCGTAATCGACGAGAGATTTAATTTCTTGAGGCGTCAGTGCGGCTTCTTTAGGCGCGATCAAGGGCTGGCTGGGGAAATCGAAAACATGCTCCATGTATAAGCCGAAGAGATTTACCTTGTACGCAGCCAGCGTGCGGATCTGCCGCTTCATGAAATCTTCGGTGGGGATGGGACCGCGGCTGATGTCGTCCTGCACGCCCCGCCATTCCATGCTGGGCCAATCGCGAATCTCGACTCCAGGGCAGACCAGTTTGCCATCCTCCTCCCGCAGCAACTGCCGCAGCGTCTGCACGCCGTAGAACAGCCCCTGCCCGGTATTGGCGGCCACAATTAAATGAGATTGATCGGAGAATAAAAGGTAACCTTGATCGCCGATGACGTCGGCTTTCAGATTTCTTGATTCTAAAAAGTCGCGCACCTTGCGGTCTTGCAGTCGAGCCAGAACGATCGAACCTTCTTCTTGCTTCGCCTCAGTCCTCGACTCCGGTTTTGCGCCGACGATGCTCAGCGTAAGACCGGACTGATCGTGAATTTCTTCCTCTAGAGTTTCAGCGGCGATGCGGTCTTCCTCTTGATGTCCGAACTCGACCAGAATTTTGGTGGAGGGTTTTACCCGAAAGCTGCCCTCGAGGATGCGTACTTCTTTGGGCTCGGGAATCAGCTTCAGTGGATTCTCCGGGCCCGAGGCTGCGGCATACAGCAGCAGGCAAAGAAGCTGCAGCGTAAGAACGATAAGCAAGACTCGTAATTTCATTCGCATCCTCGGGGCGATGGCCGGCCCCTCTATTCGAGAGAACGATTGTATGGCAGAGCGTTGCAATCTAAATACTGCAACTTGGATTCCTGCTGCTCCGGAGAGTGAACTCAGGGAGACATCATTTTCCGAACGCTTCCTTGTTCACCACATACGGCATTTTCGTGATATCGCCGCCGTAGTTGGCCTCCAGAACGTCGATCAATCCCTGAACGCAGCGCCCGGCCATACCTTTATTCGGATCGGTAGAAAGCCGCGTGATGCGGGCGGCGCTGGCGAAGTGCGGAAATAACCGGCAGCGGTCGGCAATGGCTGGATCGCGCAGCGGCGAATCGGCAGGCAGCGGTTCTTTTTCGAAGACATCGAGTGCAGCGCCAGCGATCCAGTTTTCTCGCAAAGCTTTCACTAAGGCAGCTTCATCGACCACCGGCCCCCGCGAATCGTTAACCAGAAACGCAGTCGGCTTCATCAACTTCAAGGTCTGCTCGTTAAATAAATGATAGGTCGGGTTGGCGCTTTCGCTCGGACGCAAAAGCGGCACGTGCACGCTGACAAAATCCGCCTCGCGCAGCGCCGTTTCGAAATCGACGTACTTGATCCAATTCTTCTCGCGGGAAATTCCCCGCGCGTGCCGAAGATCCATGTTCTCCTGAATGGCCTTGATGTATTCGTGATTCTCGTAGGCCGGGTCGTAGCACAGCATGTTCATGTCGAAGCCGGCGCATTTCTTGATCATGGCGAGGCCGATGCGGCCCGTGCCGATAATCGCGATGGTCTTGCCGGTAACTTCGTCGCCCAGAAACGGCAGATAGGGATGCCAGTATCCCCATTGGTTGTCGCGCGTGAGGTGCTCTGCCGGCCACATCTTGCGCGCCAGTACGCCCAGCATGAAGAATGCAAATTCGGCCGTGGCTTCGGTAAGAACATCCGCCGTATTGGTGAAAGGAATCTTGTGCCGGTTGGCGTCGGCGCGGTTGATATTGTCGAAACCCACGGCAAACTGCGACACAACTTTCAGAGTTCCTTTTCCTGCCTCGAAGATCTCGCCGTCGATAGGATCGCGCAGCGTCGTGATCAGCCCGTCAATGCCGGACTTCACCTTTTCGATAATCAGGGTCTTGGGCGGCGCCTCCGGATCGGGATACACCTCCACTTCATATCCCCGGTTGCGCAGCAGGTTGATGGCTTCTCCAATGTCGCAGGTAGCGAAAACGCGGAATTTATTGGTCATGAACTTTTCAGAATGATGGTTACCGATCTTTCACTGATTGCCCCACCGCAGTTCGCGGACTATCGAAAATATCATACGCGACGGAAGCAGCTTAACCTACAATCTGCTTGCCCTGACTGTGATGCACCTCACAGACGGGCCCAGGAGCAGTCGCTATATTTAAGGCGCATAGATCCTCTTCGAATCGAGACCTTAGCCCATGACGGCGACCACAACTGTCCCTCCTTCCACCACCACGCGCGTTCTCAATGCTAACCTGGCGCAGAAAATTATGAGCGCTGACGAGGCCGCGGCCCTCATCCAATCTGGCGATCAGGTCGGCATGAGCGGCTTCACCGGGTCGGGCTATCCGAAAGCAGTTCCCATCGAACTGGCGCGCCACATTGCCGAGGCGAACTTCCGCAGCCAGAAGTTTCAGGTTAGCGTCTTTACGGGCGCGTCCACCGGACCCGAATTGGATGGCGCTCTAGCCATGGCTGGAGGTATCCACCTCCGTCTGCCCTACCAGTCCGACCCCGAAACCCGCAAGCGTATCAACGCCGGCGAAATGGACTACATGGATATCCACCTCAGCCATGTGGCCCAATTCGTCGAGTATGGATTTCTCGGCAAGCTCAATGTGGCCCTGATCGAAGTTACCGCGGTGTTGGAGGACGGACGCGTGGTTCCCAGTTCGTCGATCGGCAACAACAAGACCTGGGTCGATCAGGCGGAGCGCGTGATCCTGGAAGTGAATTCGTGGCAGCCGGCGGCGCTCGAAGGCATGCATGATATTTACTATGGCCTGCAGCCGCCGCCCAATCGCGGTCCGATTCCGCTGGTCAGTCCTGGACAGCGCATTGGCACTCCTTACCTCAAAGTTCCTCCCGAGAAGGTTGTTGCCATTGTGCTGACCGACTCTCCCGACCGCAACAGCGCGTTTAAAGCGCCGGACGCGGCCTCCAAACAGATTGCCGGGCACATCCTCGAATTTCTGAGTTGGGAAGTGCAGAAAGGCCGCATGCCCGCCAATCTGCTGCCGTTGCAATCCGGTGTCGGAAACATCGCCAACGCCGTTCTGTTCGGACTCGAGGAAGGCCCATTCGAGGGCCTTACTTCGTACACCGAAGTGATTCAAGACGGCATGATCCGCCTGCTCAAGTCGGGCAAGGTGACCTGCGCATCGGCAACCGCATTTTCCCTCAGTCCTGCCATGCTGACCGAAGTGAACGCCAATATGGCGAGCTACCGCGATCGCATCGTGCTCCGGCCCCAGGAGATTTCCAATCATCCGGAAATCATCCGCCGGCTCGGGGTCATCGCCATGAACGGAATGATCGAGGCCGATATTTACGGTAACGTCAATTCCACCCATGTCATGGGTTCGCGCATCCAGAACGGCATCGGCGGCTCCGGCGACTTTGCCCGCAACGGGTATCTTTCCATCTTCATGGCCCCCTCGACGGCGCAACAGGGGACGATCTCCACCATTGTGCCCATGGTGTCGCACGTCGATCACACAGAACACGACGTGCAAGTCGTGGTGACCGAGCGCGGATTGGCCGACCTGCGCGGGCTCTCCCCGCGCCAGCGTGCCCATCTGATGATCGAGAAGTGCTCCAGCCCGGAGTACAAACCGCTGCTCCTGGATTATCTGAACCGGTCGGAACGGCTCTCTTACGGCAAACACACCCCACATCTGCTGACCGAATCGCTCAGCTGGCACAGCCGTTATTTGCGCAGCGGACGGATGCTTCCTCACGACGAAAGCTAGCTTTAGTGTGACCTTACAACTCGACGAAAACGTGCGGAAAAAGGCGCGGCTTCAGGCGCGGCTCGGCTCAAGGTTTCTGCGTGGGCCGCAAAAGAACTTCGCTGATGAACGATTGCGGACTCTGCGTTACCAGCATCGCCACGGCATGCGCAACGTCGTCCGGTTGCAGCATCTTCGCTGGATCTTTTCCGGCGTGCGGGCTGAGATCGGTATTCGTCGATCCGGGGCAGATGATGGCCACGCGGATGTTATACCCCCGCAGTTCTTCCGCCAGCGAAATGCTCAGTCCGTTCAAGCCCCACTTCGATGCGGCGTAGGCCGCTCCATTGGGCAGCGCGTTCTTTCCGGCCAGCGACGAGATGTTGATGATGTGCCCGCTCCGGGCGCGAATCATCATGGGTGCGAAGGCTCGGGTCATATAATAAACGCCCCGCAGATTGGTGTTCAGAATCTTCTCCCATTCGTCCGGAGCCAGTTGATGCAGCGGCCCGCCAAATCCGCCGATACCGGCATTGTTTACCAGAATGTCGACCCGCCCGAAGCGCGCTTCGACCTGCCGGGCTGCGCCCTCCACCGAAGCCAGATTGCTCACGTCGCACAGCGTAGTTTCGGCCTTGCCTCCGGCCTGATCAATGGCGTGCTTCACCGCATCCAGATCCACCTGCGCGCGCCCGCACAGCACCGCTGTGGCGCCCAATCCCGCCAACCCCTGCGCAATGGCCGCGCCAATGCCCCGGCTTGCCCCCGTAATTACCGCGACCTGACCCGCCACTGGATTCTTGCCACTTTCAATTGCAGTCATTTGCCTCTCTCTTCTGTGTTATCTGATCGGTTACCTGGTATCCCAGGAATGCAGAAATCCCCAGCTTTTCGCCGAGCTTGTTCTTTGCATCTTATACAATTGCGGGAGGGTAGCCGGGGAAGTTGCTTGCCTTCGGCACCCGAGGTCCTTATAATCCGGCCAACCCACCTGCGAGGGTTTGCGGCTTGCTGTCTCGCAAAAGATTCAAATGGTTGATCTCCGAAAGATCCAAGGAGCCATACTGATGAAGAAGATTCTGGTCACGGTTGTGCTTGGGATTACCGCCCTGGCGGCGGGCCAAAATCCAGCTCAGCCTGCCACACCACCCCCGGGGCAAGCGGCACCCGCCCAGCCGTCCGCAGCACCCGCGCCGGCACAGGCTGCACCAGCAGCGCAGCCTGTCATCAAAGACCCTGCTGAGTACAACGCATACGTTGGCGCGATCCAGCAGAAGGATCCGACGGCGCAGATCAGCGGCCTTGAGGCATTTCTAACCCAATATCCCAACAGCGTCATGAAAACTGCCGCCCTGCAAACTTTGATGCAGGATTACCAGCAGACGAATAACCAGCCAAAAACGGTGGAAACGGCCACTAAGCTGATCGCCGCCGATCCTAGCAATGAGCGCGCCATCTTCCTCCTCGCCTACATCGACCGCCTGAAGGCCCAAGGCGGCGACCCCAACGCCAAGCAAGACTTGGCAGACGCTAAGAAGTACGGGCAGATGGGACTGGACAATCTGCCGAAGTTTACCAAGCCAGAAGGCATGTCGGACGCGGATTTTGGAAAGATGAAGGGCGAGATGACCGGAGTTTTCAACGCCGCCCTCGGGCTTGCCGCTCTCACCGATAACGATTACGACTCCGCCCGGAAATATTTGCGCGCCGCCGTCGACAGCAGTGCGGACTTCCAAAAGGATTTCAGCATCGTGTATCCACTGGCGTTGGCGTATGCCGGGCCCAAGCCGCCGGATCCGAAGTTGGCTCCCGATCCGGTCGATGCGGTCTGGTTTAGCGCGCGCGCTTCCGTGCTGGCCCCGACACCGCAATACCAGCAGGGAATCGAGAAGTACGCCAAGAGCCTCTACATCAAGTATCACGGCGGAGACGATGGCTGGAACGACGTTCTTACGGCCGCCAAGGCTGGGCCGGGGCCAATCCCCGCAATGACGCCAGCGCCCAGTCCGGATCAACAGGCGCATTCCATGGTCTTGGCTACTCCACCCGATAAGATGGACTTTGCCACCTGGGAGTTTGTGCTTTCCAACGGCAAACAGGAAGATCAGGATGCGGTCTGGAATGCCATCAAAGGGAAGCCCGTTCAGATGAATGGCCAGGTCATCAAGGCTACGGCCACGGAGTTTGATATCGCCGGCAGCTCCGACGATATTGACGCGAAGAAAGCTGACATCACTCTGACGTTCGAAGAGAAGGTGCCTCTGAAGCTGATCCCCAAGGAAGGCGCCAGTCTGGACTTCCAGGGTGAGCCAGCCTCCTATACGCCGAACCCGTTCATGATGATGATGAACAACGGCAAACTGCTGAAGGCCGCTACGCCCACTCCAGCGAAGAAGCCCGCAGCGCACAAGCCAGCATCGCAGTAGGTTGCTTGAGTTTTATCGGAGGGCAGCCCGCGCGGGCTGCCCTTTTTAGTTTGGTGCTGCTGCTGTGGAATCCTGAAGAAGTCGAATCCGGCCTAAAGCAGTTCGCGCTTCAACCAGCGTGGGATCCGATTCGAGAGCTTGGCTGTAGGCCTGTTTCGCTTCCTCGAGCCGGCCGGCTTGTTCCAACATTTCCCCCAGCCATAGGTATCGCGGGCCGGAGGCCTGGGCCGCTGCGAACTGGTAAAATTTTGCGATCAGATCGTTCAATGCGGTTGGGTTGAGGCGCAGCGCTTGACCGTAGTTTTCTCGCGCCTTCTCGTAGTTTCCGTTCACGCTATAGAGTGTTCCGATATTTGCCAGCGCGGCAGCCAGCAGTTTGGCGTTGCGTGAGGCGTGAGGATTGGCCGCCGCCAGCTTCATGGTTGCGGCGTATTCCACCAAAGCCTGATGCATCTCGCCGCGGCTCTGTAAAATCGCGGCGGCATTCAAATGCCCGGAGGGATCGGCGGGAGCGATGCGCTCCGCGTTGAGAAAATGAGCCAGCGCTTCGTCGTCGCGGCCAAGATTCGAGAGTGCGACCCCTAGATTATCCTCCGCCACATAGTTGTCTTTCGTCACCGCCAGCGTGTGCGACCAAAGATCGTAGTCGCTTTTCCAAAATCCAATCTGCCGCTCACAAGCAAATAAAAGACCAGCGAGAATTACTACAGCGATTGCAACTTGGGCACCCAGCGGCAGCTTGTTCTTGAAAACATCCCATGCACCCCAGACCAGTATGATCAGCAAGCCGATGATGGGGATGTACATATAGCGATCGGCAATAGCTTGATCTCCAACCTGAATGAGGCCAATGACTGGGACCAGCGTGCCTAGAAACCAGAGCCATCCCACCAATAAATATCGCTGGGAGGACTTCCGCCAAATCAACCCGCTGATAGCGGCGAGAAAAACTGCGGCCCCCGCGACCTTCCAGGCCGCCAGAGAGCTGCCGGGATGCGGATAGTGGGGAGCCAATGAGGCCGGCCACAAAAACTTGAAGATATATTCCGCATAAGCGTAGACCGCACTTTCGATGCGCGCGCCAAGGGGCAAATCCACAAGCGGTTTGATGGAGCCACCGGATCTCTGGGCGAAAATTGTTATCACCGCACTGGCTAAGGACAGGAAAAAGAGTGGAATCTTTTCCAGAAACAATCTAGGCCAACGAAATTGCGGTAGCGACTGCGGCGCTTCTACCGCGACTCGCTGTAGCGGCCAGTAATCGAGGAGAAGAAGCACACAAGGCAGCGTAATCACCATGGGCTTGGAAGCCAGGCCAAGCAAAAAGATCAGCAATACCAGCGCGTAGCGTTTCGCCTCTGGCTTCCGCGCATACCAGCAATAAGCTCCGATCCCCAAAAGAAAAAACAAAGTGCTCAGTAAATTCTTGCGCTCTGCGACCCAGGCCACGGATTCCACATTCAAAGGATGGACGGCGAACAATAGCGCGACCACAAAGCTTTGTTGCAGCGCGCTCGTGGCGAACAACAGAACCAGGAAAAGCAGCACGACATTGACAACATGCAATCCGAGGTTCGTGAGGTGATGACCGGCGGGATGCAGTCCATAGACCTGATAATCGAGTTCGTGAGAAATCCAGGTAAGAGGATGCCAGTTCGATTGCTCCGTCGAGGTCAAAGCCCAGGCCAAAGAGTGCGAATTCAGTCCACTTTGTACCTCCGGATTCGCCGTAACGTAGGTGTCGTCATCGTAATCGGCGAAGGGATGGGCTAAAACCGGCCAATACAAAGCCATCGAAACGGCACTTAAGAGGAAGCACAAGACAGCTATTTTCTTCAGCGGCGGCAGGTCGACTTGCGGAGTCGGCGGGAGGGCACCACGGGCGGTTGATTCCTTCCGCCGAGCAGACCTCTTCCCCGTCTCGTGAGATTCGCTTCTTTTGCTCATGGCACGTTCGAGGAGGCCCAGGCCGAACTAAAAGTTGTGGGGCACGTGGCGAATGTCCTACCTGCGGAAGCGGGTCACCTAGCGCACCAGTTTCTTCTCCAGGGATGCGGGCCGGGCGCTGTGGGGCGGGCGCTTCACGCCATCTCGAAGTTGCCGCACATCGATCTTGAGTTCATCGATGGTGCGGCTCAGGGTGTTGCGATGCATGCCCAGTTCGCGGGCGGCGCGGCACTGGTTGCCATTGTTTTCCTGAAGCACGGTGAGGATAAATCGTTTCTTGAACTCGCGCACACCCTCGGAATAAAGGATGTTGCTTTTGTACATCTGCATTACCAGTGCTTCCAATTGGTCTTTCACGATAGGGTCTCTCTCTTCCAATGTCCTTTTTTTTAACTTTGCTCCGCGTCGGCTTATCACTTCGCCGGATGTGCGGGAGCAGCGTGTAACTCGTTCGGAGCGCGATGCAGGAAGTCGAGTCCTTCGAAAAAGCGCGCCCGCAGTGCCGACGGAGCCACCCAGATTGCGGCCCGTCCCACTACCAGAAAATACGGCGCCAGTTTCGAATTCTCCAGCAAGGTTGAAGTAGGTGCAAAAGCGGTCAGTCCCAGTAGCACCACCGCCACCAAAAAGCAACCCTTCAACAGTCCTAACATCGCGCCCATGAAACGGTCGAGCCCGCTCAGTCCAACTTCCTTCATCAGCTTGCGCGCGATCCTGCCGGCAATGCCAAACAAAATCAAAACCGCAAAAAAGATGATGAGGAAGCCGAAAATATCGGCGAGCCACTCCGACTTCAGGAATGACATCAACCACGCCGCCAGGCGCGCGTATTGCCAGGCAGCGACGATATAGCCAATCGCCAATCCAGCCATGCTGAAGGCTTCTCGAAAGAATCCTTGCATAGCCGCTAAAGCCACGTTCAACAGCACAACTGCCACGATCACCCAATCCGCCGGGGTCATGCTCGGCGAGGTCATGGTGCGCTCCTGCGCGCCGCCCCGCCAGCGGTTTGGCGCTTAAACATCCAGCTTGTGTCCCGTGATCTGGAAGTAGGCGTCGAGATACTTTTCGCTGGTCCGGTTCGCCACTTCCGCCGGCAAAGCGGGAGCGGGTGGCTGTTTGTTCCAGCGAATTTCTTCCAGGTAGTCGCGCACGTACTGCTTATCGTAAGACTCCTGCGATTTTCCTGGCGCGTACTTATCCGCGGGCCAGAAGCGGGAGGAATCCGGCGTCAGTACTTCATCCGCCAGGGTTACGCCCTTGGCGGTGCGCCCAAACTCGAACTTGGTGTCGGCGATGATAATACCGCGCTGCCGCGCGTAGGCCGCCGCTTTTTTATAAATCCGCAAAGTCAGGTCGCGGAGATGGCTGGACGCCTCCGTACCCACAATCTCGCACATCCGCGCGAACGAAATGTTTTCGTCATGGCCGCTGACGGCCTTGGTCGCAGGCGTAAAAATGGGCTCGGGGAACGCTTCCGACTCGCGCAAACCCGCAGGCAGTTCGATGCCGCAGACCTTGCCCGTTGCTTTGTATTCCTTCCAGGCCGAGCCTGAAATGTAGCCGCGGACGACGCACTCGACCGGAAACATCTCCGCCCGCTGCACGATCATCGACCGTCCCCGCAACTGGTCCGCATATTTTTGCAGCGTCTCGGGATAGCGGGCGACGTTGGCGGTAATCACGTGGTTGGGAACAATGTCCGAAAGAAAGTCGAACCAGAACAACGAAATCTGGCTCAGCACCCGACCTTTGTTCGGAATGCCCGTCGCCAGCACGTAGTCGAAGGCCGAAATGCGGTCGGTAGCCACGAACAGCAGGCGATCGGCGTCGATTTGGTAGACGTCGCGAACCTTGCCGCTGGCATGTAGAGGGAGATCGGGAAAATCGGTTTTTAGAATTACGGGATCCAATAGTTGGGAACTCATGTTAAGAATTTTACCGGGTTAGGAGCGAACCGTATTCTAGACCGTCAGAATATTTTGTCAACGACAGAGATCACAGCCCTGAAGGTAGGGTCGTATCCTATTGAGCGGAGAAACGTTGGCTGTCCGGCAGCATGGTTCGAGCAAAGAAACATAAGGAATTGCTCCCAGACGGTTGTGGAAAAGCTGAGGAGGAGCGTGGATATCGTGGATGGTAGCTGCGTCTAGGCCCTCAGTTCCCTTATGAGTAGCGTGGTCCCAGCCTTCACAGCGATGCGAAGGCTGGGGGTGGCCCCGCTACTTTGCCGTGCTATTTGTCAAAGCTGCGATCGTTGTGTCCGCATCGAAGATTCCAGCTCCCACCACGTACGGAGTACCAGCGGCCAGAAAGCCGTAGCTGATTTTCCGCGACCCTTCCTTTTCGCCGGGTTTCGGAATCCAGTATTCGGCCCAGGTGCCATTCGGACTTTGCGTGGCGGCACAGAGCAACTCGAACGCCGGGTTGCCTTTGATGTCTTTGAGGGCAGCGACCGGTTTGCCAATCAGGTCTGCCTTCATGGGATGGGCTGCCATGACCCCCTTGGTACAATCGAGAACAAAGATATAGCTGTCCTTCCAAACCCATGGCCCGGGTTTCTTGTCGAAGTCAGCTAAACCGGGCTCCCCCGATTTCGCTAGAATGCCGGCGGCCGCGCGCACCTTGCTTACCAGTTCTTGCGGCGTCGATTTATCTTGTGTCACAGCGAAATGAGGCAGAGCACAGACGAAGCATATGGTGAGTAGCCGAATAACGAGAACCTTTGCGAGTTTCATAGTTACATCCCCTTCGGTTGACTTGCTGGTTTCCTGTTTAATCTCTGCTCTCCGTGTTCGAAGATCCGGACTGCGACCCTGACTTACGCTCCAGCCTGGGCCGCCATACTTCGGGACGCACCTTGGCCGGAGCTATGGCCGCGCTGATCGGCGCTAACCCTGAACTGGTCAACCAGGCGGCGAAGTTCGGCCGAGGTCTCCAACAGTTGTTGCGAGGCCTTCTGAGTATCGGTTGCGCCGCGGCTTGTGCCTTGCGCGGCCTCGGCTACGCGCGCAACGTTGCTGGTAATGTCGCTGCTGCCGCGTGCCGCTTCGCTCACGTTGCGCGACATTTCGTTGGTCGTAGCGTTCTGCTCCTCGACCGCGGTCGCGATCGTGCTCGAGATATCGTTGATCTGGTTGATCACTCCAGAGATAGTGGCAATCGCCTCGACTGCAGCCTTGGTGTCGGTTTGAATGGCTTCAATTTTTTGGCTGATGTCTTTCGTGGCTTTTGCGGTTTCTTTGGCCAGCTCTTTCACTTCGTTGGCCACCACCGCGAAGCCCTTGCCCGCTTCGCCGGCGCGAGCCGCCTCGATGGTTGCGTTCAAAGCCAGCAGGTTTGTCTGTTGGGCAATCGACGTAATGACTTTAATCACCTGTCCGATCTCGGTCGAAGAATCGCCGAGTTTGGCGACGGTCGTGGTGGTCGCCTCAGCTACTTTGACGGCGCCGGTAGCGATCCTCGCGGCTTCGGTCGCGTTTTTGGCGATCTCTTTGATGGTGGCGCCCATCTCCTCGGCTCCGGTCGCCACCGTCTGCAGGTTCTGGTTGACCGCCTCCGCCGCCTTTGAAACCATGTCGGCTTGGGCTGAGGTTTCCGTCGAGTTAGCCGTAATCTGCTGGCTGGTGGTGTTCAGTTCCTCGCTGGCGGTAGCCACATGGGCCGAACTTTCCGTGATGGCCACGATCATATGTTTCAGGCTGCCAGCCATTTTGTTGATGGCCGCGGTCAGGTCGCCCAGTTCGTCCCGGCTGTGGATTTTCAGGTCGTCCATGGTTAAGTCACCGGCAGCGATGGCGTTGGCCCGATCCAGCACGGCCCGCATCGCCGTAGCCATTTGTCGGCTCAGCCAAAGGGCGATGACCGTGCCCAGGATTATCACGCAGCCGACCGAGATCACCAGCACCCAAGTGGTGGATTCCGTAGTCCCCACCGCCTTGTCCGCGATGTCAGCCGCCATCTTTTCACCGACGTCAATACCTTTGCCGGCGGCTGGGTCGATCATGGCGGCGGCGGGTCCAACTTTCTCATTGAGCAGTTTGAGCGAGTTTGCCCGGGCTTCTTTATCGGAGGAGTCAGCGGCGCTTTCGATCTGCGGCACCGCATCGCGGATCACGCCAAAGTTGACTTCGAGCTGATGCACCATTTCCTTGGTCTCCGCCTTCGCGAAGTGTGGGCTCAACCCACGCATGGCCTCGTTAGCCAGATCGACTTCCGCCAACACCGTAGTGATGTCCTGCTTAAATCCGTCGCGTTGCGCGCTGTGAGGTTCAGCCAATATGTATCCGCGCAGGTCGGCGAGCAGTTGTCTTTCACACGATCGCAGCCGCGCGAAGGCATTTCGTGTCGGCATGCGTTGATGAAAAAGATCCGTCTCCAAAACAGCCAGGCTGTGCAGGTAGGAGTAAGTCATCGTGGTGGCCGCGAGCAGAATTACGAAGATCGCGCCAAAGCTTATGCCCAACTTCTTGCCAACGGTAATGCGCATGCCCTACCTCGATCTCGGTCAGCGGCGGAGAGTGTGCGGACTCCATATATGTCGGCAGTGTTGGCGGATCACTTGAGGTGACCTCGCAAGTATTCAGAAGTTCACGATCTGGCAGCCATCTGATGCCGCGAAGCGTCGATTCCCAGGCAAAAATCTGTGTCGATGCGAATCCGCGCCCGCGACCGGTGGATAAGCCAAATGTAACTCAAGGCATTCGGCTGATCGCCGATTACACAAGCTGAAGAACAGGTTTCGACAGAGGAAGAAGACACCCTCATATCTGCTTTTGCTGTTCTTCCGGGCGTCGGACCTTAAATAGACGGAAATCAGGAGAAATCAAATGCGGCGATCACACTTGGACAAGCAGGCGCATAGAGCTTTTCGCGGTACGTGGGCAATAGTCTTAGGCATCGTGATAGCCGCCACCGGAGCCGCCAACGCAGGCGAGAATGGCGCCAGTGTCTATCCCGTTGGAGTCGAAACGGTCATGCCCGGCATGATGCCCCCTCCGCACGCAACCATGTTCTACGAATACACGGCTTCGGTTTCCGCGAATCAGACTTACGACGGCAGCGGCAACGCCGTGCCCGTGGAGTTCAAACTTAGGGTCTTCGCGGTCGCCGTCAAAGTTGTCCACAACTGGGGCGTTCCTGTTCTCGGGGGAACGCTGGAAAGCAACGTTGCCATTCCCTTCGTTGACCAGGAACTTCATGTCATACCGGGGAAATTCAGCAAATTTGCGGTGGGTAACATATGTCTCAGTCCTCTGGGAGTCAGGTATGTGAAAGGGCGCTTGCATTTCTTCTACGAGGGAGACATGTGGTTTCCGGGCACGGGCCGCAGCGCGACTGACGTTCTAAACATCGGACAGAACAACTACGCCGCCGGACCGGTTGGCGGCTTCACCTACCTGACGGCAAAAAACGAACTCAGTTCCAAGCTGCAATACGTCATCAACCTGGAGGATGCTCCGACCCATTACCAGGGCGGGAACGAGTTCACCTGGGAATTCGACGGCATGCATAACGTCGTCAGAAAGGTCGCGGTTGGGGTCAACGGGTTTTACTTCAAGCAAACCACAGATGACAAGGAGAACGGCGCGCTCTACAACAATGGGAATCGCGGCCGCGATCTAGGAATCGGGCCGGAGGTTCGCTTCAATCTGATCGCCCATGGTGGATTTGCGGTTAAGTACCTGCGCGACACGCTGGTCGAGAACAGGGCCCCGACCAACGCTTTCTGGTTCCAAATCGCGGTCCCAATCACTGTCGGTCACAAGGAATAGGCCAGTCGGCGGTCAACCGGCACGCCACACCCGCCTCCTTAAGCCCCTCCAAACCTCACCGAGACCAGCTTCGACACGCCAGGTTCCTGCATCGTGACGCCGTAGAGCACCGGGGCGATGCTCATCGTCTTCTTGCTGTGGGTGATGAGGATGAATTGAGTTTTAATGCTCATCTCCTTGACCATCTCGGTGAAGCGGCCCACGTTGGCCTCATCGAGCGGGGCGTCGACTTCGTCGAGGATGCAGAACGGGCTGGGTGTGTACTGGAAAATACCCACCAGCAAGGCGAGCGCGGTCAGCGCCTTCTCGCCTCCGGAGAGCAGAAGCACGCTTTGCAAGCGCTTGCCCGGAGGCGAGGCCACGACATCGATGCCGCTTTCGGCACTGTTTTCCTCGTCGGTAAGCTTCATAAAAGCGTGGCCGCCGCCGAACAACTTCTTGAAAGTAACCTGAAAGTTTTCGTTGATCTTGTCGAATGCTTCCTTAAATTTCTGTCGCGAGACTTCGTCGATTTCCCGGATGGTCGCGGTCGTGTTCTCGATCGAGGAGATCAAGTCCTTCCGCTGGCTATCGAGGAAGCCGTGACGTTCGGCCGTCTCGCGGTACTCTTCAAGTGCCAGCATGTTCACCGGCCCCATGGCTTCAAGCTTGGCGCGCATCTCCCGATAGGACTGATCGCAGGCTGCGAGTTCGTCTCCAGTAAGCGCTGCGATGGTTGTATCGGCCAGCAGAGCGTCGCGCTCGATTCCGAGTTCGTTCAGGCAAGTATTTGCCATGTACATGGCATCGGCTTGCAACTTGGCTGCGGCGGCCTGCAGTTCGCCACGGCGGTCGCGGGCTTGGTCGAGCAATTGACGTGCATGGCGCAGTAGTTCGTCGATCTCGGCGAGCCGTGCGCGCAGTTGATCCTTTTCAAATTGCAGTAACCCGTCGCGCGCCTGGCTGGCATTGCGTTCGGCAGCGAAGTCGGCAGCCTGTTGTTCAAGTTGCAGATTCTCCGCTTCCCGCTGGAGCTTTTCGGCGGCAGCCGATTCAATCTGCGAACTCAAAGTGTGCAGACGCTCGTTCATTTCCGTGAACAGCGTTTCAATGCGCGCCAGCACAGCCGTGGCTGAGCGATGACGTTCTTCGAGCGCCGCAACCCGCGCCACGCGCTGCGAAGTGGCATGGGCCGCATCTTCGCGCCGTTGGCGCAGGGTAGCCAGCGACTCTTGTGCGGCCGCAATCTGTTGCTCCAGTTGGATACGCGTCTCTTCGAGCATAGCAATTTCAGCCTGCCGTGCCCCGATCACAGATTCTTGTTCAGTCCGCTCCCCAGCGAGCCGCCGCAGCTCCGCTTGCGAAATCCCCATGCGCTCGGTGACACGTGCCATTTCTGCGTCAAGCTGGCGCAGCATGTGCCCGGAAGTCATCGACTGATGCTCCGCCTCGCGTTTTTCGCCTTCCAGCCGCTCCAGCAGGGAAGTGAGGTCTTTAATTTCACGGCCCAGCGTAAGGACTCGCGTTTCTTCGTTGCGCAGGGCGCGCTCCAGGTCCTCAAGCTGCCGCAGAACGTCGCGCAGTTCACGCTTCATCGAAAGCGGGCCTTCAGCGCGCTGCTTGCCGCCAGTCACCGTCACGTTGTGGAAGCATTCTCCGGCTTGAGAAAGAAAGAAGGCGTCAGGATTTTCCAGTGCCAGACCGCGAGCTACATCCGAGCCGGGAACGATATAGCCGTCCCGCAGCTTCGGCAGGATTACTTCCAGCGATTTGCCAAAGCCATCAAGCACCCGAATCGTGTTCTTCAAAGGAACGATCGAAGCCGTGGGCGGCGCGCAGTGCGCCGCTTCGTCGAGGATGAACGAGAACTTGGCCTGCGCGTCTTCGGGATGAACCAGGAATGTAGCGCGGCCATCGACATCACTGCGCAGCAGGCGCAGCCCTTCGTCGGCCGCGTCCCAGGACTTGACCACCACGTAATTCAGCTCGTCGCGAAGAAAATCTTCCACTACGCGTTCAAACCGAGGTTCAACCTCGAGAAAATCCGCCAGTACACCGACCGGAGCGAAACCACTCTGCATCACTCCCGACTGAAAAAGCCGGCGAACCGATTCGGTGGAGTAACCGTGCTCCGCGATCACCGCTTCCAGCGATCCCTTTTTCCCCAGAGCCGTGGCAAATTCAGCGCGCAAAAGGTCGAGATGACTCTTAGCCTTCGTCTCCTCAACCCGCTTCGATTCGATCACCTGGCGCAGTTGGCTGATCTCTTCGCCGATTCCCGCCACGCGCTGCGTCACCGTTTCGAATTCAAGCGCCAGTTGTCCCCGTTGTCCTCCGAAAGCTTCCACTTGCAGGTTGGCATTGGAGATCTCGGTCTGCAGACGGCGAGCCTCGCGATCCGCGCCGGCCATGCGTTCTTCAGCTTGCGCCAGTTGGTTGCGCAGACGCGAGGCCGAGGAAACGGTATCAAAAATCGTCACCCGCGACTCTTCCTGCTGCCGTTCGATACCGGCCAGCGCGTTCGCAGCCGCCGCGGCATCCTGCTGCGACAACGCGAGTTCGTGTCGAGCAGCTGCCAGGTCGCCAGCGGCGGACATCAGCACGTCTCGGTTAGAATCGCGTTCCGCTTCTAACGCGGTCAGGCGATTTCGCGCTTGCAATAACTCCGCTTCGGCGGCGGCTGACCGCACTACCAGTTCGGCGCAGCGTTCGTCATTATGACGGCGGCGGGCCTGGGCGCGGTCAATTTCCAATTCGATTTGACTTAACCGATCACGATTCTCGCGCAGCTCCGTCTCGATGGCGTAGCCGCGCTCCGTGCTCTCCCCGTGCTCCAATTCCAGTTGCTGTACGGCTTCGGTGCGAAGCTGCATATCTTCAGCCAGCTGGCTAAGCTGAACGTCAAGTTCCGTGCTCTCTTGCTCGATTGCTCTGAATTTACTCGCCAGCACGATGCGCAGTTGGGCCCGCATCTCGTCTCGCAGCTTGGCGTAGCGCTCAGCCTTCGAAGCCTGGCGCTTCAAAGAATTCATCTGCCGGGTGATCTCTTCGAAAATATCGTTCACTCGCGCCAGATTGAGCTTCGCATCTTCCAGTCGGGCTTCGGCCAGACGCTTCTTGGTCTTGAATTTCGTGATCCCGGCGGCCTCTTCCAGAATCGCTCGCCGATCCGTCGGGCGGCTGCTCAGGATTTGCCCGATTCGTCCTTGTTCAATCAGCGCATAGGTCTCTGGCCCGAGTCCAGTTCCCATGAACAGTTCCTGAATATCACGCAGGCGGCACAGCTTCCCATTGAGCAGATATTCGCTGTCGCCCGACCGGAACAAGCGCCGCGTGACCACGATTTCTCCGGCATGGAACTGCTGTTGACTAAATTTTCGCCGTCGAATTTTAAGCACAACCTGCGGCGGAGCGCTCACCGCCGCCGCATTCGCAATCGTCCCAAACGTGTGTGCCGGCAACGCAAATACAGGTTCGTCCTCCGGAAAAATCACCGCCAACGTGCTCACCTTGGACGGAGGTACAGCGACTTCCTCGGTTTTTCCCGGCTGCGCTTCCTCTACGGCTTGCTCTGTCTCCTCGGCTGCGCGAGCGCGGATGGCGGCCTCGTCCCAGTCGTCTGAGTCTTTCTTGCTGCTGCTTGGCAATTCGTCCTGAATGTCGATCTCGGTGGGCGCGCTCGCATCCGCTTCGGGATACTGCTCCGGATCGATCAACGTGAGCGACACTTCCGCCATGCCCGTAGGTTTCCGATCGCGCGTGCCGGCGAAGATCACATCTTCCATGCGAGATCCGCGCAGGGTCTTGGCAGACTGCTCGCCCAGCACCCATGACACGGCATCGGCTATGTTCGACTTGCCGCAGCCGTTCGGGCCGATGATGGCGGCGATCCCCTCGCCATGAAATTTGAGGTCGGTGCGATCGCAAAACGATTTGAACCCGAGAATCTGTAGCCGCTTCAGTTTAAGCAACGTGAACTCCTTCAGAGAAACGACAGTCACAGTGGCCTGTTGCCAGTTATCCTGCTCACCGCACTGTTTACCAAGCGGATACCTCCGCTCTGGAAGCTGTGCAGACATAACATATTTCCGTCCACGGCTGGCGAGGCGGGCACAAATTTAACCAACTGTAACGGTGAAATAGGGGTGGGGTCAAGCAATATAACACTATATATTGTATGGCCTTACCACCGACCGCGTTACATTGCACACACATTGCAGCACTTGGACACTTTGCCAGTGAGGGGAAGTACGAGGTGGGAGAATCGCGAGAGCAATATCAGGCTAACGCAAAGGCTGGGGGGAAGCAATGATCTTTCGCCACGACTGTCGCCATGGCCCTTTCATTGCTGGGAATCGTTACGCCTACCGGTGGCGAAGGACAAGGGGACGCTGGCGGCCGGGTGTCAGAAGGAATGGGAGCCGCGGAGCAGAAGTAAAGGGGACAGCCAACTCAGCTGTCCCCACATGCGGGCCAGTTCTTACTTCGCTCCCAACCTTTCGAAGAACAAACAAATCGTCTCAATACCATGGTGGAAGTTCGGGATGTGGAACTTCTCATTGGGAGCGTGCAGGTTGTCGTCGGGCAATCCAAATCCCATCATCACGCTGGGAATCTTCAGCCCAACCTGAAAATCATTCACAATCGGAATCGATCCGCCGCTGCGAATGAAAACCGTTTCCTTCTTGAAAGTCTCATGGAGAGCCTCAGTCGCAGCCTGGATAAAGGGATTGTCCGTGTCGACCACCGATGCTGGTCCTTTACTCAACACTTTCACCTTAGTCTCGATGCCCTTGGGTTTGAGCTTCTTCACAAAATCCGTGTAACGTCTCAGGATGTCATCCGGATCCTGGTTGGGTACGAGCCGCATGGAAACTTTGGCCGTAGCTTTCGCCGGGATCACAGTCTTGGCGCCGGCGCCGACAAAACCACCCGGCATGCCGTGGACTTCAAGCGTCGGCCGCGCCCAGGTGCGATACAGCACCGAATAGCCCGGCTCGCCCGTCAACACCTTCGATCCCACCTCGGTCTTGCGATATTTCTCTTCATTAAACGGCAGCCGCTTCCAGGCCTTGAGTTCGTCCTTGCTGGGAGCCTTCACGCTTTTATAGAAGCCGGGGATCAGCACCTTGCCCTTCGAGTCCTTCAGCTTGCTGATGATCTCAATCAGCGCGAAGAATGGATTCGGCGCCGCTCCGCCATACACGCCGGAGTGCAAATCGATCATGGCACCCGTGGCTTCGATTTCGGTGTAGACCAGACCACGGAGGCCAACACATAGCGTGGGAAGATTCGGCGCGAACAATTCCGTATCGCATACCAGCGCGAAATCAGCCTTCAACTTGGCCTTCTGCTTGCGAACATATTCGGCGATCGACTCGCCGCCAACTTCCTCCTCACCTTCAAAAAGTATTTTCACATTGAGCGGCAACTTGCCATCGCCAGTTCTCATCAACGCTTCCAGCGCCTTCACTTCCATCCAGAGCTGGCCTTTATCGTCCACTGCCCCGCGAGCGTAGATGTTGTTGTTACGCTCGGTCGGCTCAAAAGGAGGAGTTTTCCATTCGTCCAGCGGATCAGGCGGCTGCACATCGAAGTGCGCATAGCAAAGCACCGTGGGCTTGCCCGGCGCATGCAGCCAGTCCGCATACAGCAAGGGATGGCCTTTGGTCGGAATCACCTCGACATTTTCCATGCCGATGCGGCGCAGTTCGCTGGCCACGAACTCAGCCGCTTTTTGTACATCGGGTTTGTGTTCATCCAGTGTGCTGACGCTGGGAATGCGCAGCAGGTCTTTCAGTTCGTCGAGAAAACGCTGCTGATTATTGCGGGCAAAATCGACGGAAGCAGAAGCCATGAGGATTCCTTTCTCGAATCGTAGAAACGGATCAGTATACCGCGAGTTGTGAAGGCAAGCGTGCCGCCATGGGCAGCTAGCCTTCGGCGGAAAGCGAGGCGTGCGACGAGAACGCGCGAGGTTTGACCCTGGCCGCCGCGCCGGAGCGCTCGGCCAACCGAAGATCATAATCGTTCTGCAGATTGAGCCAGAACTGCGCTGGCAGGCCGAAATATCTTCCCAAACGCAGAGCGGTGTCGGCGCTAATGGCGCGTTCTCTGCGCACGACTTCGTAAATTCCAGGGAAGTCCAGCGCCTTGGCCAATGCGTACGCGGAGATGTTCAGGGGATCCATGAATTCAGTCTTGAGGATTTCCCCGGGATGTACAGCAAAAAGTTTCCGTGATTTAACCATCATTGCTCGTGTTCTGGGCCTCGGCCCTTGATGTATTGCCTGCTTCAGCTTTGCCTAGTGATAGTCGACAATTTCTACTTCGAACGGGCTGCCGCTCCTCCACACGAAACAAACACGGTACCTATCGTTTATGCGAATGCTGTGTTGGCCCGCGCGATCCCCGCTAAGAGCCTCTAAGTGGTTCCCCGGCGGCACTCTGAGGTTGTCGAGCGCTACAGCCGCGTTCAGGATTGCCAGTTTCTTAAACGCCCGGCGATAGAGGTCGGGAGGAAGGCCGCGCCTTTTACCTGTTTGCCAGAGTTCCGCGGTTTCCTGGTCGCGGAAACTTGCGATCATGGCATATGCTAACGCAATGCGATACTACTGTCAAGCGTCAGTACAAGGGAAGCAAAAAGTATACGACGGTTGCGTTACACTTCGACAATGCCTAAACGCAATCTTCGAGTGACTAAATGGCTGGGTGCCACACCCGCCGAAGCTATCTGCACGGCATGCTCCAGAACATTCCGAGTTCCCCTGGATTCCTTGAAGCGCACCTCCGAGGCCCAGGAGAGCCTCCGCAAACAGTTTGTTGAGCACAAGTGCAAGCCGATCGAGTAATCGAATGTGATCCGGAGAGCTCCACTTGCCGGTTCCTCACGCGTAGCCGGCGTTCACTCAATCCCCAATTCCTTCGCCAGCGCCTTCCACTTCCCATCCACCAGCGCCTTCGTCTTCGCATCCATCACAATTTCATCTGGCCACGGCCTGGTAAAACCCTCAGTCGGCCATTTCCGCGTCGCATCGATTCCCATCTTCGATCCATAATTCGCCAGCCGAGATGCATGGTCGAGCGAGTCGATCGGTCCCAACGTGAATTGGATGTCGCGTTCGGGGTCGATGTGGTTCAGCACTTTCAGCGTCACATCGGCTAAATCCTGCACATCAACATCTTCGTCGACGACGACGATGCACTTGGTGAACATCGCCTGTCCCAGCGACCAGATCGCGTTCATCACTTTGCGCGCCTGACCGGGATAGGATTTCCGAATGGAGACGATCATCAGATTGTGAAACACGCCTTCGACAGGAAGATTGATGTCAATCAACTCCGGAATCGTCAGGCGCATGAGCGGCAGGAAGACGCGTTCCACGGCCTTGCCCATGTAAGCGTCCTCCATCGGAGGCTTCCCCACGATGGTGGTGGCGTAGATGGGATCTTTGCGATGCGTGATGCAGGTGATGTGGAAGACGGGATAGAGATCTTCGAGGGAGTAGAAACCGGTGTGATCTCCGAAGGGGCCTTCGGTGCGGAGTTCGTCGAGGTTGACGTATCCCTCGAGCACGATTTCGCTGCTGGCTGGGACTTCGAGATCGACGGTCTCGCACTTCACGAGTTCGACGGGCGCGGCGCGCAGGAAGCCGGCGATCAGGTATTCTTCAACGTCGGGAGGAGCCGGGACGATGGCGGAAAAAGTTACGGCGGGATCGGTGCCGATAGCGACCGCGACTTCCATTTTTCCGGAAGGATTTTGGGAGAGAACCTGGCCGCCGGAGGTGCGGGCCATTAGATCTACGGCGGCGTTGATCCCACTTTTCGCGAAGTCAACATCCCCACCCTGTCGCAAAGAACGCGACAAGGATTGGGCATCCCCTTCTGATGAACTACCGGCGTTTCTCAGGGCTTGGCGGTAATGTTCGGCGGCTACTTTTTGGCGCTGCCAGTGGGCGCCCGTCGTCTGCCCATCGTAGACCTGAAGGCGGTACATGCCCAGATTGCGTTTGCCGCTTCTCGGGTCGCGTGTGGTTACACAGGGGAGCGTGATGAAGCGGCCTCCGTCTTGCGGCCAGCATTGGAGGATGGGGAAATCCAGCAGAGAGAAGTTGTCGCGCCGGATGACTTCTTTGCACGGGCCAGTGGGGACCGTCTTGGGGAAAAACTTTCCCGCTTCCGTTAGCAGCGGGAGCATTTTTAACTTGTCCAGAAAGCCTTGCGGCGATTTCACATCCATAAACATGCGGATGCGTTCGCCGAATTCCTCGAAGGAGTTCACGCCGAGAGCCATTTTCATGCGGGCTTCAGAGCCGAATTGATTAATCAGGAGTTGGGCATTGGGATAGCCCTTGATGTTTTGAAAGAGGAGGGCTGGGCCGCCATTTTTCGATTTGCTGACGCGGTCGGTGATTTCTGTGATTTCGAGAATCGGATCTGCTTCGGTCTTGATTCGTTTCAGCTCGCCGGCGCGATCCAGTGCGGCGATCCATTGGCGGAGGTCGTCGAAGGGCAAAGTTGGTCTCCAGGGAACTGATGATTATAAACAGTGATGAGTGCTCAAGTGTTGTCGAGTGTCGGTGATTCGTGGGGATTCGGCGATCGTGGCAGCGGAACCGAGGTCCTTCTCTCCACTCGGCATGATAGTCGTATGGAAATCTCACGATTACAAACTTCCGCGCGCCTTACAGTTTGCTGCGGAGCATCGTGATTACGTCGTCGGAGGTGATGACGCCGGCCAGTTTGTTGTGGTCGTCGATTACGGGGAGGGTTACCAGATTGTATTTGTCAAACAGTTCCGCTACCTCGACGTTGCTGGTGGTTTCGTGGGTCGAGATCAGAGGTTCCTGGGTTAAGGATAGAAGTGGCGTGCCGGGCTGAGCCAGAACCAGCTTGATTAACGGGACGGCCCCGGCGAGGGTGCCATGAGAGTCGACCAGATAAATTGTGTTGACGGTTTCAATGCCGCCCTCGAACTCGCGCATGACGCCAATGGCGTTCTCGACCGTGGCGGCGACCGGGAGGGCCAGGAATTCTGTGGTCATGCGGCCGGCCGCGGTTTCTTCGCGGTGTTCGAGGAGTTCGACGACTTCCTGACTGGCCGCGGGTTCCATCTCGACGAGAATTTGTTCGGTGTGATCCTGCGAGAGATCGGCGAGCAGGTCGGCGGCGGCGTCAGGGTCCATCTCTTCGACAATGTCGGCGGCGCGCTCGGAGTCGAGCGATTCCACAATCGCCTTCTGGACCTTGGGGTCGACCTCTTCGAGGGTTTCGGCTGCAACATCTTCGTCGAGGGTGCGGAAGACGGCCTCGCGCTCGTCGGGCGCGAGATCTTCGATAATGTCCGCGATATCGGCGGGATGGAGCTTGGCCAGTCCTTCGTTCGAAATCTTGAGCTTGACCCGGCGGGCGGCGTCGGTTTCGATGAGGTCGACAAAACTCCACGGGATAGTCCGGGGAGGAATTCTCTGGAGCAGGAGCTCGAGCGTGGCGCGAGGTGCCAATCCACGGAGCAATCGGCGGATGGCGCCGCGGGCACCGATATCGACGGAGTGAATGCGCAGGATCGCGTGGCTCTTTCCAGCGTCAAGTTGGGCATCGACCTGGAGATCTACGTCGTTGACCCGAACGACCTTTCGCCCGTGAACATCAATGACTTGCTGATCCAGCAGGTCGCGCTCGAGAAGGAAGAGGCCTTCGGAACCGTTGGCCGCAGGCCAGTCCGCAGGAGGGGTCGAGGCGTGGATATCGGCGTCGATGGTGGAAACCGCGGAGAAGGGAAGAGTGCGGTTACCACTTTTCGTTTTAACGATGAACGAGGCGATGCGGTTACGATCTTCCTGAGGCGCCAGGGTGACTTCGCGCACCCGTCCCGAAGCCGCGCCAGACGGGTCATACACCTTGGCGCCGAGAAGTTCGGAAAGAGGCAGCGAAGTCATTCCGGCTAGAGGATAGCGGATATTTGAGTGGGAGAGAAATAAATTGTGAGCCGCAGGGAGATCTTTATAAGCTCCTAGCGGCCTAACGTTCTCAGCCGGCCGCCGTCTGAAGGAACTGGGGGCGCTACGGAAACGTATAATCAAACGGATGCGGATGCTTTTTGACATCTTCGGGCAGACTTTAAGAACTTTGTGGTCGCATAAGCTGCGGTCGTTTCTGACCATGTTCGGCATTGCCTGGGGGGTCTTTTCTCTGCTCTTGCTGGTCGGACTGGGAGAGGGTTTCCGGTCGGGCAATAAGAAAGAGTTCGATGAGCTGGGCGAGAACGTGATGTTTATCTGGTCGGGGCGGGCTCCCGTGATGCAGGGGAGCTTTACCGCGCTGCGTCAGTATTACCTGACTTACCGGGATTACCAGGACATTTTGCGGGATTGCAAAAGCGTGGCAGCGGCGGCTCCGGTGATCCGGCGCAGCGATATCCGCGCGCTCAGCGACTTCTTCCAGAGCAGCGGCCAGATTTTTGGAGTGCCCGCGATGTACAACCAGATCCGCTACGTTCCGGTGAAAGAGGGCCGCTGGCTGGACGAGATGGATATTGCGCAGAAGCGAGCTGTGATTGTGCTGGGGGATGAGGCGCGCCGGATATTGTTTCCGGGGCGGCCTTCCGTCGGCAGCACGATCTTGCTGAACGGGGTTCAGTTTCAGGTGATTGGGACGCTGAAGCGGATCGGGCACGGCGACAACAGCAATCAGAACCTCGGTTCTTATATTCCGTTCAGCACCATGCAGGAATATTTTCGGCTGACCAACGTAGGCGAAACTCCGGATGCGCTTTCGTTTATTAACTATCAGCCAAAGACGCGGGCGTCACACGAGGAGGCGCAGCGGGAAGTGCATCAGGTGATTGCCCGGAATCATAACTTTGATCCGGATAATCCAGACTCTTTCGACGAGTGGGACACTATTAAGAGTGTGGACCAGGTGGCGAAGATTTTCGATGCCATGGATGGATTTTTAGGCAGCGTGGGATTAGTAACGCTGGCGCTGGGAGCGATCGGGATCATCAACATCATGCTGGTGGCCGTGGCCGATCGCACGCAGGAGATTGGGTTGCGCAAGGCGTTGGGGGCTACCCACGCGAGCATTATGTTTCAGTTTTTTGTCGAGGGCGCGTTTCTAACTCTGATGAGTGGTGGAATCGGGATCGTGGCGGCAGCGGCGGTGATGGCGGCAATGTCGGGCGTTCAATTGGGCCAGGGCTTTGACGCGCCTCGCTTGGTGGCGAAGACGGCAGTGCTGGCGGTGGGGTCGCTGGCGCTGGCGGGCGTGGCGGCGGGGCTGTATCCGGCGCGCCGGGCCGCCATGTTGCAGCCGGTAGAGGCGTTGAGAAAAGAGTAGCCAGTACTTACTACGGAGCACCCAGTACCGAGTACCCAGGAAAATCAAACGCTCGCGACGGAGGGCACGGGGGAGCCTGGGGTAAACCTTGCGAGAGGTTTAGCTAGAAACTGATAGCTGACAGCTAAGAGCTAAGAACTTATGCATCGTGACCTTCTACAACAAGCGTTTTCCGCTATGCGCCATGACTTGCGCAAGACCTTGCTGACCATGGCAGGGATGGCATGGGGCATTGCGACCGTGGTGTTGCTGCTGGCCTACGGGAACGGCTTCGCAGGCGCGATCGAAGCTATTTTCGAAGGTTACGGCGCCACGTCGGTGGGCGTATTTCCGGGCCGCACCTCGCAGCAGGCAGGGGGTAATAAGGCGGGAGTGCAGATACGCTTCACCAATGACGACCTGGAACTCCTGCGCAACAACATCCCTTTGTGCCGGCACTTGTCGCGCATGTCGCAAAAAGATTCGACCGTGCAAAATGCGAATCGCTCGTTCACCATGCCAGTGCTGGGTATGGATCCGGCGGTGGAAAGCATTTGGGCGCTGGATATGAATCAGGGAAGGTTTATCGACGACGCCGATAACGCCCGGCATGGGCTGGTAGCGGTGATCGGTTCCGAGGCGAAGGACAAGTTATTTTCCGGAATGAACGCGTTAGGCGAGGATATACGAATCAATGGCGTGGTGTTTCAGGTGGTGGGAGTCGTGAGGCCTCGAATGCAGGAGGGCGACGACGACGATAACCGGACGGTCTACATCCCATTTAACTCGATGGACGTGGTAAAAGACACGCACTACCTGGACGGGCTTTGGATGGATTCGTTTGGGCTGGATCATGACAAGCTGGATCGCACGATTCGGGAGACGCTGGCCGCGGCGCATAATTTCAAGAGCACGGATCAGCGGGCCGTCTTCGTCTTTGACGCGCAGAAGCAATTGGCCCAGTTCAGCATCATCTCTTTAGCGCTGAAGGTACTGCTGGCGTTCATTGGGGCGGTGACGCTGGGGATTGGCGGCGTCGGCCTGATGAACATCATGCTGGTCTCGGTAACGCAGCGCACGCGGGAGATTGGCGTGGAGAAGGCGCTCGGGGCGCGGCGGCGTGACATTCTGTTTCAGTTCCTGGCCGAGGCCATGGTGATCACCGCGGTCGGAGGCGTGATGGGGATTTTATTGTCCTACGTGGTGTCGCTATCGGTGGGTCGGCTGACTTTTTACAGCGCACTCGCGAAAAACGCGGAATCGGCTGATATCCGGCTGATCGTCTCCCCCATGATTCTGATGGTTTCGACCGCCATTCTCGGAGTGGTGGGAGTGGTGAGTGGGATGATTCCCGCGTTGCGGGCAGCAGGTTTGGATCCCATCGAGGCTTTACGCTACGAGTAGGAAACAGTATTGAGTACCTTCCACATTCGTAAAAATAACATGAGTGATGACATTTTGAGTTTAACCTCGCCTGCGGCGGATGCGCGGCTGCCTTACGGTGGCGATGCCAATCAGTTCATTGATTTACGTCTGCCGAAGGGAACAGCCCTGCATCCGTTGGCGATTGTGATTCATGGCGGGTACTGGCGAGCCAAGTACGATTTGCTGTATGCCGGACACATGTGCGCAGCCTTAACGGCTAAGGGCATCGCTACCGCGAATATAGAATACCGGCGGGTCGGCAACCCGGGCGGAGGCTGGCCGGGAACGTTCGCCGATGTGCGGGCCGGGTATCAGTTTTTATTGCAGAAGGCGGGTCAGTACGGATTCGACGCGCGGCGGGTGGTGGCCATCGGGCATTCGGCGGGCGGCCAGTTGGCGCTCTGTCTGGCAGCGCATGAGCCGGGAGTGAACAGCGTCGTCTCGCTCGCTGGGGTGGTCGACTTGGAGCGGGCGTATACGCTGCATTTGAGCAATGATGCGGTGGTGGAGTTTTTGGGCGGAACTCCGGCGGAGGTCGGAGATCACTATCGCGAAGCTGACCCGATGAAGTTGACGGTTCGAGCGCGGCAGTGGATGGTGCACGGCGCTGCGGATGACGTGGTGCCGCCAATGTTCAGTCGCGATTATGTTGCCGCCAAGAAAAAGATGAAAGAACATGCGCAGCTCGTGGAGATCGCTGCGGCTGGACATTTTGAAGTAGTCGATCCTCGGAGTCGCGCGTGGAAGAATGTGGACAGCGTCGTGATCGAGGCTTGCGCCTAGCTTGAGTCGCCGCGTTTGTCGATGAAATGCCGCAGAGCGCGCAGAGAAAAGTGCGCAGAGAAATTTACTATCGCGAGCCGACAGCTTCTCACGAGCCGGATCTTTTTCGGATGGCTTGTTCGGTCTCGATCGCTTGCCGGCGGACGTCGTTTGAGATATCGGGCAGGTCGCGCTCGTAAGGCCGGATCGCGGGTAGATCGTCCAGTTGGCCTATTAAATAGAGGGCGCGCAAGCCTTCCCAGACTTGTTCGGTACCCGGATCAATCACGGCGATCAGTTCGCCGGGACGGACGGTCTTTCCCCGTTGCGCAGAGAGCGAATGCAGGCGGCCGGTGATCGGCGAGCGTAGTTCGACCACGCCGGTGCCGTCGGTGAACACGGCTGTGCTGATCTTGGCGACCACCCCACCCTCACGAATTGCAGTGCCGACAGCGGCAGTGTCCACGACTTGCGCGGAGCGGCCAGAGTCCGACCAGAAATCATGAGTTGCGCTGGGTCCAATGACGCCGGATGCAGGCACTCTCACTTCCGCCGGTTGAAGCAGCGCAAGAATCTGCGGAACGTCCGGTAGCGTCGCCGAAGCGTACCAGCGAAAGCGCCGCATTGCCGCGCACCATCTGTGACGGGTCGTTCAGCATCTTCAGAAGCGTTTCGTGAAAGCCGGGGCCGGTTGTGTCTTGGCCCATGACCCACGCATCGGTATTGCGAACTTCTTCGACCGGATCGGCGGCCAGGCGGACTAGATCTGGATACCACTGTTTCGCGCTGGCATTCTGATGCGTAATGCGCTCGCCTACTTGCACTAATGCTTGCTGAATATGCCGCGGCTTTTTGCTGTCGTGCAGATATTCGGTGAGTTGCTGGTCTGAAAGCTTCCGGCCAAACCAGGTATTCCACCAGAACAGGAACGGCATCAGGCAGATCAGCCACGCGGTCACAAAGAAAAGAAGTTTCTGATTACGGGACATCCCCGTTTTCGCGGTCTTTGGGCGCGGCTCGAGTACGCGACAACCCTCGGGCATAGTCGAAGGATCTCTGGGGGGGATCACGGGGTGTGGATCAGTGGACATCGGTTTGGCTGGGTAACGTTCGTATCGCTCGATTCAATCCTCCACATCCGCGTCGAGCACGCGATCCTGCTCCAGATAGTGCGACATAGCATATTGTGCCAGGAGCGGCGTCTGAACGCGGATTTCGGCGCCAATCCATTCGCCCTTGGCGTGGGCAGCCTTGGGATCGTGTTGGCACGGTCCGCTGCTGCCGAATTGGGGGCCGAAGCTGGCGCTTTGAATTTGGTCGAACTGGTTCAGTTCACGCCAGGCCTCGTCGCCGACAGTGCCGGAAACGTCGATTTTTAATTTGACCGCCGGCATACGTCAAAACCTTTACCACAGGGGACACAGAGGTTCATAGCGTACATTTGAAAATCCTAGCTGTGTGGAAACCACTGGTAGAGCATGAAATAGACCAGAACGCCGGTTACGCTCACATACATCCACAGCGGCCAGGTCCAGCGCGCGATGGCGCGGTGCTTATCGTAGCGCCCGCGCAGGCCGCGGATGAGCGTGATGAACACCAAAGGCACGATGACGATGGCGAGGGTCACGTGCGGGATGAGCACGATCAGATAAATGACATGCCAGAAATGGTCGCCCAGGAAACGGATATCGCCTACCTGATAGTGAAAATATAGGTAGCAGGCCAGAAAAAGTGCCGACGAAACCACTGCGGCGATCATGCAGGCGCGATGTGCGGCGATTTTTCCCCGCATGATCAGGCTGCGGCCGACAAAAAGAAGGACCGCGCTGGCTCCGTTTAAACCTGCAATCAGGGCCGGGAAGTGAGCGTATCGTTCTGGGATCAAGCGGCGGGCCTCGTCGTGCGGCGGTTGACCATCAGGAATGCGAGTCCGAACATCACCAGCGAAAATAAGAGAAGGGTGGCCATAGCGGACGCAAGAGGAAAGTTCGCTTCCGTGCCGGGATAGAGCAAGCTACGAAGAGCCTCAACTCCGTAGGTAAGGGGATTGGCGTACATCAGCCCACGAATCCAGCCGGAGGCGCTGGCCAGCGGAAACATCGATCCCGATAGGAGCCAAAGCGGAATCAAGAACAGGTTGATGATGCCGTGAAAGGCCTGGGTGGAATCCATGGGCCATGCGATAGCGAAGCCGAGCGCGGTAAGCGCGAAAGAAACCAGAAAAATCACAACGGCCACTAATAGGACTTGCAGTGGTTCGAGATGGACTCCAGCGAAGGGAGCGAAGATCAGGAAGATCATCCCTTGGATGGCGGAGAGCGTTGTGCCGCCCAGAACCTTACCGAGAACGATGGCAGTGCGTGGCACAGGAGCCACCAGCACAGAGAGCAGAAAGCCTTCCTTACGATCTTCGATGACCGACATCATGGTGAAGATCGACGTGAACAGCACGATCATGATCAGCACGCCAGGATAGAAGTAGTCCAGATAGTGCTGCTGGCCTGCCCCTTCGCCGGAGTGAAACGAAGTGCCGAAGCCGGAGCCAATCACCACCCAGAAGACTAAGGGAGATGCCAGAACTCCCACGACTCGCGACTTCTGTCGATAGAAACGCACAATTTCGCGCCACCAGAGCGTGAAGGCCGGCAGTAGTATGCCTGCCGATGCCGGCACCGTTGGTTTTGCGAGTACGGCAGTTTGCGTGGCCATGGATCAGTTCGCCTTTGCCGCAGGTGCCTTGGATGCTGGGACGGCGGCTTTCTTTTTGCCCAGCAGGCCGCAGTCGCGCATTTCCCAGAAGGCGTTGAGCACGAAAATTCCAAAAAGTGTGAGCAGGATCAGCGTCGTGAACAGGCCATCGACGGTGGTGATCATGCCGTTCATCAATATCCATGCGATTCCGAGTAGCGGAAGGATGCCGAGCACGAGAGAAATAGCGAGCATCATAGAAAGCAAGTTACCTCCTGTTCAGCGTGTCAGTGTAGCAAGGATGCGAGTTTATGCGCGCTTATTTCAGGCTAAATTATCCGCGATGTTTGCCGTCGGTCTCCGCGCCATTTTTCTCGCTCCAGAACTTGTGACCAGTATGCCGGATGAAAACGTCTTCTAACGACGGCTTGCTTACGGAGATCGCCACGATTTCTCCGGGAAAGGCTTCGACGACTTCGGTGACGAAACGATGCGCCCCTTCGCGTTCCATACGCACCTGATTCTCCATCACCGTGGTTTCGACATGGAAGCGGGCGAGGATATTTTCGGCCAACGCCACGGCATCGTGGGCCGCGTCGAGCAGAACCACGTCGCCGCCAATCTCACTCTTCAGTTCCGTCGGCGTACCCAAGGCGACCAGGTTGCCTTCATTCAGGATGGCGAGGCGGTCGCAGCGTTCCGCCTCTTCCATGAGGTGCGTAGTGACGAGCACGGAAACGTGTTCTTCGTCGCGTAGCGTGGCCAGATATTGCCACAGATCGCGCCGCGCGCCGGGGTCGAGACCGGTCGTAGGCTCATCGAGCAAGAGCACGCCGGGGTGATGCAACAGTCCTTTTGCCAGTTCGATGCGGCGCTGCATGCCGCCGGAAAACTTTTCGACGAGTTCGTTGGCGCGATCGTCGAGTCCTACGCGTGAGAGAATTTCATGAATGCGCATCTTGAGAGCGGAGCCGCGCAGGCCGTAGAGATGTCCCTGATGCCAGAGGTTTTCATAGGCAGTTAGTTTGAGATCGACGCTTTGCGCCTGAAAGACAACGCCGATCTGCCGTCGCAGGCGCGCGGGATCTTGCGCGGCATCGTATCCCATGATGACGGCGCGGCCGGCGGTGGGGACCATCAGAGTGGAAAGAATCCGGAAGAGCGTAGTCTTGCCGCTGCCGTTGGGGCCAAGCAGGCCGAAGAGCTCAGCCGGCCGCACCTGGAATGAAACACCGTTGAGCGCGGTGCGGTCTTCGTAGCGGTGCACGAGATTTTCTACAGAAATAACCGCGGCTGCGGAAGAGAGTTCCGGGGGAGTATCAACGAGGGTTGCGGATTTCGATGGCAAAGAGATTCCTAAGTGCTAGTAACAGTCTACTGCACTACAGTAGCGGACGAGGGCTGCGCGGATCACAGATTAAATCACCCGCCCAAAACAGTCGGAAGAGAGGTCCGTCTCACACCAGTTCAAGCGACTTGAGCTTCCGGCACCCGCTCTTCGAAGGCTACGGGAACATGTCGCCAGACCTGGATCGCCAGCACGACCGTCGTCGCCAACAGCAACGCGCCTACCGCAACGTGCGCTACCGTAGAGGCGACCATGGGAAGCTCCGGTTGAACCGCGTTGCGTCCCCACTCCACGCGCGTAAGAAATGCGGTAAAGCCCAGGCAGAGTTGCGTAATTAAAAGCGAGAGCATCAGGATGGCGGGTCGGCGTACGGCATCGATGTTGGAGTAAGCCGAGATGGCGCGGATCGCCGTCCAAGCCAACACGAACAAAACCAGCACCGCGTTCAACACGTGCGGCCACCAACTCATGCCGTGATGGCGGAACATGCCGCCGAGGATGAGTTGTACGTAGAGGACGAAGATGCTGAGGAAGGTCAGCATTTGCAGGCTGGGCCGGCGCGAGTCATACTCCACGCGGGGCTGTTCTTCGACCCATTTGCGTCCCGTAAAAAGCGCGATGGATACAGCGATGCAGAAAAATGTTTGAGCGACAGTGGCGTGCGCGGTGGAAATCCACGGAGGCTGGAAAAGCAGAACCGTCAGCCCGCCCAGCGTGGCTTGCGCGATGACGGTGCAGAATGCGGCGACTGCGAGCCAGCGCAGCCAGCGGCGGCGTTCTACCAACAGAGTCCAGACGGTGATCGCCAGGGTCAGAGTGACCAGTGTGCCCGCGACCATGCGATGACTCCACTCGTAACGGATACCACCCACGAAGCGAGGCACCTTCACCAGATATCCGAACGAAGTGGGCCAGTCGGGGACGGATAAGCCCGCGTCATTGCTGGTGACGAGTGCTCCCGCCGTGATAACTACAAAGGTTGCGCACGCCGTGAACACCGAGAAGGCATGGTGGGCTGGGTTGTATTTTGCGGGGATCGCTTTCAGAGTATTACTCCTTGGGGCCGCAGGATGTGCCCTGCTTGACTGAACATTTTAGCAGAGGAAACTGCAACTACAAGGTCGACATCGGCCTCGCGGTTAGAGCGGGAATCAAGAACCCAGCCCTGGTCCCTGGCCATTGCGCAGGGAGCAGCGCAAGGCTCCTTCGATCACCACTCCTATCGATTATCTTATCGCTTATCCCAGAGCCTATTCGGCGGCGGCTTTAAAGCTCTGATCTACCGTCTTATTATCCTTCGCGGCGACGGTAATCTTCTGGTCCTGCTCGCCTAGTTTCTCCTGGACGAACGCGATGGTGTAATCGCCGGGGGGCAGTCCCTTGATTTCATACTTGCCGGACTTATCGGTGACCG
>CAVQCP010000038.1:0-340940 GCA_963710965.1 uncultured Acidobacteriaceae bacterium | reverse complement strand
AGAATTTTTGGGCGCTGGTTCCGTTCACCATGCAGATGGTGATGATCATCGTCGGCGGGTATGTGGTCGCGTCCACGCCGCTGGTCTATCGTGCGATCCAGTGGCTGGCGGGGATTCCGAAGACGCCGCGCCACGCGGTTGCGATGGTGGCGTTGTTTTCGATGCTAACTTCGTTGATCTCCTGGGGGCTGAGTTTGATTTTCAGCGGACTGCTGGCGCGCGAACTGGCTCATCGCGTCAAAGGAATGGATTATCGCGCCGCCGGCGCCGCTGCTTATCTTGGCTTGGGAGCTGTGTGGGCCATGGGTCTGTCTTCTTCGGCCGCTATGTTGATGGCGACGAAATCCGCCATGCCGCCGACCTTGTTCGCGATCAGCGGTTTGATTCCGCTGACGCAAACTCTTTTCTTATGGCAGAGCATTGCGACCACGGCGATCCTGATCGTGCTTTCTGTGCTGATCGCTTACCTGTCGACGCCGTCTCCGGAACATGCTCGTACGGCAGAATCCTATGGCATCGAATATCAACCAATCCGCTCCAGCCTGGAGCCGAAGAGCAAGCCGGGTGAATGGCTAGAATATAGCCCGCTGCTGACCGTGCTGGTGGCTGCGCTGCTCAGTTGGTACTTGATCGATGTCTTTCGCAACTCGCGAACCGGCGCGCTGGCAGCGCTCGATCTCAACACCTACAATCTCATATTCATTACGGTTGGTCTTTTGTTGCACTGGCGGCCAAAACGTTTTATGCGCGCCGTCGCGGAGTGCATTCCGGCCACCGGCGGGGTGTTGATTCAGTTTCCGTTTTACGCCGTGATCTTCGGGATGATCGTTGGCACCGGCATCACAGATACGCTGGCGAAGCTGTTCGCCGCGGTCAGCACCCACAATACGTATCCTTTATTGGTGGCGATGTATTCCGCGGTGCTCGGCGTTTTTATACCGTCGGGCGGAAGTAAATGGGTGATCGAGGCGCCCTATATTTTGCAGGCCGCCAACCTGCATCGGGTGCATTTGGGATGGGTGGTGCAAATCTACAATGCGTCGGAGGCGCTGCCCAACCTGGTCAATCCTTTCTGGATGCTGCCGCTGCTGGGCATTTTGAAGTTGAAAGCGCGCGACATTGTGGGATACGGGATGCTGCAGTTGGCGGTGCACGTTCCGGTCGTCTTTTTTCTATGCTGGCTGTTTGCGCGATATATTCCGTATCTGCCGCCTATCAAGTGAGGCGCATTAACGGGACTCATACATCGAATACTGATGAGTGCCGCCAACTTTGCGGAAGCGAGCGCTCTCGCCTAGCACATGCTCCAGCAGGGGATTGTGGTAGAGGACGCGGACGGTTCGCGGATTTTCATTCAGACTTCTCTCCAGATTCGCGATCACACGTCTCAACCCGGTTTCTGGAAACGGATTGAACAGATAGAGCACAGTGGGCCGGGCGGGAAAAGAAAAATCGGTCGCATCGCCGCAGATCGATTCCAGCGCGAAGCACTTCTGCGATTCGGTTTTATATTTGCTCAGATTCTCGCAGGCCGCTTGATGAAGCACCGGCAGGAGTTCGAGACCCACGATGCGGCGAAAGGGATAATCCGCGGCCATAAGTAGTGTTCGTCCTTTGCCCGATCCCAGGTCGATAAAGTCGAAATCGTGAAAATCCGCATGACTTTGCTGGCGCAAAGCCTCGAGCATCTCGTGGAAGAGCGCGGATTCTGTTGGCTGGTAAGGGGAGTGAAAAGCTCCGAGCAGCCGGTTACGCCAATCTAAAGCGGCGCTGGTGGTATCGACGCGATGCTCCCAATCGAAATCGGCATCGCCATAGCGCTGCCTTTGCCGCTCCGGAGTCGAGTCGCGGAAAAACTCCCACAGCGCGGCCAGAAGTTGGCGTGTAGCCGCGAAGCGACCTTCGCGTGAAGCGATCTCCCTCCACCAAGAAAATGCGGAGTGCAAGATGCTGATGCGAGACGACGGGGAGGAATCAGTGGCGCGCATTCTTCGCCATGATAAGCGATGGATAACGATAAGAAACGACTCGAATGATCCAGGTTGGAATGGAACTAAGGAATTGCGTTGTACTTCGGTTTGAATCCCGGGGGCAAGCCGTGGGTGACGAAAGGGAAATCGTCGGGATTTTGCACTTCGACGCGACCCTGGGGGGTCAGCTTGTAAGGATGGCCGTCAGGATCGACCGGCATGCCGCCCAAATGTTCTGCGGAGGCCAGTTCGGCCATGCTCGAAGGCAAGCGTCCCGTGTGCTCACCAAAGCTGGTGACCGCGTCTTGCAAATGTTCAACGTCTTCATCCACGCGTAGCGCGCGCAAATGTTCGGCAGCATTTTGCTTGATCTGGTCGTCTTGCGTCGTTTGATAGGTGGCTGACCACAACATGCGAGCCGTCTGATATTCGCCGGCATGTTGTGCCATCTGCGCGGCCAGGACTTTCAAAAAAGGATGAGCATTGGGAACATGCGATCCGCGTTCGAAGGTTTCGGCGGCGTTTTTATAATCGTGCAGCTCCATGTAATAGACGAAGCCGAGGTCGTAATAGAGCCGCCAGTTGTCGGGATTCTGCTGAATTCCGTATTCGATCAATTCGATCGCCCGCTGTGGTTCGCCCGCGCCGTGCGGGGGGGCGGGCGCGAGGAAGCTGCTGCCAAATTCGTAGGCCACGATGAGGTGCGGATCCAGATGTGCGGTGATTTCCAGCAGCGGAGCGAGCAGGTTGTAACTGGTGGCAAGGTAATGATGCCGATAGCCAAAATATTGCACGGCGCGAGTCCAATAAATGCAAGCCATCAAGCCGTTGTAGCCGAGGCTGGCGCGTTCGATCACTTTCGGCGAGGTAAGAAATAACGTTTCGTCGGCCGTGGCCTCGGGACGAAGTTCGTCGGTGCGATGCAGGACTAATACACTGGCGACGAGCGACAGCACCAGGACCGTGCTGGCAACGATTGTGGTTGTGCTCCGCGGTTTCATCTGGTTCTTATTTCAAATCACGGCGGTCGAAGATCAATACCGCTCCGCTAATCGCCATCGCGGCGTAGAAGAGCGCGTAAAGCGTATTGTGCAGGATGAGTTGTCCGGCGACTGGTTGTTCGTGCGCTATGGAAGTGATGACGTTGAATGCGGAAAAATTCGGAACCAGATAGGCCACGCCCGTGGCCAGCCAGCGCGAAATGCCGTGCGCCATGCCCGCGAAGCTGCGCAGGTCTTCGGCAAAACTTCCAATCACGAAGAGCGAGAAGGCGAAGACGGCGGACAGCAAAGGCGAAGAAAATGACGAGAACAAGAGCGCCAGCGAGCAGATGATCAGGAATTCGAGAACGATGAAATACAAGGCGACCAAGATCAGAGCGTCGGCCCGCACGAAGGTGTGTGCAACATAGAAGAGCGCGACGAAGACGCCGATCGCCATGAAAAAAGTATTGACCACGAGCGTGCCGGCGAGTCCGAAAAACTTGCCGACGATGAACTCCCAGCGGCGAACGGGATGCGAAAGAACCGTGTAAAGGGTCTTCTTTTCGATTTCTTTGGAAACCAATCCGATGCCGATGAAAATTGCGATCACCATTCCGAACAGAGAAACCGCCGTCAGGCCGAGATTGATGACCACAAGTTTCTCGATCTCAATCGAAATTTGTCCGACCAGAATCGCCGCTCCTGAAAGCAGCAGGGCGAACGCGATCAGGTTGTAGAGCACGCGGTCGCGCACGGCCTCGCGAAAGGTATTGGAGGCGATGTAGGCAATGCGGGTTTTCACAGCGACCTCCTCATGCAGTTGTCCTTCAGTTTGAAGCGATTCATGCAGTTGTCCCAGCCGTGGTTTCGGCGCGCCGCACTTTCTCAACGAAATAGGCTTCGAGCGAAGTGCGGAGGGGAGTGATTGCGATCAGGCGCAGGCGATCGCGCCGCAGGGCATCGATCATCGCATCCTGTAGCTTTTCGTCGACGATGGCTCGTACCGTATCGGCGGTCACGTGACATTCCGCGCCCAATGCCTTGATGGATGCCGGCACCAGCGTACCTTGCCATACCACTTCGATTTTTCCGTGGACGCTCGAAGTCAAATCCTCGACCGCTCCGATGCCGCGAAGTTCCCCCTGATTGATGATGGCCACCCGATCGCAGAGCGCCTCGGCATCGGAGAGAATGTGGGTCGAAAAGAAAACAGTCTTGCCCTCGTGTTTCAGTTGCTCCATCAGGTCGCGAACTTCGCGGCGGCCCACAGGGTCAAGACCCGACATGGGTTCGTCAAAGAAGACCAGCTTAGGTTCGTGCAAAATGGCCTGGGCGATTCCGACGCGCTGCAACATTCCTTTGGAAAACTTACGCAGTTGCAGACCTTTCACATCGCGCAACCCGACTTTGCAGAGCGCTTCGTCGACACGGTTTTTGCGCTGAACGGCGGGAACGCCGGAGAGTTGGGCGTAGTACTCCAGCAATTCGTGGGCGGTTAGATAATCGTAAAAATATGGCTGTTCGGGAAGGAATCCGATTTCAGCTTTGACCGATGGATCGTTCCAGTCACGGCCCAGGATGCGCGCCGATCCGGCGGTGGGAAACACTAATCCCATCAGCAATTTCAGGGTGGTTGTTTTACCGGCGCCGTTGGGGCCGAGGAAGCCGAAGATTTCTCCATCTTCGACTGACAAGTGCAGGGGATGCAGAGCGCGCTTCGGCCGCTTACGCCAAAAACCTACGTTGTAGATCTTTTCCAGTCCAAGGATCTCGATTGCAGGCATGGCAGGAAAACAGTTTTCAGAAAGAGATTGAAGTCGAACTTTCCTAAGCAAAATTATATGCAATTCCGTCAGGCAGTAAAGTAGCGGGACGGGTGCAGGACATTACGAAAGTTAAAGAGAACAGTGGGTCGTGGTGAGTGATTCGTGGTTAGAAATTCAAGGGTGGCTCTTCCCAATCACTCATTACTAATCACTAGTCAATGGTTTTTCAGTTTGACATGGGCGCGAGGCCGGTGCATGCGGCGTAGCTCGCAACCTGAGTAACATTTCCCGCCGGCTGGGTGCGAACCACCAAATCGTCAACCGAGCAATAAGAGCGAGTACCGGTCAAATTGCTGTTGGGTGTAGCCGTGACAAAGAACTGGTTGTTGTTGGGACTTCCCGCGGTAGCCGACCCGGTGGCGGTAAAGCCATATCCGCTCTTGCCGTTGCCTCCGCCGTTGGTGGCAAGAGTGTTATCGATAAAACACGCCGTGGCTGCGCTCGGAACGCAGGGAGCTGCCCCCCCTAAGGGAACTAGCGTCAAAGGAAAGCCTATGTTTTCATAAGCGCCGAAATAACCGGTCTCGGCCGCATCGATAGCGTGAATGGAGCCGGCCGCCGACGAATCGTTGGCGGCCATGCGAGCCCGCATCAGGTTCGGAATCGCAATAGCCGCGATCACGAGGATGATCGCGACCACGATTAGAAGTTCGATAAGAGAGAAACCTTTTTGTTTCCTCATGACGTGTCTTTCCCCGCTGAGAGGGTGGTGCATGCCATGCTGTCCGCAGGCGCACATATTTGGTGGCACTTCACTGGCCAAAGTGCTCAAGGATTGAGCCGCCATTACGGGCGTAACGGCCGTTAACGGTTCTCTTCTTTGGTTCCAATAATCAGGGTTCCAACAATCAGGCTTCCAACAACCAGCCTCACGCAAACAAA
Source organism: uncultured Acidobacteriaceae bacterium (assembly GCA_963710965.1). GTDB lineage: Bacteria > Acidobacteriota > Terriglobia > Terriglobales > Acidobacteriaceae > Sulfotelmatobacter. The sequence continues at coordinate 335,279 of CAVQCP010000038.1, read as the reverse complement.
AAGGGCAGCGGATTGTGTCCGCTGCCCTTCTGGCTTGTACCCTCCCCCGAGTACTCGCCAACAGAAGCTTACTAGTTGCTCATCGGGGTCTGTGCCAGGCAGTTCGCATAGCTGGTCGCGGCCGTGATGGTGCCGTTCGGCTCAGTGCGGACCACGCCATCATCTGCGGCGCAGAACGATTTGGTACCAGTCACGTTGGACAGCGGGACCGCGGTGGTGTAGTAGTTCCAGCCAGTCAGGGCCGTGCCGCCAGGGGTTACCGCGAAGGTATATCCGCTCTTACCATTGCCAGCGCCATTGGTGGCCAGGTTGTTGTCGATCAAACAGCCGGTCGCCGGCGCCGGAATGCAAGGCGTAGCCGCGCCACCAAGCTGGGCCAGCGTGCCGTAGCCAACTGTCGGATAAGCGCCGAGGTACCCGACTTCGCCGACCACGATGGTGTGCTCGGAAGCGGCTGCGGAGGAATCGTTGGCGGCCATACGGGCGCGCATCAAGTTAGGAATAGCGATGGCTGCGATGATCAGGATGATGGCTACGACGATCAGCAGCTCGATCAGTGAGAAACCCTTTTGCTTCTTCATGTTCTTTCTTTTCTCCAAGTTTCGAATTTTCTCCTGCTCGGTGGGTAGCCAGGATGATTAAAGACGTCTTATCATTTGCAAACCCTGTGCCAAAAGCGGCAGGTTCAGCGCGAATTCTTGCCGGAAGCGAATCCCCATTCTTTTCAATGGGGGATAAAACGCGATGGAGCCTAAAGTGTGAGGGCGGAATCGGACGTTGGCCAAAAATCGTCACTTCCGATTGACAAAAATTGTCAGCAATCCGAAGGGTGAACAAAGCCTCCAAAATGCAAGAAGGGCAGCGGATTTTCATCCGCTACCCTCTGGTTCTGTAAGCCCGCAGGAAGCTTTAGTTGCTAAGTGGCGTCTGGGCGAGGCAATTGGCGTAGCTGGTTGCGGCGGTGATGGTTCCATTGGGCTCGGTGCGAACCACGCCATCGTTGGCAGCGCAAAAAGACTTGGTTCCAGTCACGTTCGACAACGGAATCGCCGTGGTGTAGTAGTTCCAGCCGGTCAATGCCGTGCCACCGGGCGTCAGAGCGAAGGTATAACCGCTCTTGCCGTTTCCTCCGCCGTTGGTAGCCAGGTTGTTATCGATAAAGCAACCAGTGGCTGGAGCGGGAATGCAAGGGGTAGCGGCGCCGCCGAGCTGCGCCAGGGTGCCATAACCGAGAGTGGGATAGGCGCCATAGTAGCCGATTTCACCCACGACGATGGTGTGCTCGGAAGCGGCGGCGGATGAATCATTCGCGGCCATACGGGCGCGCATTAAGTTGGGAATCGCAATAGCGGCGATGATCAAAATGATGGCCACCACGATCAGCAATTCAATGAGCGAAAAGCCCCTATTATTTTTGTTTACTGTCTTCATTGTTGTTGTCATCTCCGGGTGCAAGGATTGGTTCCGTCGCGGGGGTTAGCAGCGGCTATCGCATTAGATCTTGCAAACGTTGTTCCAAAGTGCGTGCAGCAGAGGTCCAGGCGACGAACTCGCTCTTTTTCTGCGGGTTAGAACAAAGGAAGTATCGGTCTAAGGCGACAAGATCGAAGACGCTGCGGTTCTTTTGGCAAAAGTTGTCAAGTAGGAACTGAAAGGGCAGCGCATGGAATGCGCTGCCCTATAGTCCTTGTATCAGCAACGAATTGCCGGTTCGCCTTAATTAGTTGCTCAGTGGCGCCTGGGCCAGGCAGTTCGCGTAGCTGGTTGCGGCTGTGATGGTGCCGTTTGGCTCGACGCGAAGCACGCCGTCATCCGCCGCGCAGAACGACTTGGTACCAGTGACGTTCGACAACGGAACTGCGGTGGTGAAGTAGTTCCAGCCAGTCAGGGCCGTGCCGCCGGGCGTCACCGCGAAGGTGTAACCGCTCTTACCATTGCCAGCGCCGTTGGTGGCCAGGTTGTTATCGATCAAGCAGCCGGTCGCCGGCGCCGGAATGCAGGGAGTCGCCGCTCCGCCAAGTTGGGCCAGCGTGGCATATCCGACGGTCGGATAGGCGCCGAGGTAGCCGACTTGGCCGACCACGATGGTGTGCACGGAAGCGGCAGCCGATGAATCGTTGGCGGCCATGCGGGCCCGCATCAAGTTAGGAATAGCGATGGCTGCGATGATCAGGATGATGGCAACCACGATCAGCAGTTCAATCAGTGAGAAACCCTTCTGTTGTTTCCGCATCTTTGTGTCCTCTTTTCGAATTCTTTTTGATTTCATGCTGGTCATGGTTGAACCCAGTCGGGAATGATGTGGCACTTGCGTGGCCATCTCCTCAGTTACTTTGGTTCGTGTCCAGAACTCTTGAACTGTCTTGTTATCACTGCGAAGTCGACCGCAGTCTCATTTTAAGCCTAGTTCCGATCTGAATTGTGCCAAATTGCGTCGCAACCTTCACAGTTCGTGTCACTCTGGAACAGTCACACTCCCATATTGGAACGCGGCATTCATCCCGGCTTGCGTACAAAGCAGCATCGAGACGGCCTCGCGGCGAGCCCCTCCTTACTGATCTCCTATTCGGCCTTGACCAGAAGACAGGTCACATCATCATGCTGCGGCGTCGAGCCTACGAAAAGGTCGAGTTCCGCCATGAAGCGGTTCAGCATCTCCGCCGGAGTCAAGGCTGCCGCAGCGCTGATCGCGCTTAAGAGCCGATCTTCGCCAAATTCGTCCTGGCGGGCGTTTTCCGCTTCCACCAGACCATCGGTAAAGATGATCAGCCAATCGCCGGCAGCCAGAGTGACCCTAGCCGAATCATAAGTGGCCTCGGCTAGAATGCCGAGCGGCAATCCACCCACGTCGAGGCGCTCGATCAATCCGCTGGCACGGCGCAGGATCGGCGGATTGTGCCCGGCATTGATGTACTGGAAGACGCGGCGGGAGGCATCGTATTCGGCGAGAAATGCGGTGGTGAAGCGAAGTCCGCCCTGGCTGTTGGAGCAGGCGTACTTATTCATGTTGGCCACCAGTTCGGGAAGCGCGACCTGGGCGGTGGAAAGGGTTTTAAGGCTGGCCTGAAGCGTGGCCATGAGCATGGCCGCAGGAATGCTTTTGCCGGCCACGTCGGCGACGGCGAAGACCACGCGGCTGTCTTCTGGAGTTTTGCCGGGGCGCGGGAAGACGTCGTAATAGTCGCCGGCCACAGTATTCGCGGGACGGGTGGCGTAGGCGATCGCGATCCCCGGAATCTGCGGCGGTGCGCCCGGGAGCAGCCAGGTTTGGATCTCGCGGGCAATTTGCAGATCGCGCTTCATCACCACGCGGTCGGCGATTTCCAGGATGAGCAGGAGAAAGAGCAGCAGTCCGCCCCAGAAATGAAAATCGAATTCGACGGCGTGGAATCCGTTGCTATCGTGATAAGAGAGCTCCGAGGTGGGAAAGATAACTAGAACCAGCGCCGCCAGCAGAAGTACCCGGCGAGCGGGCGAGAGCTTTTCGATCACGGCCCAGAAGAATTCCTTGACCACATGCAAATGATGGCCGCGGCGGGTGAGACCCTCGGGGGTTTTGGCGGCCACGTCACGCGAATAAAGGCGGTAGCTGGCGCGAGCCTCGGTTTCGAACTGCGACCAGAGTTGGCTGATCTCCATGCCTTCGGTGACGCGCTGCCAGAAGCGGTGCAGCCGCACTCCCAGCGGTATGCGTTCTGTCGTGGATGGTGGGGCCGGTGGGTAAGCGGTCGCCATGGAGTCGAATCGATTATAGAGGAACGATGAGGGACGATTTTGGGTTCGTGATTTTGGATGGTGGGGCGCTTCTGCGCTGGGCCAGCTGTACTCTGGCGCGGCGAGGGCTGCCCCACCGGTGGCAGTTTCACGGGTGGGCACTGCGAACTCTCCCTGACGTGCCCTTCGTGGCATATTCATCGAACACAGCTAAATCGTAGCCTTGATCCCCATCGGCATCGCGGCCCACCCGTGAAAGAGCCACGGGTGGTGGGGCATTCCGTGCCGTGTTCGAGTAGGCCGGGCCAGCCCCCCCAGGGGAGGTCCTGCGAATCTTTTCGCTAGAACAGGGTCATCTGTTCGACCAATCCCTGCACCGGCCATCCGTTCATGGAAGACTCCCTTTCATGCGGATCCGCGCGTCTGATGCCGTACTTCTGACGAAGCTGACTAACAAGTTGTGCGATGCGCTTGCCATAAGAGGCCGGCAGGAACGAGCGATCCTGATAACGCTCACGATAATTTTCGACCAGGTGGGGAAAATTTTGTTCGAGGAAGGGAAGAAAGACGGCGGAGGAACAGGGCTTGAGGAATAAAGGTCCGGCGAAGATGTGGCGGGCGCCGGCGGCAGCGGCGGCGCTGACCACGGTCTCCAGATCGGCGGGGGCGTCGGTGATGCCGGGTAGAACTGGCGAGGCACTTACCCCGACGCTGAGTCCAGCCTGGCTAAGTTGGCGGACGGCCTCCATACGCAGATCCGGACGAGGGGCGCGTGGTTCGAGAATACGGGCCAGTTCCGTGTTCATCGTAGTGATCGTGATGTGAATCGATAACTGATTGTGCCGCGCAACCTCGCGCAGCAGTTCGATATCCCGCACCATGAGATTGGATTTGCTGACGATGCCCAGTTCGAATCCGCGATGGCGTGCGAACTCTTCGAGAATGCCGCGCGTGACTTCGTAGCGGCGCTCAGCCGGCTGATAAGGGTCGGTCGCGGTGCCGAGTGCGATCGGCTCCCCAGGTTTTACTTTTTTCAACTCGCGGCGCAGCAGGTCGGCGGTGTGCTGTTTGACGTAAATCTTCTGCTCGAACTCGGCGCCGTCGCGTAATTCCATGAATTCGTGCGTGTACCGGGCATAGCAGTACTGGCAGCCAAATTCACAGCCGCGGTAGGGGTTGATCGTCCAGGTAAAGGGCAGGGAACGGTTGCTGACGCAGCGGTTGAGCAGAGATTTTGCCGGCAGCGTGAAGTATTCGACATTATGCCCCTCGCGCAGAGATTCGCCCGAGGCCGCAAGCCGGGCAATGCCGACCAACGGTGATTTCCCGGGCAGCGCGAACAAAGGAAGACTGGACATATTCGCCTTTTGTTCGCTAATGATAACTGGATGGTAAGTGGCTGTCAACCTGGGGGCTAGCGTTCGCAGCGGTCAATGCCCACTATCACTGCTTACGACAGTTACCGCTCCTACTTCCGACCCACGCAAGAGAAAGCCGCTAGACATCGGACGGCTCAAATTCTCGGATGCGCTTCAGTTCCGGTCGACGGGGCTGCTATGGATCATCCCTTCAAGACTTAGTTCACCGTCTGTGTCAGCGAAGCCGAGCCGGTGGTGAAATCTGTGCTGCCGTCGTATGTCGCCGTGATGGTGTGCGCGCCTTCTGTCAGCTTCGAAGTTGTGTACTCTGCCACGCCGCCGCTCAGGCCAACGGTCTTGAGTGTGGTAGTTCCGTCCAGGAACGTAACCGATCCGGTCACTTTACTGCCGAACTGCCCCACCACAGTTGCGGTGAAGGTTACAGATTGCCCTGAGTTTGAGGGGTTCAGCGACGAAACCAGCGTGGTGGTGGTATTGGCCTGGTTCACGACCTGGCTCACTGCGGCGGAGGTGCTGCTGTCAAACGAAGTGCTGCCCTCATACTGCGCTGTGATCGAAGCCGTGCCTGCCGCCAGCGTTGTCGTTGTGTAGCTGGCCACGCCGCCGCTGAGTGTAACCGTTTTCAGCGTGGCTGCGCCATTGTAGAACTTAACCGCGCCGGTGGGCGTTGTGCCGCTGAGCTGCGGAGTTACTGTTGCCGTGAAGGTTACCGACTCTTTGTAGATCGAGGGATTCTGTGAGGAAGCCAGAGCCGTGGTGGTGGTCGCTTTGCTGACCACCTGGTTGACCGCCGTCGATGTGCTGCCGCCGAAGTTCGAGTCACCGCCGTATACCGCCGTGATCGAGTCCGTGCCCACCTTCAGTGTCGAGGTCGTGAAGCTCGCGGAGCCGCCGCTCAACGCCACCTTTCCCTGTAACCTTTTGCCTTCTATAAAGGAGACGGTTTCTCCGTTGGCCGGGATTCCCGCGGTTGAGCTCACCGCGGCGGTGAAGGTCGCTGCCTGACCGACCAAGGAGGGATTGGGGCTGGAGACGAGAGTGGTCGTGGTCGCGATCTTATGGGGCACCTGGCTCAGTTCGAACGCAACGCCGAATCCGCCTCCGTCCGGTCCCAACCCGAAGCTCGACCCGCCCTCCCAGGTCGTGCCGTAGAGGTTTCCTGCGCTGTCCAGAATCAGGCTGCTTTCGGGGAACAACCCGTCGGTGCCGTTGAAGTTCCAGAGGACGCTCTCCTTGTGGCTGCCGGTACCCACTGGGGCCGCTAGCTCGAAAACTGTCCCCGTAGAAGAAGGGTTGTCGTACCCGTCAATATAGACAACATTCTTGCCGCCGAACTGTGTGGTGCCGTAAATGTCCCCTGCCGCATCGAGCGTAACTCCGCCTACCGGATTGCAGCCGTCATAGCCGTTGTTCTTAAAGGAATAGAGACTCTTCTCTGTCCATCCGTTGTCTCCGGGACTCAGCTCGTAGACCGTTCCGCAGCTAGCGCCGCCACCCCTTATCGTACCGTAGAGGTTTCCGGCACTGTCGAGCACGGGAGTGCTACTTGGGCCGCCGCCACTAGAGAAGGTGTAGATCACGCTCGGAGTCCAGCCACCGCTGCCATTCGGCGACAGCTCGAATGCTGTCGAACCTGTGACGCCGTAGATATTTCCGGCGGCGTCCATTGTCAACCCACCGGTGCTGCTGCCGTTGGCATAGATCACTTGTTCTGTCCAACCGCTGCCGGCAGGACTCAACTCGAAGACAGTGTCAGATCCCCCGTATCCTATGTTGTAGCTGAACGTGCCGAACGGGACGTAGAGATTGCCGGCCCGGTCGAAAATCAGTCCTAACGGACCGTCCGTGCAGCCGCCTAGTGGGCAAAAACTATACAGGACGGTCTCAGTCCAGCCTGTTGCCCCGGGGCTAAGTTCGAACACGACGCCGTATCCCCACCCGGCTTCGACGCCGTATCCGTTCCCGCCGAAATACGTGGTTCCGTAGAGATTCCCCGCGCTGTCGAATATCACGTTTGAGATTGGACCCGCCCCGTCCGTGCAGTTCGGAGCGGAGCAGAAGCTGTAGAGGTCGGTCTCGTTCCAGCCTCCGTAGGCGTTCGGCGAGAGCTCAAATACGGTTCCACCTGGGTACGGAGGCTGACATTGAGACGCGCCGCTGCAACTGCCGCCGGAATAGGTTGTCCCATAGAAGTTGCCCACACCGTCAGGGGTGAGGCTGGCGTAGGAATACGCCCCATAGTCGGAGCTTGTGAAGAGGTTGTAGAGCACAGTCTCAGTTTGGGTCTGCGCTGGGCGAGCGGCAATCAGCAGCAGCCCGGAAAGAACAGCCAGGATCAGAGCGCCACGGGTGGCCGCGGCTGCCCGTTTCGTCGAGCCGAATCTGGGCCCGAGATCGGAAATACTCAGACGGATAGTGCGGCGAATGTTGAAAGCGCGCTGGCGGGTCACGGGAGACCTCCTTCTCACGCATCGGCGATGGGATTCCTAGGCCTCAGCGGGCGCTACGTCTCAACAGGCGGGAACAGCTCTTCGGAGAGGCGGGCCGTCACGATTCGAACACAAACGAGCTCATCTTGTCGGTGAGCATAGTCACGTCTTAATGTGCGGGTCGCCAAGACCCGCAGCCGAAGCCACGCCGAGCCCGAGGTGCTGAAACATCGCCATTCCACTCATTGGCTCACTCCCCGCAATCTCTCCGTGCCCTGGTGTGTCCGCAGAACTTTACGGTTGCGTGGCTGGCTTTTCCGCCGGCTTCTCGAACAACTTCGCGTCGACCGTCGGATTGAGCTCAATCGACTCGTATTCCGCCGTGCTTGTATCCTGGCCGTTTTGTTTGTTGTGACGTGTCACAGGGATCGTCAGGCCGGCCATCGGCTTCCAGTTGTCGAAGTCGGTCTCGCCTTGCACCGGGCCGCCCTGCCCCACGGTCATGTAGGTTTCTTTCAGAATGTGCCCAGTCTGGGGATCGACGAACCAGCGGATGTAGGCGCCGGCGGCGTTTACGTCGACAATGCGGGCTTCGGTGTCGCCGACTTTTTCACTTCCGGCGGCGCGGAAGAATACGTTGGAGTCTTTCGCGTGTCCGGCGATGAAAATGGGATCGCGCTTGATCTGCTCGAGCGAGTCTGCCTTCTGTGCCGCCGGCATATCGCGCATGCCTTGGCCGGGAACGGCCATGAAAGCCAGGTCCGGCGTGACCACGATGTTCATGGTTCCGCTGGAGAATTCCATCTCGGCATGCAGGTGATCAGGAAAGACGATTACGGATTGCACTTCGAAGGGGAATTCTCCCTGGGGCGTCTTCTGCGTCAGAGTCAGCTTGGCCTTCACTGCCTTTACCGCGGCGAGTTTTGCTTCGCCGCCCATGGCCTCGGCCACTTTGGCTGCCAGCACTTTGCCTTCTGCGTTCGATTCGGTCGGCTTTGCGTCCTCTTCTTGTTGCGCACCCTCTTTTGCGCCCGGGGGAGGCGGAATTGCGATATCAATTTCTTTTACCGGACCGAGCGAGGAGAGTGGCTTGTCGAAGTCTTTGGTGTTGCCGACGACCAGCACGGCGAGTTCGTTGCGGTGCAAATATTTCGCAGCGACGCGACTCACGTCAGCGGCCGTGACAGCGTGAATCTTCGCGGGAAATTGGTCGAGCCAGTCGGAGGGGTATCCGTAGAATTCGTAAGTCATGCGCTCGGCGAGAATTTTGTCGGGCGAATCGAGACGGAAGATGAATGCGTTCAGGATGGCGTCTTTGGCGTGATCGATCTCTTCGGCGGTGATGGGGTGAGTGGCCAGGTTATCGATATCTTCATCGAGCGCCTGGATCGATTCGACTGTACTCTGGCTCTTGGTGGCGATGACGAACTGCTCGATGCCGGGATGGCCGAAGTTCGCGCCAATGCCTCCGCCAACCTCATAGGCAAGGCCGCGCTTGGTGCGAATGTCATTGAAGAGGCGCGAAGAAAATCCCCCGCCGAAGGCCTGATTGAAAACCGAAATCGCGTAGTAGTCAGGACTGTTGCGCGTGATGCCCAGCGTCACGGCGTTGATATTGCTCTGGTTCACGTCATCTTTTGAAATGAGATAGTAGCCGGGCTGGGCAGGGTGATATTGAATCTCTTTTTTTGTCGACTCGCCATCCTTCGTCTCACCATCTTTAGTCAACTCGCCATCCGGCAAGCCCGCGCCCTTGGGCCACGATTCAAATGCGGCGCGCAGCTTGGCTTCCATATCCGCCGGATCGAAATCCCCGGTGATGCCGAGGATCATATGATTGGGCTGAATGTAAGTCTGATACCAGTGCAGCAAATCCTCGCGCTTGATGGCGGCGATGGTGGCGTACTCGGGCTCGCGCGCGTAAGGATTGTCGGCGCCATAGGCCAGCTTGGCGGATTCGCGCGCGACAATTTGGCCAACGTCGTCGTTACGGCGCGAGATGCCGTCGTACGCCTGCTTCTGCGCCAGATCGAGCTTATCGGCGCGGAACTCGGGATGGCGCAGCAGGTCGACGAAAACTTTGAAGACATCGTCGAAGTCGCCTTTCAGGCAATTCAAGCTGATGGAAGTCGAATCGACCCCGGCACCGGTTTCCACCTTGGCCGCGCGCGCTTCGAGAAAATCGTCGAGTTGATCGCCGCTTTGCGCGGTGGTGCCGCCGGTGCGCCAGACTTCGCCGAAGATGCCGGCGAGGCCAACTTTATCGGCAGGTTCGTTGCTCGATCCGCCGCGGATGCGCGCCGACCCCGAGATCAACGGCAGTTCGTGATCCTCCAATAGGAAGATCACCATGCCATTGGGAAGCTCAATGCGCTTGGGTTGCGGGGGATGAAAAGCGGGCAGAGGCGGTACCGGGATTTGCTTCCAGGAGGCTTGCGCGGCCGCGGTGGGCGCACACAGCGGCATAAAAATGGTTGCGAGGGCGAGAATCATGCAGAGAGCTATTCGATGCGTTCTCACTGTGCACCTCCTCGCTGCGCTGCGGCTTGATCGGGTATGGCTGGATCGGGTGCGGCTGGATCGGATCGAGACTGATCTTGTGTTTCCTTATTTGTATCTTTATCTGTGCCCTGTCCTGCACCAGTTGTTTCGATCACGCCCACGGTGCGGTTGGTGTCGGTGAAGGTTTCGTTGGCCACGCGGCGAATATCCGCTTTGGTGACCTTTTCTATGCGGTCCACGGAGCGGAACAACTCGCGCCAGTCGCCATAACGTGTTTGGTAGTTCGCCAGTTGCATGGCCAGTCCTGAGTTGTCGTCGAGACCGCGGAGCAGGTTGGCTTTGGCGCGGGTCTTGATCATCTTCAACTCTTCGTCGCTGATGTCTTCCTTCTTCACCCGCTCGATTTCCGCGTGAATCGCGTCGGCTACTTCCTTGGTCGTGTGCCCCGGCAGCGGGACGGCATAAAAGGCGAAAAGGTGAGGATATTTGATGCCGGGCAGTCCAGTGAATCCTGCGGAGAAGGAGGCGATCTTTTTGTCGCGCACCAGAGCGCGGTACAGCCGCGAGGTGCGCCCTTCCGACATCAAGTCGGTGATCGCGTCATAGACCGCGTCGTCTTTCGATCTGTAGTCGGGCCGATGGTAACCCTCCAGATAAATGGGCTGAGTCTTTTCCATGAGCGCGACTCGGCGCTCGGAGTTTTGCGGCGGCTCGGTGGTTACGGTTTCGTCCGGCTTATGGCTCACGGGGAGGCGCGCGAAATATTTTTCGAGCATGGGCATGAGTTGCGCGGCTTTCACATCGCCCACCACGGCAACAACCATGTTTGCGGGTACGTAGTACTTGTCGAAGAAATTCTTCGCATCAGTGGCAGAGAAAGAATTCAAGTCCGACATCCATCCAATCGTGGGCCGATGATAGGGGTTGGCTTCGAACGCCTCGGCGATAAACTGCTCCTCCAGCCGGCCGATCGGGTTGCTGTCGGTGCGCATGCGGCGTTCTTCGATCACCACGTTGCGCTCTTTGTAAAACTCGCGCATCACAGGATGAAGAAAACGTTCTGATTCCAGGTACGCCCATAACTCAAGCCGATTCGCGGGCAGCGAATATTGATATTGGGTCGAGTCATAATCGGTGGAGGCGTTGAGATCTTCGCCGCCATTCTGCTCGACGATCTTGCCGAATTGGTTGGGGATGACGTATTTGTCGGCCTGCGCAATGTCATCCTTCCAGGCTTGTTCCAGTTGCTTCAACTTGCCTTCGTCGCGGCCGACGGTCCTGTCGCGCTCTGCGATGTAGGCGGTGTAAGCCACCTCAACCTTGGCCAGCGCCGGCTTTTCGGCAGCGTAATTGGTGGTTCCGATCTTATCGGTGCCCTTAAACGCCATGTGTTCGAACATGTGCGCCAGACCGGTCTTGTCGAGAGGATCCTGAGTGGAGCCCGCGTCGACCATGGTGAAGAACGAAAAAACAGGGGCTTCGGAGCGCTCGCAGATGACAATGGTCAGGCCATTCGGAAGCTTCTTCACCGTGATGCGCTTTTCGAAGGAAGCAATGTCCTGCGCGGCGAGGACGGCGGTTAGGCAAAAAATGAGGGCTAAGGGCCCAAGGATGCGACGTTTCATCGTTCCTCCAGAAGCTTGGACGAAATATAAATGGGCAGAAATTTGAAAGTACGTGGCGCCGGCGTAGCTTGTCAATTTCACCTTATGCATTCGAACCTAAGTGTAGGGCGCAAGCCGTATTTTGCATTGCATGCGTTTTGATGCACAATCTCTGCTGGAGCGTGACGCCACGATGGACTCGGTGATTGACGTTCAAGGCAGGCAACTCAAGCTTTCAAATCTGGATAAGGTACTTTATCCGGCAACTGGATTCACCAAACAGCAGATCATTGATTATTACGCGCGCATCGCCCCTGCGATAATACCGCACTTGGCCGGGCGTCCGCTGACGCGCAAGCGCTATCCCAATGGCGTGGACGAGGAATTCTTTTACGAAAAAAATGCGCCGCAGCACCGGCCTGACTGGGTGCAGACGGTGCAGATCTGGAGCGAGGGCAACCGGCGCATGGTGCATTACATTCTCGCCAATGACCTGCCGACCCTGATCTGGCTGGCCAATCTGGCGGCGATCGAGTTACACCCCTCGCTTTCGATGGCGAAAGACATCACGTGTCCAACCATGATGGTTTTTGATCTCGATCCCGGGCCGCCGGCCAATATCGTTCAATGCTGCCAGGTCGGAATGTGGCTGCGCGAAATCTTCGAACATTTTGGCTTGAAAAGTTTTCCTAAAACTTCCGGTTCGAAAGGACTGCAGATTTACGTTCCGCTCAACACTCCGACGAAGTACGAATTGACTAAAACTTTCTCGCACGCTCTGGCGCAGTTGCTCGAACAGGAGCACGCGGATATGGTGGTTTCGGATATGAAGAAGCAGCTTCGAACCGGAAAAGTTTTGGTCGATTGGAGCCAGAACGATGAGCATAAGACGACAGTTGCGGTTTATTCGCTGCGGGCGCGGGAGCATCCTACGGTCTCAACCCCCGTGACGTGGGACGAGGTTGAGCGCACACTCAAAAAGAGGGATGCGAATCTTCTGGTGTTTGAAGCCAAGCAGACGGTGGCGCGGGTGGAAAAGATGGGGGACCTGTTCGCCGCCGTGCTTGAATTGAAGCAGAAGTTGCCGGATTTGAAAGCGCTCGCTGAGCCGGGTTCGGAAAGCGTGGAGCCGATTTCGATCGCGGCACAAGCGGAGGAGCCGCCGCGCGAGAAGGCAAAGGTAACTCGACCGCGCGCCGCCAAGAAAGTTGCGAAACCAGCGCCAGTAGGGAAGGCGCGGCGCAAGGTATAATCCCGTGCGCTGCGAATTTATTTCTGGATTGGTTCATGGCTAAACTGTTTGCCGGGACTTCGGGATGGGCGTATCCGACGTGGAAGCCGGACTTCTATCCAGCGAAACTCGCTCAGAAAAAATTTCTCGGCCATTACGCGAGCCAGTTGAATACTGTTGAAGTCAACTTCACCTTTCGGCAACTGGTGAAAGAGACGACCATCCAAAATTGGATCAACGAAACCCCGGCGCACTTTCGATTTGGCGTGAAGGCGCACCAGGTGATTACGCATATCAAGCGTTTGAAGGAGACGGAAGATTTTGTCCCGCGATTTCTAGCGACGATTGAGCCGCTGGCCAGCGCTGGGAAACTCGGACCGGTTTTGTTCCAGTTGCCGCCGAATCTGAAAGTGAATGCCACGCTGCTTAAAGACTTTCTTGCGTTGCTGCCCCGCGCATTGCCAGCGGCCTTCGAATTTCGTCACGAGTCGTGGTTTGCCGACTCAACCTGGGAGTTGCTGAAGTCGCAGGGTGTGGCGCTATGCGTGGCCGAGACCGAAGAGCGCATGACTCCGGATGTGGTCACAGGGCCCTTTGTTTATTACCGCTTCCGCAAGCCGAACTACACGGAAGAGGAACGGCGCGGCATGGTGGAGCGCATTGGAGAGCACATGGCTGCCGGGCGCGATGTGTTTGCTTATTTCAAGCATGAGGAGACGCCTGAGGGCGCGCTGTGCGCGGTGAATCTGCTGCGCGACGCCGGTAAGACATAGCCAGGCCTCTTCTCTTCGGGCCGTGTCTGTATATAACATCAAACTTTGAGCACCTTCCTCATCACTTTTGTCAGCGTCCGATAACGGTCATACTTTACTTATTCCCGCCATGGCTACGGACGCCAACTCGCGCGTGCTCGGCAGCTTTCTTGACTATTTGAGAATCGAGAAAGGTCTGGCCCCGCTTTCCATCGCCGCGTATACCACCGATATCCGCCAGTTCTCCGAATTTCTGGACAAACGGAAACGCGGGCTGCTGCATGCGCGACGCGCCGACGTTCGCGATTTTCTACAGCAGCTCTTTTCGCATCAGGTCGATGGCCGCAGCGTGGGCCGGAAACTTTCCGCGTTGCGCCACCTTTATCGTTATCTGTTGCTGGATAAAAAACTCGAGCACGATCCTACGCTGGATATCGAATCCCCGCGGCAATGGAAGATTCTGCCCAAGGCACTGGCTCGTGACGAGATGGAAGCAACGCTGGCCGCACCGTCTACGCGGCGCAGTGGTGCAGCCAAGAGCGCAAGGTCGGAAGCGCTGGCGGTCCGCGATCGAGCCATGCTCGAAGTTTTCTACGCCGGCGCATTGCGCGTTTCTGAAATCGTCAACGCAAAGCTCGAAGACCTGAAGCTCGATGCTGGATATATGCTGGTGCGCGGCAAGGGCGATAAAGAGCGCGTGGTGCCGCTGGGCAAGTCAGCCCAGGATGCGCTAACGGAATATTTAAGGCAATCGCGCCCCGCCCTGGCAGCGGGAATGGGAAGCGGAACGCCCGCGATTTCAACCCGAAATCTACCTCTGTTATTTATTGCCCGCGGGGGACGAAAGCTGACGCGCCAGCGAATTTGGCAGATGGTGCGGGAGGCCTCCGCCGCTTCCGGACGCGTGGCGTCTCCGCACATGCTGCGCCATTCCTGCGCCACGCATATGGTGGAGAATGGCGCCGATTTGCGCACGGTGCAGACGATCCTGGGCCATGCCGACATTTCGACGACGCAGGTTTACACGCATCTTGCGCTCGATCGTCTGCGAACGGTTTATCGGGAGCATCATCCCCGGGCCAAGGCCAGATGAGACTCACCGTGAAAATCCCACGGAGGCACGGAGCCACGGAGGACTTCATTAAAGGTTTTCTCCGTGGCTCCGTGCCTCCGTGGTAGGTTCTGCAATTCATGACTATAACCGAGGCCAAGTCGACAGTTGCGAAGGCGGTTGCCAACTTCCTGCGCCATCTGAGCGAGCGCAACGCGTCGGCGCACACGGTCAAGGCGTATAGCCACGATCTCGCGCTGTTCGCGGCCTATGCCGGTTCGCGAGGATCGAAGCAGATCGACCATATCGCGGTGCGCGGATTTCTCTCGCAACTCTACGACAAAGGCTTGAGTAAGACTTCCGTTGCGCGCGCCCTCGCTGGAGTGCGCTCTTTTTATCGCTGGTTGGCGCGCGAAGGCGTGGTGGAACAGAATCCGGCGAAGCTGGTGGCGACGCCGAAGCTGGCGAAAAAACTTCCGCGTGTGCCGACGATTGAAGAAATGAATTTTGTAATCGATGGCGCGATGCCGGAAGTGGCGGCCTTTCCCGAGCGGGACCGGCTTATGCTGGAGTTGCTTTACGGCTGCGGTATCCGCAACTCGGAACTCACGGGGATTAATCTCGATGACATTCGGCTGAGTGCGAAGGCCATTCTGATCCGCGGCAAAGGAAAAAAAGAGCGCTACGTCCCGTTTGGAGATTCAGTCAGAAGCGCGCTCGCAGCATATCTGCCCGAGCGTCAGAAGATTCTTGCGGAGGCCAACAAGCATTCCTCCGCTCTTTTGATCAACCGGCGTGGTGGCCGGCTCACCACGCGCAGTGTCGGCCGCATTATCAAGAAAATAGCAGTCGCAAAGGGACTTTCGCCCGATGTGCATCCGCACACGTTACGCCATGCTTTCGGAACGCACATGCTGGAGGAAGGCGCTGACCTGCGAGCGATTCAAGAATTGCTCGGTCACGAGCGGCTGGCCACGACCCAGCGCTACACGCAGTTGTCCCTGAAGCACGTGCTTCAGGTCTACGACCAAACGCATCCACGAGCCAAGTAACGCTTTCAAAAGCCGGTGGACGATGGCTAAGATTGCTGACAAGCTGTTAGTCGGATAAAAAGTTGACCTCTGCGGCTAAAAGCCGACAATGAAACGAACGGCCTTAACGCAGCGCTTGAAGCGCTGCTCCACCTAACGGCGGCTTTTCGCAGCCCGAGCCGGCAGGACGACGGCGTTACTTGCGCAATGCTCCCCACATCTCGACAACTCTTGCTTTCAGGTCAGCAGTCAGGTTTGCATATGCGGCCTCGGAGGCCGCGCTTTCCGGCGGCGGCATGATCGGATTGCCAAACACCATCTTCAGTTTGTTGAATCTTTGAAACGATTTGTTTCTCGGCCAGGCCTCAAAAAATCCTTCGATGGCTACGGGAACAATCGGCACCTGCATGTGGATGGAGAGGATCGCAGCACCCTTCTTGAAGATTCGCGGCGTGCCGTCAATCGAACGTTCGCCTTCCGGATAAAGAATCAGCGGGCGTCCCTGGCGCAACCCGAAGGCGCCCGCACGCATGGCTGGGATCAAGTTTGCGTCCGGATCGACGACCACAACGCGCAGGGTTTGCGCCAGGCGCAGCATCCATCCTTTACCGAAAATTTCGCTGGTGCCGACCGCAAATACTTTTTGGAACACGGGCGGCGGCAAGATGCTGGCCAGGATGAGAGGATCGAGATAGCTCTGATGATTCGACGAAATAATAAAGGCGCCGTTTTTCGGCAGCTTCTCGATTCCACTGACGTGCAAATCGAAGCGGTCCAGCGCGATGACTTGGGCGAGCCGTGAAACCAAATACCAGAATGTGGCGCTGATGGGCTGCGCATGGGAGAGCGCGATGACTTCCGCCGGATCGGGCGGTTCCGCCAGAATAGCCTTCCAACCGGCAAAGGCGGGCCGTGCGGCGGGACGATGTGCACCGCCGGTGGAGCTTTGCAGAACGGCATCGACCAGTTCGCGCACCGTATAAATTGCGGCAAGCTGCGATTCTTCGACGTTGCCGCCGAGTTGATTTTCGAGTTGGCTGAGCAACTCGATGCGCTGCATCGAGTCGAGGCCCAGGTCGAGTTCCAAATTGTGGGTGGGACGCAAACTTGGCGGCGGGGTGCGCACCGTTTCGCGAACGATCTCTAGTGCGCGTTGTATGTCCGGCTGTTCGAGCCATTCTGACTCTTCGGCGGTCAAGGGCCGCTCCGTGGGCAAGTCAGAATCGTCATTGATCCGCCGCGCCTGATTTGCTTTTACGCGTTTCTCCACTTCAAAGCGTTTGATCTTGCGCGTGGTGGTGCGCGGCAAATCGTCCTGCCAGATCTCGTAACTGCCGATGCGCTTGGTGGATGCGATCTGCGGCGACAGGCCTTCGATATCGAAGCGGATGGCCTCTTTCGCGTTCACAATCTTTTTCTGGCGCAGCGCATCGAAGTTAGGCACGATCACGGCGTGCAGGCGGTCGCCGCCTTCTCCAGGCCTACCCTCCAGACCCATTACCGCCAATTCTTTGATGAACTGAGATTTCAGATAGTGGGCTTCGATCTCTTCGGGATAAACGTTCTTGCCGTTGCTGAGGACGATCACCTCTTTCTTGCGCCCGGTGAGAAACAGATTGCCGACGGCATCGAAATAGCCGAGATCGCCGGTGTAGAGCCATCCATCGCGCAAGGCCGCGGCAGTGGCGTCGGGGCGGTTCCAGTAACCCTTCATCACGACTGCACCGCGCACCGCCACCTCACCGACGGGAGGTCCGTCCTCTTGCGGCTGCGGATCGACGATCTTGCCTTCGACGCCCTTCATTGCCTTGCCGCAGGATCCAATTACGATGTCGTTCGGGGCATTCACGTAAATTGCCGCGGCCGTTTCCGTCAAGCCCAAAGCCTGCATTACGTCGATGCCGAGATCGTAG
Organism: uncultured Acidobacteriaceae bacterium; assembly: GCA_963710965.1. GTDB lineage: Bacteria > Acidobacteriota > Terriglobia > Terriglobales > Acidobacteriaceae > Sulfotelmatobacter. The sequence goes on along the minus strand of CAVQCP010000038.1, from coordinate 317,673 downwards.
AAGTCTTTCTGGATCCGGGGATCGAAACGTGATCCGCCGGTCGCGAGGTAGCGCATCTTGGGTCCCAAAGTATCGTGAATTTTGCGAAACAAGACAGGCCCGGCGTTGATGCTTAATTTTCGCAATGTGCGATTGAGGGCGACCATGGCGCCGAAGACCTTCTGCGTCACCGCCCCCCGCTTCTCGATTTCCTCGAAGATGCGATCGTGAATCAGATTGAAAAACTGCGGCACAACTGCGAAGGCTGTGATGTTGCGATCTTTCAACGCCTTCATGAGTTCCGTAGTGTTCAGCGTTTCCAGATACACAACGCGCGACCCTTTCACCAATGGGAGCAGCAGGTTGGCCATCAGAGCGAGCACGTGAAATAAGGGTAGAACCCCGAGCAGGGCGTCGTTGGGCCCAATGTCGATCCAGTTGAAAACCGCCTCGACTTCGCCCAGGAAGTTGGCGTGAGTAAGCATTACTCCCTTAGGGTCGGCCGTCGTTCCGGAGGTGTAGAGCAGGGAAGCGACGTCGTCCATGCCCGAGGAAACGGACTGAAAGTTCACCGGACCCGACTTATAAAGTGCAGGCAAGTTCGTCAGCCACGGTCCATCGGCCAATGGTTCGTTTGTGCGATCTGGATCCATGAGCACGAGGCCGATATTGAGACCGGCAACCGCCTCCCGCGCAGTCTTGGCGTGCTTGGCATCGCAGAATAAAATTGAGCTGCCGCTATCTTTGAGCAGCTTGGTGAGTTGGTCGGCGTGGAGCGCCGTGTCGAGCGGGACGACGGTGCATCCCGCCGCGATGACGCCCAGATAGGTAGCGACCCAGCGGGGATGATTGTCGGCCATGAGGGCCAGGCGCGCCCCGTGGGCGAACTTGTTATCGGCGATCCAGCGGCCGATCGATTCCGCCATCTGGCGGAGTTCGGCGTAGGTGCAACTTTCGATTTGGTCCTTACGCTGAAGTTCAAGCGCGACATTGTTGGGGCCGCGTTCGGCACATTCGACAAAACGGTCGTAGAAAGTGGGCATGGTTCGTGGGGAATATACACGAAAAAATCATTCTCCGCGTCCCTTGTTTCCTGTACCGGTTCCTGGCATCCAATTATGCTAGGCTAAAAGGGATAATGTGGGGCAGTTCCCGCCCTCCGAAGGATTTCACGGTTTGATTAACACTCTGATAGGCAAGGTCTTTGGGACCAAGAACGAGCGGGTCATCAAGAGCATGATGCCCAAGGTTGGGGCTATCAACGCGCTTGAGCCGGAGATGCAGAAGCTCACGGATGACGAGTTGCGCGCCAAAACGGAAGAATTCCGGCAACGCATTCAGGAGGGGCTAAGTCGCGTGAGCCCCGCTGCGAACTCCGTGGCTGTGAGCTCCGGGATCGACACATCCACCGAGGAAGCCTCGGCGGTTGAGAACGAAAACGATCCCGATCGCGCTAAGCAACTTGAAAAAGAGGAGCACAAAGCGCTCCAGGAAGTTCTCGACGACATTCTCATCGAGGCCTTCGCCGTGGTGCGCGAGGCGGGACGCCGTGTGCTCAACATGCGCCACTTCGATGTGCAGTTGATCGGCGGCATGGTGCAGCACAACGGAATGATTTCTGAGATGAAGACTGGTGAGGGCAAAACGCTGGTCGCCACGCTTCCGGTTTATCTCAATGCGCTCAGCGGACGGGGCGTGCACGTGGTTACGGTGAACGACTACCTCGCGAAACGCGACTCCGAGTGGATGGGCAAGCTCTATCGATTCCTCGGGCTCACAGTCGGCGTGATCGTCCACGATCTGGATGACGATCAGCGCCGCGCCGCTTACGCCGCCGACGTTACCTATGGAACCAACAACGAGTTCGGCTTCGACTACCTGCGCGACAACATGAAGTTCGATCTGAAAGATTGCGTGCAGCGTGGCCACAATTTTGCGATCGTCGATGAAGTCGATTCCATCCTGATCGACGAGGCCCGTACGCCGCTGATTATTTCGGGGGCGAGCGAGGAATCCACTGACAAATATTACAAAGTGAATCGCATCATTCCGAAGCTCGACAAGGGCGAAGAGTTGACGCCACCGGAGCTGCGCAAATTGCTGGAGACCGACAAGATCGCGCCGGAAAAAAGGGACGCGTTGATCCGTGAATTGAACGAATCCGGAGACGACCCAACGCGCGCGATTATGACCGGCGATTACGCAGTCGATGAAAAGCACCGCAATATTACGGTTACAGATGAAGGCTGGGAAAAGGTGGAAGGACTGCTCGGTATTGGCAATATTGCTGACCCCGAGAACTGGCCGCTGAAGCATCACGTCGAGACCGCCATCAAGGCGCATGCGCTGTATCACCGCGACGTGGAATACATGGTGAAAGACGGCGAGGTTGTCATCGTCGACGAATTCACCGGCCGCATGATGCCCGGCCGCCGCTGGTCGGACGGCCTGCATCAGGCGATTGAAGCCAAGGAAGGCGTCAAGATCGAGCGCGAGAATCAGACGCTGGCCACCATCACCTTCCAGAATTACTTCCGCATGTTCAAGAAGCTCTCGGGCATGACGGGTACGGCGGAAACGGAAGCCGAGGAGTTCGAGAAGGTTTACAGGCTCGAAGTGGTGGTGATTCCCACCAACAAAGAAATGCGGCGGCTGGAGAATCCCGACGTCGTCTTCCGCACCGAGAAAGAAAAATATTTTGCCGTCGCCGACGAGATTCAGAAGCTGCACGAAAAAGGCCAGCCGGTGCTGGTGGGCACAACGTCGATTGAAAAATCCGAAAAACTTTCGGAGTTGCTGAAGAAAAAAGGCCTCAAGCAACATGTGGTTCTGAACGCCAGGTTTCACGAGCGCGAAGCCGAATACGTGGCCCAGGCGGGGCGTCGAGGCATGGTCACCATCGCCACCAACATGGCCGGCCGCGGCACCGACATTCTCCTGGGCGGAAATCCTGAGTTCATGGCCAAGCAAGAGTTGGTGAAAAAGGGAATCGCGCAGCAGTTGCGCGTGGCCCAGGGAAAAATCGAAGGGCCGCAGGAAGACGGCATCACGTCGATCTTCTACTACAACGGCAACGAATATAGCGTCCCGACCGATAAATGGACGGAAGCGTTAAATCGCCATAAGGAGCAGACCGATCAGGAACACGACGAGGTGATCGCCCTCGGTGGCCTGCATATTCTGGGCACCGAACGCCACGAGTCGCGCCGCATCGATAACCAGCTTCGTGGACGCGCCGGCCGTCAGGGCGATCCCGGGTCATCGCGTTTCTATCTGGCGTTAGAAGACGACCTGATGCGTATCTTCGCGCGAGAGTGGGTTTCGAAATTGCTGGAGCGGCTGGGCATGGAAGAAGGCATGCCGATTGAATCGAAGATGATCAGCCGCAAAATAGAGAACGCGCAGAAGTCGATCGAAGGCCAGCACTTCGAATCGCGCAAACACCTTCTGGAATACGACGATGTGATGAACAAGCAGCGCGAGGCGGTCTATGGCCTGCGCCGCCGGTTGCTGGAGGGGATGGATCAGAAGAACCTGATCCTCGAAGATTACGTGTCGGCGATCCTCGGCGAGTTGATGGAAGAATTCTGCCCGCCCAAGGGTCACGCCGACGACTGGAATATCAAAGGCTTGAAGGACGCGATCTTCACGCGCTTCGGCGTGGACGTCCTGGCGGAAGGCGTAAAGCCTGAAGCGCTGAACCGGCAGGAACTGGGCGATGCGATTTTTGAGAAGTTGAAAGAGCGTTACGAGGCCAAAGAAAAACTGATCGGCCCCGAGGCCTTGCGCCATCACGAGCGCATGATCATGCTCAGCGTGCTCGATGCGCAGTGGAAAGATCACCTGCTCAGCATGGACCACCTCAAGGAGGGCATTGGCCTGCGCGGCTACGGCCAGCACGATCCCCTGGTCGAGTACAAGAAAGAATCGTTCGAGATGTTCGAGGCCATGCTGCAACGCTTCCAGGAAGATACGGTGCGGTATCTCTACCTGATGCAGATCATCGAGCGTCCCACCGAACCTGGCCGCCCCCCCGTCGACGCGGCCACCCAGGGCCAGGAGCCAGCTTCGCCGCAGCAGGGAAATGGAGGCAATGGACATCGGCCTCCGCGATTGGTTGCAACCTCGGCGGACGATCTCGAAGAGGCCTTCATGCGGCGCAAGCGACGCGAATTGGAACAGGCGCGCATGGCCGGCGGCGGCGACGTTGCCCCGGTGCAGCAAGTTGTTCGCGGTCAGGAAAAAGTGGGCAGAAACGATCCTTGCCCCTGCGGTTCGGGGAAGAAATTTAAGAAGTGCCATGGGGCGTGAGCTTCGACGTTCGACCGCTCATGTGGGAGTGGCCGTGTGGTGACGGGCGCCTTCGCCCGTCAACCGAGCGGAGCGAGGCTCCTTATTTCGAATCCTGCTTTTTCCCCCGCCCGTCTTAGCGGTTGCATTGAAAGTCATCTCGCCAGCGGTGCTCTTCGTCCGCACCTTCCATTCCAAAAATAATCCAGCATAATTGTTGGTGATGTAATCCGCTTTGTTCACTCCCAATTTCTCCGCGGTCGCATCAATCCAGCGTGGTGAGCCTTCGATCTCGCAGAAATTTCCAATCGGCGTTTCGTCGACGACTACCTGGCCTTTTCCGTCCGTCCATTCGGCGCGGAATTTTTCGTAGCGAAAGGAGGGTGCATATCCCAGTGCTCGCAGGATTAAATCCATCTGCTTTCCGTCGCCCAGAGATGTTTCCAATTCCTGGCGGCTGCTGTGCCGCCCGGTCTTTTTCCCGGCTTTATGCGTCAGAGTCCACTCCGAACCGTACTTCCGGATGCGCAGCAGTTCTTTACGCTGGCGCAGAACTTCGCCGGGCAGGTCGTAGAGCGTATTCATCTCGTTCGTGCGTTTGGTCTGCATGCGGAACCCTGCTGCGCGCAGTTTGCGCGCAAGTTCCCGCAAATCGTCAACGCGAAATTTAATTTCGATTTCTTGGTTGAATGCCATGCCAGAAGTATAAAAGGAAGGGATTCCGTTACGGATTGTCGTTCCGAGCCGCATGCGTTCGAAGCCACTTGTCATCCGAAGCCACTTGTCGTCCCGAGTGAAACGAGGGATCCTGGTTCTTCTCGCCGCCGTCCGACACCAGGGTTCCTCGCTTCGCTCGGAATGACAAATTTGGAGGGCAATGGCAGATTTTGAAGGGTAGCCACACGTCCAACGGCTAGTTAAACGTTGGTAGCTTCACCAAATCGTTCTCGGGCACTACCTCTACCGGTTCTCCAGCTTTGCGCCACGCGGTTAATCCACCGACAATCACGAACGTCTTGAAGCCTTTTTCCCGCAGCAGGTGCGCCACACGGGCGCTGGTGGCCTCGCGCGCTCAAGTACAGTACAGGTAGATGTCCTTATCCGGGGATAAGTTTTTGAGCTCTTGCTCAAGATTATTCGGCTCGATGCGGATGGAGTTCTTGATTCGCGCGGCGCCAGAATCGTAGTAGCCATGGCTGCGGACGTTGACGATCTGCACATTGCTGGCATCTTCAGACGCCAGGCGCGCCGCCAGTTCCTGCACTTGGACACGCGGCACCAAGCGATACATTTTGTTCTTCTGATACTGCACGACGCGGTAAATCGCGTAGGCCACGAGCGCGGCTACAACCACAATTTCCATCGCCACTCCCGCGGCGTGAAAACCACGTAGAAGCGCCGCTAGAAAGTCGCGGGAAAGAAATCCCACGGACAAATAGGTGGTCGCGTAAAACAACGCTCCCAGGAAGTCGAGCTGCAGAAACTGGCTGAAGCGCATCTTCATGCTTCCCGCAAGTGGCGCGGCCATGGTGTTCACTCCCGGAATAAATTTTGCAATCACCAGCGTAATCCTGCCGCGCTTATAAAAAGACTCCGCAGAGCGCAGAATGCACGTCTCCGGATTGATCGAAACGCGGCACAAAAAGCCCAGCAGCGCCCAGCCCATGTAACGTCCCAACCAGAACTGTACTGTGTCGCCCAGCAGCAGGGCCGCCACCGCCGCCAATAAAACGTATGGACCCCACAGCGCGTGAGACGCCACCGCAGCGCCACCCGCAACCAGAGCGATCGCCGCCGGGAAGGGAAGCCCGACCGCCTCTGCCAGCAAAAGGCCAAAGGTCAGGGCGTAGCCGTGTCGCGCCATCAGCGAGAACATTTCCATAAGCAGTGTTGGATAAAGTTAATCGCGAAAGGGTTCAGGATAAACCAGGCAAGCGCCCAAGCGGGCCAATGCAATAGAAAAAATTGCGGGGCACCCAGCGGGCGCCCCACGGAGGTTCAGAAAGAGGATTGACTCAGAAAGTGATCGACTCAGAAAGTGATTGGCTCAGAAGGCAACTACTTCATGGAGTCGTTGCCCATCGACCCACCCTTGAGCGTCTTCACGCTCATGACATGGATCGCATTCTTGTCGGAATATACATGAGCGCTCAACTGCACATGATGTCCGTCATGTCCCTGGAGCTTATCGGGATTCATGACGTCCCAGCTCTTGCCGTCTTTGTCGTTCACGAACACGGTTTTGTCGCCCTCAGTCTTGACTGTACCCTTCAGGGTCATCAGCGGAGCTTTGCTTCCCTGATCCATCTGGGATTGCGACATATTGTTGTCTTGTTGAGCGAAAGCCGTCAGGCTAAACGCAAAAGTCAAAGCCAGCAGACAAACCAGCAGCTTTTTCATAAGGATTCTCCTTTTGGTATTTCGTGAGTGTCGGGCCAGACTCTACCCCGATTTACGTACGCACCACGGCTCAAAACGGATTTGACGCTTTTGGGTAGTAGCTGTTGGAGTCGCGCCTACGGAAAGAGGTTGCCGCGCAGTTAGAAGAGATAGGGAGGGCTATTTTTCTCGAGCGACCACAAAGTCGGGCGCCCAGAGCAGGGCGCGCTTAATTTCAGAATCGGGAAAAGTACAAATCGCCTTGCGGGCGGATTCCGCGTAGCGTGCGGCGCGTTCCGTGGCCGCCTCCAGCGATCCATAGCGCTGCAGAATCTCCATGACGTGGGCGTGGGTCACGCCATTAAAAGCACGGTCGCGCAAAATTGTTTCAATCTTGGTCCGTTCTTCCGGGGTGCATCGCTCCAGCGCGTGGATGACCGCCATGGTCACCTTGCCTTCGCGGAGATCGCTGGCCACCGGCTTGCCCAGAATATCTTCGGAAGCGGTGAGATCAAGCACATCATCGACGATCTGAAATGCCATGCCGAGATCGTGCCCGTACTGGCCGAGCGCTTGTTCTTGTGTGGGTGTGGCCCCGCCGAGGATCGCTCCCAGCCGCATGCAGACCGAGAACAAACACGCGGTCTTGCGATAGATGAGATCGAAGTGCTCGTCGAGCGTGATCAGTTTGCCCAGCTTTTCCATCTGCAGCAGTTCGCCCTCGACCATCTGCTGTGTGAGTTCGATCAGGGTGTCGAGAATGCGGAAGTTGCGCTCCTGCACCGCGATCTTGAAGGCCTGCATGTAGAGCCAGTCGCCGGCCAGCACGCATTTTGAATTGCCCCATTGGGTATTGGCTGCGGGGCGCCCGCGACGTGTCTTCGCCTCGTCGATGATATCGTCGTGAACCAGAGTTGCGGTGTGGATGATCTCGACCACGGCGCCCAGTCGAACGGCTCCCCGCCCTTGGTAATGGAAAAGCTTCGAAGCGAGAAAAAGCAGCGTCGGTCGAATTCTTTTGCCGCCGCCGGAGCGCAAATATTCGCCGATTTCAGTAATCGCCTGCACTCCCGAAACCGTGTCCTGGCCGAACTCACCCTCTAGCGCCGCGAGGTCGTCCCGCAGCAGATCGAAGACTTCCTTCCCGTTGATGATTGGAGGCGCGCTCAATGTTAGATCACTGCGGAGTCACAGGGCCGCGGAGAAAATCCGATCAATGAATTTCTCTGTGCCTCCGAGCCCCCGCAATAGATTCTCCTCATTAGTTCGTCCGATAGTTCGTGAACTGCAAGTCGATTCCGAAATCGTGCCCGCGCAACATCGCGATCACGTCCTGCAGCGTGTCGCGGTCCTTGCCGCTGATCCGCACCAGATCTCCCTGAATGGAAGCCTGCGCTTTCTTCTTGGAATCTTTGACCAGCTTCACGATCTCCCGCGCCTTTTCGATGGCGATGCCTTGCTGCATGGTCACCTTGCGCTTCGCCGTTCCGCCCGCGGCGGACTCCACCGGACCGTAGGTCAGTCCCTTAAGCGAAACTCCGCGTTTGACCAGCTTTTGCTGCAGAATATCGTTTACCGCCTTCAATTTGTATTCGTCAGCCGAGTGCAGCACAATCGCATCCTTTTCCAATTCGATATTGGACTTGGAATCTTTCAAGTCGAAGCGCGTGTGGATCTCTTTCAGCGCCTGCTGAATGGCATTGGACACTTCCTGCAGGTCGATCTTGCTGACGATGTCAAAAGTGTTCTCGGGCATCGGATTTCAATTCTTTCTGAAATGATGGAATCTAACTCTTGAGGGTAACAGAAGAAGCTTTCACAAAGCAGGGTCAACTGCCGAAACTTTGCTTTCAGTTGTTTCAACCGATTTGAAAAAATTGTAGAAATTGAGGCTCGTCAGGTTTCCAATCTCTTCTGCCGTCAAGCCCCGCAATTCGCCGAGCTTCCGCGCGGTCTCCGCGACAAAAGCCGGTTCATTCCGCTTGCCTCGGTGCGGGACTGGGGCGAGATAGGGGCAGTCGGTTTCGATCAAAATACGCTCGAGCGGAACTTCCAGCGCGGCGTCGCGAATCTGTTGAGCCTTCGGGAAGGTCACATTGCCCGCGAACGAAATCATAAACCCCATGTCGAGCGCGCGCCTGGCTTGCGGCGAAGTTCCTGTAAAGCAATGAAGAATGCCGCCCAGACCATGGCGAACCCAGTGCTGCTGCACTAGTCCGAGACAATCTTCCCATGCATTATCGCTGCCATCGGAGGGACGACAGTGGATGACGATGGGCAGCTTTGCGGCCGCCGCCAACTCCATCTGCCGGGTGAAAACCTCCTTCTGCACATCGCGCGGCGAGTGGTCGTAGAAATAATCGAGGCCGATTTCGCCCCACGCAATGACTTTGGGATGCCGCGCCAGGCATGCCATTCTTTCGTAAGCAGCCTCGTCCGCCAATCGCGCTTCATGGGGATGAATGCCCAGCGTTGCATAGATAAAATCATATTTCTCCGCGAGGCGAATTCCGCAATCGACTTGATCGGGCCCATCGCCATTGCCAATGGCGACGATGGTCTCAACGCCCGTCTCTCGGGCCCGGGCGATCACCTGCTCGCGATCGGAAGCGAACTGCTTGCCGTCGAGATGGGCGTGGGAATCGATGAACACGGCTGTCAGTTACTGCTCATACGAAGAAAATCTCATGCGGATTCATTTGCGTTTTGCGGTCCAAGTGCCACGCCCCATTGCCGGCAATGCGACGGTTCCTTGCAGGGTATTCTTGTCTACCCGCTCACCTTCATAGACTAAGTCCGCACGCTTGTCAGTTCCGTTCCCAATGACCCGCAGTTCCCCTTTGATTGTAAATGTGACTTTGGATCCGTTAGTCGTGCCTTTGACAGCGTAGGGGCCCTCGATTGCACTCTCGCTGAGTTGGTATTGCGCAGTTCCGGTAATCGTCGCTCCAGTCTGCTTCAGGTCCAGATCGTACTGCTGCACGCCCAGGATCCTTTTCGAGTCAAGATGCCAATGGCCCGTAAGATCAGGCTGCCCCTGTTGCGCAAACAACGTGAAGCTAGACAGGACAGCAGTTAGCAAAATGGAGGTTCGGGTGAACCTCATATCTCACCTCATCCTGATTGAAAACACCACTACTTCAGTCTTGCCCCCACCGGCACGTCCTCCAAAAAACCTGCCAGCACCGGTTTCCCGCCCTCGAGTGAGGCCGCGACTATCATGCCATTCGATTCCATGCCACGCAATTTGCGCGGCGCCAGATTGGCCACGATCACCACTTTGCGGCCGATCAAGGTCTCGGGAGCATAGGCTTCGGCAATGCCAGCCAGCACCTGGCGCACTTCGGTGCCAATATCGATTTCCAGCCGCAAAAGCTTGTCCGCCTTGGGGACTCTCTCCGCGACTTTCACCACGCCGACTCGGAGGTCGATCTTGGCAAAATCATCGATCGAGATTTTTTCGTTCGCCGGCGCGACTGGAGCCGGAGCGGTCGACGGTACCGGCACCACGGCAGAATCCTGCACCGCGCTCTGCGCCGGGCCCGCCGCTTCGGCCACTGGAGCAATTCTGTGCTCTTCTTCCATTTTCTGCATCCTTTCAATCGCACTCTTATCGGCACGCGGAAAAACGGGCTGAATCTCGCCCAGTTTCGTGCCCAAAGGCAGTTGCCCCCAGGCCAGATTGCTCAGGTCCAGTTTCTTGATGTCTCCCAATCCCATTTGCGCCCAAATCTTCGCGGTCGCGTCCGGCATCACTGGATAGGCAAGGGCGGTTGCAATCCGCAGCGCTTCAGCAGCCGTATAGAGCACGGTCGCCAAACGCGAGCGGCTATCTTCATCTTGTTTTTCGCCCAGAGCCCAGGGCTCGTTTTCCACGATATATTTATCGACCGACGCGATCAGCGCCCAGGCACTCTCGAGCGCTCGCGAAAACTGGAATTGATCGAAGAGCGTTCCAAACTCGCGAATCGTCTTTCGCGCCGTCTCCGCGATCGCACTATCGGCGGCCGTCTTGGAAGCACCATGCGAGGGATACGGCACCTCGCCCTTGAAATAGCGGTTGATCATGGTCAGCGTGCGGCTGGCTAGATTTCCCAGTCCATTGGCCAGGTCAGAGTTGTAGCGCTGCACTAGGGCGTCGAAGGAGAATGATCCGTCCTGGCCGAACACGACCTCGCGCAGCAGAAAATACCGCAGCGCATCGGCGCCGAGAACATCGAGAATCGTTTCGGTGCGAACGATATTGCCGCGCGACTTCGACATCTTGCTCTCTTCAAACAGCAGCCAGCCATGCGCCACGATTGTCTTGGGCAGCGGCAGACCGGCCGCCATCAGAAATGCCGGCCAGTACACGCAATGGAAGCGGACGATTTCTTTTCCGATCATCTGCACGTCTGCCGGCCAGAATTTCTTGAAGGCCTCCTGCGCTCCAGCGTGCGAAGAACCGTAGCCGATGGCGGTGATGTAATTGGCCAGCGCATCGAACCAGACGTAAATCACGTGCCCAGGATCGTCGGGCACCGGAATGCCCCAGGAGAATGTTGAGCGGCTGATCGACTGGTCACGCAGTCCCGAGCGCACAAACGAAATCACCTCGTTGCGGCGCGTTTCCGGACGAATGAATTCAGGATTCTCGTAGAGCGCGAGCAGTTTTTCCTGAAATGCCGAAAGCTTGAAGAAATAATTTTCTTCATGCACGGTTTCGGTAATGCGCCCGCAAGTGGGGCAGGGATCGCCCGGCTGCGCGCCATCGACGTAGAGTTCATCCGAGACGCAGTACTGGCCGGTATAAGTGCCTTTGTAGATGTAGCCGTTATCGCGAAGGCGCCGGAAAAGCTCCTGCACTCGTTTCTTGTGGCGATCCTCCGTGGTGCGAATGAAGTCATCATTCGAAATGCCCATCCGCTTCCAGAGTTGGCGGAATTCTGCCGACACCGCGTCGGCATACTGCTGCGGAGTCTTGCCCGCGGCCTCCGCTGCCCGCTCGATCTTCTGCCCATGCTCGTCGGTGCCGGTAAGAAAAAAAGTTTCCGCGCCCAGCAACCGCTGTCTTCGCGCAATCGTATCGCACGCAATCGTCGTATACGCGTGCCCGATGTGGGGATGCGCATTCACGTAATAAATCGGAGTCGTGATGTAAAACTTCTTGCTCATAGATTGTCTTCTGATCCGGCGAAAGTACCGGCCAGCGGCCTTTGCGAACCGTTCGCAGCGTCTTCCGCGATGAAGCCGTTGCGTCTCTAACCGCGTCCCTTCGATAAGTAAGACTCGACGGTCGCGCCCAATACGCTTTTTAGCGGTACATGATGCTCTGCCGCAATGCGGCGGCAATCTTCATACTCCGGGGCATAGTTCGTGATCGTTCCGTTCATGCTGGCGACCTTGACTCGAACGTCTCCCCACGGAGTGTGTACATTCTCCCACCGCCGCGCCAAAGTTTGCCGGATCTCGTCGCGCCGGCGCACTCCCAATGTAGTCGTCTCGGTGAAGATCAATTGCGTCAGAATGCCGGCGTGCTCTGGTTTGCATAACACTGTTAGCAGTGTACCGGGGCGGTTCTTCTTCATCTGCACCGGCGTTGCGAAAACATCGAGCGCGCCCTCTTCGAGCAATCGGTCCAGCACATAACCAAAAACCTGTGGATTCAGATCGTCGAGATTCGCTTCCAGGACGGTGATCGTTTCAGAAGCCGCATGGTCCGCCAATGCATGCGCATTCGACTCTCCAACGGTCAGCCGCACCACGTTTGGATGTCCCGGAAAGTCGCGCGATCCTGCGCCGTAACCGGATTTCTGAATCTTCATCTCGGGGAAAGCCGCGAAGCGCGAAGCCAAAGTCTTCACGATCGCTGCGCCGGTTGGCGTAACCAGTTCGGCCTGCAATCCCGAAGAGTAGATCGGCGCGTCCTGCAACAACTCCACTGTGGCGGGAGCGGGCACGGGAAACGTGCCATGCGCGCATTTTACTATCCCGCCGCCGACGTTTAACGGCGAACAAATGATTTCATCGACGCCGAGCGCCTCCGCCCCAACCGCGGCGCAAACGATGTCAACCATGGCGTCGACTGCGCCCACTTCGTGAAAATGCACACTTTCGATCGATGTATTGTGAATCTTAGCCTCTGCCGCGCCGAGCCCCTCGAAGATGGTGATTGCAGTTTTCTTCGAGGTGTCAGAAATCGCGGCCGCGAAAATAATTTCCCGAATCTCAGTGAGCCGGCGAGCATGTTCGTGTGGAGCGGGCACTCCCTTCGGCAGGCTCAGGGCAGGCTCTGCCCGCTTCTCACCAGGATAGGAATGTGAATGAGTATGACGCCCATGAGAGTGAGGGTGCTCCGTCCGCTCCCAGTACTCCTCCCGAGGCAAGTCCTTTTGCCCGTCGACCCAAACATCGACCTTGGTGGCGGAGATCCCGCTGCGCAGCACGCGCGAAATTTCCAGCCGGGCGCCAACCTGCAAAGCCGTAACCGTGTCTTCCAGCAATTTTGGTGACACGCCGGCATCCACGAGCGCGCCCAGAAACATGTCGCCGCTCATGCCAGAAAAACACTCCAGGTAGGCAATACGCATAGGAACTCGCCGCTATTCGTTCGTAGCTGATCGTTGGTGAAAGCACGACGTCGACTGGCCAAGGCCTAACGAGGCGCGGCCAACGACTTACTCAGCGACCAATTTTTCATCATAGGGAACCCTGCATCGTGCGTCAAACCAGCGTCCGCCATGCACTCTGCTAGAATCACTATCTTCTAAAATAGCTCAGAGGGAAGCCTTGTATCGTCATCTCGAACGCCGACTCGCCCAGCATTTGCTGGAATTTTTGCGCCAACGCTATCCGGGGGCATCTCTGCCCCAAGTGGTCATCGAGCCTCCCCCGAAAGTGGAACTCGGCGATTTTGCGATCCCAATTTTTCCCTTCGCCAAGCCGCTGCGCACCGCACCGCTGAAAGTCGCCGAAGCGATCCGGACCGGAATCGGCCCCATCGAAGGCATCGCCGAGATGCAGGTTGCTCCTCCGGGGTATTTGAACGTAAAAATCGATCGCGGCTGGATGGCCACCACCCTGGCTACTGACGTGCATGCGCCGACTGACCGGCCGTCGGGCAAAATCTTGGTGGAACACACCAGCATCAATCCGAATAAAGCCGCGCACATTGGCCACCTGCGGAATGCCATTCTCGGCGACACGTTTGTCCGCCTGCTGCGCTACGCGGGCAGGGAAGTCGATGTGCAGAATTACATCGATAACACCGGAGTGCAGGTGGCGGATGTCGTGGTTGGGTTTACGCACATCGAGAACAAGTCGCGCGCTGAAATCGAAGAGCTCGCCCGCCAGCCGCGTTTCGATTACTACTGTTGGGATCTCTACGCGCGCGTCTCGCAGTGGTACGCGCAAGATAAAGCCAACCTTCAAGTGCGTGCGCAGACGCTGCATGGCATAGAAGACAGCGCCAGTGAGATTGCCGCGATTGCGGAATCAATTTCGACCGCGGTCCTTCGCCGCCATCTCGAAACCATGGACCGGCTCGACATTGAATACGACTTTCTGCCCCGCGAGAGCGAAATTCTTCATCTTCATTTTTGGGACGCGGCATTCACTAAGCTGAAAGAAAGCGGCGTGCTGACTTACGAGAGCGAAGGCAAGAATAAAGGATGCTGGGTGATGCGCCGCGCCGGGACCTCGCGACCTATCTCCGCTTCATCGAAAACTGAGACCGACGACCTGGATGCCCTGCTCACGCACATTGGGGTTTCTGGCCTGGAAGAAATTTCCGAGGACGACCAGAAAGTAATCGTCCGCTCGAACGGCACGGTAGGCTATGTTGGCAAAGACATCGCCTACCACATGTGGAAGTTCGGCTTGCTGGGACGCGATTTCCGTTATCGCAAGTTTTACCGCTATCCCAACCAGCATGAATGCTGGATTTCCGCGATGGAAGGTGAGAAAGATCATCCTCACTTCGGCGATGTTGCGGAAATCTATAACGTGATCGATGCTCGCCAGTCCGAGGCGCAAAACACGGTGATCGAGGCATTACGCGGACTTGGCCACAACGAGGCCGCCGACCACTACACCCACTTTTCCTACGAGATGGTGGCGCTCACCCCGCGCTGCGCCGCCGAACTGGGCTACACGCTCAGCGAAGAAGATAAGGCTCGTTCTTACGTCGAGGTTAGCGGGCGCAAAGGTTTCGGCGTCAAAGCCGACGATTTGCTGGATCAACTGATCGTCTCGGCCAAGAATGAAGTCGATTCGCGTCATCCGCAACTGATCGACGCCGAACGACTCTCCATCGCCACGCAGATTGCGATCGGAGCGCTGCGCTATTTCATGTTGAAGTTCACCAAGCAGTCGGTGATCGCATTCGACTTCAAAGAGGCGCTCAGCTTCGAAGGTGAGACGGGACCTTATGCGCAGTACGCCGTGGTTCGCGCCACCAGCATCTTTAAGAAAGCCGGAATCGATGCCGACACTTTCTGCAAAGATGTTGCGAGTAACGTATCCACCGGGGACCTGGCACAGTTTCTGGCCGGCGATGCTGCCAATGAATTTTGGGAGCTGTGGCTCGCCGCGTCCAAAACGTCCTACATCGTGAACCAATGCATCGCGACCACGGAGCCGGCATATCTGGCGAAGCATGTGTTCCAACTGGCGCAACTTTTCAACACTTTCTATCATCGGCATCCTATCTTGAGCGAAGCCGATGAAAGGCGAAAGCAGTTTCTGTTGGCAACCGTGGCCATAGTTCGCCGCGAGCTGATTCGAACGCTGGCCGTGCTGGGCATTACGGTGCCCCCAGTGATGTGAAGGGCGAGGAGAATAGTTGATGCAGGCGGTAGATTTCACTTCTCACTCTTGGTTTCGTGTCATGTTCCGGGCATTGCTGGTTTTCGTCATCCTGCTCGCGTTGGCTGGATTCTTGTACCAGAATATTTCCGAGGCGCGCGACCGCCGCTTCAATCCTATGCCGGGCAAACTTGTCGATGTGGGCGGCTACAAAATGCACATCGACTGCACGGGGCAAGGATCGCCAAACGTCATTCTCGACTCCGGCCTGGGCGATTCGTATATGACGTGGCGCAAAGTGCAGCCGCAGATCGCGCAATTCACGCGCGTTTGCTCCTATGACCGGGCCGGAATGGGCTACAGCGAGTCGAGCCGCAAGTCACGCACAAGCCGCGACATGGCTGAGGAGTTGCACGCGCTTCTCCACAACGCGGGAGTTTCACCGCCGTACATCCTGGTAGGGCATTCAATGGGAGGATACGACCTGCGTCTGTACGCCAGCCTTTATCACGGTGAGGTTGCCGGCATGGTTCTGGTCGATTCATCGCATTCCGACCAGCACTGGCGTCTTCCTCCTGCGATCAACGATCTTGATGCCGGATGGGTGCGGGAGGCTGAGTTTCTGGAATTTACCACGCCCTTTGGGCTTCCGCGTCTGCTGGGATTTTGCAGCCATGATGACGAAGTTCGCGCCGCCGATTGCAACTTTCACAGCTCGCGCGAAAATGTTGCCGAGTTGAAAGCGTTTCCCGAAAGCGCGGCCCAAGCCGCGGCCACAGGCTCGCTCGGCGATCTTCCACTGGCCGTGCTCTCGCACGATCCGGCCAAACCCCAACCTGACTTACCGGAGGATCTGGTCAAACCGTTCAATGATGCCTGGGCACAAATGCAGGAGGAGTTGGCACAACTCTCAACCCGGAGCACGCATGTGATTGCCAAAAATAGCGGGCATTACATTCAACTCGACCGGCCGGATGTTGTAATCGAAGCGGTTCGCAACGTCGTGGAACGAGCTCGGCAAGCACATCCAGCGAAACCTTAGTCGACAATCAACAATCATTCTCAAACCTGCTAATGTGAATTTTTTCCAGACTCCAGCCGGCTCCGCCCTGGGAGGATCGAATGCTTTTATTTTTCACTGGCCGCGCCGGTAAGTTGCGGCACAGTCTTGCGGTCGTGCTTGCGCTGCTTAGCACATTGACGTGGGCCCAGGATCCAGTGCCAGCCTCAGGTCCAAAGCAGGAGAGCCCGTCTGAGCCAGCCAGTCGCCCGCGCATTGGTCTGGCTCTGAGTGGCGGGGGCGCGCTAGGCTTGGCCGAGATCGGGGTTTTGCTGTGGCTGGAGCAAAACCACATTCCCGTGGACCGCGTTGCGGGCACCAGCATGGGCGCGATCATCGGAGGCATGTACGCCACGGGCATGTCGGCTGCGGAAATCCAAAAATTCGCCGAAGCCATCGATTGGCATGCCGTGCTTTTGCCCGAGCCCAGCTATCGCCAGCTCAGTTACCGGCGCAAGCAGGATCGGCGCGACTACCAGATCGAAGCCGCGCTGGGATTGAAGCATGGCTTGAGTGGCCCCAACGGATTCGACCCCGGCAACGGCATTGGGCTGGTACTCGACCGCATTACGTTCCCGGAGGACGGCGCACGCAGCTTCGACGATTTGCCCATTCCGTTTCGCTGCGTGGCCACCAACATGTTGGACGGCGACCGCGTGGTGCTGCGCGACGGTTCGCTGGCCAAGGCAATCCGCGCCAGTATGGCGATTCCGGGAGAGTTCTCCCCGGTCGATTGGAATGGGCAGCTGTTGGCCGACGGCGGCATGGTGGAAAATATTCCGGTCGAAGCGGCGCGCGAGATGGATGCCGACGCCGTCATTGCCGTTGATCTGCGCATTCCACTCGGCGAAAAAGCAGAATTGGATTCCCTGACCGGAGTGCTGTCGCGCGCACTCAGCGTGATGATTTTGCAGAATGAGCGCCGCTCGCTGGCCTCGGCGAACGCAACCGTGACCGTAGATACGGGAAAGCTTTCGATCGAAGGCTATGACCACTTGCCAGAACTGATTCGCCTCGGCTATGAGGCTGCCGTGAGCCAGTCGGCCACACTTCTGCCTTATGCCATAAAAAATGACGCGGAGTGGCGGCAGTATCTTGCGGCACGATATGCGCGCAAGCGCCAACCGCCTCAGCAAGTGCAAATCGTAAAGGTTGAAGGAGGAGATTCCGATCAGGATGCTCGCATCGCGCAACGATTGAAAGCAGATACGACGGCGCCGCTGAACCTGCCCAAACTCGAAAACCAGTTGACGCAGATCGCCGGTGAGGGCGAGTTCGATCGCCTGGGCTACGAGGGATTCACGGAAGATGGCGTGCCTGCGCTCCGTGTGACCGCTCACGAAAAATCCTACGGACCGCCCTTCGTCGATCTCGCCGTCAATGTGGATGGTTCAGGCGTGGCAGCATTCGATTTCTCCGCTGGAACGCGCATCACTTTTATGGACGTTGAACACCACGGCGGCGAATGGCGGAATGATCTTCTGTTGGGGTCAAGCAATCTCGCTGCGACGGAGTTTTACCAGCCGCTCGGGAACACTCGCCTATTTGTCGCGCCTTATGCCTACGCTTCCAAGCTGCCGCGCAACGAATTTGCGGGCCAGACCCGGGTCGCGGTTTTTGGCGATGAGCGTGCCGGAGGCGGCTTCGATCTCGGCTTCACTCCTGGGCCGCGCAGTGAGCTGCGCTTCGGTTATCAGTTGTTCAGCGGGAAACTGGCTCCCTTGATTGGCAGCGCTGGATTGCCCGCCGTAAGCGGCAGCACAGGCCAATTCCGCGCACGTTATGTTTGGGATGGACAGGATAATCCGTCCGTTCCCAGCAAGGGCACGCGCATCGTGGCCCGGCATTCCCGCGTGTTGCAAACGCCGGATCTGATTCATCCGGTCGACCAACTTGAAGTGCAGAGCTCTACGTTTATTCCGACAGGGCCGAAGACGTCGCTTTTTGTTCTGGCTTCGGGAGGAACCAGCTTCCACGGCAATGCCGGCCCCTTCCAGGTCTTCGAACTGGGTGGACCATTTCACCTGGGCGCCTATCTTCCCCAGGAGTTTACGGGCAATCACTACGCATACTCCTCGCTGGGATTTCGGCGCGAATTCTACCAGTTGCCGCAATTGGTCGGAGGTAGCATCTATTGGGGAGGGTGGTATGAAGCTGGCACAGCGTTTAACGATCCCGGCTCGGTGGTGGTTCGCGGCACGTTTAACCTCGGCATCCTGGCCGATACGATTGTCGGACCCATCGCGCTGGCTGCCAGCGTCAGTCCCACAGGAGTGTCGCGCGTGAACTTCTCCATTGGTCGGCTGTTTTGAACGGTAAGGCGTATGGCAAACTAATACCAACAAGGGTTTTCGCTTCGAGGTCCCATGTGCAGGAATATCAAAACTCTCTTTAATTTCGATCCGCCGGTGAATGCTGAGGAAATCCGGGCGGCTTCACTACAATTTGTTAGGAAGATTAGCGGATTCAACAAACCGTCGAAGACGAATGAAGCCGCGTTTCAGTCCGCCATCGATGAAGTCGCCGCAGCTGCGGCTCGGTTGCTGCATTCGCTCGAAACCACGGCGCCGCCAAAAAATCGCGAGGAAGAAGCTGCAAAGGCAAAGGCCCGCGCCGCGGAACGGTACAGTGCGTAGGACTTTGACCACGGACCTTACGATAAGATCCGTGCGATATATCCTCGAAACTTTTTAATGCGTGGAGAACCGTGCGCGATTTACGTCTAACTTTTTCTTCCCGCGATCATCAATCCAGCTCCGACCACCACCAGAAGGATGCTCACGGCGGGCGGAACTTTCTCGTCGTTGTGCGTAGTGATGCCTACATGCGCGTCGCCGACGCTGACCCCGTGATGTTCGGAATGAGGGAACGGCACAACGAAAGACAGCACGCCCAGCACAACTACGACAATTCCCACGATCATTAGAGCTTTCAAGGAACGCCTCCAATCAGACGGTCTATATCGTTACGGAGGCATAAGATGCTGCGCGGGTGGGAAAGGCTGTGAGAATAAACTGCGGCGTTCCGCATCCGGCCTCCGGCAAATGGCAGCCGGAGGCCAGACGCCTACGGCCGCTTTTCTAACTTGCGAAGCCTTTCACGAACTCCACCAGGCTGCGCAGAGCAATTCCGGATGGCCCTTTGGCGATCCAAGGCTTCTGATCTTCCATCCACGCGGTTCCGGCGATGTCGAGGTGAATCCACGGCGTGTCTTCGGCAAACTCCTGCAAAAGCATGGCCGCGTTGATGGCTCCGGCCCAGCGCGGCCCGGCGTTCGCCATGTCGGCGATGGTCGATTTGATGTTGTCTTTGTATTCGTCGTCGAGGGGGAGCCGCCACATTTTTTCGCCGGCTTCGGCATTGGCTTTGTGGAAGCGCTCGTATATGGCGTCATCGTTCGCGAAGATGCCGACATTGGCAAAGCCGAGCGCCACCACGACGGCGCCCGTCAGGGTGGCCGCGTCGACCAGATGTGTGCAGCCCAGTTGCTTGGCGTAGAAAAGACCGTCGGCCAGAACGAGCCGGCCTTCGGCGTCGGTGTTGATGATTTCAATGCTTTTGCCGGACATCGCAATCTGCACGTCACCCGGCTTCTGGGCATGACCAGAAGGCATGTTCTCGGTAGCGCAGACGATGCCAATGACTTTGACTTTCGGCTTCAGCAGTGCGATGGCGCGCATGGCGCCGATCATGGTCGCTCCTCCGGCCATGTCGTATTTCATCTTCTCCATGCCATCGGCGGGCTTGATTGAAATGCCGCCGGTATCGAAAGTAATTCCTTTGCCCACCAGGCCTAAAACCGGTTTTTCAGGAGCGCCGGCAGGCTCGTATTTCATGATGATCAGCGCGGGCGGCTCGTCTGAGCCCTGGGCCACGCTCCAGAACGCGCCCATCTTCAGTTCCTTGATTTTGTCTGCGCCCCAGACTTCGCACTTCAGGCCGACTTCGTCGGACATCTTCTTGGCACGCTCGCCGAGAATGGTGGGCGTCATGCGGTTGGAAGGCTCGTTTACCAGATCGCGGGTAAAATTCTGCGATTCCCCGATGATCCGCGCTTCGTTCGCGGCTTTTTCCAGCGCCGATTGATCGGTATTTCCACTGGCAAGGATGGTCAAAGAATCGATCTTCTGATCTTTGCGGTCGCTGCGGTAGTAATCCGGATCGAAGTTGCCCACTAGCGCGCCCTCGACAATCGCCGTAACCGCTTCTTTCGCCGGAACGCTGGGCGGGACGACGAAAGCGAAGCTTCGGATTCCGCGGGTTTTCAGCGTGCGCACAGCGGCTCCGGCGATGCGGCGCAGTTCAAAGCTGGTGAACTTCTTCGCCGATCCGCCGCTGATCAGCAGCAGGCGCTTGGCCTTGAGCCCTGCGGGCTTGTGCAGCAAATTGGTTTCAAACGGCTTGCCGGCCACTTCGCCGCTGGCCAGTAGATCGATCGTCACCGACTGCACCGCATCATCGCCAGTCGCCAACTTGAGCTGAGGCTTGGCGTCCTGGCTTTCTTTTTGCGAATCAGCCTGGTTGAGAACGATGACCACCAGCGCTTCGGTTTCAAGTTGAGAAGGCGTAGAGAGAGAGATAGTTGTTTTCATGATGTCGTGTGGAGGAACCGTATTTTCTAGTATCGTCGGCAGGAAGGGCATTGTGCAAGCGTCTGCCCTGGGGAATGAGTAGCTCAGTTTGAATCGTGGTCTTCCCGAGCGTAGCCGTTTCTCAGATGGGATGAGACGGCTGGTCTCGCGGAACGAGCATAAGATGCTGTCCGCAGCGCACTCGAAGTGCAAAAGGAGACCAGCCATGAAGAACAATAGCAAAGACAACCTACAAAAGCCGCGACCGGAACAAACCGTGGGGGTGGACTTGGGAGACCGTTTCAGCCACTACTGCGTGTTGAACCGCGACGGAGAAGTGATGGAAGAAGGCCGGATACGGACCAGCGAGGAAGGGTTTCGGCAACACTGGGAAGGAGAAACGCGGCAGCGTGTGGTCATGGAGACCGGGACTCATTCCCCCTGGATCAGCCGTCTGCTGGAGAGTTTGGGTCACGAGGTGATCGTGGCCAACGCCCGCAAGCTGCGGGCCATCAGCCAAAACGAATCCAAAAACGATCGTCAGGATGCGGAGATGCTGGCGCGGCTGGGGTATAGTGACCCGAAATTATTGCGGCCCATCCGGCATCGCAGCGTGGAGCGGCAACGCGATTTGAATCTGCTGCGCGTACGGGACACCTTGGTGCGGGCGCGCACCATGCTGATCAACGCGGCGCGCGGATTAGTCAAGAGCGCGGGCGGACGTTTGCCGAAAGCCTCCTCGGAAAGCTTTGCCGCCAAGGGGAGGGCGGCGGTGCCGGCCGAGTTAGCCCCGGCCACGCAACCGTTGTTCGAGCAGATCACCGCCTTGACGGCACAGATCCGGGGACTGGACCGGACGATCGAAAAACTCTCGGAGCGTTATCCGGAGATCCCTATTTTACGCACCGTGCCCGGAGTAGGGCCGGTGATCGCAGCCGCCTATGTCCTGACCTTGGACGGCGTAGAGGCCGTGCAACACAGCCGGTCGGTAGGCGCGTTTCTGGGCTTGCGTCCTCGGCAGGGCCAGTCGGGCGACTGCGATCCGGAACTCAACATCAGCAAGACGGGGAACATCTACCTGCGCCGTCTGCTGGTGCAAGCGGCGCACTATGTGCTGGGACGATTCGGGCCGGACTCGGCGCTGCGTCGTTGGGGACTGAAGCTGGCCGCGGGAGGACAACGCGCCAAGAAACGCGCCGTGGTGGCGGTGGCCCGTAAACTCGCGGTGCTACTGCATCACCTGTGGCGGACGGGACAGAACTATCGACCCTTTCCCCAGGCCATCTCGACCCCGGAAAGCGCGCCCGCATCGTAAGAACAGAGTTTTTGCAGGCAGCAGAGTTTTTGCACGTAATTAGGTCACGGGGAGTCAGCCACGGTTTTGCTAAGTTCATTGCCAATCCGAGTTCCGGCGGCTGCGAGCTCCGCCTCGGCCCTCCAAGGCCGGTTTTCAGAGAGCAGCGCCAATTCATCAGTTTCGGACACCAACATGCACCGCGCCCCACAACGGCGCACTCAAGTGCGGATAGAAGCCCCGTGATGAATGAACCCGCGAACCAGGCAAAACCAAAAAACAAACCGCCGCCAAAGGGAAAATCAAACCCCAAATCTTTTCTCTTGACCCACACCAGCCGTCTCATAGAAGAAGGCGGAGCGAGGGATCTCCCGATGCACAATCCATCGCGCGGGAGATCTCTCGTCCCGCTGAAGCGCGCGGGACTTCGAGATGACGCCGCAGTGAGAATCGCGTGATCTGTGGCAAAAAGTTTCGGGCAATGTTAGGCGATGGGAACTTCCGCCTCGACTCCGCCGTATCCTTGTCTGTTGTTGGTTGGTGTCTTGTTGGCAGCGGTCGGATGACGGCGTTCTACGGCCTGGAGTATCATTCCAGCCAAGCGAAAGTAGGGGTCGGAACATGAAAATCCGGTGGTTCATTGTACTTTTTCCGTTGGTTTCGGTGGTCGTTCTATCTCTTGCCGTGATGCAGCATGCCGCGCACGCAGGACCACCTCAGGGCGTGTTGGCGACCTCAGCGGCCAAGGCGGCCAACGCCTCCGCGGAAGCGAGCCCTGCAGGGTCAATGGCGATTCCGGACACTACACTGGCGATCAATTCCGAGAAGCCAATGTCGGAGCGCGTGGTGCATTACGAAATCGACGCGCACTATGACGCGACCACGCACGTCGTAGATGCCACCGAGGTCCTTACCTATCACAATCTGACAGGGCAGGCGCTGGACCACTTTCCCTTCCATCTTTATCAGAATGCGTTTCAGCCGAATGCTACTTGGGTGCGCGAGGCCAAGGTCGCGGGCAACCGCGATGTCGGCTACGACAAGTGGGAAGCCAAAGAATACGGCTCGGAGGAGATTAAGAGCCTGGAGGTCGTGGGCCAAGGCAACGTGACCGCGCAAATGCATTACATCGCGCCTGACGACGGGAATAAAGACGATAAGACAGTGATTGATGTGCCAGTTCCGAAGCCCATCGCTCCCGGCGAGTACGTGCAGTTCAAAATTGCTTTTCAGACGAAGTTTCCTGAAACCCAGGCGCGGTCGGGATGGAAACGCGACTTTGTTCTGGGCGGACAATGGTTTCCGAAAGTTGGCGTGTGGTGGCACGGCGCTTGGAATTGCCACCAGTATCACGCCATGTCGGAATTCTTCGCCGATTTTGGCGTGTATGACGTGAAGCTGACCGTCCCGCAATTCGAAGTAGTCGGCGCCAGCGGAGTAAAAGTTGCAGAGGTAAGTAATTCCGATAAAACGAAGACGGTTACCTACCACGGAGATGACATTCACGATTTCGCCTGGACTGCCAGCCCGCGCTACAAGGTCAAAGACGATGGCGTGTTCAACGGGCAAATGGGTCCGGTGCGAATGCAAATCCTGATGCAGCCCGCGCACTGGAGCCAAGTGGAGCGCCACGAAAAAATCCTGAAAGAATCCCTGGAACATTTTGAGAGTTGGTACGGGCCGTATCCCTACAAGACCATCACGCTGGTCGATACTGAACCAGGTTCGGCGGCGGAGGGCATGGAGTATCCGACATTCATCACCGGCGGCACGACCTGGTGGATGCCGGACGGGCTGCATGCACCCGAGTTGGTTGTGGAACACGAATTCGGCCACCAGTACTGGTACGGTATGGTCGCCACCAACGAATTCGAAGATGCCTGGATGGACGAAGGTATTAACAGCTATACCGAAGTGAAGGTGCTCGATTCGATTCTGGGCAAGAACACCTCCATCATGAACATCGCTGGCGCGACCATGGGCGAGCGCGAGGAGCAGCGGCTCGGTTATATCAGCACGGCGGATCTCGATCCCATCGCCCAGAAGGCCTACGACTATCAAAGCTACGGCTCCTACGGAGGAATTACCTACGGCAAGACAGCCAGCGTTTTGCTGACGCTCGAAGGCATTGTTGGCCCCGACACCATGGCCAAGGCGATGCGCGTTTATTTCATGCGCTATCGCTTTACGCATCCCACCAAAGAAGATTTCCTGCATACGATTGAAGAAGTTTCGGGCAGGGATTTGAAGTGGTATTTCCAGCAGGCGATTTACGGCTCGCCCGTTCTGGATTACAAAGTATTAAAAATCGAATCCTACCCCGCGAATTGGTACGAGCAGAAAAAGAGCAGCCAGAAGGATGACAAGAACACGATTTACCACTCGGTGGTTTACCTTCAGCGCAAAGAAGATTTCGTGATGCCGGTCGAGGTCGAGATCCAATTCGACAATGGGGAAAAAATTCGCGAGCGCTGGGATGGCGCGAGCCGCTGGACGAAGTTCACATACGAGAAGAACGCGAAGGTTACGTCGGCCGAGATCGATCCCGATCACACGGTTCAGATCGATCGTAACAACTTCAATAACAGTTACGTCGTCGAAGCCAACACCAAGCCCACGACTAAAGTGACGAACTACTGGGTATTCGTAACGCAGTGGCTCGCGCAGGCATTAGCTTGGTGGGCAGTTTAACTGGCAGTTAACCATGGGCGCGCTTCGTCCCCTGGGCATCAGTGAAATCGTGCACAGTAACGGCAATTGGAATCGAGGGTGATGGACATGGCTGAGAGACAGGGTTTGCTGAGTAGCGGGTGGGCCAGACTGGGGCGCAATAAGCGCTACCTGGTGTGGTTTTACCTACTGAATTTGTTGCTGGCACGCTTCGGCGCGGGTGCGTTCATTAACCAGGCGCATGGGATTCTGGATCATAGCCTCTACTCCGGCCGCCTGGTTCATGGTTTCGATCTGGCTGTTTTCATGGAGATGTTCGCGCGGCCTGAGTTTGGGCCGAGTGCGGCGTCGGGAGCGGCCTCGACCGGTTTTGTTTTTCTTTTCTTCGTTGCGACCGCGTTATTTCTCCCCGGCGTGCTGCAAGGTTATGCCTCAACTTACCGGCTGCCGCGCGAAGATTTCTTCCGCGCCTGTGGCCGCAACCTATGGCGATTTA
Organism: uncultured Acidobacteriaceae bacterium; assembly: GCA_963710965.1. Classification (GTDB taxonomy): domain Bacteria; phylum Acidobacteriota; class Terriglobia; order Terriglobales; family Acidobacteriaceae; genus Sulfotelmatobacter. The sequence continues at coordinate 292,150 of CAVQCP010000038.1, read as the reverse complement.
TCCGTCTCATGTTCGTAGCTGCGATCGTCTTCGGCATCGTGGCAGCCGCGCTCTTCGGAATTCAGGGAGCCTTGGTGAAGGCGGCTGGCGAAAGTACCAACGAACTTTTGCCCTTCTACGTTACGCTGGCATGCTTGACGGTGATTTTTCTGGGGATGAGCGTTCTGCGCATCTGGTTCGATCTCGCTGAAGCGGACGTCGTGCTGAGCGACCAGCACGCCGTACGCCGATCGATTGCCAAGGGCTTCCGGCATACCTGGCGAAGCTTGGGCAGTTTGTTGAGCAGTTATGTATTGACCACGATGGTGGCGGCAATCATTCTCGTCGGCGGCATCTGGCTGTGGATGCGCTGGGTTCCGGCCGAGGGCGTTTACCGCGCTATTTTAATCAGTCAGCTAACGCTATTTTTACTGTTGATTCCGCGCTTCTGGCAGCGGGGCGTTGCGGTCACATACTATCTTCAGAACATGGTCGAACCGATTGCCGTGCAAACCTTTGCTCCTGTGGCCGTGGTTGCACCGGTCGTGACGCCGTCCAATGAGCCCGCAGTCGCGCCGATGGTGCCCGCAGACCCGGAAACGCAGGCCACATAGGACGATTGCCGATTGTTCACAGCACAACGATGGTGATTCCCTGATTGCGACGGCCAAGATCGGAGTCGTTCTTAAGTTCGGCGTACGCTTGCAGAAGCTTCCACGCAGCGTCGTCCGTCTTCGACCAGTTCTCGCCGAAAATACAGACCCGAATCTGCCCGCATTGTGTCATCTCCAGCAAACGCTTCTGCACCGCAATGCGAATCTCGCCTCCAGCACCAGTCGACCCGTAGCCGTGAACGAATTTGAGCAGCGTGATTTTGCTTTGGCGGGCGAGGGCAAGCTCCCGCTCCAGCCGTTGCAGAGCTTCGCGGACGAGCGGCATATCGGATTTTAGGTTGACGGTCTTAATGGAGGACCCTCGCCGTCTTTAGTCTTTGACGGTTTTGTCGATAGTAGACGTATGAAGACGATCACCGCTACCGCTGCCCGGCGACGCTTTGGCTCTCTATTAAAGGAAGTCCAGAATGGGCCGGTCTTGATTATCAGAAAAGATCGCGACGCGACCGTTATTATGTCAGCGGAGCAGTACGAGCGGTTTCGCTCCGCTGAGGGTCCAGAACCGAAGCCCAGAAAAAAGCAGTCCCGAGCATGAAGGCTTCAATGACAGGAAAGTCATCACTGCGGGCAACGCCGACCCGCTGGCGATTCGCTCTTGTCCGGTGATTGGACTCTCACGCTATTGGAGTACTTAGCCAGCGGTCAGTGCGATCCATCGGCCCCCTCCAGGCACCACTCGCAGAACTGGATTCCAAACTCTGTTAAGGAGTACGTGTTTGTTGTCAGGTCCGCGTCTGTTCCCGTGAGGTTCCTGTCCATTCGAATTATGAGGCCTTGCGCCTGTAAACGTGCATGAGACGTGAATACGCGGGCTGGTGAAGCGGCTGTCTTCTTTGCGCATTCTTCCCCATGTTTTGTTGGTCTCGTTCACGTCAGCGACGCCCGCCCCGCGCTTTACCATTTCACCTTGGTGCCGCATCATGGCACCGAGGATTGAAGCATCCGACTCTGCAACCTGAACTGCAACATCAATTAGTTCACGCTCGCGTTCGTAGTTTTGTGTCGGGTCAGAGCGAAAGGCGTGCGCCAGAATCCGCGCTACTCTTTTTACGCGATCTCTGCTCTTTGCCTCGGCGGCTCGCATCACCGCTTCTGAAATCAGCCCGTTCAAGGCTTCGCGTTGTGCCTTGCCGGCCTGCTCAAAGGCCTCTACCCGCAAAGCAACACTCTCCACGTCTTGGACAAGGGATTCAAACAGATAAGCCAAGTTGCTCTTCGAGTTCCGCTGGATCGCATCTAAACTCAAATCTTCAAATTTCGAGAATTCGAATCCGCCAAGGCCGGCCGCCTTCCTAAATAAGTCGATGACGATCTAGCAGGCCGGGGAACTGCTCCGCTCTGGCCTCCGCCGCGAGCTGCATTTCAGCAGCGCGATAACTCTCTATCGCCATCGATTACCTCCACTAAACGCACCTGTAGACTCTTGAAGTTCTCTCTAGGCGAATAAAAACTCCTTCGTCCTCAACTCCTTGATCGTATCCCGCAGCTTTGCCGCTTTTTCGAACTCGAACTTCTTCGCTGCTTCGCGCATATCGCTTTCGAGTTTCGCGATGTATCCGTCCAATTCTTCTTGAGTGGCGAATTCCGGCACGCCTTCGGATTCGCTGGCGGTCAGGTCGGTGTAATCGGCAGCTACGATTCCAGCCAGCGTCATGTCGAGGGGGCGCACAATCGACTCCGGCGTGATTCCATTCTCTTCGTTATATGCCCTCTGAATGGCGCGGCGGCGCAGGGTTTCGTCCATGGCGCGCTTCATCGAATCGGTCTGGCGGTCGGCGTAAAGGATGGCGCGGCCGTTAAGATGGCGGGCGCAGCGACCGATGGTTTGTATTAACGATCCCTGCGAGCGAAGAAACCCTTCCTTATCGGCATCGAGAATCGCCACCAGCGAAACCTCGGGCAGGTCCAGTCCTTCGCGCAGTAGATTGATGCCAATCAATACATCGAATTCGCCTTTACGCAGGTCGCGCAGGATCTTTACCCGTTCCAGGGTTTCGATCTCCGAGTGCATGTAGCGGCATTTCACACCGACTTCGGCATAGTACTCGGCCAAATCCTCGGACATGCGCTTGGTCAGTGTAGTCACCAGCACGCGCTCACCCTTCGCCACCCGGGCGCGAATTTCGTGTAGCAGGTCGTCGATCTGACCCTTGACCGGACGAACCTCGACTTCGGGATCGATCAAGCCCGTGGGACGAATGATCTGCTCGACCACAACTCCGGCGGACTTGGTCAGCTCATACGGACCTGGAGTCGCTGAAACGTACACGAGCTGATTCGTCCGATGCTCGAACTCTTCAAAGGTCAACGGACGATTATCCAGCGCCGAGGGCAGGCGAAAGCCATATTCCACCAGTGTTTCTTTTCGCGAGCGGTCGCCGGCATACATGCCGCGCAGCTGCGGAATCGTCTGGTGCGATTCATCGATGAACATCAAAAAGTCGCGTGGAAAATAATCCAGCAGTGTCGGCGGCGGCTCGCCCGGCATGCGCCCGGTGAAATGCCGCGAATAATTTTCGATGCCATGGCAGTAGCCCATCACCTTGATCATTTCCAGATCGAACTTCACCCGCTGATGGATGCGCTGCGACTCGACGCTGCGGCCTTGCTTCTCGAGTTCAACCTCCCACCACGCCAGTTCCTGCTTGATCGACTCGACCGCATTCGCCCGCGTCTCGTCTTTCATCACATAGTGAGTCTTGGGATAAATCGGCAGCCGCATGTACTTCTGTTTCACCGTGCCAAACAGGGGGTCAATCTGCGAGAGCGATTCCACCTGATCTCCCCACAGCTCGATGCGATATGCCATGTCGTCGTAAGTCGGGAAGACTTCGATTACGTCGCCGCGGACGCGAAAGGTTCCGCGGCGGAACTCTCCGTTGGTACGTTCGTAGAGGATGTCGACCAGCTTGTGCGTGATATCTTCGCGCGCGATCTTCTGGCCTTTTTCCAGAAACAACATCATTCCGTAATACGCTTCGGGCGAGCCCAGGCCGTAGATGCAGCTCACCGACGCCACAATCAGGGCGTCGCGCCGCTCAAATAAAGACCGTGTCGCCGAGAGGCGCAGCTTGTCGAGCTCATCATTGATCGTCGCTTCTTTTTCTATGAATAAATCCGCGGCAGGAACGTAAGCTTCGGGCTGGTAGTAATCGTAATAGGAAACGAAATACTCGACGGCGTTGTGCGGGAAGAAATTCTTGAACTCGTGATAGAGCTGCGCCGCCAGCGTCTTGTTATGCGCCATCACGATCGCGGGACGGTTCACCGCCTCGATCACCTTCGCCATCGTGTACGTCTTGCCCGAACCGGTGACGCCGAGCAGCACCTGATGCTGCTCGCGGTCGAACACCCCGCGCAGCAGCGATTCGATGGCGCGGCCCTGATCACCCTGCGGTTTGTAATCGGAAACGAGTTTGAAATCCAAGAAGCAGCCTCAGCTGTCGGCCTGCAGCCTACTGCTGAAAACGCAACAAGCGGGATCACAGAAGGCAATTTTGCTGGCAGACAATCTTTTTATTATAACGTGCGCAGAATGCTTGTCCGGCCGTCAGCCGGGAAGAGAGAACGGCGAACCCCGTGCAAATCGGGGCAAAAGAACCCTCCGCCCCTATGCTTCCGCTAGCGCCCGATGCACCAGCGAAACTGAGATCGATCCCTCGCCTACGGCCGAGGCCACGCGCTTGACATTTCCCGCGCGCACATCGCCGACGGCAAACACTCCTGGCAGGCTGGTCTCGAGCATCTGCGGCGCGCGCGGAAGCTGCCAGTTCAATTCGTGAATCACGTGATCGAGATCGCGCCCGGTGAGAATGAAGCCTTTTCCATCCATCGCCACGCATCCATCAAGCCAGTCCGTCCGCGGAGAAGCTCCCGTCATGATGAAGACATGCTTGATGGCGTGGTCCGATTTATCGCCGGTGTTGTTGTCGCGCCAGGTCACCCCTTCGAGTTGCGTATCACCGCAGAGGCCTACGATCTCGGTGTGATAGTGCAGTTCAATCGCGGGATTTTCTTCAATGCGCTGAATCAAATAACGCGACATCGTGTCCGACAATTTGTCAGAGCGCACAAGTATATGCACTTTATGCGATGTCTGCGATAAGTACACGGCCGCCTGTCCGGCGGAATTTCCACCGCCGACTACGATCACCGGCTCAGTGCCGCAGAGCTGCGATTCGATATACGTGGCTCCGTAATAAATTCCCTGGCCTTCGAATTTTGTCAGATTCTCGATGTTTGGCCTTTTATATTGCACGCCGCTGGCAATCACCACGGTGCGGGCGCGAAGCACTTGACCGCAATCCACGGTCAATTCGTACGGCCGCCGGTCGCAATTTAACTTCGTGACGCGGTTGGCGATCAGCACTTTGGCGCCAAACTTCTGCGCCTGCGCCGCAGCGCGGCCCGCCAACTCCTGACCGCTAATTCCCATGGGAAAGCCAAGATAATTTTCAATCTTGGAGCTCGACCCCGCCTGCCCTCCGGGTGAATCGGCCTCGATCACCAAAACGTCCAGGCCTTCCGAAGCCCCGTAAACCGCAGCTGCCAGCCCCGCCGGACCCGCGCCCACAATCACCATATCCCGCACTTCGGCTGCGTCGACGTGTTCGTTCAAGCCTAGGCAGCGAGCCAATTGCTGAATAGATGGGCTGCGCAATACGGTTTTGTTATTGCAGATGACCACGGGGATTTCATCGGGCTTCACATCGAACCGGTCGAGCATATCCTGATAGCTGGTGTCGGTATCGAGATCGACGTAGGTGAAGGGATGACCGTTGCGGGCCAGGAACTCGCGCAACCGTACAGTTTGCGCCGAGTGACGCGAACCCAAGAGAATCACATTGCCTTGCCCACGATTGATCAACTCGACCCGGCGCAGAATAAAAGCGCGCATCAGGATCTCGCTCAACTCGGCGTCGCGCGCGACCAGAGCCTTCAGCTGCGCGCCGCTCATCTCCAGAAATTCGCCATCCCTCGTGACGCGTCCTCGCGCCAGGCTGCGGCGGCCGGAGATCATAGTGATTTCGCCAGTAAATCCGCCGGCATCATGGGTCACAATCAGCCGCTCGCCATGTCGGTCGGGTTGCACCACATCCATACTGCCCGAAAGTAGAACAAAAAATGGGATGTCGAGCTCCCCTGGCTCAAATAAGATTTCGCCCACGCGCACTTGTCGTAACTTGCTGAGTGGCCGGATGCGGCCAATCTGTTCCTCGGTCAGCTTCGGAAATGCCTCGCCGCGAATATCGGCGGAAAGAGGTTTCAACGGCTGCATTAATTGCGGTGTTAATTGGGAAGACATGGCCTCTCCCACGAACCCGATTCACGGAATACTGAAAATACTAGATGACGCGGACCCCCATTCGGGTTCACGCGGCGCTCCTCGCTATTTTTCGGTCACGGGTTCTCCACCCACAATCCGGGTAGCGGTGCGGAACTTTTTGTAATCGCGGAAGGTGGAATCTTGCTCCAGGTTATATTCCTTCAGCAAGGCCAGGCGCATATCCACCTTGACCGCAAAGTGTTTGGGAAGCCAGACTTCGTCGTTGACCCGGGTCTGCTCGATCATGATGCGCGACCCTTTGTGAAAGCGCGCCAGAAATAATCCGAAGGAAACCGTGTCGATGCACTCGACATCGAGCTTCGCCCACTGTGTGTCTTCCTTGTCGATCCATACCCGGCCGCGAAATTTCGGGAGAAGGTTGGCGTATTTCAGGTGCGGTTCGTAGCCTGGACGCGGCTCGGCATCGATCACCCAGGCTTCGCGCCCTTCCATGGATTCGGTTCCCACCAGCCGGAAGTTGTAGGCGTCGGCAATTTCGCGCACGAATTTCCGCCCTTCTTCTTCCTCTTTTTCTTCTTTCAGCTCGCGCTTCCGGCGCTCGTCCTCGGATTCGTCCTTGCGCTTGTCGATAATCTTCTGGATCTTTTCGCTCTCTTTGGCGGCTTCTTTGGCGTCCAGCGGCTTGTCGTCTTTCGCGATCAGCCGCTGCACCTGCTCGCCGTAAAGCTCCATGACGTCGTAGGTTTTTATTTCAGTCGATTTGACGTTCCCCTTGCCATCGAGCCGGTGTTCTTCATCGCGCTCGACGTAGGTGTAGTTGCGCAAGCGTTTGTCGTTCTCGACGTTTTTGTCCGCGACCACACGCATCAACCTCTGCATCTGTTCCTGCGAGAGGGAACCGTTGGCATCGGGGGTCAAGTCGACAGGCAAAGAGGCGCTCGGTGGTGAGGAAGAGCGAGTTTGTTCTTGCTGCCCGAATGTGAGTAAAGCGGCCACGACAAGAAAAGCAGGCAGAACAGCGCACAACCATTGTGGAGTGAGACCCAGCTTCCTCATGATCGACATTACGTTCTTAGAAGGGCGCCAGTTCCCTGGGGATGCATAAAAGCCGCACTCACTTGCCGTTGGTCTTGTACGCTTTGCCCACGCAACCCGCCTCAAACAGGCGGTCGTCGAGGCGATGTAGCCCTTTTGTCATCGCGGGACTGAGTAGCGGGTAATGCTTGATTTCGAACAGGTGATACACGACGAACCAAACCGGCTGGTCAGTGGTCATCCAGTTCTGGCGGTCGAAACGTTTCAGGTCGACGGGATCGGAGAAGCGCCGCAGTGTGCGCTCTCGCCTGAGATTGCAGTATTCGTTGAAGTAACTCAATGCCAACTCCCGCAGAGTGCGATGGACCGGTTCGCGCCAGCGCAATCCAGCATAGTTCGATTTGGCGATTGCGCCCCAACCTCCGTGCTGGCGAAAGACGGCAATCACATGGTCGGTATCCTGCTCCGCCTCAAGATCGAGCAGCAAGGGAGGGAATCCGTTGGCCCGCAGAGCGGCTGCCGCAAAGATGGAGCCCTCAAGACAGTGCGCCGTCTGTTCGGCCAACACGCGCCGCGGTGACCATGCTGTATCCGCGAGGTGGTACGGAGCATCATCCAAAAATGTCTGGATCCCATGCGGATCTTTCATGGCGCGGAGCTTGCGGAGTTCTTTCGGGGTAAAGGCCAGGAGCGGATCGGTCGAATGGCTCATTGTCGGTTGAGTTTACAGGAGAGTGCCCGCTGTGTCGGCAAGCCCCATCAGGAAAAAATCTCCGTCAGTTCTTCCGGCGAATCCACCAGCACATCCGGCGGGCAAGTCTCCAGAGTGTGCGGAGCGAATCCATAACTCACGCCCACCGTCCACAATCCCGTATTGCGACCCGTTTCCACATCGACATGGGAATCGCCGACAATTGCGGTTTCCTCCGCACGCACACCGCCTTCCGCGAGCAGCTTGCGCGCACCCTCGGGATCGGGCTTTTTGCTGGCAAAACTGTTTCCGCCGTAGACCTGAATGAAGAAAGGACCAAGCCCCAGCGCGTCCACAATCGCACGCGAGGGCCCGACCGGCTTATTGGTGAGGACGGCCAGCTTGCGATTGTCGACTGGCGTGCCGCGGTTTGGCGACTGAATGGCTGTCAGAGACTCGTGAATCCCGGCATAAACCGTCGTGTGATCGAGTTTGTGTTCGCGGTAATAAGAAAGGAAAAATTCCAATCCCTCGCGCACAACCGTTTCATGGACAGCATCGCCTCCCAGCGCCCGCTGAATCAGCACGGGTGCGCCATCCCCGACATAGCTCGCAATCACGTCATCGGGCAATTCCGGCCGCCCGATATGCCGGAGCGACGCGTTTACCGAGTGCACCAGGTCGAGGCGCGAATCTATGAGCGTTCCGTCCAGATCGAAGATCACGAATCTGATAGTGCGCGGGTCGAACGCGCGGCGGGTGAGGATCATGAAACTACAGAATAAATGATGAAAGCACTCAGCGGACAAATGGGCAGGCGGTTCTGGTGGATGAAATCTAATCCCCTGGGGGCAGTTGGACCAGTTTGCGCCGCGAATGCAGCTTAAGAGCCCTTGGCCTTGGCCCTAGTTCTTGCCGATTTCCCTTTTCTGTTGACTTCTCAACCCGCCACGTTTAAATTGGCGGCCAATCGGCGAACGGTGTGTCGGCAGAGCGGCAGATTCCAATTGCCCCTGCGATTCTGATCGCCGCTTTCCTCCTTAAGGTTGTAACGGAAGAGCCGGGATAAGCTTTCTCCGCTCGGGCAGCACGCAGCGTTGCGCAGCATGGCTTTGCCCAAGGAGGGAAAATGTCAAACCTCAATATCACACCACAAACAGTATCAGTGACATCCGGGCAGGCAGTCACATTTGCAGCAACCGATGCCGCCGGCAAGCCCGCTCTCGTGACTTGGAGCCTGAGGCCTGCAATCGGCGACGCCGTTGGCACCTTAGTGACTCCGCCACCTGCCCAGGGGTCAGCGGCGGGCAACGTTCCCCCATCCTCTTCGGCAACTTATGTTGCGCCTTCTCCGCTGCCAGCCCCACGAACCATTGCCATCGTTGCGAGCACTGCCACCGATTCAGCGAGCGCCACCATTGGTCTCACCACCCTCAGCATCGTTCCCGTGAAAGTCGACCTCTCCGCGGGCCAGACGCAGCAGTTCTCTACCATTGACGCTGTTGCTCCTGATCCCCTACTACCGGAAAAGATCACTTGGACTCTAAGCCCGCCCTTGGGAACTCTCAACGATCAAGGCTTGTACACTTCCCCCCGCGAAATCCTCGACCCCACCATAGTCAACGTCATGGCCACAACCCCAATCCAGGGAAAACAAGCTGTGGCCACTGTGAACCTGACGGCGACGCCCTGGCACGGGTTGGGGGTTGATATCCTGGGTGGATTTCTTCTCTTGGTATTCTCCCTGGTCTTTGCCATGGTGGCACTCTGGCCGCCGGCATTGCCCAGTCCGGACACCGCGCGAGCGGATCGTATCGATGCGGAAAAGACGTGGGAGGATAAAGCCAAACTGTATAACGACGCGACTGCGGCTGCGAAGAGGGTACCGCCGGAACCTCAGAAGCCGGCAGCGCAGCCCGCCATTCCGTCAGGCACCGGGAACGCGCCCGCATCCACGTCACCGAGGAAGGGAAAGCCAGGGCCGGCCGAAACCACCGGTGCCACCGGCGACCGCACCGGAGCAGGCACCGGCAGCGGCGCGGTTGCCGCGGCGGATGCCCAGGATCTGCGTCAGCAAGCCGGTCAAGCCCTCGACGACGCTTACGCTAATCTGAGGGATAAGCGACAGCTTGAGAAAGAGGCTAACGACACCAATGTAAAGACCAACCTGATGGGCCGAATCAACCGCGAATTTGACCTCCTCTTACTGGTCTTGCTGGCTGGGGCTCTAGGCAGCTTTCTGCACACCGCCCAATCCTATTCGGACTACGTCGGCAATCGCACTCTGAAGCGGAGTTGGGCGTGGTGGTACTCCCTCAGGCCGTTTATCGGCGCTGGACTGGCATTGGTGTTTTATGCCGCAGTACGCGGTGGCGTCCTGGCGATCACCACGGGTTCCAACGCAAAAGCTTCGGAGCTGAACCCTTTTGGTGTGGTTTCAGTTGCCGCCATGGTCGGCATGTTTTCCAAGGCCGCGACCACTAAGCTTGGCGACGTGTTTGACACCTTGTTCAAGTCGGACAAGCCCAAAGACAAGGATCCGGTAACCGGCACCGCGCCCGTGGCACCGGCGCCAAACCAGACCCCGGCCAAGCCTGCGGCGGGCGGCGCCACTACTTCGACGGGGAAGTGATGAAATAAAGCAGTGTCTGGGGAAGACAGGAGGTCACCCATGCGCGAAAGAAGCCTGCTCGGCGATGTCAGCCCTATCTTGATCGCAACCTTCTTTCTCCTCCTACCAGTGGTTTTGGTTCTGCTCCTCGCCAATAAAGTCCGCGCTACTGCCGAGGGCGGTATATCTCGGGACGACACCTACGCGAAAGCGATTGTCGCGGCCATGCGACCCGATGCTTCCCAGGTTTCGCATACCCTGCTTTCGGTCGACCTTAGTCAGCCCCTAACCGTAGTGGCCTGGATGCGGCAGAAACAGATTCCCGATTACAAGAGTGGATTGACCCCGAAAGGTACCTGGGTCACGGTCGTTCCCAAGCTGAAGTCCTTCTGCCAGGATTACGTAAAGTCCACCGGCGCGGATCTGCAAAAATTGACCTCGCGCCTGGAACAGCGGCTCGGACTGCCCCCGAATGCCGGTTATGACACGTTCGTGGAGCTCAAGCTCGAACCCAAAGAGCTCGGAGAAGTCTCCAGATTCTTTCGCCCCTGCGGCGATCCGTCCCCCACCACCAACAGTTGCGACATAGCCATTCCACCGGAACCGGACCAAGTCAGAAACAGCCTTGACACTCCCGATAAAACCTTTAAGGATTTTTGGTATCTCAGCAAATACTATTGGTCGTTCGCCTCGCCTAAGAAAGATCGTTGGAGCGTTCAGTATCCCTGGAGTGGGCTTGGTTATACCTTTGACTGGGCTCCCGCACCAAATGGCGGCGACGATTTTGTAAGGTGGGGGGAGAGCGAGTTCGTTGTCGCGCCGAAAACCCCGATCCAGTTTGTCTCCGCCACCGGCACAGCCGACTACTGCGCCACGGAATAGGTAACTCTGAGCTCCGAGCTTTCGGCAGAGATGCGCCGGTTTGTCCATCCCGATGGGGCCCCAATCGGGCTACAGGCTTGCCGTGTGGGTGGGGAAGCCGGATGGGGGCGCAAGAACGCAGCGCAAGAACTTGCATGTTTTCCAATTCTCGATTCCCGTTTACAATGCAACCTGCCGCTAACATTCGGCACCGCACTTGCGAGCGTCTTTTTCCGGCGGGATTCATCTTATTTGGTTACGAGAACTCTTAGTTACGAGCACTCATCAGGAATCGATGGCAACTACTAAAACGAACCCCAAGCTCTCCGTTCCCGGCCGCGCGAGCCAGTCCCAAACCTATGATGGACTGACGCCCGAGCAACTGATCGAAGCTTACCGCATCATGTATACCTCACGGCGCATCGACGACCGGGAGATCATGCTGAAGCGGCAGCAGAAAATTTTCTTCCAAATGTCAGGCGCGGGGCATGAGGCTATCGGCATGGCTGCCGGGGTGACGCTGAAGTCCGGATACGACTGGTTCTATCCTTATTATCGTGACCGCGCACTGTGCCTGGCGCTGGGAGCGAAACCGTTGGAGATGTTTCTCCAGGCCGTGGGCGCGGCCGACGACCCTAGCTCTGGCGGACGCCAGATGCCGTCGCACTGGGGATTCAAACGCCTGAACGTCGTAACTCAATCCTCGCCGACCGGATCGCAGATTCTGCAGGCCGTAGGATGCGCCGAAGCTGGAAGATATTATTCGCAGCGGCCCCAGGCGGCGGAAATTCCGTCGGGCGCGGCTGATTATCGCCAGTTCAAAGATGTGACTTTTCAGGGCGATGAAGTGGTCTACGTTTCACTCGGCGATGGCACCACCAGCGAAGGTGAATTCTGGGAGGCGATGAACGCCGCCGCTCTCAATAAGCTGCCTGTGATTTTCTGCATTCAAGACAACGGGTACGCCATTTCCGTCCCCATCGAAATGCAAACTGCCGGAGGCAGCATCTCGCGTCTGGTCTCCGGCTTTCCGAATTTTCATTTCGAAGAAGTCGATGGCACCGATCCCGTGGCCAGTTGCGCTGCTTTTCAGCGGGCGGCGCAATATTGCCGCGAGCGTCACGGTCCGGCCTTCGTGCACGCGCACGTCATCCGTCCCTACTCGCATTCGCTTTCCGATGACGAACGTTTGTACCGTCCGGATTCCGAGCGCGAACGCGATGCCGCCCGCGATCCCGTCTCCCGCACGCAAATGTTTTTGCTGCGCGAAGGCATCCTTGATGCCAAGGGCATTAATGATCTGGAAAAGAAAGTGGAAGAGGAGTTGCAAATCGCCGTCGATCAGGCTCTCGACGCTCTTCCACCCGCGCCCGAGAGCATCACGCAGTATGTGTATTCGGCTGATCTAGACCCCACGTCGGCGGCGTTCGACACTCAGCCCGCTGCCGGCGCCGATTCCAGCGACGGCAAAAAGCCCGCAGCCAAAACCATGGCCGACCTGATCAACGCCACGCTGCACGACGAAATGAGGCGCGACGAGCGCATCGTAATCTTCGGTGAAGACGTGGCCGATTGCAGCCGGGAAGAGTATTTGAAGCGCAAGCTGGTCAAAGGCAAAGGCGGAGTCTTCAAACTCACCTTCGGCCTGCAGTGCGAGTTCGGTCCGGATCGCGTCTTCAACTCGCCTCTGGCCGAGGCTGCAATCGTAGGTCGCGCCACGGGGATGGCTACGCGCGGTCTGAAGCCGGTCGTGGAGATCCAGTTCTTCGACTACATCTGGCCCGCCATGATGCAGATTCGCGATGAGCTCGCGGTCATGCGCTGGCGCTCGAATAATGCGTTTTCATCTCCGCTCGTGATTCGCGTCGCCATCGGCGGATACCTCACCGGTGGCGCGATTTATCATTCCCAATGCGGGGAGAGCACGTTCACGCATATTCCCGGCCTGCGCGTAGTGTTTCCTTGCAACGCGCTCGATGCCGCCGGACTTCTGCGCACTGCAATTCGTTGCGACGATCCCGTGCTTTTTCTCGAGCACAAACGTCTCTATCGCGAAACCTACGGGCGCGCGCCTTATCCCGGCCCGGATTACATGATCCCATTTGGCAAGGCGAAGATCGTCAATCCCGGCACCGACCTGACCGTGATCACCTACGGCGCCGTCGTTCCCCGCGCGCTGCAGGCCGCGCAGAAACTGGAGCGCGAGCATGGCGTAAAGGTTGAGTTGATCGATCTGCGCACGTTGAACCCATTCGACTGGGAGACGATTGCCCAATCGGTCCGCAAAACCAATCGCACTCTGGTCGCCTATGAAGACACGTTGAGTTGGGGTTACGGCGCCGAAATCGCCGCCCGCATCGCCGATCAACTTTTCGATCAGCTCGACGCGCCGGTGCGCCGCATCGCTGCCGCCGACACCTTCGTGGCCTACCAGCCGATTCTCGAAGACGCCATCCTGCCCCAGGCCAATGATCTTTTTCGCGCCATGAAAGAACTCTCCGATTACTAATCTCGGCCCGGGAGGCGGCAAGTGGCCCGCCTCCCGCCCTGAATCGCGAATCACTGTCCACGAATCACGAGCCGCCGCTTTGCAGGCAACACCCTTACACGCTCACGAATCGAATATCGAGCAACCAGGGTCGACTAACGTCCATCTGTGAAGGACGACCCGCCACCTTCTAATTGCCAAAACAAAAACGCCCACTGATCGGTCAACTCCTCCACCCGTTTTCCCACCGGCGTGCCCATGCCATGCCCCGCCTTGGTTTCCACTCGCAACAAGATTGGATGCGTCCGGCTCACTCCGTTCTTCGCTGAAGCCTGCAGCAACGCCGTCATCTTCCGTGCATGCATCGGATCTACTCGCGTGTCCGTGTCGCCGCTCATAAACAAGACGGCGGGATATTCCGTCCCTGCTTTCACGTGATGATACGGAGAGTAGGCATAAAGCCACTTAAACTGCTCCGGAATTTCCGCGCTGCCATACTCCGGAACCCACAAGCGCGCAATTTGAAACTCCTGATAGTGCAGCATGTCGAGCAGCGGGACGGCGCACACTACGGCGCGAAACAGCTCCGGACGCTGCGTGATCATGGCGCCCATCAATAAGCCGCCATTCGAACCTCCCTCAATCGCAAGATGATTCGAGTCAGTATATTTTTCGGAGATCAAATACTCGGCCGCAGCAATCATGTCATCGAAAACATTCTGTTTCTTGTCGAGCATGCCCGCGCGATGCCAGTCCTCGCCAAACTCGCCGCCGCCACGCAGATTCGCGACTACATAAATTCCGCCATGCTCCAGCCATAAAAAAGTGTCAGCGTGAAACCCCGGCGTCAGGCTGATGTCGAACCCGCCATATCCGGTGAGCAAAGTGGGGTTGTGTCCATCCTTTTTCAGACCTTTCTTGCTCACGATGAACATCGGCAGGCGCGTGCCGTCTTTCGATTTGCACCACTCCTGCTTCACCTCATACGCTGCCGGATCAATCGCAGGCGCAGAAATCCTTGCCCACTGCGCAACCGCCCCACTCTGAAAGTCGTAACCATAAATCGCGGGCGAAACAGTGAACGATTCAAAGCTGAAAAACGCCTCGTCGTGATTCCACTTCCCGGACGCTTCCGTCACGCTCCCGATCCCGGGCAGCGCGATATCGTGCGCATTGTGTCCCTGAATGTCGAAGATTCGAAGCTGCGAGGAAGCATTCTGTTCGTACTGCGCAAAAATCTTCCCCCCCAAACGTGCGCATCGCGCAACACCGCATTCGTCTCCGGAATAATCTCTTTCCAATCTTCGCGCTCATAATCGCCCGCCTCCGCCGCGAACATGCGGAAACGCGGCGCGTCTTCATTGGTCAGAATGTACAACCTGCCGTTGTAAACGGTCGCCCGATAAATGAAATTCTTGCCGGTCGTGATTCGCGTGGGAGCTCTGCGCGCCTTCAAATCCATTAAGAAGACTTCTGTCGTGGTCCAGCCTTGCCACTCGGTAATCAGCAGCAACCGGCCATCATTATCGAGACTCACTTCCGGCCGGTCGTCCGGATCGCGCCCCTCGCCGAAAATCGGAGCATCGGTCTCCGGATCGGTTCCCAATAGATGATAGAAAATGTGCTTGTTGTAGCGCTCCTGCCCCGCCGGCACATCGCCCGTCTTCGGATACCGCGTGTAATAAAAGCCCGCGTTATCGTGCTCCCATGCGATGCTCGCCGCCCGCGTACGATCGATCGTGTCCGGCAAAAGTTCTCCGGACTTGGTCTCGATCACGTGCAGTGTGCTCATCTCCGACCCGTTGCCAGAGGTTCCGTAGGCCACATAACGACCGTTCTCTGAAGGGAAGAACCAGTCGAGGGCAACGGTCCCATCCGCCGAGAGTCGGTTCACGTCCACCAATACGCGATCTTTTCCATCGACGCCTTCCCGCACATACAACACCGGCTGGTTCTGCATGCCATCGCGTCGGGTATAAAAATAGAATCTCCCCGCCATTTTCGGAGCGCCGATCTCGCCAGTGCTCAGCAACTCTGTCAGCCGTTTATGAATTGCCTCGCGCCCCGGCAAGGGATCAAGCACCGATCGTGTATATTGCGTCTCTGCTGCAACCCACTTCTGCGTCTCCGTGCTCCCGCCATCCTCCAGCCAGCGGTAGTTGTCGACAAACTTCGTCCCATGGAAATTCTCGTTCACCGGTCGGACCTCCGCTCGCGGCGGTTCCCAAGCCTTCGTCGCGCCCGCCTGGCCGATCTCGCTAGAGATGTCGACACTGGAGCTGCGGGCGACGGCGCAAGTCAAAAACATAAGGCACCCGAACGAAAACCATCGAACCAGTAGTCGCGCAGCCACCATTCTCATTTCATCTCCTCGCTACAAAAAATTGGATGCACGCACATGCTCCAACCCAGCAAGGTAAATCCCATGTTTTCGCGGTGCGCCCAGGAATGTTATGATAAACACCAGAGTGCGTTGGCGCGCTCCCCGCAACACTCCTCAGTAGCTCAATGGTAGAGCATTCGGCTGTTAACCGAAGGGTTGTAGGTTCGAATCCTACCTGAGGAGCCATTCTTTTAATGGCTTCCCGGCCCTCCGCGCGACCGCCTCTTGTGGATTCTCCGTGAATTGCCCGTGTTCACCGGTGGGTGGGCGTTTTTCCGGCAGCGCCACGACGTTGTTCTTGACCGTCTTCACATGCTGCTGGGTGCGGCGGTCCTTGGCCGACCTCTGTGCTTTGCGTCACAGCGCACCTGCTTGTTCAAAGCGCAATATTAGGACGACGGAGGGCTGACTATGGACGGCGACAAGAAGGTGATCCATCAGTTGAACGTGGCTCTCAGTTCGGAGTTGACGGCCACCGTACAGTACATGACGCAATCCGAGATGTGCCAGAACTGGGGATACAAGCGCCTGGGCGACCTCACTAAGGCGCGAGCCATCGAGGAAATGAAGCATGCCGAAGCGCTGATCGAGCGCATTATTTTTCTCGACGCGATTCCGAGTGTCCAAGTCGGGCTGAAGCCCCAACTGGGCAGCAACGTGCAAGATCAGATGGAGATCAACCTCAAGGACGAACTGGACGCTGCACGCCAATACAACGAAGCCGCAAGAGTCTGCGTTGACGCCAGAGACCAAGGATCGAAGGATTTGTTCGATGGCATGATTCGAGATGAGGAACGGCACGCGGACTTCTTGGAGGCTCAGCTTCATTCCATCAAGGAGATGGGTGTTGCCAACTATCTCGCGCAGCAAGTGGGCGGCGGAAAGTGACCCCAGCTTCGGGAATGGGGTGCCGTGAGCCATTCTATCCGCAGGCGCAACCAATCTCGGCTCAGTTGCCGCGATTAACTTTAGGAATAATTCAAGCGGCTGAGCGGAGGCTGAGCTGCTCTATCTTAATAAGGCGGTCGCTGCGTCGGCCGTGCGCCGGTGTGAAATCCGGCAAAAGCGGCGAGGGTAGAATTCCAGGGATGCCCTTCTACGGTCGGGATGCCCTCATT
Organism: uncultured Acidobacteriaceae bacterium; assembly: GCA_963710965.1. GTDB lineage: Bacteria > Acidobacteriota > Terriglobia > Terriglobales > Acidobacteriaceae > Sulfotelmatobacter. The sequence goes on along the minus strand of CAVQCP010000038.1, from coordinate 275,023 downwards.
TGGTCATTGTGAAGCGTTCAGCGAGCTGACCACAAGAAATAGCCGCTACTACTCCAGAGCGCTCGTCGTGCCCTGTATGTGGCCAATGAGGTGCTCGAACTGGCGAACCGTGAGAGGCTAAAGTGCCTGTCGATCTTAGTTACGATCCGAGTACCGTGAACTCGGCAAAAGCGGGGGTCTCGAGTAATCACGCTGAATCACGGAATCATCAGCACCGTATGAACAACAACGTCCATCGGCTCGCTGTGCTGCTCGAACAGACACACATTATTCCCACCGTGCGCTTGCCCGAGTTCATTCCCCGCAGCGCTTGTGTTCCCGGCAAGGTGGTGTATTTCTTATTTGCGAATCCGGAACACGTAGCTGAGATCGTCGAGGGGGTCTCCGCCGCCGGCAAGGTTCCGATGGTGAATGTCGACTTGGCGGCTGGATTTTCGCGGGATGAAGCCGCCATCTCCTACTTGGCGCATCGCCAGGTACAGGGCATCATTTCCACTCACATCGAGCCACTGCGAGCAGCCCGGGACTTCGGGCTTTTTGCGATTCGACGGACCTTTCTGGTGGATTCTGCGGGGCTAGAGAGCGCGCTGCGCAGCCTCGATCAGTTCCTCCCCGACGCCCTCGAAGTCATGCCGGCGATCGCTGCCCCGCGCATTATTCCCAAACTGCGCCAGTTATATCCCCAGCTCCCGGTAATTGCAGGCGGGCTGATCACGACACTGCGAGAGATCGAGGATCTGCTGCAGCAAGGAATTACCTCGGTGTCTGTCAGCGATTCGCGCTTGTGGATAGCCTAAGGTCCGCCTCCAGCACGGGATTCCAGACACACGAAGCCGTAACGTAATTCACCTTGCGGCGTGAGAGCAATCACAGACACTTTTAAGACTCCATGTTACAGTTTTGTCGCAGCATCATACGGTTAGAGATCTAAGAGTAGCCGTCCAAGCACAAGAGGTTTTGTCGGAACCTTTTCGTTCTTGGGCGGCTTTTTCATTTTTCCAGCTTTAAGTCGTAACCGCACACAAAACAAGAAGGAGCAGCTATGGCGACTTCCTCGTATCACCCACACAACCATGGAATATTGCTTACTCTCGTTGTGCTGGTCTGTGTACTCGCACTTTCCGCAACGGCGTTCAGCCAGGAGAAGTCCGCTCCGGCTACCACCAATCTTTTCACCCAACGATGGCTGTTAGGTGATTGGGGTGGTCATCGGACAAAATTGGAAGAACAAAAGGGCGTAAAGTTCGATTTCTTCTATGTCAGCGACATGCTTGACGCAAAAGACGGAAGGTTCCAGAGCGGCGGAGCTGGCTGGAATCGTCTCCGCGGAACTATGGACATTGATTTCGGCAAGCTAGTCGGACTGAACGGCCTCACCTTCCACGTAACCGGACTGTGGCAAGGTGGCCCCAACCTCGGCGCCAACTACCTGGGGTCCATCTCTAACCCCAGCGGATTGGTCAGTGCTCGTACCGAAATCCTCGACTCCTATTGGTTGGCCTATGCCATGGCGGATGGAAAAGTTACGCTTCGCGCCGGCCAATTCGCCAGCATGGACTACTATGGCCTGCAGCCTTACGGCGGCCAATACCTTATGGAGCCGCTGGACTACGGCTTCCAAAACCGCTTCAACGACTACGCTTCGTTCGATCCTGCTTCCGGCCCCGGCGTCCAGTTGGTGGTCAATCCCTATTCCTTCCTGTATTACACCATGGCTTACACGTCGGGCAACCGAAACCCGTACGGCGAAGATTACAACGGCTTCCATTTTGTCAAGGAAGATTCCGGTGTACTGAGCGACTCTATTGGTATCAAGATCGATCAACCTGGTACCGGGAAGGTGGCCAAGGAAAAGTACTATCCTGGCCAGTATGAGGTCGGATCGACTTACAATGGAGGAAGATTTACTAATCCGTTCAACCCTGTTCCCCTCTACCTGTCGCAGGATACCGGCAACTACGTCGTTTATTTCATGGGCAACCAGGCGATCTTTCGTCCGGAAGCCAGCTCAAACACCGGCCTGGATGTTCTGTTCGGCATCTCCGTGTCGCCGAATGCGTCCTACAACTTCGTAGATAGGAACATCGTCGCGGGATTTGCCTACCACGGTCTGCTTCCACAGCGGCGCAAGGATTCAGTTAACTTCGCACTGTCGTACACGCACGTGAGCGACAAGTACGCCGCGGCGTATGCGACGGCGAATCCCCTTGCTCCGCCCTACTCTTCGGAAAAAGCCTACGAATTTAACTACCTGTTCCAGGCGACACCCTACTGGTTATTTCAGCCAACCGTGCAGTGGTATCAGGACGTTGGTGGCCTTTCGAAGGCCGGAACGGCCATAGCGGTGGGTCTCAGAACCAAAGTGACTTTCTAGAACAAGTCGCAGTAAAGCTTCTCAGGCGAAGGGCGGCAAATCCCGGAGGTCTGCGAAGCCTGCACTTTCACGGCAACATTTAAGGAGGAAGTAATGGCAAATTACATCGCGGCAATCGATCAAGGCACGACAAGCACGCGCTTCATCGTGTTCGACCGTTCCGGACGGATCGTCACCACGGCCCAGAAGGAACACGAGCAGATCTATCCCAAGCCCGGATGGGTTGAGCACAACCCGGAAGAAATCTGGACGCGTACCCAGGAGGTCATTGACGAAGCCCTCAAAGCCAAGAACTTAACCGCCAAAGATCTCACCGGAGTAGGCATCACGAATCAACGCGAGACCACCGTGGTATGGAATCGCAAGACTGGCAAACCCGTTTACAACGCCATCGTGTGGCAGGACACGCGGACTGCTGACTACGTAGCCAAGTACTCGCAGTTAGGCGGCCAAGATCAGTTCCGTCGCAAGACGGGGTTGCCCCTGGCCACCTATTTCAGCGGGCTGAAGATCAAGTGGGTTCTGGAAAACATACCCGGAGTCCGCGAGCTGGCCGAGAAGGGCGACGTGATCTTCGGCAACATTGACACTTACCTCATCTGGAAGCTGACCGGCGGGGTTAACGGCGGCATTCATGTCACCGACGTTAGCAATGCCAGCCGCACCATGTTGATGAATCTGGAGACCCTGACTTGGAGCAAAGAGGTCACGGGTGTCTTCGGAGTGCCGATCGCGATGCTGCCCAAGATCTGCTCCAGCAGCGAGATCTATGGCACGTCAAAGGTCACAGCGCTTGCCGGCGTCCCAGTTGCCGGCGATCTCGGCGACCAACAGGCCGCCTTGGTGGGCCAGACCTGCTTTAGGCCGGGCCAGGCGAAAAACACCTACGGCACGGGCTGCTTCCTGCTGCTAAACACCGGCACCACCCCTGTGCAATCGGAGTTCGGACTGCTCACTACTCTGGCCTACAAGCTGGGCAAGGCGCCCGCGGTCTATGCGCTTGAGGGCAGCGTCGCGATCACCGGTGCGCTGGTGCAGTGGCTGCGCGACAACCTCAACCTCATTCAGAAGAGTTCGGATATCGAGGCACTGGCCAAGACCGTAAACGACAATGGCGGCGTGTACTTCGTGCCTGCGTTTTCCGGACTGTTTGCCCCCTACTGGAAGGCGACCGCACGGGGCGTCGTCGCCGGACTCACCCGTTACGTCAACAAAGGCCACATTGCTCGCGCCGTCCTGGAAGCCACGGCCTTCCAGACGCGTGAAGTGGTGGATGCCATGAGAAAAGACTCGGGCATTGAGCTCGATGTTCTGCGTACCGATGGCGGCATGGTGGAGAACGATCTACTCATGCAGTTCCAAGCCGACATCCTGAACAAACCTGTCGTGAAACCTGTCATTAAAGAAACTACGGCATTGGGCGCCGCGTACGCGGCTGGCCTGGCTGTCGGCTTCTACAAGAACCTTGACGATCTCTGCGCCAACTGGGCAGTCGACAAGACTTGGAAACCGAGCATGGATGCGAAAACTCGCGAGACCATGTACAAGCTGTGGAAAAAGGCTGTGACTAGAACGTTCGATTGGGAAGAAGAAGCGCCTAAGGTCGGGAAGCCTGAAGAGGAACTCGTGGGCGCCGCAAACTAAGCTAAGGAGACTAATTATATGCATGGACCATTATTCGGTGAATTCATGGGGACTATGGTACTGATCCTTCTGGGCGACGGGGTCGTAGCCAACGTCCTCCTGAAGAAATCCAAGGGTGAGGGTTCGGGCTGGATCGTTATCACTACGGGGTGGGGCTTGGCAGTGACGGCCGGCATTTTCACCGCCATTGCTTGCGGAAGCCCCGGAGCGCACATCAATCCCGCTGTCACCTTGGCCGTGGCGCTGCTTTCTCACAATTGGGCCAATGTTCTTCCCTTCTGGGCATGCCAGTTCGCCGGAGCTTTCGTGGGTGCAACCTTGGTGTGGCTGGCATATCTGCCACATTGGGCAGTGACTGAGGACCAGGGAGCGAAGCTGGGAATCTTCTGTACCGGCCCGGCGATTCGCAATCTGCCCGATAACCTCATGACCGAAATCATCGCCACCACCACACTCGTCGGCGTGGGCTTTGCTTTTGGCGCCACGGCGGTTGCTCCCCAAGGGATGCCACCGGGCTTCGCTCCGTATATGTGGGGCATGCTGGTCTGGGTGCTCGGCCTGTGTCTGGGCGGCCCGACCGGCTACGCCATGAACCCGGCGCGCGATTTCGGGCCCAGAATAGCGCATTTCATTCTCCCCATCGCGGGCAAAGGTAAGTCGGATTTTGGCTATGCGCTGATTCCGATCCTCGGCCCGCTAATCGGCGGCGCTCTTGGTGCCGCCAGTGTGCACTTCTTCAAGTACTGACAAGTGCAAGCAGTGAAAACGCTGTCATTGAACCTCTCCTCGAGAGGCGAACTATCCGTTGCGCTGGTGCCCTCCTACCGGGGCACCAGCCGCGGCTATGACCGCCCGCGGGAGGTAGAGAGTTTTCTGCGTTGACCGCAGAAGGAGGTAAGCCTGTGCCAGAACTCGTTCATACTGGTGTTATGAAGAAGCTAATCAACTCCCCTCAAGAAGTCGTGCGTGAGGAGCTTGAAGGCATGGAGGCGGCGCATGGCGAACGTCTCCGCATCAACTACGATCCGGCTTACATCGTTCGCAAGGACGCTCCCATAAAGGGCAAAGTAGGTCTGGTTTCCGGAGGCGGCAGTGGTCATGAGCCGATGCACGGCGGCTACGTGGGCAAAGGGATGCTCGATGCGGCATGCCCCGGCCAGGTTTTCACCAGCCCCACTCCTGACCAGATGTACGAAGCCAGCAAGGCTGTAAACGGCGGCGCCGGAATTCTGCATATCGTCAAGAACTATACCGGCGACATAATGAATTTCGATCTGGCTAAAGAGATGTTGCAGGCAGATGGCATCACCGTGGAAACTGTCTTGACGGACGATGATGTCGCGGTGGAAAACAGCTTGTATACGGCGGGCCGGCGCGGCGTCGGTTTGACCGTTCTAATGGAAAAACTCCTGGGAGCGGCGGCGGAGCAGCGCATGAGCCTCGCCGAAATTAAGAAGCTCGGTGATCATATTCGCGATTCCGGCAGAAGCATGGGCATGGCTCTGTCGCCCTGCACCGTGCCACACGCCAGCAAACCCAGCTTCGAACTGCCGGAAGACGAAATCGAACTCGGTATTGGCATTCATGGCGAACCTGGACGTCGCCGGGTCAAGTTTGCCTCTGCCGATGAAATCACAGAAATGCTGATGGATCCTATCCTGAGCGACCTTCCTTTTAAGGAAGGAGATGACGTGCTCCTGTTCGTGAATGGCATGGGAGGAACGCCCCTGATCGAGCTGTATATCGTTTATCGTAAAGCTGCGCAGATTGCCAAGAACTCCGGATTGACCATCGTTCGCAACCTCGTAGGCTCCTACATCACCAGCTTGGAGATGGCAGGAACCTCAATCACACTGTTGAAGATGAACCATCAGCTTTGCAAACTTTGGGATGCTCCAGTCGATACTCCGGGCTTACGCTGGAGCTGAGATCTAAGCCGATGGAAATTTTCAAGCTGGAAGATGCGCGGTCGTGGATCAAAGCGGCCGCGCTTCTGATCACCGAAAATGCGCACATGCTCACTAATCTGGATGCAGCCATTGGCGATGGCGACCATGGCGAGAACATGATGCGCGGCTTCAGGGCAATTGAAAAGAAGTTGGAAACTGGAGTGCCACCCGGTGACCTGGCCGGCTTGTTCAAGCTCACAGGTATGGCGCTGCTGGCTTCTGTCGGTGGGGCGGCTGGCCCCCTTTATGGCGGCTTCTTCCTGGCATTAAGCAAGACTTGCGCAGGGAAGGAAACCCTCAACAAGACTGAACTTGGACAGATTTTGGCTGAAGGGCTAGCCGACATTCAACGGCGCGGCAAAGCAAAACTAGGTGATAAGACCATGGTCGACGCTCTCGCCCCAGCCTTAGAGGCTTTTTGCACCTTCTCCGACAGCGACCTCGCGGGTGCGCTTAAGGCAGCCGCAGAACAGGCTCACGCTTCCGCCGAAGCCACCATTCCGCTACAGGCACGCAAAGGTAGAGCCAGCTATCTGGGTGAGCGCAGCATTGGTCACCAGGATCCTGGTGCCACATCGACTTGGCTCTTATTGCAGGCACTCGCCTCGGTATCAGGTGCGACTTCGTAGGGGAAAGAGGCGTGTGAGTATGGTCGGCCTGGTATTGGTCTCGCACAGTAAAAAGTTGGCGGAAGCCCTGCGGGAACTTGTTTTGCAGATGACCTCGTGCGACTTTCCCGTGGCAGTGGCGAGTGGGGTTGGCGAGAGCCATGAGGAGCTAGGTACCGACGCAGTCCATATCGCTGAGGTTCTGCAAGAACTGTCGTGCCCGGAAGGCGTATTGGTGTTGATGGATCTGGGAAGTGCGGTCCTCAGCGCGCAAACTGCCCTCGAACTTCTGGAGCCTTCCATCACTAAGTCAATCCGACTGTGCCCAGCTCCCCTGGTCGAAGGTGCCGTCGCAGCGGCTGTGCGCGCCCAGGCAGGCGGTAGTCTGGATGAGGTCGCCCGAGAAGCGGAACTGGGCCTCGCTGCCAAACTCCAACAACTCCAATCCGAAACCACGGCGGAAGTTCTGCCCGCGCGAGGACAGCTATCGCCGTCCCGGCCAGATGAAACTGCGGAATGGGTGTTCACGGTAAAGACTCCTCATGGGCTCCACGCCAGACCAGCGGCAGCGTTGGTGCAGGCGGTCAGTCGATTTTCCTCTTCCTGCGAAGTTACCAACCTGACATCGAGCCGGGGCCCGGTTGCTGCGCGCAGCTTCAGCAGTTTGGCCCTTTTGCAGGCTCGCAAGGGCGATCGCCTCAAGATAGTCTGCAGCGGCAATGACTGCTACCAGGCCCTGGCGGCCATTCGCCAACTTGCCGATGTCGCCTTCGGTGAGCAGGTGGAGGATTTACATTCTCCGTTAGAGGTGGGGACTGTTGCGACCACGGGTCCATGTGGGTTTCCAGGCTCGGACGGCATTGCGATTGGTTCTCTTGTCATGCCACAGGCAACCGAACTGGCGGTGATTGACGAGCCCGTGGGTACATCAGCTGAAGAACTCGCTAGGCTCACCACTGCGATGAATGCGGTCAGCGACGAGGTCCGGCACGGAGCAATTGGCGGTCCTGGAGGCGCCGCGGGCGGCAGTGCCATTCTCGAGGCTCAGGCGCTGCTACTGGTTGATCCGGTTGTGGTCACCAAGCTGCGGCTTCTCTTCGAGCACGACCGGGTTTCAGCATCTCGCGCGTGGACTAAAGTGACGGAGGAGCTCGCTGCTCAATATGAGGCGATGGACGATCCCTACTTGCGTGAGCGAGCTGCTGACGTTCGCGATATCGCCTATCGTGTGCTGCGGCAGATCGAAGGTGGTGAATCGCAAAGCCCGATTTCGTTGCCGGTCCCGGGAATTCTTTTAACCGACGAATTATTTCCGAGTGAAGCAAGCGCCTGTGACCCCACCACGGTGCTTGGAGTTATCACTCGCAAGGGCAGTGCAACCTCCCACAGCGCCATCATACTTCGCACGCTGGGCATTCCCTTGGTGGTAGGGGCGAGTGGCATCAGCCAGGCCGACCGGGGAAAAACAGTTGCGTTGGACGGTTCGACCGGCGAGGTATGGATCGAGCCGGATGAGCAGACCATTGCAGAGCTGAAGACCCGCCAGGCGCTTCAGTTGCAGCGCAGGGACCGGGCTGCGGTGGCTCGTTCTGAGGCGGCAATCACGCTGGATGGCACACACATCGAAGTGCTGGCCAACGTCGGTAACGTACGCGAAGCAATCGAGGCCGCTGAGAATGGGGCGGATGGAGTCGGACTGCTGCGGACGGAATTTCTTTTCGCCTCCCGTACTCAGGCGCCCAGCGAGGATGAGCAGGTTCGGGCCTTGCGTGAAATCTGCGCATCGATTGCCGGACCCATCGTCATTCGTACCCTCGATGTGGGTGCGGATAAGCCCGTAGCCTTTCTGCCCCAGCCGCCAGAACACAATCCGTACCTCGGAGTGCGCGGTATTCGGTTATCGTTGCAGTTTCCGGAAATGTTCCTTACTCATCTGCGGGCAATCCTGCGCTCGGGCGCCGGATACGAGATCTGGGTCATGTTCCCCATGATCTCCCTTGCAGATGAAACGCAGCAGGCAGTTCGGCTCTTGCAACAAGCGCATGAGCAATTGCGAGAGCAAGGAACACCCCATGCCTGGCCGGTGAAATGCGGCGTCATGATCGAAGTGCCTTGCGCTGCTCTCCTTGCCGAACAGCTTGCGGAGGACCTCGATTTCTTGAGCATCGGGACCAATGATCTCACGCAATACACTATGGCCGCCGAGCGTGGAAATGCAGGAGTTTCTCGATTGCAAGATGCACTTCACCCCGCCGTTTTGCGCCTGATCCAAGGCGTGGTTGAGGGCGCCAGGAAGCGGGGCCGACATGTCTCCGTTTGCGGTGACGCTGCGTCGGATACCTCGGCGGCAGCAGTTTTCGTTGGCCTTGGGATTCGTAGTCTGAGCGTGAGGCCGAAACAGGTTGCCGAAATTAAGGAATTATTTCGGAATCAAAAATTGGCAGAACTGAATGCCGTCGCCAGCCAGGCACTCATTTGCAAGGATGCCGCTGGGGTGCGGAGTTTGGTCGAACACTGCGTCGATGGTACCGCGACCCTCGGCTCCGAGCCGGTTGCCATCCAGCGAAAGCAGAGTCAGGAGGTTAGGCGATGAGCCCAGACTCGCTCAAGAAAATCGTTGTGGAGGAGTTCAACTCTAAGGGTTTGCTGCAATCTCTCGACATTGACACCAGCACTTTTGCAGAGCTGCCGCGCTTTTTCGAGGCTTCTCATATGTCCATGAGGCTGGTGCTTGACAGTGTCGCTGCATTTTCTGCCGCCGGCAACATCGCTGCGACACTTAAGCGCGATTTGGACCGGCAGGGCGTCGAATTGGAATACGAAATCCGTGCTCGATGGAAAGTTGTGAACCTTTGTTCCGACTCTTTGGAGCGCCATGAAGTTGCGGACTCCACCATTTCCGATCATTTTCATGTCGAGGTGGAATCAGGTGGCGCGAGGCGACGTATGATCATTCACATCTCCCCTGAGGCAAAAACGTGCATTCTCCGGTACCTTGCCCATGTACCTGCTGCATACCGGCAGAGTGCAATTCACAAATTGCTCGAAACCTGCATCAATCAGAAAATGTACTGCCGTACGGACAGGTATTGGGATCCGGTCCTTTATCCGAGCCGGAACATCGAGGTCGGGGACGTCGCTCGAGTTATCGAGAGCCGGGTGAACTCTGCCGAGCAAGAACTCCACCCCTTCATTTAGAGGGAGGCGTGTAGCATATCCAATGCGGCGATTTGCAAGTTAGTTCGCCTTCAGATGCGGTTTGCCCTGGCTGCGTACATCCGGCCGACGATCTTCGTCACTGTTTCACGCGGAGCCAGACGGAGCAGGTTCGTCAGCAATCGGTTCTTCCATCCTGGAATCACGATTCGCTTGTCTCCCTTCATTCCCTCATAACCCAAGCGAGCCACTTCGCGAACGTCCATAACCAGACGTTGGTTTGCCCGGCTGGAGCCGCCAACATGCGCCCGTTTTTGGAAATTCGTCTGCACCGGGCCTGGGCAAAGGCAGGTTACGGTCGTGCCGGTTCCGCTCAACTCCTCGGCCAGAGCCTCCGTGAAGTGCAACACGAATGCCTTGCTCGCATAGTAGATGGCGGTATAAGGACCAGGAAGAAATCCGGCAACGCTGCCTACGTTGAGCAGTTTGCCCTTTCGGCTGACAAGCTGCGGGAGGAAGAGCTTGCTCAGATGCGCGACCGCGACAATGTTCACTTGGATCATTTCCGCCTCAGTATTCCAATCGGTCTGGAGGAAAGGACCGCTGCCGCCGAAGCCTGCATTGTTCACTAGCACATCAAGAACAATTTCGGCTTCCTGTAACTCGCGGTAAAGCTCGACGGGAGCTGAGATTTGAGATAGATCCTTCGCTGCAACTCGGACTTCGACGCCATGATGCGAGTGCAGTTCGTTGGCGAGATCGTGCAAAGCACTCTCATTTCGCGCCACTAGCACGAGGCGGTAGCCATCGCGGGCAAAAAGACGTGCGAATTCGAGTCCAATGCCACTGGAAGCGCCTGTGATTAAAGCCGTCTTGGAATCCGGTTTCGTCATACCCGCGTTCCTCTTGTACGTGATGAAATGACCCAGCGCGGGCGCAAACAGTCTCGCGCTCCCAGTAAATCAAAATCCGCGTATCTTTCGTGTTGTGGCAGTTGTACCAGCCTGTCCATTGCAGCGCTAAGCGTGTCTGACGGCGAACCCACCCTGAGCATATTGCGTTTTTCGATGATCCATACGAAAATCACTTAGGGGAGTGGGGTTCTCGCATTCGACAGTATTGCGCTTAATCCAATCTTCTTTACTTTATTCCCAGTGCACTATATGAATCCTGACAGGAAAGCACGCTTTTTCGGGCTGATCGGCTTGGGAAGCTTCGCGGTCTGGCTCACCGTTAGCTTGGGCAGCGGCTTCTATCTCTCCATAATCAGCTTGCACTGGCCCAAGGTACCCGTTCGGGTCACTTCTTCGAAAGTTTACACCGGCACTTCGACCATGGGTACGTGGTTTGCGCCCGATGTGGAGTACGAGTATCGGCTTGGCGAGCGCGCCTACCGCTCGACGACCGTACGATATCTAATGCAAACTTTCAGCGAGCCCGAGGATGCCCAAAGCGTCCTGGTTGCCTATCCACCTGCGGCGCAGGTTTTAGCGGCTTACGATCCGCAAAATCCGGCACGCAGCGTACTCGAGCCGGGGGTCCCCTCCAGCATGTGGAAAAGGGCTTTCATCCCGCTTTTTTTCTGGGCCCTGATCGCCTACATCTTTTACGAAATCGTCAATCCTGATCGAAGATTGTTGCTGCGCTCCAGCACTGAAGTGGTCGGGCAAGAATAGCTCCTTTTTCGGGCGGGAGCCGGTGCCTACAAAAAGTGCTGGCCGGCGCATTAGGCGATGGGCGCGAAGCCAAGTCGAGAGCGTCCCCCTCCCGCCATGAACGATCCAACGTTCACACCGAACGTGCAAACCTCACAGCCGTTCCCGTAGCTGGCATGTTATAAAACAAAAGTTGGCCGCTTGACCTTGCGGAAACAGGGAGTTCCCATCGGTGAACCTGCCGAACTGGCTTACGGTCTTGCGCATCTCTAGTGTCCCGCTGCTTGTCTGGACCTTAGGGAGCGACCGGATCGGTAGCGCTCATGGCGAGAAAGAGCTGCTTGCCTCGGGAGTAATTCTTTTCTCGGCAATCACCGATTATCTTGATGGCTATCTCGCGCGCAAGCGGGGCCAAGTCACCAAGACTGGCATGCTGCTCGATCCCCTGGCCGATAAACTGTTGATTGTCTCTGCTTTGATCTCGCTGATGCAATTCAATCCGCGCTTAGTAGGCGCATGGGTGGTCATAGTGGTGATTGCGCGGGAACTTTTGGTTACCGAGCTGCGAGTGGTGGGCGCAATTGAAGGCTTCACAATCAAAGCTCGTGACCTGGGCAAATGGAAGATGGCGGTGCAAATCGTGGCCGTGATCGCGGCAATTCTTGATCACCGCTGGGCTGCGGTGCATTTCGCGTTAGGACGCTTTCCACTATCGCTGAACATTGAGGTCATCGCAAAGCTAACAATCTGGACGATGGTCGTGCTGTCGATCGCCTCCGCCGCAGACTATTTTATGGCATTCTGGACGAAGATTGACCAGGCATATAAAGGACACAAGTCCCAGGTTGGTGCCGTGCAGGCTGGCAATCCGTCGGAATTGAACCCCATGAGCAGCAAGCAGCGTGTTCTGCTTGGGTGAGCGGGGTGCGAGCTTCTGCCGCATTCTCTCGCCAACGGTTGGGTAGGGAGGTCATTATCATGCTGAACAACCTCATGCTGAACCAGGATTCGCCGGCCGTGCTCATCTTCATCGAAGATGGATATGAAGATATGGAACTCATGTATCCCAAGTACCGGCTCGCAGAGGCTGGCTACAAGCCGGTCATTGCAGGACCGAAGGCGCACCAGCAGTACGTTGGGAAACATGGCTATCCCCAGGTTAGTGACACATCGATTCTTGTGGACGAGTCGGCTTTTGTGGGCGTCATCTGTCCGGGCGGATGGGCTCCTGACAAGTTGCGGCGCATTGATAAGGTCAAGAGCTTAGTCACCCAATTCAATCACTCTCGCAAGCTGATCGCTGCCATCTGCCATGGCGGATGGATTCCAATTTCTGCGGGAGTATATGGCGGTATCCGCGTGACCGGAAGTCTGGGAATCAAGGACGATCTGATCAACGCGGGCGCCATATTTGAGGACTCGCCCGTCGTAGTCGATCGCCACTTTGTCAGCAGCAGAATGCCCGACGACCTGCCCATGTTCATGGCCGCAGTTCTGGAACTGCTGGCATCGGCCTCTGGTTCTGCACAAGAATCGTTGATGCCGACCTGCAATGAGGGTTTGTGAGTCGAGTGGAAATCACCTGCGGTTGCTTCGGAATGACGCTGCACGCCGTTTCAAATTTAGCCACTCCCGTCAGCCCAATATTCGTTGACGACGAGTGTTGGACCGAGCATAATTAAGTGTAGTTCGCACCGCTAGTGGAGAGTGTCTGAGAAACCGGCTGCGGTGACTGTGCGTGGAAAGAACTGAGTGTTGGGATCCTGCAAGGGATCTTGGATAGAGCTTGAACGCGCCGGTCCACCTCGGTTTTGCACTGCTCCTAACTTTTTCCTACAAAGCCCCGAGCGCTGGCTGACACCGTTAACATCTCCAACCACAATCCCTTCTGACGCGAACCGTCTCGGATCCCGGAACGTTTGAGCTTGCCAATTGAGATGGGCTGAGAAGAACGGCTGATCTTCAATCGCGAGCTCCGATCACGGAGTCATGGCGATGGAAAAAACACAGGTCGTAATCATAGGCGGAGGCGCAACTGGGTCGGGAATCCTGCGCGACCTTGCATTGCGAGGGGTTGCGGCAGTTCTGCTGGAAAAGAAAGACCTGGCCAACGGCGCCACCGGCAGGTGTCACGGATTGCTGCACAGCGGCGGCCGCTACGTGGTGAAAGACGCGGACGCGGCCAAAGAATGCATCCGCGAGAACATGATTCTCAAAAAAGTCGCGGCGCACTGCGTGCACGATGTTGGCGGGATGTTCGTGCACCTTCGCGGCGACGATCCCAACTATGTCGAGCAATGGGTGAAAGGGTGTGAACGAGTCGGAATTCCAACCCAGGAGCTTTCTCGGGATGAAGCGCTGGGCCTCGAGCCCAATCTTCCGAAGGACCTTCTCAAGGCTTATACGGCTCCCGACGGGCACGTAGATGTCTTTCAGTTGACATTGGCAAACGTCGAATCCGCTGTATCCAAGGGTGCGCGCTTCCGGTGCTATTGCGAAGTTACCGCCATCGAGGTTGACGACCATCGAGTCAAGGGCGTTCGCTTCCGCGAGGTCAACACCGGAGAAGAAGAATGTCTCCAGTGTGAAATCGTAATTAACGCCGCTGGAGGCTGGGCCCAGCAGGTCGCGGCCATGGCCGGTGTCGAGGTACCGGTGCGCTGTGATCGTGGAGCACTTCTCATCTTCAATCACTGTGTCGTGAGTCGAGTAGTGAATCGGTGCCGGAAGCCTGGCGATGCCGATATCCTCGTCCCGTGCGGGCCGGTTTGCCTTCTGGGCACGAGTTCGGTCACGGTTCCGGGGCCAGAAAACCTGACCGTGCCCCCGGAAGAGGTGGTGAAGTTGCTTGGCCTCGGAGTGGAGCTGGTGCCCGCCCTGGCCGAGGCTCGACTACTCCGCATTTTTACCGGCGCGCGGCCGCTTTACGTGCCCAAGAGCGCTGTCGGTGCGGCGGGACGTGAAGTCAGTCGTAATTTTGCGCTGCTCGATCACAAGAGCTCGGACGGGATCGATGGATTCATGTCGATCGTCGGTGGCAAGCTCACCACGTATCGTTTGATGGCCAAAGCAACGGCCGACCTGGTCTGCCAAAAGCTTCACATCGATCAGCCGTGTGTCACTGATCAGCTTCCACTGCGCGAAAACGCCACCGCGGAGGTGCTCAAACAAGCGCATAAGTGGATGCCCGCAGCCGCGGTCGAAAAAGCGCATCGGCGTTTAGGCGGCAGGCTGGCTCTGGTGGTGAAAGATATCGACGAAAATCCGGCCCTGGCGGAAATTGTCTGCGAATGCGAGCTAGTGACCCGATCCGAACTCGAATTCGTGCTGGGAAACTCGACCCTGCTCCCAGTGCAGACCATTGGCGATGTGGGCAGACGCACGCGGCTCGGCTTTGGTCCGTGCCAAGCTACGTTCTGTGGTTACAAAGTCATGCTTGCCGGGTACAGAAAGAACAAGTGGACCGCCGCTGAAGCCAGCCAACTCCTGGAAACCTACCTGGATGATCGCTGGAAGGGACAGTCCTGTGTCCCAGACGGCAAACAAGCAGAACAGCTCAGTCTGAGCCAGGAGCTCTTTGACACATCCTATAACTTTCACAAACCAAGCGAGGTGAGCCATGCGGGGTGATGAACTGGACGTGCTCGTCATCGGTGAAGGTCTCTCCGGCATAACGGCGGCGGCCACTGCTTGCCGGCAAGGGGCGCACGTGATGCTGGCCAGCAAGGGACCGGGATCCTTCGTATTGGGCAGCGCGTGCGTGGATCTGCACGGACTGGATTGCAGGCCGTGGAGTCTTAGCCATTGCGACGCCAACGAAATCGAAGCAGCGATCAACTTCTTCCTTGAGCAGACGGCTGCTGCGGGCTGTGCTTATGAGGGAGGTTGGAAAGAACGTCGGCTGGTTCCGACAATTATGGGCACATTCGCCGAGGTGTCGCTTGCGCCCATGCAGCTGTGGAAGGGCGACCCTCGCGGCATAGGCAAGGCCGTGGTCGTCGGCATTGAAAACCTGTTTGCCTTCGACGCGAATTTTGTCGCGGAGCGTTTATCGTCCCATAGCCAGGGGAAAGGTCTCTCCACTTCGTATCGAGGAGCTGTGGTGAAGCTTCCCCAGATCCACCAGCGGCATTGGCTGACACCGCTGGAAATCGCGATCGAAATCGATCGGAATTCGCTCTATCGCCAGGCTCTGATCAGTGCTCTTACGCCGCTGCTCCACGATGCGGACTTGCTGATCATTCCGAGCATTCTCGGACTGGAGTATGGGGATGATGACATTCGACGCTTCGAGGACGAGGTTGGCGGTGCGATTTGTGAGCTCCCGACTCTGCCACCCTGTGTTCCCGGATTACGCATTTTACGGCGCCTTGAATCACGGTTGGCGACGATGGGAGCGGAAATATGCACTGGATTTTCGGTACAGAAACTGTGTATCGAGGGAGACTGTTGTACGGGTGCTGTCCTCGAAACTCCGGGCAAGCCGCGAACTATTCGCGCGGATTTCGTGATTCTTGCCTCGGGCAAATTCTCGCACCTGCTGCAGGATCGCAGCCAGAAGCGGGAGGACTCCTTGCCGAAATCAACCGTGAGCCAAGATCTGCAGCCGTTCACTGCAGAGGCCGCGGTACTGGCGAAAAACGTCTTCCCCTGTGGAAGTTTTCTGGGGAATTTCGATTCACGCTACGGCAATGCGATCGCCATCGTGAGTGGGTATCAGGCAGGCATGCTGGCATGCCCGCTGAGGAAGTCATTATGAGAAACGTTGATCTGACACTGGATCATTGCGTGAAGTGTTCCGACTGCAATGCAGATTGCCCCGTGATGAAGGCTTTCCCGGCTTTCCCCGGGCCCAAAGGCTTAGGCCCGGATATGGAGCGCTTCCGGCGTGAAGGCGTGGAGAGCGACACGGATTGGGTTGAGTATTGCATGGGCTGTCATCGTTGCGACATGGCTTGTCCGCATGCAGTCAACGTTTCAGAGCTCATTGCGCTGGGCAAGGGGCAACATCGAAAGAGCGGCCGGCGCGCGCTGCGGGATCACTGGTTGGCGCGGCCTAGCCTGGTTGGAACATTGTCTTCACCTACTTCTGCGCTTACAAATGCGTTCATGCACTTCAAGCCGAGTCACGAAATGATATGCGCTCTGGCGCACATCACTCCGCATCGCAACCTGCCCAATTATTCCGCTAAGCCTCTGCGGGTCGCAGACGGCGTCACTCGTGGCGTGAGAAAAGCTCTATTCTTCCCGGGTTGCTTCATTCGCTACAACAAGCCCGCAATTGGCCGACAAGTCATCGAACTGCTGCGCCTCAATGGATTTGCCGTGCAGGTCACGCCCGACGCTTGTTGCGGCACGCCTGCCGGCGCGAACGGCGATCCCGCCGAAATGATGAATTGCGTGAAGAAGAATGTTGCTGCTATGGAGCGCCCTGTGGATGCGGGTGCTTGCATCGTGACTGCCTGCACCAGTTGCGGGTATGCACTCAAAGGTGAATATGCTCATCTGCCCGCGAACGGCACTGGCCTTGCCGATGCTGCCAGGAAGATCGCTGGCAACACTTACGACCTCGGCGAACTGCTCACCGAGTTGCTGGATGCCGGCCAGTTACGTACTGACTTCCAGCCCAGAACCTTGAGGTTGGCCTATCATGCGCCGTGCCATCTCAAAGCTCAGGGCGTCGGACGTCCCTGGCTGCGTTTGCTTCGTGCCGTGCCTGGCATCGAAGTGGAAGAGATGAAGGCAGATTGTTGTGGCATGGCCGGAACTTACGGCCTGAAGAAAGAGAAATATCAAATCTCAATGGATATCGGCCGGGAGTTGTTTGAGCGCGTAAAGACATTCAAGCCCGACGCGGTGGTTACGGAGTGCGGAAGTTGCCAGATGCAGATTGAACATGGCACCGGATTGAACGTTCTACACCCAGCCGAGGTTCTGTACACTGCCTGCCAGGCTCTCCAATAGCCCAACCTCGTTGTGGCACGACTGCAACGCCAACGCCGGTTGAGCGTCCAGTGGCGCGGAGTTCCCTTTGCTATCGTCCGGTGGCGAGACCATAATTGTTGTCGGGCCATTCTCAAGACTGGGAGCGCTGATGGTAAGGGATTTTCTGCTGGTGAGCGCGATCGCGTATGCCTTAGGTTCAATCCCATTTGGGCTGATTCTAGTACGAGTCTTTCGTGGAATCGATGTCCGGCAGACGGGTAGCGGCAATATCGGAACGGCCAATGTAGCCCGCGTGGCTCCGGCCCTGGGGTTGTGGACGCTAATCCTCGATACAGCGAAGGGCTATGTGGCAGTCGTGGTTGCACGGGTGATCGCAAATCATGCGTCATATCCTGCAGATGGGCAGAGGAGCACTACCATCCTCGTTGCTGCGAGTGCATTGTTCGCTGTACTTGGGCACATGTTCTCCATGTTTCTTAAGGCGAAAGGAGGGAAAGGAGTAGCTACGGCAATGGGGGCTTTTCTGGCTCTGGTGCCGTGGGCGGTTCTGGTCGCAGCTGTAATCTACTCGGTGATTTACCTGCTTTCGCACTACACATCGCTGGCCTCGATCATCACTGCGGCAGTATTCCCATTTATTGCCGCGGAATTCGTTGCGCCTAGCCAACGTACTGTTCTGTTGCCGTTTGTTGCGGTCTCGTGTGTGTTAATCATTGCGAAACATCATGGGAACATTCGACGCTTGCTTTCTGGGACGGAGAATCGTCTTGAGCTGAAGCGCCACTAACGAAGGCTTAGCGTCGGAGGCTCGAGTGTGGTCTGACGTGTCCGGTTTTGTGCGTCACAGATTGGAGTACTGCAACCAGCAACCCGGGGTTGCTGTTTATATCTTAAGACAGCAATTGACTCCGCTAGCGTACCGCGCCGTTACTCGTCGGCTGCGTAATAACCATCCTTGGCGTAGACGTGCAGCCGCGGCAGACCGGTCGGAGGATTCACCTTCACTTTGATCTTCCGCCACCTGCCATCATGGCTCGGATTCACCGGACGATATATCAGCACGTATTGGTTCCGCAGCTCGATTCCTATTTTAGCCGCAACGTCGGACAAGTCCTTAGGCGATTGAATGAAAAATGTCTGTCCGCCGGTAGCTCCGGTGATGGCGCCGAGAAGCTCAGGACCATGGAGTTCTTCGGGAGTATTGCTGCGAAAGTTGAACAATCCCATGGCGTAGATCTGGACATCAGCCTCGCGGACCATGTCCACAATCTCGCGGTCGGTATACCGGCTGTGGTTGTCCCCACCGTCGGAGATGATCAGAAGTGCCTTGCGCGCATTGTGCGCCTGCCGCATCCGGTTGATACCGAGATATACGGCGTCCAAAAGCGACGTAGACCCTTGAGGAACCGCCAACGCCAACTGGTTCTGAATGTCATCCACCGAGGAAGTGAAATCGACCAGAACCTCTGGCTCATCGGAGAAGGTCACGAGAAAGAACTCATCTTGTGGGTTCGCAGTGCGAAAAAAATCGATTACGGCCTGGCGCGACTTGTCAATCTTGTCCACCATCGAGCCGCTAAGGTCGAATATCACTCCTAATGAGATTGGCGCATCTTCGGATGACAATGAGCGGATCTGCTGCGGTTGGCCGTTTTCTGTCAGTACAAAATTCTCCTTGTCCAGACCTGCGACGAGCCGATTCATGGGATCGGTAACCGTCACCGGAACCAACACCAGATTAACGTCCCTCCTGAGCGATCTGGTGCGAACTGGCATTTCAGTGTTCACGATTCCCCTGGCATCGGCGCTGGCCACCACCTGAGGCATTTGCACCTCGCCCGTCGTGATGTGGACATCGGCGCTTTGCGCCAACAATGGACACACTTGCCAGCAAACCAGCAGACACACTCCGGACACGGCCATGAACTTAAGCATCGTAACCCCGTTGCAAATTGCTATTCCTTTTGGGTCCCCATCCCCACTGAAGTGCGAAAATTGTACATCAAATGGGCCTTTGGCAACATAAATGATTCGACTTCTGTGCCGTACTTACTCTTCCTCACGGTTAAGAATTTTCTCCTGCATTGCAAGAAAGTGCCCCCAAAAGCCGGCACTGTCCTCGAACGGTCACGACGGGCAATACGATCCCGTTCCTAATCCTTTTGTCGTGAACATCGCTGGATTGCTCCTCATTTGCCCTTCGCGTGCATAGATAGGAGGGCGCGGAGAGCAGCGTTAGCTGCGCCGGCTCGGGGAGACATGCGTGTACGTTGGGTGGGCGCTCTTTACAGTGCAGGAAGAATGCTTTCGCGATGATCCTGTTGGGAACTCTCCTCGCCTGGCGAGACATCAACGCGACCGGCGCTACTTCACACTTCGACATGCAAGCGGCAAACCGCCTGCGAAGCCGAGTTGGTGGCCCAACTGGGCGCGCGCGAAGTCTTCGAGGGCAAGGCGTACGCGGCATTTCTCGCTCTTATTCGGGCAGTGACCACGACCGGGCAGCGTGACCTTAGCAGGCACACGGGCAGTCTGCGTTTAACTCAAAGACTTAGATCGAACGTTCTCTTGGCAGCGAATGTGCACATTGCCATTTGCGAAGCACATGGGGACAATTTTGGCGTTGCCGTCTCTGAGGCTATCCCGATGCCTAAATATGCTTGACATGTCTGCGGGATAGTGATAAAAAATCCCTCACCTGCCGTAAGTTTTCTTCCCTCGGTAACCTATATAGATTCAATATAGATTCAATACCCCGCTGCGTACGCCTATTACCGAGCGTTTCGCGGCATACGGAGATCTTTGATGACATCCTCCCCTTGACAAAATTGATGAAGTTCGATCACAATTCGCTCGTCAAGGCAATAGCACTCCGCGCCTATCCTCAACGTCAGAGTGCATCGTAATCCCAGGCCGCCTGCACGTGCCCAGACACCTCAGCGGCTCTCTGTTTTCGCCTTTTTATTGTGGTTGTTTTCGAGTTTTGACCCTCGGGATTTGTCCAAAGGAGGCCAGTGTGAAAAATACGGCGTGGTCCGCGCTTTTACTCTTGTCCATCAACTTCGTATTCGCCATCAGCTCGGCGAGCGCACAGGCTGATCACCATTTTGCCGTTTCCGCTTCCACAGTGAGCGCAAAAAACGTGACGCCAGCGGATCGAAGCCGCTTTCTCGATGCCTACGCCAAACTGCCGCTCCGCTTCGAAGCAAACCAGGGTCAGAGTGGCGCCCCGGTTCGCTTTCTCTCGCGAGGCGACGGCTACATGCTGTTTCTTACGCCCACCGGGGCGGTGCTGTCGCTATCTGAGCCGGGGGCCGATTCTAAAGGTTCGCGGCATGCAGAAATGCACACGCAGACCAGCGTTGTTGGAATGGAATGGCTGGGTTCAAGACCGGACGCTGCGGTAGCTGGCGTCGGTGAACTGCCCGGGAAAAGCAATTATTTCATCGGCAGCGATCCCAAGCAGTGGCACGTCGGCGTTCCGGCGTTCGGGCGAGTGAGTTACAAAGGCATCTATCCAGGAATCGACCTCGTTTTCTACGGTAACCAGCGCCATTTGGAATACGACTTCGTGATCTCCCCCGGCGCCGATCCAAACGCGATCAAACTCAAGATCAGCGGCTCCCGCGGCCTCCGCGTCGATAAAAACGGAAACCTGTTTGTTCGAGTTGGCTCCCAGAATCTGCAGTTGAGCGCGCCATACGTCTACCAGGAAGAAGCCGGCAAAAAGCACGCGGTGGAAGGCAGATGGATTCGATCCACCCGCAACCAAGTTCGCTTCGCCTTGGGAGCGTATGACCATAGCCGGACCCTGGTGGTGGATCCCACTCTCAGCCTGGTTTATTCCACCTACCTGGGCGGTTCTGCGAACGACACTGCCACTGCTGTCGTTCTTGATTCAGCGGGGGATGCTTTTATCACTGGCGCCACAGGTTCGGCCGATTTCCCAGTAATGAATCCCTATCAGTCAACCTGCGGGGGCTGCACCGGCACCAGTGGGCATAACAACGCTTTTATAACGGAACTGAACCCGACGGGAGCGGCGTTAATCTATTCGACCTTCCTAGGGGGGAGCAATGGCGACGGCGCTAATGGTATTGCCATCGATTCCTCCGGCAACGCCTATGTTGTGGGCACAACCTACTCCAGCAACTTCCCGCCCATGAAAGCCTTCCAGACCTACCAAGGCAATGGCGACGCTTTCGTAACGGGAATCAACTCCACAGGTAGCGCCCTCACCTTCTCGTCTTTTCTCGGCGGTTCGGGAACTGATGAAGGACACGCAATCGCGCTCGACCCCCAGGCGAATGTGTACGTGGTCGGCTCGACTACTTCCACGGATTTCAACACCTTCAATGCTTATCAAGGTACGAATGGGGGGAATACCGACGCTTTCGTCGCTGAGATCAGCCAGCCTACCGGCGAATCGAATGCCGCGCTGGTTTATTCCACCTATCTGGGTGGCACCGGTGACGAAGAGGCTAACGGAATAGCAGTCGATGCTTCGGGTGACGCCTACGTGGCGGGCTACACCATCTCGCCAAATTTCCCTTTGCAAGGCGCGTACCAAGCGACATGCGGAGGCTGCGCGAATGGTTTCAGCTCGGCATTTGTTACCAAGTTTGCACCGCTTGGTGCGACGCTTACCTACTCAACATTTCTCGGTGGAAGCGCGTATCCAACGGGCGCGACCGCTGGTGATCTGGCCAAGGGCATTGCCATCGACGCGTCCGGCGCCGCGTACGTCGTGGGACAGGCAACGTCAACCAATTTTCCAACCAAGAGCGCTTTTCAGTCGGCGTGCGCGAACTCCTGCTCTGGCGGCGATGCCTTCCTGACTAAGGTGAAGCCGTCAGGAGCCACGCTGGCGTACTCCACCTACCTGGGCGGCAGCGCAACCGATCAGGCAAACGCAGTCGCAGTGGATGCGGTGGGCAACGTCTTCGTTACCGGGGGAACGGCTTCCGCGGATTTTCCGATCGAGAACTCGAACTACTCGTTCCAGCCGGCTTGCGCTGCGTGCTCAACCGGCCTCACCGACATCTTTGTAGCGGAGTTTGATGTCGCGGGCAATGCGCTGGTTTATTCGAGTTACCTGGGCGGAGCTATTCCTACCTGTCAAGTCAGCACGTCGTGTCAAACGGGCAGTGGAATTGCAGTGGGCTCATTGGACCAGGCGGTCATCGCGGGTTGGACTGAATCCGTGAGTTTCCCGACGACATTAGGGGTGAAGCAAAGTAGCTACGGCGGCGGTGTCACCGATGCAGTCATTGCAGCCTTCCCTGCGGCTGCAAACTGCGCCGCCACGAATTCAGTCTCGGGATTAACATTGACGGCGACCATCTCCTGCACGGGGAATTTCGCGTCGGGCGACACAGCGCAGAATGTTGGCTTTGACTGGGGAGACGGCACAAATACTGAGTATCCGGGGTGCACCTCGCCCTGCGTCGCCACAGCCGGGACGGTTTCGCTTTCAACGACACATGCTTACTCCAGCGCAGCAGCCGAGACCGTAACTCCCACCGTATCGGATGGGTCGGGAACGACGATCATTACGACGCCATTCACGGTAACCTTTCCACCGGCGATTACGACGCAACCTGCGAGCCAAACCATCATCAGCGGACAGACGGCGACGATGACAGTTGTCGCCACGGGCACCGCGCCTCTGAGTTACCAGTGGTATCAGGGAATTAGCCCTTCGACGACAAATCCGATCAGCGGCGCGACGAGCGCATCCTACACCACGCCGGCACTGGCTGGGAGCACGAGTTACTGGGTGCAAGTCAGCAATAGTGAAGGAATCGTAGACAGCAACACTGCGACTATCACAGTGGTGACGGGGTTAACCATAGGAGCGGCAACCTTTCCGAACGCCACCATCGGCTTCGCGTATACCGCGCCTGCGCTGGTGGCAACCGGCGGTGTACCGCCTTACACGTGGCCGAGCAGCGGTCTGACCCTGCCAGCGATTGTGGGGCTCACGATTAATTCTTCGGGGGTGATTTCAGGAACGCCTGCGGTGCAGGGCACATTTAGCTTCACAGCCGAGGTCATGGATTCGGCAGGGAATACCGCCACGAGCCCGGTCATAACCTTAACCATCGCGCCGCCAACAACCGGATCTGTTCCGGTTTGCCCGGCGCCGACCGTGACACTGAATGGCAGCACCAATCCTTTGTCGGTGAGTGCGAGCACCAACTGCACCGACGCTAACGGAACGATCGCGACCACGACCATCAATTGGGGCGATGGCACAGTCACAACGGGCGCCACGGGCACGCACACGTACTCCACAACCTCACCGAAATGCGTCGCGGCCTCGGGAAGCACTTCCAGCTATTGCAAGTTTGCGGTGACGGTGACTGCGACCGACGCCGATGGTCTCGAAGCTACGGCGTCCGCCTGTATCACGCTGATTCCACCCCCGCCGGCGTCCGTAACATCGGGGCAAAGCGTGGCGCAAAGCGGGCTCGCGAACGCGCCGCTTGGCGTGCCCAGCGTAAGCGTGACGTATACCTGCGCCAGCGTTTACGGTCCCAGCGGAGAGGAGAGCTTCGCTAATAATTCCTATGCCTTGCAGTGCAATATCAACAGCGCCGGAATCGGAGCGAGCTATACGACAACGCTGACCCCCACGCCAACCACCATCCAGGTTTCAGTGCAAACCAGCACCGCCACCGCAAGAATGTTCCGCCCAGGCCAGGGTCGAAGTGGAGTGGGATGGTTGTATGCCGCCTTCCTGGCGCTGCCCGGCGTTGTGCTCTTCGGAACCGGAGCGCCCCGTACAAAGAACCGAAAAGAAAAGATAGTGCAGTATGCAGGGTTGGTGTTGTTGGCGATACTCATGTGCGGCTGGCTGGGTTGCAGCAGTTCGTCGCTCTCCTCGCCAACGCCATCGGGTTACTCGACGCCCAGCGGTTCCTATGCCGTCGGCGTGGTTGGAACTGACAGTT
The DNA here is from genome assembly GCA_963710965.1 of uncultured Acidobacteriaceae bacterium. Lineage (GTDB taxonomy): Bacteria > Acidobacteriota > Terriglobia > Terriglobales > Acidobacteriaceae > Sulfotelmatobacter. The sequence continues at coordinate 250,735 of CAVQCP010000038.1, read as the reverse complement.
CAGGCAATACGCAGTCAACCATCACGGTCGGGTTTACGGTGGGGAGTTAATTGCCGCGGGGGGGCATCAACCGTTTCCTATACGAGCCAGAGGGATCTTCGATGAAAAAGAATTTTACGAAATTAATCCTTAGTTTGCTTATTCTCGCCTGTTTGCCGCTCCGAGCTCAGACGAATACGTTTTGTCAGAACGGCGGTGTTCCGACGGCAAATGCGAACAAACTGATTTGCTTGTTGCCAAATTTGGCATTTCCACCGGAGTCCGGTCTGGATCCGATCGGCGGACTGGATGCAGCCATCGCCAGCCAGGCGAGCTTATTTCCACTCGCCTCACCGGCCTCGGGCATCGTCTACACCACCGACCCGGCTCTTCAGATCACCACCGCATCGAATGAAAGCTTCGGGCCGGTGATGTTCGAGCGCGGCGAGACGCTTCATCGCCGCAAGTTCTTCCTCGCCTTCACCTATCAGAACTTCCAATTCGGCAATATGGACGGAATTAACCTGAAAAGCATTCCCGCATTTTTTCCCGGCACCTCCGCGAATGGCGGCACTGGGTATGCAGAGACCAGCAACCGCATTGATTTGAAGATCAACCAGTTCGCAGGTTATGCAACTTACGGAATCACCAACCGTCTGGATGTTTCCGTTGCCGTACCTATTCTGGAGGTCAAACTCGCGGCGGTCGCGACCTGCGTAGGCGGCTATCCCGCGCCGGCGCCAGGGGGGCGTTGTATTGTGAATGGGATGGGCGACACGTTCGCCTATCGAGCCCAGTCCGGCACGGCTAGTGGGATTGGCGACATCATACTTCGCGGCAAGTTCAGTGTTTTCCAGGGCGAGCGGGTACGCGTTGCCGCCGCGGTGGACGTACGGCTGCCGACCGGCGACAAATTGGATTTTCTGGGCACCGGTGCGGCGGGCGTGAGGCCGTTCGTCGCGGCTTCGTTGCGAGGACACATTGCCCCGCATGCCGACCTCGGCTTCCAATGGAATGGAAACTCCAATATCGCGAGCGCGCAAGGCCCAGGGATCAGCGGCAAGCTGCCCAACAATTTGTTCTATGTTGTGGGTGCGGACGCCAGAGTAGCCAAGCGCCTCACGCTCTCGGGAGACTATCTTGGCCAGCGTGTTTTCAGCGCACTGCGCGAAGGCATCACTACGCAGTCAACGTCTGGCTTCTCTGGAATTTACACCTACACTGGATCCTTCAACACCAACTATGCGACCGTGGGTGGAAAAGTGAATCCGGTGGGCAACCTGCTGTTGACCGCGAATGTATTGTTCAAGCTGGATGACAACGGCTTGCACAACAAACCCGCCCCCATGGTGGGGATCTCGTACGTGTTCTGAGCCGGTTGCCACTTCGCGAAGTGGCGTGAATCGGCCTTAGTTGTTTAGCGGGATGTAGTTAATCTGCCAGATGGAGCCGTTCTTTCTCACAATGAGAGTTACTGGCCTATCGGATGCTTGTGGCTTGCCTTCCAGTTGCGCTCGGACGGATTGAGTACAACTGACTCGCACGCTGTCGTTGTCCAGTCGGTCGAACTTGAAATTGGAAAAGTTGAGCCTTGTGTTCAATTCGAATGACTTCTTGATAACATTCAGCCTTTCTTTGGGCACTCCCGGCCACATGGCCTGAATCGATTTGGCATCCTTGTTGGCGAACCCTTGCGAGTATTTTTGCAACAGGCCAACAATTTGGTCTTTGTCTTCCTGGGAAATCGATGAGGTCTCCGTCTTGGGTGGCGTAGGTGCAGGAATGTTGACGACCACCGCCGTCTCGGAATCCTTTTCTCCTCCCGGTCCTTTCGCCATTAAGTGATAAGTCGTGGGCTCCTCCGGGATTACCGTTATCGAACCGGCTGCCTTAACCTGCTGGCCGTTCACCTCAATGCTGTCGGCATTTTGAATGTTCCAGGTCAGAGTGGCGGTTTTTCCCTTCTCAATTATTTTCGGGTTGATGTCGAAGCTCCCCGTAGGAGGCGGTGGCGGAGACTTTGGCGGCGCGGCCGGAGAGGAAACATTCGCGATGGGAGCGCTCGGAGGCATAACCTTGGCCACCTCTGCGATTGGGTTTTTCTCGGCGGCTTGCGTTAGCGGCGGTTTTTGTTTCTCAACGACTGCAGGTCGGATTGGTGGTTCGGCTCGCTTTTCCGGCTCCCTCGTTTTAGTGGACACAATTTCCGGAGTGCCCTTGGCGCTTGGATTATTTTGCGCATCCTCGCCCGTGGATTGGACCGGAGAGACGGCCGCCGGAGTAGCGACCTGAGCCGGAGTGCTCTTGATCGAGGCGTCCGTCGGCCGGTGAGTTACCCAAGCGACTACCAATCCAACCACTAGGACGAACGCGACCGCCGCCGCAGCGATCAAGCTCTTTGAGATCGACCGGACGGGAGGCGGAATTCGTAATGCTTCCCCTACGACAGCGCGGCGCGCCGAATCGAATGGAATATCGGATGGCGCAGTGGCCAGCGAAGGCCGCTCCCTCTCAGGCTGCGGTTCCGCCAAGGGCTTGCGGCCCATGATTACGGTTGCCCCAAGGCCCTCATCGTCATCATGACGTTCTACCGGCGGCGCGTCTGTCTTCGCTTTCGCCTTTTGCGCGATTTCCTTGCGTTGACGCTCCTTGGATTGTTCCTCGAGCCGCTCTAGCCGACGAATCTCCGACTCAAGCTTCGGATACTGGGGATGAAGCTGGCGTAGACGTTGTAGTGCGAGCGCCGCTTCTTCGTATCTGCGCGATGATTCAAGAACCCGCACCCTTTCCGTAATTGCGGTGATTTGTTGTTTGCGATCCCGCAGGGCGGCGAGTCTTTCGCTTATTTCTTCGTTTCCCGGATGCTCACGGAACGCCCCTTCCGCCAGTCGAATCTGCGCGTCCAGATCCTTTTTGCGTGACAGATCCCGCTCCAGAGCTTCCATCGCCGCACGCTGGGCGACGACTTCTGCAAAGGCTTTATATTCCGCTTCCACGCGGAAATTGGGCGAAAGCGTATCTAGATATTGCGCGGCTGCCGGGGCTCCACTTTCCCGCAGAATTCGCTTGCCGCCCTCGATCGAATTTTGCAATTCCGACCGGAACTGCTCCATCTGCCGCCGCGCGGTTTCCAGCCGCCGCTGTTCTTCCAGCCGCTCCAGTCGCCGGATCTCCGGCTCCAGATTGGGATACTCAGGATAGATTGGACGCAGCCGCTGTAGTTCTTCCGCCGCGCTTCCGTATTTCTGTGTGCTTTCAAGACCGCGGGCCTTTTCCGCAATCGCGGTAATCTGCTGTTTGCGGCCCCGGAGGTCGGCGAGTTTTTTCCGTACTTCTTCGTTGGCGGGATTTCGCAGCAGCGCCACTTCCGCGATCTGAATCTGCGCGTCCGGTTCCGTGGTGCGAGCCAGCTCCTGATCCAGGGCTTCTGAAGCCGCTCGCTCGGCAACCAACTGAGCGAAAGCCTTGTACTCCGCCATGTCCCGGTATTTCGTCGATTGCTCGCCCAGATATCTCGCTGCTTCTGCAGCCCCGCGTTCTCGCAGAATTCGCTTGCCTTCGTCAATCGACCGCTGCACCTGCGACTGAAACTCATCCAACTGGCGGCGCGCATTTTCCAAAAGCCGCTGTTCTTCCAGCCGTTCCAGCCGCCGAATCTCCGACTCCAGATTGGGATACTGGGAATAGATCTGGCGCATTCTCTGTAGTTCTTCCGCCGCTTCTACATATTTTTGGGAAGTCTCGAGCGCACGAGCTTTGTCCGCGATCGCGCTGATTTGTTGCTTTCGGCTGCGAGCGGCGGCGAGGCTGTTTATTATTTCTTCGTTGCCGGGATTTCGCGCCAGCGCCGCTTCCGCCACGCGAATCTGTGCGTCCGGTTCCGTCCGGCGCGCCAGTTCCTGCTCCAAAGCTTCCGCCGCAACCCGCTGGGCTACGATATCGATCAAAGCCTTATATTCCGGTATCCCACGGTACTCGGCCGGTTGCGCATCAATGTATGCCGCTGCTTTTGCGGCGCCCTGTTGCCGCAGAATTCGGTTGCATTCGGCGATCGAACTCTGTGCTCCCAGTTGCACCTGCTCCCGCTGGCGCCGGGCAATTTGCAATTGGTCAAACAGCCGGATGTCGGAAAGCTCAAGCGTCTTGTCTTCGAGAAACTGCACCGCGTGTTCGGCGCTGCCCTGATTCAGTAACTGTTGCGCCCGGCTCAAAGCTTGCGCCACGGCCTCTGCCTGCTTCTGCGCAGCCCGGGTGCGCTCTAACCATCCATCGATTTCCTCGGTTGCGGAAAAATCCAGCTTGGCATTTTCGAGCAGTCGAACCGCTTCGTCGAAGCGTTCGGCGGCGGCCAGCGCGCGGGCGCGTTCCACTACCTGTCGCCTGCGTGCTTCCGCCTCTTCGGCTGCGGCCCTTTCCTTTACTAGATCGCGTAACCGCTGCAGTTGCGAGTCGTCGGGAACGGTTCGCAAAGCGTTTTCCAGTGCTGCCAGTGCCTCGGCGTTCTTTCCCGCTTCCAGCAGCCCGCTTGCCACCAGGAACTGATCGCGGGCGTAGATCTTCAGCTGCACTCTGTGCTGCTGCGCCTCTGCCAGAGCTTTCAGCTTTGATAGCGCCTGCTCGCGCGGATAACGTTGCAATCCTTCATCGGCGATCGCGATCGCCGCCGCGTAGTCTTCACTACCCAGGGCCTGTTCGATTTCGCGAGTCAGCTTTTCCATCTCCGCTTTGCGGAACTGCTCCTCGCGGGCGGCGCTGACCACCTTCAGCAGAGAGTACAGCTCAACCGACGCAGGATCGATGACCTCCGCTTCCTTCAGACTCTTGAAAGCCGAGGTCAGATCACGCGCTGTAATCTGATCGCGGGCGCTGTCGAAGAGCTTGCGCAGCCGTTGCTGCCGCTCCTGCTCTTCCAGTTGTTTGAGAATTACGACGTGCAGCGCCTTGGCCGAAGTCTCCCGCGGATCAATCTCCAGCGCTTCATTCACCGCTAGTCGCGCTCCGTCCAAGTCTCCAGCCTGCTGCGCTTCTTCCGCCCGCCGCAGCGCCAGTTTCAAGCGGGCGTCACGATACTTCGCCTCCTGGATCGACTTACGGAATCCCGACAGATCCTGATTGGTCTGGTCGATGCTAAGCGCCTGGTCCAGCGCCCTGAGGGCGTCGTCGTAGCGTCGTTCCAGATAAGCTTCGTCGGCCTGGGTCCGCAACTGGCGCAGTTGCTCAAGGTTTCGCTGCTGGCGAATGCGGGCTTGCACCTCGCCCATCATTTGGTGAGCGAGCGTGTAATGCTTGTCGGCTTTCAGCGCTTGCTTGAGGCACTCCTCGGCCTTGTTCCACTCGGTCCTCTGCACGGCCATTTCCGCGCGCTTCATCCATTGCACGACGTCTTCGTGCTTCTGTTTTTCGACCACCGCCTGCAAGTCAAAGGCAAGGTCGTGGGCGCTCAAATAGCGGACGTCGCGGTTTTTCGCCAGAACCTTGGCGATGATGCCATCCAACTCTGCGGGATAGTCCTGCAGAAAGGTGTTAAGCGGCGCCGGGTCGCCATGAATAATCTGGTACATGACCGCTGCCTCGCCTCCCGTCGCCTGGAAGGGAAGGGTGCCGGTCAACATCTGGTACAGAACCACTCCGGTCGAGAAAATGTCAGTCCGGCGGTCGAGAGGCTGGCTCTGAAATTGCTCCGGTGACATGTAATGGAGGCTGCCCACAATCTCGGTGCGGCTGATTCCAGTGTCTCCAATTCGAGCGATGCCGAAATCGACAATCTTCACATTGCCGTCGTCCAGCAACATCATGTTGGCCGGTTTTATGTCGCGATGGATGATGCCGCGGTCATGCGCATAATTCAAGCCTTCACAGACGTTGATGCAGATGCTTAATTTTTCGACGAGGCTCAACGGGCGGCCAGAGGAGATGGCCGTATCCAGGCTCATCCCAACCAGATACTCCATGACCAGGTACGGGCTTCCATCCTGATCGCCAAATTCATGAATGGTGACAATGTTGGGATGCTGCAGGCTGCCCATCGAGCGGGCTTCGCGGTCGAACCTGGCCAACAGTCCCGGAGTCGCGCCCAGGATCATCTTGATCGCGACATGGCGTTCCAGCTTCGGATCCAGGGCTTCGTAAACCACGCCCATGCCACCCCGCCCGATAACGCGGAGGACATCGTATCGCCCGATCTTCGTCGGCTGGTTCACTGGACTGGATCCTCTGGGCTGGCCCCGGTTCTCCCTGAATCGGGAGATTCCGGCCCGATTCTAAGGCCTTTGTTCGCCCAAGTAAATAGCCCGTTTTAGCGCTTCAAGAGCGGCAAAGTTCGCTAAAACGCGCCTTGGACGGGCGGCGGGCGGCGAATGCCTCGGCCGTGCACGCGGGTCGAATGCCGTCTATAAGTGGCCTAGAGTTGCCAGGGCCCGCTTGGCGGCGTGATAGCCGCACATCCCGTGGACTCCGGCTCCGGGAGGGGTCGATGAAGAGCAGATGTAGATCCCTTTCGCCGAAGTCGCGTAATGTCGCCAAGTCGGCCGCAACAGGAATTGCCGAATATCCATGACTCCGCCTCCGATATCGCCCCCGACTAGGTTTGCGTCCATGCTTTCGAGGGCCGCAGGAGAGAAAACGCGGCGTGCCAAAACGCATTCCCGGAACCCCGGAGCGAAGCGCTCGATCTGACCTTCCAACCTTTCCAACATATCGAACTTCGAACCAATCGGAACGTGGCAATATGCCCAGGCCGTGTGTTTTCCGGCTGGGGCCCGCGAGGGATCGAATAGCGAGGGCTGGGCGAGCAGAACGAACGGATGCTCGGCGTGTTGGCCGCAGCGCGTGGTTTTCTCCGACGCAGCAATTTCGTCGAAGCTTCCACCCAGGTGCACGGTCGCCGCCAGCAGGCAATCGGAGGACTTCCACGGGATCGGTTCGCGCAATGCGTAGTCGACTTTAAAGGCGCCGGGGCCGTAGCGAAAGCGATCGAGTTCATGCTTGTAACTTTCGGATAAGCGTGGGCTTCCGATTTTCAGAAGCTGTCGCGGAGTCAGGTCACAGAGAATCAAATCGTAGTCGGACAACGAGGCGAGCGACTCAACCCGCGATGAAGTTCTTACTTGGGCTCCCAAGGTCGCCAGATAACCGCACAACGCGTTGGTGAGGAACTGCGCTCCGCCGCGCGCGATTGGCCAACCGGTCGCGTGCACCGTGATCGCGAACATCACGCCAAAGGCGCCGCTCAGCGCCTCGTCCAGGCCGAGAAACGAGTGAGCCGCAAGACCCGCAAACATAGCTCGCGTTCGTTCACTTCGAAAACGACGGGCAATTGTTTTCGCGGAAAAAAGCGTGTTCGCCCCGAAACGCGCCATCAGCCAGGGATGGTGCGGAATGGCGGGAAGTGGGCGAAGCGCGTCCCGAGCGAACTCGCACCATCGATCGACAAAGGGCTGCACCAGCTTGCTCCATGCATTTCCATCTGCGCCCAGAGAAGCCTTCGCATCATTCAGGTCGCGCTGCAACACAACCGCCGTACCATCGTCGAGCGGATGCGCCAGGGCAGCCGGAGAATGAATCCACTCCAGTCCGTAATCCTGTAAGGGAAGCGAGGAAAAGAATGGCGAGCCTGCGCCCAGCGGATAGACCGCAGATCCAAAATCGTGTGAGAAGCCCGGCAGCGTCAATTCCATGGTGCGGGCGGCGCCGCCGGGCGTCGGCTCCGCTTCAAGAACGTCGACCTGCAGTCCCGCCTGCGCCAGTACGATGGCCGCTGCCAGCCCATTTGGACCCGCACCCACCACACATGCGCGGCGGCTCATCGTAATTCACCCAGTACGTCACCCGCGAGGCGTGTTCGATCTGCTGGCATGTGCGTGCGCATCGTTCACTCCCTGGGTTCGACCGTCGGCATTTCGATTACCCTAAGCTGTCCATCCGGCGCGCGCTCGATTGTTGGTGCGTACCGGCCCAGAAGTTGGCGACGCCACCAGTTTCCGGTGGCGCGCTTTTCAGCCATGGTGGTGAACCAATATTGCCAAAGCAATACCCGAATCTGCTTTGGCGCTTCGCGAGCGAAAGGATTGCCGGCAAAAAGTTCGAGCACGTCCTTATCGTTCGACAGTAACTGCACCTCGGTATTAGGCACCATCGGATATTCGCGCCACGAACCCAAAGAAGCAAACCACAAGTTCCAGTCGAATCGCGGCTGATAGGGAGCATAGATTCGCGGCGGCTGGTTTAATGCTTGCGGCTTGTAGCGAAACGGATACGCCACCCAATTCTCACCGTCAGTCGAACCCTGGAATTCGATTTCGTACCTGCCGCGTGTCATCACCGCGAAGAGCCCGTACTGATTGGCAATTCGAAAGGGCTCAAGCGCCGCCACCGGAAATTCTGGCAGCGGCGCTTTCCAGAACATCCAGATCAATTCCGCCGTGGTCGCGTAGAAGATCCAGCTCAGCATTATGGCGCTTACGTAAACCTTCACGAGTTTCCATGGCCGGCCAAGCCGCTCAGTCCAACGCCTTGACTGGGTCGGCGCTTCCTTCGAATCGGACCGAGCCGTCAGTCGATTCTTCCAACGCCCAGGTAAGATGCCGAGCACGAAACGATCGTCGAGCAGAAGCACGCCCAATAGGAGCACCAGATAGTTCAGAAAAGTGTAGTTCGCGGTGAGAATTACGCCGATCTGCCACGGAGTACCAATGAAGAAACAGGCAATCCGCCAACGTCGGGGGAGAAAAAGCATCCATACCAGAACCAGTTCCAAAGCCAGCGTCGCGCCGGCCGTCCCGGCGTGAAACCAGTGCGGCAAATGTTCAACGTACCATCCGATCCATGTCGGCAACGGCCCGTTCTGATAGTACTCATCCATCGCGGTGAAATGGCGCCATTCGGGATCTCCGCTGAGCAACTTCACCGCGCCGGATTGAAAATAGATGCGAAACCACTCCCACAACAGCAGGAACAAACTAGAGCGGGAGGGCGGATGCGCGCGCCCTAGCCCCGGCCGCAGCCCCGCAGGCGCAAAGAATAACGAGAGGAATCCCGCCTCAAGCAGCATGCCATCCGATTGGTATCCGGAGAAGTCTTGCGCCGCGGCGACAAACGAGAGAAAGCATACGAAACAAATGGCCAACATTCCGCGGGGCCAGAGGTTCAGCATTACGAGTAGTGACGCGACCATGCCTGCCCAGCACAGCGCGTTCAGCATCGCAGAGCTACTCGACCACCAGAGTATCGTCGGGGCATACCACAACCCTTGCCAGTGGCCGAGCGACTGAGCCACATTCTGAAGATAGCTTCCCGCGGGCAGAATTCCCGTCGGGCCGATGAGGCCGCGGATCTGAAAGGCGAGCGAGAAAAATGCGGAAAAATAAATCCCGCCGAGCGCGCGAAGAAACAACCAGCGTGGAATCAGACGTTGGGATCCTGCCTGCTGACTATCGAAGAGCCATGCAATCGGGGAGGGAATAGCCCAGGCCATAACCTCTCGCATTATACGAAGCCGCAATGGTCCTAAGAGCAATCCGCTAGAATGTGAGGCTGGCCTGGCATGCTCGGGCCTGAGGAAACCGAATGCGAGCGATGGAGTTGGCGGGCCGATTTGCGGAGTGGTTTGGAGTTCGGCCTGCAATTTTTCGCGCGCCAGGACGCGTCAATCTGATTGGGGAACACACCGACTACAACGACGGGTTTGTGATGCCGGGTGCCATTGGCTTCTGCACCCGGGTTGCGGCGGCAGGCCGGGAAGACCGGAAGTTGGTGATTGCTTCCGAGCAGTTCGCCGGACGCTTCGAATTCGACGTTGATCATCTACCCGAGCGAGGTGCAGGCACGTGGTGCGATTACGTGTTAGGTGTCGCGGTGATGCTTCAGCAGAGTGGGCACCGGCTGCAGGGTGCGAGTCTTCTGGTGAACGGCGAGATTCCCATCGGCGCCGGACTGAGTTCTTCCGCGGCGATCGAAGTGGCCAGCGCGTTGGCCTTGATGGCGTTGAACAGCATCGCCATGCCAATGCCCGAAGTCGCGAAGTTGTGCCAGCGCTGCGAAAACATTTTCATCGGCGCGCGAGTCGGCATCATGGACCAGTTTGTCTCCTGCCTGGGGAAGGCCGGACATGCTCTTCTCCTGGACTGCCGGTCTCTGGAGTATGAACCGATTCCGATTCCTGAGAATGTGCGAATGGTGGTTTGCAACACGATGGTGAAACACCAGCATGCTGGCGGAGAATACAACCGGCGCCGCGAGGAGTGCGAAGAAGGAGTGAGATTGCTGGCAAAGTGCTTCCCGGAGATTCGCGCTTTGCGCGATGTCTCTGACGAACAACTGATGCGGCACCAGGGAGAACTTCCGGAGATGATTTTTATGCGCTGCCGTCATGTGGTGCAGGAAAATGCGCGCGTACTGGAGGGTGCGCGGCGGCTGCACCAGGGTGACGTCAGTGGCTTCGGACGGTTAATGCGAGAATCGCACCGCAGTTTGCGCGACCTCTACCAAGTGAGTTGCCGCGAGTTGGACGTGATGGTCGAGGCTGCCGAGGGACTGCCAGGCTTTTACGGCGGACGCATGACGGGAGGCGGCTTCGGAGGGTGTACTTTGAATCTCGTGGAAGCGCCGAAGGCGGACGAGTTTGCACGTTTGATATCCGAACGCTACCAGGCCGAGACTGGAATCAGGCCGGAGATTTATATATGTTCGGCGGGCGATGGGGCGGGCGCAGAGGGGTTCTAAACCATGAAACTCGATGAGTTCAGAGCCAAGTCGCACCGCCGCTACAATCCGCTGACCCGGGATTGGATTCTGGTTTCGCCCAGGCGCACCGAACGGCCGTGGCAGGGGCAGACGGAAAAGGCCGCCAGCATCGCGGTGCCGCGATATGATCCGGCTTGCTATTTGTGTCCGGGGAACGAGCGCGCGGGAGGAGTGCGAAACCCCTCATACCGGGCTCCGTTTGTTTTCGACAATGACTTTTCCGCGTTGCAGCCGGGATTGCCGGAGGTCACGAAGAATGACGCCAATAGGAATTTATTGATCGCCGTGGCGGAAAGCGGAATTTGCCGGGTCGTGTGCTTCTCGCCGCGGCACGACCTGAGCCTGGCGCAAATGGCTTGCGACGACATCGGGGGCGTGATCGATACGTGGACGCAGCAGTTTCGGGACTTAGGAAATCTCCCACACATCAACTACGTGCAGATATTCGAGAACCGCGGAGCCATGATGGGATGCAGCAATCCTCACCCTCACGGGCAGATATGGGCGACCCAGAGTCTACCGAACGAGCCGCGCAAGGAACAGGAATCTCTGGAGGAATACAGGCGCGAACATGGCAACTGCTTGCTGTGCGACTACTTGGAGTTGGAATTGTCGAGCTGTGAGCGTATCGTTTGCCAGAACGAGTGGTTTGTTGCGCTGGTGCCTTTCTGGGCGACGTGGCCCTTTGAAACCCTGGTGCTCAGCAAGCGACATATCGGCGACTTCGATGCGTTCGACGAGGCGGAGCGGAAGGCGTTGGCCAACCTGCTGAAGCGCGTGACCACTCGTTACGACAATTTGTTTGAGACATTCTTTCCGTATTCGATGGGATTCCATCAGCGTCCCACCGACGGCCAGGAGCATGCCGAGTGTCATTTTCACGCGCATTTTTTTCCTCCGCTGCTGCGCTCAGCCACGGTAAAAAAATTTATGGTGGGATTCGAGTTGCTGGCATCTCCGCAGCGCGACATGACACCGGAAATAGCAGCCGAGAGATTACGGGAAGTTTCGGAGCGCCATTACTTGGAGGCCAGCGGACAGTGACCAGTGTTCGATGGCGGGTAACTCGTGCTGAACCCTGGCCACTGACCACTGAATTCTGAGGTTTGTCATTCCGAGGTTTATCTTTCCGAGGTTTATCTATGACCAGAGCTCAGCGTGCTGTGGCTTCGCCCCGCGTGGTTTGCATTGAGGACTTTCGTTCTGTTGCGCGGGAAAGAATTCCGAAATCAGTCTTCGATTACCTCGATGGCGGCGCCGAGGGTGAGGTCACCCTCCGCGAGAACTGCCGTGTCTTTAACGACGTCACCTTTCGTCCCCGGCACGCGGTTGCCGTCGCGCAATGCAGTTTGGGCACACGAGTTCTCGGATTTGATCTGGCACTTCCGTTCTTGCTGGCTCCTGTGGGCTACAGCCGCCTCATGCATCCGGGTGGGGAAGTGGCTGCGGCGCGGGCCGCTGGCCGCGCCGGCACCGCTTACATTCTTTCGACTATTTCCGGGCACAAGCTGGAAGATGTGCGCGCGGCATCGCAGGGACCGGTTTTCTATCAGCTCTATTTGATGGGCGGACGTGGCGCGGCTGAGGCTGCCATTGAACGCGCGCGCGTGGCGGGATTCAACGCGCTCGTGGTCACCATCGATACGCCCGTGTCCGGAATTCGGGAGCGTGACTATCGCAACGGCATGAAGGAGTTGATCAGCGGCGGCCCGTTCGAAAAAATTCCCTACTTGCCGCAAATTTTCTCGCGCCCCGGATGGTTGTTGAGTTTTCTGCGAGACGGCGGTGTCCCTCCGTTGCAAAATGTTGTGGTTCCGGGCAAGGGGCCAATGCAACTCATCGATGTGGCGACGGCGCTCGCCGAATCGACTCCAACTTGGGCCGACCTGAGGTGGATTCGTGAAATCTGGAAGGGACCGATTGTGATGAAGGGCGTGCTGACCGCCGAAGATGCGCGGCGCGCCATCGATGAAGGCGTAGCTGCGATTTCAGTTTCGAATCATGGCGGCCGGCAGCTCGATGGTGTTCCGGCGTCGCTGCGCGCGCTGCCCGAAGTGGTGGAGGCGGTGAAGGGACGCCTTGAAGTCTGGATGGATGGTGGTATTCGCCGCGGAACCGACATCGTCAAAGCGCTATGCCTGGGCGCGAATGCCGTGCTGTGCGGACGGGCCTATGCCTACGGATTGGCAGCGGGCGGCGAGGCTGGCGTGGATCGCGCGATCGAGATTTTGAAGACTGATCTGGAACGAACTTTGCGTTTGCTCGGGTGCGCCTCGGTGGCTGATTTGAACCGCTCTTATGTGAATGTACCGAAAGCGTGGGAGTGATTTGAGGCTTAAAGTCAAAGGCAGCGGGCAAGAGTGCCCGCTCCACACAAGCCACGTCACACAAACCCTCCATGCAGACTTGCCTTGAGCGCATCTACTGGTCTTTCTTTTCTGTTTCCTTCGGTAATCCTTTTTCAATCGGTTTGCGCGGGAGCATCTGCTCGCGCATCGCGGCATCGTATACAAAGCCTGCCACGATCACGCTGACCTGCTTCAAGTCATCCGGCTGCAATCGATCGTAGACATCCATGTTCGAGTGATGGGTGCGCGTGTCGTACTCGATGGGATCTTGAATAAACTGAAATCCAGGAATACCCACGGCGTCGAATGACTGGTGATCGGTGCCGCCGGTGTTGCGCATGGTAATCGTGGTCATGCCGAGGTCTTTGAAGGGCTGCATCCAGGCCTCAAAGATGGGCGCGACCGCTTCATTCTCTTGGAGATAAATGCCGCGAATTTTGCCGGTGCCGTTATCGACATTGAAATAAGCGGAAACTTTGGCTTGCTCAGGTTTTACCGTTACGTCGCCGGCATCGCGACGCAGCAGAGTGGGATCGTCTTTTTTCCCCGCCTCCTGCGAGTGCGGGCGCGAGCCGAAATGATGCTCGACATAACCTTGCGAGCCCAGCAGGCCTTCTTCTTCTCCGCTCCAGAGGCCGATGCGAATCGTGCGGCGGGGCTTGATGTCCAGCGCTTTCAGAATGCGCACCGCTTCCATCATCACGATGGTTCCCGCGCCGTTGTCGGTGGCTCCCGTGCCGGCGTGCCAGGAATCGAGGTGAGCGCCGAGCATCACGACTTCATCCTTCTTGTCAGTGCCGGGAATTTCGGCGATGGTGTCGTACTGCATGGGGTCTTCATCGTAAAAAGTGTTCTTGACGTTCAGTTCGAGCGTCAGGTCTTGTTTATGCTGCAAGAGTCGCGCGATGCGGCTCCAGTGCTCGATTTCCATGGTGAGTTGCGGCACAGTCGTGGTCTCGCCGGGTTTATACGATCCCCCCTGCTGAACAAACACGGTGCCCCCGCCTGAGGTTTGCCGGCTATGGTCGATCACGGCCAAAACCTTTTCGTCGGCGAAAAATTGATTGATCTCCTTCATCAATTGTTGGCGGCGAAGAATATCAGCCATACGATATTGGCGCTCCGGCGGAGCCATATAGTCAGAAAGTTTCGTGAGATCGTCGTCACTGTAGCGTTTGTATGGAGCTTCAGTGATCGGTTTTACATCCGGGTCGGCCCCGAAGATGACGATCATGCCCGCGAGCTTGCCTTTGTATTTGTCGAAGTCTTCCTTAGTCTCTATGTTGACGCGAATGCACTTGCCCTCGACGACACCGTTGGTGCCTGGAGTCCAGGCCTTGACGTAGGCGAGCAGCGGGGCGACATCCGGCGCGGTCATGCGGACATTCACATACTCATTGGCCCAACCGCGGCCAAACGGACCCCAGGGCTCAAGATGCGAATTAGAAAGACCGATCGCTGTGAGTTGGTCGCGCGTCCACTCATTGGCGCGCTTCATGTTGGGTGAACCGGTCAGGCGTTCGCCGATCGAATCCATTAAACCGCTGGCGTAGTCCATCACCTTCGAGTTGTGAAAGCCTTCGTAGCGGATGCGGCTCATGGTTTCGAGATCGACTTTCTCCTGACACCACATCAGAACAGAAGAGAGCAAAAACACAGCGCAGGTCAGCCGGACGAAGGTCTTCATCGCAAGAGCTCCTAGGGAAAGGTTGAACGGTGGATTATAGCAGCGGGTGCGGATTATTCTTTCTTCGCGGGACTGTCGCCCGGGGACAACGACTTCGTATCCTTCTTATCTTCCGTTGCGGCGGAGGGCTTTCCGTCCTTTTCCGGCTCCCCTTTATCTTTACCTGCTAGAACATATTGCACGATAAGCGAGATGCGCCGGTTGGAGGGATCGAGGGCATCCTGGGAGTCGCGCAGATGCTGGTCGGCGAAGCCGCGCACCTGCGTGACTTGGTCAGCCCGTACGCCGTTGGCCTGCATGAGGCGGCGAGCGGCGTTGGCGCGATCGCTGGAAAGCTCCCAGTTGCCGTAGTTGCCCGACGTTGCGTAGGGCTTCGAATCGGTGTGGCCTTCGATCGACAACTTGTTGGGTAACTTGCCGAGTTCCTGCGCCAGCGTCATCAGGAGTCCGCTTCCATCCGAATTCAGCTTTGAGTCGCCGCTATCGAAGAAGGTCCCGGAAGCGGATTCCGTCAACTCAATGCGTAGCCCCTCGGCAGTGATTGTCATCTCGATGTGAGTTTTGAGTTTTTCGAAGTCATTCATCTCACGAATTTTCTGCTCGAGTTCCTCCTTGAGCTTGGGCATGTTGTCTTTGGTGAGGGTAAAATTCTCGCCCGAGCCCTCCATGGTCGATCCCTTGTGGTCTGCAGTTCCACTGGGATCGCGGAAATACCCTCCTACGGCCTCCTGCACCGGCTTGCTGCTGCTGAGCAGCCAGAGCACGATGAACAGCGACATCATAGCAGTGACAAAATCGGCGTAGGCGACCTTCCAGGCGCCGCCGTTATGGCCGCCGTGTCCGCCTTTTTTCTTAACGATGATGATGGGCCGATTTTTGTCCATGACAAGTTGCGCTGAGGGACCTTACGCTGAGGCCGCGGCCGCCGCCGGTTCTTCTACCACCGCGCCTTTATTGCGGCATGCCGCTTCCACTTCTTTGAACGAGGGGCGAACGTGCCCCGGAATGGCGCGGCGAGCCACTTCCACCGCCATGATGGGGGCCGTTCCTTTGAGAAACGAAACCATCAGAACGCGCAACACGTAAAGGTAGGCGTGTTCGTCGTCGGCGAGTTTTACCATGTTGGCGGCAATCGGTCCGACCAGCCCGTAACAAAGGAGAATTCCAAGAAAAGTGCCAACCAGCGCGGCGGCGACTTTTTTCCCGATTTCCTCGGGAGGTCCGCCGAGCGCGCCCATGGTGATGACAATGCCAAGCACGGCGGCAACAATGCCCAGGCCGGGAAGGGAATCGGCCATGCTGGTGAGGGCTGCTGTCGGCAGCCCCGCTTGTTGATGATGTACTTCCAGATCGAGATCGAGCATCTGGTCGAGATCGAACGCATCCACCCCGGTGATCGCCATGCGCAGGGAATCGCACACGAAGTCCCGGGCATGATGATTCTTGAGCGCGGCTGGAGCTTTCGAAAACAGCGGACTTTTTTCCGGCTCCTCCACATCGCCTTCGAGTGCCATCAATCCATCTTTGCGAGCCTTATTCAACAGGTCGTACATAGTTTTCAAAGAATCGGTATAGGCCTGCTTGGAATACTTGGAGCCGCCGAAGACGCCGCCGATGCCGCCGGCAATCTGTTTGAGAATGTGGAGCGGATTGGCGACCAGCACGGTGCCAATCGCCGCGCCGCCAATCGTCACCAGTTCGGCAGGCTGAATGAGCACTTTCAAATTGCCGTGCTCCATCAGATAGCCTGCGATCACACTGCCGAACACGACGATGATTCCGATGATCGCGAACATGATTAATCCTTGGCCGCTGCCGTGGCCACCATCGCCGCCGCAGGACGGCCTAACAGAGATAGCTGACCGGCCGGGACCAGGCGCAAACGCTGTAAGAGTGACTCGACACTATCCCCAGCCTGCGCGCTGGTGCGCACGGTGGAGATGGGCACCGACAATTGCTCTCCCCACCATTCAATCGTTGTGCTCGACACCATCCGCAGCATGCGCTCGCTAATCGCCTCCAGTTCGTCATCACTACAGCCAATCAAAATCACCAGAAAGCGGTCCTCGCTCCAGCGCCCCACAAAATCCGCGGCCCACACCGAATTGCGTAAGCTGCGGGCCAGCACCTGAAGCATGGATGAGGCTGCCTGCCGGCCGTAATGCGCCCGGAATTGAGCGAACTCCGGAGCTTCGAAACAGAGAACTCCAACCGGAATCTGAAGTTCGGCAAATGTTCCCAGGGCTTCGCGCAGATGGCTCTGCATCATAGCTTGATTGGGCAATCCAGTAATCTCGTCGAGCCAGCCACGTTCTTTCATATTGCGCTGGTTGGGATCGGGGCCGTTGACCGCAAATTCTCCTTCGAACGTCTGAATCACGCCGACGAGCGACCCGTGTTTGTCGCGCAAGGGCACAGCGGAGATACGAACCGGCACGCGATGTCCTGACTTGTGGTGAATGAACAAGATGGCTTCGACCGGGCCGGCATCATGCAGCGCGGTAGCCATGGGACATTTCTGGCTGCACATTTCACAATTGCTCTGGTTGCAGCGCAGAAGAATGTTATCGGTGCAAGGATGACCTAGCACATCGATGCGCGCATAGCCGGTAATCTGCTGCGCGCCGTCGCTCCAGAAAAGTATTTTCTTCTGCAAATCGAGGACGCTGACGCCGATTCGCAGGCTATCCAGAATATCGCGGTAAATCTCGGGATCGGCGAAAGCGGGCATGGCGAGGCAATAGGGCTGACAAGTTGTCCATCGGCAAACGTAGCGGTCACAGTAGGCAGACGCTGCTCTCCGAAACCAAAAGGGCCTAGTCAACCTGTTATTGCGAAAGGAGTTTGACCACGAATAGCACTTTGGGGGCGCAGAGTGGCACGTAGGTGCCATTCTCAATGTCTTGGCCAGAGCGTAAGTTCAACGGTGAGCAGTTCTGGGGGAGGGCTGCCCGGGCGCCTCGATCTCAATGGAGATCGAGGCGCTCGTTATTTGGGCGCAATGTCCCCGCAACGGGCAGACAGATCCTGGCTCTTTGGCCTCGACCCAGAATCCCAATCCCAAGCCCAAGACCTAAGACCCGAGACCGAACCTAATTCCAAATATCGTCCGAGGCCGGACTGAGAATGCGGGTATGATTCTCAAATCAACCTTAGGCGAAACTTTCACCCGGCCTCGTGAATCCCATGGCTGCGGGAGTTTAGGGGCAAAGCGAGGATCACGCGATGGGCGAAAAGCGGATGGATGAGAAGAAATTTCGGCAAATCGGACGGCGGGAATTACTGAAGCTAACGCCGGTGCTGGCGTTAGGGGCGTTTGCCATTCCGAGCCTGCAGGAGATGCTGCTCAAGAGAGGGCTGGGATTTAGCGACTGGGCTTCCGCACGCATGTTGCGCACGGGGCATTTGGCGACCACGTTTGAAAACTCCGAACTTACGCCCTTCTCAAAATTTCCCATCAACGGCTATGACGTCGACGATCCCGGGGTGATCTTCGAAAACTGGACTCTTACGGTTAGCGGGGCCGTGAAAAAGCCGGGCGACTACACCCTCGCACAAGTGCAGGCTTTGCCCCGCTACCGGCAAAATACGCGCCATGTCTGTGTCGAAGGGTGGGACGTGATTGGACGCTTCGGGGGCGCGCGCCTTTCAGATTTTCTGCAAATGGTCGGCGCCGATCCAACCGCCAAATACATCACCATGAATTGCGCCGACGACTATTATGAATCGCTCGATATGGCCACCGCGCTGCATCCCCAAACCCTTCTGTGTTACGAGATGTATGAACAGCCGCTCACCCGCCAGCACGGCGCGCCCTTGCGCTTGAATATTCCGACCAAGGTGGGTTACAAGCAGGCGAAGTATTTGACGGACATGAAGGTGGCCCATGTGCTGGATCGGGTTGGCTATTGGGAGGATCAGGGCTATTCGTGGTTCTACGGGCTGTAGCATAGGGCCGAACTGAACATTGGAATCAATATTTATTCTGCCTGACAAATCGTTACGCGCCCTTTACTACCGGAGGTTACTGTGCGTGGTGAAGTGATCGAGATCGTTCGAGAACGGCCCAGAGCCCAGGCTCCAGCCGAGCGAATAAAAATGCCTAAAGAAGCAACTGCGGCGCGTGATGCAGAAGTATCGAATGAGCCCGTAATCGATGTTAAAGAAAGGGCCGAATCCGAAAGCGATGTTGCCGGCGAACCCGGCACCAATCCCAACGTGCGCGAAGAAGCGGACGACCAACCCGAAGTCCTCGCCCGCGCCGTTTACGAGCATCCTTATATCGTGCGCCTGTGCCACTGGGTGAATGTCATCGCCCTGTTCGTCATGGTAGGTAGTGGATTGCAGATTTTTCGCGCCTTCCCCAGTTTCGGCGCCAAGATTCCGCAGAAAGATTTGCTGCATTGGCCGAAGGCCTTCGCCATTGGCGGCTGGCTGGGCGGCGCATTGCAGTGGCACCTTACATTTATGTGGATCTATCTCGCCACGGGCGTCATTTATCTCGCATATCAGATGTTCAGCGGCAACTATCGCCAGGTGTTGTTCACTCATCGGGATCTCCCCGGCGTATGGCCTATGGTGAAGCACTATTTCTTTTTCGGCCCCAAGCCGCCGCCTCGCGAAGCTTACAACCCGCTCCAGAAGCACGCATACACCACCGCCATCATTTTGGGCGTTCTCTCCGTCTTTACCGGCTTCGTCGTCTGGAAACCAATCCAATTCTCCTGGCTGGGCTGGTTCATGGGTGGATTTCATTACGCGCGCATTTGGCATTTCGCGGTGATGTGGGCGATCTTGTTTTTTGTTCTGGGGCATCTGGTCATGGTCATTCTGCACGGCTGGAACAATTTCGTTTCCATGATTACCGGTTGGAAGAAGGACCCGGATTACTGAGACTGGCACGTTGCACCTAGTAGGATTGCGCTTGACATGTCAAAAGCGGAGATGGCATTGACCAATCCCGGCCCGTCTGTCCCCACGCGCGAGCAGCAACTCATCTTGAGCGTACAGGGCGGCCAGCACGAACTGTTTTACGAACTGGTGCAGCCCTACGAGCGGCGCGTCTACGCGGCCGCACTGGCCATTCTGCGCAACCAGCAGGATGCCGAAGACGCGGCGCAGGAGGCGATGCTGAAAGCCTTTGCCAACATCCGGCAGTTTCGGGCCGAGGCTCGCTTCAGCACGTGGTTGATCCAGATTACGGTAAACGAAGCCCTGATGCGGCGGCGAAGGGAAAGGACGGTAATCATGGAAGGAATTGATGATCACCGCGACGAAGATAGCCAGTATGCGCCGCGGGATTTTGCCGACTGGCGCGAGATTCCCTCGGAAGCGCTGGAACGGAAGGAGGTCCGCTTGCGTCTCGCCGAAGCGCTGGGCACCCTCGATCGCAAGTATCGCGAAGTTTTTGTGCTGCGCGATATGGAGCATTTGAACATCCAGGAGACGGCGGAGGCGCTGGGAATTTCGGTGGCTTCGGTCAAAACGCGGCTGTTGCGGGCGCGGCTCATGCTGCGCGATTTGCTGGCCGCGGGATGGGAGCAGGGCTGGTTCAGCCGGTTGCCATTCGAGAAGGGGAACAAGCCATGGTAGAGAACAAAATCAATTGCGAAAAGGTTTGGGCTGAGATTTCGAATTACATCGATGGGGAGGTCGACCCGGCGCTCGGTCCCGCGCTGGACGAGCATTTCAAGACGTGTGCCCGCTGCGCGTCCGTGCTGGCCGGAACCCGCAATGTAGTGAAGCTTTATGGCGATGAGCGAATGTTGGAGGTCCCCGCAGGATTTAGTCGCCGGTTGGAGAAGCGCTTAGCCAAGAATGTTACCGGCAGCGAACGCCGCTGGCCGACTCTGGCGACATGGCTGGTGCCGGTGGCCGCGATGGCTTTGATTGCAGGAGGCGTGATGCTGACGAACTCGTTGTCCATCCGCCACTACATTCAGTCGCGGCACGCGCAGCCGGGCGACAATATCCCTCCTGATTTGACCGTCGTGGTAGAGAGCGGATCGAAATTGTTTCACATAAAGGGATGTCCTTTCATTCACGATCCCGCCGGCGAGCGGACCATGACCGCCAAAGAAGCGAAGAGCGAAGGCTACGTTCCCTGCACGCGCTGCATGCGGCAATATTTGAGAACGGGGTTGATCGGGCCGCATGAAGACGATGCCAATGCGAGCGAGGATGGGAAGGATGACGACGACGTAAATGTGAATGCGGCCAGCGCTGCAGCACCGTAGATCGACTTCGTTGGTGAATGAAGCGGCGCGGGCTATGAACCCGCGCCCTTGTGGACGGATACCCAGGCCAACGTCTAATTCTGTTTCATCGTGTCGTCTTTCTTCATGGTATCGTCCTTCTTCATGCCATCCTTTTTCATCGTATCGTCTTTCTTCATCTTGTCTTTCTTGGCGGTCTTGGCCTTCTTGGCGTCGCTCTTCTTCATCGAGTCATCTTTTTTCATCGAATCGTCTTTTTTCATCGTGTCTTGCGTGCTGCTGTCTTGCTTCATGGAATCCTGGGCGAAGACGGGCAGGGAAGCGGCCAAAGCGCATGCGAGCGCGAAACTGCCGAAAATCTTTTTCATAATGTTCTCCTTGAATTGGGTGAGCTAGATTGTCCGGCAGGTTTGCACCTGCTGGCTGAGATGGGATGTGCCGCAAGCTAGAAAGTTACAGGGCCGCAGCCAAGAGCTTAACCCCACAGGCCACGGAACCCACACAGGCTAGAACAAACCGGCTAGAACAAACCAGACTCAGCAGGCCAGTTGGTCACGCGAGATCTTCAACCCGCTCAGATTGCCGAGCGCAGTCACGGCGACCGATTCTGTTTTGAAGAACTCCTGCGCCAGAGTTTGCAGATCGTCGGAGGTCACGGCTTCGATCTTTTCGATCAGTTCGTCGAGGTCCTGAAAGTGGTCGAAGTACATTTCCTGGCGCGCCAGGTTCGACATGCGTGCCATGCTTGATTCCATGGACAGCACAAGATTGCCCTTGAGCTGATCCTTGGATCGGCGCAATTCTTCCTCAGGCACCGGCTTGGTCTTCAGATCGCGAAACTCGTTCACTACCGACTTCACCACTTTTGCTGCGGAGGCCAGCGACGTTCCGGCATAAACTGCCATGCAGCCGGTGTCGCGGTAGGGATTGAGATCGCTATAAATCGAATACGCCAGCCCCTGCCGCTCACGAATATTCTGGAAGAGCCGCGAACTCATGCCGCCGCCGAGCAGCGTGTTGAGAATGTAGCCGACATAGCGCTTCTCGTGCGCGATGGGGTAGGCGGGCACTCCAATGCAAAGCTGCACTTGCTCCAGTGCCTTTTTGTTGCGCAAAACGATGCGCGGAACGATTTTTGGCACAGCCGAGTGGAAGCCGTTCTGTGCCGGCTTGAGATGCTCGAAGTGCTTGACCACTAGATCGACGAACTGGTCGTGGTTCAGATGTCCGGCCGCAGCCACGACAATGTTGCCGGGCGCGAAGCGGTGGGAGTAAGTATCGAGCACCGTCTGGCGCTCGAACTTCTTCACGGTTTCTTTCGTGCCGAGGATTGGCTTGCCCAGCGGATGGTCCTTCCAGAAATTCTGTGTGAAGATTTCGTGGACAAGATAGTCAGGATTGTCCTCGTCCATTTTAATTTCTTCAAGGATCACGCCGCGTTCCCGGGCGATATCCTCGGCATCAAAAGTAGGATGCAGCACCAAGTCGCACAAAATCTCAAGCGCCACCGGAACATGCTCGTCGAGCACCCTGACGTTAAAGCAGATACACTCTTTCGAGGTAAAGGCGTCCATGTTGCCGCCAATGGAATCGACCTGGCGGGCGATCTCCTCGGCGGTGCGGTGCTCGGTGCCCTTGAACACCATGTGTTCGATAAAATGCGAGATGCCGTTCGCTTGCGGCGTCTCGTCGCGCGAGCCGGTTTCGAGCCAAATGCCAATCGACGCCGAGCGGATGTTCTCCATCTGCTCGGTGATCACGGTCAGGCCGTGCGGCAAAACCTGACGACGGATATTGCGGACTTCTTTTACCATGGATACTTACGTGCTCTCGGGTGTCGAACTATAATTTGATGAAATACCAGGCCGGAAGAACCTTCACTATTCTGACATATTTGACGAGCCTTGGCATGGGATAGTGGTGATGGCTGTTAGCTGTTTACTATCATTAGTTTATGAGCAATAGTGAATCTTTAGCGTCGACTCTAATCGGCATGGATCGCGAGGAACTCACGATCTTAGCGGTTGAATCAGGCCAGCCCGCCTTCCGAGCCAAGCAGATTATGGAGGCCGTCTACCGCCAACGGGTGGTGAGCCTGGACGAGATCTCGACGCTACCGCAAGACTTTCGCGAGAAGTTGGGGCAAAGCGGCATAACCGTCGGTGTCCCACGGATTGAAAAGAGATTCGTCTCACTGGATGGAACCGTGCGTTACCTGATCGCCTTGGCGGACGGCCAAACTGTGGAAACCGTCTGGATGCCGGAAGGCGACGGCGGCGAAGCGGGAGACGGGAGTGAAGCTGCCGAAGCGGCGGAGTCATCATCTGCGGCACGCTCCTGGGGCCGCTCCACCATTTGCATCTCCAGCCAGGTCGGATGCGCCGTCGACTGCCAATTTTGCTTGACCGCACTGCTGGGCGTGAAGCGCAATCTTACAGCCGGAGAAATTGTGGGCCAGGTCTGCGCGGTGTTGCAAGACCAGCACGTCTCCCCGCCGGAAGACCGCATCAATCTGGTCTTCATGGGCATGGGCGAGCCGTTCCTCAACTATGAGAATTTCATCAAAGCTTCGCGACTGCTTGTGGAAGGCGTAGGCCTTGCCGAGCGCCGCATGACCGTCTCAACGGCCGGCATCGTTCCCCGCATCCACGACTTCGGCGAAGAAAAAATCCGCCCCAAGCTGGCGATTTCGTTGAACGCCTCGAACGATGTTCTGCGCACCCGGCTGATGCCGCTGAATAAGAAGTGGAATCTTGCAATGCTGATTGCCGCCGCGCGCGCTTTCCCGCTGCGCACCCGCGAATACATCACGTTTGAGTATGTGCTGCTGGGCGAAGTAAACGACACGCCCGGAAATGCCAGGGAAGTAGCCGAGTTGTTGCGTGGCCTGCGTTGCAAGGTAAATTTGATTGCGCTGAATCCGGGGCCGGGAATCGGTTTCACCACTCCCAGCCCGGAGCGGGTCGAGGCATTCCAGAAGATTCTGCGCGACTCGGGCATTCCGGCGTTTCTCAGGCGTCCGCGAGGACGCGACATTTATGCTGCGTGCGGCCAGCTTAAGCGGACGGTTGAGGTTCCCACGTCACCGGAACTCCAACTCCAGTCGATTTCTCCTGCGCCGCTGGCATAACCGGAATCTCGACCCGGATTGTCGTTTCGCCCTCTTTGCCTTGTTGCCATAGCATGCGCCCGCGATGTTGCAGCAGGATCGCACGGCAGGCCGTCAATCCCATGCTCGACATGAGGTGCCCTCCGCCTTGGATAGTTGCTTGGGTCGCCCCTTCGGTCATCGTTTCGGTCTTCCCTTCGGTCATCGGGGAACTCTTCGCGCGATCATCCGTAGAAGTTTTGTTGGAAATATGAATGACAGCAAAGCCGTCTTTGCGTTCAGCCGAGATGTGCAGTGTGCATCCGCTCTGCTGATTGACCACGTGCAGAGCGTCGTTGATGATCTGCACGCAAACCTGGAGCAACTGGTTGGAATCTCCTTGCACCAAAAGTAGTTCAGCAGAAAATTTCGTTTGCACCTCGATGCCCAGCCCCTGAAAATGTGGTTGCGAGAGTTTGACGGCTGTGCGCAGCAGCGTGTTAAGGTCGACCGAAGCCATGGCGGAGGGCCCTTGCCGGGCGAAACTCAGCAGGCTGGCCACCAACGAGCGCGTACGCCGCGCATGTTGGCCGATACTCGCCACCAGCGTTTTCTGTTCTGGGTTGAGCGTCGTTCCCAGCAATAGATCGGAATATCCCAGCATCGCCGTAATGGGATTATTGAGTTCATGGGCGGCGCCGGCGACGAGTTGTCCGATGGATGCGAGCTTTTCCGCTTCCGTGATCTGCGCCTGCAACCGTTTCAAGTTCGCAAAAGATTCCCGCGAGTAATTGAGCAGCCGGAGCAATTCCTGATCCAGCAGACGCTGCCTTATGAAAACCATCACACCCATCAGCAGCGATGCCCCCAGAGTCACCACCACGCGGAACCAACGAATGCGCGGCGGGACTGCTGTATCCATCAACGCCCAGCCCGCGAACAGCGGCAGCGAAAAAGCTGCGATCATGCCCAACCGCGCCAGCCACACGCCATGCGACGTGGACGTCGAGCGTATGCCGGCAAGGGGTTCGCGTTCGCGCGTCGTCAAACCCATGAGCGTGATCCACGCCATCGAAATGGCCAGCGGAATATCGTAAAGGCTGCCACTGTAGTAGAAATGCCGGCTGAGGGCCCAGTTCGCCATGTAAGAACTGCCGGCGTAAATCAGGCTGGCGCCGAACAGGCTGGCATAGAAAGTCTTCCAGCCCTCTTTGCTGCCCAACCACACGACTACCAGCGTACCCAGAAATGCTACTTTTTCGGTCAGATAGAGCAAGTTCAGGTTGTTGCCGTAGGGGCCAGGATCAGGTACGACATACTGCCAGGGGATGACGATCAGGACGTAAAGGTATATCCACCAAACCATCATCAAGGCAAAATCGAGGCGTCGCAGGCGAGCGGCATATTCATCCTGCGGCGCGTGCGGACGCAGCGCCAGAGCCGCCATGAAGGGAACGATGTGCAGGAAAAGAACGATGTCCGCAGCGCACATGTCCGGGACGGGTGTCCGCAGCCAGACTTCGTAATAGGTCCAAAACAACTGGTAGGAAAACCAGAACGCCATGCCGGAGGCCATCAGCGTCCAGAACAGTCGCAGCCGTCCTCGCGAGTGCACAGCGTGCGGGAGCAGCGACATCGCTCCCGAAAATAGCAAAACACACTGGATCACATCACTCAGAGCGGTGAGACCAAAAGAGTTAGGCAGGAAGACGGCAGCCACGACCAGAGCCGCCAGACATGCGGCGATCGCCCCGATCCAGAGTTTGGTATAGGTGCGCACCAAAAGACAGCCCTCATTCGCATTCTAGAATAAGTTTAGAACAGTGCTGGGTTACGGAAGTAATCTGAAAAACAGTGGATCGTGAGTCGTGGGTAGTGGTTGGTAGAAGCCATCACCCTGCGACTCGACCGATCATCATTCTGCGGAACCTTACCTGCGGAACTTCGCCGGCGGAACTTTGCACCCCAGGAATCGATTACAATCTGCTTGCTCCCAGTCTTCATTATCAATACTATGCAAAACGTTCCTTTGCATGTTTGATCGGCGTTTTAAGATCGGCGTTTTAAGAAGTGAACCGAATTTTGGATCTTAACCTCAAGCATCGCTTTCTCGGCGGCGTCCAGAGCCCGGACGACCCCAGCGAAACCCGGCGAATCGAGCGCTGGTTGGCGACGGCCCGCGTATTTCTGGCAGTCTCGGCTCTCGTCGCCATTCGTATGGATCCAACCCAACTCGGCAATTCTCCCGCAGCCTACGGGCTGCTCGGGTTCTACATGGGCAACAGCATCCTGGTGCTGATGCTGCTGCGGCGGCGTAAAGCCTCGACACCCAGTTTTCGGGTGCTGGTGCATGCGGCTGATATTGTGTGGCCTGCATTCATCTCCGTATTTGCCGAAGGTCCAAGAAGCCCATTTTTCCTGTTCTTCGTCTTCGTGCTCACCGCGGCGGCCTATCGCTGGGGTTTGTGGGCGACTCTGAGCACGGCTGCGGCAGAAGTAGTCTTGCTTTGGGCCGAGAGCTTTTTACTGCTTCATGTTTGGGCCACGCGCGCGGGAAGAGTGCCCTGGCACTTCCTCTCCGGCTTGCAAATCAATGAGAGCGAGTTTGAGCCCAAGCGCCTGTTCATGCTGTCGGTGTATCTGCTGGTGATGGGACTACTATTGGGCTATCTCTCGCAGCAACAGCGCCGGCTACGCGCAGAGAAGGCCGCCGTAACCCGCATGCTCGCCAAGGTGCGCGTCGAAGCGGGGTTGACCAAAACTCTGCAACAGATGAGCCGCGAGATCGCTGCCATGTATCACGCTTCGCGTTTGCTGGTGGCGTCGCAGGAGATTCACAGCCACCGCATGTTTCTCGGAGAGTTGCGCGACGACGATGAGGCGGTTTCCGATTTCTTCTGGCTGGATTCCAATCCGCGCGATGCTCAGATTTTTCTCGAGGATTTTCCGGGAGACGCGCTCTACGCCGCCAAAGACGAGAACCGAGCCCGTTGGTCGATCACCGCCCTCGACGGGGATGGCAACCCAGTCGCTTCCACTTCGCCCGAACCCTTGGCTCGATTGCAGCAACGACAAAGCTTCCGTTCGGTGATCTCGATTTCCTTCATGTTCGGCGGGGAGTGGCGCGGACGGGTTTTTATTTTCGATCCCTCCCGCCCCGTTGACACGCAGGAAGAGTTGCGTTTTCTGCTGGACGTGGTGCGTCAAGTCGGCCCGGCCGTCTACAACGTGTATCTGCTACACCGCTTGCGGCGTCGTGCCGGGGCCGCAGAACGCACCCGCTTTGCCAGAGAATTGCACGACGGCGCCGTGCAATCGTTGATCGCGGTGGAGATGCAGGTTGACGTTCTACGCCGTCAGGCTGAGACCAGGCCGAACGTTGTCGCCAGCGAACTGGGACGCATCCAGGGCCTGCTGCGCGAAGAAGTGCTGAAGCTGCGCGAACTGATGCAGCAGATGAAATCCATCGACGTGGATTCGCGAAAATTTCTCAGCGTCGTGACCGACACGGTCGAGCGCTTTGAGCGGGAGACGGGAATCTCCGCCCGCTTTGTCACCGATATTACGAAACTTCAAATGCCCGATAAAGTTTGCCAGGAATTGCTGCGTATTGTGCAGGAGGGCCTGGTCAACGTGCGCAAACATAGCAAGGCGCGCCACGCTTTGGTCCGGCTGAGCGCGAACTCCAGCCAGTGGAGCCTTACCCTCGAGGACGACGGAAAGGGATTCGCTTTTTCCGGCCGCCTCACCCAGGACGAACTCGACCACATGGGAAAGGGACCGATGATCATTAAGGAACGCGTCCGTTTAATTGCAGGTGCACTCACGGTAGAATCGACTCCGGGCGCGGGCACTCGCCTGGAAGTGAAGGTGCCGAGAAGTGGAGAAGTTCCCGATGAATTTTAAGAAGGCAACAACGGTCCGCATCGTGATCGCTGACGACCATCCGATTTTCCGCGATGGCTTGCGCCGTCTTCTGGAAGCGGAGCCGGGTTTGAAAGTTTTGGGTGAAGCATCCGACGGCGCCGAGGCGGTAAAGTTAGCGCGCCAGTTAAAGCCCGACATTCTTCTCTTGGATCTTTCGATGCCCAAACATCCCGGCCTTGAAGCTCTGCGGGAACTCAGCACGGGGGTGAATTCCTCTCCGGTTCGAGTCATCCTGCTGACTGCGGCCGCCGAGAAGAGCCAGATTGTAGAAGCTCTTCAGTTGGGCGCGCGCGGCGTGGTGCTGAAAGATTCCGCCACCCAACTGCTCTTAAAGGCGATTCACACCGTGATGTCCGGCGAGTATTGGGTGGGCCGCGAGAGTGTTTCCAATCTCGTGCAATATCTGCGCACCCTGGTGCAATCCACCAGCGACGAAGTGCGGCAAAAGAAATTTGGTTTGACTCCGCGCGAATTGGAAATTGTGGCCGCAGTCGTCGCCGGTTACTCGAATAAAGAAATCGCCGAATATTTCAAGATCAGCGAAGACACCGTCAAACACCATCTCAGCAACATCTTTGACAAACTGGGGGTCTCTACAAGGTTGGAGTTGGCGCTGTTCGCCGTCAACCAGTCGCTGCCCCTGAAAAGCATCGGTTAAGCTGAAAGGCTGTGTAACTCTCGATCGCTCTTTGCCGGCGCAGCGGCTACCGGCTGGGTAGGGCCTCGTTGTTCTTAGCTTGAGCTGCCGGGGGAAGCCTCGCGGTGACGAGAGACATGGCACTTACGGGCCATTGGAAGATCCGAGCGACGCGCGTTATGATCTGCGTAAGACCAGCCTCGGGATGGCAATTGATCCGGTCACAATTTTTTAACATTGATCCCTTAGTGCGGTAACGTGAGCGATTCGCAACACAACCTTAAGGAGACGGAGCCCGTGGCTAAATTCTTGAAAAAGCTTTGGCAGGACGAGAGCGGTCAGGATATCGCTGAATACGCGGTGATGCTGGCGGTGATTCTGGTGATCGTGGTGGGCACGATCCGGCTCATCGGTTCGAACGCCAACAACGTGTTTTCTAACGTTGGTAGTGCGCTGAACCAGTAAACAGGCGAAGCGTTTTATCCCCAGATTGCAGGGCGCACCGGCGTGTGCGCCCTTTTGTGTTGTTTCCAGTCCCTCCAGCCGCGAACGCAAAAATACGTCGGCGTAGCAGGTTGACAGATTGGGTGCCACGCTGAGGCACCCCCCCGGCGGCGTCCCCACCTTACTTCCTATCCCCCGCCGCCAGCGCTGCCTTCTCGCCTCCCGCGCCCGGCAACCGGCTCAAATAAGGAAAGAACGGTGTAATCGCGAACGGCATTTTTTCTTTGGCGGACGCCAAAGCCACCGGCTTCGCCTTCGCTAGCTCAACCTGGTCGGACCAAGGATCTAGCTTGATTCGTCCACCGAGCGGCAATGCGGCAATCTGATCGGTACGTTGCGGCTCCAGTTGCGGCGCATTCGCCAGCAGCGCCGACATGCGCAGACTCTTACCGTCGGCGAAACTATTTCCGAGATGTGGACGAATCAGGTTCGGCAGATTAGGAGCCTCTTCCTGCAGCGCCTTCAGAAATAATCCGGCGCTGCCCAGCTTGTCCTTGTACGGAGAGTTCTTCAGCAGTTCCAGAGCCTTGGCATCCGCCGCGTCTTCATCAGCGGGCCGGCGCTTAAAATTCAGATGCTGAAATGAATCCTCGTCTGCGAAAAACATGCGATCGTTGAAGGCCAGCTTGGTATCGAACTCATGACCCAGCACGATGTGCCCGAGTTCGTGAGCCAGAACCATGGCGAGCGAAGCTTCATCGGGCAACACATCCAGTAACCCGCGGCTCACCACGATGGTGTGGCCAATGGTGAACGATTCCAAAGGCGAAGTGAGCAAAACACGGCAGCGCAAATCTCCTTGCAAGTCGATGTTATTCGTCACCAGCAGGTTGTTGGCTACCGTCTGTAGAACCTTATCGACTTCGCCGGGAGGCGCCAGCAGTCCGATCTTCTGCAAACGTTCGACTGCGTTATCCTCGGCCTGACGCTCCCACATGCGCTCGGCCAGCACCGGAGTCGCGTCGGCGGCCGCTTCGCTTTGGTCTTTCACCGACTGCGATGAGTCCACCAGAATTTGGGTAAATTCCGAATTCTTATTCACCCCCGTCAAGTCATACCCCCAAAGCCGCGTCTGGGCGCGGAAGTGCACGCCCCGGGTGATGCCGTACTTCAAATCCGATTCTTCGCTGTAGATGTAAGCCGGCAACCAGACGCCGGGGCGCATGTTGAGCCGCCAGCTATCGAAGTGAAGGTAGTAGCCGACCTTAGGATGCGGAGAATAAGTGCCGTTGAATCGAACCACGTTGTAGTCCTGATCCTCGACCCAGACTCTGCCCATAAAGCGGGAAGTATCCGAGCCTTCCTTGGGCTGAAGATCCAGCACCAGGCACCGTACCTCGCCCAAAAACTCGCGCCGCACGAAGGTGATGTCGTAATTCTTCGTCTGGAAATCAGGATCGAGCACCACCATTTGCGCGAATCCCAGCGGCAGGAAGCGCATGGCATACAGGCCGGTTAGCTTGTTGACCATGCGCTGGCGAATGCCGGGCTGCCCTATAAACGACGTATCCTCCGGACCATCGCTCATGTCCAGCCTGCCCAGGAAATAGGTGTCCTTGACCGGCGAGAGATCCCCCCCTTTTTCATTCTTAAGATATTGCAGGTAGGTCTCGACCAGGGGACGCATGTGGCGCATCTGCGCTACGAAAAGATGTTCCCGTTGCACGATGCGGTCGAGAACGTCATTGAACGAAGCCGGAGGCGCAGCCGGAAGACTGCCAGAGGCCTGCTCCGCCGCTTTTGCCTCGCTGGTCGCGGCCGGCGCCGTCGACGGCATCGCTTCCTGCGCCAGCATAGGTAAGGATAAAAAAGGCCAAGCTAAAAGGAAAAGTGAGAGCGAACCTGCCCGAGAGATACCCATAAACCCCTTCTACGAAAAACCTACGCCAACTGGAAAATTATGTGCAGCACGACGGTGGAATCGGCCGGTTGGCCATCCTTCATCGCCGGCTTGAAACGAATCTGTTCCGCGGCCTTCACCGCATTGTCGTCAAGGCCGTGTCCCAAGCCACGCACCACGCGCACGACCTTGAGACTGCCCGAGGCTTCGAGAACCACTTCCAGCAGTACTTCTCCTTCAATCCGCAGGTTCCGCGCTTCTTGAGTATAGACCGGAAGCGGTTTGGAAATGATCTCCGGAGGTACAGATTTGATCGTTTCGGCAGGACGCGAGCGGACCGTCGGCGAGGCGGGAACATCGGTGCTGGCAAAGCCGGTGCTCTGAACAACGGCCTGGGGGCGCGGACGACTATCGGGGATGGCCGTGCCGTTTCCAAAACTGGAACTCGCGACCACACCTGCAACCCCTTTCGCGCCGCCCGATCCATTTCCACTTCCCGGGCCAGATGGCAGATCGAACGATCCTGCGGCGGCAATGTTCGCGGGCTTTCCTTGTCCTGCCTTCGCAGGAATGCCATTCGGATCGCCGAAGCCTCCGGTCTGCACCTGCGATGGCGCCCGCGCGATCGTGGGAGCGGCCGAACTGCCAGTGGAGAAGACGTTGGTTTTCACGCCCTGTTTGGGAACCACAGGTGCGGTATTGATAGGCAGCGGCTCCATCTTCTTAGGCACAATCCTCACCGCGGGAGCGGCGGCTTCTTCGACCTTTGCCGCCGCCTTTGACCGTGGCGCTGGCAAAAGCAAAGCGGGTGAGTCAAGATCGGCGACCAGCGGAGCCTGAATCATGGCCTTGGGTTGAGGCTGATGATTGACCGGTGTGGGAGTACTTACGAGCACGGTCAACTGAGGATGATGTTCCGGAGTGGAGACGGCTGCCGGTAACACCAGGCGCACCCAGATCAGCAGCGCAATTGCCAGCGCTTGCATCCCGGAGCTGAAAACGAACTCCCGCCAGGGGGTTCTCGTCGTCGGTAGCAGGGAGAAAGGGGTCGCTTGGGAGACAGAAGAACTCATATCCGCAACTCGTCAGTTTTCCAAACACCCCCGAGGGGCTGAAGTTTCTTAGATGTACTTCTCAGACCCTGGCGGCGAAGGAACCTTGGGCCACCGGGGCTACCAGTACCTACTTTACTACTAAATTAAGAGCGTTGCACGACAAAGGCCATTTCAATTAAAACACGACAATATATCTTCTTAATCGTTCAATCAAATACACTTATTGGTCTGGCGAGTACCCAGGGTGAAGTCGAGGGTGGCGGGAATTTACATCCTGAAACAGTCCATTACTTTCCTATTACGGGTCTGTAGCCTTTCCCTCAGAACCTATCAAGTCGCTGAAAAACTCGGTGGCGACCTTGATTTTGGGTGGCGCAGTGCTTCAGCGCTGCGATAAGTTGCCTGTTTTCAATCGCGGCTTTCAGCCGGTGAGTGTGCTTCCGGCAAGCGATTTGAGTTTTTCGGTAGCCTGCTAGGCCCAAATCTCGATCGACCGCTTCGCTTAGCAGCGCACCACTTTGGGACTGCCAATTCCCTTGGTCGCATTGCGCGTGTCGACCACCAACTGCGACTCGCTTACGATCTTCTTATAGTCATAGTCGGAGTGATCGGTGACGATCACCACGCAATCGTACAGTCCCAATTTCTCCAACGGGGTGCACTTCATCTGCAGGTCGTACTTGCGTCCCTTGCCGATGAATGGAAAATAAGGATCGTTATAACTGACCTCAGCTCCTTCTTTTTGCAGCAGTTCAATAATGGTCAACGCCGGAGACTCGCGCAGATCGTCGATATCCTTCTTATAGGCTACGCCCAGCACCAGCACCTTCGACCCGTTTACTGACTTCTTATGCTGGTTCAGTGCACTGCCAATCGAAGCCAGCACGTGGTAGGGCATGTTGACGTTAATCTCGCCCGCGAGTTCGATGAATCGTGTGCGGAAATCCCACTCCTTGGCCTTCCATGAAAGATAAAAAGGATCGACCGGAATGCAGTGGCCGCCCAAGCCCGGCCCGGGATAAAAAGGATGAAAGCCGAAGGGCTTGGTCGACGCGGCTGCGATGACCTCCCAGATATCGATTCCCATCCGCAGGCACAGCAGCTTCAACTCATTCACCAGCGCGATGTTCACGCACCGGTAGATGTTTTCCAGCAACTTCGTCATCTCCGCCGCCGCCGGCGAAGAGACCGGCACGGTGCGATGAAAAATCGATCCGTACAGCGCCGCAGCCATCTCGGAAGATTGCGGATTTACCCCGCCCACGACCTTGGGAATATCGGCTCGCGCCACCGTCGTGTTGCCCGGATCTTCGCGCTCCGGCGAGAACGCCGCAAAGAAATCCTTCGCCGAAGGCGCGCCGTCCTTCGACGCCTTCAGCCCGTTCTTATTCTCTTTCTCCAGAATCGGGATCATCACCTCTTCGGTCGTACCAGGGTACGTGGTACTTTCCAGCACGACCAATTGCCCGGCCTGCAAATGCGGGGCAATGGCATGCGTGGTGTCTGTAATGAAGCTGAGATCGGGTTCGTGATATTCGTTCAGCGGCGTGGGCACGCAAATAATAATGGCGTCCATCTCGCCGATTTTGGCGTAATCGGAGGTCGCCTTGAAACCATTGGCTTGCGCGGCGCGAATCTCCTCTTTGCTGATACGGTAGATGTAAGATTCACCTTTGGCCAAGGTGTCGACCTTGCGGGCGTCGATATCAAAGCCGGTGACGGAAAATTTCTGTTCGCTAAACAGCAGAGCCAGTGGCAGACCAACGTATCCCAGGCCAATAATTCCAACCTGCGCGTGGCGCTGCTGTATCTTATTTTTGAATTGGTCGGGAGAATGAGTTGCAGGAGAATGGGATGCGGCAGAATGTTTTGTCATTGCGGCAGATAATCTCTTTGTATAAGTGAAATGAATTTCACTCTGGATTCTAGCACCTGGGAGTAGCCCTAAACCGGGCTGAATCGTCGCAGGGGGCTGTCAAAAGAGCTTCACCTTCCGTACTCGGGAATGAAGCAGAGTGCGCCGTGAAGGGTGGGCGTGAAGGCGCGAACTTATGAAAAGACGACCAATCTGGCCGCTTCTGATCCTTCTGATCGCCATCACCCTCTGGCTCGGCGTCCACGCCGGGAGCTATCTAATCATCGACGCTCCGCGCCCCAGCGATGTCATTCTCGTCCTGGCGGGAGAAACGAACCACCGCCCGGCCCGCGCCCTCGAACTCCTCGGTCAGGGATTCGCCCGCCACATCCTGATCGATGTCCCCGCCAACACGAAGATCTACGAGCTCGCCCAAATTGAGTTAGCCCAGAAGTACGTTCACGACTTGCCACAAGCTGCATCGGTCACCGTCTGCCCCATCGAAGGACTCTCCACCAAAGATGAATCCAAAGATGCCGCGAAGTGTATTGCCAGCCAGGGCGCGAAAGCCGTCCTCATCGTCACTTCCGACTTTCACACCCGCCGCGCGCTCAGCATTTATGAGCATGAACTCCCGGGCTACAAATATTCTGTCGCAGCCTCCCGCGACGACGCCGAGTTTGGCGCAAAATGGTGGACTCACCGCCAGTGGGCCAAAACTTTCGCAGATGAATGGCTCCGCCTCCTCTGGTGGAAACTAGTTGATCAATGGCCGGTGAATATTAAAGAATTTTTCCATGCTCGCCCCGCCCCTCCGAATCACAAAAGACATTGACTGCCTACAACGTGGAAGGTACGATTCGTCTAACGAACCAAAGACTATGCAGACGGAGTGTGGGATGGGCATGGCTGCTTTCCGCAAGTGGGTTAGTTGCGTGCTTTTGTTGATTATTCCTGCCGCACTTTCTGCCGCCGATTCCGGCGCGGCCATGCTTTATTCGGACGGCGCCGCCTGGTTGAATGGCGGCCACGTGCCCAAATCTTCCGCGATTTTTTCCGGGGACCTGGTGCAGACGGGAGTCGATTCGGCCGCCAACATTCATGCGCCCGGCTCCAGCATTACTGTTCTCGGTGAATCACTGGTGCAGTTCGAAGGCACTGCGCTGAAAGTGGAGCATGGCGGAGTCAGCGTTGCCACCTCCAAAGGTGTGATCACGATTGCAGGGGACGTGCGCGTTGCGCCCGCATCCAATGCCTGGACCGAATTCAATGTCACCGACACCGACGGCACGGTTCGAATCGCCGCGCGTAAAGGTGACCTCACCATCACCGACGACAATGGCTCGACCACCTTGGCCCAAGGACAGGAAACCACACGCGACGAACAGTCCACGCAGAGCACAAGTGACCAGGATAAAAAGAAGAAGAAAAAGAGGGCCGTTGCAGGCGCTGCTCCCGCTGCCGGCGGTGGGATTCTTGACTCGAGCGTCGCCATCGGGGTAGGAGCTGCGGCGGTGGGGGGAGTTACGGCCTGGGTCCTTTTGCGCAGCAGCAATCCTGTAAGCCCGTCAGCGCCCTAGCCACCGAGGCTGATTCCGATTCAAATTTCTGAGCCGCTCGGGTCCCCGGCGGCTTTCATTTTTGGTGGGAGGTCTTTAGAAGTTCGTAGCTGGCCGTTCCAACGCTTGGGGCGCGGTCACAATGTCCTCAACCGGTTTCGCCCGCACCACGCGCCGTTTTCGCGCCGGCTGTGCGAAGGGCGCCGAAGCCGCAATCGTACACAGCACGTAGAACAGCGCCGCATTCGCCGGAATCTGAAGATTGAAATCAACCGCGCTGTGCACCAGAATTCCACTTAACCCGAGCCCACAAGCCAAAGCCACCGCGCCGCTGATCTCGCTGCTCCAGTTCGTCAATTTCTTCAAGGCGCCCCGGTAAAGCGTCACCAGAAACCAGAGCATCGTTCCGAATCCCAGCAGGCCCGTTTCCACCAGCAATTGCAGGTAGTCGTCGTGGGCCTCATTGACGAAGAAGTCCGTGTAAAAAGTACGGAACTGTGGATACACAACGGGAAATGTTCCCAGTCCCCAACCGAGAATTGGCTTCTTCAAAAACATGTGCCAGCCGTCGCGATTGATGTAATTGCGAATGTCGCCCGAAAGTTCGGAGTGCGAAGGACCCACCGAGGCAATTCGGCTCGCGAGTTCGCCGCCCCCGACCCAGACCAGTAGCCCGGCTACAAGGGTCATAAAGAGCCCGATGCCGATCGCAGTGCGCAGGCTGCGTTTCTGCCGCACCAACAAGGCGCCCAGAAGGATGAGCTCGACCATCAGCGCGATCATGCCGCCGCGCGATCCCGAGAGAAAAATCGTGCCCGCCATTACCGCCGCCGCAACCGCCGCGGCCGCCCGGGTTCTTCTCGATGCCAGCCGCGTCAGCGATAACACCAGCGGAATCGGAACCAGCATCTCCATTAAGCCGGCGTAATGGTTGTGGTTCACGTAGGGTCCGTAGATCCAGCCTCCCAGCTTGGCCTGGCGAAGCCAGTACAGCCGACCATTGGAAGAAACGCCCTGAATCAATGCGAATCCGGCCAGCGCCGCTCCGTATGCCGTGAACACAATTGCGAGATGGCGAGCCTGCGAACCGCGTATCAGCGATTGCCCCGCCAGGAAGCAGAGCATCGCGTAGGCGA
This sequence comes from uncultured Acidobacteriaceae bacterium, assembly GCA_963710965.1. GTDB lineage: Bacteria > Acidobacteriota > Terriglobia > Terriglobales > Acidobacteriaceae > Sulfotelmatobacter. The sequence goes on along the minus strand of CAVQCP010000038.1, from coordinate 214,165 downwards.
CATAGAGAAATGCCAAAGAAATCGTGTCGTGTGGATACGCGGTGCGATGAAAAACCAGCTGCACCAGGATGAGCAGACCGAAGCAAGCCATAGGAAGGAAGATCGGATTCCATCGAATCTTCATCCCGCCATCGAGAACCTGTTTGCCGATCCACAAAAGAAACAGCAATGCCGCGCCCGCTTCCATCACGAAGATCGCCCACGGTTCCACGGAGCCGAAGGCGAGCGGTCCAAACAGCAGTAGGCCGAAAATTCCGTAAAACAGCGCGTTGCCAGCTTGCGTTGCCAGTTGGCTGCGTTGGTTTACGCTGGTGATGGTGGAGGGCATGAAATTAATCGCGCTGCCGCTTGGCTACAAGCTTGAAATCATCGACCCAGAGCTTACCACGGATCGGACTGCCCACCGGCAACCGGCGCACATGCAGTACCAGCAGCTTGCAATCCTCTCCGGTAGTAAATTCTCCGCCGATGGATTTCCAGAATCCCGATTCCTTCAGTTCGTCGCTGTCGTAGAGGACGTTTTGAGTCACCACATCCTGAATGGTTACGTGCGCCCCGCCAGCCCCCTCGATCTCTCCATTCTTGTAATAAGCCGAGAACTGGTACGTCGTATTCGGCTGCACGGCGATGTATTGATGAATACCCGCGTCTACTACTCCCGGGCCGTCAAAGCTAATCAGCAGCGACCGCCGCCCGCTGTGAAAATCGCTGGGATCGAGCGTCAGCGTAACGCTGGGTTGCTTCTGGTACTGCCAATCGAAGCCCCCATTGAGCACGTCGAGGCCGAAATCGCCGTTGACGATCAAATTATTCCGCGTTGGCAAGTAGGAAGAGAGCCCGAAACGCGGCGCGCCTTGCTGCCAAACCAGGCGCGCTTGATCGATGTCCTTATGATCGAGCAGGTATTGGAAATAATCGTAGACGGATTGCCGCTCAAACGATTCCGAAGTAGCCATAAGCGCGGCCCAGACCTTAGCCGTCGCCGCCGTCTCCTGTTTGGTCATCAACAGGTTTAAAAATGCAAGATAGGCTGGCGCGCGAGCCGGGATGACGTCCCGCAAAAGCAAGTCGACATCCGGATCGATCCGCCAGCAGAATTGCATGGCCAGACCCGCCAGGTCGGGTTCGTTCTCCAGAACGACGCGAAATTCACGCAGAGCCTTTTCGTTGTCACCCTGCACCAGGAAAAAATTCGCGGCTTCCCAGGCAACATCGGGGGTCGTGGGATCGGCGTGAATGGCCTGATCCAGCGCCCAGCTTTGATTCGAAATATCTCCCAGTACTTGATAAGCGGAGGCGAGATCGAACCAGTACCGCGCGGCATGCGGATTCAGTTGAACCGCGGCGCGGTAAGGCTCAAGCGCTGCGAAAGGGTCGTGCGACACCAAAGCGTAGTAGCGTCCGAGGCGATTGCGATAGTCCGCGTCACTGGGATCGAGACGGACTGCCCGCTGCAGGCTGCGAAGTTCCGGTCTGTCTCCAAACACAGACGCCACCAACAGACGCCCAGCTAAAAACATGTAGGTCAGGCAAAGAACTGCCGCCGCGCAGACGATAAGCGCTTTCCGCGAAGAAGAATGGAGAGCGATTTCCATGTCGTGCTGAGCCCTACGCGCTGTTCGGCTCTACCTCGACTTCCTCGCCGTCCCCGCTCTCGTCATCGCGATCTTTTGTCTCTTCCTCGCGGTAGTAGTGGGAATATCGACTCTGGTATTCGTAGTAATAGTAGTAATCCGGCGAGCTTAGATCGACCGCATTCAGCAGCACGCCAGAAACCTTCGCGTTGACCTGAGCCAGAATGTCGCGGGAGCGGCGCAGCGCCTGCTTGGTGGTTTGTCCGGATCGAATGACCAGCACAATGGCATCCGCCCGCGGCGACAGCACCACCGCGTCCGTGACCGATAGACTTGGAGGAGTGTCGACCACGATGTGATCGTACTGCCCGCGCAGTTCCTCCAAAACGTCACGCATATTGGCGGACGCCAGCAGTTCGGCGGGATTCGGTGGAGGCGTTCCCGCAGGCAGGATTGAAAGATTCGGCAGGATGCTCGATCGCGTGATGGTCTGCTGCAGCGTGGCACTGCCGGTGAGCACGTTGCTTAAGCCGCTCCGCGGACCCATGCCCAGAGTCTTATGAATGCTCGGGCGCCTGAGGTCGGCGTCGATCAGCAACACGCGAATGCCTTTCTGCGCCAGTACGACCGCGCAATTGATGCTGGTGGTGGTCTTGCCTTCCTGCGGCAGCGCGCTGGTGATCATGATCACCTTGGGAGGCGCGCCTAGATTCGAGAGCAGCAGGGAAGTTCGCAGGGCGCGGTAGGATTCCGCCATCTGCGACTGTGGCCGGACCTGGGTCACCAGTTCTACCGCCTCCTTCGACGTGGCGATCACTAACCGCTTCGCGCTTGTCCCGTCGCGAGCCGATCTCGATCCCAGGGGAATCATTCCGAGCGGAGGCAGTCCGGAGATCATTTGCGCCTGTTCCGTGGTGCGCACTGTGTTATCGACCCCCTCGAGCAGGAACGCCAGCCCCACGCCGGAGGTCAGCCCCAGCACAAAAGCAAACGCAAGATTGCGCGGAATATTCGGTTCAATCGGCGCGGTGGGCACGCGGGCAACATCCACGATGCGGAAGTTGTTGGACTTCAACCCGGCCGAGACCCCAGCCTCCTTCATCTTCTCCATCAAGCCTTCATAGAGCTGACGGTAGCTTTCAAGATCGCGCTTGAGGATGCTGTACTGGATCGCACTCTCGTTCAGTTGATTCGCTTCCTGCTTCTGTTTTTCCAGCGCGTCGTGCAGCATGTTTTCCCGCTGTAGCGCTGCCATATACTGCCCGCGGATTTTGCCCACGACTTTTTTTGTTTCCGCCAGCAGTTGAGTATCGATTTCCTTCAGTTGGTTGTTGATTTGCGCCAGCTTCGGATACGAGGGCCCGAATTGCGTGCCAATCTCCGCCGCTTGAATCTTCAGATCGGCTTCTTTGGTGCGCAGCGCCTCCAGCAGGTTCGAAGGCGTTTGACTTGTGGCTCCAGACGCATCCAGCGCGCTGGCGGCAGAGACCGCAGAGACAATCGAGTCGGTATCTCCCGCCTGAACCAGGCGGTACACCGATTCTTTTGCCATGCGATCCGACTCTGCTGCGGTCAGCGCCTTGTTCAATTCATCGAGCTTCGAGGTGATGATGTTCTGTTTTTCGTCGATGCCCAGGATCTCATGCTCTTTCTGGTAGCGCACCAGTTTCTCCTGGGATGTCTCCACCTTCATTTGCAAGTCCACGAGCTGCTTGGAAAGCCAGTCCGAAGCTTGCATGGTCGAATCGAAGCGCGACTTGAAATTGTTTTCCGTATATGTGTTCATCAAAGTATTGACCACGTTGGCGGTCAATTCCTTGTCGGGGCTGCGGAACGATACTTTGATGATGTGAGTATTCGGAGAAAGCGTAACTTTCAAGTTGCCCCGGAAGCCCCCGATCAATGCGGACGTCCGCGCGGAATCGGCTTGCAGCGGGTCAGGAGCCAGGTCGAGTGTAGAGGGTAGCGCGGGAGTTTTTCCGCCGAAATCGGAACGGCGATCGAGATTCAGCTCCTTTATCACTTGCAGCGCCAGAAGATCGCTCTGCAAAATCATCACTTCAGTTTCAAGTTCGGTCGGATCGTAGGAATCCACGTTGAACGACGGAGAATTGCTGAAATTGACCAAGCCAGAATCCGGCCTGTTGATTTCAATGCTGCCACTCGCCTCATAGATCGGCGTCATCTTCAGGCTGGCGATCGCGACCAAGGCGAAGATTGAAAGCAGGCAGGCAAGAACCGTCCACTTGCGCTTGATCAGGACGCGTAGATATTCGCCGAGCGCCGACTCTTGCGGCTGCAGCTCGGGATACGCGCGCGGGCCAAGGTTTCGGCCGAAGTCCGCTACCGGCGGCATTTCGCGAAAGTTTTGTGGATTGGCCTGCACCAGCGGTCCTGAATCCATTCGTTCTCCTCAACCAAAGATCGTGCCCAAAGCTGCGCCAGTCGATGCCGGACGCAACTCCAACTCAGCCCGGCAACTCGATGGCTGGTTCATCGTCCGGGAAATTTCAATAATGTATGTGTCAGTTTTGCCGATATTCTAGCATCGTCCGGCAAGAACGCATCCACCAATGTGAGGGCGGGTGCTTTTCTTGCAACCCCGTTTGCTTCGCGCCTGCACAAGAAATTCCGCTATACTCCAACCCGGCGATATAAGATTCGTAAGCAAGAGCGGCGTGAACTCAATGCTTGAGGCGGGATCGATGGATTGGTCGCAACAGGTCGTGCTGGTCACAGGCGGTACGGGTTCGTTCGGAAAGAAATTTGTCGAGATCATGCTGCGCGAATACCACCCCAAGCGCCTGGTGATTTTCAGCCGCGATGAACTCAAGCAGCATGACATGCGCGCCGCCGGTTTCGACCACTCCAGCCTGCGCTATTTTATCGGCGATGTCCGCGATCCGGCCCGTTTGCAGCGTGCCTTTTCTGGAGTCACGGTAGTCGTGCACGCGGCGGCGCTGAAGCAGGTTCCGGCCTGCGAGTACAACCCATTCGAGGCCATTCAGACCAACATCATGGGAGGGCGCAACGTGATCGATGCGGCCATCGATCAAGGCGTGGCCGCCACGCTCGCGCTGAGCACCGACAAGGCGGTGAATCCGATCAACCTCTACGGCGCTACAAAACTCTGTGCCGAAAAAATGTTCGTGCAAGCCAACGCCTATGCCGGCGCAAAACCGACCCGCTTTAGTTGTGCGCGCTACGGAAATGTCGTAGGCAGCCGCGGCAGCGTGATTCCAGTCTTCCTGGAACAGCGCAAGCGCGGCCGAATTACCCTCACTGACCCGCGCATGACCCGCTTCTGGTTGACGCTTGATCACGGCGTCCGCTTTGTGATTCGCGCGATCGAGCAAATGCATGGTGGGGAAATTTTTGTGCCCAAGATTCCCAGTATGCGGCTGGTCGATTTGGCCACGGCCATTGCTCCCGGCTGCGCGGTCGAATACATCGGCATTCGTCCCGGAGAAAAATTGCACGAAGTGCTGCTCTCCGAAGATGAAGCGCGCAACGCCGTTGAGTTGGATGAGATGTACATCATCAAGCCCGCGCATCCCTGGTGGAAGAACGGAAACTGGGTGCAGGGCAGGGAATTGCCGTCGGGCTTCCGCTACACCAGCGACAGCAACGAACAGTGGCTGAGCCACGACCAATTACAGCAGTTCATCGAACCCGAAGCGAGGACCGCCATCTCCGCGTGACTGGAGTATGTTCTTGAAGTGGTTTTTCTCAGCCGCGAAGCGGCGCAATAACGCAGCCCACGGCGTGAACCGTGGGTGGAAAGTGGGAGACGAACAAGCTCCGAAGGAGCGGAAGAGGAGTTCTCAGCACCCTCTTCAGCCGCGCCATAAAGCGCCCCTTCATAGCCGGCTTTAGCCGCTGAGGGACCGCACGAAAGATTTTCCGCAACCACCATGCCCGCAACCTCGGCAACCCGCGAAGCACTAGCCGTCGAGGGAGGAACTCCGGTTCGCCAGACCCTTTTGCCCTATGGCCGGCAATCGATCGCCGAAGACGACATCCAAGCCGTAGTAGATGTTCTGCGCTCCGACTGGATGACCACGGGCCCGAAAGTACCCGAGTTCGAAGAAGCCTTCGCCGATCGAGTGGGGGCGAAATTCGCAGTAAGCTTCAGTTCGGGCACTGCGGCGTTGCACGGCGCCGCCTTCGCCGCCGGACTTGAGCCGGGCGATGAAGCGATCACCACTCCACTGACTTTTGCCGCAACAGCGAACTGCGTGTTATACCAGGGCGCCACTCCGGTATTCGCGGATGTAAACGTGGACACACTTAACCTGAATCCCGAGGAAGTGGCCGCGCGCATCACGACCCGAACCAGAGCTGTGCTTCCCGTGGATTACGCCGGGCATCCCGCTGACATCGATACTTTTCTGGACTTCGCATCGCGTCACGATTTAGTTGTGATCGAGGACGCCTGTCACGCGCTGGGCGCCGAGTATCGACATCGGCCGGCCGGAAGCGTCGCCCACATGACGGTGTTCAGCTTTCATCCCGTGAAGCATCTGGCTACCGGGGAAGGCGGCATGGTCACCACCGACCGCGCCGGCTACGCCGAAAAATTGCGTCAGTTTCGTAATCACGGAATCTCCAGCGACGCGCGCCAGCGCCAGACCGCTGGGCAATGGCACTACGAGATGGTTTTGCTGGGTTATAACTATCGCCTCACCGACATCGCCTGCGCCCTGGGATTGTCGCAACTGAACAAGCTCGAGGATAATTTATTCCGCAGACGCGAGATCGCAGCGCATTATGCTGCCGCATTCAGCGGCTTTTCTGGATTAACGCTGCCTGCAGCCCGGGCCGAGGTAAATCCGGCCTGGCATCTTTATCCCGTCCGGCTGAATCTGGAAAAGCTGACGGTTGACCGCGCACAGATCTTCCGCGCGTTGCGCGCCGAAAACATCGGGGTAAACGTTCACTACATTCCCGTGTACCGTCACCCATATTATCGCGATCGCTTTGGCTATCAGGGAGGCGAGTTTCCCATTGCAGAGAATGCCTACGAGCGGCTGATCAGCATCCCGATGTTTCACGGCATGACCAACCAGGATCTCGACGACGTCATTGCAGCGATCCGTAAAGTGTTAAACCGCTACGCGCGGTGATGCGCAGGCTTTTCTGCGGGCGTACGCCATGTCCCAAGGACTTTGAATGTCAACCGGAGCTCTCTACATCATCACGCAAGATCCGCGATACGTCGATCTACTGCTCACGTCCGCGGCCAGCCTGAAGAAAGCGATGCCCGAGCTGCCGATCTCGGTCTTCTCGCAATTTCCCGTGGAGAGCGACCTCTTCGACAAGGTCTTTTCAGTCCATGCTACGAAAGACGGCTTTTACGACAAGACCAAGCTGATTCGCGATTCGCCTTACGAGCGAACGCTATTTATTGACGCCGACACTTACGTCCTGGAGCCGGTTCCCGAGTTGTTTTCTCTGCTCGATCGTTTCGATTGCGCCGCCACGCATGAGGAGTATCTGAATACCGACTGGCATCGGCGCTATCCCCGCACTGATATACCGTCCAGCTTTCCCGAGTTCAACACCGGCATTCTGATGCTGAAGCGCTCGGAGAAGCTGAATCGCATGTTGGACGAGTGGGGCGCTCTCTACCGGCAATATCTGGAAGAGAAGCCGGGGCAGCCGATCAATGACCAGCCTTTCTTTCGCGTGGCAGCGTACTTCGGCGATGTGCGAATTGCCACCCTCACCCGCGAGTATAACTGCAAATTCCGCGGCCAGGGCTATCTCAACGGAAGAGTGAAGATCATGCACGGCCACGTGGAGTTCAAACTCGAGGCCGCCTTTCTCGATAAGGCGGTCACGGTGCTGAACGCAAGTGACAGGCCGAGAGTTTATATTGCAGGCACGGTGTATGAGCAAAAGCTGGTGGGCAAGTTTGCCGATCGTCGAACCTCGCAACGCGTGGGAACTTTTCCCACGCTGCCCGAGCCGGGACTGCAAGCTGAAGCCAGAGGTTTGAAAAAGATTATCCAGCAGCGCGGTATGCGGAATATCATGGCGCGAGTATTCGCGCCCAAGTGAAGCAAGTGGTGAATCAGCCGTTCGCTGGTCATTGGCTAGCGATAAGCGACGGACGGCAAACCACCTGCGAAGATTCTCGGCGCGCTGTTCAAAACGACTTTTTAATGAAGACAGTAGCCATTATTCAAGCCCGGATGGGCAGCACCCGCCTGCCAGGGAAAGTACTGAAAGACCTCGGCGGGCAAACGGTGTTGGCCCGAGTGATCGCTCGCCTGCGGCGGGCTCGCCTGATCGACGAACTACTGGTCGCGACCACCCATTCGCCGGCCGATGATGCGTTGGTTACGGAGTGCGGCAAGTGCTTAGTTGCCGTCTACCGCGGCGATGAGAATGATGTGCTCGATCGTTATTACCAGGCCGCGAAAATGGCCAGCGCCGATGTCGTGGTCCGCATTACGTCAGACTGCCCGTTGATCGATCCTGAAATCACCGACAAAACTATAGCGGCGTTTATGAAAGTGCTTCCCGATTACGCTTCCAATGCCCTGGTGCGCACCTACCCGCGCGGCCTCGACACCGAAGTGATGTCGATCGAAGCCCTGTCGCGTACCTGGCAGCAAGCCCGCAATCCTCACGAGCGCGAGCACGTTACCCCATATATCTACGAGCATCCCGAGAAATTTAAAATTCTTTCGGTGACCGGCGATGCCGATTACAGCCGCCAGCGCTGGACGCTCGATACTGCAGAAGACCTCGAATTGATCCGCTCGATTTACGCCCGAATTCCCGGCGACCTGGCCTTTTCCTGGCGCGATGTTCTCCAGCTTGTCGAACGGGAGCCCGAGTTGCTGAAGATTAATGCCGCAGTCCTGCAGAAGGCGCTGCACGCTTCATGACGAATGTTTCACCAAACGCAGCTCCGCTTTTGATCAGAGCCGACGCTAATGTCGCGATTGGCACGGGGCACGTGATGCGCTGTCTGGCCCTGGCGCAAGCCTGGCAGGATGCGGGCGGAAGCGTAACGTTCGCCGCCGCGGATATCACCCCGGCAGTCGAAGCCAGACTCGTTGCCGAGTCGTGCGCCATCGAACCGGCTTCGTGCGCGGCAGGAACGGAGGAAGACTGGCGCCGCACCATCGCTCTCGCCGCCGAAAAAAAGGCCGATTGGGTCGTGGTAGATGGTTACCAGTTCGGTGCGGACTATCAGCGCGCGCTTAAGGCTAAAGGTCTTAAGATTCTATTTTTGGATGACTATGGGCACGCTCCGAATTATTCCGCCGATTTCGTGTTGAATCAGAATCCCGCTGCCGACGAGTCGCTTTATTCAAACCGGGAGCCCAACACGCGCCTTCTGCTTGGGTCGAGCTATTGCCTTCTGCGGCGTGAATTCTCCGCCTGGGGGAATTGGAAAAGAGAGGTCTCGCCCGTCGTTCATTCAGTGCTGGTGACGATGGGTGGCAGCGATCCCGAAGGTCTTACGGCCCGAGCGGTCGAGGCGCTGGGACTGGCCGGTACCAAGGGCCTCGATGTGACCGTGATGATTGGCGGCAGCAATCCGCATTTCGATCTTCTTCAGAGCATGGCCGCCAAGCAGTGCGCCAAGATCAGGGTTCGGCATGATATTTCAGATGTGGCCGAAGTGATGGCCGTGGCGGACGTGGCTATCGCTGCAGCGGGGAGCACATGCTGGGAACTCAGTCTCTTGGGACTTCCCGCATTGCTCATCGACGTGGCCGCCAACCAGACCGCTCTAGCGCAAGAGCTGCATCGCCGGGAATGCGCAATCCACGTGGGTGATCGAAATGTTTCCGCACGAAAAATTGCGGATGAATTTAGCCGCTTAGTGAGCTCTCTAGAACTCCGCCAATCCCTATCGCATCGCTCCCGCGCGTTAGTGGACGGCAAAGGCGCGGCGCGAGTGGTATCTTCTCTGCGTAACGATAAGAGCGTGAGATTGAGGAGGGTTCGCGCCGACGACATTCATCTCCTATGGAAATGGGCAAACGATCCAGAGGTGCGCGAAGCGTCGTTTTCCGCAGCTTCGATTCCGTGGGAAGCTCACGTCGCGTGGTTCCAGGAGAAATTCGGCAGCAGCTTCATGCTGGTCTGTGAAAACGAGCAGGGAGTCCCATTCGCGCAAGTTCGATTCGATCTCAACGGCAGCGAAGCGGAGTTAAACATTAGTATTTCAAAAGAGAAGCGAGGATGTGGTTTGGCGGTCCCGGTGATCGAAGCGGCCGTTCGTGAGCTATTCGCCAACAACGATTGCAAGCGAGTGCACGCTTTCGTGAAAAGGGGGAATGAGCCTTCGGCGAGGGCTTTCAAACGAGCCGGTTTCGTCCCCATGGGAGTGAAGGAGGTGCGCGGCAATACCGCGCTCCACTTTGTTTGGGCACGAAACTAATTGGGCTAGAGAGGCACACGCGTGAGCAATGCGACAGCGAGAGTAGAGATGGTCGAGATTGCGCCGTCGCAGCGCGCCCTGTTCTTGCAGATGGCGAACCAATATTTCTCGGAACTCAATCCTGCCTTCGTGCCCGCCGACGACTGGAAAGCGCAGTATTTCGAAACCATCCGGGCGAATCCCGCATATTCCTTGCGATGGATTACCAGCGATGGCGAGCGGGCGGGCTTTATCCTTTTCGGAGTGGAAGATCACAAGTTTCTTCCCCGCAAGACAGGTGTAATCAACGAGGTTTATGTGTTGCCGCAATTTCGCCGGCGGGGAGTCGCCCGAGAGTGTGTGCTCCAGGCCATCGGTGAGCTGTGGAGTCTCGGTTCGAGCAAAATTCAAATCGAACTTTTGGAAGAAAATGCGGGAGGGGCAGCATTCTGGAGGACACTGCAATTCCAGAAAGCAAGTGAACGGCTGGTTCTAACCAAAGAACACCGATGAAAATCGCGATCACGCAACCGACCTACCTCCCTTGGATGGGATATTTCGACCTGATGGATCAGGTCGACTGCTTCGTGATCCTCGACAGCGTTCAGTTTGAAAGGCGGTCCTGGCAGCAGCGTAATCGCATTAAGACTCCGCGCGGTCTCGAGTGGCTGACGGTCCCGGTAAGTTTTCACCTAAGCCCGGGGCCGCAAATTGAGGGTCAGCGAATTCAGGACGTGGGAATTCGCGAGCCCAGATTCTTACAAAAGCAGTTGCGCGCCATCGAACACAATTATCGAGCCTCGCCGCACTTCGATCTTTACTTCCCGCAACTGCGCGAGCTTCTCACCATCGACCACGACCACTTCGCCTTGGTGGATTTGAACCTTCGTCTGATCGAATGGCTCTGCCGCGCGCTCGGCATCGAGCCCAAAATGGTTCGTTCGTCGGCTTTAGGCGAGCCCGGCAAGCGCTGCGAGCTTCTGGTGAATTTATGCCGCCGTTTGCAGGCTGATTTCTATTTTTCCGCTCTCGGATCCGCTGTCTACCTGGTGGATGAACTGGCGCTTTTTTCCGACGCAGGAATTCAAGTGTCGTTTCAAAACTACGAGCATCCGCACTACCGGCAGCTTTTCCCGCCCTTCTGTCCCTACGCTTCCGTGTTGGACCTGCTATTCAATGAAGGAGATCGCTCGATGGAAATCATCCGCAGCGGCCGCCGCCTTGCTTTTACGCCGGAGCAGGCCGCGATGGCAACGGCCGCGGGAGCCAAGTCATGAAGTCGATCCGCATCGCACAAAGAGAAATTGGGCCCAACCAATCGGTCTACGTAATCGCCGAGATGTCGGCCAATCACGGCCAGAGTTTCGAACGCGCGGTCGAGATTATTCACGCGGCCAAAGATTCCGGCGCCGACGCCATCAAGCTGCAAACCTACACTCCTGACACCATTACCATTGCCAGCGATCGCGAAGAATTCCGCATCGGGGGTGGCACGCTCTGGGACGGCCGCACCCTGCACGACCTTTATGGCGAGGCTTACACGCCTTGGGAATGGCAGCCTCGGCTGAAACAAGCGGCCAACGATATAGGACTCGATTTGTTTTCCTCGCCCTTCGACACAACCGCCATCGATTTCCTGGAAGGAATGAATGTCCCCGCCTACAAGCTGGCTTCCTGCGAATTGGTCGATATCCCTTTGATTCAAAAAATGGCGCGGACCGGCAAGCCTTTGATCCTGTCCACGGGCATGGCGACGATCGAGGAAATTGATGAAGCACTTTCGGCCGCGCGCCGGGCCGGAGCGAAAGAGATGGCGCTGTTGAAGTGTACCAGCGCTTATCCTGCTCCTCCGGAAGATATGAATCTGCGCACCATCGCCGAGCTGGCCCGTCGATTCGATGTGCCGGTAGGACTCTCCGATCACACAACAGGTTTCGTCGTTCCCGTGACTGCGGTAGCGCTGGGGGCTTGCATCATTGAGAAGCACCTCACGCTTTCGCGCTCCGAGCCGGGCCCCGACAGCGCGTTTTCCCTTGAGCCAGCCGAGTTCAAGGCGATGGTGAATGCCGTGCGCACGGCGGAAAAAGCCCTCGGGCAAGTTCACTTCGGATTGAGCGAAAAAGAAAAAAGCAGCCAGATTTTTCGCCGTTCGCTCTATGTGGTGCGCGAGGTGAAGCGCGGCGAAGTGTTAACTGCAGACAATGTGCGCTCGATCCGTCCCGCCTGTGGCCTGCACACACGCCATTTGCCTGAGATCTTGGGGCGCCGCGCGGCCCGCGATATCGCACGGGGAACGCCTTTAGATTGGGGTATGATTCAACCCCAATGAGATTTGTCAGTCCTCTGTTGAAACGTGCGGTGTACCCAACCTTAGCCAAAGCTGGAGTCTTTCGACGAATGGCAGCCGAAGGTCTCAGCATTGTGACCTATCACGGCGTCCTGCCGGCGGACTATCAGATCATTGATCCCGCACTCGACGGCAGCCTGGTGCATGCGGATGGCTTTCGTCGGCAGTTGCAGTTGCTTCGCGCCAACTACAATGTAATCTCCCCGGAACAGATGCTGCAGTGGTGCGAGGGAAAGACCAATTTCCCCCCTCGAGCCGTGTTAGTGACCTGCGACGATGGCCTGGTCAATGTTGTGACCGATATGTTGCCGATCTTGAGCGAGGAGAAGATCCCATGCCTCTTTTTCGTCATCGGATTGTGCTCAGAAGATACGCCGCAAATGCTGTGGTATGAGCAGCTGTATTTGATGCTCACCGCGGCCGGGCAACAAAAGCTTTCCGTTCCATTCGGCGATGTTGAAATTGTGGGGATCGTCGGAACCAAGGCCCAAAGACGCGCTCTATGGCGGGAGTTAACCCAAGCGCTGGAAAAATATGACCACGAATATTGCAGCCGCTTTGTTGATACGGTGCGCCGTCAACTGGGGTTGAGCGAATACTTCGTCTCCGCTTATCTGGCTGAGCCCAGCGCGCGCAAGCGCTTTGGTTTGCTGGGTCCGGCGGAGCTGCGTGCTTTGCTGTCGGCCGGAATGTCCGTGGGGGCGCATACTCTGAGCCATCCCATGTTGTCGAAATTGCCCGAGGATCGCGCCTGGTTCGAAATCGTGGAAGGCCGCCGCCGGCTGGAAAGTATCTTAGGCCGGGAAGTTTGGGCGTTCGCTTATCCATTTGGCGGCCCGTCGGCGGTCTCGGAACGCGAGTTCCGCATGGCTGAGAGAGCGGGATACAAAGCGGCATTCCTAAGCTTTGGCGGTGGTTTTGGCGCCCGTCTTCCGCGCTATTCCTTGCCTCGCATCCACGTCGCGGGCGACATGAGCCTCCCGGAATTCGAGGCTCACGTCTCCGGGTTCTATCGCGACTTGCATCAGAAGTTTGGCCGCGAAGAAAAATGTCCGGCGATGCCGGCCGCGTGAGTTGCGGAAAACGTCGCGCGAGTTTATCAACCCATGGAACCCAGGGGAGCGATGTGAGCCTGCGTATAGTTCTGTACCGGGAAATTCCTGAAGACCCCAACCTCTGGCGGCAATGGAATGACCTGGTCGTGCAGATGGAATCGCCGGAAGTTTTTTACACCTGCGAGTGGGCGCTTGCCATGCAGTCTGCGTATCAGTCCTCGCTTCGACCACTTTTATTCCTGGGTTACGAGGGCGACAGTCTCATTGGAGTCGCGTCACTTGCGATCGACCGGGCGGAAACAATGATAGCTTTCCTAGCCGCTACTACGGGAGATTACTGCGAGTTTCTTAGCCCGCCGCTGCTGCGCGCGCAATTTCTCGACGCAGTTTTTGCCGAGCTTGCAAAAATGAACTGGCGATCCATGGCGCTGGCCAACCTGCCGGAAAACTCCGCAACCACCGCCGCAATTCGAAGCGCGACGCTGAAGCATGGCTTTCACTCGTATTTGCGCCCGGCCTACTTGTGTGCCCAGGTAAAACTAGGAGTTGGCGAGCTGCGGCAGGAACTAAAACAAAACCTCGCCGGCAAAAAGAAACTTCGCCGCTACCTGCGCGCCATGGAAGTCAACGGCCCAGTGACCTTCACTCACTTGCAATCGCACGATCAGATTCAAGCCGAGTTGCCGGTTTTCGCCGACGCCCATGTTGCTCGCTTCCATGTCACCCATCGCGTGAGCAGTCTCTCCACACCCGAGCGCAGGCTATTTCTCGAAGAGCTTTCCAGAAGATTTGCCGGCACAGGAGTCGTGAACCTGAGTGTGTTGAAAATTGGCGGAAAGCCGGTAGCGTGGAACTACGGCTTTCAATTCCACGGCAGTTGGTTCTGGTACCAACCGACCTTCGATAGCAGCCAGGAAGCGAATTCCCCGGGGCACTGTCTACTTTCCCGAATCGTGATCGAAGCCTGCGATATGGAGGAGATGAAGGTGGTCGATCTGGGGCTGGGCGCGGAGGGCTACAAAGAACGCTTCGGAAATTGCACGCGACAAACTCTCTACGTCACAATTTCGCGATCCTGGCTCCGCCATTTGCGCGCAATGGCAAGGTATTGGGCAGCCAGTTGGTTGAAGCGCTCGCCACGTATCGAGACAGTCATTCGAAAGCTGCTCGTACCTCTTCGATTCGCGAGATAAAACATAGAAAAAGAATTAAACTAAGGCGGCGCATTTCTGAGCGACCCTCATTTCATCTGAAACCAAAAAGTGAAGAAAATCAATGAAGACAACCAGCCGCGGCATTCCGCAGGCTGAACGTGCCCATGCGAATTCTCCTTCTTCAGCCCGAAGACTCGCCCCGCCACGGACCGTGGACCACCGAGTCTTGGGACCTCGCCGTTGATTTGGGAAGATCCACTCCCTCCACGGCAGCCACCTGGTCTGAGTTGCTGCGCTGCCCTTTGCTGCGCGCCGAATCGTTCAGTGAAGGGATCGCCGATATTAAGCGCGCAGGCAAAATCCTGGCATTCGGCGAAGGCCGCCTGCTCGATAGCGAGGGCATCGACTGGTGGAGTCTGCGTTCGATCGAGATTCTAAGAGATGCCGCCGTGATTCTGAGTCTTCAGCGCTTGGTCGAGGAAATTCCTCGCGCAGCCGAACTCTGGTCTACGCGCCCGGGCACACCGGCCGCCGCTTTTGCCCGCATCCTCGCTTCCCCCTTGCGAGCCTACGGCGAGAGTTTTGTGGCGCGCGGCATGGCCCGCGCCCGCCACTATGCCCGGCTGCCCCGGCACTTCTCCGCCGCACAACTCAAGGAAATTTGTCTGGATAAATATGACCCCGCTTATCGTTGGCGTGCACGTTTTGCGGATCGTGTGCAGCCTGCGCGCCAGCCGGTCGTTCTCATCCCGAGCGCCTATACGAATGTTTCTCGAGTCGCCTCTGCCTATGCCCGGCTGCTTCCCGATCAGCCATTCTTGTTGGTCTCCACGCGCCGCAGCGCGACGCTGTTCGATCTTCCACCCAATGTTCAGCTACGCCCACTCGGCGCTTATGCGGAAACCAGTTCGCCCGGACCCGAGCTTGAAGAAATTCTGGGAAAGTGGGGTAAGTTGAGCGCCGACCTGCGATCTGACTCGGATCTTAAACTGCTTCAGCAGTTGGGAATGTTCGATGGCTTCCCCGCCGCTTTTGCGCAGGGTCTTGCGGTCCGTAACGCCTGGCGTTGCGTGCTGGAACGGGAACCGGTGTGCGGTGTGCTTTGCGGCGACGATACCAACGTCAACACTCGGCTTCCGGTCTCGCTAGCCGCTCGTCGTGGCTTGCCCACTCTGGATTTTCATCACGGCGCAATGGACGGGTATTACCTGGTAAAGCGACTGCCTTGCGATTTGTATCTCGCCAAGACGGAGTTGGAGCGCGACTATTTGCTCCGCGTGTGCGGCATCGCGCCCGACAAGGTTGTGGTTGGGGCGCCTCTGCCTGCGCGTAATTTTTCTTCCAGCTCTCGCAACGCGACCAAAGACGAACCTTCACGAAGAACTTCCATCGTCTTTTTCTCGGAGCCTTACGAGAATATCGGCATGCGGACGGAAGAGGTCTATCGCGAACTTTTGCCCGCGCTATGCCGGTTGGCGCGAGAAACCCATCGCGATGTTGTGCTCAAGCTCCATCCTTTCGAAAGCGAATCCGCGCGATCGGAAATCGTGCGCTCCGTCTTGACTCCAACGGATCGCAAGTTGCTCACCGTGGTGAGTGGCCCGCTGTCTGACGATTTGCTATCCCGGACCTGGGCCGGGATCACCGTCGAGTCGACTACTGTCCTGGATTGCGCCGTGCGCGGCATCCCATGCTTCCTTTGCGAGTGGCTGGCCTTCCTGCCCTTTGGCTACCTCCATCAATACGCCCGCTTCGGAGCCGGACAGCTTCTGCGCCGGGTAGAGGATGTTGCCGAGATTCCGCGCAGTCTCGCCTCCCAATCCGTTGACGACAAGAAAGCAACGGATGCGCGGGAATTCCGCTGGCAGGGAGTCGATCCGCGACTGCTATCGCGCTGTCTCGGCGCAGAGTCTGCAACCGCTGAAGCGAGGCCAGCGTGACCGAATCGCCGGGCCCCGAGCGGTTCTCCGACGTACCAGATTCCGATCTGGAAAATTCTCTGTCTTTAGCTGCAATCGCAGAAGTGGCAATTCCTGACTCCTCCACGATTGCCAGCGACAACCAGCAATTCCGCTCGGAAGTAGGTCACATCTCGAAACATTCGGGAGTCCTGTTTCTCGGAACTCTCTTCACGGTCGTTACTGGATATGGCTTCAAGGTTTACCTGGCGCGCGTTTTAGGCGCCGAAGCTCTTGGCATCTACGCCCTGGGTATTACGCTGGTCGGCTTGGTCGGAGTATTCAACTCGCTGGGCTTGGTGGAAGCCGCGGTGCGCTTTGCCGCCATCTATCGAGCCTCGCAAAAGCCGCAGCAGTTGCGGGCCTTGCTGTGGCGAGGCGGGGCAATCCTGCTGGCGGTCAATGTTCTGTTGGCCGCAATCTTCCTGAAATGCGGAGGCCTGGTCGCCCGTCACTTTTATCATTCCCCCACTCTTGCCCAGTACATTCCATGGTTTGCAGCTCTTCTGTTGCTGGGGGCGATTTCCACTTTCTACGGCAGGATTCTTGCCGGCTACAAAGCTGTCGGCCGGCGCACCCTGGTCACGAGTTTTATCGGCAGCCCCGCGACCATGTTACTTGCCCTGCTTCTCATCAGTATGGGTTGGGGGCTGCGAGGCTATTTGCTCGCGCAAGTTTTGGGCGGCGTGGTAGTGATCGCGCTCCTGCTGATTCTGGTTTGGCAGCTTACACCCCCTGAGGCGCGATCTTTCTCGCCTTGGCCGGACCGTCTCGAACCCGAAGTGTGGTCGTTCTCCACTGCCGCATTGGGCATTCTGCTGCTTGAGTTTCTGATGGGCCAGGTGGATAAGATTTCCCTCGGCTTTTACATGGGAGCGCGCAGCGTCGGTATCTACGCCGTGGCAGCGGCCATGGTTGCATACGTGAGTGTGGTTCTGAATTCCGTCAACCAGGTTTTCTCACCCATCATTGCCGGACTTCATGCCAAAGGCGACATGGCAATGCTCGGCCGGTTGTACAAGGGACTCACGAAATGGGTGCTGGGGCTCACCTTGCCGCTCGCCATCACGGTGATGGTTTGCGCGCGTCCCCTCATGCGCATCTTCGGCCATGAGTTTGAAGCGGGATGGCCCATTCTCATCGTCGGTACGGCGGGTCAACTGGTAAACTGCGGCGTGGGTTCCGTCAGCCTGCTCCTGTTCATGTCGGGCAACCAGCGTCGCCTGCTGCGCGTGCAGGTCGCTATGGCAGCGTTTATGATGATTGCCTGCTTCGCGCTCATTCCCATCTGGGGCATCATGGGTGCGGCGGTTGCGGCTGCGATCACTAACGCAGGGACGAATTTCTGGAACTTGTTGGGTGTTCGCAAAAAGCTGGGCTTTTCGCCGTTCAGTCCTGGGTTTGCGCGATTGCTTGCTCCATCGGTCGCATCGATTCTTGTCGCCCTGTTCATCCGGCGTGAAGCCAACTTGTTTGGACACGACTGGCTGTTGATCGGGAGCAGCTTGCTCGCAACCTATGGTGTCTTCGCGGCGATCGTCGCTCTTACTGGCCTCGACGCCGATGACCGCATGATCGTCAACGCAATCTCGTCGCGGATCTGGCGGCCCAACTCGGCCGGCTCGAACTCATCGTCCTCAAACTCGACGGATTCGAGCTCAAAAGGATCGTCACTGTGAGCGAAATGCGTACTGTAAATCTGGCCGCCGAATTATGTGCTCAAGCGGAGCAACGATTCGGCCCTAAGTTCGGGAATATCGAGCAACTCCTCGAGTTCGTTCTTCGCGACCTGCTTCGCGAGGATGCCTCTCGTGCCGACGAACAAGAGCAGCGCCTGGTCGAACAGCGCTTGCGCGACTTGGGTTATTTATGAAGCCACTGATGAAGTCAACGATGAAGCCATCGATGAAGCCACAACCCTCGGCCAAAGCGATTCCGCACCCAGTGGCAGAGCCCGTGCGCTCGGCTGCTAAGGAATTACGGATCGTGGACCGGTTGGATTTTCAATTCATCAGCGCACCGCAATGTTCCTCTTCACTGCTACGGGAGGTTAGCGATTTTCTCGACACCCAGGACACAGCGCATCCTTTCCAGTGGCCGCCTTGGTCGGGAAGCCAATCGTATCTGGCGTTGCTTCGGCGTCAAGGACGAATTCAGTGGTTTGCGCAATGTGCCGCCTTCTATCCCGCAGGGAGGCTTCTGCGGACGATCCGGGCTCTGCACGCCAATCGCGGGCCGGTTTGCGATGACCTGGAGCTCATAGCGATTGGGCTCCGCGAGTTAATCGACCAAGCCCGCGAGATGGGCATGACCTACGTTGACATTGCACCAGAGTGGACCGGCGCGTTGGCCGAATCCGCTCCCGCCCTCCTCGCGCGGAGCCGTTGGCAAGTCCTTCCTGGTGCGCGCAGTTCTTTGCGTCTCGATCTGACCCCAGCTCTCGATCAGTTGTTGGCAGGTTTCCGCAAGACCACGCGATACGAGATTCGGCGATCCGAAGCCGAGGGAGTCCAGGTAACAATCGCCAACCACGAGAACGAGATCCGCGATTTTCTTGACCTCTACGTGAAAATGGCGGCGCAAAAACAATTTGTCGCAGATGATCGCGCCTTCCTGCTGCCCATCTTGCGCTGCCTCGCGGCCGATCCCCACCGGGGCGGTTTGTTTCTCGCCTGGGAAGCGGGAACGCTGCGCGGAGGCGCGATTGTCGTTCGTTCCGGTTTTCGAAGTTGGTACCTGTGGGGAGCCACTTCAAAAGAAAGCAAATTCAGCGCCGGCCATCTGCTGCAATGGCGCGCGATCCAGTGGGCTAAAACTGAGGGCTGCTTCGAGTATGACTTCGGTGGCTTTCGCGAAGGCATGACCAGCGGCCCCGCCCATTTCAAGAGCGGTTTCTGCCATCGCGTGGTGCACTTCTTGCCCCCGCACCGGTATATCCTGAGCCCCGCGCGCATGGGCGCCGCGAATCTCGTGTCCAAAGTGCGGAGAAGTTTTTCCGCGCTGAGACGAGACCTCTCCACCTGAGTTATGCTGACTTCTCCGCGAAAAGCCTGGCAGCGTCTTCGGAGTCTTCTCCCCGTTCCGGCTTTTTATTTCGATCGGCCTCTCGTTGTTTTGCAAAGTGACGACTGGGGACGCGTGGGCCTCCGCGACCAGGAAGGACTCGATCAGCTTCGATCCGCGGGCGTGGAACTGGGCGAACGTCCCTACGATTTCTACACGCTGGAAACCAGCGCCGACCTCTCAGCCTTGCATGAAACGCTGGCGAAGCATTGCGACTCGACCGGGCGCCCACCCTGCATCGCAATGAATTTCATCCCGGCGAACCTCGACTTCCATCGCATAAAAGAAGATGATTTCCGGAAAATTCATCTTCTGCCTCTTTCCGATGGACTGCCGGAGGGTTGGCATCGCCCCGGCTTATTCGAAGCTTACCGGGAGGGCATCGCACAACAAGTCTTTCGTCCGCAATTACACGGGACCACGCATTTCTGCCCTCCCGCGGTCGAGCGTCACTTGTCAAATTCCGGCAAACGCGGTGACCTGTTGCGAACCCTATGGCAGGCGGGAACCCCTTACATCTACTGGCGTATGCCCTGGATCGGCTACGAATATTGGGATGCGGAAGGTGCGAATGACCGCTTTCTGCCCGCGAAAGAGCAGTCCAATCTGATTGGGCAAGCGGTCGGATTTTTTTCGCGAGTGTTTTCCACTCTGCCTGATTCGGCTTGCGCACCGGGTTATCGCGCCAATCTCGATACCAATGATGCCTGGGCGAAGTACGGCATTCGCATTGCCCAGAGCGGACCGGGGACGCTTACCCCACCGCACCTGGATCGAGAACTTCTCCATTCCTATCGCAGCGTGGAATTCGAGCCGGCAACCGATCCCAATTTTTCGCTGGAGACCTGCCTGCTGCGCGCGGAACAATGCTTCAGCAGAAAAATCCCCGCTATCGTTTCCCTGCACTCGATCAATTTTCATTCTTCGGTGAAGGATTTTCGAAGCCGAAGCCTGAAACTCCTAAATGACTTCCTTTCCGCGCTGGAGGCGGCGCATCCCGATCTGCTCTACGTTCATGATCGAGATCTTTTCGAACTGGTACAGCACGGCTGCTTTGAAAGCGCACAAGGCACGGTAAAGTTGAACGTGACCAGAAAAAATTTCACGCCTGCGCGAACTCGAGGAGTGGAGGCCTAGGTGAGCGAACGAAAGTCAATCGTGCTGGTAACGGTCGACTGCCTCCGCGCCGACCACGTCGGCTTCGGCGGATATACCCGCCCCACGACCCCGTATCTAGACCTGCTGGCGAAAGAGAGTTTTGTCTTTTCTGCCGCCATTGTTGCCGGTGCGCCGACGTACTATTCGTTTCCTGCGATTTTCGGTGCGCGCCCTCCGCTCGCACTCGGCCGCGACGTACTCGGCCTGGCGCCAACCGAACCCACTCTGGCCTCGGAACTGAAGCGTGCGGGATACGCGACCGCCGCCTTCAGCGCCGCCAACCCTTATATTTCGGCTCGCTTCGGATACAACCAGGGCTTCGATACTTTTCGTGATTTTCTCGACGACAAACCGAATGACGGGAACGGCGATTCCGCTTCCCATCTCACACTCAAAAATGGGTGGGCCAGTCGACTGAATCGCGCTTTGCACGATGCGAGTCGAAGTTTGCGTCCTGCGGCGCGAATCTACGACGAACTCTACTTCCAGTACTGCCAGCGTTTGGCCCTGCCGCCCGCCAACTCTCTCGATGACCTGCGACGCTTTCCCTCCGCCGATCAAATTCTCGATGAAGCACATGCGTGGCTTGAGTCCGTGGGCCAGCAGCCATTTTTCCTGTGGCTGCATTTGATGGATCCGCATGCCCCCTACTACCCAACGCAGAAAGCACTGGAACTGATCGGGCAAGAAAAAATCTCCGCCAATCGTGCGCGGTACCTGAACTCCTTTTGGCAACGCGATCTTGGTCCCCGCGCTCTGGCCCGTCACCGCGACGATGTGGTCGCTCTCTACGACGCCGGCGTTCGTTGGGTGGATGTTCAAATGGCGCGCCTGATCGACCGATTGCGAGAACTCGGATATTGGCAAAACTGCATCTTCGCGCTTACCGGAGATCACGGCGAAGAATTTCTTGACCACGGCGGCCGCTACCATCCTCCCGCTCGTCTGCTGGAGGAATTGATCCGCGTTCCTCTCTTGCTGCACCTGCCCGATTTGCCGAAAGCCGAGTCGAAGAATGCTCCCACAAGAGGAGCGATCCGATGTCCCTTCAGTCTCATGGACCTTTCGCCCACGCTCATGGATGCTGCGCAGATCACGTCCACCGCGGCGTTTCGAGGCGTGAGTCGATGGCCGCAAATTCAGCAGGGCTCAGCCTGGGAGGAACCGGCAGTCGTAGAATGTGTTTCCGGATGCACCAATCCTTTTCATCCCGATCGCCGATTTGGACCGAGAGTTCTGGCAATCCGAGAAGCTCGATACAAGCTGGTCCTGGAGTTTGATCCTGCCGCCGATCGACTGTACGATCTCGAAGCGGACCCTCGTGAACTCTCTCCGTTGCCGCCCGCCGCCGCGAAGCCGGTGCGCCGCCGTCTCTTGGAATTCGCGCGTCGTCACATTGAGCGATCCCGCAAAGAACGCGATCTTGCACTTCAACTTCGCGCGCGCCTCGCGGAACTTCGACTAGAATGGGCCAAACCCACGCATCCTTCGCAGACCGCTGGGTTCTAACACCCTTGCCATTCACTTCGCCAAAAATGCTCACCGTCTTCACGCCCTCATTTGCCGACGAGGCAGACACCAACGCGCAGAATCTCACGGTCAAGGAAGTGGCAGCCCGTCTTTCGCCTGAACAGTTTCGCCTGGTGATGTTGTATGAGAATTCTCCCGACCCGCGGATCGCGAGCCGTCCCTATACCCGATTGCTGCGCTGGCACAAGCGCGGCAACACCCTGCGCATCCTGATGGATTGTCTGCGAAATGTTCCCGATGTCTATTTTTTCCCCCGGGTCGGTCCGCTCGATGCCGCTTTTCTCAGCTTACGAAAACATCTAAGACTGAAAACGGCCGTTGTAACTTACATCGTTTCTGGTGGCCTTTATAACCCCGAGCCGGTGCCGGCCAAACTGGCGCGCAACGTTCGTGAGGCCGATGTCATCTTCTGTAATACAAAATATCTCAGTGACCTGGTGCGCGAGCGCCTGGGCTGTGACGCAGGTCTTCGCCATGACGGAATTGATCGTCGCTTTTACTTTCCGCCCCGCCAACCGCGCTCAGCGCAAGCCGAATCCTCTTCCCATCGCCTCACAGTTCTTTTCGCAGGATCGCTTCGCCCCTACAAACGCACACCCTTGGTCATTCAACAAGCGGCACGCTGGCCGAACGTAGATTTTCGCATCGCGGGACGCGGCGAAGAGGAACAGAAGTGTCGCGATCTTGCCGCAAAATCTGGCTGCGGCAACGTCACCTTTCTCGGCCACTTGTCCTCGCAGGAATTAGGCGAAGAGATGCGCCGCGCCGACCTCTTTTTCTTTCCCAGTATTCTTGAGGGACATCCGCAGGTCCTGCTGCAAGCCGCGGCCAGCGGCCTTCCCGTGATCGCGTTGAATATTTATCGGCCAGAATGCGTGGTTCACGAAAAGACCGGCTTCCTCGCCGCAACCGACGACGAGTTGCAAGCCGCTCTGGATTTATTGATTCGCGATCGCCAACTTCGACACGCGATGTCCGAGGCAGCAGTAAACCACGCGCAACAATTTGACTGGGACAAGATCACGCGCCAATGGGAAGAAGCCTTCCTGGAAGCGGTCGACCGGCGGCGAGCGCGATGAACTCATCTCTTCCCGCTATCGGGCCAAGCGAACTTCCAAAGCGTGAGCAGTTGCACCTGCTTACCCTCACACCTTTTTATCCCACGGACCGCGACGATGCCTCCGGATGTTTTGTCGCGGAGCCCTTAGTTGCTTTAGCCGATCGCAAAGTGCGCAACACAATCTTCGCCGCCGAACCCATATACCGGTCGCGATCACACGCAAATCTTTCCGCGCCGCCAGCGCAATGGATTCGCTACTTTGCACTGCCCGGCGCAATCGGGCTCTCGACTGCCGGCGCTTTCCTCTACGCCCGCATTGTGGGCAGGGTGCGCGATCTTCATCGTAGGCAGCCCATCGACCTCATCCATGCCCACGCTCCGCTTCCTTCCGGTCACGCCGCGATGCTGCTGCATCGCGAGCTCGGCATTCCTTATGTCGTTTCTGTCCACGGCCTCGATGCGTTTTCCAAAGTACAGGTCTCGGGTAAATCCGGAGAATGGTGTCGCAATATTTCGCAACGGGTTTTTCGGAACGCGGCCCGCGTGATCTGCGTAAGTGAACGCGTTCGCGAGCAGGTTCTTCAGGGCGCGAACTCCCGCACTTCCGTGGTTTACAACGGCGTGAATCCCGATCTGTTTACGCCCGACGTGACCGAGCCGGACTCTCCCACAATTCTCAGTGTCGGAAATTTAATCCCGATCAAGGGTCACGATATCTTGATCCGCGCGCTCGCCTGTTTGCCGCCGGAGTTTCCATCGTTACAATGCGAAATCATCGGCGAGGGGTCGGAACTCGGCCGTCTGCAAAGCCTCGCAAAAGAACTTCGAATTGAAGACCGCATTCGTTTTCTGGGACGCCAATCCCGCGCCCAGGTGGCGGAAGCCATGCGTCGCTGTACCTTATTCGTTCTGCCCAGCCGTTACGAAGCGCTCGGTTGCGTTTATCTTGAAGCCATGAGCGCCGGCAAACCAGCCATCGCTTGCCGCGGACAGGGAATTGCCGAAGTCATCCAGCACGGGAGGAATGGTTTGCTGGTCAGCCCTGGTAACCATCGAGAGCTCATGCTCGCAGTCTCCACTCTCCTGCGAGAAAAGGTTCTACGCCGCCAGATGGGCATCGCCGCCCGCTACACCGTGCTGAACGGCTTTACTTTAGCCCAGCAGGCCGAAGATCTGTTGCGCGTATACGGGGAGTGCGCAAGATGAAGCGGCGCTTGACCCTGCTCACCGAAATCATCGCCCCCTACCGCATCCCGGTCTTTAACGCACTGGCGTCGCGCGATGATATCGACCTGCACGTAATCTTTCTTTCCGAAACCGATCCCAGCCTGAGGCAGTGGCAGATCTACAAAAATGAAATCCAATTTTCCTACGAAATTCTGCCCGCCTGGCGCAGGCGCCTTGGCCAGTACAATCTTCTGGTAAATCGCGGCCTGGGCGCGGCATTGGTCCGCTCCAGGCCGCAAGCGATTTTATGCGGAGGCTACAACTATGTCGCGTCCTGGCAGGCCGCCCGGTGGGCGAATGGCCGGAATCTTCCTTTGCTGCTCTGGTCCGAGAGCACGGCCAACGACTCCCGCCGCCATCGCTGGCCCGTGGAGTACATGAAATCCCGCTTTCTGCGCCGTTGCCGTGCCTTCGTGGTAGCGGGCCAATCCTCGCGCGATTATCTGATTCATCTCGGTGCTTCTTCCGAATCGATCTTTATCGCGCCCAATGCAGTAGACATAAACTTCTACGCTTCCCTTGCCGCCCAGGCCCGCCGACAAGCTACAGAAGTTCGCGCCCGCTTCGCCTTGCCACCTCGTTATTTTCTATATGCGGGACGCCTGGTGCCGGAAAAAGGTGTCTTTGATCTGCTCGCCGCTTATGCCAAACTAGGCTCACATGATCGATCCCAGATTGGCTTGGTGTTCGCGGGAGATGGAACGTCCCGTTCGCTGTTGGCCGAGCGCGCTGCCGCGATTCGACCGGGGCGCGTTCACTTCTGTGGATTTCTTCACCGCGAGCACTTAGCGGAGTTGTATGCTCTGGCGGAGGCTTTGGTGTTTCCAACGCATAGCGATCCCTGGGGGCTGGTCGTCAACGAAGCGATGGCTTGCGGTCTGCCAATTATCGCGTCCCATGTCGCGGGCTGCGTCCCCGACTTGGTGAAGCATGCGGAAAATGGTTTCGTCGTACCGCCCGGAAATATCGAAGCCCTGGCCCATGCCATGCGTACAATGCTGAATGACCCTTTCACATTGGAAAAATTTGCGGCCGCAAGCGCCGCAAAGACTCAGGCCCACTCGCCCCGGGCTTGCGCCGAAGGGATGGCCAAAGCAGCATTGTTCGCTTGGCATGGGCAAGAGTTTGTCGCAGCAAAAGTTTGACGGACCGAATGAAGATTGACGCCAAAGTTCTCGGACTCGCAGCCTTCGCGGTGGGGGCGGTATTTCTCTTCGCAGTCGCGGAGCGGCGTCCCGGCTATTTCGCCGACGTGACCCTCCTCGGTGGCCTCCTCATGATCGAGATCATCGTGCTAGCCATTTGGCATTACGAGCGATGGTTCTTCCCCATCCTGATGTTCAGCTTTCTTTGGGCCGGAAGCTCCTTGCCTCTGGCCACCGCCGGGAACGCCGCGCGCTGGATCTTCCTTGCCGTTGGCGCGCTGGTCGGAGTCGTGCGCTGGGGACAAAACGACCGCCGCCAACCCTTCATCGCGATTCATCTCATCGCTTTGTTATGCGTTCTGGCGGCAGCAGTTTCCGCCTTGGTTTCCCACCGCAGCGAAATGTCACTTCTGAAGACCACGAGCCTCTTAGCTCTTTTCTTATATGAGGCCTGTGGCGCAAGACTGGCGCTGGCGAATCGGGAAGCGGTTTTCTTTTCCGGATTGATCACCGCCTGCGAAGTGGTCACTTATCTCTCAGCGGTCTGCTACCTGGTGGTGCATTTTGAAGTGTTCGGTAATCCCAATGCGCTCGGCGCTGTTATGGGAATCGTGGTCATCCCAGTCTTGCTGTGGGCTGTGATCACTACCGATGACCGGCATCTTCGCCAGCGGCGGGCTTTCGCTCTCTGCGTCGCAACGTACCTGCTTTATTTTTCGGTTTCCCGCGCCGCGATTATGGGCTGCGCCGCCGCTGCCATCATCATGTGCATTGCACTGCATCGCCAGCATCTGCTGGTGAAAGCAGCTTTTATCCTGGTTTTCCTGGTGGCCGTTGTGGCCGTAGTACAGCCGGCGCAACTGGATGCGCTGGTTAAGGCTTTCACGGAAGATTTGATTTACAAAGGCAAACCGCAGCAAGGACTTCTAGGCTCGCGCCAGTCGCCCTGGCAGGAAACAATTGCCGTAATCAAGGAAAGCCCCTGGTTCGGCAGCGGATTTGGTACCGACCTGGCGCAATATCAGCAAGCCGATGCGGGGGGCTTGGAGGTTGCCACCGCCGAAGGCGTCGTGCGGGAGCACGGCAATAGTTATCTGGCGATCTTGCAATATGTGGGACTGCTCGGAATCTTGCCTTTTGTAACTTTGCTTGCGATGATTTTGCGCCAGATCGGGCGCGGCTGTTCCCGCATGTGGCGCACGCACGACGCTCGCTCCTACACTGTGCCCCTGGTGCTCATTGGCATCGCAGGACTGATTCATGCTTTTTTCGACGACTGGCTCTTTGCCGTAGGAGCTTATCTCAACGTCTTTTTCTGGACTTCAGTCTTTCTGCTCGCGCAGTTGCAATCCGGACAGTCGCAGGACGCATGGGTCACTCCCATCTGGAGGAGGATGGCAGTGCCGGCGCGGCCGCTTCCATTGTCCACCGGTCAATGATCTACGGGTCAATGATCTACAGGTTAATGATCTGCCGGCCGGCCAGCTTGCCCATGCAGTACTCGACGTTCCACAACCAGCGATGATTCATCTGTTCATCAATGCTCTCGCTGCCAGCGCAGGCGGCGGCCTCACCTACATTCGGAATGTCATCCCTCAGTTCGCCGTTCGCTCCAATGTCCGGGTGACGGTCGCGCTTTCGCCGCGACTGCGCGAAGAGTTTCGCGCGTTCCCCAATGTTGAATTCGTTTCGGCAGATGTAACTGCCTCGCGCCGCCTCTGGTACGAGCAGTTGACTCTGCCTGGGTTGATCCGCCGCAGCGGCGCCCATGTCCTCATCTCCGCTGGAAACTTCGCCATCAGGAATTCGCCGGTCCCGCAAATCTTGCTGTCTCGCAATTCGATTTACCTTTCGCCCGAGTTCTATCGCGACCTGTGCTCCCGCCATGAATACGGCACTTGGCTCGATACCCGCTTCCGGTCCATCCTGGCCCGGAAATCGATTTTATGGGCGGACGCTACCGTGGCTCCCAGCGAAGCCTTTGCCGCCGAACTTCGCCGTTGGACCGGCGCCAACGTTCTATCGATTCATCATGGATTCGATCATGAGGCCTTCACTCGCGACGCCAGTCCTTTGCCAGCCGAAGTCGAAGATAAACTCCGCCCCACAGAAGCCTCGTTGAAGCTTCTCTTCGTCAGCCACTACAACTACTATCGAAATTTCGAGACTTTGATTCGCGCCCTTCCGTTCCTGCGCGATCGTATACAAGGTCGTTCGATCAAATTGTTGCTGACGTGCAAATTAGCCGCGGGAGAAAATCCGGGTACGTACAATCCTGAAACAACCGCGAAGCTGGTGCATCACCTCGGCGTCGCTGGCATGATCCTCGAACTCGGATCAATTCCTTACCACCAGCTTCATCACGTCTATCGCATGGCGGATGTCTACGTGACGCCTGCCTACGCAGAAACATTTGCTCATCCTTTGGTGGAAGCCATGGCCAGCGGCTTGCCTGTGATTGCCTCGGACCTGGCCGTGCATCAAGAAATCTGTGAAAATGCGGCCGCGTATTTCCCGCGATTCTCTCCCCAGGCCTTGGCGGAATGTGCCGTCGAACTCTTCAGCTCCCCCGAGAGAGCGCAACGAATGTCAGCGCTCGGCCTGCAGCGCGCGCAGCACTTTTCCTGGAAAACACATGTCGCAAAAATCCTCGAGGTATGCCACGCGCTGCTAAGTCCCGGAACCTGAATGAACGAACTGAATCACGGTGCCGACTTCGCCCTTCGAGGGGTCCACAAGCTTGCGGCAGGACGCCGAACCTTTTGCGTGTTCCAGTTCGTCCACGATATGTTCATACATTCGATCGGTCGGAGATCCCCAAACCACTGCGGCATCTGATCCAGAAGAGAGCACTTTCCCTGCCAACTCGTTGGCTTGAGCGGAAGAGTCCGGCAACCCGGAGTTCATGCCCACGAGCCGCCACCCCGCCAGATAAGAAACATAAACGCCCGCCTCGAATCCCACGCCTTGCTCTGGATAAGGCCCATCCCCGATGCTCACGAGTGTTCCGCCAGCCTTTTGGTTTCGCAGAGCATCCGCCGCTTCATAGCAACTGGCCTCGAAGTCGCGGTCAACCGTGCGAAATGGCGATGCCCAGTAGAGGGCGAAGAAAACCGTACTCGCCACCAACAGGCTTAGCAACACTTTCCACGTCCAGGCGGGAACTGGCGGGGCGCCACCCGCCTTGTCTGCCGGTAACAACACCGGGCAACCGATGGCAATCAGTAGCGGCAAAATTGGAATCACATAGCGTCCATCAAAAACCAACATGCAATACGCCACAATCAAAGCCAGCGTGCTGAGCAGGGCGATGCCCACGAACTGCACTTCAACTCCATACCGCCTTCGATTCTGGACCAGCAGCATGAAGATGAGCGGCAGAGTCAGAGCCCCGCCGGGCGTCAGTAAAATCACGGTCTCTTTGAGCGCCCGCGGAATATTGTGGAACTCCGCATCGACAATCATCGGCAGCAGTTGGGCAGTTGGCAGGCTGAAGTTTCGCAGCGTCGACCACGATGTGTCTCCGACCATGTAGTCGTCATAAACGGACGAGGTGTCCTCAAACGTGAGAGCGTCCCCCAGCGCACGATGGTTGAGCCGCCTGTTCCAGTTGGTCCTCAGATTGGCGCGCAATTGGTATCCGGTCGTGAAGACTCCGTATTTGCTTCGCAGCGTGGCTCCCCAACCGACCCACACGATCGCGGGAAAGATAAATGCAAGCGCCAGCGACGCAGCCATCCGGCGTGGTGCTCGCACATTTCGCGCCAACACCGCCAGCAACGTCGCGATCGTCAACCATGGCATGGCGATTGCTTTCGCTAGAAATGCTAGCGCGTGGGCCGTTCCCAGCAGCATCCAGGCCGAAGAGCGATTCCGGCGCAAAGCCTCGAGAAGGAAGATGAAATACAGAAGGATGCAGGCTGTCAGCACAAAATCCGCCAGAATCATTCCCACGGCCAGGGCAATGACCCCTCGCGCTGTAGAAAACCAGAACACCGCCAGCGCCGCCGCTACTCTCGAATGCCACAGCTTGAGCACGAGCACGTACAACAGCGGCAGGCAGAGAAGAAAGCTGCCGATCGTCACCAACCGGCCCAGCAAGGTGAAATTCTTCGAACCAATCGCCGCCGCGGCAATGATCCACGACGTTAGCGGACTCCAGTACCCGTGCAGCGACGCCTTGAAGTTTCCATCCACAATATGCCGGGCCAAACCGATATAGGCGATTCCATCCATCGTGATTTCGTGCGCCCGGAATCGCCAGAACCAGCCGATCTGGAACCCGCAGTTGAGCGTCGTCGCAGTAAGCAGGCAGATCCACCACATTCTCTCCGAACTGGAAGTATTGGAATTGGGCTCTGACATGAAGTATCGATCGTGTGCGGAGATGCGCGCTATCCGCGCTAACCCTATGCTATCCTCGCACAACATGAGTGCCGCACCGAGTGCAGGCACACGGGTTCGCCGAAATGACAATTGCCCAGACGATGGCGCGCTTTCTGCCCAAGGGAGTGCGGGCTACTGGCCGGGACTGGTTTGAAACGCGATTTCGCGGAACCGCCCCCGCCATGCTGAAGTATCGATCCGCCGAGCTTACCCTCGATCTCGATATGGTTCTTTCGCACTATCGCATTGAGCATCCCAACGTTCTATACCTGCAGGTGGGCGCCTTCGACGGGGTAGCGGGCGACCCGATCTATCCCTTGATCGAGAAGCATGGCTTGCGCGGCATTGTGATCGAGCCGCAAAAAGATGCGTTTGAACGGCTGCAGACCAACTACGCTCGTTTTTCGAACTTCCACTTAGTGAACGCTGCAATTGCTGACTATGACGGCACTTCCAGCCTCTTTCGGATCAACCCAGACGCCCGGGGGCCG
The DNA here is from genome assembly GCA_963710965.1 of uncultured Acidobacteriaceae bacterium. Classification (GTDB taxonomy): domain Bacteria; phylum Acidobacteriota; class Terriglobia; order Terriglobales; family Acidobacteriaceae; genus Sulfotelmatobacter. Next base: position 183,631 of record CAVQCP010000038.1, on the reverse strand, counting down.
GAGTGGCTACATCAAATCGCCAGCTTTGACCGCAACGTGCTGGCGGGGCATGCGCGCATGGTGCCCAATCTCGAGTCGATGATCGAGACCGAGCAGGTGCCCTGCATGACCTTCGAAACTTTGTTCAAGGACCTGCGCGTCGAGACCGTGGACCTCCTACAGATCGATGCAGAAGGTCTCGATGCAAGACTTCTGCGTCTCTTCGACATCCCGATGCGAAAGCCGCCCATGGTTCGATTCGAACATAAACATCTCTCGATCGCAGATCATGAAAACTCAATCGCCATGTTGGTTCGAGAGGGATATCGAGTCACTACAACCGGCAGTGACACGCTAGCGTACCGAGTTGCTGCTCGGTGTTGAATCAAGCACAACTACCCTTGTCGCCGCAAGCGCATCCTCGCTCGCGGGATTTATAATGCAGCCAACCTGAAGACATCCGATCACAATTTTCTTTGGTATGATGGGCGGCACGCTCCCATTCTCACACGCTTTCATTGGCTCTCGCATCCCGAACGGATGACTTCCCGGCACGTTTTCTCACTCGCAACCAGGAGGACCACCGTGATCTTCCGCCTCGGCTTCCGCTTGCTCTGTATCGTGATGGCAATGTCCCTGCTGCCTGCGTACGCCACAGCGCAGCTTGAAGATGGATCCAAAGCTACAAAGTACGCCTCCGATTTTCAATGGATCGCGGCCGCGACCGACGACCTTTCGGCTCCCGGCCCGAAAGTGATTCATCTCGAGCGCTGCCCGACCGGTGTGCTCGGAGCCAATCTCCAGTACTGGGTTTACATCGCGAATTCCGGAGCCCCCGAAGCGGTTCTTGTAACCGGAGGAAATTGCGCTGGCGACGGCCGTCCCGGAACCCTCGAGTTCACCACCGGCCATCCCCACCCCGGTGGCTATAGCATCGCTTCCGCTACGGCGGGCATTCAGGAAGCATCCATTGCGGCGCGGGTCGACCATGTTACCGGCAATGTTACCGGCAAAGGCCGTCACGTCTTTCAGGGCGGCTACGTTCGCGTCGGTCCGGGGCAGTTTCAGCTCTACGCGCCGCTTACGATCCTCGCCAATCATCAGACGGTGGATTTCAGCGGGAGCACCGTGGTCTGCAACTTTGACGCCGACTGCATCAACGTCGGAGACAAAACGAACTACAACGCCACCTTAAATGTCACTCTGCTGAATCCGCGCGGTGAGCCCACCATTCCCCACGGAGAGCATTCCTTCATCACCGTTTGGGGACAGAAGACGCGTATCTTGAACTTGATGACCATGGGCGGAAAGTTTATCGGCAACGGCGTCTTTGGAACCTTTGGCACCTATCTCACCGTCGCCAGCGACCAGGCATTTCTGCTCGATGGGTTAGACACCGGCGCTGGTTTTGGCATGGAGTGTACTCCATTGCACTGCGATGCCGTCATCCAAGCTCCCGGCCCATTCAGCGGTACGGGCGGCTTCGGCTCCGGTGGAGACAACGCCGCCCTAGGCTGGATCAAGAACGTCAACCTCAACATTCAATGCATGGGCAACGGCATCGACTGGCAATCCGGAAACGGTCTGCGAATTTCCGACTCCGTGATTCAAGGCTACGCGCAATACGGCGTGCGCGGCGGCTTGGCCCGCGGCGGCTACAACATGATTTCCCTGGAGAACGTCTACGAAGAAGTTGGCAACTGTAAAAATCCCGCGGGCAACATCGGCATCGCTGGCGTGATCGTGCAAGGCGGCAAAATCGCCATTCGCGATGGCGAGCCGCTGAACGCCCAGATGCCGCGCTTTGCCGACACCGGCCCCACGACCTATCGCTATTATCTGATCCCGCACAGCGCCAAGCATGGCTACGGCAATGCCCTTTACCTGGGCGACGCGCGCACCAGCGGATCGGGAACAATCTCACTGGTCTGGCCGGACATCCCCACGCTCACCGATATGGACATTTTGAAAGTGCAGGCCGTTACCGATGCCAACCACGATTATCCCTCCGCCCCCTACGGAACCGGGAACTACGCCATCGCAACGTCGCTGACTCGAGAAGCGGCCAACTGCGGTCGAGGAATCTGCACCTTCAAAGACACGCAGATCCCTCCCGCGAAATACACCGTGCCCGCCAAGATTAGCTACTTTCCGTTTCTTTCATTTTGGCCAGGCGCACTTGTGCTCGGCCCCAGCGGAGACGGCGAAAGCCCCCTCTCCAACGCGTGGGCCGAAATTGCTCCCAACGATCTGAACGCGCCCGGCTTGGTGCAAGTCAACACCGCCGGAAACACGGCTCAGTCGATCTCGTCTCTTCGCTGTCTTTCTGTATTCGGTTCGCCCGTGTGGGTCTCGTGCCTGGGATCGGGTGCGCCCGCATCCACAGTCTTCACTCCTCCCGCAACTTTGATGGAAAATAAAATTGCATCCGATGGCGGCGCCATGAAAAATCAGAAGGGCCGTCTGAATTTCCTGGATAGCGGTGGCGGCCCAATCCACATCATCACTCTGATCGACTCCAATCCCAACAAGACATTTGCCGCGCAAGCGAACCGTGCCAGCAATGATCGCGCGGATGCCTACATCGGCTGCGACACCGAGGCCTGCTCCGGCGGCCAGGCCGGCCTTTCGCTTGGTGCGCCTGTCTCGCTGTCGACTTACATCGGCAATGTCGGAGACGGAAAGAATTGGAAGGAGCGGCTGACCGAGCAACAGAAGTCATTCGCAGTGCCGGTCGCCATCGAGAAAGGCAACACGCTGACCGTAGGCTCAGGCACGCCCTTATCGCAAATGAAGGTGTACAGCGCCAACCTCGCGGGCGCTTCAAACGTGCCCGCGCAGAGTTGCACCGACGTGAAGATAACCGTCTCCGGTTTGACCGCCTCCGATGAAATCACAGGATTAAAGCCACCGCGCGCCCTGGGAAATCTTTCGCTCAACGGATACGCCAGCGCCGCCGATACCGTGATTCTGCACTTCTGCAATCCAACCTCTTCGTCGGCCGCCGTGCCCACGGGCCTTTATTCATTTCTGGCGGTGCGCTAAACCATGTGTGGAATTTTCGGCATGGTAGCGCATAACGCGCGGGTTCCCGTCGGAGTATTGGAGCGGGCAACGAAATCCCTGACTCACCGCGGTCCCGACGATGGGGGCACAATCATTCTCCGCGACTCCAAAAATGAAACCAATGACGAGGATGTCGAAGTTGGTTTAGGAAACCGCCGCCTGGCCATCCTCGATCTCTCTCCGCTTGGCCACCAGCCCATGCATGATCCCGCTACCGGCAACTGGATCGTCTACAACGGCGAGGTCTACAACTTTCGCGAAGTGCGCGCCAAGTTAGAGCGGGAAGGCGCGCACTTCCATAGTCACTCAGACACCGAGGTCATCCTCCAGGCCTACGGCCTATGGGGAGAGCAGTGCCTGCAGGAATTTCGCGGGATGTTTGCCTTCGCCATTTGGGACGCGCATCGCCATCGTCTCTTCCTGGCTCGTGATCCCATCGGCATCAAGCCACTCTATTATTTCCAATCGCCTGCGTACTTCATGTTTTCGTCGGAAGTCCGAACCTTGCTGGGAACCGGCATCGTCCCGCGCCAAATCGATCCCGCCGGTCTTACGAATTATCTGACCTTCGGGTCGCTCTACGACCCGAACACGCTAATCGAAAACGTGCACGCCCTTCCACCCGGCTGTTATCTGACCTGGGAGCGAGGCGAACTGAAGCAAGTGCAGTACTCCAGCCTGATCGATGCCGGCCTGCTAGAGAGTGCCAATCGCGCTTGCCAAGCGGACGCGGACCATCGAAAGATCCTTATAAACGAAGTTACAGATTTGCTCGACGAATCGGTGCGGCTGCAACTGGTAAGTGACGTGCCTGTGGGAGTATTTCTTTCCGGTGGCATCGATTCCAGCGCTCTGGTCGGCATTTTGAGTCGAAGCGATGTCCGTCCCAGTACATTCTCCATCGTATTTCGCGAGCAGGACTACTCCGAAGCCGAGTTCTCCCGCGCCATCGCTCAACAGTTTCGTACCGACCATCACGAGATCACCGTCTCCCAATCGGACTTCTTCGCCGCAATCACTCCCGCGATTCGCGCCATGGATCTTCCCACCATCGACGGAATCAACACTTATTTTGTTTCCCAGCAAACCCGGGCCGCGGGAGTGAAAGTTGCTCTGTCGGGTCTGGGCGGCGACGAAGTCTTTGCCGGTTACTCCACCTTCCGCACCGTCCCGCGCATGGAACGATTTGCCCAAACCTGGCGGCGCTTGCCCCAGCCACTCCGCAATTCTCTGGCCCGCATAGGCGCGGCTCTCGCTCCCTCGAACGACCAGAGTCGCAAGCTGGCCACGCTCGCCCGCCACGGTGCGCGAGTCGTTCATCCCTACTTTCTCTCCCGGATGTTGTTCACGCCCGAGCAGCAAGACGGGTTGCTGCGCCCCAATGCAAACCGAGATGGATCCTCGCAGGAAAAAAGTTTAAATGACATTCTCGCTCCCGCCCTGCACCTGGACCCAATTAATCGTGTTTCCTATCTGGAGGCGCGTTGTTATATGCTCAACACACTATTGCGGGATTCTGACTCCATGAGCATGGCGCATGGCCTCGAGGTGCGCGTTCCGCTGCTCGACCATCATCTGGTGCGGCGCGTCTTAGCCTTGCCGGGTTCGTGGAAGATGAATGCCAATGTACCGAAACCGTTACTGGTAGGGGCGTTGCGCGGAGAGCTTCCAGATAAAATTGTCCATCGGCCCAAGCGTGGCTTCACCCTGCCTTTCGAGCATTGGCTGCAAGGCGCATTGCGTCCAGTGCTGGAAGAAACGCTCCGCCGAATCGGGGATGGCCCTCTGAGTTCCATGATCAGCTCCCCCGCAGCCGTCGCAGTTTGGCAGGATTTTCTCGCGGGCCGCACTTCGTGGTCGCGTCCCTGGTCTTTATACGTTCTGCAATGCTGGTGCGAACAGCAGCTTTCGAATTGAGCCATTGCCGTCATGGAGAAGGTGGAAGAAGTTCAGAACAGCGCAAGTGAAGTCTCCGCCGCTAGACTTCCCGTCAGCGTGATCATCCCCGTGCGCAATGAGGCCAAAAATTTACCTCGCTGCCTCGCTGCATTGACCGAGGTTGGCGAAGTTTACGTAATCGATTCGCAAAGCACCGATGAGACCGTAGAAGTCGCGCGCACCCACGGTGCGCACGTCGTCCAGTTTCATTTTCAGGGAGGGTGGCCCAAGAAGCGGCAATGGGCCATGAATACGCTGCCGCTCGCCTACGACTGGATTCTGCTGCTCGATGCCGACGAAGTCCTCACCCCTGAACTATCCGAAGAAATTCGCGACGCCATTGCGAACTCAAATGCTCAAACCCCGGCGATCAAGGGATATTTCATCCAGTTGCGCACTAGCTTTCTCGGCCGCGTTCTCTACCGCGGCGATGTCGGGTTGTGGAAACTCTCTTTATTTCGCCGTGGCCAAGGCCGCTACGAGTGCCGCCTCAAAGATCAGGATGCTTCCATGGCCGATATGGAGGTGCACGAGCACGTCGTAGTCGATGGCGCGACCGCAAGACTGCGCCATCCTCTGATTCATCACAACCTGGAATCGCTCTCGCGTTATATCCGTAAACACGATGAGTATTCCAACTGGGAATCGCGCGTGCTGTTACAACGCGGCGAGGACGCCGAACTACCGCCATCCATTCGGGGCACACAGGCGCAGCGCCGCCGCTGGCTTAAACGAAAACTCTTTGCCGTTCCCGGTTCTCCGGTTCTTCTTTTCCTGTATCGTTATATCTTCCGCTTCGGATTTCTTGATGGCGTGCCCGGCCTTATCTACTGCGGCTTTCAGGCGGTGCAGATGTTTCATACCAAGGCCAAGATCTACGAGTTGAAGAACTGCGAGTTAAAGATTCGCGAGTTGAAATCGCAGCCAAAGAATATCGAGAAAGATTAAAGATTAGAGATTAAAGATTAGAGAAACGCAGACAACTATGTGTGGCATCGCCGGAATTGCAAACTGTGGAGACAGGGAAGTGCTCAGCCGGATGACGCGCGTCCAGGCGCACCGCGGTCCCGACGATTCCGGTTTGTGGGAGCGAAGATTTCCTGACGGTTCTTATGTAGGCTTAGGCAGCCGCCGCCTCGCCATTCTTGACCTCTCGGCGGGAGGTCACATGCCGATGTGCAATGAAGATCGAACCGTCTGGATCACCTACAACGGCGAAATTTACAACTACGCTGAACTTCGCCGCGAACTGCAAGGCAAAGGCCACCACTTTGCCTCCAACACCGATACCGAAGTGCTGATTCACCTCTATGAACAGGAAGGAGCGGACTGCCTACGGCGCCTCAATGGAATGTTCGCCTTCGCGATTTGCGATCTCCGTTCCGGCCGGCCGGAATTGTTTCTGGCGCGCGATCATTTTGGCGTGAAGCCGCTTTATTATGCCCAGCGCGGCAGAAAGCTGGCCTTCGCCTCCGAAGTGAAGGCCTTGCTGCACGCCACTGAAATCGCGGCTGAGATCGATCTCGAATCGCTGCACCAATTCCTGACTTTCCTTTGGGTTCCCGATCCCAAAACCATGTTCAAGGGAATTTTTAAGCTTCCCGCAGGACACTATGCCACCTTCCGCGATGGTGAATTGAATATCCGGCAGTATTGGGACCTTACGTTTCCTCCGGCGGATGCGAATTATCCCCGCTCCGAATCCGATCTTGCCCTCGAAGTCCGCGACCGTTTTCGTCATTCCGTTGAACAGCAGATGGTGAGCGACGTTCCCATCGGCGCCTTCCTAAGCGCTGGCTTGGATTCTTCCAGCATCGTCGCCCTTATGTGCCGGGCAACCACCCAGCCGGTCCGAACCTATACCATCACCTTCCCCCACAAGTATCGCGTCGGCGAAACTACGCTCGATGATCCCAGCATCCCAGCCCGCCTGGCGCGCCAGTTGGGATGCGAGAACCAGCAGATCGTAGTTGAGCCCGACGTTGCCGCGTTGCTGCCCCGCCTGACTTGGCACATGGACGAGCCTACCGCCGATCCCGCTATCATCACGGCCTATCTCGTGTGTCGCGAGGCCCGCAAGCAGGCGACCGTCCTGCTTTCCGGCGTTGGCGGAGATGAGTTGTTTGCCGGCTATCGTAAACACGCGGCACATCGCTGGGCGCAGGCATATCGGAAAATTCCCGGCGTGCTGCGTGCCGGAATTGAATCCGGACTGAACCACTTACCCAGCCTGCGCGGAACCCCCCTGAAGGGAACAGTTCGCCTCGCCAAGAAAATGGCGCGAAGCGCGTCGCTCGAGCCCCAGGAAAGCTTTATTCGCAACTGCACCTATTTCGATGACCTGCAAAAAATGAGCTTGTATGCGCCCGCTGTTCAAGATCGGCTTCGTGCCTGCGACCCCGCTGCCCCGCACCATTCCAGCTTCGAATCTGTGCGCGATGCCGATTTCCTCAACCAGATGCTTTACCTGGACACCAAGATTTTCATGGTTAGTTTGAATCTCAACTACAACGACAAGATGAGCATGGCCTCTTCGGTAGAGGTCCGGGTTCCATTTCTCGATCGTGAACTTGCCGAGTTCGCTGCTTGGAACATTTCGCCGAATCTCAAACTCAAAGGATTTTTTCGTTCCACCACCAAGCACATTTTTCGCCAGGCGATGCAAGATATATTGCCCGCCGAAGTATTAAGCCAGCCGAAAGCCGGATTCGCCGCTCCCGTTGACTACTGGCTCGCGCACGACTTGCGGGAGATGGTGGACGATCTACTCTCGGATACAAACATTCAAAAACGCAGCTTGTTTCGTCCCGAGGCAGTACGGCGTTTGGTGAATGAGCAGCGCAGCGGAGCCCAAGATTGGTCAATGCAAATCTGGCAGCTGCTGACGCTGGAAAATTGGATGCGAATCTTCCTCGATGCCGGAATTGAGCAGAGTACGGAAGAATTCGGGCCCGTACGCGAGGCCGCAACCGCTTGAATTTCTCAGGGAGCTGAATTGAACCGGGACGTATCCAAAGCGCTAGCCGAAGCCACGGGCCTGCTGCGTCGCCCGCAGCGCGCCTTCCAGTTGGCGAGAAAACTCGCATCCCACCAGTTGCGCATGACCTTCGCACAGCGTCACCTGTACTCGTATACCAGCACCCGGCGGGAAAGCGCAGATGCCCTGAACCTGTTACTGCACTGGATCTTCGACGCGCAGCGTCTCGATGGCGGCGTTGCGGCCTACTATAGCCTGCTTACCGGCTATTCCGAATCCTACCCCGAGGTCACGGGCTACATCATTCCAACCCTCTACGATGCTGCGCAGCAGGAGCTCGAGCCCTCGCATAAGCTCATAAACGCTAAGCTCACAAACGCTAAGCGCATTAATAATGATCAAGCAGTCGCTGCCGCCGAACGTGCAACCCGATGGCTGCTTTCGCTGCAAATGTCCGACGGCGCATTCCCCGCCGGCTTGCACGGCTCGGAAGCGCGCGCTTCCGTTTTTAACACTGGTCAGATTCTGCAAGGATTAGTTCGCGCCCACGCCGAGACGCTTCGCGCAGAAACGCTCGAAGCAGCCTGCAGGGCCGCGGATTGGCTCGTTAAAATTCAGCAGCCAGACGGGTCATGGTCGGGCTCTGCAGCCTACCAGAATTCATCGCACACCTACTACAGTATGGTTGCCTGGGCTCTGGCTCAGTTGTCGGTTCACGGTGCAGATCGTGCATGCGCAGATCACGGTTACGCAGATCATGCTTACACCATCGCTGCCGGGAAAAATCTCGACTGGGTTCTCTCTTACTTCCAGCCCAACGGCTGGATCGACGGCATCAATCTACGCGGCCATCCCAACTATCTGCACTTCATTGCCTACGTGCTTCAGGGAGTTCTTGAATGCGGCATTCTGCTTCGCCGTAACGATGCCATCGAAGCGGTTGCAAAATCGGCGTGGGCACTGCTCCGTAGATTCGAGACCAATAAATTTCTTTACGGAGCTTACGAATCTGATTTCAAGAACGGACAACCCTTCACCTGCCTCACGGGAAACGCTCAGATCTCCTGCGTTTGGTTGCGCTTGTACGAGCAGACGGACGATCTGCGCTATCTGAACGCCGCCCTCAAGATGAACGAGATGCTCAAAGAATTGCTTCCCGCACGCGGGCCGAAAGGAGTGGTTGGCGGCGTAAGCGGATCGTACCCCATCTGGGGCCGTTACCAACCGTTGCGCTACATCAGTTGGGGATGCAAGTTCCTCGCCGATGCTCTGCTACTCGAGCAGCGGCTGACGCGCGCCTTTGAAACCCCAATCGTCGAGGCATTGCCGTGCGCATCGTAATTCTGTGTTCGAGCATATACAGCGAAACCGCATGCGCCATGGCTGCGCATCTTGCCGCGAACGGTCACACCCTCTGCGGAGCGATCGCTCTGCCCACCCTGGACCGCGGAACCCTACTGCGTAAGCTGAACCAATGGGGTCTTCGAAAAGCTGCCACCTACGCGCGCAGCAAACTCTCGCCCAGTCGCCTCGCTACGCAATCGCAGGTAAACAATCCTTACCTTCAATCTTTCCTGAAAAATGGCAGGGGAAGTTTCCGCAGCATGAAAGAAGTGGCCGGCGTTTATAAGTTTCCCCTGGTTGTCTGCAAGGTTCAAAATGCGCCAGAATCGATCTCGCGTCTGCGGGAGTGGTCGCCCGACCTGATCGTCTTCACCGGGGGCAACATTCTGCGCCAGCCCTTGTTGGACGTTCCACGCCTCGGGGTGCTGAACGTGCATCTCGGCCTGTTGCCGGAAATCCGCGGCATGAGCAGCCCCGAATGGTCGTTGCTTAGAAACGTCCCCCTGGGCATTACCATCCATTACATGGCGTGCGGGATCGATACCGGGCCGATTCTCCAGCGACTGGAACTTCCCGATGCCCTCCGCTCCGAATCGTCGAACGATCTGCGCAATCGCCTCATCGCTTTTGGCGTCGAAAAGGTTGCGGAAGTGGTGAGCGCTCTCGATCGCGAAAGCATCTCCGCGACCCCACAGCCGGATTTTAAGCTTGGTTTCAAGGAAGACAATCAGTACTTCGTGATGCATGAATGGCTTCAGGCGCGCGCGGCCGAATGCCTCACCCGTCGCCGCTTAGCGCCCACTCGTGGTGAGTCGCATGGATGAGCCAATGGGGAGTCTCGTCACCCTGTTGCAGGCTGGCCGCACCTTCGGCGTGCGCGGCGGCATGTTGCGCATGGGATACGAACTCAAGCGCGGCAGCGGCTTGCTGTCGTGGAGAATGCGCTCGGTGCAGGGGTGGAATTCATGGACGTTGGAGCGAATCGCACCGGGTGCCAGCGCTGAGGACCTTCGCGCTGCGCGTCTTGACGGCAAAGAAAAATTCTTCTTCACCGATGTTCGCTCGCTCGCGACCAGCTTGCGAGAAATCGTCGGCGCTGACGGACAAAAATCCATTCTCGCCGACGCCGGGCGAATCCTCGCCGGCAACCTGCCCTTCTTCGGCCAACTGTCATTCCCCTGCGGATTCCCTCCGCCATGGTTTCAGAATCCGGCCACCTCGCAGAGCGTCTCGCCCGAACAACCTTGGACGCAGATGCGATTCGCTTCGCCCATCTATGGCGACCTGAAATTTATCCTCGAGCCCTCCCGCTTCTTGTTTATCTACTCCCTGGTTCGAGCCTACGCACTCACCGGCGACGAGCGCTTCCCGCAGGCTTTCTGGAGCGCAATCGAGGACTGGGCCCGCCACAGCCCGCCCATGTCCGGCCCACTATGGATCTGCGGACAAGAGTGTTCGTTGCGCATTCTCGCATGGTCGTTTGCGCTCCAAGGTTTCATTCATTCACCCTCGACGACCATCGAGCGAGTCGCGCTCCTCACTTCTATGATTGCCGCTCACGCCTGGCGCACGGCGCAGACGCTGGGCTACGCCCGCTCTCAGCGCAGCAACCACTTGATCACCGAGGCTGTCGGTTTGTGGACGGCAGGCACGCTCTTTCCCGAATTACAGGAAGCCGAAGTTTGGCAAAATGTGGGCGCACAGCTATTGCATGAAGCCGTCCTTGACCAGATCACATCCGAAGGCGTTTCGCGGCAGCACTCCTTTAACTATCAGCGCATGAATCTTCACCTGCTGCTGTGGACGCTGCGATTGTCCGAGATTCATCATGCTCCGTTGCACGACCACATTCGCCAGCGCGCCCTGGCCGCCTTCGATTTCATTCGCCAGTGGGTCGATCCCGCGAGCGGTTGCGTGCCGAACTACGGCTCCGATGACGGCAGCCTGATCCTGCCCCTCTCGACCTCGGCGTATCGCGATTTCCGTCCCCTCCTGCAATTGGGTGCCTCTGTTCTCGACCGACCTGCTCTAAAAGCAGGTCCTTGGGATGAAACCGTCCTCTGGTTTGGAACCCAGCCAAAGTCGGCGAAAAATCCGGATCTGCCGCGCCGCCCTTCCCTCCACACCGGTTATTTTCGCCTCGGCGATGCCAACTCATGGGGGCTGATCCGAGCGGGTCACTACAGTCGCCGTCCTTTTCAAGCCGATCAGTTGCACGTGGATTTATGGGCGCACGGCATCAATCTCGCGCGTGACCCAGGAACCTATCTCTACAACGGTCCCGCGCCGTGGAATAATGCCTTGGCCGGCACCTCCGTCCATAACACCATAACGGTCGATCATCGCGACCAAATGCGGCGCGCTGGACGCTTCTTGTGGCTCGACTGGGCGCAAGCGGCGGGGCAAGCCTCAACCCGATCGTCATCGCGGCCTGAGAGTTTCTCCGATCATTTTGAAGGCGAGCATGATGGCTACCTGCGCCTCGGCATCACCCACCGCCGTACGGTCGATTGGCTCTCCGGCGCAGGTTGGCTTATTGTGGATGACGTAACCGGCCCCGGTATACACTGCGTTCGTTTGCATTGGTTGGCGGCCGATTTGCCCTATGATGATCTGCCCTATGATGTTTCTACCGCGCCTTTTGAGGTAGCGTTTAGATTGGAGCAGTCTAGATCGGAGCAGTCTGGATCCGAGCAGTCTCTGATTCGCTGGAATCTGTTGTCGACTGCCAATGCCAAGGCAGCCATCGTGCGTGCGGGCAGGCAGGTATGGGCAAGCGGCAGGGAACAATCGGATTTGGCGGACGTTGGCACGCAGTTGCTCGGGTGGGAATCGCCTACCTATGGCAGCCTTCAACCCGCGGTGTCGCTGCTGTACGAAACTCGGTCGCGGTTGCCGGTGCGCTTTGCGACGGTGGTTCTCACTGACGATCGCTGCCATCTCGAATCGAAGAACGGCCAGCTCATAGTTTTGCGGGATGACGTTGAGCTTCACCGGCTGGAGTTTTCGCCAAACGCCGACTCTGCCGCCAGGCTCGAATTCTCCGCCACCCCGGTGGCGAAAATATGAAGCAAGTTTTCCAGGATGCTCGCAGCGCCGAAATCTCTGTGGTGGACGTGCCTGCGCCCAAATTGCTCGCCGGATGCGTGCTCGTGCGCACCGCCGCCTCTCTGGTCTCAGCCGGCACCGAGCGCTCGGCTTCTGAATTTGCCAGCAAAAATTTGCTGCAAAAAGCCCGCATGCGTCCCGATCTAGTGCGCGAGGTTCTCAGTAAGATCAGTCGCGATGGATTGGCCGCGACTCTCTCTTCGGTCCGCAGCCGTCTCGATCAACCGGGCGCTCTCGGCTACAGCAGCGCCGGAACCGTCCTTGCGGTGGGCGAAGGCGTCGTCGATATCAGTCCCGGCGATCGCGTGGCCTGCGCCGGCACTGGGCACGCCGTGCACGCCGAGTTCGCCTGCCTTCCGCGCCTCCTCGTTGCCCGCATTCCATCGGAAGCCGTCACTTTCGAAGAGGCGGCATTCACCACCGTGGGCGCGGTGGCTCTGCATGGAATGCGCATCGCCGAAGCCAAGCTCGGGGATATCGTCGCAGTGATCGGTCTTGGCCTGCTCGGCCAGCTGACCATTCAGATTCTTAAAGCCGCAGGCTGTTCCGTGCTCGGCATGGATATCTCCCGCGAACGCGCGGAACTCGCTCTGCGCCTCGGCGCCGATGTGGTGAGCACCACTTCAGCTGGTTTCGAAAGTTTATGTTTGCAGCATTCTGCCGCCCATGGCGTAGATGCCGTGCTCATCACCGCGCAAACCACCAGCAACGATCCCGTGAATCTCGCCGCAGCCATCGCTCGCAATCGTGCCGTCGTTGTCGCCGTTGGCTCGGTTGCAATGGATATCCCGCGCCGCCCTTTCTACGACAAAGAGCTCGATTTTCGCATCTCGCGCTCGTACGGCCCCGGCCGCTATGACTCCGCGTACGAGCAGAAGGGCATCGACTACCCAATCGGCTACGTGCGCTGGACTGAGACGCGGAACATGGAGGCGTTTCTCAAGCTTCTGGCCGATCGCAAACTTGATCTGCGATCGCTGATTACTCACCGCTTTCCGGTTACGTCCGCCAACTCTGCCTACGACCTGATCACCGGAAAAACCCGCGAGCCATCTCTCGGAGTTCTCATTACCTATCCGGAAAATGCACTGGAAAATGCGCCGGAAAACGCGCCGGGACATAAGAATGACACGCGCGCCGTTCGCCTTAACGTCAGCCTCGATTTCGATCAAATCGCCCCCCAGCCCGAATCTAAACTCGATCTCACCCTTCGCATCGGCCTGCTCGGAGCCGGAAGCTTCGCCACCAGCACGCTTCTGCCCGTGATTAAAAGAATCGGCGGCACCCAACTCGTCGTGGCCGGCGCGGCCAATGGGTCGCACGCCCGCCACGCCGCTGCTAAATTTGGATTCAGTTCTTGCACCACGGACGAAAACGAAATCCTCAGCAATCCAAACGTAAACACGGTTGTCATCACCACGCGCCATCATCTGCATGCGCGCCAGGTGATCGCTGCGCTCAACTTTCGCAAGCATGTTTTCTGCGAAAAGCCGCTCTGCCTCAACCAGTCTGAGCTGCACAAAATCGTTGCGGCCCATATCGTTGCGGCCCATGAAGATTCTTCTTCCGGGGGGCGACCGATTTTAATGGTCGGCTTTAATCGCCGCTTTGCGCCTCTCGCAGTTCGTCTCCAGAATTTTCTACAGGATGTTCACGAACCGCTGGCAGTTCACTATCGAGTCAATGCCGGCTTCTTGCCCGCCGATCATTGGCTGAACGATCCGCAGCAGGGCGGAGGACGCATCCTGGGCGAGGTCTGCCATTTCGTAGATTTCCTCTGCTTTCTGACGGCGTCATCCCCGGTCGAAGTCGAGACGCGGAGTCTGCCCAACCCCGGTCAATATAGCAACGACAACGTCGAATGTTGGCTGCGTTTTGCCAATGGTTCGATCGGGTCAATCAGTTACTTCGCCAATGGCGACAAATCTTTTTCCAAGGAGCGTATCGAAGTGTTCGGCGGCGGCAGCGTAGCTATGCTCGAAGATTTTCGCCGTCTGGAACTCGTCCGCAACGGAAAGAAGAATGTCTTTCGCTCTCTTCTACGCCAGGACAAGGGCCATCGGCACGAATGGGAAGCCTTTAGCCACGCGGTTCGAACCGGATCCGATTCGCCAATCCCGTTCCCCGAAGTGGTGAGCACAATGCTGGCAACCTTCGCGCTGGAAGAATCAAGATGTTCAGGGCAACGGATCGCAGTGCCCCATGCCGATAGCATTCTTAGCGCGGGCCAATTAGCATCAGATGCAACCGGCTTTGACCAGGCGTCATGAGCGCAGTTTGTGCTGCTGTCCGTGATGAGTTGCTGTCTTCCCGAGCGTAGCGAGGGATCTTGGTGTTTGCCCGCGGCCGATGATTCGGTCATTTGATGTTTCACGCATGAAGATACTCTACGTATCGCAATACTTTCCCCCGGAGATGGGCGCGCCCGCCGCGCGTGCCGCTGAACTGTCGCGGCACTGGGTTAATGCCGGCCACGAAGTGACTGTGCTCACCGGATTTCCCAATCACCCCACCGGGGTGATTCCTCCTGAGTACCGCGCAAAATTCCGCCGCCTGGTATCGCGTGAGTGCGTCGATGGCGTTAATGTGGTTCGCACGTTCCTGCTTCCTTTTCCCAACCGCAACGCATTCAAGCGGATGTTAAATTACACTTCGTTCTGCGCCTCCGCTGCCGCAACCGGCTTATCCACTCCGCATCCCGACGTTGTCATTGCCACCTCGCCGCAATTGCTGGTCGCGCTTTCCGGGTGGTGGCTGGCCCGTTGCAAGCGCGTACCCTTTATTTTTGAAGTGCGCGATCTCTGGCCCGAGTCTTTGGCCGCCGTCGGCATGGGCAAGGAAAACTCCATTTTGCATCGCACCTTGGCGAAACTCGCTGGATTTCTATACGCCCACTCTGATCGCATCGTCGTAGTCACGCCAGCCTTCGAAGATTACCTTGTTGACCACTGGCGCGTGCCTCGAAAAAAAATCTCCGTGATCGAGAATGGAGTCGAGACCCAGTCCTTCGCTCCCGAACCCTGCAACGGCGAATCTCGACTGCGCCTGAGAAGGGAACTGAGCCTCGAAGGAAGGTTTGTCGCTTCTTACATCGGCACCATGGGCATGGCCCACGGCATCGAAACCATCATCGCCGCAGCCGCGCAGCTGCAGGAGACGAATCCCGAAATTGCCTTCCTGATGGTGGGCGAAGGCGCAGAAAAAGAACACGTCATTGCTCTGGCCCGAGAGCGCGGTCTGGTAAATATGCGCTTCGTCGATCAGCAGCCGCGCGAAAAAATTCCCGCCTACATCGGCGCGTCCGATGTTTGCCTGGTCCTACTGAAGAAAACTGATCTGTTCAAGACGGTCATTCCCACCAAGATGTTGGAGTTCATGTCCTGCGCGCGTCCCGTCATTCTTGGAGTAGACGGCCAGGCGCGTGAAATTCTAGAGGAAGCCGGCGCCGGGCTGGTGATCGAACCGGAAAACTCTGAATGGCTGGTCAGCTCGATTCGTTTGTTGGCCGCCAATCCGGAATTGGCGGCCGAGCTGGGACTTCGTGGCCGCGAGCACATTGTGAGCAAGTTTTCCCGCGCCCAAACGGCGGGAAGGTATATTCGTGTGCTCGAAGATCTCCTGCAGTTGCCTGCTTCGCCCTCCACCAAAGCGGCCGCCTAGGCCTCGCTCCGGTCGCGTGTTTCCGCTGACTGACGCTTACGGGTGCGCCGCAATCACCGCTAATCCGGTAGCGGTTGAGATCGCGGCTGACAGACTTTGCGACGCCACCACGCGAGCCCCGCTCAGCGGCACAAAAAGAATATCGTCCGCCTGCAACGCCAGGTCTGGGGCCTTGGCTTCCAGCATCTTCTTCAATGGAATTTTCATCGAAGTCATTCCGTTTGGCCCTTTGCGGATGATGCAAGTCCCGCTCATCTTCGCCGTGTGATTCGTTCCACCCGCCAGCGCCAGCACCTGCAACACCGTCAGCGAGCCATTATCGACCAGAAATCCCGAAGGCCGGCCCACCTCCCCGACCACGTACACGATCGGTGCCCGCGGCACACTGATAGTATCCCCGGGCAGGATCTCGATGTTATCTTGCAAATCGTCCGCTAGATTTCTCGGCAAGTTAAGCGTGATCGGCCCATCGGGATGGTGCTGCCGGATGATGCTCACCTTTCGTCCTGCGGACTGTGAAAATCCTCCCGCCGCCGAAATCAGGTCATAGAGCTTGCGATTTCCAATCGCCGGATAGATGCCCGGCCTGGCCACTTCCCCCAGCACCGTCACCCCTTGCGAAGCGGACTCATCCAGAAAGATCGTGACGTGAGGATTGCGCACGAACCCTCCACTCTCCAATCGTTTTTCGATGAGTGCTTGCGCCTCTTCCATCGTCAGGTCGCCCACGTGTACGTAATCGATCAGCGGCAGATAAACGTCCCCGCTATTGCCGATTCTTGCCTTGGTGGCGAGCTCGGGCACGTTATAGACGGCCACATCAATCAAATCCCCCGGACCAAGTTTTAGCGATGACGAACTCGGATCGGCGCTGCTGGCTACAACTCCGATAGAACTACTCGGTGCCGGCGCCGATGCATTGCTGCGCCCGGTTCCCACCGCAGCTTGAGCCAGGGGTTGCGCCGGTGGCAGCGCAGTCGTTGCATTTTCTGCCGATGCCGGCGACGTTTGCTGCGCCACCGCCTGGAATGCCGAGTTTGAGAGTGCCATCAGGACGAGGGCGCGCAAGCTAAGGGCGCGGGCAAAATGAAATCTGCCGAACTCCATTTACAAAACCTCGGTTAGATGAAGGATCGCTGAGAAGTTTAGCACGGTGCACCCCAGGCCGATCACAACCATCTGTTGCTCGGAAAGATTCATTGCCCCGGATTTCCACAGATTTTTCCCGCACGGGAATTGAAACCACATCTGCGCCCTGCTACATTGCGAGCAACCCTCAAGACAGCAAGCAGACGGAACCCAGAAATACACTGCCAGCCAGCATTGTGTCACTGCAATACTCTTTATTCGAGTGACTGATGTAGCGAGCCAGCGCTCGTGATCGGGCCCCAGGGGGTGTCGTTGACAGTCGTTTTTTTCGGGATTTTCTTTCTGTCATTGTTGTCTTCGTTCGTACTCACGCGCTACGTGAGAGACTTCGCCTCCCGGCGCGGCTGGGTCACCGCGCCCTCGCAGGAAAGACATCTGCACTCCACTCCTCTCCCCCGCCTCGGTGGAGTAGCCATCTTCATCTCCTTTTCGTTGAGCATCGTCGCAGCTGCGGTCATCGCTTCTTACGTTCCTCATCTTCACTCGGCGCTTTCGCTGAAGATGCTGTTAACCATTCTCGCGCCCGCCTCTTTGGTCTTCCTGCTCGGCGTGTATGACGATCTTTTTTCCGCTGGCCCGTATCTCAAGTTCGCCGTGCAATCCGTCGCCGCCAGCCTGTTGTTCATGGGCAATCTGCGCATTCTCAACGTCCCGGTGGTGTTTGGCTACCACCAGTTGCCCTGGTTTGTTGGCTTGCCCTTAACCATCCTCTGGGTGCTGGCCATTACCAACGCCTTCAACCTTATCGATGGACTCGACGGCCTGGCAGCCGGTTCCGCTCTCTTCTCGACGCTCGTGGCTTTCGTGGTGGCTTTGTTGACCGGATACTCGCTGGTCACGGTGATGACCATCGCTCTGGCGGGCGCGATCCTCGGATTTCTACGCTACAACTTCAATCCCGCGACCATTTTTCTCGGCGACTCGGGCAGTCTATTTATCGGTTTCCTGCTCAGCGCTCTCGCGCTGGCTGGCGCGCAAAAAGCTCCGACGATCGTGGCGGTCGCCATTCCAGTGGTTTCCTTCGGATTGCCGATTCTCGAAACCTCGCTCTCCATTCTTCGCCGCTTGATCGGCGGACGCCCCGTTTTCACCGCCGACCGAGAGCACATCCATCACAAACTCTTGCAGCACGGCCTCACCCATCGTCAGGTCGTGATCGTGCTCTACGCGGTTTCCGCCGTCTTCGCTCTGCTCAGTTTGTTTTTGCTTTGGCCAACCGGCAGCTCGCTCGGCCTGGTGTTAGCGGTGCTCGGCATCGGCATCTGGATCGGCGTGCAGCGCCTCGGCTATCTCGAACTTGGAGAACTTGGCCGCGTCGCGCAACGCACCTTCGAGCAGCGCCAGATCTTCATCAACAATTTAGCCATCCGCCGCGCCACCGAAGAACTGAAAGTGGCTCGCGACTACCAACAGATTCGACGCGTTCTTGAAGCCGCTTTCAACGCCAACGACTTCGATGGCTTCGACGTAAAATTCAAACTTTTTCCCGGCGAAGCCCGCCCCGTCGATGCCATCGACACCCTTGCCCCATTGCGTCGCGGAGAAGTCTCCTTTAACTGGGCGAAGACGCACTCTGATTCCTTCGTCGGTCTTGCGGTCTGGACTCTCTCGCTCGACCTGGTCAGCTCTGCCAACCGCCATCGCGGTGCGATGATGGTTCATCGTTCCTACTCGCACCGGAATCTTCAACTCGATATCAATCTTCTAACCTCCGCCTTCCCGGTAGCTTTGGCCGATGCCCTCGACCGCACCCTTCTCCACCAGGTGCAAGTCATCCCGCACTCCGAAAATGACGAACAAAGCCTGATCGCCGCCCAGGCCGGCTAGCTCATTCTATTAAGGTTGTCATCCAGAGCGAAGCGAAGGATCCCTAGTAGCACACGGACCTGAAAGGGTGTTCTGTATTGGCCGATGAGGCAGAGTACTCCCGCTGCGACGATGAAAAAACGTAGGTAGGCACACGCGTTCCCGTGCATGTCGTACTTGAAGATTGATCGGGGAGGGCCGCTGGTTACAGCTTGGCGCTGACGTAAGAGTTAATTTCGCAATTCAGGCAAACTTCTTCGAAGGTCGGTGCTGTCCACTGCATTGTTTTCTTCCCCCAGTCGCTCCAGGCTTTCTGCCTCAAGCGTTCGACGATTCTATACCGGCGCTTGCCCCAAATCAATAAGTGAAAATGACTGTGGACGAAAGGCTCCATGGAGCCCATGCTCTCGAACCCCCCTGAAACCACCCCACTTTTCCACATCCGGAACCATCGTGGCTACTGTCTATCGCCCTCGATCCTATTTACCTTGATCCTTCTTTAAGATTTAACCCGGAAAGGCACGCATGTTTGGCAAGAGCATTTACGGTACAGCCTTCAAAGACATCGAATTCGTTCCACTGCAGTCCGCTTCTTTTTGCGTGCAATGCGAATTAATCAGCACCAATAGCACGCCCTATTGCCTGGCCTGCGGAAGCCGGTCGCTGCTCAGCCTCAGCCGCGTCCTCGGCGGATCGCTTCGCCATCAGCAGACCGCGCACCTCATCACCGACTCCGAACTCGACAGCCTCGTGCGCGATCTCTTGCGTACCGTCCCCGACCCAACCATCTTGGATGTCGCTGACCACCACGCGCGCCTTCCATCCCTCGCCCTTCGCGGCCAGCTTCGCGTCGCCAACGCGGCCCATCCCGTCTCCGGTTTTCGCGCCGTACATCCCGGAGAAGAAGTTGAAATTCACGCTGCCGAACTCGATCTCGAACCAGCCATCAGCGCTATTACCGAACGCGCCCAGCATTTGACTGGCGCTACCGGCGCAGCCATTGCTTTACAGGCTGGCGACGAAATCGTCTGCCGTGCTCGCGCCGGACGCACCGCTCCCGACCTCGGTGTCCGCCTGCAAACCGAGAGTGGAATTTCCGCCGAAGCCGTGCGCACCGGCGAAGTCATGCTTTGCCACGATGCCGAGCGTAACCCGCGCGTCGATCTGGCCAGCTGCCGCCGCTTGGGCGTCCGCTCCATCTTGGTTTCGCCGCTGCGCTATTACCGCCGCACTCTGGGCGTCTTTGAGGTTCTCTCATCTTCTCCCAGCGCCTTCGACGAACGCGACGTAGCCACCATGCAACTGCTCTCCAGCATGATGGTTGCGGCCATCTCCCGCATCTCCAGCCTGCACCAAACCCGCCTCTCGCGCCTGGCTGGATAGCGAACCGAATTTTTCTGAATTTGGGTGGAGCAGCGCTTCAGCGCTGCATTAAGTGCTTGTATTTTATCGTCGGCTTCAGCCGCTGGGTAGTCTCCTCAATAAGCCCAATAAGGGCCCGCGCCACCTGGCGTACTAGCCCCCGCAATCGCCGTATAAACATTGCGCCCGTAAAAGAAGGGAAGTCCCCAATCGAAATACTCCGGCGGCCCTCCGATCACCGGACCGCCCAGATCGCTGAACCCAAAATCGCTTCCATTGGAAAATAAATCGATCGCATTGGCCACGCTGAAGCTGACGCTCCCGCTCGTCCCGTTACTCCCCAGGTTAGTCGCGGTCAAATTCACCGTGCTGGCTGGACAATAAAATCCAGGCGCCTCGCTGGCGTTGGGACATTGCGCAATTCCAGTATCCGGGAAAAAATAAGCATTCGACCCGCTATCGATAAAACTATCCGCATAGGACGTTCCATTGAACGTGGTCGTAAAATTTCCGTAATCATTCGCGGTATATACGCTCGCGCCGCCCAACCCGTTATTCGACTCCGTTCCGATGCCGAAAATCAGCGATCCACTCACCGTCGCTTCCGCTCCCGAAACTGCCGGCAACTCGATGATCACTCCGTTGTTGTCCGTCGCAAATAACGAAACCGGATTCAGAACTTGCTGCGCCGCACTCTGGCTCACCGGCACGCATCCTGAAGAAGGACATCCATAATAAATGTTTGCCGCCGAGGGGCAAGACTCATTGCTGCAGTCCTGCGCAAACAGACCGATGCCCAGAATGCCGTTCGCGCCCAGGGTATCGACCGTGTCCGTCTCGGTGCCGTAACTCGAGCACCCGCTGGGCACCGCAGTGCTGGTTCCGATCACCTGGATCGGCGTCGAACTCGCTTTCTCTCCGGCAATTTCCACATCCGCCGTCTGCACTGGCCCCCACGTATATCCGCTCACAAAAGGAAAGCATTCCACCGTCGAACCACCATTCGACGCAGTTTGTTGCGTCAGCGAAATCGTGAGAACCGAAGATAAAATCCTCAACCCCGAAGATCCAATATCCACTAGAACATTGCTGATGGTCTGGCAGTTCGTAGTTCCGGGCGCACAAACCGTGACGTCCGTAAACAAACCATTGGCGGCGTTGCCGTTCGGCCCCGCGGTCACTGAAACGGAAGCGACGTTGGATCCCGAAGATCCGCCGCCCGCACCCGACGCAGAGGAATTACTGCTACCGCTCGATCCCCCGCCGCACGCCACCGACAACGCGCACGTCAAGCCCACCACAATTGTGCCGATGCTTCCCATACCCTTCATCGAATGGCGTCGAGCCCAACCCCCGCCGGGAGCAACTCAGGGATGTATGCCCGCCCTTCAAACCATCTCGGATGCCCTCCACTCTGCACCACCAGCCCCGGCCGTTCCACCTGTAACGGCCGCCGCCCCACCCGCGATACGTTCTGCTCCCTCTGTCCCTCGACGTAGGGATCGAAGTATTTCCCCAACAACTGCCGCAGGTCCGGTAGCCATGGCCCCTGCCATACGATGGCAAATACTTGTCCGGATGGCGAAAGGTATTCCCGAACCGTGATGCCCGAAGCCGCCTGAATCTCGTGCACCGTGAAGGCCGGCCCCACCGTTGTTTTCCGCGTCCCCTGCAGATGGACCTGATCCGCCTCGATCGATTCCACGTCTCCACCCAAAGCAGCCCACCCCGGGAGCGCCGCCAATAGGATGGAAAGCAATCCCCAGACACGAAATGTGTTTTTAATACAAATCGAGTGCCGCATAGCTGAAATCCGCCTTCCGTGGAGTGCGCTTTGGACTTAGAGTAGCCTCCGGTTGAGCTGGGTTGCCGTAGAAAGACTTCATCCGCTGCACTTCTTACTGCGACTTTTTACCCTTCTCAGGTTAATATGGAGCCACAAGTTACGGAACATTCCCCCATGTCCGCTACCGCTCAGGCCTCGCTAATTGTACCCCTCAACCGTCGGCGCCGCGTGCGCCAGAAAGTACACGCGCCCGCTTACGCCGTTTTCACCGGAGCCTCCGCAGATAAGCATTCCCCGAGCGAAATGCACGAAGACGTGATGCGCGAAGGTGAAATGCTCGACCTCTGCGAAGTCCTCGACATCAGCGAGGTGGGCGTATCCGTCCAATGCGCAACCCCCATGGAAATCAACCGGCAGGTGGACCTCTGTCTCGACCTCGCCGAAGCCGCCGGACAAATCACCACCACCGCGCAAGTAGTTTGGTCCGATGCAAACGGACGCGTAGGGCTTGGCCTTTCGCCCCTGAACAATGCCGCGCTCCATCGCCTGCGCGAATGGCTCTTTCTGAACGCCATGGCTGGAGCCGCCAACGCCGAGGCCGCCGCGCCTGCCCCCATCGAATCTCCGCATACCGAATTGCGGCCCACTTACACCGATACCCTCACCGCCGCTTCCGCCGTGCAAAGAGAAGTTGAATCCCTCGGTTCTGATTTAGAAGCTGTTCTTGCTCTCATCACCGCTCGGTCGCAATCTCTGCTTCACGCTTCTGGCGCGGCGTGCGCACTTGTAGGCAAAGACGAAGATGCAATGATCTGCCGCGCCAGCGCCGGCCCTGGCGCTCCACCGGTGGGTGCTACCTTGCAGGTCGGCTCAGGTTTCTCCGGTGAGTGCGTACGCACGGCAACACCTCTTATATGCGTGGACGCCGAAACCGACGGACGCGTGGATCGCGAGAGTTGTCGCGCTCTCGGCATTCGCTCCATCCTCGCCGCGCCCGTTTGCATGGGCGGCAAGGCGATCGGCTTACTCGAAGTATTCTCCGAGCAGCCTCGAGCTTTTGGCCAAAATGCCAGCGCCGTCCTCCAGCGTTTCGCTGAAACCATCCTGACCGCCATCAATCGCGCCGCCCGCGCGCACGTTCCCTCGCCGCCTTCTCCCAAACCTTTCGTCGCGGCCCCGGGTAGCGTTCTTTTTGCCCACGCTCCCGACGAAAGCGGTGACAATCAAAACGCGCCCGTCAACGACATTGAAGACGAAGACCAAGACCAAGATAAAGATAAAGTGGGCGGCATCCGCCTGCCCCGGGCTCATCTTTATTTATTGATCTGTGCCGCCGCTACCATCGCTTTGGCCGTTGGTTTCATCTTCGCTCGCGAAAGACTACACGCCCGCGGCCATAACGGAGTGCAAACCGTTCTCGCCTCTTCGAAAGCTCCCGCAGATGCCGCCGCCGCAGCGCCCGCGGAGCCGTCCGTGGATTCCGCCAATCTTCAACAGCTCCGCGATATGGCAGCCCAAGGCAACGCCGCCGCCGAAGATCGCCTCGGCCGTCTCTACGCCGAAGGCGATGACAAGCTCGGCATCAAGCCCGACGATCACGAAGCCGCCCACTGGTTCACCAGCGCCGCCGAGCACGGCAGCGTCGCCGCCCAGTACAAATTAGGATTGCTCTATTGGGGCGGCCATCACGGCCTTCCAAAAGATCCCAACAAAGCCTACTTCTGGACCGTCCTCGCTCGCGCCGGAGGCCAGGAAGGCAGCAAAGACCTGGCCAACTTCCTAACCAGCAGCATGACCCGCGCCCAAGCCGCCGCCATCGAACAACAGGCCGAAGTCTGGTACCGCCAGCACGAATCGCAATCGAAGGTTACCTCCAGCCACTAAACGGTTTTTGTCATGTTGAGCGCAGAGCTGAGGCAAGCGATAGCGAGCTTCAGCGCGGAGTCGAAGCCTCCCTATCCTCGTTGGACTGCATCCTTGAGACGCTGATCCGGAAGCCCTCCGCAGAGTTAAAATAAAAGCAGTGCCCACCCTTCGCACCATCCTCGACGAACGCGTCCGCGAAGCCGATCCCTCGCTTTACGAGAAACTCGACCACAATCGCCTCCGCTGCTTCTCCTGCGGTCACTGTTGTCCCATCCCCGAGGGCCAGCCCGGGGTTTGCAAAGTCCGCTTCAATCGCGGCGGCAAACTCTATGTTCCCTGGGGATATACCGCCGGAACCCAATGCGATCCCGTCGAGAAAAAACCCTTCTTCCACGCCCATCCCGGAGCCCTTGCCTACAGCTTCGGCATGCTAGGCTGCGACCTGCACTGCGCCTACTGCCAGAACTGGGTCACCTCGCAAGCCCTGCGCGATCCCAGCGCCGTCTCCCCTCCCCACGCAGCCGAGCCCGAACGTCTTGTGCGTGATGCGCTTGGACAAGGCGCGAAGATTCTGGTCAGCACCTACAACGAGCCGCTGATCACCAGCGAGTGGGCCGTCGCGGTTTTCAAAGAAGCCAAGGCCGCCGGATTCCTCACCGGCTTCGTCTCCAACGGCAACGGCACTCCGCAGGTTCTCGAATACCTGCGCCCCCATCTCGATCTCTACAAAGTCGACCTCAAGAGTTTCGACGACCGCCATTACCACGAACTCGGAGGCCGCATCGCCCCCATCCTCGACAGCATTCGCCGCATTCACCAGATGGGCTTGTGGCTGGAAATCGTTACCCTGCTAATCCCCGGCTTTAACGACTCCGACGACGAACTCCGCCGCCTCACCGAATTTATCGCTGCAGTCTCTCCCGATATTCCGTGGCACGTCACCGCCTTTCACGGCGACTATAAAATGCAAAACGATGTCGCGCGCGACACGCGTCCCGATGATCTTCTGCGTGCCGCCGAAATCGGCCGCCATTCCGGCCTCCGTTACATCTATGCCGGAAACCTTCCCGGCCAAGTTGGAGATTTGGAAGACACGCACTGTCCCCACTGCAATGAAACGTTGATCAAGCGCCACGGCTACCTGATCAAAGATTATCGTTTAACTCCAGACGCCCGCTGCCCCAACTGCGCCACCGAAATCCCCGGCCGCTGGTCCGCCCACTTCGAAGGACAAATCGCCTCCCATCCTTTCTCGCCGCGCATGCGCGCATCTTTGTTTACAATCCGATAGGTTCATTGGTTGTCGCTGCGCCGCAAAGTTTGCAGAAAATGTAACCGGCTTCAGACGCCGTCCTCAATGCGGAGACTCTCCATCCTCGCGCTGTGCGCCATACTTACCCTCCTGCTCTCCTGTACCCCCCGCGACTTCCTAACCCGCCGCCTCGCCGCCGATCTCATCGCCGCCTCCCCGACTTTCCGTGCCCAGCCTCGTTTTCAGCTCCGCACCGGCATCGTTTCCAATCCGGACTATCTCTCGTCGGACTATGTAGTCCTGCAACATCGCGGATGGATCTCCGCCACCAATGCGCCCTGTCCCGCAGCTCTCGCCCCGCCGCCTTGCTGGGAGATCACGCTCACTCCCTCCGGCGTCGACACATTTCAAAGTCTCGTTGTTCCCGGAGACGCCAGCCGACAATCCTTCTCCATCCCCGCCGCGCGCCGTGAACTTATCGCAGTCACCGGTATTGCCAGGCAGGGCGATAGCGCCGACATCGAATTCACCTGGCAGTGGATTCCCCTGAACGAAGTTGGAGCGGTCCTCTATTCCAGCGAAGTCCACTACCGTTCCACAGTTGGTTTTCGCAACTACGACGACGGCTGGCGCTTGGTCGAATCCACCCCGCATCCCGCGCAGTCGCTGGACGACGCGTTAAAAAATGCCGAGCCCGCGCAATAAACTGCGCTCCCAAAAATCCATGTGGCGACAGCCGCCCCCGGCTATCCATCGAGCCAAGCTCGATCGATTTTTGCCGACAGCCGAAAAAACGTAGAGAGCAAGCCGCATCGTCACCGTGATTAGGTTGCTTCTGATGAACTTGTCGTTGTATAACCCTACTTCACTTGATCGACCTATGAAAATCTCCAATTGTTTTTCCCTGCTCATCGCCCTTCTTATCTCTGCACTTTTCATTCCTGCACAAACCCGCGCCCAGTCCAAGCCCAGGCTTACTCTCGACGAATTCTTCAACTCCGTGACCTATCCCAGTCTCGCCATCTCGCCCGACGGCAACTCCGTCGTCATTACTGTCGAACGCGCCGACTGGGATCAGCAAATCTTCCGCGACGATCTCTGGCTCTACCGTGATTACGCAGACGCCAACTCGCCGATCCAGCCTACGCTTATTCAACTCACCCAGTCGGGTCACGATACCGACCCCAAGTGGTCGCCCGACGGCGGCTGGATCGCCTTCCTCTCGGACCGCAAACTGGCTAGCGAAAAAGACTCCGACTACGAAAAAAAGAAAGCCTTCGGCAGAGACAGCAGCAAAGACAAAGACGATAAAAGCGGAGTATCTCAGATCTACTTAATCGCGCCCGCCGGCGGCGAAGCCTTCCCCCTCACTCAGGGCGAAGAAGAGGTTCACAGCTTCACCTGGTCCGCCGACTCGCACACCATCTATTTCTCCACGCGCAACCCCTGGACCAAAGCTCAGAAAGACGAATACAAGAAGCAATGGAAGGATGTAGTCCAATACCGCACCGCCGAACGCGGCGACACCGTGTTCGCCCTCGACGTGGCCGCCGCGTTAAACCGCCATGCCAACGCCCCAGCGAAAGTAACCGACGACGCAGAATCCGATACAACTCCCGGCGCAATCGCTCTCGCCGCGTCTCCCTTCCGCGTGCATGATCTAATCGCCTCGCCCGATGGCGCCAAACTAGCGTTCCTCTCCTCCGCCATCAACCAGCGCGAAGAAAAAGTAGAAGACTACGAAATCTATGTCGTAGAAAATGTGGCGCGGGCACTCTTGCCCGCGACTGCTGGCAGCCAGGAAAAATCATCGCTTGAGCCGCCCCGCCGCCTCACCCACAACCAGGCCCATGAACAAGATCTTCACTGGGCCAACGACAGCCGCCATATCTTCTTCACCATCGAAGAGGGAGACATCTCCACCACCTACCGCGACCTCCAGCCCCACCTTTATTGGGTCGATACCGAGACCAGCGTGATCGCTCAATGGAACAAAGATTTCCCCGGCGCGATCAGCCATTATGCCGTCAGCTCCAACGCAGTTCTGACTTCTGCTCGCATCGGCACGGAAGTGCAAATGTACTCCACCACGAAGCCTGCCGATTTATTTCATCCTATCGGCCATTGGAATGGCACCTACGCGAATCTTTCCGTCGCAACTCACTCGCCGCGCGTGGCCTTCGTCCATTCATCCCTGGAGAAGCCTGAAGAAATCTATTTGGCCGACAGCCCTGACAAACTCGACCAGGCCCGTCCTATCACGTCCTTCAACAAATTGTTTACCGAACGCGAACTTCCCCATGGCAAGGTCTACTCCTGGAAGGCCGACGACGGCACCCTGATCGAAGGCATGTTGATCTACCCTCCCGGCATCGTGCCCAACACGCCCCAATCCAAACACCTGCCGCTCTTCACCTTCATTCATGGAGGCCCCAACGATGCCGACGGCAACCACTTCGAAGCCGACTGGTACCAGTGGTCCGCACTCGCCGCCACCAACGGATGGCTGGTCTTCGAGCCCAACTACCGCGGCAGCACCGGATACGGCGACAAATTTCTCGCCCAGATTGTGCCTCAACTCGTCTCGCGCCCCGGCAAAGACATTCTCGAAGGTGTCGATGCGCTCATCAAAGACGGCATCGCCGACCCCGATCACCTCACCATCGGCGGCTACAGCTACGGCGGATACTTGACCAACTGGCTCATCACCCAGACCACCCGCTTCAAGGCCGCTGTCACCGGCGCGGGCGCAGTCGAGCACGTCGGCAATTGGGGCAACGACGATACCACTTTCGACGACGCCTACTTCCTCGGCGGACGCCCCTGGGAAGCCGCGCAGCGTTATCACGACGAAGCTGCCATCTTCCAAATCGACAAAGTGCGCACCCCCACCCACATGGTCGCCGGCGCCAACGACATCCGCGTTGCCGTGCTCGAAGATTATTTGCTGGAGCACGCCCTCTACTCCCTGGGCATTCCCAACAAGCTGCTGATCTTCCCCGGCGAAGGCCACGACCTGATCAAAAACCCCTGGCACGGCAAAATTAAAGTGAGAGAAGAATTGCAGTGGCTACAAAAGTACGGAGGAGTGCCAGCAGGGAACTGAAAGTGAGGGTGCCCCTCGATAAGAACGAAGGCGGTGTCAAGGACAAAGATATCCTGAGCGGTGCCGGGCACCTTTTTTTTTGCCAGACCAGAGAGGTTGAGGACCAAGACTCTGGAAATGAAAATCTCACGCTCATCACCTGCGGTGGTCGTCCTCTTCCGAAGACCGTCCTGAGAAGACCGTTCCACCAACCATCGATTCGGCCTAAAACATCGACCATGATTCTTCTATGCGAACATCCCGCCGCAGCCGTAGCCGGGAGGATGGGAAAGTGGAAAACATCCTTTCGTTTTCCACTTTTGCACCACCCATGCGGGATGCGAGAGCGCCCAATCAATCCAGCGGTCTAGCTTGCGCCGACCAGGGGCACCCGCGGGCTGCTCTCGATGCGAACGATCTCTGGATACGCCACTTGCGTGCGCAGCATCCAGTAGAGTCGTACGGCTAACTTTCTTGCCGTCGCCACCTTGGCCACTCCCTTCGGCTTCTGGTGACAACGATGCAAATACTGCTTCCTCATCTCCGGGTCGAAGCGCACCGCCACCTGCGCCGCTTCCACCAGCAGCGCGCGCAGCATGCGGTTGCCTTGCTTGGTGATCGATCCCAGTTTCTGACGACCGCCCGAACTTTCCTCGCGCGGAATCAGTCCCAGATAACTGGCCACCTGCTTGCCCCGGCGAAACCGGCTCACATCGCCGATGGTCAGCACATAGGCCAGCGCCGTGTTCGGCCCCACGCCCGGCTGCGTCATCAGCAGCCTGGCCTGCGGATTTTCTTCCGCCGCCTTCTGCACCGCCCTATCGAGCACGCCGACCTGCTGGTTCAACATGGCCAGCAAGGCCAACAAGTTTTCCCGCCGGCACGCCGCCCAGGGTTTTAAGGGAAGCTCGCGCAGCATTTTCTGTCCCGCCTGGCTCCACAGCTTGTGCTTGCGCTGCACTCCCTGATTCAGGGAAAGGTGTTGCAGTTCGTTTTTTACCCGGCTGCGAATCTCCACCAGCTTGTGCCGGTGCAACACCAGTTGCCGCAAATCGCGCTGCTCCCGGTCCGGCGTCCACAGGCGCGGGAAGCGGCCTTCCATCACCAGCTTGCGCAGGTGCTCCGCGTCCCGCTTGTCGGTCTTCTGCTTGCGCACGTAACTGGCCCGGATCTGCGCCGCATCGCCGATCCAGATCTCATGCCCCAGATCTTCGACCATTTCGATAAACCACTGACTGTTGCCCGTGGCCTCCATGCCAATCAGCACCGGCGCCGCCAGTTGCCGATAAAACTGCTGGGCATCGCCGCTGGCATGCACCAGCTTCCCCTCCCCACAATCGCCGCTCTCCGTATCTAACCAATTCACTTGTTGCCAGCTGGGATGGAAATCACATCCTATAATCATCATTGCGAAGGCTCCTTTCTTCCCAGCGTCTTTGGTCCTCAAATCAAGACTACCGGGTTTTGAATCGAGCCTTCGTTCTTATCCAATCAATCCTTAAGTCGCGTCCTGTGCGACTTAGGGTGGGGATTTTGACCTCCGATCCCTCACCACAAATATGTGGGGACAGCCGCCCTCGGCCCGGAGCTATCGGGCCGCAGAGGATC
Source organism: uncultured Acidobacteriaceae bacterium (assembly GCA_963710965.1). GTDB lineage: Bacteria > Acidobacteriota > Terriglobia > Terriglobales > Acidobacteriaceae > Sulfotelmatobacter. Next base: position 153,645 of record CAVQCP010000038.1, on the reverse strand, counting down.
TGGAAGAAGAATACCGTTCAACCATCGAACTCCAGCCCCGAAGGGGCGGCACATGATAGCCCCGGACGTAAGTCCGGGGTAAGTATAGAAGAGTTGAACTGAGTCCCGTTAGGGACGGCACGAATAAACGGAGTGCTTACTCAATTGACACATAAACCGTGTCCACGTATACTGTGTATATGAACGTCACCCTTTCCATCGACGATCAGCTTGTGAACCAAGCCCGTAAAAAAGCCGAAGCCCTGGGCAAAAGCCTCAACCAGCTAATCCGCGACTATCTCCAAACTGTAGTTGGCGCAGACGACCCCGAGCGTAGCATCGAAGAGTTTAAGCGCCTTTCGGGTCGGGGACACTCCCGCGGCTGGCGGTTCAATCGCGATGAAATCCACGAGCGGCCATAATGCCCGCTCGTAGCTTCTTCGATACCAATGTCCTGATCTACGCCGATGACAAAGCCGCCCCAGCCAAGCGGCGGCGCGCCCTGGAACTCATTGCAGAGCATCGCCGCGCCAAAGCTGGCGTCGTCTCCATGCAGGTGCTTCAGGAGTATTTCGTCACCATCACAAAGAAGTTAAGGATAGACGCGGCCATCGCCCGCCGAAAAGTGGAACTACTGGCCGAGTTCGACGTTGCTGCTCCAGAAGTTGCTGATATATTGGCCGCCATCGACTTGCATCGCCTGCACGGACTCTCCTTCTGGGACGCTCTGATTCTTCGCTGCGCCAAGCAGGCCGGATGCCGCGTCGTCTTTTCCGAGGATATGCAAGACCCGCGCGAGATCGACGGACTACAGATCGTAAATCCCTTTCGCTGAAGACCTATCTCCTCATAATCCGTTGTAGTGCGTCAAACAGACCGACGTTCATAAGCCGGCGATCTCCTCTGTGAACCTCCGTGTCCCCTGTGTTTAAAGCCTTTAACGTCCTGGTTGAATCCGAAAAATTCAAAGCTACCCTACAATATCCTCACCCCTCATTCGTCTACACCAGTGAATGAATCCCGTGGCCAGCGTGGAGCGGATGGCACTCGAACGGCCTGAAACCGAGCAAGACCAAATCGAGCGAATCTCCGATGTGGTCCAGCGGGAGCAGTCCCGGCTGGGCAATTTTATTCGCCGGCGCGTGCCCGATCCGAGCGATGCCGAAGACATTTTGCAGGAGGTCTTCTACGAACTGGTCGAGGCCAACCGCCTGCTGATGCCGATCAGCCACGTTTCCGGATGGCTGTTTCGCGTGGCGCGCAATCGCATCACCGACCTCTTCCGCAAGAAGAAGCCCGAGAACTTCAGCGATGTGATCGCGCACGACGATGACGGCGACGAACCGGGATTGCGAATCGAAGAGCTGCTGCCGTCGCCCAATGCCGGTCCGGAGGCGCTTTACGCCCGCAGCGAGGTTTTGCATGAACTCGAACTGGCGCTCGACGAACTTCCCCAAGAGCAGCGCGAAGTGTTTCTTGGGCACGAACTGCAGGGCCGCAGCTTCAAAGAGATGTCCGCCGCCACCGGCGTAAACGTCAACACGCTGCTCGCGCGCAAACGCTATGCGGTGCTGCATCTCCGCCAGCGCCTGCAAAGTATTTACGACGAACTTCTATGACAGGTCTGGTAAACGACGAGTCAGAAAGCGTGAGGAACTGAATATGAGAAAGAAATGGAAATTGGTTTTTATCGTTCCAGCGGCGATTGTGGGCATTATGCTGTTCATCTTCGTGGGCGGCGAATTGGTGATGCACCTGTGGAACTGGCTGCTGCCGCCGCTTTTCGGCTGGCGCCTGATCACCTTCTGGCAAGGCCTGGGAATTCTCCTGCTCTGTCGCATCCTCTTCGGCGGATACGGCTGCCACGGCAATAACCGCTCCGGAATGGGCCGCCGTATGCGAGAGCGAATGGAAGACCGTTGCGGCCGTATGAGCCCCGAAGAGCGCGAAAAATTCCGCCAATCCATGCGCGAACGTTGGGGCTTCGGCCCATCCACCAGCGAGACCACAGGGCAATGAAGCTATAGGAGGCCTTAGAGCGGTCCCTGAGAGCGCCGCAGGCGCACCGCCAACCACAGAAAAATTGCAGCCAGAATCAGCCCATTCCACAGCCCCGGCGTGAGCAGAAAAGTCCCGAGTCCAGAATGCATCCCCGTTCCAGAATGCGTCATCGAATGAGCCGCATGACTCCCCGTCCCGCTCATGTCGAACTCTTGCGGCCCCATCAGGCGGTACTGCATTAAATTGGCAAAATGTTTTGTATGGAAAGCAATCTTTTCGATGACGAAGATCGCCAGCGGGGGCAAGGCTGCCCACAGAACCGCCGCGCGCTTCGCCCAGCCGGAGACCAGCAGCAGCCAGGCATACATCGGTGCATACCAAAGCACATGCACGGTCATCAGGTGGTAGAACAGTCCCACATCGGAGTTCCAGGCCTCGGTCCACAGCGTGGCCGTGTTCAGTCCGCTTCCCGCCAGGACGGCTGTGCTCAGCAACAGCATGATGAAGTGCACGCCCAGGGTGATGACGTACGCCAGCAGCGGCAGAACCACAAAAGGAATAGTCGCCTTCGCTAAAACCGTAACCAGATCGGAGACCGGCAGCGACTTCCAGAACAAGATGCTGCGATCGCGGCGTTCGCCGTGCAGCGCGTCCAGGCAATAGAACAATCCAACGATGAAAGCGGCGCCCATGATTAGCGCCATGGCGAAGTGCAAGGGCTCCGTGAGCGCGGAGCGCCTGCGCGCCATATCCTGACTCGATAAAGCGTAGCCCATCGACGCGAACAGATATCCCAGCAAAGTGATGCCGGCGACGGCCAGTGGCGCAATATAGATCGATTTGTACTCCCACAACTCTCGTCGCACCGACCAAAGAAAAGGATGAGTCGCCGCCATGCGCCCAGGCGCGCCGCGCTCTTCGGGAGGTACTCCAGGTACAGCATTCGGTTCAGGATTCATTGTGCAACTCCCTGTGCGCCGGCCGTTCGGTTCCCCATAACCGCCACGAACAAATCGGCGATGCTCGGGGTACGCACTTCGCCAAGGGCATGAAGATTTTCCGCCAGCTGCGCCGGATCGGCGCCTCCACGCTTCAGATCGAACAGCAGAATGTTTCTTCCCAACCCCTGCCGCTCGTGAATGGGCTGAAGCGCCCGCCCCGCCGCGATCTGCGCCGGATGCACCGACACCTCGACGTACCTTGCCTCGAGATCTTCCATGCTGCACTCCAGCACGATCTGGCCGCGGCTGATAAACATCAGATCGGTGAGCACGTTCTGCACGTCCTCCACCTGATGCGTGGTCACCACGATCGTTCGGCTGCGATCGAAATAATCGGTGAGCAGGGAATCGTAAAATTGTTTGCGATACAAAAGATCGAGTCCCAGCGTGGGCTCGTCCAAAACCAGCAACCGCGCGTCAATCGACATCACCAGAGACAAATGCAGTTGTGCGACCATGCCCTTCGACAACTCGCGAATTTTCCGGTCGCCCGGTCCCGCCGATCCCAGCAGTCCTCTGCGTTTGCGCCCTGGCTCGAAACTAATGCTGCTCTTCGCCAGAAATCCTTCTGCCTTCGCCCGGTCGAATCGCGGATGCACCCCCTCCACATAATCCAGCGCCTGCGAAACCCGCATCCAGCGCGGCAGCACGGCTACATCGGAGATGAAGCACACATCCCGCATCAGCGCGTCGCGCTCCTTCCACGGATCGCGCCCCAGCACCCGCATCTCTCCCTCGTAGGACGTCAGCCCGAGAATCGCATTCAGCGCCGTACTCTTGCCCGCGCCATTCGGCCCGATGATGCCCAGAATGCGTCCCTCGTCGACTCGCAGGTTCACGCCGTCCAGCGCCACAGTTGCTCCGTACGCCTTACGCAGCCCGCGCGCTTCGATGACCGTCATGGCTTCAGCTCTCCTCTTTAGTCGTCGGTTCGTTTGCTTGCCGATCTTTTCCTGTTTCTGCCTGATCTTCTGCAGGATCTTTTTCTGGCGAATCTTTCTCCAGCAAATCTCCGATTTGCGCTTCGCCCGCTTTCGGATTTTGCGCCTTCCCAGCGTCCACTCTCGCCGCCAGCAACTCTTCCTGCGTCAATCCCAGTCGCTGGATCGTCGCCAGCACTCGCGGCCACTCCTCCACTAGAAATTTCTGGCGCTCGCCTTGCATCAGCAGATTGCGCGCTCCCACATTGATATACATCCCGCGACCTCGCCGGCTCTCCACCAACTGCTCGTCCACCAGTTGCTGATAACTTTTCAAGACCGTGAGCGGATTCACCCGATACTCCGCCGCGACCGTTCTCACCGAGGGCAGCGGATCGCCCTCCTTGAGCACCCCGTCGAGGATCATCGCCACCACGCGGTCGCGAATCTGGCGATAAATCGGTTGACTGTCGTTCCACTCACGGTCCATTGTTTTTTCCCATTACGACTTTTCCAGCTACGACTAGCCCGTTGCGTCATCCCGAAGCCCCCGCGTTTTTAACCAGCGGGGCGAGGGATCTCAAGCGTCACAGTCGGCAGCGTGCAGCAAGAACATCCCAATCATTTCGTCCGTGTCATCTCCATGCGGCCACGCATCGGTTTGTCGCCAGGCATCATGAAGGTCCACTCTTCGGTGTGGTGGTTCGCATCGATGATGGTGAAAACAGCATGATCCATATGCCCGTATTGCGTGGGGCCGGACACGTCGAGAAAGTCGAACTCCACCGTCTTCCCGTCCGCGGACGTCCGTGCCGTCATGCGCGGCCGGTTTCCCGCATCACAATAATGAGTCAGCATCAGCCGGTCGCCATCGAGATATAACATGGTGATCGGATCGTCGGGCCCCGACATCCCCTGCATTTCGTGCAGGATGGCATTCCCCGTCGAGGTCACGCGCAGCGTAGCGTGTAGTTCCTTGCCCTCGACATCAGCGGCCAAGGGGGTGGTCCTTACTTGCCCTACCCAAGTCCCAGCCAGAGTTTTTAGTTTGTCAAACGACTTCTGCGCCTCCGACGGCGCGGTCGGCGCCGTCTGCATATCCTGAGCCGAAGCCCGCAAGGCCAAGGCAAGAACCAATCCCAAGCCAATCGCAAGAGGTGAAACATGCTTATTTGTCATAGACTTGCATCTCCTTCTGGATGGAGGCGCTTATCCGGTTAAGAACGCCGTGCCATCTAGTGTTATACTGAACTACAACACTAGAAAATGTCAAGCATTTTCTTAGGATTTTTTCCACAGGTCACGTAGCGGCGGACGCATTCGTCCGGCGGGCGGCCCAGGCTTCTGATCCCGCCGGCATCGCCGACCTAGCGGGTGCCCCATTTCTCCCGCACTTTGCGAGAAGTGGGAACCGCGGATGGGTGGCCGAGGCTTTTGATCTCGCCGGCATCGCCGACCTAGCGGGTGCCCCATTTCTCCCGCACTTTGCGAAGAGCCTGCCCTGAGCCGAGCCGAAGGGGTGGGAACCACGGACGATTGGCTAAACGGGGGCCGGCAGCAACAGGAATGGCGTCGGCAGCATCGCCGCCCACCCCTTCGGCAAGCGTCAGGGCAGGCTCTTGCAGAAAACGCAAGGATGAGGCACCTCCAGTGGGATTGGCCACCCGCCCAAGAGAAGAATGTGGAGACAGCCGCCCTCGGCTGTCTGGCGGCCCAGTTGTATCGGGCCGCAGGGTAGGAACAGACTGAAAGCCCCCCACTGAGGGTGCCCCATTTCTCGCGTTTTTTGCGAGAAGTGGGGGCTTTCAGCGTCGCGAACGGGAGATGTAGGCCGGCAGCCCAGGCTTTTGATCTCGCCGGCATCGCCGACCTAGTAGCTGCCCCATCCTTCGCGCACCTTGCGAAGAGCCTGCCCTGAGCCGAGCCGAAGAGGTGGGAACCACGGATGATTGGGCAAAGGGGGGTCGGCAGCGACAGGAAGGCGTCGGCAGCATCGCGACCCTCTTGCCGAAAACGCAAGGATGAGGCGCCTCCAGTGGGAATGCTCCACGCATAGATCGTTAAGGCCTGCCCACACCGAGGGATGCTCCCCTAGAGGCCAACCGCGGACAGCCTGACCTGTCCCTGCATTTCACCCTTGGCTAAAGGACCTGCTCAAGAAACTCCGCCGGAAGAAAGTCGGCCAAGGCCAAGCCCAACTCCTCCTTAGCGAAGCGCTCGATGAATTTCATCGCGCGCTCAACGTGGAATGCAGCGTCGTCCGGGCTCGGATTGGCGTACTTGTGCTGGATATTGTTGCGCTCCTCATGCAGAAGCTCTAAGTTGGGCCTTTCGGGAAATTTGCAGTTAAGCTCTTTCTCGAGAATGTCGTAGGCGCCCCAGATTGAAATGGTTTCCTTGGGATTCTTGTAAATTGACTTCCCACCCGCCAGCACTTTTTCTTTCAGCAAAAGCTCGATCGCTTGATCGATGTGCAACAGGGCGAATTTCATGTCGGTTGTGGTGTCGCTTCGAAGGAAGTGCCATAGCCCATGCTCAAGCACCTCGAAGGCTGAACGAATCAAGGGAGAGAGAGCGGGCTTTTTTGGGGGCGCCGGCCCTAACCTGGCGGCTCGTCCCGCCTTGCGGTTTCGTTTAGCACTTCTTTTTTTTGGCATCTGCTCACCGATGAGCGATTTACTCTTCGACGGCCCCGCTTAGCGCCTTTTGCAGGTATTCTTCGCCTGAGCGTGTGAGCATAAAGACCTTACGTGTAGCTTTATTCTCCTGGTTGCGTCTTCTCGCCTCCATCAGGAGTCCGCGCCTGATGTTCTGGATTATCATTTGGCTCGTATTCGAAGTTTCCATCTTGGCCTCGTAGTAGCAGGTGTTCACATCCGCAGCCGCGAATTCGGCGAGCCCAGCATGTTTTTCGAGGTAGTATCCGAATGCAAGAACAAAATCTGTGTGTTTTTTGAAACGAAATTGCCGGATGAATTCGCCGGGCGAAGTGCCCTTGGCAATTACAAGCTGTGGAGTTGCAGGGCGACCTTTTGCGGGCCGAGTAAGCTCCACGGAGGCTGCCGGCTGCAGGGCCGAAGCCTTGTCGAATCTGGCGAGCATATCAAGAACAAACTTCTTGTCGCCCTCAGCCTCAAAGTTAAGGTCCCCCCGAACCACCTTCAATCTATAGGTCATATCTTGTCCACCTGTCCAACAGAGCGTCCCTATCAACGGCGCATTCTACACTACGGTTACGCAAGGAACTGGGGACAGCATCCCCAAGTTTTTCGAATGGAGATTGGTGAACCTTCGGTCTGCCACAGCTCTCTTCCAATCCTTGCGCAAAAAGCAAGTGCCGGGCCACCTGCGACTCAATAAGAGTATCCGACCAGCACCCAATCTCCATCGGGCTGCTTCCTAAACTGTATGCTCCCCACTCCCTTTTTCTGAACCAATGTCGGCTGCATGGCCACCGCCAGATCGCTAGCTTCAAAATGCCAATTGAATGCGCCAGAGGCACTCTCAGGGGAATCTAGCAGCAAGCGGGTAACGTCACCCACGACGAACTTGCCGAAGCTAATGCAGCGTCCCTTTCCGTCCGAGCGGCATTTTTCCGTAGCGGCGCCGAGGATCTTTTGGGAGGGAGAGTAAGAATACTTGGGAACATCGATCTGTCCCCCTTTCGGCTGGCCCGATAAAGTCATCTGCCCGTGCGGAGTCGGCCCCTTTAGCTCTACCTCGTCGCCGCGTTTACTGACCCCGTAACGGCCACTAGGAAAACCGTAGGGGAATTCGAGATTGACAGCGTCTGTACCCAGCGTTCCTTTGACATTGCCGTGTCCGCTAAACGTTTCTTGACCCGTAGATTCCCAATAGTGGTACTCGTACCAACCACTCACAAATCGCGACGAAGGGAGAGTAGAGAGATTGATCCTGTAAGTTCGATGACTCGGCTTCGAAGACGGGCCACCGGGCTGTGGATGGTCTTCTGCCCTAAAATCCCCGGCCAAATCGAGATAGAACTCGCTCGTAGTCTTTTGATCAATGTACCCAGCATCTATAAGGCGGCGAAAGAGAGATCGGTCATCATTACCCTCTGCTGTCATCGACCTGTAGTCTTCGTAAATCCAATCCGTGGTGAGATGTTTCAAAAGGTCATCCATGGGGACCAGCATCGTCTCCTTTTGGTCCCGTTGAATCGCGTCCTCTAGTAGTGAGCGAGCTGAGGAATTTGTGAGTTCCTTCCTGGAGGAACACGCTAGACCTGCGAGCAGGAAAGAAACCACGACTACGACCCGAATCGCCCTCATATCTCCTCCTTCAAGAACCGAAAGAACGGACCTTGTGACACGCCCCTCCTGCAGGACGCACGATGTTCCAGAAGCTAACGCGCACCCCTTCCTTCGTCGAATTGCTCCCCATCCCGGCCCTTGTAATACGCGTCCGTATCAGGATGGTTTACGGTCATGTCGTTGATAGCTTTGTCAAGCCAACCTAGATCATGGTAATCCACCGCGCTCCTAATCCTCGCGGTTATGTCCACCTACTCCCATTTTGGTGATCCCTCCTTCATGGGGACTCAACAGTAGCAGTCCGAAATCGCCCCGAACAATGGCCGGAAGGTGACGGCAGATAGCACGCGATTCCTACTCCCTTACATCGACCTTCTGTCGCGCACCGTCGGTGGCAGCGCAAGCTAACGCAGGCATCTCTTTCGGCGCCAAGTCTCCCGCCATTGCCCTCCCGCCCGAGCCACCACGCGCGGGCGGCCCACCCTTCGTTCTTTGAAGGGTGGGGTTCTCCGAGCAAAGACGGCCTGAGACTTTGCTTTTCCTTTCCTAATTTTTCCCCACATTGTGACATCTGACCTTGTTATCCACAGGCTAATTGAGAAATCATCGTTGTAGCTATGTCGATCTGGTCGCGACCAGTTCGCCCGGCTCTAAGTCCTTTGTTTCACGGATTTTAGTATCTAAGTCCTTTAGAAAACGGATTTTGCAGACAAATATTCGCTAACTCCAATGTTTTCAAGATCACGTCCAGGGGGGTAGGGGGGGTGGGGTGTTAAAGTAGTTAACAGAAGTTACTTCAGATCGTGCTGAGTAGCAGGGAACGCCTACAGCTCCAAAATCTGGTGATCGGCGCAGTCGGTTCTTAGGGCTTCGTGGATGCTTTGCACCAGCTCGGTGCCGTAGCGGGCCACAAAATACATGCCCCCGATGCCGCGCTCCTGCAAAGCGTTTTGCGGATAGAGTGCCTGGCTGAGGGATTCGGCGTGGCGTCCGACGACTTCGCTGCGCCGTAGTTCGGCGGCGGTGGCGCGCTCGCGCAGGCGTTCGAGCTGATACTTTATCTTGGAAGCGCCGGTTTCGCTGGCATCCACCAGCGTGGGATCGAGCTTGGCCAGCGCCTCCTTCAGTCCGGCAAAAGATTCCGCTACCGATTTATCGGCATGATCGAAGGCCGCCTGCAAACCCGCCGGCAGCGTGCGCGAAGCCAGAGTCTGGCGCAGCACTTCGGGCGGATGCAGCGCGTCCAGCACCGGGAGATTGTACTGGCCCAGCCAGCGTTGCACTTTGGGTTCGATGATCGTCGCCGAAAATCGAGGCACGATCGGGGTCACGCGTCCCAGTAGAATTTCGTACACCGCGCCCCCCTGCGCGAAGTAGGCCGCCTCGGCCGCGCCTCCCGTGTAGGCGAGCGTGGGCAAAAGATAATCCTGCACGACTGGCCGCAACAGCACGTTGGGACTGAAATTTTCCGGCGCCGACTCGATGCGATGCAAAAGTTCGGCGGAAGAAATTTTTTCTCCGTGTTCGCCGCCGATCACAAACTCGCCATCGCGCCGATGCACCGCTGTGCGCGCGCCTGCATGCATCGCGAACAGCAGCACCGACGATGGAGTCACTTTTACCTGCTGGTAATAACCCGCTCTCTCCAGCGCCTGACCGCATTCCAGAAGCGCGGAATCCAACTCGTCGGCGCGTTCGATGGCCGAGCGATAAATCGGCTCGGCTACACGATGAAGCTCGGCATCCGACGCGTCCAGAAGAATCACTCCCCATTCCGCAAAGAGGCGCGCCAACAGGCGCGCGAAAGCCGAGCCCATGGTTTCTCCGGGACGATAACACTCACGCAACAGCTGCGTCGCCTCGGAACCGCCCAGCAGGGAAGCGGCTTCTTCGACGACCGGCAAAATCTCGTCGCCGAAACGTACGCTGCTCACAGGCGCGCCCGGAACGTCGTGGCTGGAAGTCGTAAGCGTGCGCAGAACGCCGTCCGCGCCAGGGAACGAAACGTGATTCACCTCCGCGAGATCGTGGTCGTACGTGGCCAGCCAGAACACTGGAACCGCGTCGATTCCCGCAGCCCTGGCCTCTTCCGCCAACTTCACGGCGGTGAGCGCCTTATAGATGGTGAACATCGGTCCGCCGAACAGGCCGACTTGTTGCCCGGTCACGATCGCAGCCGCGCCTTGCCGAAATCGCGCAACATTGGCGAAGGTTTGCGGCGAGGCGTTCCACAACTGATTCTGCCGCTCCAGAATGCCGCTGACCCGCTCCCGCCGCGCGGGATCGTAGCGCAGCGCAGAAGCCTCGGTCTTGTACCACTCGCTGAAGTGCGCCGAATGCGGATAGAAAGACTGAACTGCTGGAGCGTAAGAAAGGAAGTCGGTAAAAAGACGGCTGGTGTGCGGGATCTGGGCGAATGGCAGACACTGAACCTTCACTGTTCACTCCCGCAGCACGGCTTGCTTGCCCGGCCTTTGCCCGGACACGGCCCGCCTGTAAACTGTTCGATGGTTGTCATCTCGCTCTTCACGCCATCCCATTCTACAGATCGGCGTTCTACTTCAGATGCCACCAGGAGGCACGAGATGCAAGATAAATGCCAGCCAATCGGCGAACCCAACGCATGATAAGCGCCCCCACGCCCCCACTTGAGATTGTTCTCCCGATCACGCTCGAAGGCCTGACCGTTCGCCTGGAGCCGATTCGGCATGAGCACGCAACCCTGTTCTGGGAGGTCGCGAAGGATTCGCTGGACAATATTTTCCAGTGGATCCCTTACCGCATGCAGACGCGCGAGGACTTCGATCGTCTCATCGAGAAAGTGTTTGCGGAGCAAGAACGTGGCGAGTCTGTTGCCTTCGCCACTGTCGAGCGCAGTTCCCGCCGGGTGATCGGCAGCACGCGCTTCATGAATATCGATCGCGCCAATCGCCGCGTGGAGATCGGCTCTACGTGGATCGCTCCGGCCTGGCAGCGTACCGCCGTCAACACCGAAGCGAAATATCTGATGCTGCGCCACGCCTTCGAGGTCTGGAAATGCTTTCGCGTCGAACTGAAAACGGATGCGCTGAATCGGAGATCGCGCAACGCGATTCTTCGCATCGGCGCCAAGGAAGAAGGCACGCTGCGCCGTCACGTAGTTACCTGGACCGGCCGCGTGCGCGACTCGGTCTACTTCAGCATCCTGGACAGCGAGTGGCCTGCGGTGAAAACAATGCTGGAATCAAAGCTGCAGCGCTCAAAATAGATTATGAAAAGACAAGTTAGAAACCGGGTATTTCTCTGGGGCTGACTCCTGAGCTACCCAAACCCGCAGCCGGGATTCATCGAACGGGCAACTGCTCAACTTCTGCTTTGTGCGGTTCAGGCTTCGGCGATTTGCCAATTCTCAAGCGGGGCACAATTCCGCTTTGCAACACCGCCGCCACTACCGCGGCATTCACTAGTGTAGTTGCCAGACAGATGACCGCGGCCCATCGCTGCAGAGAAGTCGAGGCGATCACCAGCAGAAAAACTGGCACTGCGATGCTGATGATGAGGACAAAGATTCCCACCAGTTTTCTGGAATAGATGGCTCGCGACAACGCGGCCAAGCCGATGGCTACGAGTAGCTCGAATAAACCGAAATCGACAAAGATCTCCACAACGATTCGCTTTCTGCGCCAGAGTCAGTGAGCCAGCGCTGTCTTCTGTTCAACCATCCGAAGTCCACGCCATCCTCGAACTTGTTACGAAAACCGAACAACAGAGAGCTGCAAGGAACTGACGACTTCTAATTCGTCTTCCCGAACAAGTAATCGGGGGCTGCTCCGGCGGAAAACTCTGTGGCCGTCGACTGAGCGCTTCCCGTGAAGCGAACCGGAGTTCCCGGTTTTGTCTGGCCTAATGCGGGTCCCGCTCCAGCATTGTGAGCTCCAAGGGCAGCGGCTTTCGCCATCACGCTGGCAGAGGCTCCGCTGGCCAGCGCTTGCGCTTCGTCAAGGGCCGGTGTCTTCTTTTTTTCCTTGGGCGGTCCGGTTGGGCCGGCGCCACCGTCGTTGTCCCCACTGGTCACGTTCGCGCTCTTCGTTGTCACACTCTGGGTCACACTCTTGACGTCCGCGCCCTTAACGCTCTTGACTTCGGTCTTCTTCCCTTTGGCGTTCCCGGGCTTAGCGGCCTTCACCTTTTTGCTGACTGCCATGGGTTCTCCTTCTTAGGTTGAGAGGACGGCGTAGCGCCCCTCAAACGTGATGGCGTTACTGGAAGGGTTTGAAATGGTCAGCCAGTAAGTGCAGTTGGTCGCGTCCGCACGCTCCACCGCCACCGACCAGCTGATCTCGGGCACTCCGTTGTGCACCGTGTCGGGGATCATGTACCAAACCACGTTCCACGCCGCCGGCCAGTTATAGGTGAACCAGCGCTGAGTCGCGCCGGCAGGAAGCGAACCCGTAAATTGAATGCCTGTCCACATCGCTCATGCTCCTTAATTCGAATCTCAGTAACGGCTCAGAATCGCGAATCTTCCCTCGAAATCGACGGTAGCCGAGGTAAGATTTTGCACTGTGATCCAATAGGTAACGAACTCGGCGCTGGCACGCTCCACTTCGACGCTCCAGGTCAGTTGCGCCTCCGTTCCCGTAGTCGTTGGCATGACGTCCCAGATGACGTGCCAGGTTGCGGGCCAGTTGAAGGTGAACCAGCGTGCCGTCTGATTCGCCCCCAAGGTGCCATTCCACTGCACACCGCAGACGGGTTCCGTCATCCAACCATCGACCGGAATCTGCCAGAGTCCGCGGTTGCGGGTGGCCGCGCGCAGTACCCAGGCGTGAGGATGAAACAGCAGATCTCCGATATACGCGTTCGGCAGGCCGTTGGAAAAATCGGCCCAGGTCGCGCCGGCGTCCAGACTTTGGTACACGCCGCAATCGATGGCGACCCACACCCGGCTCGGGTTGCGGGAATCCACTTCCACTGCGTTTGCCGAGAGATTGGGCAATCCCGCGGAACAGTCGATCCAACTTGTTCCTCCGTTATCCGAACGGTAGATGAGCCCGCCGCCTGCGGTAGAGTAGGTGACCCACATCCGGTTGGGATTGCTGGGGTCGACCATGAAATCGCTGACGCTGGCGGCGCGCGGCAGGGTGAGCGCCGAGAGCGCAGACCAAGCCGCGCCAGAATACGTGGTGTGATAGATATTTCCGCTCTCCGTTCCCACATAAACATCGTTGGCGTCAGGAACGCATATCGCGCTAGCCATTTGGCTGCCGGGAAACGCCAGCCGGGTGTAGGTCGATCCGTTGTTGGTGGTTATGTAGAGAGCGCCTCCACCGATGGCCATGGTGCCGCCGTTGCTTTCGCTGCATCGCATGGGCGGATAAAAAGGACTGCCTTCCCCGCTGGGCACGGGTGGGGGAATGTAAGTCCAGGAACTGAAGTCGCCGCCCGTGGTTGAGACCTCGGGACTCATGTCGTAGTAAGTGTGAAACACGGTCAGCGGATCATCGTGATTGACGCAGACGTAACCGCCGTCGCCATCGGCCACGTGATCGAAGTTGGCGGATCCGGTCCAGCGATCGGTTCCGTTGTCCTGGGTTCCGCCAATGAGCCAGCGCGAGACGCCGATATTTTGTCCGATATATTCGAATTCCGTGATGGTGAGGCCGTTATTCAGATCCTCCCATGTGATGCCTCGATCCGGGCTACGGAATAGTCCGCCGTCGCAACCCGCGTAAAGCGTGCCGGGGTTGCCCGGTTCAAATGCGATCGCGTGCTGGTCCGGATGAATCGACTGTCCGCTGCCGCTTTTGGTCGAGAGATCTGTCCAAGTCCACGTGCTCCCCGAAATGTCGGCGCGATAAAGATCGATGGCCGCGCAATACACCTGCGTGTCGATATCCGGCGCTGAGGCAACATACCAGTCGTACCAGGCTTGGCCTGTGCTTACTCCGCCCGCGGGCAGCGTGCCGGTCGTCCAAACCCCGCCCGAGCGGCGCCAAACATAGGCGTTCGCGCCCTGCGCGCCCCACGCATAAGCCACCGCCGGATTCGAAGGCGCGATCGCCACTGCCAGCCGGTTGTAGGATGCCAGGCCACCGGGCAGAGCCACGGCCGCCCACGTATTTCCGCCGTTGGTCGATCTCCACACGCCGTCGCTGCAAGCGGCTAGAATCTCGGCTCCAGCGCCGCCCCCGGCGGCGATGTCAATCGACCACGTCACCGCGCTCCGCTTTTGCGTCCAGTTCACGCCGCCATCATGGGAGACATAGAGTCCTCCATTGGTGGCCGCAAGCAGATGTTTATTATTGGCTGGATTCACTTTGAGGTCGTAGAAGCCCTGGCCCACAAATGGATTCGTACACAAGGTCGACCAGGTTGTGCCTCCATCCGTGGAGCGAAGAACTCCAACGCCCAACCACGACCACCAGTTTCCTTCGCCGGTTCCGCAATAGACGGTCGAAGCATCGCCGGGATCAAACGTGATTGCGCCGACGGCGGTCGTCGCCTGAAAATCGGTGCGTGGCGCCCACGAAGCTCCGTGATCGAAACTTTCCCAGACTCCGCCATTTGCTCCACCGCACAGCACATGATTTACGTTCGTGGGATCTACGGCGACCGCAGCGACGCGCCCGGAAACAGCCACCCGGCTCGATCCGTAGGTTTGCCCATTGGGAATCGTGTAGGGCCCCAACGCTTCCCACTGCGGCCCCGGGAGAGTGGGCTGCGTCATGGGATGAGGGCTCTTCGCAGAACCTTTGCGGGGAGCACCTTGAGGTGGCGCCGCCGCAGCCATAAACTCTCTGGCCACGCCTTCGGCTTCTTCGGCCGCTCCCGCTTTCGTTCCCGCGACTTCTATTTTTGCGGAGGGAAAGCGCGCAATCCTGGCTAAAAGAGATTCGCGAACATTTCCGGTCGACGCCGTGTCAATCAACTCCGTGGCCAACTGGGAATAGCCTTTGCTGGCCAGCAAACTGAGCAGCCGGGTGAGAGCCTTGCCCCCGGCCGGACGCTGCAATGTGGCCATCGGTTTCGGGGCTTCGGACGCCTTCACGGCATCATCGTAGGGACCTTGCACGGGTACCTCCCAAGCTCAAAGCGGAATGTATTGAACTGACGTATCGAACTGATTTGTCGAACGTAAGACTGACTATTTCGAAGCGGTCTTGTCGTCCGAGTCCGTTGGGCCACCGTTTGGGTCGGTGTGTTGCTCCCGAGTCTCCTCCGCGAGCGCAGTTTCTTGCTCTGCCTCTGAAGCGTCACGCGGACCGTGCTGCCTCAGAAACTCGCGTCGTCTTTCTGCTGCCCGGCCACCGGCCGGATCTGGGGAATTGTCTCCGGGTCGCCGCATAGATACCTCACGGGGATGAGATGCCGCTCCAGCGGGAACCGACCCGCGAAAACTATCACGCTTAGTACTCTATGCGAAAAATAATCTTTTTTGTTACGAAATCCGAACAAAGGGAGGAAGGTGGGGCGACGCGACAGTTCGAGGAGCGGAATAGCTACATCATACGACCGACTCCCAGAATTCCGGCTCAGAATAAGTCGGTCTCGATCCCTGCAATGAAGTGGATACCGGGAATCAGTCGCCAGTTTCGGTATCCATAAACGCAATTTGTTGGAAGCCCGGATGGTAGTCACAACCTATAATCCTCATCTTCGGCTCCTTTCTCCCGGGCCTTGGTTGATTGGCACCTCCAAAGTCTATCCGGGCATCGGAGCCGACATTGTTATGGAATCAATTGCACCCAAAACCCCGCAATGAGCGCTGTTGCCTGCCCGACCTCAATTAATGGGCTGGCTGTGCGGCGTCTGCTGGGCCTTTTGCATATTCTGAATTTGCTCAAGTTTGTGGATCGCATCCCGCTTGTACTCTTCGGTCGCTTTTGCGCATGTCCCAACGATGCTGCGGCTGGAGTGGCCAAGCATCCGGGCGACGAAGAGGGAAGACACCCCTCCACTCATCAATCGACTCGCATGACAATGGCGGAGATGGTATAGAACGAATCTTGGGAGACTTGCGTCTCTGAGCGTCAGTCCGTGGATCCCCAAATCTGAGCAATTTAAAATCTTGGTGTAATGCCTTCCTAACGCGGCATGGCATGCGGCGCGTCTACTGTGGGCGACTACTTGGATGCGAGTCACTTTTTGGCTGGAATGAGGAGGAATCATAGTGGTTTCCAATATAGCGTCTTCGGAGATTGGCCTGCGGTGTGCATGGCTTTCACGGAAGCCACAGCTCGGACCGCAAGACGATTGTGGATGCCAGGGGCACAGGTGCAACAAATAGATCTCGTCCATCCCGCTTATGCGGACAGTTTTCGATGTATCGGGTCCGATTGCGAGGACACTTGCTGCAAGGGCTGGACCATCCGTCTCGACCAGGCAACTATTGAAAAGCACAGGCGACTCCCGGCCAGTTCTCTTCTCTACTCACTGTGTGATGCTACGGGCTCGCTGAATCCCGAGTGTACGGATCATTTCAAGCCGGCCACTTTGGTTCAGATCCGGATGACCGACGCGCAGATGTGCCCGCTGCTATCCGAAGACCGGCTCTGCCGCGTCCAGACCGAATACGGTGAGGAGTATCTTCCTTCCACCTGCGCCACGTATCCCCGCATCGTCAACTGGAACGGCGACGAACGGGAAGAAGCGCTCACGCTCTCCTGTCCCGAGGCAGCGCGCATGGTGTTGCTTGATCCGACTCTGTTCACCGCCAAACCTCACAGGATAATGCAGCCGCTCGGCAAATCCCCGGAGGACGGGAGCGCTGGCTCGCTCCAGAGCTGGTTCGGCTCCATCCGGGAGTTTGTGCTGGTCCTAATCCGGAATCGGGCCTACCCGCTCTGGCAGCGCCTCTTCCTGTTGGGGATTTTCTGCCGAGGACTGGATAATATTTTCAAAGCCAAAAGTGAAGCCTCAATGCTCCCTGCATTTATTCGCGACTTTAAGGCCGCGGTCGCCTCTGGGGCGTCGCTGGCCGCCGTCGATGCTCTGCCTATCGAAAGTGCCAAGCAATTGGACGTTGTACTGCGGCTGGCGGGGATGCTGCTGCACAAGTGCAACGCTCAACCTCGTTTTGCCGACTGCGTCCAGGCCTTTGGCTCGGGCATTGGCAACAGCGCCGAGGCCACTCTTGAAGATCTAACCACGAACTACGTGCGGGCCCATGACCAGTTTTACGCACCTTTCTTCGACCGCCATCCCCATATTCTGGAAAACTATCTGATCAACACCGTCTTGCGCTGCCAGTTTCCCTTCGGGCGGGATGGAATGAAGCCGGGTGCTATTCCCTCAATGGTCCGGGAATATACGCTGCTGACCGGACAGTTTGCTCTGATGAAGGGATTGCTGATCGGCGTGGCCGGCCATCATCGAGAGGCGTTTTCCACGGATCATGTCGTGCACACAGTTCAGGCCGCGTCCAGGTACTTTGAGCACCACTCCGATTTTCTGAATGACGCCTACACCCTGCTCGTGGAAAGCAAGATGGACGCCGACATTGGATCGGTGATCCTGCTGAGAAACACCGAACTGCCGCGAGAGTTCGTCGCCGTGGCGTAATTCATCGCCTGCGCGAGCCCTGCCTCCTCAGCAAACCAGCAGCATGCATCGCACGGTTTCGAGTGTCTTGCAGCAGGTGCAGGGGAATCACATCACCAGTCATATGACCATATTGTAAGTTATGGATAACAAAAATAAACTGGCGGAGAGGGTGGGATTTGAACCCACGATACCCGTTAAGGTATGTCCGCTTTCGAGGCGGATCGTTTCAACCGCTCACGCACCTCTCCGCGTCGGACAACTATTGCAAGTGTGGGATCCTTCGCGCTACGAACTCGCTCAGGATTTCGGCAGCGGGCTCCTTCACGCCCGTTAAGCGCCTCAACTAACGACGGCTCTTAAAAAACGTTTGCAGCAGTTCGGCGCATCGCCCTGCCAGAACTCCACTGCGGACTTCCACTTGGTGATTCAGTTGCGGATGATTCAGCACCTGCATCACCGACTGCACAGCGCCTGCCTTGGCATCGTCCGCGCCATAGACCAGGCGCCTGATCCGGGCGTGTACCATCGCTCCGGCGCACATCGGGCACGGTTCAATTGTAGCAAACAGATCGCATTCCGCCAGACGATGGTTACCCACGGTTGCCCCGGCCTCCCGCAAGGCAAGAATCTCGGCATGGGCGGCGGGATCGCACTCGCCGATGTTGCGGTTCCAGCCGCGGCCGACAATCCTCCCATCCCGCACGACCACCGCTCCCACCGGCACCTCGCCCGCTTCAAGCGCACGTTGCGCGGCGCGCAGCGCTTCCTCCATCCACAGTTCGTCGTTGCTGGTTCGTCGCTCGTCGTCAGAGGGCTGCAAGGAAGGACCCACGCAGCAGAGTATCACCGACGCGAGGGAGAGCGCTGACGCAGATGGTGCGCAGATGAACTGCTTGACGTTGATCTGGGTCACACAAGACTGGCAATCATCAGCTGTGACTTAAATCACATCCCTCCGCCAATCCTTCTCGTAGCCTTGAAATCGAAGCTCTTCCATTGTGCACACAGGCGAACCTACCCACGTTATGAAAGCGGAAACGGCCCCAACGAAGCTGGTCTCGAACTCGGCAAATGTCTTATGCGAGGTGGGACGCGGCGTCGAACCCACTCGTGTTACGCACAAGAAACTGCTTCGTCGTGACGATCATGAATACTCCCAAGCGCTGCGCCGGGGTGTGCAGCTGGGGTTCCTGGCGCTGAACATCTGGATCGGGGCGCAATTTTATCTCTGGGTGCGATGGGCCGAAAGCGCCGGCAGAACAGCGCCCGTGCGCCGGCCTGCCGGGGTTGAAGGCTGGCTGCCGATCCAAGGTCTGATGCAGTTCAAGTACACGTTGGCGACGGGACAGTTCCCGCGCCTCCATCCCGCCAGCCTAGTCCTCTTCCTGGCGTTCGTCGTCATTTCCTTCCTGTTGCGAAAGTCTTTCTGTGGATGGCTCTGTCCTGTGGGAACGGCTTCTGAGTATTTATGGAAAATGGGTCGCACGATTTTTCGACGAAATTTCGACTTGCCTCGCCCCGTTGACTTGGCGCTCCGCGCGCTGAAATACCTTTTGCTCGCTTTCTTCGTGTATGCAGTGGTGAACATGTCCGCAGCCGCGATCGCAGAGTTTCTAGCCAGCCCATACGCGCTAATGATCGACGTTCGCATGCTCAACTTTTTCCGCTATCTAGGAAGCACGGCGGGGCTGATTCTTCTTCTGATAGCACTGGCCTCTGTCTTCGTCCCCAACTTCTGGTGCCGCTACCTTTGCCCGTATGGCGCGCTCATGGGTTTAGTGTCGTGCTTCAGCCCGCTGCGCATCGTGCGCAACGAAAATGCCTGCATCGATTGTGGAAAATGCGCGAAAGCCTGTCCTGCCGCCCTGCCGGTTGATCGCCCGGTGCAGATTCGTTCCGCCGAGTGCATGGCTTGCATGGAATGCATTGCAGTTTGCCCAGCAAAAGATGCGCTTGCCCTAGCCGCAACCGCCGGGAAGTTCCGCCGTCCAGTACCGGCTTGGATGCTGGCCGCGAGTATCGCGGCGATTTTCTTTACCGTGATCGGCTACGCTAAATTCAGCGAGCGATGGGAAACACATCTGCCCGACCAACTCTACTTTCAACTAATGCCCTCCACAAACAGCCAGCAACACCCGAGGTAGAGCGCCAAAACAAAGATCGGGAGTAGTGGAGCCGTTCTTCCGGTCACATCAGCCTCCATATGGAGCGAACTACCTCCGGCACCATCGCCCGCAGCAGGGCCGGCAGCAGCATTGTGACGGCAGGATACGCGAGCAGGATAAGAGGCAGCACCAGCAGCATGCGCACCGTCGGCGATAATTTGGCGAGATAAGCTCGCATAACATCCTCTGGATTGAGATACGCAAGCCAGCGTGCGCGGGTTCCATCGCAAGTCCTGGCCGCAGTCACCGGCTTCGCAACACGCTCGGCAACATGCTCCGGCAACATGCAACTGACATGGGCAACGGCTCGGTGATATGCTTGCTTCGTTATGGGGATGCCAAGCCTTCTGCGCAAAGTCTTTCTGGTTGACCTTTTTCAGGGATTGAAGGTCACCTTCCGTTATCAGGATCCGAAAGAAATCTACACCGAGCAATATCCCATGGAGCGCCCGCAGGTGGCCGAACGCTACCGTGGCGCGCCGCGGCTCAACGTCAATCCCGATACCGATGAGACCATGTGCATCGCCTGCGATCTCTGCGCGCTGGCCTGCCCTGAGCATCTCATCGTGGTCTCCAGCGCGCGCAACGAGCAAACCCGTCGCAAGGAATTGACAAACTTTACCTACGATCTAAGCCGCTGTATGTTTTGCGGCCTTTGTGAGGACGCTTGTCCCGTAGACGCGCTCGAACTCACGCAGGATTTTGAACTTGCCAGCTACACCCGCGAGGGCTGGATCTGGGACCGCGAGACCCTCGAGAAAGGTCCGCTGCCGACGCAATACAAGAAATAGAGCGCGCGTTTCTCACGGTTTTCAATCTTCCCCGCGTGAACTACCCGATCACTTGTTTTCGAATACGGCATCAGCCGGATATTCGCGGCGGCCTTCTGCCTCCACACTACCAATTATGAGTTCCCAAACCAGTTCGTTGCGCCAGGCTGGCAAAGGAAAGCTAAAGAATTCAAATGGAGGCCTCATGATGTCACCGAAAAAGCTTTTGCTAGCATCCGTAGTTTTGTCTTGCGCAACCTGGGTCGTGGCGCAACAAGCGCCGGCGGGAGGAACAGCGCCGGGGGGTTCTGGGACGCCGGGTCAGGCTTCACCGTCAACTCCACCCACCGGAAACTCGGGCACACCGCCCACGGGCAGCGTGAAGCCCCCGACCAATACGAATCCGAGCAATCCAAATAGCACGAATAATCCCAACACGCCGGGCGGCACGAATCCGTCGACCACCAATCCGGACAATCCGAATCCGAGCAACCCGGGCGCAACCCCGAATGCCAACCCTAGCAATCCGAGCAATCCCTCGAATCCCGGATCAAATCCGAGTAATCCCGGTTCATCGAATCCCGGATCTGCTAATCCCGGTGGAGCGGGATCCTCCGGCGGAACGCCGCCCTCTGGTCCTGGAAAATGACAGGAGGCTAACGACAGCACTCAACCACTCGGCCTTTGATGGGCGAGCCCTGACACAAGGGCTCGTTTTTTTGTGCCAGCGACCGCTATCCCCAGGAGCGCACGAGCTGAATATTGACATCTCAAACCTGAGTGGCTCAATTAGTCATGTCCAGGTAGCGGAGAGTTTTCTGAGAGTGTGGCTGGTGCGGGTGTGAAGTACATGATTAGCCATGGTCTAACTTGTCGGCCGTAGACAACCGCTCAGACCGCGAGGATGGTAGTATTTCATCTCATCTGTCGGCAATCCACGCTCACCAAGGAGGGAATACTCATGATCGCTGTCGACCTTGGGCAGAAAAACGAAAGAGGGGAGTTCGTCGAAGCGGGGAGCTTCGAGGAGTTCACGGATTATGTCATCTGGACTAATATCCAACACGCGATAAAAGATGGCTCGGGGTTCCTCCACGAGGTGCTGGCGCTTAAGGATCTTGATCTGACTAGAATCCGGCCGGGTGAATCTCTTTATATATCGGGCCACGGGCTGCCTGGGTGTTTTGAGATGTCCTACATCCCCTCGGAGCGGGAGTTCGCAGATCAGGAAAAGGGATTGAACGAAATTATTGTGAGTGCTGCGAAGAACAGCCCCAACTTGCCGAAGATTGGTGGCGCTATCATTCAGTCCTGCCACGGAGCGGTATCGGGGGTGAATTACAGAAACCGGCCGACTCCATCTCTGCTCATGGCCATCGCCGCGGCGTTCCAGGCTTTGAATTTGCCGCTGCTGACAGTAAAAGGGTTCCGGGGGAAGACAGTTTCCTCTCCATACACGGGGCACACCCGAGTCATCAGCCAGACCTTTAACGAGCAATCGCTACTTCTACAGAGGGAGCTAGAAGCCAAATATAAGGTCGCCGAGAACACCCGGCAATGGCTTACGCGGAACAAGAGCGAAAGCCCCCACGACAAAGCGGAATGTATTGCCGATATGACCAAGGAATTCTATGTGGAGTTCGTGATGGAATTGGCGGGAAGGGGATACCTTTACCCCGATTCCTGTGCGGCGAGCTACATGGTCAGTCTTCCGCGGGGGTTCACGGGACGAACAGTTGCTCCAACCGACACGCTTCAGCGAGTGGCAAGTTGAGCGGGAAGCAACGATGCTCGGTGCAGGGGGTGTCTATCGGTGCGCTTCGCGTGTCCTTACACGGGTTGCTGCTGCGTCATGCAATGCATCGTCCCCAGACCCCAGACAAGATCCCCAGAATAAATCGGAACTACTTCGCGCGTGGGAAACAGGCGGGCCAGCGTATCGAGCGCGACGCGGTCATTGGCATCGTTGAACACCGGTACCAGTACGATTCCATTCGCGATATAAAAATTGGCGTAGCTAGCCGGCAATCGCCGCTTTTCGAAAATCACCGGACGCGGCATCGGCAGTTCGATGATGTCGATTGCGTTGCCATCTTGATCACGAGCGTCTCGTAGACGCCGCAGATTTTCCCGCAGCGGAGCGTAATTCCCATCTTTCTTTTGTCGATTTGTGTCCACCACAGTCACGATTGTGTCCGCAGCCACGAAGCGCGCCAGGTCGTCGACATGGCCGTGTGTATCGTCGCCCTGAATTCCTTTGCCGAGCCAGATTGTGTTCGGTGCTCCCAGATATTCGGCGAAGATCTTCTCATAATCCCTGCGCTTCATCCCTGGGTTGCGCTGCTGCACTTTGCTGAGAAGACACTCTTCGGTGGTCAGAATTGTGCCGCATCCGTTGACGTCGATGGAGCCGCCTTCCAGGACGACCTCGCGCCCATGCTGGAACGGGCTGATAAATTCGAGTTTTGCTGCCACCGCCATCATCGCGCCAATGCCCTCGTCGTGGCGATAGTTGGAATATTTAGCCCAGGCATTGAACCGAAAGTTAACGGCGCACAAGCCGGTGTGAGAGGCTAAAGCCCCGCTCGCTTTTTTGCCGAAGCCCGGCTCTGCCGGCACAACGAAAATGCATCCCGAATCACGCAGCCAGACACGATTGGTGAGCCAGCGGTGGAAGCGTACGTTTTTCAAAGACGCGTTGGCTCGATCAAGCAATTTGCGAACCAGCTTCTCCGCCGCAGCGTCTTTAACGATCAGTTCCACCCGCTCGTGCCGCGCCAGATTGCGGATGATCTCTGTATAGACCCACGGAATCGGCTCGAACTTCCCCGGCCAGTCGCCATGATAATGTGGCCAAGCGAGCCAAGTGGCGGCGTGCGGCTCCCATTCGGCGGGCATGCGATAGTCGACGACATTCCCCGCATGGCTTAAGGTTTTATTTGCAGTGGTGGATCGGGGCATCGATCCAGTTTATTGCATGGGAGTGAAAAGCTGAATCTTCCGTTCTCGGGCGGTGGACATTCGGAGTCGTTTGTGGACCTGGTCTATCTCGAAGTCAAAGTCTCTTCTCTGCGCCACAGCGGCAAGCCTTCTGCACCCAGAGCCAGCATGCCGAGCGATGGTTTAATTTGATTTTGGATTTTCTCTGGAGCGATGTCCTCGGGAACCTGAACCGCGGCTGCCGGCTCCCGCGTAACTCCAGCCCAGATCGGCTCGTTGGGTTCGGTCTCGTAGGCGTATGCGGTAACCTTTGCCTTGGTTCTGCGCCGCATCGACGTGTTCACCGTCAACCGGACCCACCCGTAGTGGGTCTCGCCATCGATCAGGAACCGGACACCGAGATAAGCGGTCTTGGGATCTCCGGCAAACGGTCCTCCAACCCCTCTCGATCCAAACGTGCTGGTGTGGGTAGCGGCGAGGCGCACTCCACAATAGGAAAAATAAGTTCCGCCGCACCCCGGTGCCGAAACAAAATTGGCGGATGGTCCAATTTTTGCGCCCGGCGCTAACGCGGATGCCCAGCTGACGCGGTCAACATTATGGCCAAGCACTCCCTGGCCCTGCGAAGAGTTGACCGCCTTCAAAGCGTTGCCGTTGGCGCCGAAGATCGAAAAACTGCTGAGTATCAGCTTCACATCGTTCACGCCATTATTCGCGAAAGAGATCCCAACGCCCTCGACACCCAAACTGGAAAGGGGGATTTGAATGGTTTTTCTGGTGACCACAACCTCGCCTGCGGCGGGCTGCACCAAGGCCAGCATACTTACGCCGGCAACGGCGGCTGCCAGCGAATAGGAACCTAGCTGGCGATTGAAATCGTTGGAGGATGCTCGCTTGGCGGAATCGGTTGGCAAAATCGACATGAGGGTTTCCATGAAATCACGCGCTCACTCTGTGACCTTAAAACTCTTGTTGCTGGTTAGGCTTCCGGACGACGTGGTTACGATGACTGGACCAGTCGTAGCGCTGGTGGGAACGGTGGCCGTCATGTAAGTATCACTGACCACGGAGAATGCGGCGGGCACGCCATTGAAGGTGACCGAGGTTGATCCCGTCAATCCCTGGCCGAGAATCTGAGCGCTCGCGCCGACTGTGCCCTGCGACTTCACCAAGGCAACGAACGGGCTGAGGCCGTTATTAAAAGAGTAGACGAAGCCATAACCGCCGCTCCCTCCTGAGACTCCGTAGAATAGGCCGTTGGTATCCTGCATCAGGTTGGCGACGGTGTCTCCGTAGACGTAGCCAGGGAAGGCGTTGTACGTGCCATTCAAATTCCAGCTAAAAACCTGAGAGTAATAGTAAGTGACGCCGTAGAGGTTGCCGTCACTGCCCTGAACCAGTCCGGCGTTGGGATCGTCGCCATCGCCCGGGATATCGGTGAAGCCGTAAAGAACGTTGACTCCGAAACTGCTGCTGATGTCGTAGATGGTGCCTTGGCCGTGGGCTCCGCCGCTTGGGGTCGTGCCGTAGAGTGTGCCGTTGGAAGCGAGCAGGGGCGGGGCCACCGGATAGTGCGGCCCAATCGAGCAACTGAAGGTGTGGGTTTCTTTCAGCACTCCAGCGGTGGTGAGTTTGACGATCGTCCCACAGCCATTGGCACCTCCGACATTCGCAGCCACGTAGAGCAGACTATCCGCTCCCTGCACCAGGCCGTAAACTCCGACGCCGGTCGTGGACTGGTTGAAGGTGAAGATGACACTGTAAGCGCCAGCGCTGGTGAGTTTGTAAATGGTTGCTGGGTTACCGGTATCGGGTGCGCCGGCGGTGGCGCCGTAGAAGTTGCCGTCGGTGGCTTGAATGGGAGGCCCGTAGGGATACTCGCCGTCGCTGCCGCCGGCAAAATTGTGCAGCACGGTAAGGGTTCCGGCGGCGTTGATGGAGTAAAGAACGCCCAGATTGGAGGCGCCTCCCATGACGGTGGCGCCGTAATAGTTGCCATTGGTAGCCAGCGTGAGGCCGCCGCCGGGATTGCTGCCATCCGTGCCTGCGAAGCTATGCAGAACGATGCTGTTATTGTCGCTCAAGTTGATTTTGATGACCGCTCCCAGATTGTTCGCGCCGCCGCTGTAGGTCGTGCCGTAAAGGCGGCCATCGCGCCCCTGCACGAAGGTGACGTAGAGCGGGTCTGCGCCGTTGGCCCCGGTGAAGGTAAGGAGGTCGGTGACGGTCTGGGCGGAGAGCAGGGAACTGGCGGCAAAAACAAACGCGATGATCAGTTTATGTAAGCGCATCGCAATAACCTCTTTCAGATTTGGGTTAGCTCGGGGGGTTGTGACGCGTCGCACCGCACGCTATTCTAGGGCGCTAACCAAGATGTACTCCGCAGAACGGACTGTCAAGGCACTGGCGCCAAATGTCGTGCTTTGGCGTGATTTGTCGTGGCGAAGGAATGGTTGTAATCAGTACGGTCTAGCTTCCTCTCGCTGCTATCGCCCATCGAGCAAACGATTCGAAATCGGCCCGTAAGCGTCGATCCTTCGGTCCCGCAGAAATGGCCAGTTGCGGCGAATATCTTCCAGCGCCTTCACATCCACATCGCCCATCAGAATTTCTTCGCGGTCGTGCGAACCTTCGGCCAGCACCCGGCCAAAGGGATCGCAGAAGAATGATCCGCCCCAGAACTCCAGTCCCTGGCCGGGAGCAGACTTGCCCCGCACGTTACCAGTCTCGAAGCCGACCCGGTTGACCACGGCCACATAAACTCCGTTGGCGATGGCATGGGCGCGCTGAATCGTGCGCCAGGCGTCATGCTGAGCCTCGCCGAACTCGGCTTTCTCCAACGGATGCCAGCCGATCGCAGTCGGATAGAAAAGAATAGTTGCACCTTGCAGCGCCGTCAGACGCGCCCCCTCGGGAAACCACTGATCCCAGCAGACCAGAGTGCCCAGCCGTCCCGCGCTGGTATCGAGCGCGCGAAAACCAAGATCGCCGGGAGTGAAATAAAACTTTTCATAATAGAGCGGATCGTCGGGAATGTGCATCTTGCGGTACAGCCCGCTCAACGATCCATTGGAATCGAAAGTCGCAGCCGTATTGTGATAAACCCCGGGCGCGCGCTTTTCGAACAAAGACGCGATCAATACCACGCCATGCTGGCGCGCGGCGGCAGCAAGCTTTTCACTGGAAGGCCCGGGGATCGGTTCGGCCAGATCGAACAGAGTGTGATCCTCGCGCTGGCAAAAATATTGCGTCTGAAACAGTTCGGGCAGGCAAATCACTTGGGCCCCGCGCCCGGCTGCATCCGCCACACGTTCCAATGCTTTGGCGAGATTCTGTTCCGGCTCCGGCCCGCACGACATCTGGATCAACGCCACGCGAAATTTATCAGGGGGCACGCTTTTTCGCTCCTGAGGATTGGATGACGAAGGATCAATATTAGCATCGCCGGCGCAGGCCTCGTCACAGGGCATGTTCTGGATTAGCCGCTCGATCGATGGTTGACCAAGCAACGGGACAGCCGCGGATTCCCCTCCACCAATCCCTCCAATCGCTTCATCACTTCCTCTTGCGGCGCCGATCGGCAAATGGCTTCGATCGCAGGCTCACTGTGTCGCGATTCGGCCCCAACCAGATCGAGCAGGAATTCGCTCGCTTCCTCCTGCCGCGTAAGTGCGATCGCAGAGAGCAGCGCAGCAACAAACCAAGGGTCGCGCGCGATTTCTAACCGATCCCGCAAAGCCTTAAATCCCTCCAGCGAATGCGTGCCCGCAATGGCCAGCGCGGCCTCTGCAGCGGCATCGTCGCCGGGTTCCAAGAACCGGCTAACCCACACCATCGCACTTACACCTTCGATTCGCAGGACGCCGCTATAGCAAGCGCCCAATACCTCCGGATCGTCGGAGCCAAGAACCGCCCGCAGTCGAAGCAACAGCCCCGCCGATGGCGACCCCACCTGCTCGATCGCCCGACAGACTTCGGCCCGAACCGACTTGTCTTTATCCGCCAGCAGTTCGATCAGGTGCGCCAGCAGATCGGAATCCATCAGCCCGCGACACTGCACCAGCGCAAAAGCGCAAGTCGCGCGCAAAGGTCCGCCGGAATCCGACGCCCCGCCATAAGAAGGCTCCAGCTGAATGTGCTTCATGCCGCGCAGAAAGACATCGGCGTCCTGATGCTCAAACGCGGCCAGTGCCCGTGCAATCGCGATCTTGGCCCAACATTGCGGATCGCTCTTTACCGGATCTGCAAAAAATCGGTCGACAGCTGCCAGCAGCTCTGGAGTCAACTGAGACAGGCTCTGCTCTCGCACGTGATCCGCCGCTTTGCCTACCAGAAAGTTGTTCCGTTGCGCCAGCGCCTTGCGCAGCGGCTCAATCGCCAGCTCGGGCGGCTGTTGGCGAAGTGCGTCGAGGGCGGCTAGCTGCTCCTCGAACTTGCGCTTGCCCGGCATGCAGAGCCAGTGTAAACCCCAACGGCAGCCGGCCCGCATTTTTGCTTTCGATCCCGATCTATGGGCTGCACTGGGCCCAGTTCGCCAGCGCCGAATGGACTTGCTCCCGTAACACCTCCGCGCCTGCACCCATTGCGGCCCAAGACCCGCCCGCCGCGGCCTGGGTCGGGTCTGTGTCCTCATCGAAGAAGCCGAAAACATACTGCTGTGAGGTCTGGACCGAACCGTTGCACAAGGGGAGCTGGACCCAGCCATCATTCCCGTTGGACCCATACTCTGTGGACCCGTCGATCGAGGTATTGCCTCCCGGCCAAGAGTAGCCTCCCGACTTTTGCGACAACTGCACAGCATTTTCAAAGGCTGCGATCTGGGCCGCGGTCATTCCCGCAGGCGCTTCCTGGGTGATGATCGACTGCAGGGAACCCCATATGCCGGAGAAGTCGAAGTTCTTGCCGGCCATGATGCTGAACAGCTTTTGCACATTCGCTGGCGCGAGCACAGTCCCGGTTGCCAGCCCCTCATACAAGTGGCCGGCATCATCCAGCGTCAGATAGTTGGGGCCGGAGCAATTCACGTAGTCATTCAGCTGAGTGTTCGGCATCCCGATGGAATGGGCAAAGTTGGTCAGGGTGGCGAGGCCGTAACGCTGCATCAGCATATCGGTGCGGGCATCGTCAGAATTTTGCATCATTCCCCGGATGGCGGCCGAAAGCTTCTCGTAGATCAGCAATTGCGTGCCGTTGGACGGTGCCACGCTGTAGGTCACAGAAAGCGCTCCGCTGCTGTAGTTAATGGTTCCGGACACGCCGTTTCCGGTTATCAGGCCCGATCCGTTGTCGACGCCCGTCACGCCTCCCGCAACGACGAACAACGAGTTGGGGTAGAGCGGCCCGTTGTTAGTGGGAAGAGTCGCGGTGAACGTCTTCAGGGTTCCGTTGGCGGTTCCTGGAGAGACTTGCTTAAAGGCACAGTAGCTGGATGGGTCGCCCAGTAGCAGCGGGACCTGATCGTTCAGAGTAGCGGCGCCATTTTGCACCTGCAGCATGGCATAGGTGGAAACCACAATTTTGATCGAACTTGCCGGCTCAAAGGGCCGGGCATCGTCCAATGCACACAACACCGGGCCGTTGACTTCCTTGAGATATGCGCCAGACCATCCCGCAGTGCCGCGCAGGATGTTTCCCAGCCGGGTAGTGCAGGCATTGGAATTGTTGATCATGATGATGTCAAAGGAGGGGGTGTTGTTGGGAAAATACGATCGTACCTCGATGGGGCGGGCGCCGTTCTGCTGCAGGTAGGCCCACACCGTTTTTTCGTCAAGCCCATAGTAGTACCACCACTCACTGGGTGGATTTCCCTGCATCGCCGCGTCATAGTTATTGCCGTCCCGCACCAGGGTTAGTAACTGGGCGGGATTATGCTGCAGGTCGTTGCCGATCTGGCTGGGTGTAACGTTGAACCACCACCACCATGGCGCGGCGTCCGCTCCTGTGTTGGCGATAGCGATGGCGGCATACCCTTCCGAGCCATTGAAAGTGTAATTCTCCAGGTCGACGATGCGCGCGTTAAGTCCGTTCATCTGGGACCCGATGTAGGAAGCCGCTCCGTACCACCACCACCATTGCTTGGCGTTCGCGCCGGTATTGGAGACCATTACTGCCGCAAAGTGCAGATTACTTCCATCCTGGTAAGGGCTGATGCTGATCAGGCGTGCATTGAGGTTGCTGAGTTTTTGCGTCACGTCGCTGGCCGATTGCCCATACCACCACCACCATTGCTGGGCGTATGCACCGGTATTCGATACCATAGACACCGTGAAAATCGGGCCAGACGAGGAGACCGATTCGACCTGAAGGTCGAAGATGCGCGCATTATTTTGTGACAGGATTTGGCCAACCTGCGCGGGCGTTTGCCCGTAGAACCACCAGTAGCCGGTGGGAACGCTTTGAGTTCGCTCAGTCTGGGAAAAAGCGACTTCTGCAGGAATACAACTGAGGATAAATACGGCGAGAACAGCAATTGAGACACGGCTAGTGCGCGCCATGGCGGACTCCTCTCATTGTGTTGCGTAACGTCCCCGTTCAGGTGAATAGTGTCAGTCAGAGGGGCAATCGTTTCATTCTTTGACAATGATCCTGTAAAGTTAATGCGTGCAACTTTCGCCGGACTATAGGCTAGGAGGTTCATCTTGAAACAAGGCAATCATAGTGGCGGGCATTCGGAGGGAACATCTCACCGTAGCGCAGGCCACGCTGGTGAAGGCATCGATCGCCACCTGCACAATCCCATTGCAGACAAGCTGATTCCGCTGGAGCCGCTCGATCTAACCAAGGTGAAGACGATCGACGACCTGGTGCGCGCCATGTCGAAGACGGCCTTTACCGGACGCCAGCTGGGCGAGGCCGCCGACGTGCTCGAAGCCATGGCCCGCGATGAGGAATGTTTTGTCGTGATGACCCTCTCCGGCGCTATGACCGTTGCCAAACAGGGCCTGATCGTCACCGAGCTGATCGATCGCGGTATCGTCAATGCCGTAGTTTCCACCGGCGCCCTGATGGCGCATGGCCTGGTCGAGGCGACCGGACGCGCCCACTTCCGCGCCAATCCCGAGGTTTCCGACGAAGAACTCTACGAGCAGGGCTACAACCGCGTCTACGACACTCTGGAACCCGAGCAGAACCTCGACGACGTGGAAGAGGTGATGTCAGCCGTTCTCGAAGGCTGGGATCACAACGAGGTCATGTGCTCCTATAAGCTCAATCACGCCATCGGCGCTTTTCTGGCCAAAAACGCGAAAGACCAGCGCGGAATTTTGAAGTCAGCCCATGAAATGGGCGTCCCCGTCTTCGTACCCGCCTTCAGCGACTCAGAAATGGGCCTCGACACGGCTCTCAACAATCGCCTGCGCGAGTCCACCGGACGCCACAAGATCCGCTTCGATCCCTTTGAAGACCTGGAGCACTTCGCCGCCACCCTGCTGCGGCAGAAAAAATTGGGCATCGTCACCATCGGCGGCGGAGTGCCCCGCAACTGGTCGCAGCAGTTTGGTCCGTTCTGCGAGCTGCGGCACCGCCGGCTGGGCGAAAATGTTCCTCTCAAGCGCTATCACTACGGCCTGCGCATTTGTCCCGAGCCAGTCTATTGGGGAGGTTTGTCCGGCAGTCCTTACAGTGAAGCTATCTCGTGGGGCAAGTTCGTGCCTCCGTCGGAGGGCGGCCGCTTCGGCGAAGTGTTTGTCGATGCCACCGTGGGATTGCCGCTGATCGTTGCCGCGGTTTTCGAACGCCTGGATAAGAGGGGAAATGATAAGAAGGGAAGTAAGGTCAACAAGACCAAGAGCGCGACCGCCAGGAAGTAAGAGATGTTGGGAGGATGGTGGTTGCGGTGGAGCTTGATTAGTTTTCTACGAACTGGAGATCTGGCCTTCGGTGGGCGAAGCCAGGAACCACCAAGCGGCCCTTTGTGGTTGAGGAATTCAGGACGGCAACCGGGCAGATCTTTTTCACGGGTAAGCCAGGTATGTGATAACCTTGCGGCCTAAGCCGCCTTTAGCGGTGGTTGTCGCGCCCCATACGGTCCAAGGAGTTCCGCCATGCGCCCCGCCCACAGCGCTTTATTGCCTGCGATTGTCACCGCCGTCTTCCTGTCGCTTGTCGTAAGTGCGGCGGGCCAGACCTTGACCACCGCGTATCGTTTCACCGGAGGGGCGGACGGCGCCAACCCTGCTGCAGGTTTGATTGCCGATTCAGAGGGAAACCTGTACGGGACTACGTCGAACGCGCACGCCGATAGCCCCGGCGGAACGATCTTCGAGCTGTCTCCGTCCGCTTCCGGCACCAGCTGGACATTCAAGACTCTGTTCACCTTCACCAGCACCAACTCCCTGCAGGGAAGCATTCCGTTGGCGTCACTGCTGCGCGACGCGGAAGGAAATCTCTACGGCACCACCAGCGCGGGCGGCGGGAAGAGTAACTGCGGCACGGTCTTCAAACTGTCGCCGCCGCTCAAGTCGGACGGGAAGTGGGGGTTTACCCTTCTGCATACATTTGCTTATGTTGCAAACTTCAAGGGCCTGGAAGACGGATGCAGCCCCGTCGCGCCGTTGATCATGGACGCATCCGGGAACCTTTATGGCACGACCTTGGGCGGCGGAAATATTTGTATTGCGTGGAACGGATGCAGTATGGGGGTGGTTTTCGAACTGAGCCCTGCCGGCAATGGAGGCGGGGAATGGGCCGAGAATATTCCCTACCGCTTTGGGAGTGGCGGCAATAACGACGGCGCCAACCCCGCAGGCGGCGTGGTGTTCGGTAAGGACGGCTGGCTTTATGGCACGACATTGTACGACGCAGGTTTCGGTATCGGCATAGGGACGGTGTTCGGTTTGGAGCCGCCTTCGGTCCCGGGGGGCGCGTGGACCCAGCACATCGTCTACAACTTTCCAGGTGGTGATAATGGCCCCAGCAATCCCACGGCAGGCGTGGTTTTCGATAGCGCGGGCAATCTTTATGGGACGACTACCGATTATGACTCAATCTATGACTACTACTGCGAATACAGCTATGGGGTGCCTTGCGGACATATATTCGAAATGAGCCCGCCGACGACTGCAGGCGGAACCTGGACCTATTCCTCGATCTATAGTTACACCGGCGGCGAGGACTTAGGGGAACCGCTTGACTCCGTTACCCTCGACGCACGCGGAAATCTATACGTTACCGCCTACTATGCCGGCGGTTCGGTGATTGAGCTGAACCCGCCCGCGGTGAAAGGGGACGCCTGGACCGAAACAACCCTCTATCAGTTCACTGGCAATTCCGGTGGTGGGTATTGGCCGCTTAGCAATCTCGTATTCGGTCCCGATGGACGGCTCTATGGCACACTCTATGCGGGCGGCAACTCGACTGATTGTTCCAACTGGGCCGAGGCCTGCGGCACGATCTTCGCCCTCACGCCGCAGGGGGAGGATTGATGCGAAACTTGGGATTGACCCAGTAGTGAATGAGATATCTACCCGATTTTAGAAACCAAATTCTACGAGCAGGCCTCACAAGAACATGGGGCCGGGCAGTCTGGTTGCCGGTTCGAGCCTGCGTCGAACCCGTCGGATTCACGTCTTACTGATTTCGCTTTCCGATAGAGCGGTGCCAGAATGCTCTTTTCCAAAACCTGCGACTCCGCCCGAACCCAATCTTCCAGCTCTGAGCCCTCGGCTTCGCCACGCTGGTCATAGAAATTCTGGGCATGCAGCCGGATCTTTCTTTCCAGCAACTCAGTCATCATTGCCTGCTGCTTTTTCCTGCGCGTACTTATATCCACAACTTCTCCTCATTGCCTAACTCTGAATGTTGTTCACTGGTTTAATGATAAAGGAAAGGTGTTAACGGAAGATTACATTTGGCAGATCATAATGGTTACTTAAGTATCAATTATAGCATGGTCCGTGCTGTGAGTGACCTGCGGCTCAGACGACCACCGCCTGGACTGCCCGCCGGGGGCTCGCATGGGCGGCCCAGGTCCGGTAACCCATATAAAACACAAAGGTTGGCTGCCAAATGGAGTTGCCCATGATTTCCTGGAGCAGCGCGATATGAGTGGAGGGTTTGCCCTGCGCCCGCTCATGGTCGATCATTTCCACGGCTTCATTGCAGGGGCGTCCAGCTATGCCGCGACTGGTCGCCAGCAGATGGGCCCGCTGCCAGATTCGGCCCGCCTGCAAACATTGCTCCCGGTCGTACCTGTCGCGGACGGCAATCAAGCCAATCAGTGGAGCACTGAGCATTAATTTGGAATAGCCATTCTTCTCCCCACGTGAAGCAGCCCATGCCAGCATTCGTGGAGTCATCATCTTAGCCACAGCGTCGGCTATAGGAGGCAAGCCGAAGGCATCAATGGTCAGGCCGTCGCGATGCTTCTGCACGTCACTCCACTTCAAACGGACCCAGCGATTGCTGCCATGCACCACGGCTGGATCGGAATATATTGCGTTATTTGCCGCAGAACTGATGTCGACAATCTTTTTCCGATTGGACTCAGCTGTGAATAAAAACACCTTCACGTCGGGATCATCTCCGGGCAGGTGGGCAAGCGCCTCCACGAAATCAGAAGGAAGTGGCTTGCGCGGATCGTAGGCGGCGCGATTGGTGTGCCGGTTGGGAATCGCGTTATACAGTTCACTTTCTTCGCGATTTCCGGGTGCGAGATCGATGCGGGCGAGGAGTTCTGCTTTCGGGTTGGCCGGAATCGGATCGAGCTTTCCCGGCAGCAGCGTAACCTTCGCGGCGTATCCGTTGGCCGGCGCGGCGAGCATCAGATTTTCCAAAGCACAGCCCATGCCAATGTGTTCTTCGCGCAGGTAAGGGTCGAGTGCGCCGACGTTTCGGCTGGTATCGATGTACAGCTCCACTGCGGAATTGGAAACCTTGAAGAGCCAGGGCTGGGTATTGTGCGGGCTGGCAGCAAGAATCGCGGCCCGCACCAAGGCCAGAGGACTGTTACTCGCGTTGCGCCAGTCCTTCCAAGGCTCGTAGGCCGGGCCTTGGCCGATGCTGAAAACTCCCTGATCGTAGGCGCGCCAAACCCCACCGCCCAGGATGGCGACAGTCACAACTCCTGCGCCTTTAAGGAAGGATCTGCGCTGCATGGTTACCCTCAGGGTACGTCCGATGAGTCTTACAATGTCATCCTCTAAAATCGCCAGGTGTGGCCGTCAGGGATGGCAGGGGTTGGAGCTTTACCTGGCCTTCCGATGAAACGGCTTCTCTCACAATGACATCGCCGCTATGGTTTCGTGTGCTTATTTGGCCGATTTTGCCGAGGTCAGCATCTCACGGCGCAGGATCGCGTTGATCCGCGACTGGTAGCCCTTGCCCTGTGACTTAAGCCAATCCAGCACGTCGGCATCAACGCGCGCGGTTATCTGGCGCTTGCGAGGGCGATAGAAGTGACCGCGCCGGGCGTGCTTCCATTGCTCATCCGTCATTTCGGGGATGTCGCTGGTATCGATTTCGGAGTCGGGGCGGGCTGCGAGAGCCTTCAGTTTCGCTCGATCCGCTTTCGTCGACGGAGGGAGAGTTTGCGGGGTGTGGCTAACCATTTTCGTCTTCATAGCGTCGTCTCTCTTTGCGGGTTGCGGGTCGGGCTGAGATGATGCGAAACACATCCACCAACGTTCCGTTAGCTTCTTCTTCTCTCACCGTGTGGGCAACGGTGAGGATGAGCAAGTCCTCTACCATGCCAATGGCCTGCCAGCGAGGTTCCCCATCCTCGATTCTGTCCTGCACCGAAACATAAAGCGGGTCGAGGAAAACCGCGCTGGCTTGCTCGAAGCTCACGCCGTGCTTGCGCTGGTTGGAAAGGTTCTTGGCTTCATCCCACTCGAACCGAAGACCTTCCACGTAATGATTGTAATTATAAATTTGTAGTTATTCAATACCGCCAGATTGAGCTTACCAGTGGTCTTGATAATGCTCTTACTTCAGGCGAGCGATAGGCTAATCCTTGTTTTTGGTCGGCTTCGGTTTGTTTTGGTGGCTGTAGGGCCCGTGTAGTTTTATGTCGTATAGGGACTTGCTCGAAATCCCGGTTTCGTGGGCAATGTCGGGTATAGATTTGCCCTGCAGTGCAAGGTGAAGGGCAACGAGAACTCGCTTCTCCCCAATCTTTCCGATACCTGCCCAATCTACGGACACGGGCTCCTCCATTAAGCAATTTCGTCACATATATTGCCCTAAAGAGGCCTGCTTCGCCCGCTTGTTCTTTCCGAAAATTTAGCGACTCTAATCGAAGATCAGCACGGCCGACGCAATTACGGTCGTCCACAAACCACGCTTATCCCCCACCGCCGATTGCGTCACATTCGCCGTGCGCACAATCTTGTTCGACAGCCGATAGATCTGCTTCTTCTCGTCCCAGGAGCGGTCGGGATCGAATTCCACGTTCAGCGTTGTCGCTAGCATTTCGGCGGCTAGTTCTTCCGCGTATTCTCCGGCGGCGTCTTCGGTCTCGCCGAAGGAGTGGTGCTCGCTCAGATATCCATAAGTATTTTTGTCGGCGGGGATGGCCACGCCGATCGACGAGGCCAGCAGTCGATGCGCTTCGTGCGTCGAATTTTCAGCGACTACGGCAAATACCACTTCGCCGGGATTCAGGTACTTCACTCCCTCTTTCCGCGCCAGCATTTTGCAATTAGGAGGAAAGATGGAAGAAACCCGCACCAGGTTTTGCGCCGCGATGCCGGCATCGCGTAAAGCCAACTCGAAAGAGGTCAACCGCTCTTTGTGTTTTCCGACTCCCTTGGTAAAAAACATCCGCTTGGGAACCATGTCTTTGCCCAACGCTGTAGCCTCCGCCCAAATAGGATGAACAATTCACAACGTAACACAAAGGTTTGTAAAGAAAAGATGAATTTCGCGCCGCAGAGAAAAAATCCTGCGCAACAAAAATGGCGGGACCACCGCTGGCGCGGCTTCCCGCCACATGTGCCCGGACTCTTCGGGGGAGGGCTCCGGGCAGAACGGGGATTAATGTAACACAAAGTTTGCCGCCGTCAAGAGAGAAGCACAGTTTTTTCGGATTTGCGAAATCAATCGCGAAGCCGGCGAGCCTCATTTTGCGCAGCGATAAAGGCTACTTCGCGGCAACCGAACTCACCTCAATGGTGTCGCCGTCCAAGACTCCAGTCACCGTCGCACTCTTGCCGGCTTGTTGATCCAGAGTAGCGAGAGCCGCCTTGTCGCTGGTATCGAGGACATAAACTTTCTCGCCGACAATCAGCGCGTACTTGGATCCATGGGAAACGCAGGTGCGCGTGCACTCCGCCGCTGGCGTGTCCTCCATGTGCTTTTTCCCGCACATGGCGTCGCCCACCTCGCCGGTGAAGCTCTGCTTGTGGCCCGAAAGAGCATCCAGACGGAGAGTTCCGCTTATCAGGAAAGCCATTGCCGCCAATACTGCCAATCCGCGCGAGCTGCCATTGCTGCCATTCATGCCATTTCTCCATTTTCTCCGTAGCGCCGGCGTCCCGCCGTCGCCCTGATGGCGGGGCAGTGACGCCCCATCTGTTTCTGATTAGACGCTCCCCCAGCTCAAAAGTGGCGGGCAATCCAAGCTACTTCGGCGCCTTCGCCATATATTGCAGATCCACGTCGACCGTTTTATCGCGCGCCAGAGCGGTCACGTGGGTGGACACTTCCCAGTCAAGATTGACGGGCAACAGCTTTCGCGCCTGCGGCAGGAACTCCTTGAGGTAGGTGGCGTCGTAGACGTCGCCCGGACGCAGCTTCCACGCCGCGCGCAGCCTGTCCGTCAATGTGTTATCGATGCCACGAAACTCCAGTTCACCCATGTGGTACAGGGCGCCTTCGTTCACTATCAGATGATAGTTTACTGTGGCCGAGGTGTCGTCGAATGCGGCCTCCGCCTTGATGGTGGTGGTCACATAGCCACGGGAGCCGTAAAGCTCCTGCAACGCCCGCAGGTCATCTTGCAATTGAATCGTGTTCGCCGGTTGCCCGAGTTTGTTATGGAGCAGCCCCTGCAGCGTCTCGGTCGATATCTCTTGATTGCCCGACCAATGTGCGGCAGCGAGTTTGTACTGCAGGCCGGGTGTGAGCGGGAAAGTGACATCCACAAAGGTCGGCGGTGGCCCGCTCTCTCCGGCTCCCGGGCCGCCGCCTTTGACCACCTTCGGTTCGGGCAGGGCACATGCCGCTTTCAAATATCCCCGTTCATGGTAGAGCGCCAACAGCGTATGCTCCACAAATGATTTCATGTACGCGCGGGAGTACTCGCGATCGGTCAACTTCTCCGCAGCCGCTTGCAGTTGCGGCAACTCCGACGCGCCCGCCCCCGGAAACTCCGCGTGGCGGATGCGAATGCTTACCCCCGCAACGTTGTAGTCGATCGATTGCAATGGCGCGCTGGCCTCAGGCTCGTCGCTAAACGGATCGCTCTCCGGCTTGGCATTCTTAGCTTGATCGTTTTTGTTCTGATCGTTCCTGTTCGTATCGTCCTTATGCGTGTTTCGCGAATATTCGACGTTCCCCGGAACGCCTTTTTCGACCAGCAAGGCCTGCAGGACGTTGGAAACCTGGTCGGGCAACCGTCCGCTGATGGGTAGTTCGCCGTTGAACAGCGGAATGCGTTCATGCAATTTCTGGCGCAGCTCTTCATCCGTAAACCAGACGAAGTCTGAAAAGCGCGCCGGAACAAATTTGTCCGCATCGCTGACCTGAAATTCGAGCTTGGTTCCGGCTGAACTGTAAGAGAAAGTGTAAGCAATCGCGCTGAACGCTCCACTCTCGCCCAGTTGCCGGGCTGCCTTCTTGAAGTCTTCTTCGTGGGCCACGGTTCCCATCGGCAAGCCGGAGGCGGCTGCCACTTCTTCCGAGGTAAAGCGCTTACTGCCGCTGACCTTGACCGCGATCAGTTTGTACGCGCTCGGCGGCAAGGGCGCGGTTTTCTGCGACGGTTGCTGGGCAGACGCGGCGATCCAACTGAGCATGACAATCCCCACTTCTCGCAAAAGACGCGAGAAATGGGGCACCCTGCTTTGAGATAGAGGGGCGAGCCTTTTCATTTACTTCGATTTCGAGCTGACAACGTTATTGGATTTGTGCTTCTTGGCAATCTCGATAAAGGCGAGCGCCGCGCGGCTGAGCGCTTTATCTTTGCGGAAAACCAGCGCCAGATCCCGGCGCATATGCGCATCCGCCATCGAAATCGCCGCCAGCACGCCCGCCCGCACATCCTCCCGCACGTTCGACCGGGCGATGAAACCCACACCCATTCCTGCCGCCACAAAGCGCTTCAAGAGTTCACTGGAGTCGAGTTCCATGCTGTAATTCGGCTTCAGCCGGTGCTCGCGAAACAGGCCGTCGAGCGCGTCGCGCGTGTGCCCGGCTTTAGGCAGAACCAGCGGGTACTTCGCCAGATCCGCTACATGCGCGGATTTCATCTTTCCCAGCGGGTGATGCGGTGGCGCGATGATCACCAGTTCATCTTGATGGATGAGAACTACGGTGAGCCGGTTGTCTTTCACCGGCAGGGAAACCACGCCAAAATCCACCGTATTATCGGTGACCGACTCGAGAACCATGGCGTAGTCGGCCCGCTTGATGCTCACCGATACGTCGGGATACCGCTTCTTGAAATCGGCGAAAACTTCGGGCAGGATGTACAGGCACGTACCCTCATTGGCGCCGACCACGATGGCGCCGCGTGGCACATGCTCCATTTCCGCCAGGGAA
The DNA here is from genome assembly GCA_963710965.1 of uncultured Acidobacteriaceae bacterium. Lineage (GTDB taxonomy): Bacteria > Acidobacteriota > Terriglobia > Terriglobales > Acidobacteriaceae > Sulfotelmatobacter. The sequence continues at coordinate 114,371 of CAVQCP010000038.1, read as the reverse complement.
GTAAGCATGGCCTGCCGCGCGTCCAGCGTATCCTGCGAATACTTGAGAAAAGCTTTCCCGGCCGCGGTCAGCGAGACTTTGCCCCCGGAGCGGTCAAACAGCTTGGCCCCCACGTCATCTTCCAGGGCTCGAATCTGCGACGAGATAGCCGGCTGGGTGCGGAAACGCTTCTCCGCCGCCCGCGAGAACGAGGCGTGCCGCGCTACTTCCAGAAAAGTTTGCAGTTGGTCGAAATCCATGGGGCAGTGGTCAGTGGCCAGTGGTCGGTGGCCAGGGAAACCTGAGCGCGATTTGAAGACGATGCTGCATTTGCCTTCGACTTTCTTACGAGCCGAATTGTAGCAGGGCGGCGGGCTGGCCACGCACACCGGCGAGTGAGGCAGGTTTATTTCTTCTGCATAATGTAAGAAATCGATCCTCAGCGGGGACTACCTAATTGGAGGTGACATACGGTCACGGCTTCCCGACTCAGCCAAGATGCGATGTATGCAGAGGCAAGTTCTTTGCACGTTGCAGCCATTCAGCGACTCGCCCGTGGCTACGAGGCCGATCCTGATAAGCAAAAAGACCTGCTGCAAGAGATACACATGGAGTTATGGAGAAGCCTGGGATCATTTGATGGCCGCTGCAGTTTGCGGACCTGGGTTTACCGGGTTGCGCACAACGTTGGAGCTTCGCACGTGGTGCGCAGTCGCCGCTTGAGTTCCCGGTTAACAGACTTGGAAAATCTGGAAACTGAAATGCCGGCAGTGGAAGACGCACAGTCCGATCGCCAATTTCTGAGCGCAAGAATATTCGACCTTATTCGCCGGCTCAAGCCTCTGGACCGTCAAATTATCATGCTTTACCTTGAAGGAGAGGAAGCGGGAGCAATAGCAGAGGTGACCGGGATCTCTTCGGCTAACGTCGCCATACATCGAATCAAGAAGCTACTTAAGCAGAAATATACGGAAGGAGCAGCATATGCGAGACCATGAGGCGCCGGAATCGAAGGTGCTAGAAGCTGCCTGGAAGGTGCAAGGAGAGCAGTCGCGGAATCTGCAAGTTGCAATGACGCCTGACCAGTTGTGTGCGATGGTGCGGTCGCGGGAAAGGCTAAGAGCCCGTATCGGTGCAATAAGTTTGGTTTCTATCGTAGCCATTGCCGTAGGTCTGCTCTACAACGTGTACAGGGTTGACCAACCGTGGATCAGAATCGGAGAAGCATGGACGCTGTGCATAGTGGTCTACCTATTCGGGCCGACGTTCGAAAACACAGTACGGCAGGCTGACGTTGGCGAGCCGTGCGCTCGTTTTCTTGAAAGAGAGCACCAGGAGAGAGGGCGGCATTATCTTCGCATCCGAAATCGCTTGTTTTTGTTGGTTCCTGGCATACTCGCGTGCTGGCGGGGGCGAGCGCCCACGATAGTTAAAGGGTCGTCTGCCTCTACTTCCGCTCCCCCGTGGCTATTTCTCACTGCCGCAATCGCTCTGGTCCTGGTAAGGTTCGCCTTCGGTAAGGCGGCCCAGAAGGCGGCTCACGACGGCGACGACATTCGCCGTAGCGCTGGGTCTTTAATTTCTGAACCTTTGCCTTGAATATTTGTCCTTTGAGAAGGCCTGCGGGCAGAGCAACAGGGAAGCCATTTCGGGGTGGGCTTCCGCTAATTTGTCCCGGGGTCTATTGCTTTAACTGTTGCTCAATCGCAGCAATCACTTCCTTGGAATCGGGCGTGACTGCTGGCTCAAAGCGCTGCACCACCTTGCCGTTGCGGTCGACCAGGAACTTGGTGAAGTTCCATTTAATCTCACCGCTGATGCCGGGGCCGGTATCTTTTGTGAGATAGACATACAGCGGCGATTGGTCGTCTCCTTTGACCGAAATCTTGGAGTACATGGGGAAGGTTACGCTGTACTTGCGGCTGCAGAAGGTTTTGATCTCTTCGTTCGTCCCTGGTTCCTGTGCGCCGAAATTGTTGGCCGGGAAGCCCAGGATCACCAATCCCTGCTCTTTGTACTTTTCATAAGTCGCTTCGAGTGCGCTGTATTGCGGCGTATACCCGCACTGGCTGGCCACGTTGACGATCAGGACCACCTTGCCCTTATAGTTGGCCAACGGCGCGGGTTTGCCATCGATGGAATTGAGCGTGAAAGAATAAACACCGGAAGAGGCGGCTAGCAGCGAACCGGCCATCAGGAGTAACGCCGCAAACGGAAGAGAACTACGAACGGAGAAAAGGAATTGCACGCAAGTAGGCTTCATTCATCCCCCTGTGACGGCATTGCTGAGAACAGAGGATACTGTGCCGAGCGAGACACGGCAAGGGCTTGATTGTAAAATCTTAGGCCGTTCTGCGGTTGTCGTTGTTAGCTTGGTTCTTGGCTGGGGCAGGTCAGGATACTGCCAAACTGGTTCGCGGTGGCGCTATCCGCTGGAAAAAGCTGCGTCAGGCGGTTGTGCTGCTGAGGTCGACGTGTTTGGTCGCTTGCTTCACCATCCGAACCAGCTTGAGCCCCTTGACCGAGTCCGCGCGGCGCGGCATATCCTCGTCCTGCGTGGCGTCCATCAAGCCGCCCTCCACCGCGTCCAGGGCACAACACGATCGCTCCAATACAATCAGGAGATACTTTTGGGCAATCGGACGATCGGCAGGATGAATCAGCTCCCACCATCGGCGAATGGATTCTTGTACTTCAACCTCTGTTTTTTCGCCGACAACCAGTGCGTCGATCAGCCGATACACCTTACTTTTGATAGCCTGATAAGAGACGGAAACTTCCTGGGGCATAAGACCAATTCATCATTAGCAATCGGCCAGCCAAACCCTAGATGCTTGCAGCGTAAGCCATTGCGGCGGTTGCGCCTTCTTTACAATCCGATGAATGGAAGAAATCGCAATCTTGAATATGGATTCTGGAAGAAGGGACACCATATTTAGTCTTCCATAACACGAAACATAATGCTCTGTGCGGTTGCTTCTTTTACTGATTCCCAAGGGCGTGTATCCTAACCGCTGAGTTTTCGGGCATGCCCTCGAATATTGAAATTAAAGCGATCTTGAACAATCGGGAGGGAGCAGAGGTCACAGCGGCTCGGTTGAGTGACGCCGGCCCAGAACTGATCCATCAGGAAGATGTCTTTTTCCGCTGTGATGGGGCGCGCCTCAAGCTTCGCATTCTGGGGCCGCCGCGCGGAGAGCTGATTCGATACGAGCGGGCGGATGTGGCCGATACTCGATGCTCGCGCTATGTGATTGCCCGTACCCCAGACCCTCAGGCTCTGCTTGAAATCCTAACCAAAACGCTCGGCAGAATTGGCAGGGTCAAGAAGGAGCGGACCCTCTACCTCATCGGCCAGACTCGGGTCCACCTCGACCGGGTCGAGGATCTGGGAGACTTTCTGGAACTGGAAGTAGTGCTGCGGCCAGAGCAGACTGAGAGCGAAGCAACAAACATTGCTGAAGCGTTACTTACAAGCTTCGAAATTGAAAAACAGGAACTCATCGCAGAAGCCTACGTAGATCTGCTGGCACAGCGCGCACGTTAGCTGACGGCTCCCAACCGTGACCGTGAACACGGGTTTCGTTTTCTCAACATACCTTCTTTTCCCGCGATATTATCGGCCTCTCCCCCATTTGTCGCGGCGGTATTACAACCCGTCAGGTTACAATGTTCCGCTCCACCCACAGCGTCCCGATCTCTTCCTCGCGTCTTCTCGCAGACTTGAGGAATGGCGCGCCGCAATCTGTAAAGCTCGACCACATAGACAATTTGGAGACACCGGATGAAAACCGTAGCGCCAATTCTTGCAGTCGTCATTTCGCTTTCAATTTTTAGCAGCGCCCAGAGTGCCCCACCTGCGAGCGGATCGCAGGCTTCCGCGCAGACCACCTACAATGCGCCCGGCGTCCCAACTCCCGCCGATGCCCAGCCTCGATTTTTCCTGCCCAAAGACACGTTCTGGGGCTGGGCCGAAGTCGATTTGGCGCCTCCGCACAACGAGATCGATCCCAACCTGTGTGCCGCCAATGCTGGGCAATATGGCGGGGCGAATGCTCCCTGCAGCCTGTTTGCCCGTTACATGATCTCAGGAATGCTCGAAGCGCGCCCCTTCGGTCGCGGACAATTGCGCCGCGTGATGATTTTCGGCGCTCCCGCCTTCCTGTTCGGCAAGACGATTCCGCATACGCTCTACACCTGGTCGCCGGATGCTATCGGCGTGGAGCATTCCTGGGGCGGCGCAATTTATATCGCGAAAGGCTTTGAATTCCGCATGACCCAGCACTTTCTCTTCGATCGGTTAGGCGCGCGCAACACCTATCTGGGCCCCGCCGATCTCGGCGCCAATGGCCCCTGGGGACGATATTTCACCCTAGGCGTGCGCAAAGATTTCGGCACCCGGCGTTGGTAAAACTTGGTGAATCTTGATGCGTGAACTTGGACGCGTGACGTACGTCACAGCCAATTGGTCTTCGAAAACGCAAGATATCACGAGACTGTCTGCGCGAAAAGAAGCAATCGGCGTGAAACATTCTGTCATCCCGAGCGAAGAAGATCGTGCGCGGCGCGCACGATCTTCGCAGTCGAGGGACCTGCTGCTCGCCTGCACCCTATCAGCTGCCGGCGAAAAGCAGGTCCCTCCACGCGGAGAATGAGCGACTTCGACGCTCATTCTTCTTGGTCGGGATGACAGATTCGAGCTATGACGGAACACAGTGCGTAACATGGTCGCGAGCCGGTCGGGGCTTTTTGTACATCCGGATGACGAAAATCGATGTGAGCCCGCAATTCACATCGATTCTCTATAATCATTCTCTATAATCAAGGACTTCTAAACTTATTTCGAACGCTTTCAGGAGGCTGTTCATGGCGGGCTTTTATAACGGTGTAGCTGTGCCGTCCGACGGGAAAAAGATTGGCTACGCGAATGGAAAATACGATGTGCCCGACAATCCAATCGTGCCGTTTATTGAGGGTGACGGCACCGGACGCGACATCTGGAAGGCATCGCGGCGCGTCTTCGATGCCGCCGTCGAAAAGGCATATCACGGCAAGCGCCGGGTCGCGTGGTTCGAAATCTTCGCCGGAGAAAAAGCCAAAGCCAAGTTCGATACCTGGCTGCCCGATGACACCGTCGAAGCCGTCCGCGAATTTCGCGTTGCCATCAAGGGCCCGCTGACCACTCCCGTAGGCGGCGGCATCCGTTCCCTGAATGTGGCCCTGCGCCAACTTCTCGATCTCTATTGCTGCGTGCGCCCCGTGAAGTATTACAAGGGCGTCCCGTCGCCGGTGAAGCATCCCGAGCGCATGGACGTGGTCATCTACCGTGAAAACACCGAAGACGTCTATGCCGGCATCGAGTGGGAAGAGGGAACTCCCGAGTGCGCCCGCCTAATCGAATTCCTCAACAAAGACATGCTGAAAAACGGCAAGAAGCAGATTCGCCTCGACTCCGGTGTCGGCATTAAGCCCATCTCCGTGACCGGAACTAAGCGCCTGGTCCGCATGGCGATTCGGTATGCGATTGAGACCGGCCGCAAGAGTGTAACCCTGGTGCACAAGGGCAACATTCAGAAATTCACCGAGGGCGCCTTCCGCAAATGGGGATACGAGCTCGCCACCGAAGAATTTCGCGACCAGGTCGTGACCGAGCGTGAGAGCTGGATCGTCGACAACCTGGATCGCAATCCCAATCTCACGGTCGCGCAGAATGCCGAACTGGTCGAGCCCGGCATGGAGTTCGCGCCTCCCGCCTTCCGCCAGGCCGTCGAAAAAGAAGTAAAAGAAGTCCTTGACCGCATTTATTCCACCCATGGCAAAGGCCAGTGGAAGAAAAAGATCATGGTCAATGACCGCATCGCCGATTCCATCTTCCAGCAGGTCGTGACCCGCGCCGACGAATATTCGGTGCTGGCGACTCCCAATCTGAACGGCGATTACATCTCCGACGCCTGCGCTGCGCAGGTCGGCGGGCTCGGCATCGCGCCCGGCGCCAACATCGGCGACGGCTACGCCATCTTCGAAGCCACCCACGGCACGGCTCCGAAATATGCCGACAAAGACGTGATCAATCCCGGTTCGGTCATGCTTTCCGGCGTGATGATGTTCCGCTTCATGGGATGGAACGAAGCCGCCGACCTGATCGAACAAAGTCTGGAGAACACTATTCTCCAAAAGAAAGTCACGTATGATTTTGAGCGCCTGATGGAAGGCGCGAAAAAAGTGAAAACCAGCGAGTTCGCCGATTGCATCATTGAGAACATGGGCGCCTCGGTGCTGGTATAGGCGAGATCAGAACCCTAACCACAGGGGACACAGAGTCACACAGGGTGAATCACTGGGTTTACCCTGTGTTCCTCTGTGTCCTCTGTGGTGGAGATTTTACGCATTTCATGGAAAGGACTCATTCATGCGCAAAAAAGTAACGATTGTAGGTTCAGGCAATGTAGGCGCGACCGCGGCCCACTGGATTGCTTCGAAAGAGCTTGCCGACGTCGTGCTCATCGACATCATCGAAGGCGTCCCGCAGGGCAAGGGCCTCGATCTGCTCGAAGCCATGCCCATCGAGAAACGCGACTCCTATATCACCGGCACTAACGACTACAAAGACACCGCGAACTCCGACATCGTGGTCATCACCGCTGGCATCCCGCGCAAGCCCGGCATGAGCCGCGACGACCTGCTCAACACCAATTACGGCATCATGAAAGCAGTGGTGGGCGAAGTGGTGAAGAATTCGCCGAACTGCATCCTGATCGTGGTTTCAAACCCGCTCGACGCCATGGCGCAGGCCGCTTACAAGCTCAGCGGATTTCCCCGTGAGCGTGTCGTTGGGATGGCCGGCGTGCTCGATTCCGCCCGCTTCCGCGCCTTCATTGCCGACGAACTGAAAGTTAGCGTCGAGAACGTGACAGCGTTCGTCCTGGGCGGGCACGGCGACACCATGGTGCCGCTGCCGCGCTATTCCACGGTCGCAGGCATTCCGATCACGGAGTTGATTGAGAAATCCCGGCTGGATGCGATCGTGCAGCGTACCCGCGACGGCGGCGCCGAGATCGTCAAACACCTGAAGACCGGTTCGGCCTACTACGCCCCGTCGGCAGCCGCGACCGAGATGGTCGAAGCCATCCTCAAAGACAAGAAAAAAATTCTCCCCTGCGCCGCCTATCTGCAAGGCGAATACGGCATCCACGGCCTCTACGTCGGCGTCCCGGTCAAGCTGGGCGCCAAAGGCATCGAGCAGATCATCGAGATTAAACTCACGCCCGAAGAAAAGGCCGGGCTGGATAAGAGTGCGGCGGCGGTGAAGGAATTGGTGGCAGTGATCGGGGCGTAGGCACTGACGCACCGAGCGACGGAAAACGGGGAAACGAGATTGATTCAATTCGCCGGCGCAGCCGTCCTTCTAAGGGACGAAGTACGCAGGGCCCCGCTGCGCCTTACGTTTCACCTCCAGCCCGAGGAGCTTGCGAACGGCGGAAAGGGCTACTTAGATCTGATTGATCAGGCTGAATTCGAGCGCACTCCTCTGTTCCTCCAAGCGGAATGGGCCCTATTCGCCATTGTCGAACTGCAGGATTTGCAGGCAGTGGCGATTACGCCGGGGCGTCCGTTTCCGAATACGTCGAACTATCTTTTTTTCGAGGGCCTATCGGCGCTAAGGGAAGCCGTGCTGGCCGCGCACAATAACACTATTCACGCGTCGCTCACGCTGCTTCGCACAGTCGTTGAGTTAATGGTTTATCACCTATGGTGGCAGTCGCGGCTTGACACCGACGACGGCTGGCGGAAGTTCAGCGCTTGGTTACTCGGCAACTCGCAGGAGCGAGATCTTGGCCTCAAGCGCGTCATGCGCGAAGTCTACGACCAGCAATGTCTTCCGACTTTTGCCCACGGGTTCGACGATCTCTACGGCGAGTACACGACCCTCTGCTCTTATGTCCATAAGCCTCTGCTCGCCCAAAGCGTCGTGACGATACGTGGTACCAACCAACCGGCTGCAGCGGCTCCGGCGCTGCGGTTTTGGCTAGAACGTGCCGGTGCGGTTTCCCGTTGTCTGCTCGACCTGCTTATCAGTTCGAGGCCTCAATCTCTCTTCCCAGTGGATCTTTGCCGTAAGTTCGGATTCAACCCCCCCGTCGGCCTCTTTTCTGACCAGTCGGGCTTCACGGCCTTAAAGAAGGCAATGTCGCCGGAAAAATTGGGACTTTACCAGAAGCACTACGCCTCAAACCCCAATGTCGAGTCTCTATTGGATTTCTACAGCACTCGACCCGATCTCAGTGACGTGGAGATTCTCGAAACCTGGAAGAAGCAGGAACCGGAGTCCGAAAGGGAGCCGGCCGCTGTGCTGGATCGAATTGCGTTGCGATACACCATGATGAAAGCCGAGATGCGAGCTTTGCACTGGACCGCTGCCTACGGTGGTTTCTCGGACCCGCCGTGGCTGGCGGAGGCAATCGGCTCTGGGCTTTCGCAGTCGTGACCTGCTCCTTCACCGTGTCCATCGGAGTATTGCGCGTTGGACCGCTTCAGAGTAAGGATGTTTCTTGAAAATGAAAGACATCGACTTTTTGGAGTTTAGGGGTAAGTGCCCGGGGATCCTTGAGCGGGTGCGGAAGACGCGCACGTCTATTCGGTGACGCCCTTTGCCCGGACCGTCTTTGTCTACGCGGAGAGAATCTCTGTCGGATCGCTGCGGAATGGACTGAGCACAACGACGCCGTCGAGGTTCTGGTCCGCCTGCAAATCTTCGGTGAGAAGATAACGGCAAGAAGCTGCCTTCGCGGACGACACAATCAGTCCATCCCAGAATGAAATTTTGTAGCGATCCTGAAGTTTCCAGGCGCTCTCCAGAGTCTCCGTATCAATGACGACCGGGCGCCAAGCCAAGAGATTGCGTATCTCAGCCTGTACCTGTTCGCGGGCGGGAGGCCACTTCCGGGTGACGTTGGCGTAGAACTCTTGCAGGACCTGAAAACTTACACGACCACAACGACTCCTCCATAATTCAGCGAGCCACAACTTTGCCGCCTGGTGTTTCCTGGGGTCGCCTTCATCGACAGCATAGATCAGGACGTTGCTATCAACGAAAACGAGTGCGGTCATGAACTTCCTCGCGAGAAAGATAGTTTCCGTCGGTTTTCAGGAATGGTTTCCGAGCCAGCGCGCGGCGCATTGCGGCCTCGTAGTTATCCTTTTCTTTCATGCGCTCCTTTAAAATGCCAGCAAGCAGCCTCGATACGCTGGTGTCCTGACGCGCCGCTTCAATTCGAGCCCAGCGAGCGACGCTTTCCTCTAGGGTGACCGTAACATTGCGAAGAGTGGTTTTCATGGCACGAATACAGTGTAACACAGAGTCAGTGTCGTAAGAGAGGAGCTAGTTATCGCCCCAAGCTGATTGACCATGGTCGTTGACTATGGTACAACTTACCCATGAAGGAAGTAGCCATCTCCGAGTTCAAAGCCAAATGCTTGGGCATGCTGGAAGAAGTCCGCAAGACCCGGCAACCGATTCGAGTTACCCGCTTCGGCAAGCCAGTGGCTGAAATTGTCCCGCCGTCTCCGCAGAAGTCTTTGGGGCGACGGCTTGGCTGCATGGTTGGGACAGGGGAAGTTCTGGGCGATATTGTCGGTCCTACCGGTAGCCTCGAGGACTGGGAAGCCTGGCGCGATTGAAGTTCCTCCTCGATACGCATATCTGGCTATGGAGTTCGCTGCAGCCTAACCGCCTGTCCCCGCGCGTGGCGCGAGCACTGGACAACCCGGAGAACGAGCTTTGGCTCTCACCGGTCAGCCTTTGGGAGCTACGGCTCCTTTATGACAAAGGTCGAGTGAGGTTGGTTCCAGATCCGGTGCATTGGATCAACGAAAGCCTCACCCGCCTGAACATCCGCGAGGTGCCGCTGATATTTGAGGTAGCGCTGGCGGTATCGTCCTTGAATCTCCCTCATAACGACCCGGCAGACGGATTTATCGCCGCCACTGCCAAGGTATTCGGCCTTACGCTAGTGACCGCCGACGAACAGCTTGCCAAGTTGGCGGACATTGCTGTGCTGCCAAATCGTTAACTGCCTACACCTTCTCAATCGTAACCTTCTTCACCACCACATCCGTCGCCGGACGATCCTGCCGGTTGCGCGGCACCTCGGAAATCTTGTTCACCACGTCCAGCCCTTCGACAACCTCACCAAACACCGTGTGCTTGCCCGTCAGCCACGTCGTCGGAGCGACGGTAATGAAGAACTGCGAGCCGTTGGTGTTCGGGCCGGCATTCGCCATCGCCAGAATTCCGGCCTTGTCGAGCTTGTGCGGCGAGCCTTTGGTTTCGTCTTCGAACTGATAGCCCGGGCCGCCCATGCCCGTCCCTTGCGGATCGCCACCCTGAATCATAAAATCGGGAATCACGCGATGAAAAATCGTTCCATCATAAAGCCGGTCTTTCGATTTCTTGCGCGTCGCAGGATGCGTCCACTCGCGCTTGCCTTCGGCAAGTTCGACAAAGTTGGCGACGGTTTTGGGTGCGTCTTTTTCGAACAAACGGCAGACGATGGTTCCTTCGGTAGTATCAAAAATGGCGTAGGTTCCCGCGGGACGGCTCATATTAACTCTCTCCTTTAAGTGGGACGGCTTCTGATTCTAGCAGGATGCAGGGCTAACGGGCTGGGTCGAAGCCTATCTAGACGTACCTGCCCGCAGATATTCGTCGTAGAATGCCCCGCTTTCATACGCGACCCGCCGGCGATTTTCCGGCTTCTCGAAAGTATGGCCATCGTCTACCGTGATCAGCTTCACCGGAACTTTCGCCTCCTTCAGCTTGTCGGCGAGTTCCTGCGCCTGCGCCATGGGCACGCTGTCATCATGAGTGCCTTGCAGTATCAGAAACGGTGCATTGTCCTTTGCCACATGAAACACGGGAGAGGCGTCGCGCCAAGCCGCGGCATTGTGACCATAGTCTCCGCCCAGGAAAGCGGTGAGAAAAGCGTCCCCGTCGGCATCGTGATTGGTGGTGAAGTCGGTGGGCCCGCTGACATCCACAACCGCCTGTACCTTACTGGAATACTTCGCCAGAGCCGGATCCGAGTTGTCTCGCGTATCTTCCATCCCCAGCAGGGCCGCCAACTGCGCGCCCGCCGAGTGCCCGAAGGCGCCGATATGGTCGGGATCAACGTGATACTTTGACGCGTTCGCCCGGATCCAGCGCACCGCCCGTTGCACGTCGTCGAGTTGCGCCGGCCAAAGATTTTCTTTCCCTTGCATCAATCGATAATCGACTGCGAATGCGACAAACCCGGATCGCGCCAGAAAGTTCCCCATGCCGCTCATGGTCGATTTATCAAAGCTGATCCAGCCTCCCCCGTGAATCAGAATGACCGCCGTGTGCAAGTCTTTAGAGCTTTCCCCTGGCTGGTAAACGTCCAACAGCAAGGGATGCTCCTCTGCCTTACCGTAGGCCACATCGTGTTGCACCGTAGGAGAATTCTCCAACGGTTGGGCGGAGGGCGGCGCGCTCCGTGCCGCTTGCGCCCAAAGGCACGACGTCATCCCCATCAGGACAATCATTAACCGCAGAACCAGCTTAATCATGACTGACACATTTCCAATCCAAACTCAGTTCGAACTCGAGGAAGCCGGTGTGGCCGCCTTCTTCGCCGGAGTCGAAGGCGTGGCAGTCGCAGGCTTTGCCGCAGTCGCCGGAGTTTCGTACACAATGCTGATGTGCGTAATCTTCACCGGGCGAAATGGGCGATCGTTCCTTGGGTCGGTGGCCATCCGCGCAATCTGCTTGACCAGCGCCACTGCGGCGTCATCGCACTGGCCAAAGATGGTATAGCCTCCGTTGAGGCTCGGCTGCGGCAGTTCGGTAATGAAGAACTGCGATTCGTTGGTTCCGGGTCCGGCGTTGGCATAGGCCAGACGCCCCGGTCGGTCAAACGTCAAGTCAGGGGAGACTTCGTTTTTGAACTTGTGTCCCGTGCCGCCGGTTCCATCGCCCGCAGGGTCGCCGCCCTGGATCATGAATTCCGGAATCACGCGATGAAAAATTGTGCCATCGTAGAGCGGCACGCCTTTCTCGGTCACTCCCTTGGGACTCGTCCATTCTTTCTTCCCGGTAGCCAGGCCGATGAAATTGTCCACTCCAATGGGGGCCTTGTCTGGAAACAGCGTGCACGTCATATTGCCGACCGTGGTTTTAATGATTGCCGTGGGATTGCCCGTGTGATGCACCGGCGCTTTGGCTGCCGGCGCTGCCTGCGTGCTCGATTGCGCCGCTACTGTGAGCGCGGCCAGAGACATCAGCAACAAAACAAAAAACGCATGACGCATAATTGCTCCTCATGTTTGTATGGATCGAAACCGGTCAACTGCAACGTTAAATTGTACGACAGGCAAAGCAATCAATGGGACTGGGCTTGCATCTCTCGGCTCGTAGCTTCGACCTGGCGAAACACGCGCAGAATATTTCCGCCGAGAATCTTTTTGATGTCATCCGCGCCATAGCCGCGATCAAGCAGAGCCTGCGTAATTTTCGGAAGATCCGCGGCCGAGTCGATTCCTTGCGGTGTCGCGCCGCTCACGCCATCGAAGTCGGACCCCAAGCCTACGTGATCTACGCCCGCAATCTTGGCGATGTGATCAATGTGATCGATCAGCGACTGCAAGGGCGGCCGCGGAATCTTTGCCGTCCACTCCCGTCCCAACCGGTCGGCTTCCACAAAGGTCGGCTGCCTCCCTTGCGCCTTGGCGGAATCCATAAACTTCTGCACCGCCTCGTCCTGCTCTTTCTCCTGCGCCGCCATTGCTCTCCGGTAATTCTCATCGATGAATCCGGAAAAAAAGTTCACCTGCACCACGCCGCCATTCTTGGCCACCGCGCGCAGCATATCGTCCGTCATATTTCTCGGAGCATCCACCAGCGCCCGCGCCGACGAGTGCGAGGCGATTACCGGAGCCTTCGACGTTGCGATCGCATCCCAGAAAGTTTTATCGGCCACGTGCGAAATATCCACCATCATTCCGAGACGGTTCATCTCCAGAACAACCTCTTTGCCGAAATCGGTGAGCCCGTTGTGATGCTGAATTTTCGTGTCGTTGATGTCGCCCGACGAATCGGCCCATTCATTCGTGTTCGACCAGGAGAGCGTCATGTAACGCACCCCGAGGCGGTAGTAATCGCGCAGCAAGTGCATATCGTTCTCAATCGAGTGCCCGCCTTCAATGCCCATCAGGGCGGCCAGTTTGTGTTCCTTATGGGCCCGCTCGATATCAGCGGCCGAGAATGCCATCATCATGCGATCGGGACGATGCGCCGCTTGCTGGTATACCGAATCGATCAGATCGAAGGTCTGCCGGGCGAAATGCCCCTGGTTGGTCTCGGGATCGACCCAGATGGAGAAAAACTCCGCCCCCAGATTCCCGCGCCGCGCTTTATCGAGGCTGATGTGCTCGAAGTCATGGGGATCGATCGACCCAATATCGTATCCGGCCTCGAGAAAATATTGTGGCGTGTCGGCGTGAGTGTCAATCACGATGGCCGACTCCTGAATGGCACGAGCCTTGGCGCTAACCGCGATATCCGAAGAATTGGTGGATTGCGCCACCGCAAAAGAAGTGCCGAGAACGAGGCAGGACAGCAAAACAATTTTGAGGTGGGTCATAGAGTAAGCCCGCGAGCAGGGAACTGCGGGCAAGCCAACGATTGTATAGGCTGAAGGGGGCGTAGGAAAGCAATGCGAAGCAGAAACGTATCACTCCGATCAGCGCAGCGCCGCCAGTCCCTGCTCAACGCAGGTTTCGAAGGCTTCGCCGGTATCGATTATCTTCTTATGTAAATCGATCATTTCGAATCGAGATTTAACTTCCAGATAGAGCGAGTAGTCCCGGTTCCCGGCGGGATGCGTCTTCTCCGACTCCGCCCTGTCGAGGCGTTGCCTCACAACCTCCCCCGGGCACACGCATTCGAGGATGCGCCAACTCTGTCGCAACTCCTCGGCGCAGCGCAGAACGTTATCGATCTGATAGCGCCTGGAGAATGTGCGGCCGTCGAGAAAGACAATCAGGTTAGGACGTCGCTGCAAAAGATAAGCGGCAGTCTGCAGCATGATCTGCAAAGAGAAATCATCCTGCCGCGAAGAGTACTCAATTTCCTCTAGGGTAAAAAGCGCATGCCGGATTTCATCCTTGCCGATAACGCGGCCGGAGGTGCGCGTCGAGAGTTCGCGGGCGAGGGCGCTTTTGCCCGTGCCGGGCAGGCCAGCCATGAGAACGATCATGACCCTGATTAAATCACGACCAGTCGCGTAACCTGGTTGAAGTGGCGTTGGAAAATTGCTCGTTCGGCAAGGGCGAAGCGCAATACACCTTGTAGTTGCCTACTCGGCGCGGCTTTCGGCCGTGGCCGTCACGGCCGCAGGATCGGGACGCTCCAAAGGAACTACATCTTGCGTCTCGCGCCAATCGGCATAACGCCCCGAAACCATGATATGGAAGACCCACTGGTGCCGCTCTTCCTCAGGTTCAACCAAGCCGAGGGACTTCATGTAGAAGAGATAGCGCTCCATCCAATGAATCTGCTCCTGGGTCATGCCGCGGCGTTGCAAATCGACCGTCAGTCCGGCCAGATGCGACGACGCGGTATCACCCTCCGCGGGCGCGGCGTTGCGATTGTGCCGCCGAAGTTTCTTCTGAATCTTCACGGTGCGTACTGCGGAGTTCACCTGGATCTGCTCGTGAAAGCGGTGATAGTAGGCCTGCGCAATGTCCTGCACAAAGTCACGCGTCCAAGGCCGGCTGTAACGGCGCGAGGGATCGAGTCGCGGATCGAAGCGCAACGTCTCGCCCGCAATAATCGGTTGCAGCGCTCCGCTGGCTTTCAGCGCTTCCAGTTCGTCGTCGTCCTGAATCCGCGGAAGTTCCAGCCGGTCGACTTCCGCATTCTGGATCAGCAGCGATTCGTGGGAAGGCCTGAACACCGGATTCCATCGCGACCAGTGCAGCCGGTGATGCCGAACCGGCTTCCGAACCGTCGTGGTTGTAGCCGCGAAAGCCGAGCCCCACAAGCATGCCACCAGGGAAAGTAGAAGCGCGCGCTGTAACGTTGATCGCAATGGGCTCCGTTCTGTTCTTTAGTGCTTTGCTTTACGGTTTCGTTTCAACCGTTCCGACATTGTAAGCCATGCTGTCAAGTGTTCACCCGCGAACCTGCCGCTGCTAGTTACGAAGGGGTTAGATGTACCTCGCGAAACCCATGGTTACCCCGGTTACCGCAAAATTCTGGCTGCGTTCAGGAGTCGAATTGGCACTTTGGCTGCCACTCGGAACGAGCGACGCACCGGGTCGATGTGCAGCCGGCGCAACCGGTTAGCTTCATTCACATCCAGGGAGTTTAACCGTTTCTGGCAATGGCGACAAAAATCAGCGCCGGAAGAGGTCACCCAGAGCCTGCTTCATGACCGCTCCGCCAACGTTGGAAATGGCATTGGTCAGCGGAATATCCTTGGGGCAAACCTCGAGGCAGTTCTGTGCGTAACCGCATTCCTGGATGCCGCCATCGCCCATCAGCGCCGCTAGCCGCTCGTGCTCCAACGATTTGCCGGTGGGATGCAAATTAAATAAGCGCACCTGAGCGATGGTCGCCGCGCCCACAAAGCCCGTATCCTCGTTAAACTGCGGGCAAGCCTCCATGCAGCAGGTGCACGAGATGCACCGCGAAATGGGATAAGCCTGTTCCTGCTCTTCCGCCGTCATGCGTGGCCCCGGGCCGAGATCATACGTCCCATCAATCGGAACCCACGCCTTCACAGCTTTCAGATTCTCAAAGATCACGCTACGGTCTGTGGCCAGATCGCGGATGACCGGAAACTTTGAAAACGGTTCGAGCTTCACCGGCTGCTCAAGATTGTCAATCAGCGCCGAGCAAGCCATGCGCGCGCGTCCATTGATGAGCATGGCGCACGACCCGCACACTTCCTCGAGACAATTCGAGTCGTAAGTGATCGGCGTAGTCGGCTTGCCATCGCGCGTGACCGGGTTCGCCGCGATCTCCATCAGGCAGGAGATCACGTTCATGCCCGGATGATGGGCGAGTTCGAACTCTTCCCAGTGGGACTTGGAAGTGGGAGTGTTTTGGCGTTTGATTTTTAGGATGACGGATTTATTAGCCATTAGCTGTTAGCCTTTAGCGATGAGCTTGGATACTGAATTGCCGTTCCTTCTTGCTGCGAGTGGGAAGTAGAAGCGACGTAGATACCGGAACGCAGCGAGGGTGAAGGTCAGACCAAAATAGCCGACCGTCGACCAATCGCGAGTATGAGTGGCGGAGGGGAGAGCAAGGGGCAGCGGCCCTTCAGCCAGAAACGCTCCAACCAGGAGCTCCCAAAAGAGCGACTCCACTTTGCCCGATCGGTATCGATGCAGGAACTCGACGACCAAAAAGGAACACCACCCGATCAGAAGCCAATCGCCCCAGACGCTCCCCCAATGGAATGTAGCCGATGTGACCGAAACGACTAGGATACCCGAAGGGAACAATAATCCGGCTGTCTTGCAAAGCCAGATCGGGTTGAAGTCCTTGTCGAGTTTCTCTTCCATATGCACTTCCCAAAACGGAATACGCCGCAACAAAAAATCTACCGGGAAGGGCACGAGTTCCACTCGTGCCAGTCTAGAGTCTGGAGAGACGTGCGGCTTTCAGCCGCTGAGGTTGCGCTTTGAAGCCTGGACGACTTTTCTCCCCGCCCGGAACCTACTTCGTGACCTTCTCGACTTATCACCGCCGAAAATTGTTCGTGGTCGAAATCTACGTGCGTTTGTTTCTGAAAACGGTCTATCGACACCGCCGCGAAGGCCAATATGAATTGCACGCGTTTGTCATCATGCCAGAACACGTTCATCTGCTCCTGACTCCGGCGAACGACGTGACGATCGAGCGAGCTGTTCAATTGATCAAAGGCGCATACTCGCATGAACTCGGCACGATCATCGGCCGCGATCAAGAAATCTGGCAGCGCGGTTTCACCGACCACCGCATCCGCGACGAAATGGATTTCATACATCATCAAAATTACATTCATCGCAATCCAGTAGAGAGGCATCTCGTGTTCGAGCCTGGTGAGTACAGTTTTTGCTCCGCGTTCCCGGGATTCAGACTAGACCCGTGGGCCCCAGCGGCTAAAGCCGCAAATCTAAAAGCGTCCTAGACTGGCACGAGTGAAACTCGTGCCCTTCCCGGTTCGCTCTCCGACGGTTCAGTAATATCTTCCAAAAATCGCCCACACGAGCCACGTCAATCCAATGATCCCTAAAATCCAGACGAGCAAAACAAAGCCATGCCCATAGTAATAAAGAAGCAGCACGGACGCAGCTAACGCGAGAACACCCGCAACCGCACTGACTTTTCGCTCACCCCCGCTCAGCTTCCGGGCGGTCATTTCACCGCGTCGTACTTCCTCGGTCTTGGCGGAATCAGGCTTGCATCCACCGGCTCAAACTCAAACTTCGGTTCATCCGCGTCCGGGGCGAAATATGCCTTCGTCGTCTTCATCCAGTTCTTGTCGTCACGGTCGGGGAAATCCGGTTTGTAGTGCGAGCCGCGCGACTCGTCGCGCATGCGCGCGCCCTGGGCGATCACCCGCGCCAGTTGCAGCATGTTGTATAGCTGCCGGGTGAAGATCACACTGGTATTCGCCCACTGCGTGCGGTCGCTCAGGTTCACCTTGCGGAAACGCTCCAGCATCTCGACCAGTTTCGCATCCGTCTGCGCCAGATTCTTGTTGTAGCGGATGACGGTGCAATCCTTGGTCATCAATTCGCCCAACTCGTTCCACAGCTTAAACGGATTCTCCGTGCCCTGATTATTGATCAGCAGGGAATTGCTTTCTTCCTGCTTCTTCTTCTCCGCCTCGAAAATCCCATTGCCGTCAGGCAGCGACTGCAACCCACGCGCGTACTTCACAGCTTGCGGTCCCGCAACCCCGCCGCCGTAGATGCATGACACCAGCGAATTCGCCCCCAGCCGGTTCGCGCCGTGATACTGATATTCGCACTCGCCGGCGGCGAAAATGCCTGGGATATTCGTGGCCTGCTTGTAGTCGATCCACAGCCCGCCCATGGTGTAATGCATGCCGGGGAAAATCTTCATGGGCACCTCGCGCGGATCGTCGCCCACAAACTTCTCGTAGATTTCGAGAATGCCTTCCAGCTTGCGGTCGAGAATCTTGCGGTCGATGTGCGTCAGATCGAGATACACCATCGGCTTGCCGTCGATACCGAGGTTGTGCTCGAACACCACTTTGAAAATCGCGCGCGTCGCGATGTCGCGCGGCACCAGGTTGCCATACTTGGGATACCACTCTTCCAGAAAATACCAGCGCTCGTCCTGCGGAATGGTTTTGGGATCGCGATTGTCCCCCGGTTTTTTCGGAACCCAGACCCGGCCACCCTCGCCGCGCGCCGATTCCGACATCAGCCGCAGTTTGTCGTTGCCCGGAATGCAAGTGGGATGCACCTGAATGAATTCGCCGTTGGCGTAATAGCACCCCTGCTGGTAAAGCGCCGACTGCGCCGAACCGGTGCAGACCACCGAATTGGTTGACTTGCCAAAGATCGCCCCGTTGCCCCCGGTGGCGATGATGATGGCGTCGGCCGGGAAGGTGCGCACTTCCATCGAGCGCAAATCCATGGCGCAGATGCCGCGGCAGACGCGGTTTCCATCCAGCACAGCCGAAAGAAATTCCCAATGCTCGTACTTCTTGACCTTGCCTTCCGCCTCATAACGCCGAACCTGCTCATCGAGCGCATAAAGAAGTTGCTGGCCCGTGGTTGCCCCTGCGAAAGCCGTACGGTTATATAAGGTCCCGCCGAAACGGCGGAAGTCGAGCAGGCCCTCGGGCGTGCGGTTAAAGGGAACCCCCATGCGGTCGAGCAGATCGATAATGCCCGGCGCGGCATCGCACATTTCTTTGACCGGAGGCTGGTTGGCTAGAAAATCTCCGCCATAGATGGTGTCGTCAAAATGCTGCCACGTCGAGTCGCCTTCGCCCTTCAGATTCTTGGCCGCATTGATTCCGCCCTGGGCGCAAACCGAGTGCGATCGTTTCACCGGCACAATTGAAAACAGATCGACGTTGGCGCCCATTTCGGCGATTTTGATGACGGCTGAAAGTCCGGCGAGCCCGCCGCCGATCACGATAATTCTAGGAGTCGCTGCCATCGTTTACTCCACCGTCTTTCCGTAAGTTGCGCCGCTGTGCATTGCCGCCTTCGCCGAGGCACCCGGCTCAAACAGTTGCTGTGGCCGTGCGCGGAACGTGGCCAGGCTGGCCAATCCAACTCCACTCAGCAAAAAGAAGAATGCCAGGCAGATAATCAGAAAGCGCTTTTGCGCCCGCTCGCCTGAAACGATGCCCCACTTCGCGCAGAACAGCCAGATGCCATAGGCGAAGTGCCACGAGGCCGCGATTAATCCCACCACATAAAAGAGGAACAGCACCGGCTGGAAAAGTTCCAACTGAACTTTGCCGAAGGACGCGCTTGGGTCCGCGTGCAGGTCCACTCCAGTGAAGCGCATGGTCCAGACATGCCAGACGATGTAAACGAAGGCGATGCCTCCGGTCCAGCGCTGCGCCGTGTACATCCAGTTGCCCGTCCACGGATACTCCACCGTGTTGCCATCGCCGCGATACCAGATGTAAAAGCCGTATAGCGCGTGAAACGCGATCGGCAGCCAGATGCCAAACAGTTCAAGGAAAAAGACAAGAGGAAGGCCACCGAGAAAGGCTACCTGCTTGGCATACGGCTCGGGGCCGCTGATCGCGGTGGCGTTGGAAACCAGAATGTGCTCGAACAGAAACGCGCCCACCGGAACGATGCCGCTGAGCGAATGTAATCTCCGCAGAACAAACGACGTGCCCTGCCCGGCGCGCAGGGGCGCAACTCCGTGTACACTTTTCGCCACTGGAGCAGTAGAACTGGCTGCTGACGCCACGCATCGCTCCTTATGAGTACTGATTTGTCCGCTAACGACAAAAGAACTGCCTATTATCCTCGCAGCCAAGAAGCGAAGTCAAGGAAGGCGTGTCCGAAATCGAACCATGCGAATTTGGACTTCATTCCTAGCTTCACAGATTCTGGCGCTGATCACACCACGCTAAGAATTCTCGAAACGCCGCGCCGCGGTGGCTGTACTTCGATTTTTCTTCCGCGTTTAATTCGGCGAAAGTCTTCTGAATCTGCGGAAAATAAAACAGCGGATCGTACCCGAATCCATTCCCGCCGCGCCGGGCATCAAGAATAATTCCCTCCGCCGTTCCGCGAAACGTGGCCAGGGTCTGGCCATCTCGAGCTGCCGCCAGCACGCAGACAAATCGCCCAGTACGCTTTTCCCGCGGAATCCCATGCAGTTCCCGCAGCACGCGCGCATTGTTGGCCTCGTCGTCCGTATTCACTCCCGCCTCGTGCGGCTCTTGATTCAGCAACTCCGGAGCGGCATAACGTGCCGAGTGCACCCCCGGCGCGCCTCCGAGCGCATCCACTTCCAATCCCGAATCGTCGGCGACCACAATCTCTCCCGCCGCATACTGGCTGTATTCTTCGGCTTTCTTTCGTGCGTTGGCCTCGAACGTCAGCCCGTCCTCGACTACGGTCGGCAGGGAAGAGAATTCAGGCAGGGCCGCTATTTCCACTCCGTGCCGCAAAGCCGCGCCTGCGAAGTCGCGCAGCTTGCCCGGATTCGAGGTCGCGATCAGAATTCTGAGCATTAGACTTTCGAGCCTGACTTCCGCAGCAAAATCAGAGTCAGAAGAATCGCGAAGCCGGAGATCCACGCCCCTACTTTTCGATCCCAGGTGCGGATAAAAACAATCTGCACGCGGTTCACTCCCGCGTCCACGGGAACAACCATCTGGCCGGTCCCTTCGCGCACCTTTGCCTGCACCCTCCGTCCATTCACTTCCACGCGCCACGCCGGATAATTGAACAGTTGCAAAACCAGCTCATCCGGCGCCGACGCCTCCGCGGTGAAGGTTTTACGCTCCGGCTTCCACTCGGACACTCGAATCGCCGCATGCGCCGGACCCGCCAATGTCACACGCCGCGCAGTTTTATCGACCGCCGAAGGATCGGCCCCCAGGGGCGTGTATTCATCGACGCCCTCATACCCCGCGGCGGTCGCCATGTTGTCCTGCATCTCGCGCAGGTCGGCAGCATTATCCCACCACGGTGGCTGATAGTGATGGCCAGTGAAAACAATGATGCCCAGCATCGCCAGGTAAATGGCCGCGCGAAAGGTCCAACGGCGCACGCGGACCGCTATCAGCAAAGCGAACGGAACCCCGAGGCAAAGCATCCATCGCCAGGGGAATTGCATAAAACGCAACTTCGGAAGAATGTTCCACAGCGGACTCGTGATCGGGAGCATCAGTGCCGAACTCGCGGCCGCCCATACTACCAGCAGGTACCAGAGCCCTCGATTGCGGCTACCCCAAGTCCGCGCCGCCCACGCTACCCCAAGTGTCGCCCCGATCTCCGCCACCGCGACCCAGGAAATAATGCGATTGAAGGCATCGTGGTCGGGATCGCCGCTCTGCGCAAAGAGAAAACTATCCTGCGGCCGCAACCCCGCCCCAATTGCCTCCGCAATGTTGACCCATCTTTGTTCGAAGATGGCGGGCAGCAAATAAAATGCCGCCAGCGCCGCCCCCAGAAGCACCGAAGCGCCAGCCACGAGAGGAATGCGCGGCGATCTCTGCTGCCATGCCATCACCAGCACCAGGAGCGCCAAGGAATAATGGATCATAACCGCGGCGGGAGCATTCGTCAGCCAGGCGCAAGCCAGCAATCCTCCCAGCGCAAGCATGCCGCGTCTAGATTGCGCCTCAGCCCGCAACACCATCCAGAGCAGCAAGGGCAGCAAGGATGCGGCCAGCAACTCCGCGAATGCGCTTCGCCAGTAAACGATCACAATATGATAAGGATTCACTGCGTACAGCACGCCCGCGAAGGCCGCGTCGCTCCGGTCCAGCCATTTCCGCGCCAGCAGAAACATCGACGCCCCCGCCGCCACCAGCGCGATCCAGATATAGATATCGGAGACGAACGTCCAGGGAAAGATCCGGCTCAACCCCGCGCCCAAAGTCCAGGATGCCGGAGGATAAAAGATGAATCGAGGCTCGCCATAACCGGAGTTCGCCAGCGCAGCCCATCGCGGATATACGATGCCCAGCTTCCACTGCGACAAAACTTCCAGCCAGGAATACAAATGGAATTCGAAGTCGTGTCCTGACGGCTGGCCGCGGAAAGAAAAAGGAATTTCTACCGCGAAGGCCGCCGCCGCAATCGCTGCCAGAGGACGCCAGTTTAAGCTGCGCGTCGTTTTCGTTTGGCGCGGTCGTGCAACGCGGGTCGGCATCGTCGCACTCCATCTTCGCACAAGACGTCAGCCCCCGGGCTCCGAAGCCGCCCGGCGTCGCCCCGCATAGAAGGCCTCACCCAGAAAAAAGACTTCCGGCGGATGCAATCAGCCTGTGCATAACTACCGGCAATTAACCAAGTTTTAATGTCCCTGAAATCGTTGTGCAACACGGATCGGCTACCTTACTTTCATTGGGGTGGACAGACCACGGAGAGTGGAAGAACCCGTGCTATAGACGGGGCACGGGTTCCAGCCCTCCGGAAGTTTTTCGCCTCGCGCCTCTCGCCCAACTCTGCCACGTTTCGCCGCAGTTTTTTCCTGCCCTAGCGCCAGTCCAAAAAAAACTTCCAGCCACCTGCCGCGAGAGGCTTTGGCTATAACTGAGTTTATGTTGGGAGAATTAGGATCGTGCCTGCGAGTGAGGCGCTACTCGTGCTGGACAACCAAGTTACGTGCTGACGCTCTCGCCGGACCGCTGGCGGTGCAGTTCGGCCAGGAAGTCTTCCTGTTGCATCGCCGACCCGGTGCGCAGCAGTTCGAGCAGGGGATCGTCCATCCCATCCGCGGAGAAATCTTCTCCGCTCAACGTTTCGTTGAAGCCATTCGCCGATTCCGGCGCCGCTTGAAATTCGCCCGGATCCGCGCTCAGCGCGCGCGGCGAAATACTCAGTTGCGGCGTCGAGTCCGGACCGCTGCGCAGCAGAGTTATCAAATTGTCAACCTGGGCGCGTTGTCCCGGCGTGCGGGAAGGGAACTCCACTCCCATGCCGTGACCCGGATGACTTACTCGCACAATACCTTCCGTGTGAACCGCAATCTCTTGGGTTCGCAGACAGAGGTCGACTAACGCATTCTCCGGGAACGGCGAATCGCTTTCCACATAGCAGCCGCCCAGGCTCAGATCGGTCAGCTTGCACGGGCTCGCACCTTCGTCCGCGGTGGTATGGATTCCCGAGGCGCTCTGCAACCACACGTGAAGCTTCGCTTTGGTCGATTCCTCCAATTCCTGGAACCGAACTCCGCTCTGGCCGTTCGGATTCGCCCAGGCCACTCGCCCACGGGTTTTCACTTCCAGGCCACCATCCGGCAGCTGAAAGCTGATATCGAGGAGAGCCCCCGGTACCTGCGCTTCCGCCGTTAGAACGTCCATCCCGGTTTCGCTAAGGTCGAGCAGAATGCCCTCGGCCGTGCGTGTATCGGGCAAAGACAGCTCCACCGGAGCCTGCACCGGAACGCGATGCGCGCGCCGACGTTCCCGGTTCAACAAAGCAACCACCGCGCGCAGGCCAGCTTTGGCCTGCTCGTCGGTGAGAGGCTTGTACAAGACAAAATGCGCCCCGCTGCCCAGGATGTCTCGTGTCTGTCGATGATCTGCGACTAAAGCGATCGTGACCAGCGGCACTCCCGCATGCAGCTGACGAGCTTCGTCCAGTAGCTTCGCCGCCGACTTCGTGTCTTCGAAATCCGCCCCGAAATCGATGACCAGCGCGTCGAATCTCTGCCGCTGCAGGCGATCCAGTGCCGTGGCGAAATCGCTGAGCCGCTCCACCGCGAGTCCAGTCGTCGGTAGAACGCGGCCCAGAACGTCCGCCGCCGCATCGTCGTTCGTAACTAGCAATGCCAGAAGGGTCATAGCAAAATTCCCGCCCACTTAGGGCGAGATTAGGGGCTGATATTACGGCCAACGCGGCGCAGTGGGTCGAGCCGCTTTTGCCGTGCTAGAGCCTGCCGCACCCGCCGTTGCTGCCATGGTTCCGGCGTTGGGCGAAGCCTCGTCGACTTCCATCAGGACGGCATTATCTTCGTCGTCGTTCTCGGCCAGCAGAGGTGCCACTTCGCGCAGCTTTTCCGCCGCTTGCTGAAGCATCTCAATTTGCTTTCCCAGTTGGGCGTATCTTGTCTGCTTCTGCCGCAAGACTTCGTGAATATCTTTCATAAGACCCCCTACAAGGAATCTATGGATGGTTACCCGCGAGGGTCAACGGTAATCCCGGCTAGAGCGTTACTGCAGTAATTGCGAACGAGGCATTCGTTGCTGAACGGACAAAGATCGTGGACAAAGCAGCGATGAGTGGACAAAGCAGCCAGCAACGAAAAAGCCCCGCGCAAGCGCGGGGCCTTATGAAGCGGAAGCGAATCAGGTTATACCATCAGCTTCTTGCGAATCAATCCAGCCAGACCAACCAAACCGGTTCCCAGCAAGCCCAGAGTGCCGGGCTCAGGAACTGTCGTGATCACCGAGTCGCCGCTGGCCAGCGGCACAGATCCGGTGAAGCCGTTCTTCCCGGCGTTAAACGTAAGCTGCACGGTCGCGCCATTTACCGTCGTCCCGTTGTACCAGGTACCTGTAATTGATCCTGCAAGCGTATAGCAGACCGAGCCGTTCGGACCGCAATTCAGATCTTCCGTCCAAGATACCGGACCATTGAAGGTGCCGTTGAAAAGCACGCCGACCGGAAGTCCACCAAAACCGTTGCTCGTAATGACGAAGCTTCCGCCACCGTTGAACGAGGCACCGGTAACCAGATTTCCACTGATCATCGATCCCGTCGAGAAGCTCAGCGTGCCCAATCCGCCTTGGATGATGCTTCCAGCGCCGTTGAAGCCGACAACCTCGGACAGGCTTGATCCCGTAAGGGTCAGACCAGCGGAAGTCCCCGCTAAAGTGCCGCCGGTATTAGTGAAGTCAATGTTTCCTGCGAACGCGGCGACTGGCAAAGCCAACGCCAAGATGGCCAACAAAGCAATCCGCCTCATAATTATTTCCCTCCTGAACTTTGAACCTGAGCGATGTCTCGGAGACTGCAGGCCTCCGCTGGCGGCGTCAACCCGAACCCGCGACCCTGTAAGAGCACCCTGGGTGCCAAACAGGGACTAAATATAAAATGATGATTACACGCAAGTTATGCCGAATTCCCTGTGATCGCTCCAAATTGAAACTGCAAAGTGCTGCACACTAATACGGCCCTTTTGCGTTTTGACCGGAAATGCAGGAGGAAATGCTGGAGAATGGGCGCTTAAGTTCGGCCTGGTGGATACAGCAAAACCCCTAGATTACCGAGGCAGAAGCCTTAGCTCAAGCGCGCGACTAAGATGGCTCCGATCAGAGCGGAGGAAGCTCAAATCGGACGCTTGCGCCCCGTCCCCGTTCCCACCAGAGGCGTTCCTGACGGCGCGCCGATCAACTCCCGCAGACGCCGCGACAAACCTGTGGCCAAAGACCGGTAAAAGCGCGAAGCCAGGTGAGGGAAGAGTTCAAATAAATGCTCCAGCGTGGCGTGGTCCAGGCAATAAGCTTCAACCTCTCCCTCGGCAATTACGCTGGTGCTGGCCTCATTGTCTTCCAGAAATGACATCTCGCCACAGATTTCCCCGGGCCCGATACTTCGACCCTCCGGTGGATGCGGAATTTGCACCCGTGCCGTACCTTTCAGCAGCAGATAAACGCCTTCGCCTCGCTTGCCCCTTTGCACAAGGAGTTCGCCCTTCTTAAAGTGGCGGCGGCGGGCCTTGTCGGCAATCAGCGCCCAATCATTGGCAGTAAAGTACGCCAACCCGTTTTTGGCCGATGCCAGGACAGATACTTCCTGTTCGATTACCTTGGACATGTCGTGTGCAACCCGATTCTGCAAGTGAGTTTTTCGAAGGACAGAATAACCCGAAAAAACACACCAGGTGAGCTCAGACTATCAGAACTTTCCACCTTCGTGATGCACTCCCACCGCCATCGTCAGCACTAAAGTTTACGACCACTTGTAAGTCAGCCCCCTTCCAATCAAACCGTTGCAGAGATCGTCAAGACCCGCCGAAGTTTTTCCCTCGCCAGTACGCCGCGCGCTCAAGTCTTTCCCGGATGTTCTAGTGTCATGAGGCTAAAGTTCGTTCATTATTCGTTCGTCAGGTGGCGATGCTTTGAAAGGGCGCGGCTTCAAGCCGCGCCGCTACGCCCCTTTTGAAAATCGGGCTTTATAGCCCGCGTTCCTGCGTCTGCAATCTTTCGTGTCTTCAAGTTCGAGATCTTTTTATCCACGAACTCTAGATTGAGGACACTCGCCATCCAAAAGAAACCGCGCCGCCGGGTAGCAACGCGGTTCTATGCTCACATGGTCCAAAGCAGATCGCCAGCAAAGTTATGCCTTCATCAACTTGCGGCGAACCGCTCCCCCCAGGCCTACTAGACCCGTACCCATGAACATCCACGTGCTGGGCTCGGGGACTGCGCTGTATCCGATGAATTCCTGGGGCGTTCCACCCCAACTCTGGCTGCCGGCCACCGGCGTGTAGAGCAGCAATCCGTTGTAAGAACTATTGGGAGCGGTCTGCGCCAGCGCCAGATAGGTGGCGTCAGTTGCAGCCCCGCCGGTGAGCGCAAATTGCGACGTGCCCTGTGCATTCGTGGAGAACAGTCCCCAAATCGCCCAACTGGCGTTGGTCGTGCTGATCTGCCCCGCCATCATTGCCTTGAAGATCAGGCCGGCGGCTTTGTAGTCCATGGTCATCGCAGAACCGAACATGCTCGTCTTAATCCCTTGCAGGAACGGAGAAACCGTCGCGGTCCACGTCTCCCCTTGTCGGATCGTATTGTCATAGCCGTCGCACAGCAGATACGTGTAGCTACTGCTGTTGTTCACATAGAACGCATAGGGATACACGGCTCCCCCGCCGATGCCGCTGCCGGTGCCTTGAACATAGGTCAGTTGAACCGTGTTGGCGAGGGCCGGACTGGCCAGAAGCAGCGAGAACAATAGGACGATAAGAGCAACGTGAAAACGGTGCAGACCCATGTGATTCCTCCCAGCGATATTCTTTTGAACCTTTCCTTCGATTCGGGGGGAGAATCGGCCAGCAAACAGGGGGAATCTTCTTTGAAGAGCTGACGCCGCGAAGGAACGGTATTCGGTTCAGGAGCAACATCACTCCCGTAACCTGCGAGATAGTACCATCAGCGATAACGGAGTAAAATGGCCCCGGCGTGCTGTTACTTCCGTAACCGGCAGGAGGCCTCCAAAGGTCGGGGGCCTTGGATTTGTCCTTAAAGAAATCGCGATTGCGAGATCTACCGGTGCCGTTTCGGGCACCCTCGAGGAAATACCCAAGTACTTTGTGTGCAAACCATTACCTACTCTGCTACGATGGTCCGCAGAATGAAGCGAAACTCCTTTGTTTTGTGTGTTTCGCCCCGAGATGGATGGCACTCAAACTGCGGCTATCTTTGCGTGGCAAAGTGTCTTGAATCCCCGGAGCCTGGTGCATTAGGCAAGATCACGACGGCGCCGCAGGTAGGAGTAGTCAGTGTCTGACCCTGAGAACGGGAAGACCCGCATCGTGAGAAGGCGCCGGCCCACCCGTCGTCACCGCCGCAATCGGCTCATTCGTAAATTGCTCAAGGTTGCCGCGATGCTGATCCTGATCGTCGGCTTCTCCGCTCTGGCGATGCAGTATCTCAACCCCTCCTGGTTTCACGCCAAAGATGCCGGGCCGCGCCTCATCCAGCTCTCCGACCTGAATAACGAACAAGTCGCCACCGTCAATCAGATTCTGGCGCATGCGCAGTCTTCGCGCCCGGTGTATCCCTATTCCGTGGTGCCGGGCGGCGTGGAGAACGTCAAGGAATTGCAGTGGGCGGCGGAGCACGACCCCATCGTGGCCGCGCATTACGCTGGCTTCGACTATGCGCGCGCGCAGGTGGTTCGCCTTACCTTAAATCGCACCGCATACATCTCGTATCGCATCGGCAACAAGATCTACTGGACCCGTCACCGCATCACCTTGCACAAGGGTGAAAGTATAATTACAGACGGCCGCATGACGGCCCGCACTCGCTGCGCCAACCGGGTGGAGGAAACTCCGCAGCAGGAAGCTTCGCCCAACGAGCCGACCCCCGAGAAGATGGACCAGCCGGTGCGTAACGGAGAAGGCACGGCATTTCAGTCGCCTCCCGTGACCTTCCAAACCGCCATGCTGCAGCGACCGCAAGTGCCGGGAGCGGGACCGATGGGACCGCTCGTTTTGTACGATCCGATTTCCGGTGAAAGATTCATCCCGCTTTCTCCGCCGCCTCTGCCCACCGAGGAAGTCTGCGCGCCCAAGAAAAAGGGCGGAGTCGGAACTGGCGGCAAGAAGAAGGTGACCGGCTGCGCCGCCGGAACCGGAACCGTACCCGAGCCCGGAACCTGGTTGCTGCTGGCCACGGGTCTGGCGGCGATCTTCTTCATGGCCGCGCCAAAACTGTTCCCCGGCTTCAAGTTTTGGCTTGCCCTTCCCCATCGCCCTGAGTAGCAACCCTTACCCCCCTACTCTTGCGTAGGTGCGTGCCCTTCCGATACGCTCTGCTCCTGGGCTGTCTTTACTCCCGATCCTGCTGTTAAATCTTGCAAGGAGTTTCCATGCATTGCCTGCGCGTGGTTCGATGGATTGGCCGATCGGTTGCTTTTTGCGCGCTACCGGCATTCTTATTCAGCCCGCGAATCTATGCCGTATCTGCGGCGCAAATAGGCTTGGGTCAACCCATTCGCCTGGAAGTCGACCTCAGCGACGCTCCCCGCAACATCTACCACGCTAAGCTGAAAATCCCGGCCACGCCCGGAGCCATGACCCTGGTATTCCCCCAATGGATTCCCGGCAATCACCGTCCCAGTGGCCCCATCAACGGGCTCACGGGCCTTCACATATCAGCTGCGGGCAAACCTTTGGACTGGCAGCGCGATGTGATCGATATGTACGCCTTTCACCTCAAAGTTCCCCAAGGCGTGACCTCCATCGATGTATCTCTCGACGCCATTACGACCAACGACAGCGCGGGTGGAGGCGGTCCGGCTGCTTCCAGCAACCTGCTCGATCTCAACTGGAATGCAGTCGTTCTTTACCCGCAGGGCGCCGATTCTGATGCCATCTCTTTCATCGCGGCTGTCTCCCTTCCTCCCGGATGGCAGTACGCAACGGCTCTTCCCCCGGTTCTGCGAAATTCGAGCGACGCCGGCGATGAGGTGCAGTTCGCACAAGTCTCCCTCACTACGCTCATCGATTCGCCCTTGATTGCCGGAGAGCACTTCCGCAAAATCGATTTGAACCTGCCGCCCAAAACGCCCCAGCATGAAATCGATCTGGTCGCCGACAGCGAAGGCGATCTCGCCATGAAGCAGGAAGACGTTGACGCCTACCGCAAGTTAGTAGTGGAAGCCGGCGCGCTCTTCGGCGCGCGCCATTACCACCAGTATCACTTTCTCTTCACCCTCAGCGATCAGGTCGGCGGGCACGGATTGGAGCATCATGAATCGAATGACAGCGCCACCGATGAGCGCACGCTGCTCGATCCTGACCTGCACTACATCAACGCCGATCTGCTTCCGCACGAATTCGCGCACTCCTGGAACGGCAAGTATCGCCGCCCCGCCGGACTGGCCACGCGAAATTATCAGGATCCCATGATGGGCGATTTGTTGTGGGTGTATGAGGGCCTCACCGATTATCTCGGCTTTCTGTTGGCCGCGCGTAGCGGATTAACCACGCCGGAGCAATTCCGCGAGAGTCTGGCGGAGAACGCTGCCATGCTCGATCATCGTCCCGGCCGCACCTGGCGTCCGCTCGAAGATACCGCGCGTTCGGTGCAGCTTTTGCGCATGCTGGGGCCGCAGTGGGCAAACTGGCGCCGCAGCCTCGACTATTATCCCGAGGGTCAATTGATCTGGCTGGAAGTGGACGCCATCCTACGGCAGCAGACCAATGGCAAGCGTTCGCTAGACGATTTCTGCCGCCGCTTCGAAGGCGGCCCCAGTGGCGATCCCACGGTTGTGCCTTACACATTAGATGACGTTGTCCGCACGCTCAACGACGTTGCACCCTACGATTGGGCGACGTTGCTGCACCAGCGCGTCGATGCGACCGGCAATCATGCTCCGCTCGGCGGTATCGAGCGCGAGGGATGGAAGCTGGTTTACAACGACCAGCCCAATGCCTACATGACGGCGCTCGAAAAAGTTGCCAAGTTTGCCGACTTCTCTTATTCGTTAGGATTTTTTGCCGCGGAAGATGGCAAACTGGTGGACGCGATCGTAGGCTCGCCCGCGTATCAGGCAGGCATTGGCCCAAACATGAAGTTGATTGCCGTGAACGGCCGCAAATACACGCCGGACGTATTGCATGCCGCCATCAAGGCGGCGCATGACACCAAAGATCCCATTGAATTGCTGGTCGAGAACGCCCAGTTCTTCAAGAGTTATTCCGTGCCCTATCACGACGGCGACATGAACCCGCATCTGGAGCGCATCTCCAGCCAGCCTGATCTGATGGGCACTCTGCTCGCCCCGTTAACCAAGTAGAAGTTAACCAAGTAGAAGAAGTCGGGCTTCCGGCACCAGGGCGCCCCGGAGGGGCAGCGCGATATTAGCCCAGCGCTTCAGCGCTGGGTAAACTGGGAGGGGAGAACAAGTCCCGTAGGGACGGCACGAGTTCTCACGCAGTCTCGTTAGCCCTGAAGCCTCCGAGGTCGGAACGCGCGCCTCCGAAGCCCGGAAGCAGAACCCAAAGTTGTAATACCTCCGTAAGCGGCAGTTATCTTATCCACTGCTAGAATCAGCCCTAGCGCGACTGCGCGCGTCTTAAGCACGCCCCGGGGAAATTCATGAAACTTTTTGCTGCTGCCGCTCTGCCGTTGTTGGCGATGAATTTAACCGTGCTAGCCGCGGGTCAATCCAAAAATGTGCAGGCCCAGAGTGCGCCCTCGATTCGCAAAGTGGAGGTGCTGCACACTCGCGGCCAGGTTGAGATCGAAGTCGAAGCCAGCGATCGCATCGTGCCCCAAATCAATGTATTGACCGGTCCCGATCGCCTGGTAGTCGATTTCGTGGGCGCCGTTCCCTCCGCGCAGTTGCACGGTCAGGCGGTCAATCGCAGTGAGGTAAAGAATCTCCGCGTGGGCTTGTTTTCGACCGATCCTCCGGTCACGCGTATCGTCCTTGACCTGAATGGGCCGCAGCCCTACAAAGTTTTTCCTTCGGGAAGAACTGTGATCCTGAAGGTTGGAGCCGATGCGGGCGCGCAAGTGGCCGGCTCGCGACCCAGCTCTGGACCGGCTTTGGTGAATTCCAACTACAGCGCCATGGGCGCGCATCTTTCGGTAGAGGTGCCCCCTCCGCCGCGTCCCGCGCTCGATGTGTCGTTCAAGAATGGATTGCTCTACATCAGCGCCGTCAAAGCCAATCTTTCCGAAGTGCTTTTCGCGGTGCACCAGCGCACCGGCGCCGAGATCGCAATTCCCGCGGGAGCGGAGCAGGAGCAAGTTGTCGGCGAAATGGGTCCTGCGCCAGCTGAGCAAGTTCTAGGTCAATTGCTGAACGGATCGAAATTCAATTTTGTGATCGTGAATTCGCCGGGCAATCCGCAGGCGCTCGAAGCCGTAATTCTGAGTGCGCGCCCCGAAGGCCCCATGCCGCAACCCAGGCCTCAGACTAGAGTCGTGGTCGCAGACGACGATGATGCTGATGTGGCGCCCGTGCCCAAGCACCCGGCGCCAATACCTCCATCGCCAGCCAATGCGAAGACGGATGGCGCCGATCATCCCAGCAATCCAAACGAAGCCCCCAACGGCCCAACCGATCTCAGCACTCCTGATTAAGCCTCGGTTTAGAAGTTGATCCCACGGCGTTTTATGGACTGCGGTTCAGCCGCGCTTCCAAAATAATGTCATCCCGAGCGGAGAGGATCGTGCGCGAAGCGGACGATCTTCGCAGTCGAGGGACCTGCTGTTTGCCGGCACCTTATGCGCCGCCGGAAAGCAGGTCCCTCCACGCGGAGAAGGATCGGCTCCGCCGCTCATTCTCCTTGGTCGGGATGACAGATTTGAGCAGTTATGAAGAAGAGGAGCAACCGGGGCGGAGAAACAGTGTCGTCCGGGCGCAGCGAGTGATCCTGGTGTTTGCGCGCACCGGTCATGTTGATGGCACAGGGAGAAACCAAGATTCCTCGCGCTGCTCGGGATGACAATCTCTCTTTTCTCCGACCACTCTCGAAAGTGATTACGGAGGCGTGATGAGCCGCACTGGCACGGGAGAAGTTCCCGTCACCACCGGCGTCGTGCCGGTGGCTTGATTGCCGCATCCGGCAACATTCAGCACGGTTACGTTGACGTTGCCGTTGGCGTCGACGTAGTTAATGAAGACCTGCAGGAAACCCACGATAGTCACGTAATTCCCTACGCCGATCGTGGCGCCGTCGTAAATCGGAAGCGACACAACCGAGTTGCTGCTCGAGATCAAGCCGGAGATGCCCAACGGATTTGAGGAGCCAGCCTGAATCTGATAAGGAATCGATGCGGTCAATAAAGTATCCTGCCCACTATTTGCCGAGCCCTCGGAAGCCTCGTTAATAAGGCATTGCACAGCGGTCGCGGTGTCTCCGGCCGGGCCGCTGGGATTCTCCGAAAGATCGACTTGATTCGCGCCGGTTCCTAAAGTCGCCTTCGACACTCCGCACTGATAGGTCGTGATCTGGTCGCATCCCGCGACGGCTTGAGCGTAGTTGGTAGCGAGGGAAGAGCAGAAACCGCCAGAGGGAACGGCTGCGGAGGAATTGAGAACCATGCCCGGCACATATTGCAGCGTGGGCGGGGTGGTTCCGGAATAGGCCTGCGGCGGATTGAGGAAAAATGGCGGCGGCGGAATTACTTGGCTGTTGCAAGCTCCGCTGGGTGCGCAATCGGCGACCAGGCTGAAAGACTCGCCAATCACACCCGTCCCAGTGCCATTCACCTCGATGCCAGTGGTGTTGATGGCTCCGGTGGTGCCGTTGACGAATGCAATCCCGGGATTTCCAGGGTCGGCATTCGGCACGATGAGAGGCTTCACGCACCTGGGTTGCACCGAGGTCAGGCCTGACGGTAGTGCACTCGATCCCGAAGGATTGAAGGCCTCGGCCGCCGCCGTCGCGCTTACCGTGGTGTTCGAATAGTTGACGCCCGGAAAGATGGAAAAAACTTTGGCAAAAAAAATCGGCAGCGTCCCGCTAGTGACGGTCACCGTCACCGTCGGATTCACGGAAAATGCTGACCCGGCGGACACCAGCTGCGAACAGTCGCTGTTAGCGCCGGCCGCAGGGCCGTAATTCACCGCAACCGTAGGCACGGGATTGCCTCCAACAAAATTAGCCCGCGCTCGCGCGATGGCGGTTGCCGCCAACGTGGCGGCGCTGCCCGCCCCGCCGCAGGTGGGCTGCCATGATGTCGATATATTGCCTGGATCTCCGGTCACTCCCGAGAGCGAAATCACCCGAGCCGCGGTTAAAGCGGCAGCATCGGCGGCGCGCTGGGCCTCGGCCTTCGATTGGTAGAGAGTTCCGATATCGATGGAGAGCGCCGCCATCGAGATGATGCCTACGATCGACAAGGCCACCAGGGCAATGGTTACGCCGCGCTCGTTTTTTCGAAACTCGTAATCGTTGTTTCGAGAAGCGCAATCGCTCTTCCCAAAGCCAAGAGGGCGTGGGTGGGCGCCGGTTCTTTGCGCGCGTCGAATGAGCGGGGATCGCATGATCTAATTCTCGTTATACGCGCCGGCCAGGGCGGTCAGGTTGCTGGGTCCGGAACCGGTCCATCCTAAAGTAGAGGCGACGTTGTTGAACTCCCATTTATAGGCATACGTGATGGTGACGCAGGTGCCGATCAAGTTGACAGTGCTCGAAGTTGAGGTAGCAATACTCTTGCAGCCGCGGTCAATGAGAAGTTGCAGCCCATTGCCGGGGCAGCCCGAGCCGGTCGCGGTGTAGGTCCATTGCAGACCGGCCTTGGATACGGGAGCGTTCGCCAGCCCGCAGTCGGCGATATTTTCCGAAATCAAATAATTATCGACCACCTGGGCGGCGTCGCTGACCGAAGCCGGAACCGTACTTGTCGGGTTGACTAAATCATTGGCCGGATCGGCAGCGGCGACGCGGGCGCTCTCGCGCGCCGCGCTGACCAACTTCTGTTTCAGCGCCAGCGCATTGCTGAAATCGAAAATGCCGATGACGAAGAAAACCAACAACGGTAGAGACAGGGCAAACTCCGCGATCTGAGAAGCACGATCGTCTGTCGGCCGTATGCGCCGATTGTGTGGCGCGGGCACTCCTGCCCGCGTGCACTTTGCTTTCTCTGTATTCCTCACTGCTCCGCCCTCATCTGCGCCTGCCCTGGAAGCTGGATGTTCCTCAAATTCAGACTGGTAAGCGGAATGGTGAAGTTATAAGGGTACTGGTAGCGCATGCTTACCGAGGTGCCGCACGTATACATCCCCCCCTGGCCGTTGGGGTAAGTCAATTGAACATTCTCCTGCACGCACATATTGGTAACCGTGGTGTCGCACGGCACCACGGCTGAGGAAGTGGCGGTGCATGCGGCCGCGCCGCTACGGCACTGACACAAAGTCGGCGGGGTCCATTGCGTATTGGGCAGCAGGTTGGCCGCGTTTACGCTCGCCGCCGCCAGCGCATTCTGCGCCGCAGTTTGCGCAATCTGCGCTGGGCTGGTCACGGTGGTGGCGGTGCAGGTGGTGCAAATGGGAGCCACTGCGGCGCGAACTCCCGCCCGTGCAGCGTTTGCCAGGCTGCCATAAGTGCGGAACGCCTGTCCCATCCAGAAAATGGCCATCACCATCATGAAGAGCAGGGGCAAAATCATCGCGGTCTCCGCGATTTCGGCACCGCACGTGCCGTGCAACCACCTGAACCAGATTTTCCGCAACCCCTTCATGGCTACCGCGCTCCCCACATCTTGTAGTTGAAAATGCTGTAAAGCAACATGGTCAAAGCTAATGCTACGCCATAGGGAACTTTCAGCGATTCAGGATTATCCAGCGAAACCTCCGCCCCGGGCATACGAAAAGTCAACATCGAGCCCAGCATCTTGCCCATATTGCGCAGTGTCTGCATGAATCGCCGTTTGTAAATCACCAGCGCCAGCGCCATAATCCCGGCCACAAATACCGATCCCATCAGCAGATTCACCATCACTTCTGGACCGACAAACGCCCCCAAGGCTCCCGCCATCTTCCAATCTCCCGCGCCCAGACTGCGCAGGAAAACAAAGGGAAACAGCACCAGCAATCCCAGCCCGGCGCCCAGCAGCGAACTCTTCAACCCCGGCCAGCCGCTGACCAGCACATTGCCCAGCACGCCAATCACAAACCCCGGCATCGTAAGCCAGTTCGGAATCCGCCGGCTGCGCCAATCCGTCCATCCAGCCACCACGGCCAATACCACGGCCAACCCTAATAGGATTGCTTTCAAACCGGCACCGATTGGGGGCGGAGCGTACTACAGCGGCTAAAGCCGGTGCTGGAAGATCTGCCAATTATGCAGCGCTGAAGCGCTGCTCCACCCAAAAGCTGAAGCGTTGCTCTCTCCAAAATCGAATTTGCAACAGAACTCAACATCGATCTTTCCGCACGCCC
The DNA here is from genome assembly GCA_963710965.1 of uncultured Acidobacteriaceae bacterium. Lineage (GTDB taxonomy): Bacteria > Acidobacteriota > Terriglobia > Terriglobales > Acidobacteriaceae > Sulfotelmatobacter. The sequence goes on along the minus strand of CAVQCP010000038.1, from coordinate 78,566 downwards.
CCAAGCCCTGCTGACGCGGATTTTCACATACCGCGATACCTAAGTCAAAGGCCCGGAACAAGTCCGGGCCTTCGCATAATTTTGCTGACCACTGACCGCTAACCACTGCGCTACCGGTTGAACGCTCCCGCGCTGTTGTGCTCGGCCACAATCTTTTTAGCGTTATCGGCCAAGGCCTTGGCTTGCGGCAGCAGTTCCAGGCCCTTGAGCACTTCCGGATCGGTTTCGGCGCGCACCTTTAACCCTTCATCCTGACCGAAGGCGTCGACGAAAATTTCCGCCTTGATGTTGGATTTGAGCCAGTCATTGTTGTCCACAAAATCGGCACCCGTGTAGGTGATACCGGCCTCGTCGAGCGACTTGCGGAAATCCTGAAGAATGGCGTCATCCACTTCAAAGCTCTTCGCGGGGTGATGATTGACCACGTAGCGCTTGGCGAAGTTGAAGAACGCGTAGTGCTGCAGCAGCGTGTCCTGAAAGTGATTGCTCTTAATCGGAGGAATCACCACATCGGGCGTGATGCCGCCGCCGCCGTAAACCGTGCGTCCGCTATCGGTGAGCTTCACTTCGCGATTGACATTGCTGCCCGATTCCGGCTCGCGGTTGTAGTAATAATCGTAGAGCGAGATGTTGCTGTAATCGCGCTGGATCAACCGCCCGCTAGGCGTGTAGTAGTGAGCCGTAGTCAGCGCCAGGCCGGTATTTTCCGACAGCGGATACACGGTTTGCACCAAGCCCTTGCCGAACGTCACTTCGCCCGCGATCAGGCCGCGATCATGATCCTGAATCGCTCCGGAGACAATCTCAGCCGCGGATGCGGTCAACCGGTTCACCAGCACAACAATCGGATAATCCTTACCGCCGTTACCATGCTGCGCCACATAGCGCTTCTCGGCGGAAGCGCGTCCATGATGCGAAACGATCAACTGGCCCTTCTTGAGGAACTTGTCGGCTACGCCCACGCCTTCGCTGAGCAGGCCGCCAGGGTTGCCGCGTAGATCGAGAATCAGTCCCTTCAGATCGCCAAACTCATCCAGCGCCTTCGAAACTTCTTCTTCCGTGGTCTCGTTGAAGCCGGTGACGTGCAGGTAGCCGATTCCGGGCTTGATCAGGAAATGAACGTCCACGCTGTAGCGCGGAATCTCATCGCGGATCAGCGTAAATTCCATCGGCTTTTCCACACCTTCGCGCGAAATGCTGATGTGAACCGTGGTGCCCTTCGGCCCCTTCAACATGTCGGCGACATCGCTGGTTACCATGTTCTCGGTCGACTTGCCGTCGACCGCGATGATCACATCGCCAGGATGGATGCCCGCCTTATACGCCGGCGTGCCGGTGAACGGGAAGATCACAATGACCTTATTGTTGCGCGGCCCAACCGTCATGCCCACGCCGTAGTATTTGCCGCGCTGGTCTTCGCGCATCAGCGCGTAAGACTTGGGATCGAAGAAATTCGAGTGCGGATCGAGCGCGTGCAGCATCCCGGGGATCGCCCCGTTGTAGATGGCTTTATCCGGATTGACCGGCTCGGCGTAGTTCTCTTCGATGATGGAGTAGACGTTAGTGAACTGCTTCAGGCTGTCTTTGACGTCCGAGTCGCTGCTGAGCGTTGACTGCGTTCCGGTGCGCTGGGCGAAGAGAATGCCCAGAAATCCGCACGCCAGCAGAAAGAAAACTACCAGGAAGAGTGATCGGCGAGAACTACGTGCCATCTTGAGTTTTTCCTTCGAATTTGAGGGTTGACGAACCACCCCAGTTGCCGCGCTGTTAATTCGCAGTATATCACCGGTTTAGACGCGCCCCGACAGCAATCGTTACCACTGGTAACCTGCCGGTACACGCCCTTTAGGATCTTCCGCTGCTACTTAAGATGCGTCAAACGGGCTCGAAGTTCCCTATCTTCTGCACGAGCTTCTACACCAGGCTTTTCAAGCTTAATTTGAGCCAGCGATGAGTGGGCATTCGGTCTCAAACTGACGCCTGTCATCCCGACCAAGGAGAATGAGCGGCGAAGCCGATCATTCTTCGCGTGGAGGGACCTGCTTTCCGCCGGCCAGGCCGGTCGCTTTCGCAGGAGCGAGGTCATCCCGGAAGCCGTAAAGCACGGCATCGCCGGAGTAAGCCTTGTCCGTTGCCGGCTTATAAAGGATCACCGCGCGCAACCCGACGGTGTGATAGCAGGGAGTGAAATGATCTTCGCCAACCCAAAGCATATCGGAGAATCCGCCGCTTGCATGGTGAATGTTGAAGGTGAGCGGCGGCTGGCTGGCGCGTTCCAGCACAATCGTGGTTTTATCGTCGCGGCACTCGACCGATTTCACCAGCCCCTCAGCGCGGCTGACATCCTTTTCAAGCGGTGGATCGACGGGAGCATTGGCGGGACGTTTCTCCGCTGGAATCTCGCTCCAGAGTTCCATCGCCTCATCATGATCGGGAGAGATCCAGTGCTCCGCGACATAGGAGGCATGATCGGCCGCCTCGGGCAGGCGGTTCAAACGCAGCAGGATTTGTCCGGTGAGCAGATGATAGCCGGCGCGCCAGGGCTCGAGTTGCTCGGCTTTCAGCGCTGGCCCAAGAGCGATGTCCGGCATTCCCATCGCCACATCGAGCTTCGCCAACTCGATGTACGCCGGAGCGAACTGAGGGTTGATCTTCGCCACCTTCGAGAGTTGCGTTCGGAACTCGACCCGATCCGCCGGATTTGCTGAATGAGGAAGAGACGAGAGCATGGTTTTGGCGAACAACGCCCGGTAAAGGTTCTGGTCAAGTTCAATGGCTTGCGACAATTCTTGCGTTGCCTGCTCGTCTTTGCCCTCCTGTAAGAGAACGAAGCCCATCTCCTGATGAGCCAGGGGCAGTTTAGGATCGTTCTTCTCGGCGGATTCACTCGCTTCACGAGCCAGCTTCCACTGATGTGTCGATGCGTAAAAAGACGCCATTTCAGCTTCCGTCTCGGCGAGCGTAAGCGATCGAGCTAAAAAGTCTTTGTCCTCGATTCTCGCGGGCGCGAGAACCTGTTTGCTCAGGAATGTGAAATGCCGCACGTACTGATCGAAATCCTGCTGCACTTGGGCAAAATCGCCGAAGGTGTCCTGAAAAGCTTTCTTCTGGTCCGTCCCTGCCTGTATCGCACGGAAAAATTTGTTGAGGCGATCGCCAAGCTCCATGCCCGGGGCCATGGTGAGGTAGTGAGTCAGTGCCCAGCATTGGGCGTAATAAAGTTCCGTGTCCTCCGCGCTGTGGGTAAACGAACCTTGCTGATCGAGAAATTTAGCCAGCGGTATGGAAGGGCGATAGCGCAGGAACGACAAATGGGCCATATTTCGGGGAGGTGCGCCAATCAGTGCGTACTTACCTTCAAAGCGCGTATAGGCGTAATACTCCGCCATGCCTTCGTCCAGCCAGGTCGGAAGCCAATGAAGATTCAAATGCAAGAGCGAGTGAACATACTCGTGATAGACGATGGCGAACTGATCGGGTAAGAGATCCTCGTGTTCAATCATGTCCAGGCGCACCATCACGTAGGGCTGTTCCCAGGACTGAAAATAAACGCCGTCAGGTTTGGGCCCTTTAAATTTCCAAAATTCCGGCAGCAGTTTCCTGGCGGAGTTTTCGTCTTCCGGAGCCATGATCAGAAGGGGCTCGGCGGAGTCGAGGCGAAAGCCGGGAAACTGGCTGGCAAAGACAGCCCGCATCTGCTCAAAGGCGCGCGCCACATGCCGCGCCCGACTGTCAGTTCCGTTGGTGATCACACGGAAGTGAGGCGAGTTGATCTGGCGCCATGGCTTCTCGGCGGAGAACGATGGCGTGGAAAACGCGAGCAGAGCCAGTGATAGCAGCGAAACATTCAGGATGTTCATACGTACGTCGCAGGCGCCCTAGCCGGCGAACCGCGCATTGTGAGCGATTTCGTCGTGGAAAGCAACTTTTTCTGCCCTGGGTCATAAGCCCCGAAACGGCTATTGACGAGATTGCCATCCCGCAGTATGGTTGTCGATCACCAGCTCGCGGGGGCCCGTCTGGTAGCCAATCTAGGGAGTTGGACCGTGTCACTTCGTCGAGTGGGTTTCTCCGCCTTTTGCGCCATTGGCCTCGTCTTGGCTGTTGGCAATTTCTGCCCCGTCACAGTTCACGCCGGCGTCGGTTTTCAGCCGCCCAATCCTGAAGAGCTGAAAATGACCAGCGAACCGCTGGCCCCGGGCGCTCCCGCCATCATTCTTTATCGTCAGGTGGATCGCGACGATGACCACTATCCCCCTCAGGAAGAACATTACCTGCGAATCAAAGTCTTGACGGAGGAAGGACGGCAGCGAGCTAACATAGAAATTCCATTTCTCAAGGACCGTGCGGACGTAGTCAAGATTAAGGCGCGAACCATCGAAACCGATGGCTCAATTATTCCCTTCGACGGCGAAATTTTTGAAAAGTCGCTCGTAAAGGCCAGGAACGCCAGCTACATAGCGAAAGTCTTTACCCTGCCGAATGTCCAGGTCGGCTGCATCCTTGAGTACTACTTCACAATTGAAATCAAGGGGCCGTACATCTACGGGTCGTCTTGGATTGTGAATGATGAGCTTTTCACCAGGAATGCCAAGTTTTCACTGAAAGCTCACAGGTTCGCTGGCCGCAGACCAATTGGCTCGGGATTTACCGCGGGGCCCATGAACCTCCGCTGGAGTTGGCACGCGCTGCCGCCTGGCGCCGAGGCGAAAGAAGATCACGAACACGTGGTGCGCATGGAAGTGAATAACATCCCCGCCTTTCAAACCGAAGATTACATGCCGCCCGCAAACGAAATGAAGGCGCGGGTGGATTTCTTTTACAGCGAAGCCGCCGATAGCAACCCGGACAGCTTCTGGAAGATGGCGGGGCAGCGGGCAAACCTCGAGTTAGAAAGTTTCGTTGGAAAGCACAAGGCTATGGACGAAGCTGTAAGTCAGGTCGTTTCGCCCAGCGATCCCCCCGAGCTGAAGCTGCGAAAAATCTATGATCGGGTGCAGCAAATTCGTAATAAATCCTTCGAACTACAAAAAACTCAGCAGGAGGAACATCGCGAGAAAGAGAAAGCGGACGAAAACGTGGAGGACGTGTGGAAGCGCGGTTACGGGAACCACGTACAACTGACTTGGCTTTATCTGGCACTGGTTCGTGCCGCCGGCTTCGAGGCCTACGGTGCCTGGGTCTCCGATCGTAAGAACTACTTTTTTAATCAGGCCACGATGCAGGGCTGGAAGCTCGATTCCAACGTCGTCTTGGTCAAGCTCAACGGAAGTGACATGTACTTCGATCCGGGAGGTGAGTTCACCCCGTTCGGCATGCTGCCCTGGTCGAAGACGGGAGTGCAAGGGCTTCGGCTCGATAAAGATGGCGGAAGCTGGATCAAAACTCCACTGCCGCCGAGTTCACAATCCCGCATCGAGCGGCGAGCGGAATTGAAACTCTCCGAAGCGGGCGATCTCGAGGGGAAACTTACGCTCACTTATACCGGCCTCGAAGCCATGTACCATCGGCTCGATGTCCGCCACGATGACGAGGTAACCCGAAAGAAGTTTCTCGAAGACCGCGCCAAGAACCAGATTTCGATGCCGGCCGAGGCGACGCTAACAAACCAGCCCGACTGTGCCGGTTCAGAAACACCGCTCGTGGCGGAGTTCGACATAAAAGTTCCCGGCTGGGCCTCCAATGCCGGCAAGCGCGTTCTGCTTCCCGCAGGAGTTTTCACCGGCGGCGAGAAACACATCTTCGAACACGCCAATCGGGTTCATCCCATTTACTTCGATTACCCCTACGAAAAAGTCGACGACGTTTCGATTCAGCTTCCCGCAGGCTGGCAGACCGAGAGCCTTCCCAAAGCGTCGGGCATTGATACGCCGCTGGTGGGTTACGACCTGAAAGTCGAGGCTGCCAAGGATGCGCTGCATCTGTCGCGCACCCTCAAAGTGAATTTCATGATCCTGGAGCAAAAATATTATCCGCAGTTGCGCAGCTTTTATCAGCTGGTAAGAAGTTCCGATGAAGAGCAGATCGTGCTGCAACCCGCAGTTGCCAAAGCATCCGGAAACTGAGGCACGGCGCGAATCTTTAAGCAAGATGAGAGCTGGTTAAACGGCAGCTCTCAGGGAGATGGAACTTGTTACGTCGTCTAATCAAAACGTCCTACGGAATACTACTCGTGATCTTAGCCGTCGGCAGTTTCTGCCCGGTTCTGGTTCATGCGGGTGTGGGTTTTCAGCCGCCCAATCCTGAAGAACTAAAGATGACCAGCGAACCGCTGGCCCCGGGCGCTCCCGCCATCATTCTTTATCGTCAGGTGGATCGCGACGACAACGGCGTCACCTCCCACGAAGACGACTACATCCGAATCAAAATCCTTACCGAAGAAGGTCGAAAGAACGCCAACGTCGAGATCCCGTTTCTCAAAGGAGGCAACGACGTTATCCATCTGCACGCCCGCACCATCCGGCCCGATGGCACGGTCGCCGAATTCGAGGGCAAGGTCTTCGAAAAAGAGATTGTCAAGGCCCGCGGCCTTAAGTACATGGCGAAGACCTTCACGCTTCCGGACGTGCAAGTCGGAAGCGTCATCGAATATTACTTCACCTACGACTTCAAAGAGTATTCGCTGTATGACTCAAACTGGATGTTGAGCCAGGATCTCTTCACCAAAGCCGCTAAATTTTCTCTGAAGCCCTACAAGGGAAGTTTTCAAAATCCATTTTCCGTCCGCTGGCGGCCGTATTTGCCGCCCGGCGTAACTGCGCCGCAGGAAGGCCCCGATCACATCGTGCGCATGGAAGCGCATGACATCCCTGCCTTCCAGCCAGAAGATTTCATGCCGCCCGAGAGCGAGCTCAAGGCGCGCGTGGAGTTCATCTACAGCCAGGAGGCCTTCGAACCAGAACGTCAATAAATTCTGGAAGGAGAAAGGAAAGAAATTAAACGCCCGGGTCGAATCTTTCGTGGGAAAACCGAAAGCCATGGAAAGCATCGCCGCGCAAATCGCCCCTCCCAGCGATGCTCCCGAGATAAGGCTGCACAAAATCTATGATCGCGTGCAACAGTTTCGCAACACTTCTTACGAGCTAACCAAAACCCAGCAGGAAGACAAGCGCGCCAACGAAAAGGAACCGGCCAACGTGCAGGAAGTGTGGAGTCGCGGCTATGCCAATGGCACCAATCTAGACTGGCTCTTCCTGGCTCTGGCACGTGCCGCCGGATTTGAGGCCTATGCCGTCTATGCCTCCGATCGCCGCAACTACTTCTTTTCGCCTCAAACCATGGACCTCAGCCGCTTGGACGCGAGCGTCATCCTGGTCAAGCTCAACGGCGCCGATGCTTTTTTCGACCCCGGCGCAGCCTGCACTCCCTTTGGACTTTTGGAATGGGAAGAAACCGGCGTGGCCGGACTTCGACTTGATAAAGACGGAGGCACCTGGGTCAAAACCCGGCTTCCTGACAGTTCCGAATCTCGCATCGAGCGCAGCGCCCAGTTAAAGCTCACCGATACTGGAGACCTAGAAGGAAAGCTTACTGTCAGATACACCGGCCTTGAGGGCGTGACTCGGCGGGTGGAAGTACTGCACAGCGACGATGTTGAGAAGAAAAAATATCTTGAGGAAGGCGTTCGGGAATATTTCCCTGTGGGAGTCGAACTCGATCTTACCAACCAGCCGGATTGGAAGAGTTCGTCGCAACCTCTGGTCGCCGAGTTCAGCTTGAAAATTCCCGGCTGGGTTTCGGGAGCGGGGCGCCGCGCCTTAATGCCCGTGGGAATCTTCAGCGCCCCAGAAAAGCACATATTCGAGCACGCCAATCGGGTTTACCCGCTCTATTTCCAGTTTCCCTTCGAACGGCTGGACGACGTGACCATCGATCTGCCTTCCGGCTGGCAGGTACAGAGCGTGCCCCCTGCGCAGAACCACGACATGAAGGCCGTTGCCTACACTCTGACGACGGAGAAAGCCGCGAGTTCTCTGCATCTGACTCGCAAGGTAAAAGTGAACGTCCTGATGTTGGAGACCAAGTATTACCCCACCGTACGTGAATTTTTTCAGACAGTGAGGACCGGCGATGAGCAACAAGTTGTCCTGCAGCCAGCCGCAACTACCGCGATCAATTAGCCGGCGGGCGTCTCTGCTTGCCTTCGCCGTGGCCTGCATTCTGGCTTGCGTCCCGCGAGCCACGGCCGGAGCAGATGCACCCCCATGGATGCACGCGCTGGTGAATGCCCCGCTGCCGGTTCACGATGAAAAAACTGACGCGGTGCTGCTTTATTCCGAAACCGACGTTACCGTAATCTCTTCCGATAAGAAGCGCACCCACGTGCGGGAAGCTTACAAGATTCTTCGCCCCAACGGCCGCCAGCACGGCACTGTGGGAGTTCCTTTCGACTCCCAAACGAAGATCAACAGCCTTCGCGGTTGGTGTATTCCCGCGCAGGGCAAGGATTATGAAGTCAAGGAGAAAGATGCAGTCGAGGGTGCTGCCTCGCCGGAGTTCGTGCTCATCTCAGACGCCAAGGTGAAAATGCTGCAGATTCCCGCGCCGGAGGTCGGCAACATTGTTGGCTACGAGTACGAAACGGAGGAGCGTCCCTTTTTTTTGCAAAACATCTGGGAGTTCCAGCAACACGATCCAGTGCGGGAGAGCCGTTATTCTCTGCAACTTCCTCCGGGATGGGAATTCAAAGCATCATGGCTCAATCATGCCGAGGTGAAGCCCACGCAGACCGGAAGCAACTCCTGGCAGTGGGTGGTCACAGACGTAAAAGAAATCCGGCATGAACCCCTCATGCCCCCGCTGAATGGGGTCGCAGGGCAGATGGTGTTGTCGTTCTTCACGTCGGAAAAAATGGCCATCAATTCCAATGTGGACTGGGACACGATGGGAAAGTGGTATTCCAGTCTGATCGGAGATCGTGTGGATGCTTCGCCAGAAGTGAAACAACATGTGGCGGCGCTCACCACTTCCAAATCGACGCAGCTTGAGAAAATGCAGGCGATCGCCGCATTCGTTCAGCAAAACATCCGCTATGTAGCCATTAATCTTGGCATCGGCGGTTACCAGCCCCATCCCGCGCCGGAGGTATTCGCGCATCGCTACGGAGACTGCAAGGATAAAGCGACCTTGGTGCGTTCCATGCTGCGCGAAATTGGCGTGGACTCCTACTTCGTAGTCATTAACGCACAGCGCGGAGCGGTGACCCGTGACATGCCAGCGCACAACAGCTTTAACCACGTGATCACCGCCATCAAATTGCCCGACAGCATGACGGATCCGTCCCTCATCGCCACCATCCAGCATCCCAGGCTGGGTAGGCTTCTGTTTTTTGACCCCACAAACGAGTTGATCCCCTTTGGCCAGGTCGGAGGCTACTTGCAAGGTAACTACGGTCTGCTGGTGACGCCCAGCGGCGGCGAGTTAGCGGAACTGCCGCAGCAGCCCTCAGCCATGAACAGCGTTCAACGCACCGCTAAACTTACTCTCGACGCGACGGGCACCTTGAAGGGCGAGGTAAAAGAAACGCGGTTGGGCGAGCGCGCGTCCTCCGAGCGGGAGCGGTTGCGCACGGTAACCAAGGACGTTGACCGCATCAAGCCGATCGAGGAGTTGCTGGGCAGTTCGCTGGCCAATTACCGCATCACCCGCGCCAGCCTGGTAAATGAGCACATGACCGACCAGCCCTTCGGCTTCAACTACACCTTCGAAGCGCCCAACTACGCCAAGAACGCCGGAAACCTATTGCTGGTGCGCCCGCGCGTGATCGGCCAGAAGGGCTCCGGATTTCTGGAGACTAAAGAGCCGCGCCGGTTTCCCATCGAGTTTGAAGGTCCGGCCAGCGATACCGATAGCTTTGAAATCACCATCCCCGCGGGATATGCGGTCGATGACGTGCCTCCCGCGGTCGATGCCGATTTTGGCTTCGCCAGCTATCACTCCAAAACCGAAGTGAAAGGCAACGTCGTCGATTACACTCGCACCTTCGAAGTGAAACAGTTGAGCGTACCCGTCGATAAAGCCGAGGAGCTGAGGAAGTTTTACCGCATCATCGCGAGCGACGAGCGAAACACCGTGGTGCTGAAGCCCGCTCCTTAAAGCTCAACCCGGCAAAGCTCAACCCGGCCGCGCGAGCCTTGTCAACATCTTGTCTTCTGATTGCCGCCATTGCGCTCTGGCCGTTATGATGATGCGATGAGTTTTTCCGACACCATTTTCCTGTTCTTCCTGGCCCTGGTTCTCTTCGGGCCCAAGAAGCTGCCGGAGATGGCTCGTCAAGCCGGAAAGCTGCTCGCCGAGTTGCGCCGCGCCTCCAACGAATTCCGTTCGCAGATCGAAACCGAAATCGCCCACGCCGAGGTCGAAAAAAGGCAGACCATTCTACCGCCCACGCAGCCGCCCCCGGGAGCGGTTGCCAGCCTGAGCCTGAATCCCGCCGCCAATAATCCATCGTCCACGTCATCGCTGGCCAACGCGCCCGCGCCTGAAACCTCGGCTACTCTGGCTGCTCCTGCCGCTGTGGCCGCGCCCTCCGCGCCACTTCCGAATGCAGCGCCATCCGATTCTGCGCCGCCTTCAAATTCGCTCCCTGCCACCGAGCCCGTCGCCGAGTCTCCGGCAACCTCGCAGGAATCGCATGTCCAGTAGCACGACTGAGGCATCCAGCGGCGCCAAGCGCGAAGCCATGCCCACCATGGGATTCCTCGATCACCTCGAGGAATTGCGCTCACGCCTGGTCTACTCCATCGCAGCCGTGGCCGTTGGCTTTTTCGCCTGCTGGGGCTATCGCGAAAAAATCTACGGCGTGATGCAGAAACCGATCGTGGATGCGCTCCGAGCTCACGGCCTCTCGGAGAAGCTGGTTTATTTGAATCCGGTGGACCCTTTCAATCTTTACTTGAAGATTGCCGCCATCGCCGGATTATTTCTCACCTCGCCCTTCGTCCTCTACCAGGTGTGGATGTTCATCTCTCCCGGTCTTTATCGCAACGAAAAGCGCTATGTCATGCCCTTCATGGCGTCGACGATCGCCTTGTTTTCCGCCGGAGGATATTTCGGCTACCGCATCGTCTATCCGCGCGCGCTCGATTTTCTGATCGGCTTCGGCGCACAGTTTCAGCCCATGATCACCATCTCCGAATATACCTCCCTGTTTCTCAGCATCATTCTCGGAATGGGATTGATCTTCGAGTTGCCGATCATCATTTTCTTTCTGGCGTTAATGGGCATCGTGAGCGCCGGTTTTATGTGGAAGAATTTTCGTTACGCGATCCTGCTGATTTTTATCGTAGCCGCGATCGTGACCCCGACCCCTGACATTCTAAGCATGTGCATTTTTGCCGCACCCATGGTGGGCCTGTATATCGCCAGCATCGGCATCGCATGGCTGGTGCATCCCAAACAGCGCAAGGCGCGGGAAGAGAAGCGGGCGGGATGAGCCAGGGTTGGCATCACGAGCAAGGGTCATCATCGATAAAATTGTCAGCATCGGTAAGGCTGTCCAGAAGGGTTGTCATGTTGTCGTGCGCAGTGTTGTCATCCCGAGCGACGCGAGGGACCCTGGTTCTTGCCAGCCTACAGGGCACCGCGGGCGGACACCAGGGTCCCTCGCTGCACTCGGGATTACAAGTTGAATTGCGGATGACAAAGTTGAACCGGGAATAACAACTGAAACCAATCATCTGAGATGAGTAAGAAAAATCTACTGCCGCTTCTGTTCCTGGCGTTGTCCACCGCGCTACTGTGCTGCCAGAACGATCGGGAGAAGGAATCAACCTCCGCCGATGCGCAGAGCCCAGCTCAACTGCCAGCCGATACCACTCTTCCGAAATTATCTTTGCCCGCCGCTGCCGGTCCGCCGCCCGCCTTCGATTCCGCCCGCGCCATGCAGTATGTGAAAGAAATCGTGGCCTACGGCCCGCGTCCCATCGGCAGCGCCAATCATAAAAAGGTTGAGGACTACCTACTCTCCCATCTCAAGAACGACTCTGTTGAAAACAACGTCTTCGCCGCCGACACCCCCGAAGGCAAATTTCCGGTTCACAACATCGTCGCGAAATTTCCCGGAGCGAAAGACGGCATCATTGTCATCGCCAGCCACTACGATACCAACTATCCCTTCCGCAATACTTCCTATGTCGGTGCCAATGATGGCGGCTCCTCCAGCGCACTTCTGCTGGAAATCGCCAACCAGCTTCGCGGCAAGCCGAACCCTGGGTACAGCATTTGGCTGGTCTGGGACGATGCCGAAGAGGCCGTCAAGACGTGGAGCGACGCCGACAGCCTCTATGGCATCCGGCATCTCGAAGAAAAGTGGGAAGCCGATGGCACGCTGAAAAAAATCAAAGCATTCCTGTTGGCCGATATGATCGGAGACACCGATCTCAACATTGAGCGCGATTCGAATTCCACGCCGTGGCTGGAAGAAGTTGTTTATGAAGCCGCTTCCCGCCTGGGTTATCAATCGCACTTTTTCGCCCGCACCATGGAGGTCAGCGACGATCATCTACCCTTCGTCAAGCGCGGCGTGCCCTCCGCCGATCTTATTGATTTCGACTACGGCTATAACGATGTCTTCTGGCACACCACGCAAGACACGGTCGACAAGTTGAGTCCGAAGAGCCTCGAAATTGTAGGCGCCACCATCCTGGAGACGGTGGCCATCCTCGACAAAATGGATCAACTTCCGCCGAAGTAAGAAGAAAGTCTCCTCCGGATTTCCGGTCCTCTCGCCCATCTGAAGCCTTTTTACCCAGAGTCAACCGATGTCCGAAAATTTCACTGCCAAAAAACTTTCCGGGTGTACAATCCTTCCCTACGAAATCCTGTGGATTTCAGAAGATGGCTCTCATCAGCCAACGACCAAGATCGTAAACCACCGCAACCCCCGCGCGGCCAAGCTCTTCCTGAGTAGGAGTAAACATGAGAACGCAATCACTTCGCTTCGTTCGTACACACCAGGCATCCGCTTTAATCTTGCTGCTTCTGCTATTCAGCGCCGCGGCTCAGGGCGCGGATACGGAAAAACAACTGCACTCTTTCAACGACACGCGCGGCAACGAACCTGCCGGCCCCGTAATCTTCGATGCCGCAGGAAACCTGTACGGCGTGGCTCAATCTGGTGGAGTGTACAACGGCGGCATCGCATTCATGCTTTCAAAGAACGCTGGCGGCGGCTGGACCGAGACCGTGCTGCATAATTTTGGCAATACCAAGATCGACGATGGCAAAACTCCACTCCTGAATTTGATCTTCGATTCCGCCGGCAATCTTTATGGCACTACGCTGGCCGGTGGCACTAGCAACGTCGGCACGGTCTACGAGTTGTCGCCCGCGGGAGGCGGCAAATGGACGGAATCCATCCTCTACGATTTTGAGGGAAAAATTGGTTCCCCCTCCGCCGACGGTGCCAGCCCTGAAGCGGGATTGATCTTCGACCCCGAAGGCAATCTCTACGGCACCACAGTCCAGGGCGGCGACAGCCAAAAAGGCGTTGCCTACGAGCTTTCGCCAGCCGCAGGCGGCGGCTGGAACGAGACCGTTCTATGGGACTTTGGAGCTGGTACTGATGGCGCCAATCCCAATGGGGCGCTCATCTTCGACTCTCTTGGCAACTTGTATGGCACCACCGCCAACGGCGGCGTGAACAACTACGGCACCGCGTTCGAATTGTCGCCCGCCGGCGGCGAATGGACGGAAACCATTCTGTATAAATTCGGCAGCAGCAGCAACGACGGAATCTATCCGCTCTCCAGCCTCGTCTTCGATTCCGCCGGCAATTTGTACGGCACCACCTCGGGCGGTGGCACCAAGGGTTACGGCACTGTCTTCGAGTTGTCGCCTGCTTCCGGCGGTGTTTTCAGCGAAGACATTCTGCACAATTTCGAAGGCGGAAACTACGGCTTCCAGCCGGAAGAAGAGCAGCTCGTTTTCGACTCCTCCGGCAATCTGTACGGCACCACGCTTCAGGGTGGAGCTCACGGGGCAGGCATCGTCTTTGAGCTTTCGCCCTCCGCAGGCGGCCATTGGACCGAGAAACTGGTCCACGCGTTCGGCGTCGGCACGGACGGTGCTGCGCCCTTTTCCGGCGTCACCCTGGATTCTGCGGGCAACCTGTACGGCACAACTCTCGGCGGAGGCAGTGCCGGCGGCTATGGTTTGGTCTACGAGATTATTCCCTAGAGCACGATCGATCGAGCATGATCGATCAGAATCCAGAATCAAAAGACTGCGGCCCTTGCTTCCGAGCGAGGGCCTTTTTGTTCTGCGAATTATTACCGGAGAAACTTCCATTCTGGACCAAATGCACCCCGGCCGCCGCATTTGGCGCTTGCTAGTTGCTGATTCTGGATGGTTGCTTTTTGATTGTTGTTGAAAATCCGATATCGTAGGCTTTCCATCAACCAGCAGCAATTCTTGCATCACTAGGGGCGGGCATTTGCTCTATTTCTGGATTCTCTTTAACCTGTTCGCGCTGGGCATGCTGGGGTTGGACCTCATGGTCTTTCACCGCCGCGGCCAAGTCATGCGTTCGCGCGAAGCCCTCGCCTGGAGCGCGTTATGGGTCGCTCTCGCCGCCGCCTTTGCCGCCCTCGTCTTCTTCTGGCAAGGCCGCCAGGTCGCGCTCGAATTCGTGACCGGTTACATTCTCGAACTCTCACTCAGCGTCGACAATCTGTTTCTGTTTCTCGTGATCTTCCGCTATTTCGCCGTGCCTGAGCCATATCAGCATCGCGTGCTTTTCTGGGGAATCCTCGGCGCATTGCTCATGCGCGGCTGCTTCATTCTTACCGGCGTCGGCTTAATCCACCGCTTCCATTGGATTCTTTACTGCTTTGGCGCACTGCTCATCTATAGCGGCATCCGCCTCGGCCTGGCTGGAGAGCATAAAGTTGATCCCGCTAAGAATCCGGCGGTCAAGGCCCTGCGCCTTATCGTTCCCGTTACCAGCGATTATCAGGACGGGCATTTTTTTGTTCGCGGGTGGAGAGGAAATACCGGCCTCTACGCCACGCCGTTGCTGATCGTTCTGATCGTCATCGAAACCACGGACCTCCTCTTCGCCGTCGACTCGATCCCCGCCGTGCTGGCCGTCACGCTCAACGCCTTCATCGTTTACACCTCCAATGTTTTCGCGATTATCAGCCTCCGTTCCATGTATTTCGCGGTCGCTGGATTGATGAAAGTCTTCCGCTTTCTTAACAGCGGGCTGGCGTTGGTGCTGGTGCTGATAGGTCTGAAGATGATCGTCGCCGATCGCTTCCCGATCCCCACCCACATCACACTGTTGCTAGTGGCGGCGGTGCTGGCCGTCTCTATGCTAGCGTCCCTCCTATCTCCACCAAGAATAGAAGCCGCGAAGAGCAGCGCCAGCAAGAAGTAGCGCCAGCGTACGGACGGCTGTCCCTGGCGCGTCTGGCTCTCGGCGCCGTGCGCGCAATGAAACCACGCAGTTCCCATCCAAACCGGCGTCTGCGATACGTTATGATGGAATTCCAATGGCGCAAGTCACCATACATGTCCCGCCGCGGCCCTATCAGGCCCGCATCGAAAACGGTTTACTCACGCGCTCCGGAAATTTACTCGCGGAGCTCTTGCCCCAGGCCAGCAAATTATTTGTAGTCACAGTTCTTCCCGTACGCCGGCGTTGGGGCGGTAAGCTGGTTCGCTCTCTCACCGCTGCCGGATTCAAACCGCAAGTCGTCTTGATGCCCGACGGCGAGCCCGCCAAGAAACTGCGCACCATCGAACTAATGGCCGAACGCCTCGCCCGCATGGGCGCCGATCGCAAGGCCGTGCTCATCGCGTTTGGCGGAGGCGTGGTTGGCGACGTCACCGGACTGCTGGCTTCGCTCTACATGCGTGGCGTCGAACTGGTGCAAATTCCCACCACATTCCTCGCCCAAGTCGATGCCTCGATTGGCGGCAAGAACGGAGTCAATCTCGGGGCAGGGAAGAACCTGCTGGGCACGTTCTATCATCCCCGCACCGTGCTCATCGATCCCGAAATGCTGAGCACCTTGAGCAGTCGTGAATTCCGCGCCGGGCTCTATGAAGCTCTCAAGTGCGGCATCATCGGCGATCTCGATCTTTTCTTGCGCTTCGAAACCAAGCGCGCGCAGATTCTCAAGCGTGATCCGGTGGAGATCGAAGGCATCATCGCCCAGGCGGTGAAGTTGAAAGCGGAAGTTGTCTCCGCCGACGAGCACGAGGGTGGCCTGCGCCGCGTCTTGAATCTGGGCCACACCATCGGCCACGCGCTCGAAGCCGAGACCGGATACAAGACCCTGCTGCACGGCGAGGCCGTCGCCTGGGGCATGATCGCCGCCACCAACATCGCCCTCACGGTCGGACGCACCGACAGCGTCACCGCAGGCCGCATTGCCGACGCCGTGCTAAGCCTGGGCCGCCTGCCCGAGATAAAAGTGAGTGCGCACAAGGTTCTGGCACGCCTTCAGGCCGACAAGAAGACCCAAGGCGGTGTCGTGCATTTCGTCTTGCCTCGCGAAATTGGAAAGGTCGAAATCGCCGCGGACGTGCCGGATCACGTGGTGATCGCCGCCGTCGAAGAATTGCGCCGCCTGTCGCGCGGCGGCTGGGGAAAGTGAATTGTCGTCCTCACCTAAAACCGTGATCGGCGCCGCTCCCCAAGGCGCAACCGACGCCGCTTCTGCCGCGCTCGCCGTGCGCCAGATGTTTACCTCGATCGCGCCCCGCTACGACCTGCTCAATCACGTGTTGTCGTTGAACGTCGATCGCTTGTGGTGGCGGCGCACCGCGCGCTCTTTCGCGGCCATCCTCGCGCAGCCCGATGCGCGAATTCTCGATCTCTGCTGCGGCACCGGCGACATGACCTTTGCGCTGCGCAAACAAGCGGGAAAGAACCCCGCGCACATACTCGGCGCGGATTTTTCGCACGCCATGCTGCAACGCGCCTACGCGAAGACTCAAGTAAACGCGGCCGTCAACAGCGGTCCAGCACCACGCTGGATCGAAGCCGACGCGCTCAACCTGCCTTTTCCTGACCGGCATTTCAGCCTGGTGACCTCCGCCTTCGGCTTCCGCAATCTCGCCGATTACGATGCCGGGCTGCGCGAGATTGTGCGCGTGCTGCGGCCCGGGGGCGAATGCGGCATCCTCGATTTCAGTGAGCCCAAGGGCGCCATCGGCCATCTCTATCGCTTTTACTTCAAACAAGTCTTGCCCCGCATCGGCACCGCGATTTCAGGCGTCCGCGGTCCCTACGCTTATCTGCCTGATTCCGTGGAACGCTTTCCTGATTCGGAAGAAATGCAGGGACGCATGCTCCAGGCCGGCTTTCGTGAAGCCACCTGGACTCCCTACACGTTTGGCATCGCTGGCCTCTATCGCGGCAAGAAATAGATTGAGGAACGAATCACTGTTCCTCTGTGAGTTCTGTGGTAACGACTTGTCTCATACGCCCCGCAACAATTTGACTAGCGCCTGAATGTCACTCCCGCTGGCATCCCCAATCACAAAATATCGCAATCCATTTTGTGTCCATGTATCGGAGTTGAACGAGGCTGCGTTCGTCGTTCCCGCGGGCAAGCCGCGCATGCTACCGGCGCTCTCGGGAAAAATAAACACGGAAATTTCATGCTTCCGGATTTGATAGATCAGGTGCGCACCAGAGACTTGCTCCAGATAGGCAACTCGCCCGCCGACTAAAGTGAACTCCGATCCCGCCAGTTCCGGCAGGTTAAACGTAAACGGAATCTTCCCCTGAAACCACGGCTTCACCGTGTGCTTGTCGGAGGAAACCACATCGACCGGAGTCGAACTGGCCAGCGTAGCCACGTGCAGGTCGGCCAGTTCGCTGTAGATGCGCTGCCGCGCCGCCCGTTCCCGCCCCAGGTAGGAAGACAATAGAAACGCCGTAATCAACAAGACCAGCGCGGGAATCCAAGCGATTCGCAAGAGCGCCATTCGTGGCCGCGGCCTGGCCGCCACGCTCTTCGCCATCTTCGCCCGGAATTCCGCGCTCGGCTCGTAGCGTCTTCCCGCCGCGTGCACCGCTCGCTTTACTTGCACCCGCTCCAACACGTCGGCGGCGCACGATGCGCACTCCCGCAGATGCCTGCTTAAATCCCGCGCCTCGGCCGCGTCGAGTTCGCCATCGAGGTAGCGGTCGAACTGTTGGGGGGTAACGCTCCAGCGTTCACACGCCATGCCGGCCTCCCTCAATTCTTTTTCGCAGCGCGGTTCGCAACGCTGCGCGCGCGCGCGACAACCGCGACATCACCGTCCCGATGGGAATCGCGAGCGTCTCCGCCATCTCCTGATACGACAGCTCTTCTACTTCGCAGAGCAGCAATATTTCGCGGAATGCCACGGGCAAGCTTTCCAACTCCTGCTGCACCATCTCGCGGTTCGATTGATCAATCAGCAGGCTCTCCGGGGTGGCGACATCGGCGGGCAGGCTCTCCATTTCTTCATCCAACGCGGCCATTGTTCTTAGTCCGGTCCTTGAGGTGAGAAACGAATTGCGGAGGATGCGGTACATCCACGCCCGAAAATTCGTGCCCGGCCGAAACGAAGAAAAGCCGCGCAGCCCTTTCGCATAAGTTTCCTGCACCAAGTCTTCGGCTTCGCTTCGATCATGCGTCAGCCAGTGCGCGAAGTTATAGAGCTGATCGAACAAAGGCATGGCAAGCTCTTCAAACGACGCCGCGCTTGGCCGCTCTTCGGACACGCTCATAGGGTAAACGAACCGAGGGCGCGTCTTATTCCATCCGCGCGGAAATATATTTCAGGCAAGATCTGTGTCCGTACAAGCTGGAGCGCAACCGCACCATGAATCGGCAAGCAAGAAAAATACCTCATTCGGGGGATTACGGACCCTCCTCCGCGACTCATAGTAAGGCTGGCGGGGCACGGGATGCCGAGCCGACACGACTCCGGGTTGGGTACAGAAGAGGGCGGGCACCCGTGCGGGCTTCCCGACTAAAACTGACTGGGGGATACCATGCGTCGAATTGCGCTGCTTCTTTTCTTGCCCGTATGTCTCAGCTTGTGTTCCGGCACGGCACTGGCCAACTCCGTAGTCACCATGCATTTCATTGGCACGGACGGCAACCAGGGTGGCGGATATTACACCTACCCTTATTACTTCAGCGTCAGCGGTAGTGCGTCGATGGCGTTGATTTGCGATAGTTACGACCGGGAGATCACCCCCGGCGAAACCTGGCAAGCCATGCAATACACCAACTTCCTGAACGGCATCCAACATGGATTATTTGCTGGACAGCCCAACGCCACTCTCGACTACAAAGCCGCGGGCCTGATCTTCGAAGCCATTACGACGGGCTCCGTGAATGCGGTTGGGGGCAACTACGCCATTTGGGGATTCTTCTCCCAAAATGCGCTAAATAATCCGGAATACCAGAGCAGCGGCGCGGGAGCCATTGCGGCGAATTACCTGGCATTGGCGGGAACCGATCCCAATAGCGCGTACCGCGGCCTGTCGATCTATGTGCCCCTCGCCGGGAGCAAGGGCATGGCTGCGCAGGAGTTCTTTTCGTACACCCCCATGGTCGCTCCCGAGCCCGCAACTATGACTCTACTCGGTACTGGTTTGTTGTCACTGTTCGGTGCGGCTCGGCGTAAACTGCGGAAGGCGTAACTGCGCCAACAGCACTAGCGCTGCAGATGTGAGGAGGGCTCCGCTCGCTATAAGTGGCGGGCGGGGTCTTACCGTCTTGGCACTGGGATCGCCCTGCGCGCTCGACCAGCCCACAAAAACTCGGATTCAAGCTGGCGGGGAGTGCGAAAGTAATTCGCTCTTGAAGCTATCCGCGAACGCATCCGTCACGGTGTACTGCATCACCTTCTCGTACTCGCTGCCCAGAAAAGTGCGCAACCGGTCGGTGTTCATGATGTATTCGCCGGTCATGTAAGGCAGCGCTTCCGGCGGGATCGCGGAGATTTGCCACTTCCACAAAAATTCCAGCACCAGCTTCATCGCCCATTTTCCCGGGACGCGCACCAGTTTCGCTTGCGCCATCTCGATGCAGCGGCCGAAAGTGAGAGGCTCGCCGCGCCCGGCGACGTTCAGAATTGTCAGCCGTTGCGACTCCGGATCGCGGTGCAGCATATGCGCCAGCAGCCGCGCCATGTCATCCACGTGGACGAACTGGATTTTGTGGTCAAGATACTTCTGCCCGCGGGGCATCATGCAGGGCAGACGCTTGCCTTCGCTGCGCATCTTCTGCGCCCGCTCCCCCTTGCCGTTCGGCGTGCCGCGAAAAGCTCCCAGCAAATAATTTTCCACGCTGGCGCCGGCAAAAATATGCGGCCGCAGAATGTAAACGCTGCATCCCCGCAAGGCCGAGGCGCGCTGCTGCACTACTTCGTCCGATTGTTTCTTATGGATTGCGTAAGGCAGGGTGTGCGCCGCCAGCGGAGAATCTTCCATGGCCGCTGCCGGCAGGTTCGGCCCATAGGCGGAGACGCTGCTGGGAAAAATAAATTGCCGGATCGGCGACTCGGCGATGCGATTGGCCTCCGTAATCGCCTCCATCAACCGCGCCGTCCCCGCCACATTGATCTGCCACATGCGCTCCACATCCAGCACCCCGGTGCGCACCGGATCGATGACAAACGCGAGATGGACCACCGAAACCGGCCGCGTATCGCGCAGCAATTCGAACAGTGGCCGGGTAGACGATTCCGTGCCCAGATCGAGCCGCTCAAATTGCAAGGGAAGGTCGGTACGGGGTGGACTTACGTCCACCCCAATCACGGAGTAGTCCCCCAGCCGTGGGAGCAATCTGGTTCCCAGATTGCCCGACACGCCGGTGACCACCACAACAGGACGAGCGTTCGCCATTAGTTGGGCTTCGACGGAGGAGCCGAGGCCGGTGGTGCTGATCCGGGCCGTCCTGCTGCCCCCTGCGGCGGCATATTCATGCCAGGACGCATACGCGGCGGCGTCGGCGCCTGCGGCGGTCCAAAATACGCTTCATTCGGAACCGCCTGGTACGAATCAGTGTACACCGCCATCATCGCCTTCAGTTGTTCGTTCTTCAACTTGTTATGGATCTCGCCGCTGATCTGATCATCCAGCGGAAGCACTTCCTTGCTCACCACCTTGTAGACATAGTGTCCGCCGTTGTCGCTGATCACCTGCGATACTTCGCCTACTTTCAATTCGAACACTGCGGCGTGCGCCGGAGGCAATCCCGTACGCCGTACTTTAGGCAGGTTCACCTTCGGATTCTCCACTTTCGAGCCCGCCGCATCGAAGGCCTCTTTCTGCAGTGCGGTGAAGTCTTCGCCGGCCGCGGCTCGTTTTTGCAGGGCATCGGCTAACTTGCTCAGTTCTTCGTCACCTTGCTCCTGCTTGGCCTTTTCCTCGGCTTCTTTGGCCTTCTGCTTTTCTTCCTGCTGTTCCGGCGTAAGGTTCGCGTCTTTCTTCTCGTCGTCCGCGTCTTCCTTCTTTTCTTCGGCGGTCACCGTCTTATGCTTGGGAATGAATAGCCGGTCGAGAGAGAATTGCTCGTAGGCCTCAGGATTCTGATCGTAATATTCCTTGATCTTCTCTGCTGGCACCTTCTCCGCTTCCTCCTGCACCGAGTGCGTCAGTTCGTTGGTCAGAATCTGCATCTTGGCGATCTTCAGATTCTCCTTGTAATACTCGGTGTTCTCCATGCCCTTCTTTTTAGCGGCTTCGGACATGGCCATAAACTTAGGAAGAGCATTTTCCAGCTGCCGCTTCAACTGCGGCGTGGGATTGGTCGAGACGCCATTTTCGATTTTCTCAAACTGCGCCCGCGTAAGTTCGGTTTTGCAGTCTGCCGGCTTGTGGGCAGCCGCGGTTTTGCCGGTCGCGGTCTTGGTTCCAGCGGCGGTCTTCGCTGCCGTCGCGGTAGCCGGGCAAACGCCCTTAATCGTCAGCACTACAGCATTCATCGCCACTTCAGGGGCCGGCGGAGCCGTTTTCGTAGCCTCCCCTGCGGGAGCTTGCGCCGGGCTCGGAGGCGCCGATGCCTCCGGCTGTGCCTGTCCCCAGGCCAGCGCTCCCCCCAAACACACACACACCAACCAACTCTTACTCTGCATACACGATTCCTCCAGGAATGGGTAAATCAGGAAGTTTTTTGACTACTCGAACCTAGAATCCTAGCATACACAGCGCCTCATGCAAGAGCCTAATGCCCCGGCTCTAGCTGGAATATAAAGTTGATGTTGCAAATTCCTGCATCTTGACACCTCGCGTCCCCTGTGGGATATTCCCGGTGACCCGTGGCGGTCTTTAGGGAGCTGTGTCCCCAGCCCTCTCCCAACAGGATTTCAGGCCACACCGGATCAAGGAGATTGAATCGTGCCAAGCAAGCCTTTCTTCAGCCGCCTCACCCTGCTGAGCCTCATTCTATGTATGTGCGCCGTGCCTCCCACTCTTCTAGCCCAGGCAGCGCCAGCAACTAAAGCGCCCACCACGAAAGCCTCCGCGCACTCGTTGGCTTCCACCCAGGGCGAGTGGGCAGCTCCGGTGAATTTCTGCACCTATCCTTGCCTGGTTGGCTCCGATGCCGCCGTGCTCAATAACGGCAGCGTCCTCTTCTATTACTACCCCGCGTCGGGCTGGCTGCAATCTCAGGCGATGGTGCTCAATCCCGTCACTGGCGTCATCACTAATGTTCTCTTGCCCTTCGACGATGACATTTTCTGCTCCGGCCTGTCGATTATGGAGAATGGCAACGTGCTGGTGACCGGCGGCAATGTCCAGGGCGTCACCTGTTCCCACGATGCCAGCGGATGCGGCACCACCAATACATTTGAATTTAATCCTGCGACCTACCAGTGGACGCAGCAGACCGACATGATCAACGCGCGCTGGTATCCCAGCACCATCGAACTTCCCACCGGTCTGATGCTCGAGATTTCCGGAACCAATTCCACTGGCGCCTGGGTCCAGACCCAGATGGAAACCTTCAACTACCAGACCAACTCGTGGACGGCTCTACCCGCTTCCGCCAACCTGCCCAGCGAGGACGCTCAGGTCTATCCTCGCCTCTCGCTTCTGCCCACTGGCAATGTGTTTCTGTCGTCCCCGGCGGCACAGAGTTATCAGTTCAATCCCACCACCAATCAGTGGTCCTACGTGGCCACCGTCAATTTCGGCTATCGCTATTTCGCTCCTCATGTCCTGTTGCCCGGCCAGGAAAAAATTCTGGTTGCCGGTGGTTCGCCCTCCAAACTCAACGGCGGCAGCTCGGCCACAGCCACTGCCGAAGTAATTGACATGTCCCAAGCCAAGCCCACGTGGAGCTACACCGGCTCCATGAACTTCGCCCGCTATAACGAAAATCTGGTTCTGCTGGCCGATGGAACCGTGCTGGCGGTTGCCGGAGGCGGCGGCGGTGGACGCTACACCAACCCCGTCTACTCGTCCGAGTTATACAATCCGACGACGGGCACCTGGACGCTGATGGCCTCGCAGCAAATTCAGCGTACTTACCACTCCACTGCTGTTCTGATTCCCGATGGCCGCGTAGTTTCCGCCGGCTCCGACAACGGAGCGCCGGAACAAGTCAGCTACGAAATCTACAGCCCGCCCTACCTCTTCAATGGCACGCGCCCGGTGATTTCCGCCGCGCCCACTTCGCTCACCTACAACCAGAAATTCACCATCACCACAGCCGAAGCTTCCTCGATCGCAAGCGTTGCTCTGGTTCGTCCCGGAGCCACCACCCACGCCGACAACATGGACCAACGCTACGTCAACCTGAAATTCACTCCGGGGGATGGAACGCTGACCGCCACCGCCCCGGCAAACGCCAACCTCGCGCCTCCGGGCTATTACATGCTGGTAATCGTGAACCACAACGGAATCCCCTCAGTGATGCCGTTCCTGCAACTGAGCAGCACAGTAAAGCCAGCGCAGCGGCCCGCGGCCGGGTCAAAAAACTAAGCGGTCGAAAAGCGTAGCGCAGCGAAAGAGCAGCGCCGGCATATTAGGCCATCGGGATTTTGCGTTTCCCGTTCCCGTTGGCGCAATTCCTCGCAATCGCCGATAATCCCCCTATGTCCGGCACCCCGGCTCTCTACTCACCCAACGCCATGCGCGCCGAAAAGCGCGCCGTCGCCGGAAACTCGGTTGCCGCCGCACTGGTCATCACCATCGGGAAAATCATTGTCGGCGTCACCACCGGCAGCCTCGGAATCCTCTCCGAAGCCGCGCATTCTGCGCTCGATCTGATCGCGGCCCTGCTCACCTATCTATCCGTTGGAGTCTCCGACAAGCCCGCCGACGCCGAACATCAATATGGCCACGGCAAAGTCGAAAACTTTTCCGCTTTCGTCGAAACGGCGTTGCTGCTGCTCACTTGCGCCTGGGTGATCTACGAAGCGATCGTTCGTCTGTTCTTCCGAAAGGTTGAAGTCGAACCGTCCATCTGGGCCTTCGTCGTGATGCTGGTCTCCATGGCCGTGGATTTCTGGCGTTCCCGCGCTCTCGGCCGCATCGCTACTAAGTACGAAAGCCAGGCGCTCGAAGCCGACGCGCTGCATTTCTCGACTGACATCTGGTCCGCCGGCGTGGTCGTGCTCGGCCTGGTGCTGATTTTGCTTGGCCGCACCTATCATCTCGACTGGCTGCGGCTCGCCGATCCCATCGCGGCTCTCTTTGTCGGCGGAGTGATTGTTTCGGTAAGCTGGCGGCTGGCGCGCCGCACTGTCGATGCGCTGCTCGACGCCGCGCCTGTCGGCGTTCGCAGCCAGATCATCACTGCAGTCGACCACGTCGATGGCGTCCTCGAGGTGGGACGCGTGCGCATCCGCCGCGCCGGCAACCGCTATTTCGCTGATCTTGCCGTTGGTTTCGCGCGCACCGTGACCTTTCAGCGCTCCGAACAATTAGTGGCCGCGGTCACCGCCGCCGTGCACAACATTCTTCCCGACGCCGATGTTACCGTTCAACCCCTGCCTCGAGCCCAGCGTTCGGAAAACATTTTCGATCGCATCCGCGCCGTCGCCACGCGTCATAATCTGAATGTTCACGACATCAGCGTGCAGGATCTCGCCGGCCGGATCCACGTGGAACAGCACGTCGAACTCCACGAAGATCTAAGCTTGAAAAGTGCCCATGATCAAGTGACAAAACTCGAAGCCGACATGCGCGAAGAAGTTCCGGAGATCGACGACATCCTCACCCACATCGAGAGCGAGCCCGCCACCATCGAAACCGGCGACGAGTTAATTCGCGATGCCGATCTTGAGCGCAAGCTAAAGTCACTCGCTGCCGAGTTTCCAGAAATCATCGACATGCACGAGGTCATAATCAAGAAGGTGCGCGGGCGTCTCTACGTCTCTTGCCACTGCACTTTCTCGGACGATCTTTCGCTGGCCAGCGTGCACGATATCCAGACCGATCTCGAAATCCGCTTCAAGCAAGCCGCGCCCGAGCTCTTTCGCGTTTTAATTCATCCCGAACCCAGTACGGATAATCGAAGATAGAAAGTCATGACCAACGCTAAAACAACCTGGATTGAGAATCACGGCTTCGACGGCATCTCCGACAGTGGTCACCCCATCGTCGTCGATGGCGACAAGAAAGCCGGGAACAGCCCGATGGAGCTGGTGCTGATCGGCCTGTGCGGCTGCACCGGGTACGACGTCGTTTCGATCCTGCAAAAGAAACGCGAACCCTTCACCAGTCTCGAAGTTCGCGCCCAGGCCGAGCGCGCCCAAGATCCGCCTTCGGTCTATACCGAAATCAAGCTAATTTACCGCGTGGGTGGTAAAGTTTCCCGCAAAGCTGTGGAAGACGCGGTGCGGCTCTCGAAGGAGAAGTATTGCTCGGTCTCGGCGATGCTGGAAAAAACTGCGACCATTACCGCGGAGATCGAATACGTGGACGCCTAGAAAGCATTCTCATGGCGCTTAAGATTTTTCTCTTTAGTCAATCCGGATGCCTCTCCTGCGAGATCACGAAGATCTTGCTGGAGGCGAAAGGCCTCGACTTCGAAGAGCGAGACATGAGCAGCGACGACACCGCGCGCGCCGAATTGTTCGAAACCTACCACAGCAACACCGCACCGACATTGGTGATTCTTACCGCCGCCGGCCCCCAAGTGATTGAAGGTTTTGATCCCGACCGCCTTGACCGCATCCTCGCTGCTGCCTGATCATCGAATTTGAAGATCGAGTTGAAGATCATCGAACTGAAGCTGATCGACCTGCAGTCGATGCAATGAAAACCAGCACTCGAGGGCCGCTATTCCTCACCAAAATCAACCGCACTCCCAGCCCCATCCTCTGCGCGGATATCTCTTCATCGCCTCTGCTGCGTTTCTCTGGGCAGTTTCGGCCGCGCTCGGTCGCGCCACATTTACCGGCAAGCTGCGGCTGGGCGCCGCTGCGTTTACTCTTCACCCCATCGATCCCCTGATTCTTTCCCAAACCCGCACTACGTTTTCTCTGCTCGTGCTGCTGCCGCTTCTGGTGATCTCAAAAGGCTGGCAGCGCATACGGCTCCCGGCGCGCGATCTCGGCTATTGTTTTCTGCTGGGAACGCTCGGCATTGCGGTCTCGAATTATTTCTATTACGTCGCCATCCAGAGAACCAACGTCGCCACCGCCATCATTGTGCAATACACCGCGCCGGTGTGGGTGCTCCTATACGTCGTATCCCGTGGCCAGCAGGCGCTTTCACTACAGAAGGTGATTGCCGTCGCACTCGCGGTTACCGGCATCGCCCTGGTCATTGGCATCTTCGGAGCGAAGGGAAGCAGCCTCCGTCTCGATTCTTATGGTGTGCTTGCCGCTCTGCTGGCCTCATTCTCTTTCGCCTTTTATAACATCGCCGGACACCGCATCCTGGTTCGCTACGACCGCTGGCGTGTGCTGGTCTGGACTCTGGCCGCAGCCGCCCTGTTCTGGTTGGTCGTCAATCCGCCGTGGAAGGTCGTTGCCGCACACTATTCGCCGGTCCAATGGCTATTCTTGTTCGTTTTCTCGATGCTTTCAGTGCTGGGCGCATTCTCACTCTATTTTCTCGGCCTCCAGCATCTCGAGCCCACCCGCGCCATCATCGCCAGTTGCTTGGAGCCAGTTTTCTCCATCCTTCTCGCCGCACTGCTCCTGGGCGAAGTGCTGCACCCGATTCAGTCGGTCGGAATTATCTTGGTGCTGGCGGCCATCGTGATCGTGCAGCGTCCCGGTCGCAACGATATCGCATCCCAAGAACCGGTCCTGGTCGAACCGATTGAATAGCGGGGCAAGAGTCACGATTTTCAATTGGGCAAAAAGCGCCGGCGCCTCGTCTCCAATAAGAATGTTTTCTTCTTTGATCCCCTGGCCCCGTTTGACAATATTTTTACAACTGATGCTGGCAAGATTGGGTAGCCTTGCTGGATAATCCCCAAGTCGTGTTGATCTGAGATTGGACATGCTTATGAGATCGCAGCGGATCGCAACGCTTTTCGTGTTTCTCCTCACATTTCTCACCCCGTGTTTTGCCCATCACATGGCAGTGGTGGTCAACAAGGATAACGACGTGGGCAATATCACCGCGGTTCATTTGAACCAGATTGTTCGCCTGGAGATGAAGAAGTGGCCCAACGGCAAAGCCATCGTGGTGGTTCTGCACAGAAACTCCAGCGGGGAAGCCGAAACGCTAGAGCACCTGGCGAAGATCAGCGCTCCGGAGTTGAAGGCGCTGGTTGCCGCTCACAAGGACGCGATCATGCTGGCCGACACCGACGCCGACGTGCTCAAGTTCGTTCAGTCCATTCCGGGCGCCATCGGCTTTGTCGATGTGCGCTCCATCGACAGCACCATCAGCGTGGTGCGCGTCGACGGAAAATTGCCCATGGAATCAGGCTACCTACCGCATTAGCAGCCGCAGCAGATGAAAATATCTTCTCGCCTTCTTCACATCCCGCGCAATCTGCTCCCGCAGAGCCTCGACTGAGGGAAACTTAATCTCATCCCGCAGTCGATCGAGGAAGCAAATTTCAACCTCGCTTTCCGGCGTCAATTCAATCGGATGGAAGTTGAGCAGATGCGTCTCGATCGCAAACGATTCCGCGCCAAACGTAGGACGATTGCCCACGTTGGTAACCGAATCAAATCGCTCCTCGCCTACCCGCGTGCAGGTGATGTAAACGCCGTCCTTGGGCACGAGTTCTTCGTAGCGCGCTAAATTAATCGTGGGCACAGTATATTTCGATCCCAGCCCGCGGCCTCGCCCCGGCGCGCCCAGAATGCAAAACGGACGAGCCAGCAAATGCCGCGCGCGGCTTACTCGTCCCGCGGCGAGTAACTTCCGTATATGGGTGCTGGAAACCGGCTCGCCGCGCAACTTTTCTTCGGAATAAACTTTCACCGCAAAGCCCATCTCCTCGCCAAGTTGCGTGAGCAAATGAATGTCGCCGGATGCCTTGTGTCCGAAGCGAAAGTTGTAGCCCTCGTGCACTTCACGCGCGTGCAGATGCTTCTTCAGGATGCGCTCCGCAAACTGCCGCGGCGTCATCAACGAGAGATCACGGCCAAAGGGAAGCACCAGCACCGCATCGATTCCCGTGGTCGCGAGCAGCCGCAATTTCTCCGGCAGCGGCGTGAGCAATTTCAGTCCAGAGTCGGGCCGCAGGATGCGCGCCGGATGTGGCTCAAACGTGACCGCTACCGCCTTGATACCGCTTTCACGGGCCCGCCGCACAATCTCGCCCAGAACGTGCGCGTGCGCCCGATGCACTCCGTCAAAGTTTCCCACGCTTAGTATCGACGGACCAAAACCAGTGGGAACGTCTTCGAGTTTGTGAAAAATCTTCATGCCTGCAAGGCCGGAGATGCGAGGTCTCAGGTCCGAGGTCTTTCGCCTGAAACTTTCACCTGTGACCTGACACCTAGATATCAAATTCCAGCTTTAGCCCGTCATAGGCCAGACGCACATTTTCCGGCAGCGTCGCGTTCGTAGCCTCGTGCCCCAGATCGTGACAAATGTGAGTAAAAAATGCGCGCTTCGGCTTCAATCGATCGACAATGCGCAACGAATTCTCCACTGTCGAGTGCGTGGGATGAGGCTTATGCCGCAGCGCATCCAGAAACAGTATGTCCAGGCCTTCCAACTTCTGAAAGGATGCTTCAGGAATATCGCTGTGATCGGTAAGATACGCGGCGCTGCCAAAACGATAGCCGTAAATTTCGCTTTCGCCGTGAATCAAAGTCACCGGTTCGAAGCGGGCGCCGAAAAGCTCCACCGGGCCCTCCATCGGCCGTAATTCAAGCTGCGGCAGTCCGCCGAATTTGTAGTTGGCGTCGAAAATGTAGCTGAACATTTTGCGCAGAAACGCGGCTGCCTCCGGACGCGCGAACAGCGGCAATTTATTCGGCTTGTGACTATAACTCAGCGGTCGCAAATCATCAATGCCGAGAATGTGGTCGGCGTGCGTATGGGTGTAGAAAACCGCATCCACGCGCGTGATGTGCTCGCGAATGGCCTGCCCGTAAAAATCCGGCGTGGTGTCGATGAGCACTACTTTGCCGGCGTACTCCAGCATCACCGAAGGACGGGTGCGGCGATCGTGCGGATCGCTCGAACGGCAGATGGCGCAATCGCAGCCCAGCGTGGGCACGCCCATCGAGGTACCGCTGCCCAGCACGGTGAGCGTCGCCTTCATCCGCACACCCCGATGGCCGAACCGCTACGCGACACGGTCATTTTCCGCTGGTTCCGGTCGCTGCTCCGGGCTGCGGCGGACGCGACAGCGCGTTGGTCACTTCCACATAGGCCATGCGCACTTCGTACAGGCTGTTTTGCAGGAAAGCTTCTTCTGTGGGAGTCAGGTTGCCCTTGGTTTTCGTGGCCAGCAGAGCCAGCGTGTCGATGGTCTGGCGCGCACCGATAATATCGAGGCCTGGCTGACTGCCCTTCTCATGCATCAATCCGAGCTGCAGCATCGCGGTCATATATAACGACGCCAGGAAGCGCTCAAAGGTCATTTCAAACTCTTTGGCCGACCGGCCGCCGAGTTCCACGCGCGAATCGAGTTCCTTGGACGAAGCGCTGTAGGCATCTGCCTGCGCCTGCTGTTCGGCCGCGGTTGGCGGCGGAGGCACGTCCTGACCATCCGAGCCACCCTCCGGGACGGGAAACGGAGCCACCGGGTTGGAAGGCGCGGCCTCTTTCGCGGCGCTAACAGGTGCGGGCGCGGCTGCTTTCGGCGGTTCGCTCTCCTCAGCAATGTCCTTGCGCAATTCGCCATCCTCGGTGAACAAGCGGCGGTCGGTTATGGTGAAACTTGCTTCCTGCTTTTTCTCAGCCATGGTTTCTATCCTCGTAAATCTTTACTTCTGGATCGTGAAAAACGTTTCCTAGACTTTGTGCAACGCTGCATCTTCGGCTTCGAGCAGAGCACGCGCGAATGGCAACTGCGCTACTCTGGCTCCCACGGTTCCAATCGTCACTTCCCGTCCGGGAATTCCCACTTCGCGCCGAATGTATCCCAGCGCAATCGTTCGTGGGCCTGAAGGCGTATGCAGAACGGTAGCGCTGGTGATCTCGCCCACTTCTTTTTCGCCGAAAACAATCTTATCGCCCGTAACGCTTGCCGCCGCGCCGTCCACCACAAACCCGGTGAACTTTCGATGCACATTGCCGCGCGAGCGAATCCGCTCCACGATTTCCTGTCCGACGTAGCAGCCTTTGTTGAAGTTGAGAGCGCGGGTTTGTTCCGTCTCCTGCGGCAGGTCGCGTTCGCGGATGTCGACGCCGTAAAGCGGAATGCCGGCTGCGATGCGGTGCATTTCCAGCGCCTCCGAGCCTACCGGAATTGCCCCTGCCGCCAGCAAAGTTTGCCATGTTTTCAAAACATCTTTAGGCGCGAGCCAAATCTCATACGATTCGTGCGGCGCGTCTTCGCCACGAATCACCGTGCATTCCACGCACCCGCAATCGCAGCTGCACCGCGGAGTGATCGCCTGCAACGGTTGTAATTCCGGAACTTCGATACCCGCGGCATTCAGCAACAACCGCGATTTTGGCCCCGTCAGGCCAAGGGCGGTCTGCTCCTCGCTGATGTTCTTCACTTCAACGTCGTCCATGATGATGTAATGATCGAACGTGGCAAGAATCTTTTCCAGCTGGCTGCGGTCGGTTTCTACCTGCAGAGAATCGCCCAGATTTTGCACCGTCATGTCGCCGAGAATGCGCCCCTGCGGGTTCAGCAGGAAAGCATAAACCGCATTCCCGATGGCGAGGTCGCGAATGTTGTTCGTGACCATGCCGTTCATCCACCGCATACGATCGCCGCCGGTCAGCGAAATCCGCGCGCGAAAGCCAAGATCGTAGATCCCGCAGCCGTTCCGAAGGGCAGCGAATTCAGCCTGTGGGTCGGCAAAACGCGCCGCAGTATTCGATCCGCGGTAATCGACCGAAGCCTGCGGCTGCGCCGTTTGGTTCGCCTCAGCGCGCAGTGCCTCCTGTAGGGCGGTGGGGGACATAGAATCCTTAATTATAGCGAAGTGGGATGGGAATCTCGGCGGCAGCCCGAGCTGGCCGTACTGGTGAAGCTGGAATGCCACTCCCACGCATGATCGACCTGCCGCACGGTCGGCCATTCAATCGGCCGGGGCGGTTCCGGGCACGACAGCGGATGTCTTTCGTGTCAGTCTCAAAGTGGATCAAAGCCAGGCAAGTTACGGTTCAGACCTCGGCCACTCGGGAATCGCCCATGTGTCGACGGTTCCGTCTGTATTGCCAAACAGCATCGAAGACGAACCTACTCGTGCTTCTTCACCTGTCGTGCAGCCTGCAGCCGCTAAGCACCGTTCGATGCGTTGTCTTTACCTGTGGAGATGCTCTGCCTCGCAGCCGTAAGGGGCAGTTGGCTCACCGTCGTCAAAACGCGCTATGGCCTGGTTACAACAACTGTGGCGAAGCAAATGATTTCTCACTTACTTTTTCGCGTTCGGGCAGAGGGCAAGAAGGGCGCTCCTCAGACGGACCGCTCTTGGGTTATCCACGGCAAGGTCGAAAAGGATCCCGCGCGGCCGGCCCAAGATGGCCACCACGGTGGAGTGGCTTAAATCCAAGCTCAAGCCGATATTAATCTCACGGACATCCGCAAAAGTGAGGGTCTTATTGACCGTATAATCCTCAATCCTCGCAGGTGCATAAACAGTACCCGCATTATCTGAAGGCCTAAATGGTCCTGTGGCAACTATTTTGGTGCCGTATTGATGGATAACGAGCGCAGTTTCGGTGATCGAGACGAGTTCTTGGTGGTGTGTCGTCGAGGGTGTACCCAGGTATCCAGATGCTGTCCAACTTTGTGGGTAAAGTAATTTGACAACGTCAATTGCGGCGGCTTCCTCCGCACTTCTCAGCGTGATCCTTTTCTGGGTGCAGTCGCGCACGGCGGCGTCTTGGTCCTGGGCCGCAATCTTACGTAGAAGCTCTTGGTCACTGATGTTTGCGACGGAGGCGCAGCGAATGCTGGCGTCCCTGTTTGTAAGCGCAATCTTAGCCAGTTTATGGCAGGCGCCCTCCTTGCCCATGCTGCATTGGTTCGCAAGTTTGGATATGTCTGGCCCGCTGAGCTTCGCCCACATTGGAGCCGCTGTGAGCAGCACAGCCAGAGACGTTGCAGATGCCTTCGCGTAAAACATAATTTACCATCGTCCTCTGCGAATTACGGCAAGGATGATGGTGTCCCATCCGCCGTGTATAGCAGCATAGCCAACATAGAGCGATTGTATCGAATCGAGCCGAGGTGCTGCCATCTGTCGAAATATCCCCATTTGGCTCGCTGATCCCAGTGTAGTTCTTCAAATTGACCCCCGCCGGGGTCTGGCAGGGGTAGCAATGACGAGTAATGCCCGCCTTCAGGAGGAGCCAGAACTAAGAGTTGTCGGGGTGAGCCTGGAGCGATTGGATGAAGGTTTCCAACTCGCGAAGTTCTTTGATAATTTCACAAAGCGCGAGTGCACAAGTATCGCAGTAGGCAGGCTTCTCGCTAGTCTCCGCGCGGAGCATAATCACTTGAAGTCGATTACGAATGACATCGAGTGCGGCCTGTGCTTGCTTTGGCAAGTTGCGCCTCCAAAAGCTGCGCCTTACCGGGCCCCCAATTACGGGGCCATTCTACGCCGGTCGCAATGTTTCTGGACGTGATTTCCGTCACACCCTTGAGCCAACTTGCGCAGTCCTTCCCGAAGGCTGACCAGTCTGCTTCCCATGCCGCGGTGTTTACCCTCCGCGAAACCGCAGTTAACATTTCTCAAAACCGCGCTATAATACCCGCCATGCCTGCCGCACCTGGAGCGACCAAAGCTGTTGGGATGGTTCCCGACGAACTCAAGAGTGAGCCCAGATCCAAGGGCCTGACCACGCCGCGCAAGAAGAAGCCCAAAGAGCTGGCCGTCATCACCGAATGCTGTACGGGATGCGCCGGCTCCCCGGCCTGCGTGGAATATTGCCCCGTGGAAGACTGCATGTTCTGGGTGGATGATGAGGACAGCGTTCCCTTTGGCCGCATCGCCATCGACCCCATTCTCTGCATCGGCTGCAAGAAATGCCTCAGCAAAGGCCCCGACGGCTGCTTCCTCGACGGCTGCCCCTGGGACGCCATCGTCATGGTCGATACCCTTGAGGTAGAAAAAGAAGTGGGCCCGATGGCAATTTGAAAAACAGTTGTTTACTGACTACCCAGTTCACTGCTTTCTGGAATGCTTTTCGCTCTCACCCGTGTGTTCCGGATTTCCCCCAGGTTCAGGAAAATCCGAGTCGGCGTCTTTAATCCGTGGATCTTGATCGCGATGGCCTAGCTGCTCGGAGAGTCCCAGGTTGCCGTCATGATGGTGCTCTTCAGTTTCGGTCGCTCCTTTGGCGCGGTCGGGGTCGTTGTCAGAAATCTTAGTCATAGAAGACTCCAAATTAAACCACCATCACTATAACTCAAATTATTCGCCGGGACGGGTGGCAACTCCCAGCTTGCGCAGCCGTTCCCGCGCCTGCAGCGCTTCATTGGACTTGGGGAAGCGCTGGATGACGTGGCGAAGCTCGGCCTCGCCATCTTCTTTCTTGCCCAGTTCGATCAGAGCAAAGCCCTTTTTCAATTGAGCCGAAGCGGCCTTCGTTCCGGTGGGAAAAGTTTGCAGGACCTGATCGTAACTTTTCGCGGCTTGCTCGTAGTTCCCATGGCGGAATTGAAGCTCGCCCAAATAGAAGTAGCAGTTTCCCGCAAGTTCCGTGTTCGGGTAATACTTCAGGTAATCGGAAAATTCCTGAGTGGCCAGATCGTTGTTGTTGCCGTTGTAATCCCGCAAAGCATTGTTGTAGAGCACATCGGGTGGGGGTGCGGCCGCCACGGCCTTTTGCTGATCCGTTTGCTGGGCTAGCGTCGCCGCCTGGCTCTGCTGCGACGACTGCATGTCCTGCAACTGTTTGCTGACCGCGCCGAGGCGCACTTTCAACTCGTCCAGCGTGTCATTCAACGACTGCAGCTGACCGGAGATCTGGTCGACGTGCGCTGCAGAATCACCCTGCTGTTTTTGCAGAGCCGTCTGCAAGGTGGTCAAGCTGCTAGAAAGTTTGTTGACTGCGTCCGTATCCTGCTGCACCAGGTTGTTCATTACGCCCATGCGCTCGTCGAAGCTGCGCTGCATGGCCGTCATCTGTTCCTGGAGTTGCTGCACCTGGGTTTGCAGTTGGATGATTTCTTTGCTGGCGGCATACGCCGGGGTAGCCGCCAGCCAAATCGTGGCGAAAAGCGCGAGCAGCGTGGAGAGGCGCCGTAAGGTCATCACTGAAATTCTCCTAAAAATATTTTAGACGGACTGCAGCCGTTGTGGCCTAAAGCCGCGTGGCCGGGCCAATGGCCCGGCCACGCAGGAAATACCTCCGCGCAGCCTACGGTTGATAAATCAAGTGGCCGCGACGGTTCTGCTGCCAGCACGACTCGGTCGACTCGGTGCAGAACGGCTTTTCCTTGCCGTAGCTGATCGTCTTGATGCGGCTGGCGCTGACTCCGGCCGAAACCAGGGCATCCTTCACCGAAGTAGCACGTTTGTCGCCCAGGGCGAGGTTGTAATCGGTAGATCCGCGCTCGTCGCAATGTCCCTCAACCGTAAAGTTGATGTTGGTGTGCTGATTGAGGAACTGCGCGTCAGCCTGAATCGCCGCCTGCTGATCGGAGCGCACATCCGCCTTGTCGTAGTCGAAGTAAACATCCTTGACGTTCTGATTGAACAGCTCCGTCTCCGTGGGCGAAGGTGTCGTCGGCGGCGGCGGCGGTGGCTGCGTTACCGTGAGGCGCGTGGTCGCCTCCTGCGATCCGCCGGAACCTTTCGCCGTCAGGTGATAGGTGGTCGAGGCGCTGGGAGAAACCTGCCGCGATCCGCTGGCCTGAACCGCGCCAATACCGTCGATCGACACGTCGGTCGCGTTTGAAGTCTGCCAGGTCAGCGTTGCTGATTGCCCCGTCTGAATGGTATCCGGGCTCACGGAAATCGAAGCCGTGGGCGATGGTGGCGGCGGTGGTGGCGGCGGCGGTGGTGGGACTTTTTTCCCCCCATGGCAGGCGCCCAGCATAAGGATGGCGGCCAGTGCGGCAAGGGTGGCGAGTGTTTGGAAACTGCGCTGTTTCATGTTGTTCCTCTTCAGTGTGATCCCTTTCACGTTTGCTCCTCCTGCGAACTCTGCAGTCATTTAAGTTCAGACTCGAGTTCAGACGAAGTGTTTATTTCCAACTCCAATTCGGCTGAGAATTACGTCCGGTAAAAGTCAGTTGATGGGCCTTGCTGCCATCGGCAAGCATCATCCAGATCTCTTCCTTGCCCGACCGGCTGGATTGAAAAACGATATGCCGCCCATCCGGCGACCACGATGGAAAATCGTTGCGCCCGCCATCGTGCGTGAGCTGCACCCACTGCTTGCTGGCAATATCCATCAAATAAATGTCGGAGGAACCAGGTTCGCCGGGGCCATATTTGCGAATCCAGGCAAACGTCAGAAACTGCCCATTGGGCGCCCAGTTAGGCGAGACCGCGTAGCCCTGATCGGTCATGCGCTGCTGGTTCGTGCCGTCCACTTCCATGGTATAGATCTGCGGCAATCCCGTGCGCCCGCTGGCGAAAGCAAGCTGCGCGCCGGTTTTACGATTCCATGTCGGAGAAACGTCCGGCAGCCCTTTGCCGCTCGTCATGCGATGTAGATTCGCGCCATTGGCATCGCAAATGTAAATGTTGGAATCGCCGCTGCGGGACGAAGCGAATGCCAGGTGCAGGCCGTCAGGCGACCATGCGGGCGACAGATTGGTTCCGCCGAAGCGCGGAAAATTCACCACCCGGTTGAGATCCAGCGAGAACATAAAGATATCCCAACCCGATTTCGTCAACGAACTGAACGCCAGCCGCGTACCGTCGGGCGAGATGCTGGGTGAAAGCGAAATCGAATTCTGATGTGTGACCTGCCGCTGGTTCGCTCCGTCGTAATCCATCACCCAGATTTCTTTGTGCCCGGATCGATCGCTGACAAAGTAAATCTTGCTTTCCGCGATTCCCTGAATCCCTCCACCCAGCCGGAAGATGATCTCGTCCGCGAATTTGTGCGCGATGACGCGGGCCGCATCGTCAGTCGCAACATCCGAATACTGCTTGCCTAGAACCAGCGGCGATGCCGTGTTCTTCACGTCGTAGAGCCAGCCCAGCACGGTGAGCCTGCCGTTGGTTACGCCTAAATTTCCAAAGGCCAGCATGGCCGCGTTGGGCGGGGGCGAATTCCAGGCTCCGAAGGTGACCTCCGTCGGTTGGCCGGGCGTTTGCAGCGGATAGAAGCTCTTCGAGACCAGTTCGACCACCCCGGAATTGTCCAGATCACTCCAGAAGGTATCGTTGAAAGTCTTGAGCAGCGCGGCGTTCTGCGGATCGTTCGTCGAGGGCTTGAAGTCAGGTACAGCCAGGCGGACTTTTTCCACGCCCAGCCCGGAGCCAGTTCGAACCCAGTCCTGGGCAAACGCCGCCGAGGCACAAAACAATGAGGCGCAAAACAAGAA
Organism: uncultured Acidobacteriaceae bacterium; assembly: GCA_963710965.1. Classification (GTDB taxonomy): domain Bacteria; phylum Acidobacteriota; class Terriglobia; order Terriglobales; family Acidobacteriaceae; genus Sulfotelmatobacter. Next base: position 41,553 of record CAVQCP010000038.1, on the reverse strand, counting down.
GAAGAAAACCAGAACGGTGAGGGCACCCCGCAGGATTGTGGTCGCGGGCGAAGCTGGTCGGTAAGATTTGTCCATCCCGGTGAAGTGGTCGCGCGCGCCAGAGCTGAAAGCTGCGCCGAACGATAATATCGTAGTCCGATATGTTGTCATTAGCAAGCTACGTTCATCATACCCATTGCTGTAGAACCTTAAGAATAATCATTTGGGTGCCTTATAAATCTCTCATTCGCAATGCAGCACACTTGCCAGCACTACTTGATGGGATGCCCCACGTCTTCGGCCGGTAACAAAATCATTTCTTGCTGTAATCGAACCAATACTCCACTGAAATTTTGCTGCCGCCGTAATCCGGCGGCAGGGGGCCAAAGGTGTCGATCCGCTGCAAGGCACGCGTTGCCGAGACATCGAGCGACGGCACCCCGCTGGATTGCTCGACCTGGACGTTGTAAGGATGCCCGTCACGCGCCACATCAAACGTAATGTAGACCCGGGACGCGCTCGAGATTGTCGGGTCCACTTCGTACTTCAACCAATTCTCCGAGACCTTCCGCTGAATGATCTGCACGTACCATCCGAACTTTGTGCCAAAATCGCCGCCGCTGCCGCTAATGCCAAAACCGCCTTTGGCTCCGCCCGCGTTGAACGTGCCATACGGCCCGCTCACCGGGCCTCCTTCGCCAAATGCAACCTGATTCGTCTCTTCGGGTGGAGCTTCCGCTTTCGCTTTCGTCGGAGCCGGCGGCTTCTTCTTGATCTTGGAGTTCTTTCCCTGAATCTCGATCGCGTCGGGCTCTTTCTCTTCCACCTTAGGCTGAGACCTGGTGATCCCTTTCGATTCGTTGGCCAGAACGTTCTGCGTTTGCGCGGCCGGAGCCGGCAAAGGAACGGAACTCACCAGCGAGACCCCGATGGACGAACCGCCTCCACCTCCGCCCCAGCCTTCGCCGCGCGAACTGGTGAACACCGCTGTGTAAAGCAGGATCAGCGCGGTAAGCCCCAAGTGAAATCCCGCCGACCAGGCGAGGGCACGTCCCCAACTATCGTGCTCAAAAAAGATTTCAGCGTTTTGCGCCATTTTGATCAATCGGTTGCGTGACGATGCTGATGTTGGTGATTCCGGATTGCTTCACCGCATCCATCACGGTAGCGAAAGCTCCGAAGGGAACATTCTCGTCGGCGCGCACGAAAATGAACTGGTTGCGCGGATCCCGGATTCGCTGCCGCAGCTTGGCGGCAATCTGATTAATATTCACCGCGTCGTTGCCCAGAAAAACCCGCTGGTCTTTATTAATGGTGATGACCGTACGCTCCTCGGTGATTTCTTTGACCGTCTTGGTCCTGGGCACGCTCACGTCAATGCCGGACTGAAGAATCGGCGCGGTCACCATAAAAATGATGAGCAATACCAGCACGACATCGACCAGCGGAGTGATGTTGATATCGGCCAGGGCAGTCTGCGTGCGTCCATTCGAAGTAGTGAAAGCCATTAACGCCGTACCTCTGCTGGATATGCCGCCGCTTGCGGTTGCGAGCTTTCGATGGCGTTCAATACTTCGAGCGCGAAATCGTCGCTCCGCGCGGCGAACACGCGAATCGAATTGCCGATCAGGTTATACGCGATCACGGCTGGGATAGCGGCAGCGAGTCCGGCCGCCGTGGTGATGAGCGCCTCGGAAATGCCCGGCGCGACCGCCCGCAAGGTAGCGCCGCCGGAGGTTCCGAGACCGTGAAACGCGTCAATAATGCCCCACACCGTGCCAAACAATCCGATGAACGGCGTAACCGAGGCCGTAATCGCCAGCCACGGTACGTTGCGTTCCAGCCGCGAGATTTCTTCCGATGCCCCAATCTGCATGCCTCGCTGAATCGCCGTCAGACTGCGCACCGACGCAGCCGGGGTCGAAAGTTGGCGCTTGAATTCCTGGTACCCGCCATCGAAAACTCCCACCAGCGGGCTGGGATGAAACTGATCGGCCACCGCCGCGATATCTTGCAGCCGCTGTGCTTTGCGAAACGCGCGCAGAAAGCGTCCGCTTTGCACCCGGGCTTTGCGCAGCAGATTCCATTTGGTCAAAATGATGGCCCACGAGATCAGGCTGAACGCCAACAAAGTAAGCAGGACGAATTTCGCGACCGGGCCGGTGCTGGAGACGAGGTCGAGTATCTCGCCTCCAACGAAGAGGGCGAAGAAGCAGGAAAGTTGCATCGTTTAGGAATTTTCCTTTATTCGATTATAGATGATGAGGCGCGCAGCTTCCCTGGGGCGTATCTCAATCCTAACCGGCAAGCGCAGCCGCGAGCATATCGGCTAATGCATTTGACCGCTATACCTCTGCTCCCCGAGTGGCATCCAAAGGACGCGGCTTAGATCGATTGAACCCCGCACCAGGAGAAACTTATGGCCAAATGTGGAACGCTCCGCGATTATCGCTTTACCGAATCCGCCGAAGACATCCGCGGCTCGAACTTGTACGGAACCAACGACGAGAAACTGGGCAAGATTGACGACGTGATTTTTGACCACTTCACCGGCCAGATCAACTACATCGTGGTGGATACCGGCGGATGGCTGTCGACGAAGAAATTCGTCGTTCCGGCCACCCGGCTGCGCGAATCAAGCCAGCACGAAGGCAACTTTGCCGTGGATCTGACCAAGCAGCAGGTCGAGAGTTTCCCGCCCTACGATGAAGCCAATCTGGAATCGGACGAGTTGTGGGCCGATTACGAAGGACGCTACCGCTCGAAGTGGGAGGCCGACCCGATCATGCATCGCCTCGGAACCGACCGGAACATCACGCCGACCACCGAGCAATTGACCGGAAATCCGAATTCCGAACGGGCCGCCGATTTGGCGGCAACAGGCACCACCGCGATTGGCACGACAGCAAGAGGTTCGGCCGGGGCAGGTTCCTTGGCAGAGGAGGATATAGACGCCGAGGAGATCACCAGCGGCGATGTTCCCGAGCAGGGCTTCGCCGCCAGCACCGATACCGTAATCATCGATAACAGCGCGAACGGGATCGGCCCGCGCTGGGATACTTTCCAGGATCGCCTGCGCGAGCGGCGCAAGGAGGTGATCAATACCGGATCGACTTCAGAAAGCGCCGACCGTTTCCGCCGCGCTAGCTGATCACCCTCGGGCTCGATTACCGATAAAGAGCCACGGCTTCAACCGTGGCTCGCATCCTGGCGTCATCCCGAAGCCCCGCGTTTTCACAAGCGGGGCGAGGGATCTCGCGAAGCGCCGCACCCCTGAGCGCGAACCGCCGCCGCACTTTCCCACATCACCGTGCCCACCTGTTTCATGCTATGCTGCGCAAAACTTCGCGGATCGATCATATCGATCATCAAGATCGACCGGGGACGGGCCTGTGCTGGTTGAATTGCGTTTGGAAAACTACGCGGTCATCGACAATGCGGCGGTCGAGTTCGCCTCCGGGCTGAATCTCTTGACCGGCGAAACCGGCGCCGGCAAATCCATTCTTATCGACGCCCTGGCCCTGTTGTTGGGCGAAAAAGCCTCCAGCGACGTGATCCGCACCGGGGCGGAGAAGGCAGTGGTTTCGGCTGTATTTGAGTGCCAGGGCAGTGCCCAAGACTCGGTCGAAAAAGTGCTGCAGCGCAACGGCCTGGATGAGTCCGAAGCGGGCTCGGTGATTGTTCGTCGTGAAATCGCCGCCGGCGGTAAGGGACGCGTCTTCGTGAACAACCAGGCGGCGACCGTCGCGGTGCTCCGTCAGCTCGCGCCGCATCTGGCCATCGTTCACGCGCAAAACGAATCACTTTCATCCTTCGATGCTGCCGCGCGGCTGGAGCTGTTGGATGCATTTGCCGCCAGCCAGCTCGATCCAATCGCAGCGGCCTATGCCGCATGGAAGGGAATTCGCGACCGCATCGACGAGTTGGAACAGGGCGAGCAGGATCGCCTCCGCTTGGTCGATCTGTGGATGTTCCAGAAGCGGGAGATCGAAGAGGCCAAGCTCCAGGCCGGTGAAGACGAGCAACTGGAAACCGAAAAGCGTGTCCTGTCCAACGCCGAAAAAATCTACAATGCTGCCATGCAGGCCTTCGATTTACTTTACGAAGGCGATGCCTCCACGTCTTCGTCGCTGCGCGCCGCGCAAAAGCAGATTGCGGAACTGGCCCGCTACGAGCCTAAGTTTCAAGAGGCGCTGGCTGCGCTGGAAGCCGCCCGCATCAGCGTGGAAGATGTGGGCGCAACCGTTCGCGACTACGCCGGTGGAATCCATGCCTCACCCGAGCATCTGGCCGAGGTCGAAGACCGGCTCGCCCTCTTTGATCGGCTGAAGCGGAAGTACGGTCCCACGCTCGACGATGTGATCGCCTTCGGCGCGGACGTGGCCCGCAAACTTTCCGAGATCGAGAACAAAGACGAAATTCTGCGCCAGCTGCGCAGCCAACTGGCCAAGGCCGGCGAAGAATATCTGCTGGGGGCGCGGGCGCTTTCGAAAAAACGCCAGGATGCCGCACGCTCTTTGGAAAAGCTCGTCGAGGCCGAGATCAACGACCTCGCCATGCGCTCGACGTTTCGTATTCAGATCTCTTCGGCAGAAGAGGAAGGGAACTGGACTCCCTCTGGCATCGATCAGGTCGTCTACCTGATCGCCACCAATCCCGGCGAACCCCTGCGCCCCCTGGAAGACATTGCCTCCGGCGGAGAATTATCGCGCGTGATGCTGGCGTTGAAGGTGAGCGTGGAGGCCGGATCGAGCCATGTGGCGCGGGCACTCCTGCCCGCGAAGGCCCGCCCGGCCGCTCAACGCACCCTGGTCTTCGACGAAATCGATATCGGCATCGGAGGCCGCGCCGCCGAAGCCGTCGGTAAGAAACTGAAATCGCTGGCGCGATCGAATCAAGTTCTCTGCGTGACCCACCTGCCCCAGATCGCGACCTTCGCCGATCATCATTACGTGATCGAAAAGAAGGAGCGCAACGGCCGCACCCGCACCAGCATTCGCCCGGTGCTGGGCGAAGAACGGACCGAAGAAGTGGCCCGCATGCTCAGCGGCGCCAAGTTGACCGATACCTCCCGCAAGCATGCCGAGCAAATGATCAAGGCCAACGGGTAACATATACATTATGGAAACGATCACGATCCAAAAGGCCAAGGCACAGCTCTCCCGGCTGGTCAAGAAGGCGTGCAAGGGAGAAGAAATTGTCATTGCGCGTGGAAAGCAACCCGTGGTCAAACTGGTGGTGGCCTTGCCAGAGGCGAACAAAGGAAAGCGAGTTCCGGGGCGTGGAAGGAAAAGGTCTCCTACGCTGCCGATGCCTTCGACCAGCTGACTGACCAGGAACTGAAAGGACTGGGGTTTCAAGTAAGCCACCCCAACTGCCTTATATCTTGCACTGCTCTTCTCGATCGATACCACGTAAAACGCCTTTGGTGAGGATCGACGCGTTCCAAGAGCCCGCTCCCGTTCGCTGCTTGGAATCCCCGTCCACTGCTAATCCCCGCCGTTTCTGCATCTTACGTTGACCAGAAGGGTGCTTTCCGATAGTTTATTCATATAGACTCAAAGCCCGTCGTGTACCCTGAACCCACCCGGCAGAGGCCAGTTTTTGCATCTTATGCAGCTTGGGAAAGATCATTAGCAGGGAAGGTCACGGCGAGAGATCATAGGGATGGGAGTTTGAGATTGCCAAACAGCCAGGGAAAGACTTTACTTCTGCTGAAGCCGCGCGGCTTCTGCGCCGGCGTGGTGCGCGCCATCGATGTGGTTCGCATTGCGCTCGACGCCTTTGGGCCGCCCATTTACGTGCGCAAAGAAATCGTCCACAACAGTTTTGTCGTGGAGGAACTGCGCGGTAAAGGCGCCATCTTCGTCGATAGTGAGGACGAAGTGCCCAATGGCGAGCGCGTCATTTACAGCGCCCACGGTGTCTCGCCGGAAGTCCGCAAACACAGCGCCCGCCGCGGCTTGCGCGTGATCGATGCCACTTGTCCCCTGGTCACCAAGGTGCACGTCGAGGCGGTGAAGTTTGCCAAAGAAGGTTATTCGCTAATCCTGATCGGCCACCACGATCACGACGAGGTAGTGGGCACATTGGGTGAGGCTCCGCTGGTTACACAGGTGGTGGGAAATCCCGAGCAGGTGAAATCGCTCACCGTGCCCGATCCCAATCGCGTCGCCTATCTCACCCAGACCACGCTCAGTCTCGACGAGACCAAAGACATTATCGCCGCCTTAAAGAAAAAGTTCCCCAACATTAAAGGGCCCGCCGCGCAGGATATTTGCTATGCCACCGAGAACCGCCAGGTAGCCGTGAAGCAAGTGGCTTCCGAGGCCGATCTGCTCCTGGTCGTTGGTTCGGAAAACAGCTCGAATTCGAACCGTCTGGTCGAAGTCGCGCGCAACCTGGGCACCAACGCGCATCTCATCGACAGCTACAAGGATATCGAATCCGGCTGGCTCAAAGAGGTAAAAACCATTGCCCTCACCGCTGGCGCTTCCGCGCCCGAGTGCCTGGTGGAAGAAACCATCTCGTTTCTCGCGACCAAGGGTTTCGACAACGTGCAGGAACTCGAAGTCATGCCGGAAAACGTGCGCTTCGGGTTGCCGCCGGAGATTGTCGAGGCCATCGCCGCCGCTCCGGCAACCGTGAGCGCTGATTGATAGGTGTGCGCCATCGCAGGTAGTTTTACGCGGAATCTTTTGCAGGGGCGCGGTTTCAGCCGCGCCGCACAGTGGCGATAATCTCGCCGGCTTTAGCCGTTGAGGTATATGGAGCATCAGAACATGGATACGAACTCCCCCGAGTCGTCGCATATAGCTTCCGCACCGCAACTTCGCTTTGGCAAGATCGACGGTTTATCCAGCCGGGTCGGCGCGGCCGTTGCCGCCGCCCGCAAACTCCTGTTCTCGGAACAGCATGAGGATGGCTACTGGTGCGGCGAACTCGAAGCCGATACCACGCTCGAGTCGGATTACATCCTGCTGCACACTCTGCTCGGAACCGGCGATGCCGAGCGCTTCCAAAAGGCTGCCAACTGGATCATTCAACACCAGAATGAAGATGGCGGCTGGAGCATTTATCAGGCCGGCCCATCCAATATCAGCGCATCGGTCAAGGCTTACTTCGGCTTGAAACTCGCCGGCTACGCAGCCGACCATCCGGTGCTGCAGCGGGCCCGCCAAAAAATTCTTGAACTCGGCGGCGTCACCGAGGTCAACACCTTCACCAAAATCTATCTCTGCTTCTTCGGGCAGTATGATTACGATGCCGTGCCCGCGATCCCACCCGAGATCGTGCTCTTTCCCAACTGGTTCTGGTTCAATATCTACGAGATTTCCTCATGGTCGCGAGCCATTCTGGTGCCGCTTTCGATCTGCTACGCCAAAAAGCCATTCAAGAAAATTCCGCGGGAAATGGGCGTCGAGGAGTTGTTTGTCGGTGGCATGCAGAAATCGCGCATGCACCTGCGCTGGTCAAAGAAGCTGATCTCATGGCGAAATTTCTTTCTTTGCTTCGATCGCCTCACCCACTGGTTTGAGCGCGTGCACATTCGCCCCCTGCGTTCGATTGCTCTCAAGAGTGCCGAGAAATGGATGCTCGAACGCTTCGACATGAGCGATGGCCTGGGCGCGATTTATCCCTCAATCATGAATTCGATCATCGCATTGCGTTGCCAGGGATACTCGCTCGACGATCCTCAGGTGATTCGGGCGCTGGATGAGTTTGAAAAACTCGGCATCGAAGAAGTGGACACCTTCCGCATGCAGCCCTGTATGTCTCCCGTGTGGGATACGGCGTATGCACTTTTTGCCCTGGGCGAGGCCGGCGTGCCCGCGAACGACCCGCGCATGGTGAAATGCGCCGACTGGATTCTTCAGAAGCAGGTTCGCAATGCGGGCGATTGGCAGGTCAAAAATAAGACCGGCAAGCCGGGTGGATGGTACTTCGAGTTTAACAATGAGTTCTATCCGGATGTCGATGACAGCGCAATGGTTTGCCTGGCGCTGAGCCAAGTCGAGCACCCCAACGGACGCTATCAGCGCGAATCCGTCCAGCGGGCCATCGATTGGATTTTATCCATGCAGTGCAAGAACGGCGGCTGGGCCTCCTTCGACAAAGACAACGACAAAATGGTCTTCCAGCACATTCCCTTCGCCGATCACAACGCTATGCTCGATCCCGCGACCGTCGATATTACGGGACGCATCCTCGATATGATGGCGACCTATGGCTATGACCAGAGCCATCCGGCCGTGAAGCGCGCCATTCAATTCATCCGTGACCAACAGGAACCGGATGGTAGTTGGTTCGGCCGCTGGGGCGTGAATTACATCTACGGCACGGCGCTGGTGCTGCGCGGCCTCGAGGCCATCGGCATGGATAGTCACGAGCCTTGCATTCAGCAGGCAGCGGAGTGGTTGCGCATGGTACAGAATCCCGATGGTGGCTGGGGCGAAAGCGTGGGCTCCTATGACGATCCGGCATTGCGTGGCGTTGGCGACAGCACGCCTTCGCAGACCGCATGGGCGATTCTGGGGTTGCTCGCCGTGGGCGATATCCGCAGCGATTCCGTGGCTCGCGGCATTGCCTATTTGCTGCGCACCCAAAAAGAAGATGGCTCTTGGGACGAGCCTCTCTTCACCGGCACCGGTTTTCCCCGCGTGTTCTATCTCAAATATCACCTGTACCGGCAATATTTCCCGCTGCTCGCACTGACGACCTACGGGAAGGTGATGGAGAAGCAGAGCTAGTGTTATGTCCTGTAAATTCGCGGCATAAGTCCGAGGCTCTGAAAGGGTGCGCCTTCAGGCGCGCCGCAAGCACGACCCTTAATTAACGCAAAGGGGCGGCTGCTCGTCGTAGTTCACATGGAAAACAAGGAAGCAATGAGCGTGAAAAAACTCTGTCATTCCGAGCGAAGAAGATCGTGCGCGGAGCGGACGATCTTCGCAGTCGAGGGACCTGCTCTCAGCTGATGATGCGGATCGTCTCCTGATGGGCTCAAACTGATGTTTGTCATCCCGACCAAGGAGAATGAGCGGCGGAGCCGATCGTTCTCCGCGTGGAGGGACCTGCCTTCCGCCGGCAGCGCGTAGGCTGCAAGCGATCAAGACCGGCAGCTCCACGCGAGAGAAGATTCTATGAAGAAGAACATTGAACATCGCAGCAATGGCGACATGCAGCCGGGATATGATTTTGCCGCAATGAAGGGTGGCGTTCGTGGCAAACACTACGACCAATATCGCGAAGGAACCAACGTCGTCCTGATCGAGCCAGACATAGCGGCAGCGTTTCCCACGGAGGATGCGGTCAACGAAGCCCTGCGCGGCATTCTGAGTGCTGCGCGTGCCGTGCGGCGAACTGGCGGTCTCCCTGATCGGGCTCTGCAGACTGTGCTTGCCGGGCCTAAGCGCCGCGTTCGCAGATCAACCCGCTAAATGCTAGCTTTCATCACAGGCGCCACCGGATTTCTAGGCTCTCACGTCGCCCGCGTCCTCGCGGACCAAGGAGCCAGTCTCCGCCTGCTGGTCCGCTCCACCAGCAATCTGAAAAATCTAGAAGGCCTGAAGGCCGACACGGCGACAGGAGATCTTCGCGATGCGGCTTCACTCGAAAAAGCGATCGCAGGCTGCGAAGTCGTATTTCACGTCGCTGCCGATTACCGGTTGTGGGTGCGCGATCCGGCCGAAATGTACGCCTCCAACGTGGAAGGCACGCGCGCCATTCTCGCCGCCGCACGCAAAAACAAAGTCCGCTGCGTCGTCTATACTTCGTCCGTAGCCACCATGGGCTTCACCAGCAACGGCCGTCCGGCGGACGAGGATTCTCCGGTGACTCTCGCCGACATGATCGGACACTACAAGCGTTCGAAATTCATGGCCGAACAGGTCGCTCTCGAAGCCGGCAGAAATCAAGCAGCAGGACAAGGCGCGATGCGGGTGGTCACTGTGAATCCCACCACCCCGGTCGGCGAGCAGGATATCAAGCCGACCCCCACGGGAAGAATCGTGGTCGACTTTCTGAAGCGCAAATTTCCCGCTTACGTTGACACCGGACTGAACCTGGTCGACGTCCGCGAATGCGCTCGCGGTCACATTGCGGCCATGGAAAAAGGCAGAAGCGGCGAGCGTTATATTCTCGGTGGAGAGAACCTGACGCTGAAGCAGATTCTCGATAAGCTGGGCGAGATTTCAGGGTTGCCCTCGCCGACGCTAAAGCTGCCTTATTTCGTCGCTTATTTGGCGGGCGCGGTGGATGAGACATTTTCCGGCCGCCTGCTGGGTCGCGAACCCCGCGCCACCATCGAACAGGTACGCATGGGGAAGAAAAAAATGTGGGCCAGTTCCGCCAAAGCCGAGCGCGAGTTGGGATGGAAGACGATCCCCGCCGATGACGCGTTGCGCCGCGCCGTAGAGTGGTTCCGGGCCAACGGCTACGCCTGAAGTCGCACTGTTTGACGAGGCTTAGTTTTAGCTTTCGAAGGGGCTGGGCTCTGGCCGTCTTTGAAAGGGCGGGGCTTCAGCCGTGCCGTTAAGTTCAAAAGCTGGAACTGCGGCAGAAACCGGGAAGGGCACGAGTTCTACTCGTGCCATAAAGAGTTCCAGAATGAATGCGGCTTTAGCCGCTGCGGGGACTGGCAAATTGATCTCTGCCTCAACTAAACTCGCCTTGGTCGCGGCGCTCGAGCGAGAAGTCGGCGGCCTGATCCGCGGCTGGGCTCATATCGAGCGCGAACATGCCGGCCGCAAGTTCGTCTTTTTTGAGCGGGACGAAGTAATTGTGGTTTGCGGCGGAATCGGCGCGGAAGCTGCCCGCCGCGCCGCCGAGGCCGTGATTGCCCTGTATCATCCGGCGATGTTGCAGTCGGTAGGCTTTGCCGGGGCGCTCGACACGACATTGCAGGTCGGTGATATTTTCGTTCCTGGAGTGATCGTTGATGCGCGCGATAATAGCCGGACCGAAATCCCAGGTGGGAGCGGCGTCCTGGTTACATTTATGGCCGTTGCCGGAGTCCAGCAGAAGAAGAACCTGGCGCAGGCTTACGGGGCTCAGGCCGTCGACATGGAAGCGGCCGCGGTAGCAGCAGCGGCGAGCGCGCATGGCCTGCAGTATGGCGCGACCAAAGTGATTTCCGATGAATTGAACTTTGAGATGCCGGAAATGGTTCGCTTCATCGACGGCCGGGGCCGCTTCAAAACCGGCAGTTTCACCGCATTCGCCCTGTTGCGTCCCTGGTTATGGATACGGGTTGCGCAGCTGGCAAGAAATAGCAGCAAAGCGGCAAGGACCCTGGCCGCGCACCTCCGAGCTCTCCAGAACTCACCGGTCAGCGTAGTTGAAGCGAAGAGCGTATAGGTTTCATCTAATATGTTTCGTCTGCTTAAAAATTAAAGATAAAAGATGGGTATCGCCGGACAACTCGCGATCGAAGACCAAAACCAATCCATTCCTGCCACCATGCTGGCCGCGGTTTACCGCGGTATCAATGATGTTCGACTTGAAACCGTTCCCGTACCCGCAATCGGCCCAGGCGAGATCCTGCTGCGGGTGCACTCCTGCGGGGTTTGCGGCACCGACCTCAAGAAGATCGCCACCGGCTCTCATTCCGCCCCTCGCATCTTCGGCCATGAAACTTCCGGCATGGTTGCCGCCGTGGGTTCGGGAGTGCGCAACTTTCAACCCGGCGACCGGGTTATAGCCTTTCATCACATCCCGTGCCGCCAGTGCTACTACTGCCAGCACAAGACGTTCGCGCAATGTTCGACCTACAAGAAAGTCGGATGCACTGCCGGCTTCGAGCCTTCCGGCGGAGGTTTCGCCGAGTATGTTCGTGTGATGGATTGGATCGTTGAGCACGGAACCGTCAAAATCCCGGCCGGAGTCTCGTTTGAGCAAGCCTGCTTCGTCGAGCCGGTAAACACTTGCATGAAGGGGATCGAGGCCCTGCGCCTGCAACCGGGCGAGACCGTGCTGACTGTCGGGCAGGGGCCGATCGGCATCATACTAAGTGTCCTGGCGCAAAGGGCCGGGGTCACGGTAATTACTTCCGATTTGTATCCCGAGAGGCTTAGAATAGCTAAAAGCCTTGGTTTAGAGAATATAATCGACGCGTCGCAGCAGGACGCAGTGCGCTCTGTGCGGGATCGGACGGAAGGACGGGGTGCCGATGCGGTACTTTTGGCAGTCGGCAGCAACGCCCTGATTCGCACGGCCATGGATGCCGCGCGTCCGGGTGGTCGCGTGTTGTTGTTTGCGCAGACGCAGCGCGGAGAAGTGGTAATCGATCCCGCTGCTATTTGCGTCGATGAAAAGGCGCTGGTCGGATCCTATAGCGCCTCGGTCGATTTGCAGGAGGAGTCGGTTCGTTTTGTGATGGATCGCGAAATGGACTTGGAGAAGCTGATCAGCCACCGGTTTCCGCTGCAACAGAGCGCGCGAGCCTTGGAACTCGCGGCGCACCCGCAGCCCACCTCCATGAAAGTGGTGATTCAGCCCGGTAGTACCTGGAACTCTCAGGCCTGGGAAGGAAGCCAGCAGTGAACGGAAAAATGACCGCTGCCGTCCTCTACGGCAAAGAAGATCTTAAAATTGAAAGAGTGCCCATCCCTCGCGTGGAAAAAGGCGAGGTGCTGGTCAAAGTGCAGGTGGCGCTCACCTGCGGAACCGACCTCAAGGTCTACCAGCGCGGCTACCACGCCCGCATGATCGTCCCTCCCGCGCTCTTCGGCCACGAACTGGCTGGAGTCATCGAAGAGGTGGGCGAAGGTGTCCTCAGCTTCAAAAAAGGCCAGCGCGTGGTCGCGCTCAACTCCGCGCCCTGTCAGATGTGCTTCTACTGCTCCAAGCACCAGGAAAACCTCTGCGAAGATTTGCTCTTTAACAACGGAGCCTACGCGGAATACATCCGCGTTCCCCGCCGCATCGTAGAAGCCAACATGCTCGTCATCCCGGCCAATGTGAGTTTTGAAGATGCTGCCATGACCGAGCCTCTGGCCTGCGTGCTGCGCGGTCTGCACGAAACCGGAGTCGAGATCGGCGACACCGTCACCATCATCGGCGGCGGCCCCATTGGCCTCATGTTCGTGCAGGTGGCGCGCGCCATCGGTTGCAACGTGATCTCGGTCGTAAAGCGCGACGAGCAGGTGGATGCCGCTAAACACATGGGCGCGCACGAAATCGTGCAGACGCTGAAAGTGCCGAACGTGGTCGAGGCGGTTCGCGCCCTCACCCCGCAGAAACGCGGTTGCGATGTCGTGATTGAAGCCGTTGGACGCCCCGAAGCCTGGGAGTGGACCGTCGAGATGGTTCGCAAAGGTGGCACCGTCAACTTCTTCGGCGGATGCGCCAGCGGAAGCAAGGTGCAACTCGATACCAACCGCCTGCACTATTCCGAGATCACACTCAAAGCGACTTTCCATCACACGCCGGAAACCGTGCGCCGCGCCTTTGGCCTGATCGCGGCCAAGAAAATCCGGCCCACGGATTACATCACCGGCGAAGCTCCTCTCTCCAGTTTGCAGAAAGTGCTGCGCCATATGCTGAACCGCGGTGGCGACATCAAGACCGCCATCATCCCAGGCCACTGATCGGACCTGCGAGAGTTTGTACGTAAGGCACGACCGGGAAGGGCACGAGTTTTATTCGTGCCGTGAGATTCCAGAATGGATGCGGATTCAGCCGCTGCGGTACGCCTTGCAGAGGCCAGGACCTTTTCCGCAGTCGGCTTTAGCTGCTTTGAAGGGGTGCGGCTTGAGCCGCACCGTCAATGCCCCAAAATACTCCGGCTTCAGCCGCTGAGGTGCACTGCCACCACTTGTAATCGGCCGCCCTGTCCAAATGACAGCCACGAACATCCAACTCGCCACAACCTCCGCGGCCTGGTCCCGCCTGCCCGCCGAATACGCAATCCCGCCATCGCCCCCGTCGCTCGAAGAATCCCGCGAATATTGCGCTCGCCTCGCCCGCACTCACTACGAAAATTTCTCTGTAGCCACCTGGTTTCTTCCCCGGCGCCTGCGCCAGGATTTCCTGAATGTCTACGCCTATTGCCGCATCTCCGACGATCTGGCCGACGAAGTGGGCGATCCTTCCGCCGCCCTGGCCCTCCTCGATGAATGGCAGTCCGAGCTCGACGCCTGCTACGCCGGCAACCCCCGCCATCCCGTCTTCGTCGCGCTGGCCGATACAATCCGCAAGTTCGATATCCCCCAGCACGAGTTTTCCGATCTCCTGGTTGCCTTCCGCCAGGACCAGACTGTCACGCGTTTCGAAACCTTCGCCGATTTGCTGGCCTATTGCCGCTATTCAGCCAATCCGGTCGGGCATCTCGTTCTTTACTTGTGCGGCTATCGTGATGCCGAGCGCCAGCAGCTTTCCGATTCCACCTGCACCGCGCTTCAACTGGCGAACTTCTGGCAGGACGTCAGCGTCGATTACACCAAAGGGCGGATCTATCTTCCCGTCGAAGATTTGCGCCAATACTCCGTCACCGAATCTGATCTGGCGCAAAACCTCAACCCGCCTGCCTTCCGCGCCATGATGAAGTTTGAAGTAGAGCGCGCCCGCCAGTGGTTCGATCGCGGATTGCCGCTGGTCAAAAAAGTCGGCAAAGAACTGGCCGTCGATATTGAACTCTTCAGCCGCGGCGGGCAAGAGATACTCAACGCCATCGAGCGCCAGAATTTTGCCGTGCTCGGCCGCCGCCCCGCGATTTCCAAAACCCGCAAGCTCGCTCTGGTCGCGCGCGCAGCCTGGGGGAAGCTTTTATGAGCGCGGGAGCGCAGCCCGTCCTGATGCCCTGGACCCCAGCGCCGGCGCAGCTGGCCATGGCCTACTCGGTTTGCCGCGGCATCACGCGCAGCCAAGCCAAGAATTTCTATTACGCGTTCCTGGTGCTGCCCAAACGCAAGCGTCAGGCATTGTGCGCCGTCTACGCCTACATGCGCCGCTGCGACGATATTGCCGACGACGCTACCCTGAGTGTGGAAGAACGCCGCAACAAGCTCAATCAATGGCTCGACGCCGCCCACCGCGCCCAGCAAGGCGAACCCAGCGACGATCCCATTCTGATGGCGCTCACCGACACGCAGCGCCGCTACAGCATCCCCGCCGGGCTGCTGGATGAACTCGCGCTGGGCACCGCCATGGATGTCGTCGATCCCGCCCTCGATTGCCAGTCTCCAACCATCGGCGCTCCGGCGGATCAGCGACTCACCGTGCGCTATCGTACTTTCGAAGATCTCAAACTTTATTGCTATCGCGTCGCTTCCGTAGTCGGACTGGTTTGCATTCACGTCTTCGGCTATCGCGATCCCGCCGCCGAGGGCTTGGCCGAGCAGTGTGGCCTCGCCTTCCAACTCACCAATATTATTCGCGATGTCAAAGAAGATGCCGCCATGGGCCGCGTCTATCTGCCCGAAGAAGACCTCGCCGAATTCGGCGTCACCTCGGCGGAGTTGCTGGCCGCGCCCGATCCCGTTCGCCTTCGTCCCTTGCTTGAGCGGGAAGCCGGTCGTGCTCGGGAGTTCTATAAAGCGGGCGAGCAACTGATCCCGTTTATCTCCGAAGACAGCCAGCCCGCGCTCTGGGTCCTGGTAAATATCTACCGCAAGCTGCTGGATAAAATTGCCGAGCGCCAGTACGACGTATTTAGCGGCAAGACAAGCCTCACCGTTAGCGAAAAGTTGCGCATCCTGGGAAAAGGTTTTTGGCAGCGCATCACTTAACCTCTCTCGCTAAGAAACCGCCAGGGTAGAGACCGGGAAGGGCACGAATTTTACTCGTGCCATAGATGTTTCAGAATGAATGCGCCTTTCAACCGCTGCGGTACGCTTTTCCAGGCGATCTCGCAGCCTCACGCGTATCCCATTCGCAAGCGCCGTTTCCAATACGACAGGGCGAGCAGAACTCCAGCCGCCACTGCGTAATACTCCGGCCGGCTCGATGCCGTCGTGGTGCCCATGAAGTCGATCCCGGGTAAGTGATGGGCGGGGCCTATGTACCACCACACCGTGTAAAGCGCTTCAAACGGAATGCGGCTGCCACTCCAGATTCCCAGCACCAATGCCAGGCTTGGGATGAACAGCACGGCGCTGATCCAGGCGGCAAGGCTTCTCCAATCGCTCGTCAGCAAAAGTCGAAGCCCGACCCCGCCCCCGGTTAGCGCGGTCACGGCTACTCCCGCAGTCCAGAGCGCCGGAAGTTGACGAGTCAATGCACGCTCCGAAGAAAACAGCAGCGGTCCGGTGGCGTAGCGCACCTCGCGACAACCCATCTGCGACCAGATCAGCACCGGCCAGATCCACGCCGCGACCAGGACTCCCGTGCGCGCGGCGTCGAGCGGCAACGCCAGTTCGGCAATCAGCAATCCCGCAGCCACCGTGTACCACCACCAGGGTTGACCCTTGAGCATCAATCGCAACTCCGAAGCCACAAGCTGCGGAAAGCGCCAGCGATCTGCGCCGCGCGCCAGCGGAGTCAGATGGCTGGCGGAAATGGTTTGCGCCGGAAAGGAAATCGGCGTGAGTTTCTCCGGCACCGCGGCCGGAGGATGCGCGACGCCGTTCTTGCCGCGCTTGAACCATTCTTTCGCTGGATCGAATCGTGTAAAAAAAACAGATGCGAGCAGCGTAATCCCCAGCGCTGCGACCATCCACAGCAAGCGCGCCAGAAGCAACCGCGCATTCCACTCGATGCCGTTCCAAAGAAAGGTTTGAGTTGCGTGCATCCCGCCGATGGTCAGGCTGAAATGAAAACTGCTGAGGTGGGAAGAATCGATTTTACTAAGTGCCGCGCGGGTGCTGGCCGAGAGCATTCGCAGGCCCGCCGGATCTTCCCACCTGTCCGAAGCTCCCAGCGTCAGCAGTGCGACCCATAGAAAAAAATAAAGCACGTTCCCCACTCCACTCCTCAGGACGGGGAGCGTTTCGAAAAGCACCGCAAGGCTGGCGGTGAGCGCGACGCTGGGCAGCGCTATCAACAAAAATGGCGACCAAAGCTGCCACAGGGAAATCGCCTGTCCTTCCGCCCGCACCAGTTGCATCACCAGCGCGGCCAGCATCAGGATCAGAATCATGCATCCCAGCACGGCAAAATTGCTGAGCGCTTTTGCTACCGTGTAGACCGGCTTGCTCATGGGAGTCGCCGCCAGAATGCGCCCCACTCGCGTCTCGGAATCGCGATGAATTGAATTCTTCACGATGTAGAAGCCGATCAGCGAAAGCCACGTAGTGCAACAGACCGTCATCAGCGTGCCGGTCCATGCCGAGTTGTAAATCCCGCGGTATCCGTTGCCGACGATCAGCTCCACTTTTTCCGTGCCCACCGCCCAAGCCAGATACAGAGCACCCGCCAGCGTCAGCAAAAAGCTGTAACGCCGTACGCGTTCTAGAAAGTCGGCGCGGGCCATCTGATAGAGCACGCGGGGCGTGTTCATACGGCCTCTCCCGCGCGATGCCGCGACAGGCAGAAGATGTAGGCGTCTTCCAGAGTCGGCGCGACCGCCTGTGCTCCCGCGGGCGCAACTTCCGCCAGAACTCTGGCATGCGCGCCGTCGCTGCGCCGGGACGTGTTGCTGATCAAGTAGCGCTGGCGCGCCGCGTTTAAATCCGCGCTGGGCAGCACCCATTCCCACACCTTGCCCTCCACCTCGCGCAACAATTCTTCCGGTGAGGCATGTTTTACCAGCGCGCCTTCCGAGATCAGTGCGATATCGGTCGCCGTCGCTTCGACGTCGGAAACAATGTGGGTGGAAAGAATCACGATGCGCTCGCCCGAGAGTTCCGAAAGCAGGTTGCGGAAGCGCACCCGCTCCTCCGGGTCGAGTCCGGCCGTAGGTTCGTCGACAATCAGCAATTGCGGATCGTTGAGCAGCGCCTGCGCAATACCCACGCGCTGCTTCATTCCGCCCGAGTAGCCTCCCAGCGGCCGTTTACGGACGTTGGTAAGATTCACGAGACTCAGCAGTTCGTCGATGCGCTGGCGCGCGGCCGCCGCCTCCAGCCCTTTTACCGCCGCCAGATATTCGAGAAACTCGACCGCATTCAGATTGGGATAGACACCGAAATCCTGCGGCAGATAGCCCAGCACCGCGCGCAACGAATCCGGATGGGATGCCAAATCGGTTTCATTCCATAACACGCGTCCGTGGCTGGCTCGCGTGATCGTGGCCAGAATGCTCATCAGCGTGGTCTTGCCGGCGCCATTTGGCCCCAGCAGCCCGAGCACGCCCGCTCCAAGTTCAAGGCTGAAGTCGCGCAGCGCCCAGCTTCCGCGCCCATATTGCTTGCTGACTTTCTCGATGACGAGCTTCAGATGCCCTCCGCGCTTGCGCTGCCGATTGCTGCTGTTGAAAGAAACGAATTGCGCGGCGCCAAAGTTCCAGCCCTCTTGTTTCTGGTTCCGATCGATCCTGGATCAGATGGCCTAAAGCGCGAACCGCTGTGGCGAGAATGCCGAAAGATCGAAGCCGGTATCGTCTCCGTGCATCACACGCGCCATCACCCGCGCGGTGATCGGAGCCAGCAGAATTCCGTCGCGAAAGTGTCCCGTAGCCACGTAGTAGCCGGGCGTCGCCGTAGCTCCGAGAATCGGCAATGCATCCGGAGTTCCCGGCCTCAATCCCGCCCAGTCCTCCAGAATCTTCGCGTTCTGTAATTCCGGGACCGTTGCCATCGCCGCACGGTGCAGCCTCTGCATGGTGGCCACGTCGGTGCGCTTATCGAATCCGGCTTCCTCCACCGTTGTTCCCACCAGAATTCTGCCATCGCTGCGCGGGATTAAATAAATTTCAGTCGTGCGAATCACGTGCTTGAGCAAATCTCGCGAACCAGAAACCAGGCACAACATCTGTCCTTTCACGGGACGAGTGGGGAAACGATGCGGCGCGATCTGGCCCGACCACGCCCCTGCACAGTTGGCGACCATGGGCGCATGAAAACAAGTTTTCTTAGTCGTCACCCCGGCGACTTTGCCACCAGAAATATTCACCGCCGTAACTTCATCGCCCGAAGAAATATCCACGCCACGCCGTTTCGCCGTCAATAGCGCAGCGTGGGTAATGGCTCGAGGATCGACACTTCGCTCCGGCAAATAGAATGCTGGACTGCTCGGTGCTTTCAGCGCAGGTTCAAACTCCGCCAGGGGAGCGGGAAGCGCAGTATCCTGCAACGCCGGATGAGCGAGATGTGCATCGGACGGGAAAACGATTGCCCCGTATTCCCTTAAATCGACTCGCGTCTCCGATTCAACTTCCAACTCGTGCGCGAACTCCGGATACATCCGCGCGCTTGCCGTAGCCAGCGCTTGCAGCGCCGCGGGCGTTTCCATGGGGCAATCGACCAGCATCCCGCCCGCCGCATACGACGCTTCGCGCCCCGGCTCGCCGCGCTCCACCACCAGAACGCTGGCGCCATTCTTGCGCAATTCGATCGCCAGCGAGAGTCCAATTATGCCGCCGCCAATTACAATGACATCCGAGTTCTTCACCCCTGCATTGTAAGGGAAGCTCAGGCATCCCCTGAGCTAATTGACACTGCGGCTATACTGCTCAACAATTGAAAGCAGCAGCCGCGCAATAAGGTAAACCCTGGAGGAACCATGCCGGAAGAAGGCGAAATCGTACCTGTTGAACCGCAGTCCAATGTGGGCAAGTGGATTCTGCTCGTCCTCGCGATCCTGTTCGTCGCGGCCGCGGTCTATGGATATGTGACCACGCAGCAGCGCGTCGATAAGCTGACCAAGGATCTAGGCGACAGTCAGGCCCAGGTGGGCGAACTGCAAAAACGTATGCAATCGGCCGAAGCTCAGGAAGAGACACTGGGTGAAAAACTTGGCATGACTAAGAAGGAATTGGCCCAGCGCGCCGCCGAGCTCCAGGCGGCACAGAAGGCCGCCGAGTCCCGCCTCGAGAAGGAAGCGTCCGAACAAAAGGCGCAACTCGGCCAGGTCAGCGGCGAAGTCTCCGGGGTAAAGACTGACGTAGGCGGAGTGAAAACCGATGTCGCTTCCACCAAGGCCGATCTCGAAGCCACCAAGGCCAAACTCCAGACCGCGGTCGGCGATCTCGGCGTGCAGAGCGGATTAATTGCCACCACGCGCGGCGACCTCGAAGTTCTCAAGCATAAAGGCGATCGCAACTATTACGAATTCACACTCTTGCGTGGCGCCAAGCCCCAGCCGGTGGCGACGGTGAGCCTGCAACTGAAAAAGGCCGATGCCAAGCATGGCAAATTCACCATGAACGTGACCTCCGACGACAAGACCATCGAGAAGCGGGATCGCAATATCGCCGAGCCCATTCAGTTCTACTCCGGACGCGATCACTTGCTGTTTGAATTAGTCGTCTGGACAGTCGATAAAAATAAAGCTACGGGATATTTGAGCACGCCCAAAAGCGCGCCGGTTCCGGTGACCGCCAATTGAACGGAGTGCTCTTTCCTGCGGGCGCGCATGTCGCCCTGCAGATCGCTCTGCGCACGGCCGTCGTCTACCTGGTAGTGCTGATCGGCGTGCGCCTCTGCGGCAAGCGCGAAGTCGGCCAGATGACTCCCTTCGACCTCACGCTACTTTTGCTGATTTCTAATTCTGTGCAGAACGCCATGACGGGTCCCGATACGTCGCTGATCGGCGGCGTGATCGCTGCGTCCACACTGTTAGTGCTGAATTACGTAATCGGCACTCTCTCCGGCGTCAATCGCGGCTTTCGGCGGTTGGTGGAAGGCGAGCCCAGCCTGTTGATTCACGACGGCAAGCCGATTGAAGCTCATATGAAACGCGAACGCGTCAGCCTGGACGAACTCGAGCGCGCCGTCCGCGAACACGGCATCGCCAAGTGCAGCGACGTCGCGCTGGCTGTGCTCGAAGTGGATGGCTCCATCAGTTGTCTGAAATACGACGAGATCAAGCCCGACGCCAATACCCATCTGGTGCGCCGCCGGTTCATTCAGAAGAAGTAACGAATTACACGGCGGCGACTAACTGAGTCTCACCCGAGTTTTCCAATCCGCTTGGTCTATCCGTCCTAATCCGTGGCGAATTGTTTTTCTTATTCAACCGGCACAAATCTCACGCACACGGATTGCGAGACTTCCAGAACCTTGCCGGTCGGCGTCAGGCGGCCGGTTTGCTGGTTGATGCGGAACTCGACAATATTGTCCGCCTTCTCGTTGGCTGCCAGGAGCCGCGTGCCAGTCGGATCAATCTCAAAATTGCGCGGCCCTTGTCCCTTCGTCGATACGTACTCCACCAGCGTCAGCGTTCCTTTGTCCGGGTCGATGGCGAACACTGCGATGCTGTCGTGCCCGCGATTCGAGGCGTAAAGGAATTTTCCGGAGGGATGCACTTCGATCTCCGCCGCCGTGTTCTCCTTGGTGAAATCTTTCGGCAGAGTCGAAATGCTTTGCAACTCGCGCAAAGCGCCCGTTTCTGAGTCGTAGCTGAATACGGAAACCGTAGACGCCATTTCGTTGATCACATAGCCGAACTTGCCATTGGGATGAAACGCGAAATGCCGCGGACCCGCGCCCGGCGAGGCTTTGGCCATACTCGCGTATACCAGATGTTTGTCGGCGGCCGCCGCGCCGTTGCCAAATTTGTACACCAGAGTCTCATCCAGCCCCAGATCGTCGACAATGGCAAAATGGTTGTCGGAGGATAAATCGATCGAGTGGGCGTGCGGTCCCTCCTGGCGTGCCGGGTTCGTCCCCTTTCCGCTGTGTTGAATCAATGTGGAAGCTTCGCCCAATTTCCCCTCCACCAGCACTGGAAATACCGCGATGCTGCCGCCCGTGTAGTTCGCCACCAGCACGTACTTGCCGGTTTTGTCGACGGTGATATAGCAAGGGTCGGCGCCCCCGGTTGCGACCTCATTCAGCAGCGTTAGTTTCCCGGTCGCGCGATTGATGGCATACGCGCTCACCCCGCCGCTGTTTTTCTTGCCCTTGTATTCCTGGGTTTCATTCACCGCGTAAAGAAACCGATGACTCGGGTCGATGGCGAGATACGACGGGTTGACGCTAGCGGCAGCCAATCCAATCGACGTAAGCTTCCCGTCCGCCGCATCGTAGCGATAAACGTAGATGCCCTTGCTGGTGCTGCCTTCCTGCGTGTAAGTGCCGACGTACATCAGGTACTTTCCATGGTTCGCAGCCGGCCCGGCCTGCGCGCAAATCGTGAGCAGCAGAAATACCAGCGGCGTTGTAATCGACTCCAGAAAATATTGTTTTGCTTTCATCGCTCTTTGCTTTGATTTCATCGCTCTATAGAAACGCATCCGTTGATTTAACGCAAGCGTGAGAGTCGCCGCTGGCGGCGAGAATGGGGTCGCGATTACTTGCTGAGCACGATCGGCACCGGCTGGTCATAAGGCTGGATCACCACGCTCGCCGACTTCCGTTGATTGAACCCATCGAGGTTCATCGGGAAGCTGACCATTACCGTGCGCTTAATCGCTTGTCCCGGTTGCAGTTTGTCTTCCGGAGCGAGCGCCGGTTGCGTATTCGCTTTCAGCGCGGGAAACGCCTGATAATACCGCTCAAAATCGATGGCGGAAACTGCTTCCCCGCTTGACTCACCAGTAGATGTCACGACCTTGCCGTGTATGTCGTGAATCCACAGCGATTTCTTGCCCGAGTTTTCCAGCGTAAAGGTAAACGCGACCAGCACCGAATTCTGACCGGGAAGATCGACGGCAGCCACGTTATCGAGCGATCCAGCGCCTTGCGGCTGGGCGCGCTGCAAAAAGGCTATCACGCCAGCAATCACCAGCACCGCGGCGATAGCCGCTAAAACGATTCGAGCTGGAGGCAGGTTGCGCTTGGCGGTGCCGAATTCGTCGCCGATACGAATCGTGGGACCGCGCTGTGCAGTTGTCGTAGTCGCAGGAGGCACGGCCGGATTGCTTGGGTCAGGCATGGTCTGCCTCCCGATTCTACTCCGGTCGTACTCCCGATCGCTCAGCGGATTGTCCGGCGCAGATTGTCCGGCCGCAGATTGTCTGGCGCGGATTGTCCGCAGACACACATTTACCTGCGCCGGAAGAGATCCTCATGGCCGGCAATCGCCTGCCCATGTTCTTCACTGCTGGCCTAGTTTGTAATGGTCACGCCTTTTTGGATTCCGTTAGGGCATGACTGACTTACGTCATAGGGATACTCCACGCCCACCGTTAGTCCGCTGCTCTTGATGTTGATCGTCGCCGGATTGGGGACGGTCATGGGAGAAGCGACCGTAAATGGCCAAACATTTCCAACTTGGGTGATCGTCTGAGTTCCTGAAACATTAGTAAAGGTTACTGCAGCCCCTAATTGCGCTGAAAAGCTTTCGCAGATATTTGTGGAAACCGGGGTTGGACCGGGATCTTCTTCGTGGTGGATAACTCGTTGGGTAGCCATCGAATGCTCCTTGTGTTGCATTGTGCTTTTGAAACCGAGCTAGTTGGTGATGGTCACACCTTTTTGTATCCCTTGCGGGCACGCCTGACTTACGTTATACGGATACGTTGTGTTCGCATTCAGCCCACTGCTCTTGATGTGTATTGTCGT
This sequence comes from uncultured Acidobacteriaceae bacterium, assembly GCA_963710965.1. Classification (GTDB taxonomy): domain Bacteria; phylum Acidobacteriota; class Terriglobia; order Terriglobales; family Acidobacteriaceae; genus Sulfotelmatobacter. Next base: position 18,034 of record CAVQCP010000038.1, on the reverse strand, counting down.
GTTTGCGGCGAGCGGAAAGTTGATTGGAGGGCCAAGAGCTGCGCCGTTAGCTCCGCAGAATGGCCAATAATCCCCTTGCTGGGTGATGGACTGGGTGCCCAGAACACCGGTGAAGGTTACTGCCGCCCCCAATTCCGCAGAGAAGCTGTCGCAGATGCTTGTGGTAACGGACGGTGGATTGTCTTCCATCTCGTGTCTCACTCTGTGGGTTGCCATAAAGACTCCTCTCTTGGTTTGTTGTTTGTTGGATTTTACTTAGTTGGTAATGGTCTCACGCCCTTTGCACGTTCTGCTTGACCTGCGCGCGCAAACGTCTCTTGAAAACGCCCGCACCCTGTCGATTCTTATGCATCCCCAGTCCAGCGCGGTCGCGCGGGAGTTACTTCGATGTTACTAACTGCTGGTAAGCGGGCAGGCCGGCGAGATTGTCGAAGTCGTGCAGACTTCGAATCTTTTCCCGGCTGTACCCCGCTCTCACCACCTTGGCCAGAAACTCAATCGCCAGGCTACTTTCGCCCAAATGGTTATACACCGAAGCCGCGTCCAAGAGTACATCTTTATCGTTGTGGCCATATTGCAAGGCCTGCCCCAGATATAACAGGGAGTTCTTCCGGTCCCCAATCATCGAGTAATAACTGGCCAGGCTGCTGAGCACGTCCGGATCGCGGGGATTCACCTTGAGCTCCGCCGAGGCCAGTTCAATGGCCTTCCGGTAGGGCGTAACCGACTGATCTTTCTTCCCGGAATAGAAGAGCGCGTCGCCCAGATCTCCCCAGATCAAATATTGTTGCGGATCGAGCTTGGCCGCCTCCTGGTAGGCCTCCGTAGCCTCGGAGAACCGGTTCAACCCGAAATACGCTACGCCAAGATTGACGTACGCTCCGTAGCTCGGCCGGATGGTGATGGATTTGTTAAGTGTATCGACCGCCTTTTCGTATTGCCCTAGCTCGTTGTAAATGACTCCGACATTCGAGTACGTGGCGTACCATTCCGGCGCGATCTGGATGGCATGGTTGTACATCTCCAGCGCCTTTTCGTACTGCGTGCGCCCCACATAGAATGCGCCAAAGTTGTTATAGCAATCGCGGCTGTTGGGATGGGCCTGGATCGCCTGCTGGTACGCCTTTTCGGCTTCGGCGATTTTGTCTTCGCGCTGGTAGGCAGAGGCCAGGCCGAGCGCGGCTTCTTCGTTGGCCGGTTCGAGACCCAGGGCCAGCTGATATTCGGCGGCGGCCTCCGGATAATGTCCGGTTCCGTTGTCGATCAGTCCAAGACACGCGTGCCCGGCCGCTCCCGCATTCGCCAGTTTGACCGCCTCATCGCAATTACTTTGGGCCAGCGGAATCCATTGCTTCTCTTTGGTGTTGGCGTATTTGCGCCAATAGCTTTCGCCGAGAACTGCTTTTGCCATCCCGAAGTTCGGATCCAGCTTGAGCGCTTCTCGCGCCATGATGGCGGCATTCTCCAGACTTTCCGACTGGCTGTCGTTCAGCAGATAGCCATTGGCTTGCAGATAGTACTCGTAGGCGGAGGCTTTGTCGGTGCCGTGGTATTTCAACGCGGCAGCTTCTTCCGGACGCAACTGCAATTGCAGTGCCTTCACCGCGCCATCGGCGACAATTTGCTCCACCGAAAATGCGTCGCCCCGGGGCACGGTCAGCGATCCACTCGCCACGGGAGTGTTGTTTTGCGGAGCCAGCAGGGAATAGTTCACCTTGACCAGGACGTTGGATTGCGGCTCCAGACTAAGCGTCAATCCCAGATTCGCGCCGAACATGTGGGCAGCATCGGCTAGCGTGCTTATTTTTCTACCTTGCAGCGTGCGCGGCGTGAGCACTTCAAAGGCGCGGTCTTCCGTCAGATTGCCGAGCTTCGCGGCAACGCTCTCCACCAGGCCTTCCCCGAGCGCGGCCAGTTTCGGATCCGCGTTGCCGGCGGCGCTGAAGGGAAGCACGGCAAGGATTTTGGTCTGTGGCAGTGCGACAGGCTGGGCATGAGAACCGGAGCCGGCCGCCATAGACGAACGAAATAACTGCCGCACCGGGCGAATCGCCAGCAGTGAAATCAAAAGCAGCAGCACCACCGCCAGCGCCGCGAAGCTGCGGTATTGATGAAGCTGGCCGGAGGCCGAAGCCGAGAATTTCGGTCGGCCTCCCGCCAGAATGCGGCGCAGATCGGCCAACACCGTCGCCGCGTTAGGGTAACGCTCCGCCGGATTCTTCACTAGCATCCGTGCAATCACGCCCGGCAAAGGTCCGGAAACGTTCTTGAGCGGCGGCGGATCTACATGCACGATCCGAGCGACGGTAGTGGCGAGGCTGTCGGTGTGGAACGGTTGTTCGCCGCCCAGCATTTCATAAAATACCAGGCCCAGCGAAAAAATATCCGACCGGCCGTCGTCGGGCTTCTGCAGCAGCACCTCGGGCGCCATGTAGGCGGGCGTGCCGCTGGAAGACGTCATCGTCTCCATGGTCTGCGTGGCGCTGTCAGGGTTACTGTTCCATGCCCGGCGCGCGACCCCGAAGTCGAGAATCTTCACCCGGTTGCCGGGCGTGATCATAATGTTTTCCGGCTTGATGTCGCCGTGAACAATCCCTTTTTCGAAGGCGGCTTGCAGACCTTCGCAGCACTGTGTGGCAATGGCGAAAAATTCCTCCCGCGAGATGGGCTTCCTCAGCCGGTGCCGCAAGGTCTCGCCCTCAACGTATTCCATCACCAGCCACAGTTCGCCGCCATGGTCGACCACGTCGTACATGGCTCCGACATTGGGATGGTTCAGAGCGGAAGCGCGCTGGGCTTCCTTCAGGAAGTGCTTGCGGTCTGTGGGGTCGGATTGCGAGCGCGGCGCGGCGCGCTTCATCGCCACCAGCCGCTTCAGCGTGGGATCTTCGGCAACGTAAACCTGTCCCATGCCGCCGGAGCCCAGCCGCCGGCCCACCACGAAGCGGCCCACCAGCGTACCGGTAAGACTATCAACGACGACAGGGGGCGTCTTGATCTCATCTGCCATAGGAAAACGGGCGCGCGGATTTTGCAATTCTAAACTTAGTTGCCGGGGAATGCCAAAGGACAAGTTCGGCGATGAGTGGAAAATAACTTTCGCCTGGAATCACGATGGAACGAGCCTGATACTGCTGTTGCCTGCCGTTCCTGCTGAACCCTTCTATTTTAAGGGCGGTAGTGCAGTTTGATTTCGAAATCAACGGCGTCATCCCGAGCGTAGCCGTTTCTAGGCGTAGCGAGGGATCTCCCACTCATCCAGCGTGACGTGTGAGCCAGACTGCACCACGCCCAATCTATGCCTCAACACCTCCACTGACGGCCTGGCCGCACACCGTTCCGCTGTAAGAACATCTGGTCGCGGAGTTCACAGTAGCGGTGACATTGAGCTGACAAGTCCCGGAGGGGTTTGGCGCAAAACTAGAGTACAATCGCGGACGAAAGTCGTCGCGGAGGTTCTGCATGGCTCGCTCTCCGTTTTTCTCTCGTCGCTTTGTCTCAAATCCGGCAATTTCACTCTTCCTGTTGGTTCTCACATTTAGTGCTTTCGCGGGCGCTTCCGAGGCAGTCATCTACCGCTTTCAGGGTGGCACTGACGGATACTTTCCCACCGGAACACTGCTCAAGGACAGCGCAGGAAATCTTTATGGCAGTACCGCCGAGGGCGGTACGCCGGGATTGTGCCAAGGATATGGCTGCGGGACGGTTTTCGAACTAACACCGCCGGCCAAGGCGGGCGATCCCTGGGTCGAGACTGTTCTTTATCGCTTCCAGGGCGGCAACGACGGTTCTGATCCGAACTCACCTTTGGTTGCCGATGGGAAGGGGAATCTGTATGGCAGCACGGCGGCCGGCGGAACTCTCGGCAATGGGACGATCTTCGAACTAGCGCGTCCGTCTGCGCCAGGTGGAAGCTGGACCCACAAGGTGCTCCATAGCTTCACGGGAGTTCCCAGCGGCAATGGAGCGGGCGACGGAGCACTGCCCAGTGCCGTTCGCTTCGATGCCGCAGGCAATCTCTATGGCACGACGGACCAGGGAGGCTTCTGCACTACCAGCGATGACATCACCACCTGCTTTGGCAGTGTCTTTCGGCTGGCGCCGCCCAGCCATCCTGGCGGGACGTGGACGGAGTCAGTGCTTTACAGATTTGGCCTGACGGGTCTGAGTGATCCTCATAGTGGCGTGATTTTCGATGGAGAGGGGAATTTGTATGGGACCGCCTATACAGGAGGGGTGTCCCCCTATTTCCTAGGTGGGGTTTTCGAATTGTCACCGCCTGGCTCGGGCGGGGATACGTGGCAGGAGACCACGCTGTTTGAGTTCGCTCTCACCGATGGAGGAGCGCCGAGCGGTTCTTTGATTTTCGACGAAGCCGGCAATCTTTTCGGCACGACCCTGATCGGAGGAACCAGCGGGTACGGTACCGTGTTTGAATTGAGTCCGCCTGAGTCGGGGAGTGGCTCGTGGAGTGAGACGATTCTGTATGATTTCTTAACCAACGGCGATGGCAATTCTCCGCTGGCCGAGTTGATCTTCGACAAGGCCGGCAATCTATATGGCACCGACTGGATGGGAGGACCATCGAACCGAGGTACTATTTTTCAACTCACTCCGCCCTCTTCGCCGGACGGCACCTGGTCTGAGGCGACGCTACACACTTTCGGCAGCGGTAATGATGGGTCGGAGCCGACAGGCGGCCTGATCTTTGGCCCGGGTGGCGCGCTCTACGGCACAGCTTCTCAAGGTGGCAGCCCCCGTGACACCGACAATTGCAAGCTGGATGGCTACGCGTGGACGTGCGGCATCGTGTTTGCCGTGCAGCCATGAGCCGGCATTGAAAGAAGGATTTTGAGCGTAATGGCGTTGTTACGCCCAATTGGATCCGGGGTCAATGAGCGATATCGCGATGTTTCGCCAATTGAGACGGGGCTCTGCAAAATCCTTCATCTTGACAACCATCCTCCGTGCATGGGATCGTTTTCTCCTTCAAACTGGGCCGAACCTGGGGAACGCTCTAGGCCAAGGACAGACCATTCATGCCCAAGACAAACCGTGCAACCGTACCGATGATGGCCATGCTCATTTCGCTTATAGCAACCACGACGGCCGCCGCCCAACGCGAAAAGGTTCTATATAGCTTCATCGACAACGGGGTCGAGGCATACGGCCCGAATTCCAATCTTATCTTCGATACTGCCGGGAATCTCTACGGCCAGGCTTGGGGGGGCGCCTTCAACGACGGGTCCGCTTTCGAGTTGAGCCCCTCGCCGGATGGCACCTGGTCCGAGAAGGTCTTGTTTAGCTTTGATGGGACAGACGGAGGCTTCCCAAGAAACGGGACGGGCCTTATTTTCGACGGCGCTGGGAATCTGTACGGCACCACGAGCACCAATGGAGCTTTCAGTGGGGGTACTGTGTTCGAGCTGACGCCGCAGGCAGATGGAAGTTGGGTTGAAACCACGCTGCATGATTTTGGTCAGGGCGCCGACGGCGCCGGCGCGAACGGCGGCCTGGTCGCCGACCCAGACGGCAATCTATACGGCACGACGATTTTTGGCGGGGCCTATGGCGTCGGCAATCCCTATGGCGGCACCGTCTTCCAGGTGAGTCCGGGCACCGGTGCGGAATGGTCGGAAGAGATTTTGCATAACTTCGGAGGCTTGCCAACGTCGTGGGGTGGAAACAATCCCTATGCTGGTCTAACTATCGATGGCGCAGGCAACCTCTACGGAGTAGCCTCCTTCGGTGGGCCGGCCGTAGACTACGACTATGAGGGCGGTACTATAGTCGAACTCAGTCGCGACGCGGACGGAGCGTGGACGGAAAAGCGGTTATTACACGCTTTCGACGTCAAGGACGGGTCGGTGCCGTACGCGGCCCTAACCCTCGACGCCGCCGGCAACCTCTACGGTACGACGGAACAGGGCGGCATCGCCCCCTGTGTCGGACTAGGCGACGACGGCTGCGGCGTTGCATTCGAGTTATCGCCTGAGGGAGACGGGACCTGGACCTACAAGGTCCTCCACAACTTCGGAAGCTACGCCGAAGACGGGATCTGGCCAGCGGCTAAGTTGGTCTTCGACTCCGCAGGTAATCTCTACGGCACGACATACTACGGCGGTAAGGGCACCTGCGAATTCGGGTGCGGGGTTGTGTTCGAGCTTATTCCGGGCGCCAACGGCAACTGGTCCGAAAAGATCGTACATACATTCAACCCCAATGTAGGCGACGGAGCTGCCCCCTACGCAGGGCTGATCTTGGACGCATCGGGCAATCTTTATGGCACAACCGTCTATGGCGGAGCCACGGGCCGAGGCGCGGTGTTTGAAATCACGCCGTAGGCCCGCCTGGGCTGAGCATCCTTGGGGCCGACCCCGGACTCGATGACTGTTTAAACCAGGCGCTTACGCGTTTTGACCGGAGTCAATAAGAGACAAGGGGATTTTACAACGGAGAGAGTTCACTCCGAATAGCCTTCGTCCCCATCGTCATCCTCGTCGTCGCCGTCGGGGTCTTCCTCATCCTCCTCTTCTTCTTCATCTGGCTCTTCTCGAAGGCGGACATCGGCGGCTATTGAGTTGCCACGGTCAGCGGGTTCTGAGCCGGAGCATTGCAGGTATGTTTCATCCATAATCGTTGCATCCATGATCATTTCATTCATGGTCAATGGTACGCCTTGGGCTCTCTAAGAAAGAGATCGAATCGGCTAGCGACCTTGCAAGCTCTGCTGCAGCCCGATATCCTTCTCCGTTATGTCTACGCTAGTGGAATGTGTGCCGAATTTTTCTGAGGGCCGCGACAAGGCCAAGGTTGACGCCATTGTTGACGCCATGAAGATCGATGGAGTCTACCTGCTCGACCGCGAAATGGACGCCGACCACAACCGCTGCGTCATCACCCTGGCCGGCGAACGCGAGGCCATTCAGGAGGCGGCCATTCGCGGGGCAGGGAAGGCCTCCGAGTTGATCGACCTCTGCACCCACACGGGAGCGCATCCCCGCATGGGCGCCTGCGATGTCGTCCCCTTCATTCCCATCGACGGCGTCACCATTGAAGATTGCGTCGCCATGGCCAAGCACGTGGGCGCCGAGATTTGGCAGCGCTATCAAATTCCGGTTTATTTATATGAAGCCGCCGCGGCCACGCCGGAGCGGCAGAATCTGGAGAACATTCGTCGCGGCCAGTTCGAAGGCATTCGCGCCGAGATCGCCACCAACCCCGCGCGCAAGCCGGATTTTGGCGATCCCAGGGTGCATCCCACAGCGGGCGCGACCGTCGTCGGCGCGCGCAAATTTCTGATCGCCTACAACGTCTTCCTCAACACGCCCGATGTCGAGATCGCGAAAAAGATTGCCAAAGCAGTGCGCTTTTCAAGCGGAGGCATGCGTTTCGTCAAAGGCGCAGGATTCCTGGTGCGCGGCATGGCCCAGGTCTCGATGAACCTCACCGACTTCGAGCAGACCCCGGTCCATCGCGTCTTCGAAATGGTCAAGCGCGAAGCCGCGCGCTACGGCGTCATTCCGGTCTCGAGCGAGATCGTGGGATTGATTCCCAAGAAAGCTCTCGAAGCCGCCGCCGAATGGTTTCTGCAAGTGGAAAATTTTGATTCGTCCCTGATTTTGGAGAACCGCCTCGCCGCCGTGATAAGCGGCAAAATAGCGGTTGGCGGACTGCGCGCCGGCATGGAGCCCTTCGTCGAACAACTCGCCGCGCCCACGGCTACTCCCGGTGGCGGCAGCGCGGCGGCAGCCGCTGGAGCGATGGCTGCGGCACTCGCCACCATGGTCGCCACCATGTCGCGCGGCAAGAAAGCTTACCTGCAATACGAAGCGCAATTGAGCGCGGCCATCGGTCGGCTGGGCGCGCTGCGTGAAGAACTCAAAGCCTCGGTCGATGCCGACGCGGCCGCTTATGACTCCGTCATGAAGGCTTACAAACAGGCGAAAATCGAGCCAGCCCATGCCGACGCCCTCATCGAGGCCAGCCTGAAGCTGGCCACTGGCGTGCCGTTAGGCGTAGCCGAGAAAGCGCACGAAGTTGCGCACATTACGCAAAGCCTGTATTCCATCACCAATCCGAATATGAAGTCCGATCTAACCACCGCGCAAGCCCTGGCCACGGCAGCCATCACCGGAGCGCTGGCCAATGTGGAGATCAATCTGAACTCCGTGAAAGATCAAGCGTTTATAGAGGAAGTGCGCAAGAAACTGCACACGATAAATGGCTGATCATAGTTGGTGGATCATAAATGGCTGATCCAATGCTTCCTGCTTTATGGAATAATTATTCGCTTCGCCGAGTTGAAAATCCTCCGGCGGGGTTCAAGCCAGAGCCGGGGCGGCGGTGGAAAGATCCATGTCTGCAAAAGGGGCTGTGCATTATGGGTGGTAGTCGTTGTTTAGCTGTGTCAGTTGGGTTGAGCGCTTTGTGTTCGCTCCTCCTGTTGCTAAACGCATGCGGCGGTAGTTCCAGCACCACGACCACGCCTCCATTACCTAGCTACACGCTGACCGCGTCGGCCTTGACGCCGTCTTCCATAACAGCCGGAGCCACGTCCACTTCCACGATCACCGTAACTCCGGCCAACGGATATACAGGCACCGTGACCGTCTCCTGCAGCAGCGTGACTGGAGGCACTCCGGCTCCAACCTGTTCCTTCGCCCCAACTTCGATTAATGTGACTGGCACGGTGGCAGTGACCTCGACGCTTACCGTGTCCACCTCCGGCAGCGCCGTCGGAACTTACACCTTCACCCTCACGGCAAAAGATGGCAACAATCTGGCTCCCAGCAACGGCTCGCAGCAACTAACCCTGACCACAACAGCCGCTTCCGGCCCCAGCTACTCGCTCGGCGCCAGCGCTCTGAATCCCCCCACCGTCACTGCCGGAAATACGGCGACCTCAACCGTGACCGTAACTCCCGCCAACGGCTACACCGGGAGCGTCAGCCTCTCCTGCAGTGTGAGCGCAACCTTAGCTCCAACCTGTTCGTTCAGTCCCTCGACCGTCACCATCAGCGGGGCTGCGGCCACCTCAACGCTCACCGTCTCCACGACGACCAGCCTGCCCGGTGGTCCCTACAATGTCACCGTTCAGGCCAGCGACTCCAACAATCTTGGTCCCAGCAACGGCTCGCAAACCCTGCCTCTGGTCACGACCGCCGTTATCCAGCACGTCGTCATTATCTTCCAGGAAAACCGCACGCCCGATAATTTATTCCAGGGTTTGTGCCTGCCGCCGAACCCCGCCAGCGCGTGCAGCACCACTCCCAGCAGCACTCAGTACAACATTCAAAGCTTCGGAATCAACTCGTCAGGCACAACGATTCCGCTAGAACCGATCGATCTGGGCACCGCCGGGAGCAGCGCCGATCTCTATGATCTCGACCACTCGCATACAGCTTTCACGGAGATGTGCGCATTGAACGCGTCGGGACAATGTGCGATGACTGGCGCCAACCTGATTACGCAGAATTGCGAGGGCGCGTCATCGCCCTGCGGGCCGTGGCCGAACAGCCCGCAATTCACCTATGTGATTCCGGCTGACGTTGCTCCCTATTTGGAGATGGCCCAGACCTACACCTTCGGCGATCAGATGTTCCAGACCAACGAAGGGCCCAGCTATCCCGCGCATCAGTTTATTATTTCGGGAACCTCCGAGCCCTTGACGGGCAGCACCATGTTTGTCTCGGAAAACCCCACATATTTGCCCAATACCGGCTCGACGGCTGGCTGCATCGCTCTCGACACCACGGTGGTTAGAGCGATTGCTGCCAACGGTGTCGAGACGGCAGCGAGCAATGAGTATCTCTGTACGGATCATCCCACCCTCACCGACGAACTGGACGCTGCCACTCCTCCCATCACTTGGCGCTACTACGCGCCGTCTGAGGGAAGCATCTGGACCGCTCCCACCGCGATTCAACACATGTGCGGCATGGGGACCGCTGGCGTGGGAACCGATGGGGGAAGCTGCCCGGGACCGGATTACATCACAACGGGGGGTGCTACGCCCAAGGTAGTCGTTACGGAATCCAGCCAGAGCAGTCCGTATCCCCAAGTCCTCACCGACATCGCCAACAACCAGTTACAGCAGGTGAGCTGGGTGATTCCCGCTGGCCAATTCTCCGACCACGCTTACAGCAACACCGGTTGCGGCCCGTCGTGGGTTACGTCAATCGTGAATGCTATCGGCACCAGTCCTTATTGGGCCAATACGGTGATCATTGTCACTTGGGACGATTGGGGTGGATGGTACGACCATGTCCCGCCTCCGCAGGTCATCGACGACGGCACCAGTTGGGGCTCCGGCTATGTTTATGGCTTCCGCGTCCCCCTCATGGTGATCTCGCCCTACATCACCAAGTCGGGTTACATCTCGCATAACACTCACGATTTCGGCAGTATTTTGCGCTACATGGAAAACACCTTCGGACTTCCCTCGCTGGGTTTTGCCGACGCTCACGCGCCCGACGATCTTTCAGATTTCCTGAACCTGAGCCAGCCTCCGATTAACTTTACGAATATCACGCTGCCTAGTGACAACAGCACATGCATGGCAGATCCCAGCCCCGGCACCGATCCCGATGACGACTAACCATAAGTTCCGAGTGGAAACCGCCGGCGCGGGGTTAGCACCATTGAAACCAGAAGACACTCCGTCCAAGGATGCCCAACCATGCATCATCCAGCATTGCTATCCTTGTCGTTTGTGTTGCCTTGTATCGCCTGCTCTCTCCTGAGTCTGAACGGTTGCGGCGATAGTCCCAGCACCACGACCGCTACCGGGCCCAGCTACTCGCTCAGCGCCTCGGCTTTGAATCCCTCCACCGTCACTGCCGGAAACACGGCGACCTCTACCGTGACCGTAACTCCCGCCAACGGATACACCGGCAGCGTCAGCCTCTCGTGCAGCAGCCCAGCGGGAACCTCGGTTCCCACCTGTTCATTCAATCCATCGACCGTGAACGTCAACGGAGCGGCGGCCACGTCGGCGCTCACAGTTTCTTCCACCGCCAGCACTCCCGGAGGCACGTACAACGTAACCATCGCCGCCAGCGACACCAAAGGTTTGGTTCCCAGCAATAACTCCCAAACCCTGCCCTTGGTCATAACCGCCCTCATTCAGCATGTCGTCATCATCTTCCAGGAGAACCGCACGCCCGATAATCTGTTTCAGGGTCTGTGCATTGCCCCCTACGGAAGCGCCGGCGCATGCAGCACCACTCCCAGCAGCTCGCAGTACGACATTCAAAATTTCGGCATCAACTCGCTGGGACAGACGATTCCGTTAAGCCCGATTGACCTGGGCGACAGTGGGTCCGTCCCGCCCCCCGCCAATCCGGACAATTACGATATCAGCCACGCCCATGGCTCGTTTGAGGACATGTGCCAGCTCAACGTAGCCACCGGTGTGTGCGCTATGACTGGGGCGGATCTGGAAGGAACCTGCACTCCGGGCGTGAATGGTTGCCCCCAGAATCCGCAATTCATGTATGTGAATCCGGCCGACGTTGCCGCCTATCTGCAAATGGCCCAGACCTACAGCTTCGCCGATCATATGTTCCAGACCAATCAAGGACCGAGTTTTCCGGCGCACCAGTTCATCATCTCCGGCACATCGGCCCCCACCGCCACGAGCAACTTATTTGCGTCGGAGAACCCCTTGCACGGGTTTGGTAACGTCGGTTGCATTGCGCCGGCTGGTGCGACCGTGGAGATGATTGACCCAACGGGCGTTCAGGATAGCACCATGTATCCTTGCTTCGAACACCCGACGCTCACCGATTTGCTGGACCACGCCAACATCACCTGGCGTTATTACGCTCCCTCTGCGGGCAGCATCTGGACCGCGCCGAATGCCATTGAGCACATGTGCATACCCAGCGCCCCCACAGGTGGAACCTGCACTGGACCGGATTACACCGGCGCCTCGCCCAAGGTCGTTCTGAACCAGACTCAGGCTAATGCCCAGATTCTCACCGATATTTCCAGCAATCAACTGCAACAAGTGAGCTGGGTCATTCCGGCGGGGCATTTTTCCGACCACGCCGATAACAACTACGGCTGCGGCCCGTCTTGGGTGACGCAGGTCGTGAACGCCATCGGAAACAGCCCCTACTGGTCAAACACTGCCATCATCGTTACTTGGGACGATTGGGGAGGATGGTACGATCACGTGCCTCCACCGCAGGTTTTGGCCAACTGCACCCAGTGGGGATGCGGCTATGTCTACGGCTTCCGCGTGCCCATGATTGTGATTTCGCCATACATCGTGAAGTCCGGTTACATCTCGCATGTCAACCACGACTTCGGCAGCATTCTGAAGTTTATCGAGACGAACTTCAATTTGCCTTCGCTGGGCTACGCCGATGCTCCGGCCGACGATCTCTCCGATTTTTTCAATTACGACCAAAGTCCCACGGTATTTCAAGCCATCACGCCGCCCAGCGATACCAGCGACTGCGTTGGTAATAGCGACCCGCCCGGCGATCCCGACGATGATTAAGCCGGAAGAAAGCATCCGCCGAGTTCAAAACGCTCGGCAAGTCGCATCCGGAGAGCCGTGGCCCGCTCCGACCGCGCTTCCCATATTGGGCGGCGCAGCCTTATAAATTCAACAACTTCCGAGAGACATCCCCATCCTGCGATTACGCTACTAAGAAGAGGCCGTTTTGTTCAGGACCGTCCCAATATGCGTCGTTCAACACTGTTCTACTTCTCGCTTCTGTTGCCCTGCGTCACTGGTTTTCTCTCGAGTCTAAGCGGCTGTGGAAGCGGTACGAGCGCCGCCACCACGTCCTCCACCTCGCCGGCGACCCACAAGATTCAACACGTGGTCATTATCTTTCAGGAGAACCGCACTCCCGATAATCTGTTTCAGGGCCTGTGCATTGCGCCCTACGGAAGTGCCGGCGCATGCAGCACCACTCCCAGCAGCTCGCAATACGATATTCAAAGCTTCGGGGCCAACTCGCTGGGCCAGACGATTCCGTTAAACCCGATCGCGCTGGGTACAAGCAACTCCGTTCCGCCAGTAGCCAACCCCGATAACTACGATATCAGCCACGCCCACAGCGCCTTCCAAAACATGTGTCAGCGCAATTCGGTCACGGGTGTGTGCGAGATGAACGGGGCGGACCTTGAGGAAGCGTGCACGCCTGGAGTCAACGGATGCCCGCCGAACCCGCAGTTCATGTACGTGAATCCCGCCGACGTTGCCGCTTATCTGCAAATGGCTCAGACCTATTCGTTCGCCGATCGCATGTTCCAGACCAACCAGGGACCAAGCTTTCCGGCGCACCAGTTCATAATTTCAGGCACGTCGGCGCCGTCGGCCAACAGCAATTTGTTCGCGGCTGAAAATCCCGACAACGCGGGCGCGACTGCGGGCTGCATTGCCCTGCCGGGCGCCACCGTTAACGTGGTCGATCCCTCCAGCGCCGAAACCACCACGATGTATCCCTGCTTTGAACATCAAACCCTGACCGATCTGCTGGATCGCGCCAGCCTAACCTGGCGCTACTACGCTCCCTCGTCGGGCAGCATCTGGACCGCTCCCAACGCGATTGAACACATGTGCGTTCCGAACGCGGCCCTGCCCAACGCCACCGCCTGCGTCGGACCCGATTACACGGGCGCTTCGCCCAAGGTGGTGCTGAACCAGACGCAATCCCACGCGCAGATCCTCACTGACATTGCCAATAACCAGCTCCAGCAAGTCAGCTGGGTCATTCCCGCCGGTCAGTTTTCCGATCACACTAACGAAAACAACGGCTGCGGGCCGTCGTGGGTGACACAGGTGGTCAATGCCATCGGCAATAGTCAATACTGGTCCAACACAGCGATTATTGTTACCTGGGACGATTGGGGAGGTTGGTACGATCACGTCCCCCCGCCTCTGGTCTTACAGGGACCGGATTGCGTCCAGTGGGGTTGCGGCTATGTCTACGGCTTCCGCGTGCCCATGATCGTGATTTCGCCATACAACGTGAAGTCCGGTTACATCTCGCATGTCAACCACGACTTCGGCAGCATTCTGAAGTTTGTCGAGACGACTTTTAGTCTGCCGTCGCTGAACTATGCCGACGCTCCGGCCGACGATCTTTCCGACTTTTTCAACTACAACCAAAGCCCGGCCGCCTTTCAAGCCATCACGCCACCCAGCAACACAGCCGCTTGCATCGCTGATTCCAGCCCGCCCAGTGATCCGGATGATGATTAAGCAGAAGAAAAAATAATCGGCCAAGCTCGATGAAATTAGAAAAGGTCGAACCTTCGTGGCTCGACCTTTCTTCTTCGCAACCATGCTGGCTGACTACTGCGCCTTTTTCTTATCCTTATCATCTTGAGCTTTATTTTTCGCAGGCGGGTTCTGCTTCGCCGGTTCTTTCCTGGCCGGAGGATTGCCCGGTTTTGCCTCAGCCGGATGCTGCGCCGGCGCCGGCTTAGCTTCCGGCTTAGCTTCCGGCTTAGCTTCCGGCTTGGGTGCTGGCTTCGGCGCAGGTTTCTCCGGTGCCGGACGAGCCGCAGGTTGCGCGGGCTGAGCGTGCTCGGGTTGAGGCCGCACTGGTTCAGTTCGCCGCTCAGGAGCGGGCGCCGGCTTCGCGGGTGCAGGCTTCGCTGTCGGTTGCGCCCCGCGCGCTGCCGGCTGACCGGCTCGATTCGCGGGCTGCGCCGGCGCTGGCTGGTGCTCGACTTCTGGCCGCCCAGCATTCCGCATTGGCTGATTCGACGCGGGCCGACTTGAACCAGACTGATTTGAACCGGACCGATTCGCAGGGGGCACGTTTCGTCCTAGGGGCGCTGCCGCTTCACCTCCCGGACTTGGCTGTCCCCGATTCGGCTGCGCGTTTGGCGCCGCTGCTCGCGGCGCCGCTGCAGCCCGCGCCGGAATTACCGGAGCAATTGGTTTTCCCGCCGGCACCGGCTTTGCCTCCGCCACCATCGCCGGTTTTCCATGATTCACGGCGGCGAACTGCTGTTTGTTCTGCGCTGCCGACTTTTGCACCTGCACCTGCGTTGTCATCGGAGGAATGCGTTGCTCGCGCGTGGCCGCGACTTCCGCCGCCACCGGCCGCCGCGTCACCCCTCCCGGACCATTGAAGCTGCTGCGAGAGTTAGTGATGTTCACCGTAGTGTTGTTGATGATCACGGTGTTCGTGATCGTACGGTTATAGACCTGAACATTCGAAACGTTGGTTACGTTATTCACGGCGCGGTTGTAGTCAAAGCGATCCCCATTCCAGTAACCGCCCTGATAGCCGACGCCCACGTAGCCGAATCCATAATTAATACCGCCGTAGTAGCCCATGTGCCGGCCCCAGTACCCGCGATGGAAGCGGTAGTGTCCGCGTGAAAAGAACCAGTAGCCGGGAGTCCACAGATACCCAGCCTCCGGCGGCCGGGTCCACGCGCCCGGTACCCAGTAATAGCCTCCGGAACCCCAGCTCCAATAACCCGGTGTCCAGATATAACCATCGCCAGGACACTCCGGCTGCGAATACTCAGGCAGCTCTGGAGGCGCCTGCGACGCGACTTCTTCGGGCTCTCCGTAGTTCGAGTCTTCGTCGTCGTAGTTGTCATTGGAGTACTGATCATTGGCCGATGGACCGTTGGCCGATGGACCGTTGGCCGATGGACCGTTGGCCGATGGACCGTTGTCGGCGGCAGCGCTCGCCGGCGCCAAATTAGCATCCGCCGCGGCATTCGGTTGCGCTTGATCGGGCTGCGCCGGCTGGTTTTGCGCGCCATTGTCGGGAGCAGGCGCCTGGTTCTGTTTGCAGCTTGCTGCGCCCAGAATTAAGGCAAAGGAAATAAAAGCGGTAGGAACAGGAAAAAGCGAATTGATTTTCTTGAGCATAGTCCCTCTTCTCGGAAAGTTGGATGCAAAACTTTACCAAGGGGGCAGAGAGAAAATGCTCGATGCCGGCTTCTAATCTCCCGCGCTTGTGGCGGACGCGGGCTGAACTCGGGTTCGCGAACCCCACCACGCTTGCACGCCTTGTCTGGCCAATTTAAAGATGGTCTTGCGATTTTCTGAAATAACTTTCCACCACGCGAAACGCCCCAGCATCGGGAAATAAATGCCGCGGAAGCACAGCCGCGCGATCAGAATATTCACGCGATATCCCAGCGGCTGATCATCGAGCGAATCCACAGCTTGAGCAATCGCTTCGCCACTGTAGGCATGCGACCATCCATAGTTCACTTCGGCGTGCGCTTGTTCGATTGTCATTTTCAGCGGCGTGTGCGCCATGGCAAAGGGAATAAATTCCTGCCAGTGCTTCGGCCGCGTCAGCCGGCCTGCCGCGTCCAGCCGCTTCAGCAGCGGAGTTCCAGGCAACGGCGTCAGCAATCCAAAGATCGGCAGCCCCGGCGGCCAGGTTCGCACCTGCTGCAGCGTTCGTTCGGCCGCGCCCACCGTATCGTTATCCATACCGAAAATGAATGACGTGATCGCATACACATTGCGCTGCGCCAGCCGTTGCAGCACCCCCGCGTACTCCTCCGGCTTGTTGAAGCCTTTATTTACATCTTTCAAATTCGCCGGATCGATCGACTCCATCCCGATGAACACCCACTTTCCTCCCGAGGCTGCAATCAGGTCAACCAGCTCTTGATCGCGCAACAGGTTCGCGCTGATCTGCGCCACCCAATGCACCTGCGCGCCGGCGGCGATAATGTCGCGCAGTAGCGACTTCGTCCGCTTCAGATTGATCGCGAAATTATCATCGATAAAAAATACGGCGAACTGCCCGCGCTCTTTCTTGCCGCGCTCCTTCAGCAGAAGCAACTCGTTGACCACACTCTCGTTGGTGCGAAAGCGGATCGAGTCGCCGAAAAAGCCAGTTACGGTGCAGAACTCGCAGCCGTAAGGGCAACCCCGTCCTGACTCGACCGGAATAATGCGAAACGTTCCCCATCCTGCGCCAATCTTCGATAACCAGCGCTTCGCTGCCTTCGGCACCAGATTGAATTGATTGAGATCGATCGTATCCCACGGGATTACCGGGTATGGCTTCAGCGACGGCTTCAACTCTTTCCCCGCCGAATCGACTGGCGCATAAATTTCTTTGAGCTGTCCACGGAGGGCATCTTCCACGATCACCGGCCAGGTCGCGTCAGCTTCGCCCAAGGCCACCGCATCGGCATGCCGCCGCCCGCCATCGCGCCCCAGAGCTTCGTCCGCCATTTCGGTCACATGCGGCCCTCCCATCACCACCGGAACGCCCGCCCCGCGCACCGCATCGGCCATCCGGTAAGCCTTCGCGATCATGCGCGTCATGGCGCCGATGCCCACCAGATCGATTTTGTTCTCCACTACATAGCGCGCGATGGAGGCCTCATCCATCGGCTGGGCATTGCCGTCGATCAGCACCACTTCGTGCTCCGCCGGGGTCAAGGACTGTAGCAGGAACATCCAGAGATGAGGCATAAAATTCCGCGTGACCCCGTTATCGGGGTTGTAGAGGAGAATTTTCAACTGGATCCCTGATTTCTGGCGCCGACAAGCGAGAGACGCCCAATGTGCGGTAGCGTACGAAATGACTTGCGCAATCTTACACCACTTTTGCCCGCTTCGTTCCTAACAAACTGCAAAATCGCCAACCGTGGCGATTGGCGTCCCAAGATGGTACTCGTAATAGTACTTTTGGATTTGGCGCACACCCACGCGGCTGGCTTAGAATAGAGTCATTCAGGAACGGGCTGGCGGGAATAGGCATCCTAATGCAAGAGGCAGGTAGCCCCACGTTCTTTTGATGGCGAGGACTTGCCTCCAAATTTTGTTACAGCGCGCTCTGAGCTCAGCGCGCGGCAGAACATTGTTCTAAAAACAGGGTTTGAAAGTAGATACGGTTCCGGAAAGACACTCCAAAGTGCTGAGGTCGCTATGAAACTGCTTCAATCTTGTCTGCTCTCCATCGCTTTGCTGGCAGTATTCCTTGTGGATGCAGGAAACGCTACTCCGCTCGCTTCCTCGGCTCGCACCGTGGTCCCCTCCGATCTGGTTCAGTTGATCTCAGTGGAT
>CAVQCP010000037.1:0-78163 GCA_963710965.1 uncultured Acidobacteriaceae bacterium | reverse complement strand
ATGTATTGCTGAGGGATTCGAACCCCCGATACGGTTTCCCGTATGCCGGTTTTCAAGACCGGTGCCATCAACCACTCGGCCAACTCTCCGCAGTTATTGCGTTGCCTGCTCTCTAGTTTATAACAGGCCTTCCAAGAATGAAGCCGCTGCTCGTGTGGGCGGCGGCGGCTGGTAGCGGGCAGTCTCAGGATTGAGGGAAAATGCCTGGCAGCGCCCTGCTTATTTCAAACCAAACTCATGAGAATGAAACTCCATCACCTCGGTGAAATGCGCCAGGAAATAGGAGAAGCTGTGATCACCGGGATAGGGGTGATACTCGTGCTGGATGCCTTCCTGCTGAAGTTGTTGGTGCAACGCGGCCGCGCCTTTTTCGAAGCCATAGTTGTCGTCCTGGCCGCAGTTGAAATAGATGGCGACGCGATGCAGGGCAGTCTCATTTCTCTTGGCAAGGACGAATGGACTGTTCTGGTTCCAGTGGGGCACGTCGATCGGGTCTCCGAAAACTGTTGCCAGCAATCTTCCCAGCGGGGCGCCGGAGCGGGCCGCGGTGTCGAGTTCTTGCGGGGATTCGGTAATCAGAGCCGCGCTCTGCTCACTGACCGCAGAAAACATTTCGGGATGGGCAAAGGCAAAACGCAGGGCGCCGTAGCCGCCCATGGAAATCCCGCTGATCGCCCGGCGGTTGCGTCCTTTCGTGATGCGATACTTTGCTTCAATGAGAGGAACGAACTCTTGCAAAAAGAAATCGCTGTAGCGCACTGAACCGTCGGCGGAATTGATATAGAACGTGCGGTCGCCCTCCGGCGCTACGATCAGAAATTCTCCTATCTTGTGTTGCTGACGGAGATCATCGAGCAGCGTCCATCCTCCGCTATTGAAGAGTGTGCGCTCGTTATCGCCGAGCCCATGCAGGAAATAGAGGACGGGAAAAGTTTGGGGCGGATGCTTGCCGATTCCCGCGTCATAACTGGCGGGCAGATAAACGCAATAGTGCACCGGATGTTTAAGGATGCGGCTGTTGGTGGCATTGCAGTCGATGCGGCTTTGGGCATGAAGCGGGAGCGAAAGCGCTAAGGGCGCAAAGAGAAAGAGAAGGGCGATGCGAAAACATCGAGGCATTCGTTCCAGTTTACTCGTAGCGCAGGGCCTGCACGGGATCGAGGCGGGCGGCGCGTCCAGCCGGGTAAAGGCCCGCCGCGAGGCTGACGAGAAAAGAAAACGCAAGCGCAAACCCCACCAGCCACCACGGCACCGACCAGAAATGTTCGGCGGGAAATGACTGGCTTTTGAGATAGATATTGGTGCCAAGATTGATGACCTGACCAATGGCCCAGCCCAGCGCAACACCGAAGATGCCGCCGAGAATGCCCATCGCTCCCGCTTCGGCGAAGAACAGCTTTTTCACGTCGCCGTCACTCGCGCCAATGGCTTTCATAATTCCAATTTCCCGGCGGCGCTCGAGGATCGCCATCACCAAAGTATTTACGATTCCGATAAAGGCGACCGCGAGCGCTAGGCTGCCAAAGATCCCGAGAAAAACGTCGAGCACTTTGAAGAATTGCTGAATACTTTTACTGGCATCGAGAATGGAAAATGTGTTGAATCCCATCTTCTTGATGGCGTCTTCCACCATCTGCACCTGGCTGGGATTCTTGACTCGCACGCTGACCGAGGAGTACACCGGCTGATCGCTGGCGGCTCGGGACATTTCGCGCAGGTCGGTGGGCTGCATCACATGCAGGCTTTCGGCCAGCTTCAGAGGCAGAAAAACGCGCGCTCGAGTGGGTCCGCGCATGCTTTCTGGGTCGAGGTCGGCGACGCCGACCACCTTCAGTTTGAGTTCGCGAGAGACCACAGAATAGGCGGCGCCAGGAACACGTACATCTTCCGGCGATGGAGTGCTGGCGTTGGCAGGGGCTAAAGGAGTGGGGGGAGATGACTCGCGCTGCGCGTAGCGCATGGTCAACTCTTTGCCGAGAAGCGGAGCGGCCAATTCCTTCACATTAGTTTCATCGAGCCCAGGCTTCGGAGTACGTCCCAATAACTCTTCCGCGAAGGCCTTCTGAATGATTGCTTCGGGGGCGGTATCGGAGGAAAAGAATTGCCCTTGTATATTTTCAAAAGCATCATTCGTCTTGGCCGACGCCGGCAACGCCGCCACCATGGTCAAATGCGGCTTGTCGTCGTAGCGGAGTTCGGTGATGAAACGAATATCGGGATAGGCTTCCTGCACATTGGGCAGCCGTTCGATCTCCAGGCGGGTAGCCTCGTCGAGCACGCGGCTCTCGCCCGGAGGCGGCGCGTTGCGCTCTTCGTCGCGATTGAAGTTGCGCAGGTCGCGGCGGGAAGTGACCACTACGGTGTCGAATAATCCGGACTTCATGAGACGCCGCGATGCGAGTTGTTGCAGGCCGATACCCAGAGATAACATCGCGACCAGCGAGGCCACGCCGACGGAGATGCCGAGAGTAGTCAGCGAATTGCGCAAGATAGATTCGCGCAGGTTGCGCACCGCGAGTTCAGCAAGATCGGGAAGCTTCATGACTGGAGTCGCTCCTCGGGGGAATGAATCGCTCCGGCTAGGTTCGCGGTTGCACCCGCTGCCACAGACGGATTCGGCTCATCGCCCACTAGTTTGCCGTCGGCAAGGAAAATCAGGCGCTGCGCGTAGCGCTCGGCCAAAGCGCGTTCGTGGGTGACCATAACGATGGTCATTCCCAACTGCCGGTTGAAGTCGCGCACCATATTCATGATCTCGGTTCCGGTTCGGCTGTCGAGATTGCCGGTGGGCTCATCGGCCAGCAGAAACTGCGGACGGTTAATGAGTGCGCGCGCCAGCGCGGCGCGCTGTTGTTCGCCGCCGGAAAGCTGGCTGGGCCTATGATTCATGCGCGCTTGCAACCCGACTCTGGCCAGCGCCTCGCGAGCCAGACTGTCTCGCTTTCCACGATCAACCTCGGCGAAGCGCATCGGCAGTTCGACATTTTCTGCGACCGTCATGCTCGGAATCAGATTGAACGATTGGAACACCATGCCCACAGTATGCAGGCGATAGTGAGCCAGTTCCTCGCGGGAGAGTTGTGCGAGATCGCGGCCGTGCACGACGACGCTGCCGGAAGTGGGACGGTCGAGACCGGCAATCAGATTCAACACCGAAGATTTTCCGGAGCCCGAGCTGCCCAGCAGAGCAACGAATTCACCAGCGCGCACGGTAAGAGTCACGCCATCCACTGCTGGGATAAGCGTCTCTCCCATACGATAGTGGCGGCAAAGCTGCTCGGCATGGATGGCAGTATCGTTTGCCGAAGAAGTCTTCTCGGGACTGAGGTTGGGGCTGCCCATGCGCTTATCGAACCTCTCCCTTGAGCACGCCCAAAGCGTCGGCAGCTTTTACACCACCGGCGCGCAACGGCTGCAGGCTGCCGTTGCCATCGCCTTCAGGCTTGTCTCCCTCACCGGGAGCGAGAAACAAATTTTCTTCGACTCCATGCTGGCGCGTATAGAGATCGTAGTAACGGCCCTGCGCCGCGTAGAGCTCTTCATGCGTGCCGCGTTCCACAATTCTTCCCTGCTCCATCACCAGAATCTGGTCGGCGCGGCGGATGGTGGAAAGCCGGTGAGCAATCACAAAGGTGGTGCGGCCCTGCATGAGATAAGAAAGTCCGTGCTGAATCATTTGCTCCGATTCCGAATCGAGGCTCGATGTTGCCTCGTCAAGAATTAGGATGCGGGGCTCGGCCAGAATGGCGCGTGCGATCGAAATGCGCTGCCGCTGGCCTCCGGATAGCTTTACCCCGCGTTCGCCGACGATGGTGTCGTACTTTTCGGCAAAGGATTCGGCGAATTCATCCACGCGCGCGATGCGGCAGGCGCGCAGGAATTCTTCTTCATTGGCCTGGGGACGCGAAAACAAGACATTCTCGCGAATGGTTCCGTCGAAAAGAAACGATTCCTGCAGAACCACGCCGAGACGAGTGCGGTAAGAATCGAGACGGACCCGGCTCAAATCCACACCGTCAACAAGAATTCTGCCGTTCGTCGGAACATAAAAAGCGGAGATCAGTCCGATGGTTGTCGATTTTCCCGAGCCGGATGAACCGACTAATGCGGTGACCGTGCCGGGATCGGCGCGGAAGGAAATATCGCGCAAGACCTGGTGCGTTCCATCGTAGCTGAAGCTGACATCATCGAACTCAACCGTTCCCGTAATGTCGCCAAGAGCCACGGTTCGTTGCGGATCCTGATCTTCCGGCCGCTCGCGCAACAACTCCTGGGTTCGCTCCAACCCCGCAAGAGCCTCAGTCAGCTGCGTGCCAATTCCCACGGCTTGCGCCATCGGAGCAATCAGGAAAGCCAGCAACGCGGTATAGGAAACCAAGCCGCCAATCGACATGGTGCCGGCCATGATCTGGCGCGCTCCCACAAACGTGACCACCGCACCCACCACGCCCAGCAACACACTTGCGGAAAGACTCATCACCGAGGTCGCAGTCAGGGTGCGCATCACATTCTCCAGCAAACGCTTCACGCCGCTGGCAAACACAGCCTCTTCGCGCTCCTCGGCGTGGTAACCCTTGATGACGCGAACTCCACCCAGCGATTCTGTAAGGCGCCCCGTGACCTCGGCGCTAATTTTGCTGCGCTCCCGAAAAATCGGCCGGATCGTGCCAAACGCCTTGGTGAGAGCAATGGCGAAGCACAACAAAAATCCCAGAGCAATACCCGTCATCAGCGCGCTGATTCGCACCAGCAGCACCAGGGCGATGGCGGAAGTAAGCAGTCCTCCCGCAAAGTCGACCAATCCCGTGCCCAGCAGGTTGCGCACGCCCTCGACATCACTCATGATGCGCGACACCAGCATACCGGTTTTGTTCACATCGTAGAACGCGACCGGAAGGCGTGAAACGTGCGCCTGCACGCGCTGGCGCAATTCGGTGATCAAGCGCTGCGCTTCTTTGGAAAGTAATTGAGTGAGCGCGAACGACGTGATTCCCTGAATGATGGTCGCTCCCAACACCAACAGAACCAGGCGGTCCAGCAGATGCAGCGAACGCTTTGGAATGACGCTATCGAAAAGAAACTTGGTGGAGTATGGCAGGACCAGGCTGGCAATCCGGTTTACGATCATCAGCAGAAAGCCCAGGCTGAGCAGCCCGACGCGTGGCCGCGTCAGCTCCCAAACAATCGGGAGCACGGCGCGCAACCTTTGGACCTTGGGCGTTTTCTGAGCTGGTTTTTCTGCTGGATTCAATCTCTTGTTGGACTCCTCCCAACCTCAATTGGCTTCATTATTACTGTCAGTGCATTGTGACACGCCGCGGCCAACCGTTGTATGCTCGGGGCGTGCCACGTCCGCCTTCGCCGGAACGCTCTCCAACCCTGGGCCTGCTGCTCAGCCTGATCATTACGCTCGCCGCAGTGGTGGCCTACTCCGCTTATATCACCTGGCAGATTGCCGGCTTGCGGAAGCTGCAGTCGGAAATGATCGACCGCAATCGCAAGGATTCTCTGCAGTTGCTGCGCATCCAGAACGATCTGCATCTGCTGGCGGTGGCCATGCGTGACATGATCGACAATGACGAGCCCTACCCGCTCACGGCGTGGTCTGGACAGTTTCAGCGGATTCACACCGACTTGGACGATGCGATGCACCTGGAGGCGGGATTGGCCCCGATCGGCCGCAGCGCAGACCAAAGCGCTTCGCTCAGCAGTTCGCTGCGGCAATTGTGGGATGCGGTCGACCGCGTGTTTGCTCTCGCAGGCGAGGGTCAGGAAAAAGAAGCCAGACAGCAAATACAACTCTCACTGCAAGCGCGCCAGGCAGCGTTGAGCACGACCGTGGCTCGATTGCTGGTGCAGAATAGCGAGAACGAAGAGCAGGCGGCGCAGCGGGTTGTCGACATCTACGACCGCGTACAACGGCAAGTCTATATATTTCTGGCGGCGACGCTTGCCGCGATTCTGCTGACCGGTCTTTCTTTGATCCGGTGGACGCGCCGGCTATTCGCGCGCATGGCCGAATTGTCGGAGCGGCGTAGCGAACTGGCGCAGAAATTAATTTCCACGCAGGAATCAACGTTGCGATACATTTCGCGCGAACTGCATGACGAGTTCGGCCAAATACTAACGGCGATGGGATCGATGCTGGGCCGGGCTGGAAGTCATGCTCCGGAAGGCTCCTCGCTGCGTACCGATCTGAATGAAGTCCAGGAGATCGCTCAGGAAACGCTGGATCGGGTTCGCAGCTTGTCGCAGGCTCTGCATCCCGTAATGCTGGACGAGGCCGGACTCGAGACTACACTGGATTGGTACATTCCCACCGTGGAAAGGCAAACGGGAATTGCCATATCCTATGATAAGCAGGGCACACGGTTCGAGATCGATGGCAGCGCCGCGGTGCAGATCTATCGCGTGCTCCAGGAAGCGCTGAACAACGTTGCCCGACACTCCGGCGCCAAACAAGCCTGGGTGCGGCTGCGCTTTCTGGCTGCGACGCTTGAGTTAGAAGTCGAAGATCGGGGTGTAGGGTTTAATGGACAGCCTGCCAGACAGGGCATTGGTTTGGTCGCGATGCGGGAACGCTCGGAATTGATGGGAGGGCAGATTGTGTTTTCGAATCCTATAAGCGGCGGCACACTGGTACATCTGACGGTGCCCCGGGAGAAGATCGCCGCGCGAGAGAAGGACTGATAGAAGAAGGACTGACACAGATGCCTACCGATGCAGCCAAGAGAATCTCGGTGCTGTTGGTCGATGACCATAGCCTGGTGCGGCGAGGATTTCGCCGTATGCTCGAGGACGAAGCGGATATGACGGTGGTGGGCGAAGCCGGCGACGGCGAAGAGGCAATCCGGTTAGCCCGCGAGTTGAAGCCGCAAGTCATCGTAATGGACTGCGCCTTGCCCAACATGAACGGACTCGATGCCACACGCAAAATTCTTGAACTTCTGCCGGAGACCGCGGTGCTCATGCTCAGCATGCACGCGGAGAGCACCTGGGTGCGACAGGCCATCGCGGCCGGCGCCAAGGGATATATTCTGAAAAACGCGATGAACCTGGAACTGGGGCCCGCGGTGCGGCGCGTGGCCGAAGGAAAAACAATTTTCGATCCTCAGGTGGAATATGGCGAGGCGCTGAAGGGTGAGCGCAGCAGCGGGCTGACGCCGCGTGAACTCGAAGTGTTGCAGATGATCGTCGACGGCAAGTCGAACAAGGAAATCGCCACGGCTCTCGACCTCAGTGCCAACACGATCGCGGTTCATCGCGCCAACATTATGAACGCGCTCGGAATTCACAAGACCGCCGAACTAGTGGTGTATGCCATTCGCGCGGGGCTGGTAAACGTTCCGTGAATCGCAGATCATTTCTGCGCAGCGTAGCGGGATGGGGGTCACTTTCGCAGTTGCCGCTGGGGCGTGCGCTGGGCTGGTTAGCCGCGCCTCCGGCCTCGCCTGGTTTCCGTTTCGTCGATGTAACTTCGAGTGCCGGCATCCAATTTCAGCACAACGGCGGCGCCTTTGGCGGCAAATATTTGCCTGAGACGCTGGGCTCGGGCTGCGCGTTTCTTGACTACGATCGCGATGGCTGGCAGGACATTCTCCTGATCAACGGGATGGATTGGCCCGGCCACAAGCAGAAACGCTCCCCGCTGCGGCTTTACCGCAACAACCGAAATGGCACCTTCACCGACGTGACCACTCGCGCCGGTCTGGATGTTGAAATGTATGGCATGGGAGTTGCGGTGGGCGACTATGACAATGACGGCTTCCCCGACGTTTTCGTCACCTGCGTGGGGCAGAACCGGTTATTCCACAATACCGGCCAAGGAGCTTTCACAGAGGTAACCCATAACAGCGGACTGGGCAAGCGCCTGGGATTCAGCACTTCCGCGTTATGGTTCGATTATGACCGCGACGGCCTGCTCGATCTTTTTGTTTGCAATTATGTGAAGTGGTCGCCGGAGCATGATGTGTTTTGCAGTCTCGATGGAAAACACAAATCCTATTGCACCCCGGAAGCCTATCGCGGCGAGACCTGTTGGCTGTTTCATAATCGCGGCGATGGAAGCTTCGAGGACGTCACCGCCTCTAGCGGAATTTTCGACAGCAGTTCGAAATCTCTCGGCGTTGCCATGCTCGACGATAACCAGAGTGGATGGATCGATCTGTTGGTCGCCAATGACACGCAGCCCAACAAGTTGTATCGCAACCAGCGCAATGGAACGTTCAAAGATGGCGCGGTCGAGGCTGGCCTGGCTTTCAGCACCGAAGGCAAAGCGCGAGCCGGAATGGGCGTCGATGCCGGCGATTTTCTGAACTCCGGCCACACCGGCGTGGCCATTACCAACTTCGACAACGAGATGATCGGCCTGTACGAATTCAACGGGAAATCCTATGAAGACATAGCGGCGCAAGCCGGGGTAGGCCTGGCTTCGAAGAACAGTCTTGGCTTCGGCTGCACGTTTCTCGATGCCAACCTGGATGGCTGGCTCGACCTCGCGGTGGCGAATGGCCACATTGACGATACGGTTCGCAACATTCGGCGCGACGTTGGCTACGCCCAACCTCCTCAACTTTTCTTAAACAGCGGCAAAGGAAGCTTCCACGACGTTGCGGTCGGGGTTGGGGGTGGATTCGAGCAGCCAAAACTGGGGCGCGGACTCGCTTTTGCCGACTTTGATCGTGATGGCGATCTCGACTTGCTGCTCACCACGAATAATGGTCCCGCCTATCTTTATCGCAATGATCAACTGGCGGGAAATCGCAGCATTCGTTTTCGGCTGGTGGGGACTAAGTCGAACCGCGACGCGATAGGGGCAACCATCCGGGTTGTTTCGAACGGCCTGCACCAGTTGCGCATGGTAAAGAGCGGCTCCAGTTATCTGTCGCAATCCGAACTGGCAGTCACCTTTGGTCTGGAAAAACATGACCAAGTCGACATTGCTGTAATTCACTGGCCCAGCGGCAGAACGGAAGAGTTCAAGAACCTCGCGGCGGGACGCTGCTACGAATGCATCGAAGGAAAGGGAATTACGCCACAGAGTGGATTTTAAAAGAGCGAATCTGGGATTGAAGAATTTCGAGGACAACGTGAGCCGAAGCAGGCTGTCGTCGCAGAACATGCTGTCGTCGCGAAACGGACTGTCGTCACAGAACAGGCTGTCATCCCGAGCAAGGCGAGGGATCCTGGTGTTCGCCGGAAGTGGCAACACCTGCAGCAAGAACCAAGGTCCCTCGCTGCGCTCGGGATGACAAACGTAGCCCGCAGTGACAGGCGCAGCGCGGACGAGAGGCGTAGACCGGGATGACAGGCGTAGGCCGGGATGATCGCTAAGGTATCAGCGACTGACGGTGCCAGCAGCGGTCAAATCGATATCCACCGATTCGCTAACCCGCAAGAAGAGCGTGCTGGGATTCTTAATCCCCCAATTCACATAGGGCACAGCAAAGTGCAGGGTTGCGGTCCAGTGATCCGGAGACATGTCAACTTCGGCCGGCACGAGGAGTTCATGATCCGAGCCATGGATGCTGAAGACTCCATGCACGCGCACCGATGCCTTTCCCTGTACTGGCACAGTTCCATCGACACGATCCGGACGAAAAACAATTTCCGGGTAGCGATCGCTCTCCAGCAGTTCGCGATGCATTTTTCGATCGCGCATTCCGTTGCCGCTCTCGCCACTCCTGGCATCAACCACAATTTCGCCGGAAAGCTTGTTTGAAGCGGGCACGAGACGCAATTCACCGCGTTTCAATTTGAAGGTTCCACGAATGGTGTGCAACACATCGCCCAGGGTGAAATTGATGGTGGTGTGTTGAGGGTCCAGCTGGAGAACGGAATCGTGTGCCGGCTCCACGGCGTTGCCCACCGCGAGAAGGGCGACTACGGTAAGAACCAGTCGACGAGCGAACACAGCGCGAACGGCAGAGCGGGAAGATTTCTGAGAGGGTGCCCTCATGCGGTCAGCAATCCCCAACCCAGAGTCAGCCCGTCCACAGCCATCTCGAAAGGAGAAAGAGCGCCGACGTGGAGTGCGACCAATCTGCGAAATACTTCGGGGCGCTGACGAAGGACATGAAGCGCGCGCCGTTGGACCCCGGGGCGACCATCGAGGGTGAGCATGAGCCGCGCCATCATGCGCGGACGCATCGCGAGCCGCCGGTGCGCCGATTGGTAGGCCGGCAGATTTCCCGCTTTGAGGCAGCTTGCCAGAACCGTCGCCTGAGCGAAGGCGAGGCCCAATCCTTCTCCGGTGATCGCGTCGACCGTGCCGGAAGCATCGCCGATCAATGCAACCTTGCCGCGCCATACACGCTTCAGTGTGCAATTGGCTGTCACCGAGCCTCTTTCCAGCGAGGTGGGCTCGGCATCGCGCAGGCGTGCGCTGAGTTCAGGAAATTCCAGCAGCGATTCCTGCAGGCGAATCTCGGAGTTGTGCGAAGCCACAGCCACACAAACTTCCTCGTGGTTGATGGAGTTGCTGAAGCCCTGACTGTTCTTACCCCAATACACTTCCAGACGATCCGTCCAGGGGCGCACTCGATAATGGCGGCGAAATGCGTAGCGCAGGCCGCTACTCGACTGAGCATTCAGATTGACCCAGCGCCGCACGCGTGAGTTGAAACCGTCGGCCCCGATAATCCATTTGGTGCGGATGCTTCGCTCGCCCAGGTGAA
Organism: uncultured Acidobacteriaceae bacterium; assembly: GCA_963710965.1. Lineage (GTDB taxonomy): Bacteria > Acidobacteriota > Terriglobia > Terriglobales > Acidobacteriaceae > Sulfotelmatobacter. Next base: position 67,487 of record CAVQCP010000037.1, on the reverse strand, counting down.
CCATTTCGCCAGAAATCCCCGTGACCGCGGTCTGCCAGTGGAGGTCGACTCCCAGGCCGGCAGCGCGCTCACTCATGATGCGATGTAGAACGGTGCGACGAATGGACAGTCCGCAAGTGCCGCAGGGAAAATCCGCATCCGCGGATAATTCCGAGCTGAGGTAGCGAACTCCGCGAACCACGCTGGCTTGGCTTGCAGGAAGCGCGAGACCAAGCCCTGCAAAAGCCGCCAGGGCATCGGGCATCAGAGCTTCACCGCAGGCTTTATCGACCGGAGGATGCGCTCCGTCAGCCAGCATCACACGGAAGCCCTGCTGGCGCGCGGCAATGGCGGCAGCCAAACCCGCCGGGCCGCCTCCAATCACAAACACGTCGGTTGAATTCAGCAACTGCGCGTCCTCACGATTACCATTGCAGGAGCAGAAGTTCCGAGCAAAATCCTGGGCCCATGGCCGCGAGCAATCCGAGCGTACCCGGCTCGGGACGCCGGTTCTTCATGACATCTTCAAGTACGCACAATACCGATGCCGAAGAAAGATTTCCCACTTTGCGCAAGCAATCCCAGGACGCATCCATCTGTCCGTTGTGCAAACCGAGCGCGTCACCGTACGCGTCGAGCACCTTGGGCCCTCCGGTGTGCAAAACCCAACTATTCAAATCGCTGCGCTTAAGGCCGTTATCGGCGAGAAAAGCGTCGACGTCGCGCCCCAGATTTTCGCGAATCAGGTTCGGGACTTCAGTCGACAATATGATGCGGAAGCCTTTCTCCGAGATGTTCCAGCCCATCATGTCTTCTGTGCTGGGATAAAATATCGAACGGGTTGCCAGGATTTTGGGTCCATTGATGGCCGCGCCAGAGGGCACGAATTCCGCTCCCGTGACGATCACTGCAGCCGAACCGTCGGCGAAGAGGCCTGAGGAAATCAGGTTCGCGACCGAAAGATCTTCCCGCTGCAAGGTGAGGGAACACAACTCGACCGATACCAATGCCGCGACTTGCTTGGGATAGGCACGCACATAATCCGCGGCGCGCGCGATGCCGGCGGCGCCAGCCACGCATCCCAAGCCAAAAATTGGAGTGCGGCGAATATTCACCGGAAGTCCCATGCGGTTGATCAGCATGCCGTCGATGGATGGGCTGGCGACTCCCGTGACCGTCGTGAACAGCAGACATCCGAGCTCGCTGGGCTGGACTCCGGCGTTTTGCATGGCGCGGCACAGAGCTTGTTCGCCCAGTTCCTGCGCCACTTTGATCCAGATGTCGTTGGCCTGGCCCCAGGTTTTGATGTCGACATATTGCTCGGCGGGAATTGCCAGATAACGGCCGTCCACAGTCACGTTGCGATGCAAACGCGCCAGCAATAGAGGATTTTTTAGCTGGTCTCCCCAATAATCCTGCAGGCGATCGAGAAGAACTTTTTGGGTGTAGTAATGCTTCGGGAAGGCACTGGCCGCGCTCGCGATCCTCATGGACATTGGCTCCTGGGTCAGCCTGCGCGGATTCATCGGCACAAGCCAACCGCACCGGAATGCATTCTCCCGGTTTGTGGTTACTGGTTCTGGTAATCGTACACGGTAGAGCGCTGCCCGGCTAGCGATGTGGCAGCGCTCGGAGATCCTGTTTGCCAAAAGCCGAGAAGGAACAACCTCGCCTCGGCTCGTCGGCGTGACCGCTCTTGCAATTCTATTGCAACACCGCGATCGAACTGGGTGTGTTGCCTACTTTATAAAAGTAGAGGCCGGTAAGAATGCCGCTGCTTACTCCGAAGGGCTGGATGGTCGCGCTGGTGCCCTGGTTTCCAACAAACAGATATTTTCCGTTCGGATCCTCGACGATGAAACTTGGACCGCTTTGGGTTGCGTAGGCGTCCGTGGAAGTAGAAGTGGTCAGCGCCGAAGGCAGTCCGGTGGAGGCGATTGAATAGACCGTTACGTTATTCGAACCCTGATTGGCCACGTAAAGATAATTTCCGGAGGGATCGAAAATCATGGACTGTGGCGCCTGATAACCGTCGTCGATCGGAGAGCCTGCCACGTTTCCGAGCACGCCGGTGGAACTGATGGAGAATATAGCAATGTTGGCCGATGAAGTATTCGCAGCGTAAATATAGGTTCCCGCGGGGTTGACCGCCAGACCATACGGATTGACGCCCTGGCTGGGGATGGTGCTGACCAAGGTGAGTTGGCCGGCGTTCACACTAAAGGCCTCAATGATTCCATTCTGTTCGCCTATCGTGCTCACAAACAGGAAATTGCCCGAAGGTGCCAATACCATGTTGAGCGGTAACGCCGCAACATTAGTTGGGGAGGTCAACAACTGGGAGAGCGCCCCGCCAGTGCCGATCGAAAAAACGGAGATGTTGTCCGATCCCGCATTCATCGAATAAAGGTAAGCGCCGGCCGGGTCCATGACCAAGACTTGCGGCACCGAGGCCGTGGTTCCCAGCGAGGTTCGCGGCGGAATTTCGGTCAAGGTGCCGTTGCTGGCAATGTCGAACAAGGAGATATCATCTTCGCCGTTCGCCCCTTCGCCGGGGTTTGCCACGTACAAAAATTTTCCGGATGGGTGGATCACGATGGAATGAGCCCCGTCCCCCACAGAATATGGACTGCCGTCGAGTTCCGTAAGCACGCCTGAATTAGGGTCTTCGCGAAAAGCCGCCAACTGATTGGCAGCGGGGATGGTGGCATACACGTAGTGGTTCGCAGTGGTGCCGCAACTGACAAAACAGGCAATGCTTGCCAGAACAAACACCAGCATCGAAGCTTTCTGAAGCATCCGTTACTCCTGAGAGAATTTGAAAGCAAGAACAATAACCCGCTGGCGCCTAAAGATCAGGCTGCCAAAAAAGCGGGAGCCAACAAAGCATCCACTATCATACGATCAAAGCAGAAAAAAGGGGGACGCATGCCCTTCTTGTGTGATGCGATTTGTGCGATGCGATGCCACGGGAACCGGTTGTAAACTCTGTCAGTGGATCAGGCTGGGGTTGGAGCGCCGGTTGAGCCTTCTGGTACGGGCGTATCTCCGCCCCACAACTCCGCTCGCAATTGGCTCAGCAGCATCCGGAATCGGTCGAGGTAGATATAGACGACGGGCGTAGTAAACAAGGTCAGCGCCTGGCTCACGATCAACCCGCCGACAATCGTGATGCCGAGAGGGCGATGTAGCTCTGAACCCGTGCCGGTGCCCAGTGCAAGTGGCAAGCCGCCCAAGAGCGCGGCCATGGTCGTCATCATGATCGGCCGGAAGCGGAGTAGGCAGGCATCATAGATGGCTTCGGCCGGCGTCTTCCCTTGCGTACGCTCTACGTCGAGGGCGACGTCGATCATCATGATCGCATTTTTCTTCACCAGCCCGATAAGCAGAATGATGCCGATTGTCCCAATCACGTTCAGCTCATTATGGGTCAACATTAAGGCCAGCAGCGCTCCCAAGCCCGCAGACGGAATGGTCGAGAGAATCGTAATGGGATGAATATAGCTTTCGTAAAGCATGCCGAGAACGATGTACACGGTAACCAGGGCGGTGATAATCAGGATGAACTCGCTCGAGAGCGAATCCTGGAACGCAGCCGCGGTCCCCTGAAAACTTGCCTGGATGGTCGGCGGAAAGCCCATGGTGCGCTCGACATTGTTGATGGCCTGAGTCGCCTGGCCAAGAGCAATTCCGGGGGCAAGATTGAACGAAATCGTGACGGACGGAAACTGGCTCTGATGATTCACTGCCAGCGGTATGTTCGAGGGTTCAAAGTGAGTGAAGGCGGCCAACGGGATGGGCGCGCCGCTGCTCGAGCGGAGGTAGATATTTTGCAGCGCCTCGGTGGTCTGCTGGAATTGGGGCGCCACCTCCATGACCACGTGATACTGGTTCAGCGGCATGTACATGGTCGAAACCTGCCGCTGTCCGAAGGCATCGTAGAGCGCGTTATCGATGTCCTGTGCGGCAACGCCCAAGCGGCTGGCGGTATCGCGATCGATGACTAACTGCGCCTGTAATCCTTTATCTTGCTGATCGGTGTTCACGTCGCGCAATTCCGGGAGACGGCGCATTTTCGCAAACAACTGCGGCGCCCAAGTATTGAGCTCCTTCAGGTCTTCACCCTGCAGCGTGTACTGATATTGAGCCTGGCCGAATCGTCCGCCAATCGTGAGGTCTTGCGCCGATTGCAGGTACAGCGTAGCTCCGGGAACGACCGCCAGTTTGCTGCGCAGCCGGTTGATCACATCGTCGGCGGTAATCAGCGGGCACGATTGCCAGAAATGCTTGGTCTGGCAATGCTGGTTGCGCCGCTCCAGCGGCTTCAGCATGACGAAGAATCGACCCTGGTTGGTGGCCGAGCCTCCACCGGCGAAGCCGACCGCGGTATCGACCGCCGGATCCGTCAGCACGATCTTCACAAACTGTTCCATCTTTTTGCTCATCGCCTGGAAGGAAATATCCTGCGATGCCTGCACCGCGCCCATGAGCCGCGCCGTGTCCTGCTGGGGGAAAAACCCCTTGGGCACTTTGATGTACAGGTACACGCTCAGGCACGCGACCAGGATGGTCACGATGAGGGTCACGAATTGAAATCGCAGCACGCCTTTGAGCATCCTACGGTACGAACTCTGCAGGCTATTGAAGAACCATTCACTGGTGCGATAAAAAAAGTTATGTTTCGCGCCTGGCTGGGGCCGACGCAGGAATTTAGCGCACATGGTCGGCGTCGTGGTCAGCGAGACCACGAGGGAAACTCCAATGGCCATGCTCAAGGTGACGGCGAACTCGCGAAACAGCCGCCCCACAATGCCGCCCATCATTAATAGCGGGATAAACACTGCAACCAGCGACACGCTCATGGAGATAACGGTGAAGCCGATTTCCGCCGCTCCTTTGTAGGCTGCCTGCACGGCATCCATGCCATGTTCGACATAGCGCGTGATGTTCTCCAACACCACGATGGCGTCGTCGACTACGAAGCCCGTGGAAATAGCCAGAGCCATCAGCGACAGATTGTCCAGGCTGTAGCCCAGCAAATACATGCCCCCAAACGTTCCCACCAGCGAAAGCGGCACGGCAATGCTGGGAATGATGGTTGCCCGAACCGTGCGCAGGAACACGAACACCACCAGGATCACCAGCACAATCGAAATCAGCAGTGTAGTTTCAATGTCTTTCACCGAGGCGCGCACCGTGATGGTCCGATCCATCACTACGTCCAATTTGATAGCCGGAGAAATCGAGGACTGAAGGTACGGCATCAGCGCGCGCACGCGGTCGACGGTCTGGATAATATTGGCGCCCGGTTGCCGGAACACAACCACCAGCACGCAGGGTTTGCCATTGGCCAGACCGAGATTGTGTACGTCCGACACCGAGTCCCGAACCTCGGCTACGTCGCCCAGTCGCACGGGCCCGCCGTTGTGGTAGGCAATGATCAGAGGTCTGTACTGATCCGCCTTAAAGAGCTGATCGTTGTCGCTGAATGACCAGGAAACGTTGTTGTTCGCTACCTGGCCCTTGGCCTCATTCGAATTCGCGAGATTGAGAGCATTGCGCACCGTATCCAGGCCAACTCCCAGCTTGTTGAGAAGCATGGGATTCACTTCCGCCCTTACCGATGGCGGCGCTGAACCGAAGGTGAATACCTGGCCAACTCCATCGACCTGCGACAGCTTCTGCGCCAGGATGGAATCGGAAGTATCGTACAAACGCGCCACGGGGATGGTATCGGAGGTGAGCGCGAGAATCAGGATGGGAGCATCCGCGGGGTTCGCCTTGCGATAGGTGGGATTGCTCGGAAGATTCGAAGGAAGCTGGCTGCGGGCAGCATTGATCGCCGCCTGCACATCGCGCGCAGCGGCATCGATATTGCGGTTGAGATCGAATTGTAAGGTAATGTTGGTTGAGCCCAGTTGGCTAGACGAAGTCATCTGGTTCACGCCCGAGATGCGCCCGAACTGCCGCTCGAGGGGCGTGGCTACCGCCGAAGCCATGGTCTGCGGATCGGCGCCCGGTAAGCCCGCCCCGACGCTGATTACGGGAAAATCCACGCGCGGCAAGGGAGATACAGGCAAGTAATTGAAGGCAAGAATGCCCGAGAGTAGCAGCGCCGCCGCCAGCAGCGACGTGCCAATCGGACGCCGGATAAATGGGGCCGAAATGCTCATCCGTCTACATCAACTCTGCGATTGCAAATCAACTACAGCGATCATCCCGAGCTACGCCTGTCATCCCGAGCGCAGCGAGGGACCTTGGTTCTTGCTGCAGGTATTGCCACTGCCGGCAAACACCAGGATCCCTCGCCTCGCTCGGGACGACAGCATGTTCTGCGACGACGACAGCATGTTCTACGACCAAAGCGTGTTCTGCGACGACAGCATGCTTCGGCTCACGTCGTCCTCGAAATTCTCCAATCCCCGAAGCCGCTGCAATCCTGAAACCACCTTAATCCCCAGGCAGCTCCTGCGGAATGGGGTTTCCGATCCTGTACTTCTCGAAGCGATGCGCCAGGCGATCGAACCACAAATAGACCACCGGCGTGGTGTATAGCGTAAGCAACTGGCTGAGCAGCAAACCGCCGACGATGGTGATGCCCAAAGGCCGCCGCAACTCGGCCCCGGTCCCCGACCCCAACGCCAACGGTAGACCGCCGAGAAGGGCCGCCATCGTCGTCATCATGATGGGACGGAAGCGCAGCAAACAAGCTTGAAAAATGGCTTCCTCCGGCGGCTTATGCTCTTCGCGCTCGGCTTCGAGCGCGAAGTCGATCATCATGATGGCGTTCTTTTTCACGATGCCGATCAGGAGAATGATGCCGATCAGCGCCACCACCGTGAGATCGTTCCCCGTGAGCATCAGGGCAAGAATCGCGCCCACGCCCGCCGAGGGCAGCGTCGAGAGAATCGTGACCGGGTGAATGTAGCTCTCGTACAACACGCCCAGCACGATGTAGACCGTAATAATGGCGGCGAGAATGAGGAACGGCTCGCTGGCCAGCGAATTTTGAAAGGCCGCAGCCGTGCCCTGAAACGAAGGATGAATGCTTGCGGGCAACTGAATTTCTTTCTCGACTCGCTCGATCGCTTTCGTGGCATCGCCCAGAGACGCCCCGGGCGCGAGGTTAAAGGACAAAGTCACCACGGGAAATTGTCCTTGGTGATTGACGGCGAGGGGCGCGTTGGTCGTGTGCATACGGACAAACGTAGAAAGGGGCACAGGATTCCCGCTGGTGGTTACGCCTGCCGCATTCCCGGTGGGCGCACCGGCATTGGGGGTCGCGCTGCTGGGGCGCACGTAGATGTCATTCATCGCGCTCGGTGTCTGGGCAAAGCTCGGCAGCACCTCCAGCACGACATGGTACTGATTCAACTGGGTAAAGATGATCGAAACCAGCCGCTGCCCAAAGGCGTCGTACAAGGTGTTATCGATGGCCTGGGGAAGAATCCCGAGCCGGGATGCGGTATCGCGATCGATGGTGATATTGGTGCGCAGCCCGCCGTTAAGCTGATCGGTGGCAACGTCGCGCAGCGCGGGCTCCTGGCGAAGCTTATCGACCAGTTTCGGCGTCCATTGCGCCAACTCTTGTGCATCGGCGTCTTCAATGGAATATTGAAACTGGGTGCGGCTGACGCGATCTTCCACCGTCAAGTCCTGCACCGGCTGCATGTAAAGAGTGATGCCTTGCACATCGGCCAATGCCGGTTGCAGGCGCCGGATAATTTCCGAAGCATCCGCGTCACGCTCATCCCGGGGCTTCAAATTGATCTGAATGCGCCCGCTGTTCGGAGTTGTGTTGGTGCCGTCGACGCCGATAAAGGAGGACAAGCTCTCAACATCTTTATCCTTGAGGATTACCTTCGCCAATGCCTGCTGACGCAGCGCCATCGCATCGAACGAAATATTATCCGGAGCCTCTGAAATCCCAAGAATCACGCCCGTATCCTGCACCGGGAAAAAACCCTTGGGCACGATCACATAAAGAAACAGCGTCAGCACCAACGTTCCGAAAGTTACCAGCAACGTTGCCGTCTGATGTTTCAGCACCCACTTGACGGTGCGCCCGTAACCCGCAATGATGCGGTTATAAAAATTCTCCGTGACTTCGTAGAAGTGGCCCTTTTCGCCTTCCTTCCGATGTCTGAGAAGTTTGGCGCACATCATGGGGGTCAAGCTCAGCGAGACTCCTGCCGAAACCAGAATCGTGACTGCCAGGGTGACCGCAAATTCGCGGAAGAGACGGCCCACAATGTCTCCCATGAACAACAGCGGGATCAGCACCGCGATCAGTGAAACCGTCAGCGAGACAATGGTGAACCCGATTTGTCCCGATCCTTTCAGTGCCGCCTGCAGCGGCGAATCTCCCGCTTCGAGATAGCGGTCGATGTTTTCGATCATGACGATGGCATCATCCACGACGAAGCCAGTGGAGATGGTTAACGCCATCAGCGTGAGGTTGTTCAAGCTGTATCCCAGCAGATACATCACGCCAAACGTGCCCACGATCGACAGCGGCACGGCCACGCTGGGAATAAACGTGGCACGCAGGTTTCGCAGGAAAAAGAAAATGACGATAACCACCAGCACGATGGTGAGCGCCAATTCGAACTCAACGTCCTTCACCGAGGCGCGGATCGTGAGCGTCCGGTCGGTGAGAATTTGCACCTTCACGGCCGAGGGTAGCGAAGCCTGCAACTGCGGCAGAAGCTTCTTGATGCGGTCAACTACGCTGATGATGTTCGCGCCCGGCTGGCGCTGGATGTTCACGATCACCGCCGGAGTCTGATTCATCCAGGCCGCAAGCTTGTTGTTTTCCGTGCCATCGATCACGTTGGCAACGTCGCTCAGCCGCACCGGCGCGCCATTGCGGTAAGCGATGACAATCGGTTTGTACTGATCGCTGGAAAAAAGCTGGTCGTTGGCGCCAATGGTGTAAGACTGACGCGACCCGTCGATCACGCCCTTCGCCTGGTCGACATTGGCCGCGGCGAGAGCGTTGCGAACATCCTCGAGCCCCAACCCGTAGGAAGCCAGCGCCGTGGGATTTACCTGCACGCGCACTGCGGGCTTCTGTCCGCCGCTGATCGAAACCAGCCCCACCCCGGGTAACTGCGAAATTTTCTGCGCCAGCGCGGTATCGGCGAGATCCTCGACCTTGGATAACGGCAGCGAGTCAGATGACATCGCCAGCGTGAGAATTGGCGAGTCCGCCGGATTGACTTTGTTATAAATCGGCGGATTCGGCAAATCCGCCGGCAGGAACGTAGACGCCGCATTCACTGCGGCCTGCACCTGCTGCTCTTCCACGTCGATGTTCTGATCGAGGCCAAATTGCAGCGTAATGACCGAACTGCCAAACGAACTGGTTGAGGTCATCTGGCTCAGCCCCGGAACCTGTCCGAACTGGCGCTCCAGAGGAGAAGTCACGGACGAGGCGACAACATCGGGATCGGCGCCCGGATAAAAGGTAACGACCTGAATGGTTGGGTAATCGACCTCCGGCAGCGCGGAGACCGGAAGTTGCATGAATGCAACCCATCCCACCAGCAGCACGCCCACCATCAACAGAGTGGTGGCCACGGGCCGGAGGATGAATAATCGTGAAGGACTCAGACTCATGAGCCAGGAGTTCCTGCCGGTTTCTGGATTCCGTTTTGCCCGCTCGGCGAACTGCCGGGGTTCACATTGCGGGGTGCTATCGAACTGCCCGTTTGCAGCTTGTCCTGGCCATCGGTCACCACCATTTCCCCGGGTGTAAGCCCACTCGCGATGACCGTGGTATTTCCTTGCGTAAGACCGATGGTCACGTTGCGTGCTTCCACGGTGTTATCGGGCTTCACCGCGTAAACGTACGCTCCTTGTGGTCCACGCAGAATTGCGGCCGCAGGTACGACTGTGCTGTTCTTGCGCGTATCCAGCAGCAGATCCGCATTCACGAACTGGTTGGGCCAGAGCTGATTGTCTTTGTTGTCAAACACGGCCTTGAGCTTGGCGGTGCCCGTGGTCAGATCGATTTGGTTATCGATCGTCATCAGCTTGCCCGTTCCGAGTTTGGTTTGATTGTCCCGGCTATAAGCGTCCACCGCCAGCGTGGAGTTCTTCATATGCTGCGCCACGGTCGGCAACTGATCTTCGGGCAGAGTGAAAATCACGGCAATGGGCTGCAGTTGCGTGAGAACCAGCATGGACGTGGTATCGGCGGCGTGCACAATGTTCCCCGGGTCCACCTGTCGCAGGCCGACGCGCCCCGTGAAAGGGGCCGTGATATTGCAATAGACCAACTGCAACTTGGCATTGTCGATCTGCGCCTGATCGGTGCGCACCTGGCCGTCCAATTGATCGACCATCGATTGCTGCGTATCCACCTGTTGCTGCGCGATGCTGCCGGAGGGAATCAGAGTGGTGTAGCGTTGCAGGTTCAGCCGGGCATCGCGCAAGGTCGCTTGATCCTTGAACAACTGCGCCTGCATTTGCTCCAACTGGACTTGATAGGGGCGCGGATCGATGACCAGGAGCAGGTCGCCCTCTTTCACGATCTGCCCTTCCTGAAAATTGACGCGCATGATCTGGCCATCGACTCGGCTCTTGATATTGGCGGTGTAAAACGCAGTCACGGTTCCCAGGCCAACCAGATATTCGGGAACATCCTGGCTCTCCACTTTGGCTACGGCAACCGAAACCTGTCGCGGTGCCGCAGCCTGCGCCTTCTGCTGTTTGGCATCGCTGCTGGCGCAACCCAGAAAAGACGCGCACAACCCAAGCACTACTGCGGCCAACCACCACCAACGCCGCGAGCCGGCGGCTGGGGTTCGATCTTGAGAGAAACTTGGAGCGGTTATTTTCAAGGTATTAGTCCGTTGTAAATCTTCGCGAGATCGGAGATACACGCCACTCATTAGACGTACTGATTTCAGCCCGGTTGCGGTCTCCGCCGGAAAAAACTTAGGTGACCTACTTAGGTGACCAGGTGCGCCGGGAGGGTGCCTCGGCAGAGGTTCAGGCAGGAACCGGAATTCGCACTAAACCAGCATCAACCGTGGCCTAGAGGCAGGTCAAGTCCACGGTGAGGCTTTTACAATTCTTTACCCGATGCAGGGCTCACTCGCGGCGCAAGTTACGGTAGCGCCAGCGGCGCTGGATGCCGCTTTTCGTAAGACTCGATCTCCGCTTCATGCTGCAAGGTGAGGCCGATATCGTCCAAACCGTTCAACAGGCAATGGCGAACAAATTCGTCGACAGGAAACCTGGCGAGGAAACCCCGATCGTCACGAACTTCACATTGCTCAAGATCGATGGTCAGCTGATAGTCTTTCGTCTCGCGCGTTCGACGCAACAATTCGGCAACCTCGCTTTCACTGAGGCACACGGTGAGAAAACCATTCTTGGTGCTGTTGTTGGCGAAGATATCGGCGAACGAAGATGAGATCACAGCACGAAAACCGAAATCCGCCAACGCCCAGACGGCGTGCTCGCGCGAGGAACCGCAGCCGAAATTCTTCCCGGCAAGCAGAATACTGGCCCCTGTGTAACGCGGGTCATCCAGAACGAAACCAGCGTTCTTCTTCCCGTCGGCGGAAAATCGCCAGTCGTAAAACAGAAACTGGCCAAACCCTGTGCGTTCGATCCGCTTCAGGAACTGCTTGGGGATGATCTGATCGGTATCGACGTTGACCCGGTCGAGCGGCGCTACACGACCGCGATGTTGGCGAAATGGTTTCATCTGTTTCCTTTCACTTGCCGGAAGACGACAACTTAATCCACTACAAGTGTGGGGGATGCAGCCACAGGCTTATGAATGCAACTGCGATGCTCAAGCTGTTTGCTAAGCCCAAAACGCCAAAGCGCCGCCACCCAAGAGTTATCTTAAATCCCCACCTCACGACAGCCGCTTCAACGCCGGTGGTCGCAAGCGTGGCTATTACGAATGTTGCAGCCCAAGTGCCGGGGTTGAATGTTCCGACGTTAAAGAACTTGTAGAGCACCTGCCCGGGAAATACCTCCCACGCAAGTCCGAGCAATGGAATTAGAGGAATTCCAGCGACCGTTGACACCAAATTCATCACGACGTCGACAACGGCGGCTCGCTTCCAAGAAAGACCAAATCCGCCGAGTCGCAATGCCAGCCACTCTATTAGAAGACCCGCAGTTATCGGGATCACGCTTACTAGCCGCTGTTCCAAGACGAGAGCGGGCCAAACCATATCCGCAGGTGGGGTCGGGAGGGATGTCACCGATACTTCCAATTTCGAATATCCGTAAAATGCCCCGCGATCGCTGCCGCTGCGGCCATTGTCGGACTCACCAAGTGGGTTCGCCCGCCGCGTCCTTGCCTGCCCTCAAAATTCCGGTTGCTGGTCGACGCGCAACGCTCGCCCGGTTGCAAGATATCGGGATTCATCCCCAAACACATGGAGCAACCTGACTCGCGCCACTCAAATCCTGCATCCAGAAAAATCTGGTGCAGCCCTTCTTGCTCCGCGGCGCGCTTTACGGTTTGCGAGCCCGGCACCACCATGGCACGTACTTTCGAACTCACGCGATGGCCCCGAACCACGCGCGCCGCCGCCCGCAGGTCTTCAATGCGCGAGTTTGTGCACGAGCCAATGAACACGCGATCGACTCCAATGTCTTCGATGCGCCTGCCCGGTTCCAATCCCATATATTGCAAAGCCAGTTCAGTGGATCGCCGGTCCGCGTCTTTCAAGCTCGTCACTTCCGGCACACGTCCGGTCACCGGAGCAACCATCCCTGGATTCGTTCCCCAGGTCACAAACGGCGAAAGTTGTGCGGCATCGATCTCAATCACCTGGTCGAACGCCGCGCCTTCATCCGACGGCAAACTGCGCCAATGTTCGACGGCCTTCTCCCACGCGCTGCCACTCGGGGCAAACCGCGTTCCCTCCAGATAAGCAAACGTGACTTCATCGGGCGCGACCATGCCTGCGCGCGCGCCGGCTTCGATGCTCATATTGCACAGGGTCATGCGGCCTTCCATGGAAAGCGCGCGCACCGCCTCGCCGGCATATTCGATCACATGGCCCGTGGCGCCATCCGTGCCGATCTGCGCGATGATTCCCAGCGCCAGGTCTTTCGCGGTCACACCGTCGGCCAAAAGTCCGCGCACCTCGATCTTCATCGTATTGGGCGTCTGCTGCGCGAGGCATTGCGTCGCCAGCACGTGCTCCACCTCGGACGTTCCAATTCCGAAAGCCAATGAACCAAAAGCCCCGTGCGTGCTGGTATGGCTGTCGCCGCACACGATCGTCATCCCCGGCTGCGTCAGGCCCAACTCCGGCCCGATCACATGAACGATTCCTTGCTCCGGCGAATCCATATCGAACAGGCGCACGCCGAACTCCTTGCAGTTGGCCTGAAGGGCGGAAATCTGCTTGGCGGCAATCAGATCGGTGATGGGAGTTCCTCTGGGCTCGGTTGGAATGTTGTGATCGACCGTCGCAACGGTGCGCGCGGGCTGCCGGACTTTTCTTCCCGCCACGCGGAGCCCATCGAAGGCCTGCGGCGAAGTGACCTCATGCAGCAGATGCAGATCGATGTAAATGATCGGAGATCGTCCGCTGGGCTGCGCCACAATGTGCGCCTCCCAAATTTTTTCAAAAAGTGTTTGCGTTTTCGACATCGCTATTCGGAGTAGAAGTCCAATCCTAGCAGGCTGCGGAAAAACTCGCTGCTGATGACGGAAGCAGCCCGCACGCGCTGAAGCGCGGCTCGTATTGAAGGGCTTAATGGCACGACTGAAGTTCGTGCCCTTCCCAAAAACTGACCCAACCGGGTTTTTCGTTAGCCTGCCGGGATGATAGTTTAGTTTTTCACAGCCCTGGGTGGAGGCAAGCCGCCTTCTGCCTTGGCCAGAATCGGCCTATATTTCATGGCCTCCGTTCTCCTTCTCAGGTATCATGAGTGGTCGATTTATCCCCTCTGTCTAAATGATTAACGGCAAACAAATCGCGGTAGTAATGCCGGCTTACAACGCGGAGAAGACCCTCGAGGTCACCGTGGGCGAACTGCCGGAGCTCGTCGATATCCGCATTTTGGTCGACGACCACAGTTCTGACCGCACGGTCGAGGTGGCGCGCCGCCTGGGCATTCACGTCTTTCAGCACGATCGCAATTACGGATACGGCCGAAATCAGCAGACCTGCTACCGCGAGGCCCTGAGTGCGGGCGCGGACGTGGTCATCATGCTGCACCCGGATTACCAGTACACTCCGCTGCTGGTCACGGCGATGGCCAGCATGGTGGCTTACGATGTATATGACGTAGTGCTGGGTTCGCGCATCATAGGTGGGACCGCGCTTCTGGGCGGGATGCCGCTCTACAAATACATCTCCAACCGGTTGCTGACTGCCTTTGAGAATCTTTTTCTGCGGGTGAAACTGTCGGAGTACCACACGGGTTACCGGGCTTTCAGCCGCAAAGTGCTCAGCGAATTGCCGCTGCTGGAAAATTCCGATGACTTCGTCTTCGACAACCAGATGCTGGCCCAGTGCGTCCACTTCGGCTTTCGCATCGGAGAAGTTTCCTGTCCCACGAAGTATTTTGCAGAGGCTTCCTCGATCAACTTCCGGCGCAGCGTGAAGTACGGATTCGGCGTTTTAGCCACCACGCTGCAATTTGCCATGCAGAGAGCCGGTGTGATGCACTTGCCCCGCTTCAGCGAAAAGGGCCGCAAACTGGAGCCCGGATATCCCAGCTACTACTCCCGCCACGGGGAATCTGCGCGCATCGCATGACGGCCAGCTAGTCTCGCTCACGACTATTAAAAGCCTGCCTCAGGCGCTCTCACTTTTTCTTCGAGAAAAAGCCCAACACCTTGCTGGCGAACTCGTCGGAGAAACCAAAGCGCGCTTTGGCGCGCGAATAAAAATCCACGGCTTTCTTATCCAGCCAGATCGTCGCGGATTTCGCCCAACCATCCTGTGGCCGGGCGAAATAATCGGTGGACCGGGCTTCGGTCTTTTGGCCCTGCTCGACGGTGTAGTAATACAAAGCCAAGCTCTTGCGCGACTGTCCTTCCGGGCAAGTCAGCGGGTCGGGAAAGCCGTGCAGCGAGCGCTCATCGGTGGTGAAAATAAGCGCATGATTCAGCAGCGGGGGATATTTCACCGCGCACCGCGCCATCTTTCCTTCCGGCGACTTCTCCCACAATTCCAATGCCCCGCCCCACTGCTCCTGCCATCCCGGATTCAAATACAGAATTAGATTGACCCGCCGACGCCAGTTGGGATGGAAGTGGTGCATGGAAAAATCTGTGTGCACATTCAGATAACCGCCGGGACCGGACTGGTGCAGTCCGCCGCCTTCCAACATGGGATCCGCCATCAGATTCGGAATTCCAGTCAACTCCGAAATCCAGGCTACAAACTCCGGAGAGTTCAGTTCGTCCGTCAAGGCTCCGATCGCGGGAGGAAAGAGCTGACGTTTCGCCATGCCAAGCTTATTTTCGTTGGCGTGTTTGTACTGCGTCCAAGCCTCGGTCGAAGCCTGGGGAAAGTCAGCCGCCATCGTCGAGGCGATCTCGGGCTCCAGAAACTCCTTTAACAAAATATGCGGACAGGGATGATTGTCCCGATACTGCGCGGCCAGCCGAGGCAGCGGCCCTCGCCATTGTTGATAAGGAAATAGCCTGTCGTCAGCCCGGATGGCCGTTGCAGTGGACATGAGATTTTAGATTGTAACCGATTGCCGGGATCGCCGAAAATTCACTCGTCGGGAAGCCTTAGGCTTCTACGGAATTCGGCAAATTCGCACTGCGATGTTGTGATAGGGGCACTCGAGGGCTCCGCCAGCCGGTTGTTGCAACACGACCCAACTTGCGCCGTAGTCTCTCTTCAATCGGGCAAGGTCTCCCATACGCAAATTGTTCCACGGACTCTGCGCCTTCACCTGCGCCCACCACTCGTCGGCCAGCGGTGGAAACATGCTGACCACACCGTTATCTTTCACGCCGTCGGCCAAGCGGCTTCTCTGCGCACGGCAACGGAAGCCGTTCTCATCTTCGCCGGCGATGTTCATATATTCGGGATCCAAGGCAAACACCGCGTCCTCGGGCGTGTTTCTCCGGACCCAGTCAAACGCCTGCGCCCAGGGATTTTTTGGAGCAGCGCCTGGCCATTCCACATGCGCGCTCGCCGGAAACAGAGCGCGTTGCGCCAAAAACATTCCCCCGCTTAAGGGCACAAACAATACCAGCCAGCGCCATACTCGATCGTGCAGCACGAACTCGGCTAAGAATCCTCCCATCATCAAGAACATTACGATGTATAGAAAATGCAGGCTGCGTAAGGGCTGCAATCGCGCTAAAGCTTCAAAGCGCGCCGGCAGATCCAAAACCAGGGCCATCATGAAATAAATCAAGCCATAAAAGACGAAGGCGCGGGTTACTTTTTGGAGCAGCGGCCAGCGACCGCGCGCCAACCATCCAAACCACAAGAACAGCGCCAGCGGCGCAAAGATTCCCAACCACTCATACCATTGCCAATTCTGAATGTAATGATAGGCATGTCGCTTCGCCGCTTCGTGGTAGGCTTCGGGGGCAGCCAGAGCCCAAGGCATCCACAGTGTGAGGACAGCAGCGGGCAGGATCGAACCGCTCCGGTACTTTTCAAACCGGTACTTTTCGAAGGGCTGCATCGTCAGCCACAGCACGCAGAAGGAGCAGGGAAACACCCACATCAGGGGATGCATGCCCGCCGCAAAAATCAGCCACAAGGCCGCGCTCACATACCTTTTCTCAAGAGTCCGCGCCAGCATGAAAATTCCGGCGAATGCCGCCAGGTTGCGCGGATTCAAATACTGGTCCATGAGGTAGAGCGCCGTTCCCGCCACCGGGATGGTCAACAACGCCGCGACCAGGCAGACCCCACCCCAGCGGGCTCTTCGCGAATCGGGAAAGAAAATGGAAGCCAGCTCCCAACAGGCCAGCAACAGCAGAAAAATCGATGCGAGCTGCCACAAGAAAATCCCAACTTCCATCGGCAGGTGAGTCACGCGCAAAGAAAGCGCGATCAGATTCGGAAACAACGTCATGCTGGCGTGCGACTCGAAGAACTCCCGGCCTACGGGAAACAAATGCGGGTTCAGGATCTTCTCGACGCCGGGAAGGTAAATCTCGGCGTCTTCGGCAAAGGGATGATATCCCTGCAGCAGCAGGGCTGCCGCTGTGAGAAGCAGTAAGAAAACGTACGGCGTTGTGGGCTTCTGGGAAGGAATCTGGTTCACTCAGCCATCGCAGTTACAACCTCTGTCTCGACTTCAACTCGCCCGGGATCACGTTTTCTAAACCAGGGTGCGGCGGCATAAGCCGCCAGCACGACAAACTGCGGGTCAATTGGCCGCCGGTAGTAGTCCTCGGGATGGGTGAAGTAATAAACCAAGGGAAAAAATAGAAACACCAGCACATAGGGGAAGGCAAGGTTCGGACTGACGCGCCACGCCCGCCACAACCCGGTTAGAGTTAGCACTGTCAGTCCCGTGCAGAAAACCATGTTGAAGGGATCAGCCGGCTCTTCCTGCAAGTAACGCCGGCTGAAACTCCAGAATCCCGTCCACCAATAAACTACTCGCCGCAGCGTCTGCTGAACGTAAAGGGTTCGATGCGCGCCGATAAAAGCCAGCCCTTCATGAAACTTTTTCGAGGTATAGGCCACCTCGCCGAATTGCCGATATTCGCGCCACTCCTGCTCGTTATCCGATGGATGATAGCCGGGAGGGCCCCAGTGCCACGAATCCTGATTATTGCCAAAATAAAGTTCGAGACCCAGACAACTGCGGAACGGGATCACTTGGTGAAACGTCTCATAGTTTCGGAGGAACCACGGCGAAGCCACCACCGTCACAGCCATCACGGCTGCCAATCCCGGAGCAAGCCATCGTCTACCGCTCTTATAAAGCCCGTACCATGCCCACGCACCCAGAAGTGGAGCGACCGAC
The DNA here is from genome assembly GCA_963710965.1 of uncultured Acidobacteriaceae bacterium. Lineage (GTDB taxonomy): Bacteria > Acidobacteriota > Terriglobia > Terriglobales > Acidobacteriaceae > Sulfotelmatobacter. Next base: position 49,556 of record CAVQCP010000037.1, on the reverse strand, counting down.
ATCACGACCGCGTCGGTCAATCCTCCAACTCCGCTGAGCACCCCGAATCCGACCCATGGCCAAATCGAAGAACAAGTGGGCAGATACAAGACGGAAAGAAAAATTAGAGCCAGCAACAAGGTGGTGAGAGTGGTTGCCCAAATGAAATCCGCCGAAAAGAAAATTGCATAAGGAAAGAAGGCCCAGATCCAGCCTGCCCATAGAGCGGCCGAATCTCCAAAATTTTTCCTCGCGATGAAATAAACCGGGACGCAGGTGAGAGCCGAAAGCAAACAATCCAAGGCCAGAGCTGCGATCGCCGACGCCTTACTATAAACGCCGAAGATTTTGAAGATCCCGGCCAGTAGATAAGGAAATACCGGCGTCAACCATGCCGTCGGCCCGGTCTTGCCAAACAAGGGATTGCTAAAACCATCGCCCTGTGCAATCGATCGCGCGATCCTGCCCGCCTCGCCTCCCAACCGCCAATGGTCGCGATAGGGTTCGGTTCGCTCCGGATACAAAAAGCCCATAACCGCCAAGCGCAGCGCGAGCGCAACGACTACCATCCAAAACAGCGACCGGCGGACGACTATCCGCGGGTCTGACTCGCGCCGATTAATTTTCGATGTCGTTCGATGAAAAGGTAATTCTTCGACGGCAGCTTGGGACATGGGTACCTGGGGTAGTGTGTCTTGCCTCACTACTTTGCCACAACCGGACAGCTCACGTCTCTGGGGATTACATTTCTTTACGGCAGATCTGCAGGTCCGGCCCGGCACCAACCCGGAGCCTTGCGCCTTTGCGCCTCCATCCGTAGTCTAAGGACTGATGGCCGCCGCTCTCATCCCCCAGCGCCTTCGGCCGCAAATGGCCTTTGGCGAGATCATCGCTTTCGCCTACGACACTTTTTGCAGCAACAAGGTGCGGTTTATTCTCACGGCGCTGGGCATGGTCATCGGCACCGCCTCTCTCATCCTGGTGGTCACCATCGGGATGACCGGCAAACAATACGTTCTGGCGCAAATTCAATCCATTGGGACCAATGAAATTTGGGCGGAGTATCAGGGTGGTGGGCCGCACATCAGCAATTCCAATCCCGACCCGCTCACCATCGATGACCTTCACGCCGTCCAGCAGGATGTCCCGGGGATCGTCGCTTCTTCTCCGGTCAGCCAACTTTCCGATCGTATTCCAGTCGGCAACGGCAAAGAAAAAGATGTCACCATCCTGGGCGTAGATCCCGAGTACGCTGTCGTACGAAACCTGGTGGTTCCTTCGGGAAGATTCTTCGATCAAGAGGATTCCCAGGCGCACAATAAGGTCGGCGTCATTACTGAGAAAATGGCGAATGAGGTCTACGGCTCGTCACAGGCGGCCGTCGGCAAGGTTATCAAGCTCACCGGACTTCCCTTCACCATCGTGGGTACATTCAAGGAGCGCGTGGAAACCTTCGGCCAGTCCGAGATCGTCGACAATACCTTGCTGATCCCGTATTCGGTCAGCCGTTATTTCAGCGAGACGCCCAACGTGAAACTCCTGTATTTCTCGATGGAAGACTCGTCGATGGTGGTCCCTGCCACGGCCCAGATCAGGCGCGTGATCCAATCCCGGCATCGCTCCGAGTCGGTTTACAACGTCGCCAACCTCAGTGCGCTGTTGTCGATGGCCGACCGCATCGCCAGCGGACTAACGTGGGTGCTCTTGCTGATTTCCATGGTGACACTGATTGTGAGCGGGATCGGCATCATGAACATCATGCTGGCCACGGTGACCTCGCGCATCCGGGAAATTGGCATTCGCAAGGCGGTAGGCGCGACCAATCGGGAAATCCGCTTTCAATTTCTCGCCGAAGCCATTCTGATTTCGCTCTTTGGAGGCTTCGCCGGAATCGTTATCGGCTACGCGATTCCTTATTCGGTACGTTTTTTGACAGAGTACCGGGTTCCTATTACCGGCCTATCGGGAATCATCGCCATTTTCGTCTCCTCGATCGTAGGCGTCATTTTCGGCACGGTGCCGGCGGCGCGCGCCGCCCAACTCGATCCTGTGGAAAGTTTGCGCTACGAGTAACAAAACTCCCAGCTAAGTAATTGAGGAGTAATCACTTGAATGGGGTTGGCGGCAGCCAGAGTCTTTCCCATTCGGGTCCCTTACGGCTCGAAAACCGCCTGTAGATGCTTCGTGTCACGAAAAAGTTGCATTTTCGCCCACACCGAAGTAATATCGCTTTAGTAACTTGTTTTGAGCACGTTTCCCAGTGTTCTTAGGACCCTGTACCGCTAAGTTCTACTTCCAGACTCGCAGTTTGTGCAAAACATTTAACGAGGCCGCCTGTCAGCCTCCGTCCCGGTTCGGAGAGTTCATTATGGCGTGGTACGCATATTGCCTTACCGAGCACCAGACCCTTCCCAACGGCACCCGTTCCCGACGCCCTTTCGTAATTGAGAATGCTCAAGGCGTGAACGGAGCCCCTGTCCTCAGCTATCCCAGCGGTGAGTTTGCTGTGATTGTGAGCGAGTACGACCCCAGTGCTGGAGAACTTGATCACAAAGCCGCCATCGACCATGCCCGCGTCGTAAGTGGCTGCTTCCGGAATTCCACCGTGCTTCCGTTCCGTTTCGGGACCATCTTCGAGAGCGACGATGCATTGCGCCAGGCCGTCCGGGTCAACCGGCGCGCTTTCGGCGTGAGTGTGGCGAAACTCCGCGGCAAGTCCGAAATGCACATCAAACTGACCGTCACCGACGGTTCCCTGCGCGAAGCTATGATCGATGTCATCCTGCCGGATACCGTTGGCGGCGACTATCTTTCCAAGCTGAAGGTCAAAGCCTCCCGGGAACGCGAACGACAGACCAAGGCCCGAGCCCTGTCAGTGCAGGTCCACAAGCTGTTTAACCCGCTGGAAGAAGAAGTGAGCTGCAAGAAAGTTGCTCCGCAAGGCATGCTCATCGATATCGCCCATCTCATCGATTCCAAGTCGGTCGAGAAATATCAGAATCGCTACAGCACCGCCGCCAAGCAGTTGAAGAATTGCGAAGTGGCCATCAGCGGCCCCTGGCCCCCGTACCACTTCCTGCCCGGGAAGCTGCGGACGGTGGCCGGAAACAGCTAGTAGATCTCGGACATTCGGATACCCCATCCTCTCGCGCTTTTCGCGAGAGGGGTGGGGTTTTTGATTTCCTGAGGCCGCTATCGGGTTTTAATTCCTAGGCAGGGTGCCCCATTTCTCGCGTTCTTTGCGAGAAGTGGGGCCTTTGGCTTGGAGCTCACAAAAGTTCCAGGCTTCTGCGAATGTTCATCCGTCACAGACACGGCTTCGCATTCGTGCGTACGGTTCCTTCATGCCCTGGGGCCTAAAGCGTTATTACGGCGCTGGAAGCCTCTATTTCATCACCTGGAGTTGCTACCTGCGCGCGCCGCTGCTTCGCAACCCATCGCGTCGCGTTTTGCCGTAATCGGATACGTCGTCATGCCCGAACACTTCCATCTGCTGATTTCCGAACCTTTGGTTGGTGATCCCTCGAAGATAATTCAAGCCGTGAAGCTGAGCGTCTCCCGGCGGCTGGCCATTAGCGGCGAATTCTCCGGTAGGTTCTGGCAGAGTCGTTTCTATGATTTCAATCTATGGGGCCAGCAGAAAGAAGTTGAGAAGCTGAGGTACATGCATCGCAATCCGGTCGTGCGGGGGCTGGTGACGAGTCCGGAAGATTGGCAGTGGAGCAGCTTTCGCTCCTACGCTTACGGCGAGGCAGGATTGGTGCGGATCAACGACTGGGCATGGTGGGAGGAGAAAATTCGAAAGAGCACTGGTTGAGAGTCGCGAGGCTGTCGGCGAAAAATCCCCACTTCTCGCAAAGAACGCGAGAAATGGGGCACCCAGCACGGTAGCAGGAAACAGCTAGTCGTATCCCATCACATTCGGATGCCCCGCCCTTCTCGCGCTTTTCGCGAGAGGGTGGGGTTTTTGATTTTGGCCGTAACGTTCTTGTCATTTTGAGTCCCGCGTTCGTGGCGGGGCGAAGGACCTATGCAATTGCCGCCGTCGCCGCTGCGCCCGTCTGCCCTATGCAGAATCCTTCATCTTGACGAGTTGCCCGAACCGGGGCACCATTCCACGCATGAAGCTAACGATTCGGGGTCTGGCCTCAGTCGTCCTCGTTACGGCCAGCCTGCTGGTCGCGGCTGCCCTTGCCCAGAACAACCGCGTGCCGCAAGTGGTCGGGCCGCCGCATCCGCAGGCCGTGGCGCCAGGCGGAGGAGATTTCACGCTGAAAGTCTATGGCGCGAATTTTGTGCCGGGAGCCGTAGTGAATTGGAACCGCCAGCCACGGGCCACGACCTACGTTTCCGGCCACGAAGTGGACGCCGGGATTCTCGCTAGCGACATCGTGAGTAACACCGCAGGCTACATTACGGTGACGAACCCGGCGCCCGGTGGCGGTTCCTCCAGCGCCAGCTGGAGTCTTGTGGAAGTGCATGATCCGAGTGCGACCATTGTTCCCGGTGAGCCAACCCGGAATTTACTCGGGGGCACCGAAGACCACGTTCTCCTTATAGCTGACTTTACCAATGACGGCATACTGGACCTCGCAACCGGCTCCGGCACCATTCGTTTAGAACTCGGCAACGGCGATGGAACCTTCAATTTCGTCTCAAACATGACTTATTCCGCCCTGTCGCCATTTGGGGACGACAGCATGGCCTACGGCGACTTCAACGGTGACGGTAATGTGGATTTGGCCTACGCTGCCGGTTGGGGCAGCCGAAACAACTCCGTATTCGGAATGGCAGTGAACTTCGGCGATGGTAACGGCACGTTCGTCCCCGGTTGGCAGTATAGGGAGAACGGTGAGACCAGCTTCATTGATGGTGTGGTGGCGGGTGACCTGAACCGCGACGGCAGTTTAGACCTAGTGGCGCAGGGACCACCTGCATTGGCGATCTGCTTAGGCAACGGGGACGGCAGCTTCGCGGAGTCAGTGACGTATCCGAATGACCTCGGAGGAGAAACTCTGCTCGCTGATTTCAACGGCGACGGCATTCTGGATCTGCTGATACAGCAACAAACTCCCGCTAATACTTTTCTGATCACAGTAGCTTTCGGCAATGGCGATGGCACTTTCAAGGCACCAGTGACTGTAGCAACGATTGGGACCATTTGTGGGTTAGGACCAACTATGCTTGTCAGTGACTTCAATGGCGACGGCAATGTGGACATCGCTTATTGCACGGAAACCAGCATCGGGGTACAGCTCGGTAAAGGTGACGGCACTTTCCGGAAGCCGACTTATTATTCCGTGAGTTCGAGCAACTATGAGTTTAGTTTTGCGGCCGGCGACTTCAATTCCGATGGGAACACCGACTTGCTTGTCTCCGCCTTTGACCAGGGCTTTCTTGAAATCCTGCTGGGAAATGGCGACGGGACGTTTCAGCCCAGATCGCAGGTCAAGCTACCCGGTCCTCCGCGCCAAGGTGGTGAAGAGGGTATCGGGACGGGCGATTTCAACTCGGACGGCCTGTTGGACTTTGTGTTTCAGTTAGACGCTACTGGCTACGGAGTGTATCTCCAGCAGTAGCGTGCCCGAAGCTTCCTCTAGTGGCGGCTCGGAATTTTACCCCTCGATCTGCTCCCCTGCCTCGCGTGCCGAAACAATCGGAATACCCTCAATCTTTCCCTGCGCGAGCAGGTCCGTCTTGTCGCCGCCGACCAGCAGCGTTGCCCGCCCATCCACGGCGGTATTCAGGAATACGTCGTCATCTGGATCAAGGCTCATTTTTATCTTGGAGCGCAACTCGATCCGCTCGGTTTGATGAACCAGATAAGCGGCGATGTCCGCCACGAATGCATCGCTGATTTTCTTGAATTTGCGGATGCGGGGATAGTTGAGCACGCGCAAATACTCTTCCACAATCGGGTCTGAAACCAGGTGGAGCGCTCTTCTTTCTTGTACAGCCCGCAGCAGCCGCGCCGGCGAGCCTTCCGCTGAAATCAATCCGCTTACAAAGACGTTGGTGTCGATGACGAGCCGCGGGGGAAACGACTCGGGTTCCACGTCAGATGTTTGCTTTCTTTACGGCCGGCTCGCGCCGGGCCTTGCGGACCGCCTTCACGGCCTTGGCGACTGCGCTCTCAACTTCCGCAGCCGGCACTCCCCGGTTGGCGGACTGCACTTCGTCGATAGATTTCCAGGGATCGACGTTTCTAAGAGCTTGCCGGACGGTCAAAGCTTGGGCCAATATCCCGCTGATAGAGCTACCCCTCTCGAAAGCTTCCTTGGCGACCTCTTCGTGAAGGCTGGCCGGAACCCTGACGTGAATTTGGCCGTTGAATGCACGCGACATCGCTACCACTCCAACAGGAAGTATACCACTATACCGTGGTATACCCATTGCCCAACGCAAGACGAGTGCCACAGGTCGGCAGATTCCCCTGCACTCAATATGCACGGTTATGCACTCCATGCATTTATGGCAAGCCGGCATGGGCGTACCTAAGTGACACAGATCACAACCAATCGCCGCATTTTCAAATGCTTAGCGCCGCTCGCAGATTGCCGCTTCATTCCCAACCCTTTGGCTTGGCAAGTGCTTCTTCATCCTGTAACAAGAGGCCGCAAACCCAAAGCAATGACCTTCATTCACCTGAGTAACCACCGCCTGAAATGCCGCTTCGCCCGGCGGAACGGCACCTTGCATCGCCTTTCCTGACAACCCTTCCAAATCTGACCTCTTAAAATGTGGCCCCAGAAATGGGGCCGCTTTTTTTGCTTGGCGGATATCGGAACCTGTGGCGGCAGGCACCTGCGCCCGTCCCGGCCAAGGAGCTGGGCGGAATGCTGCCGGACTAAATGACCCTCCAGACAAAGTGGGCGAGCAGCCAAAAGAGCAGCAACATAAACACCCCACCCACCCAGATCAAGAAGTTCCAAGTCATCTTCGGCGAGTTAATCTCTTTTTTGTCCATGCCCCACGCTATCAGATCGCGCACCGGTCAGGAACATAGGGTTCGCATGGTAGAAGGGCTCAGTTTGTATCGTTTTCATCCTGAGCGCAGCCGCTTTTCAGATGGGATGAGACGGCTGGTCTCGCGGAACGAGCATAAGATGCTGTCCGCAGCGCACTCGAAGTGCAAAAGGAGACCAGCCATGAAGAACAATAGCAAAGACAACCTACAAAAGCCGCGACCGGAACAAACCGTGGGGGTGGACTTGGGAGACCGTTTCAGCCACTACTGCGTGTTGAACCGCGACGGAGAAGTGATGGAAGAAGGCCGGATACGGACCAGCGAGGAAGGGTTTCGGCAACACTGGGAAGGAGAAACGCGGCAGCGTGTGGTCATGGAGACCGGGACTCATTCCCCCTGGATCAGCCGTCTGCTGGAGAGTTTGGGTCACGAGGTGATCGTGGCCAACGCCCGCAAGCTGCGGGCCATCAGCCAAAACGAATCCAAAAACGATCGTCAGGATGCGGAGATGCTGGCGCGGCTGGGGTATAGTGACCCGAAATTATTGCGGCCCATCCGGCATCGCAGCGTGGAGCGGCAACGCGATTTGAATCTGCTGCGCGTACGGGACACCTTGGTGCGGGCGCGCACCATGCTGATCAACGCGGCGCGCGGATTAGTCAAGAGCGCGGGCGGACGTTTGCCGAAAGCCTCCTCGGAAAGCTTTGCCGCCAAGGGGAGGGCGGCGGTGCCGGCCGAGTTAGCCCCGGCCACGCAACCGTTGTTCGAGCAGATCACCGCCTTGACGGCACAGATCCGGGGACTGGACCGGACGATCGAAAAACTCTCGGAGCGTTATCCGGAGATCCCTATTTTACGCACCGTGCCCGGAGTAGGGCCGGTGATCGCAGCCGCCTATGTCCTGACCTTGGACGGCGTAGAGGCCGTGCAACACAGCCGGTCGGTAGGCGCGTTTCTGGGCTTGCGTCCTCGGCAGGGCCAGTCGGGCGACTGCGATCCGGAACTCAACATCAGCAAGACGGGGAACATCTACCTGCGCCGTCTGCTGGTGCAAGCGGCGCACTATGTGCTGGGACGATTCGGGCCGGACTCGGCGCTGCGTCGTTGGGGACTGAAGCTGGCCGCGGGAGGACAACGCGCCAAGAAACGCGCCGTGGTGGCGGTGGCCCGTAAACTCGCGGTGCTACTGCATCACCTGTGGCGGACGGGACAGAACTATCGACCCTTTCCCCAGGCCATCTCGACCCCGGAAAGCGCGCCCGCATCGTAAGAACAGAGTTTTTGCAGGCAGCAGAGTTTTTGCACGTAATTAGGTCACGGGGAGTCAGCCACGGTTTTGCTAAGTTCATTGCCAATCCGAGTTCCGGCGACTGCGAGCTCCGCCTCGGCCCTCCAAGGCCGGTTTTCAGAGAGCAGCGCCAATTCATCAGTTTCGGACACCAACATGCACCGCGCCCCACAACGGCGCACTCGAGTGCGGATAGAAGCCCCGTGATGAATGAACCCGCGAACCAGGCAAAACCAAAAAACAAACCGCCGCCAAAGGGAAAATCAAACCCCAAATCTTTTCTCTTGACCCACACCAGCCGTCTCATAGAAGGCAGAGAGAGGGATCTCCATATGCACAAATCGATTGCGCGGGAGATCTCTCGTCCCGCTGAAAAGCGCGGGATTTCGAGATGACGCCGGAGTGTGCGAAACTTCAAACTGAGACATTACCCAAATTTCCGAGCACTTTTCCCCGACCCTTGTAGTCGGATACACTTCCACAATCTATGAATTTCCGTCTCCGCGCACCTCTTGCCCTGGCGCTAGCCTTGCCCCTACTGGCCGCAGCTCAAACTCCTCCACAGGCGAAACCGAGCCCTTCTTTTATGTCTCCGCAAACCGTTTCGCCGGCCCAGCAGAATTTTTCTCCGCTGTTGTTACAGCAGCTCTCCGCCATCAAAGCGGCTGCGCTCAACGACGACTACGCCTACCGTGAACTGGCGCACCTCACGGAAAATATCGGAGCCCGCGCTACCGGTTCGGCCCAGGCTACCGCCGCCGCGCAATACGTCGCTGGCGAACTTCGCAAGCTGGGCATGGAAGTCCGATTGCAACCGGTAACCGTTCCCCACTGGGTTCGCGGAGCAGAAACCGCTGAACTGGTCGAATACCCCGAGATGGTTCCGGGAACCACCCAAAAGATCGTGCTGACGGCTCTGGGCGGAAGCACCTCCACTGCCCCGGACGGCCTTACTGCCGAGGTCGTCACGGTCGACAATTTCGATGAACTGCAGGCGCTGGGCGCAGCCAAAGTCGCGGGCAAGATCGTGCTGTTTAATGAGCCCTTCGATAAACAAAAGGCAGCGGCCGGAGTCGCATTCGCCTCCTATGGGGAAGCCGTTCGCTATCGCGTTGCCGGACCCAAAGCTGCCGCTGATCTCGGCGCCGTCGCGGCCTTAGTCCGGTCCATCGGCAGCGCCGACTACCGTCTGCCCCACACCGGTATCTCGTTGCCAGCGGGAATCCCGGCCGCCGCCGTTACCGCGGAAGATGCCGGCCTGATCGTGCACCTGACCGCGGAAGGCAAAGTCCGCATGCATCTGGTGTTGACGCCCCAAAAACTTCCTGACGAAACCAGCTACAACGTGATCGCCGATCTCAAGGGATCGGAGCATCCTGAACAGAGCGTAATCGTTTCCGGGCACCTCGATTCCTGGGATCTTGGCACCGGCGCCATTGACGATGGGGCCGGGGTAGTCATCGCCATGGAAACCGCCGAAATTCTCCAGCGTCTGCACCTGCGTCCGGCGCGCACGCTCCGCGTCATCGCCTGGATGGACGAAGAAACGGGGGGCTCCGGCAGCCGTGCCTATACCGCCGAATACTCCGGCGATTTTCCTCAGTACGTTGCCGCTATCGAGAGCGATTCCGGCGCCGCCCACCCCCTGGGCTTCAACGTCAAAGCCGCACCGGCGGCCATCGACGCCCTGCGCCCAGTCGAAACGGTTCTTCAAAGCATCGGCGCCACCATGCTCCAGCCCGCCCAGTATCCTCCTGGTGCGGACATCGAAGCCATGGCGAACGCGGGAGTTCCCGCCTTCGGGCTGCTGCAAGACGATCGCACCTATTTCAACTACCACCATACCGCCGCGGATACGCTGGATAAAGTGGTTCCGGCAGAACTTCGCGAGAATGCTGCCGTACTGGCCGCGATGGCGTACGCCCTGACGAATATGAAAGAAGCATTGCCGCGCTAATTTATGCGGATGGAGCAAGTAACATGAGAAAACAAGGCAACTCTGAAGACGCCCCGAGAGGCAAGCTCACAGTGATCGAAGATTTTCTGCCTCCCCCCATCCCAGTTGGTAAGGAAAGCGGATACAGTAAAAATCACGTCGGAATATATCCGTTCCAGCATCGACTTCCTCAAAAAAGCAGCCAGGAAGGCGAACGGCTGAACGCTTTCGCGGCGTTTGCGTAAGCAGCGTCAGCACTACAAACTGCAATCCAATCAAGGCGCCCGCGGCCGAGCCTACGATGACGTAGAAGTTGTCCCACTTTGCCAGCTCTGTCGTAAGCGCGGGTTGTCTTCTATTTAGATTTGAGCGAAGCCATGTCGATGGAGAAGCGGTACTTCACGTCTGACTTCATCAGCCTCTCGTAGGCTTCGTTGACCTTCTGGATCGGAATCACTTCCACATCGGCGGTGATGTTGTGCTGGCCGCAAAAGTCGAGCATCTCCTGGGTCTCGGCAATGCCGCCAATACTCGAACCGGAAAAGCTGCGGTTGCGCATGATCAGGCTGAAAGCGTAGACGCCGAGCGCCTTCGGCGGTGCGCCGACGATGGTGAGATTGCCCTCTCGACCGAGCAAATTCAAATATGCATTGATGTCATGCGCAGCCGAAACCGTGTCGAGGATGAAATCGAAGCTGTTGACGTGCTTCTGCATCTCGTTGGCATCGCGCGAAAGAATCACTTCGTGGGCGCCCAGGCGCAGCGCATCCTCTTTTTTGTCCGGTGAAGTCGTGAAAACAATGACGTGCGCTCCGAGGGCGCGGCCAAACTTCACGGCCATGTGACCCAATCCCCCGAGACCGACCACTCCCACCTTCTTGCCTTTGCCCACCTTGAAGCGGCGCATGGGAGAGTAAGTCGTGATGCCGGCGCAGAGCAGGGGCGCAGTGCCCGCGAGCTTCAGGTTTTCTGGAACGCGCAACACGAATCTCTGGTCGACGACAATGCTTTCAGAGTAACCGCCATAAGTGAAACCTCCCAGATGTTTATCGGGAGAATTAAAAGTGAGGATCATGTTGGGGCAGAACTGCTCAACGCCGGCGCGGCATTGGGGACAGGTGCCGTCGGAATCCACCATGCAGCCAACCGCGGCCAGGTCGCCGGCTTTGAATTTGCTCACGGCGGAGCCGACCTTGGTGACGCGGCCGACAATCTCGTGGCCGGGCACGATCGGGTAGTTGGTGGCCATGAATTCGCTCCACTCATTACGAACGGAGTGAAGATCGGAGTGGCAGATTCCGCAATAGAGAATTTCAATCTGCACGTCGTGGTCGGTTGGATCGCGGCGTGTGATCGTGGTCGAAGCCACCGGCGCAGTTGCAGCGGCAGCCGCATAGGCTTTTGCTTGATACATAGATTTTCCTTTCATCGTCGCGTTATGCGTTATAGGAAAACAATTGTGAGATGTCTCGAACTGGTTCAGCGGCCCACCATTTTCTGCAGCTCTTCCGGGTAGCGAGCCCCGTGCAGTTGAATTTTCGAAGCGGCGGCGTCAATTTGCCGGAGATCTTCGGGCGTAAGCTCGACGTTAACCGCTCCAAGATTTTCTTCCAGGCGATGCAGTTTGGTCGTGCCGGGGATTGGGACAATCCAAGGCTTCTGCGCCAGTAGCCAAGCCAGGGCGATCTGCGCCGGGGTCGCCTTTTTTTGTTTTGCAATGGAGCCAACCAAATCGACGACGCCGTGATTGGCTTTTCGGTTTTCCGGAGTAAAGCGAGGGACGATGTTGCGGAAATCGGTTTTGTCGAACTTCGTGTCTTCGCTGATTGTGCCGGTAAGAAAGCCTTTTCCCAGCGGGCTGAATGGGACGAATCCAATGCCGAGTTCTTGGAGCGTTGGGATGGTTTCCGCCTCGGGCTCTCTCCAGAACAGCGAGTATTCGCTTTGCAGCGCGGTGACCGGCTGCACGGCATGGGCGCGGCGAATCGTCTTCACTCCAGCTTCGGAAAGGCCGAAGTGCTTCACCTTGCCTTGCTGGATGAGTTCCTTCACCGCTCCGGCAACATCTTCGATGGGCACATTGGGATCGACGCGGTGTTGATAGAAGAGATCGATGACGTCGGTCCTCAAGCGCTTGAGCGAAGCCTCGGCAACTTCCTTGATGTGCTCGGGACGGCTGTCGAGCCCTGCCTGTTTGCCGGTGACGGGATCGATTTTGAAGGCGAATTTGGTGGCGATGGCGACCTTATCGCGAAACGGGGCCAGCGCTTCGCCGACTAATTCCTCGTTGATGTAGGGACCGTAAATTTCGGCGGTATCGAAGAAAGTAACGCCGCGCTCGACGGCGCCGCGGATTACCTTGATTCCCTCTTGCTTCTCTAAGGGGGGGCCATAGCTAAAGCTCATCCCCATGCAGCCCAGGCCGAGGGCTGAAACTTCCAGATTGCTTTTTCCAAGTTTGCGCTTTTGCATTATTCCTCCTGTGTTATGTGCGAGCCTCCAGTGATTTATGCCTTCAGTGCAAGTTCAGGATAGCGTCTCAGGCTGCGACGCGCTTGCCTAATTCGATGAAGTTCTTGCCGGATTCTACGAGCCAGACTGGAGCGGAGAGGAGAATGACAAGAGCCCAGGGCGAGCCGCTAGCGCCATCATGAGTGAGCTCACCCTTCCATGATTTCCGTGGTCGGGGGCGAAAATTTTTACTTGACTATAAACGGCTACTTATATAAGCTTTGTATTATGCACTGTCTGGATGCTGCTTTTTCTGCCTTGGCCGATCCGACGCGGCGCGCGATTCTCGCGCGTCTTGCCCAAGGGGAGGCCACCGTTAATGAGTTGGCAGAGCCGTTTGAGATGACGCAACCCGCAATCTCCCAGCATTTGAAGGTGCTTGAAGATGCGGGGCTGATCGTTCGCCGGATCGACGGTACGAAACGCCCTCGTCGGCTCGCAAAAGCGGGTATTGAAGCAATGGACCAATGGCTCGCGATGCTGCGAAAAGCTCTTGAGAAAAACTACGACCGGCTGGACGAAGTTCTGGCGGGGATGGAAAAACACAGACACAAAAAAGGAGAAACCCGATGAGCGGAACAACGATGAGCAAGATGACGCTGAAGACCGAAGGAGATACCCACGTGATTGTGACCAGGCGCTTCGCCGCGCCTCCAGAAGCTGTGTACCGCGCCCATACTGACCCGGAATTAATCCAGAAATGGTTGCTTGGCCCGGAAGGTTGGACAATGCCGGTCTGCATCAACGAGGCGAAAACTGGCGGCAAGTTCCGTTATGAATGGACGAATGGCAAGGGCGGTGGATTTCATATCACTGGCGAATACTTGGAGTTGGATCCTTATAACAGGATCGTACATATCGAGCGCATGCATCTGCCGAATCCCACGCCAGACAACCATATTGAAACGCGATTTGAAGCCGACGGCGCAGGAACGCTGATGACCATGCGAATGACGCTGCCCGATGGCAAGACGCGCGCTGCGATGCTTGCAACAGGTATGGAACGTGGAATGGAAGCGAGCTACGTTCGCCTGGAAGGAATGCTCTAGCCTTGCCAGCTAGGGAGGAATGTTAAGGCCGAATATAGGGAGGTTCAGCATGATTTACAAAATATTGGGCAGTATCACATTGGTGTTGGCCCTGTTGGTCTTCGGTGCATGGAACTTCCACACGACCGTCAGCACGGAACGAACCTTCAACGCCTCCCTAGCGGACGTATGGAGGGTTTGGAACGATGCGGACTCCATTAGGAAGTGGTGGGGGCCCAAGGGTTACACCGCATTCGTCGTCCGTAACGATGTTCGGGAGGGTGGCAGCTATCTTTGGGCGATGAAATCTGGGGCGATGAAATCTGAGAAAGGAAGGATGTTTTGGAGCACCGGGACTTACAAGGAAGTCGTCGCAAACAAGAAAATCGTGTCAACCATGTCTTTTTCTAACGAGAATGGGAAAACAATTCCCGGCTCGCAAGTATCGGTTCCTGGGCGGTGGCCTGACGAGATCACCGTTATCGTTGAATTCACTGAATCTGAGGGGAAGGCCAGAGTCACTGTTACAGAAGTAGGCATTCCCCTCATCGCGTATCCCCTGATGAAGCTTGGTTGGGCTCAGCAGTTTGATAAAATTCAATTGTTGCTCTGAAGAGCCCTTGCCCTCCGCTTCCTGCAACTCTTTACTGCGTCGGCGTCAGCAGGAACGCATGCGTCTCCAGGTTGATGGTCCCCTTCCCTGTAATCTGGCCGAGATCGTTGATGCCGTTGGCCTGCCCCAGCAACCAACCCGACCCCGCAGGGATAAGAGAATTCAGGTCCTGCATGCCGGTTGCGGTGCTCCAAACAAAGGCGTGGTCCAGGCCTTCGCTCTGCCCGGTATCGGAGGCTCCCACCACTTGGCCGACATTGTTGAGCGCGGTCGCGAAGGACTGAAATCCGCGCGGCAGCGTCCCCAAATCTTTCACGCGTGTGCGGCCGCCGCTTGGGGTCCATATGACTGCATGGCTAATGGACTTGCCCTCGTATCCCTGCAACGTGCCCGCGATCTCGTCGAGATCATTGATAGCCTCGCCTGCACTCGTATCCCATCCCGGCAACACTGCCAGGTCCTGCATGCCGGCCTCGTCTGTCCAATAGAAGGCACTAGAACCGGTGCGAGAGTTAGAACCAATGAACATGCCGGTGACATGTCCCAGCGAATTCACTCCGAATCCCCAACTCGAGCCCGGCCCTGCGGGTTGAAGATCGAACATGCCGGTGGAACTCGTCCAGAGAAAGGCGTGATTGGCCAACCCAGAATCCACGGAGGAGGTGCCCGTTACCTGGCCCAGATTATTCATGGCATATGCAGAGCTCTGGGTTCCCCCGGGCAACGTGCCCAGACTCTGAATCGAGTTCGTGCTGCTCCAGATCACGGCGAGTTCGTCGTCCCCAGATTCCCCGAGGCCGTACGACCAGCCCGCTACCTGATCCGAGTCGTTAATCGCGCTGGCGTATGTCGCCCCTCCCGACGGAAGCGAAGGCAGCGCCTGCATGCCATTCTGCTGAGTCCAGAAAAAAGCCGGCGTAGATATGTCTGAGCAACCCGCACACCCGACAACGTGGCCGAGGTTGTTGACTCCATTCGCCCAGTTGTAAGTGTTCCCCTGAATCGTCCCCAGGTCAGTAATTTTGTACCGCTGGGCAACAGCGGGAAGACCCACGGCAAAGACCAGCGCCGCCAAAAGCCCCACCCCGATTGGTTTCTGCATAGGATTCCTCTCCTAGCCTTCACAGGCGGACCAGTTCTCAATGTCTGCAACGAAAATACTGGGCTCATCGAAACGCGAGAGCCTGAGTACACAACAGATCGCAAGCATTGCACACGGTTGAGCGCCAGCCGTCAAGATGAAGGAATTTGCACCCTCGCCACGCAATCCGAACCGCGCTATAACCCGCCATGCCTGCCGCACCTGGAGCGACCGAAGCTGTTGGGATGCTTCCCGACGGAATGAAGTCCGAGCCTAGATCCAAAGGTCTGGCGCTACTTTCGTTTTAGTGCTGGTCGCGGCGCTTCAGGTAGTCGATGAACATTTGTTCGACTGGCTTGTCATAGGCCATCAGGACGTGGCGGACGGTGTGGCCGCTGACGAAGTGGCAGACCTCTTCGGCGAGATTCTTGGCGTGGTCGCCGGCGCGCTCCAGCGATTGCGTCATGAAGATGACTTGCAGGCTGCCCTGGCGGGCGATGTTTTCCGGATTCTCGATGTGGCGCAGGAAGATGAGGTTGCGCAGGCGATCCATCTCGGAATCCGAGCGCAGAACGTCGACTGCTTTGCCGACGTCGCGATTGGAAAATGCCTCGCCTACGTCGGTCAACATTTTTTCGAGGATGGTGGCCATGTGGGTGAGGTCGCGGGTGTCTTCGGAGTCGATGCGTCCGGCGGCGGCCTGAGCGCTGTTGGCAAAGCTCAGCAGCAGATCGCCGATGCGCTCCAGGCTGATCATGAACTTCATGCAGGCGAGGAGTTCGCGGGCCGCGGGCGGCTCAACCTCAGTGATGGCGGTAGTGACGGCGGTATCGATCTCACGATCGAGGACGTCAAGATCGCGCTCGCGCTGGCGCAGTGAATTCAGCAGCGGAGCGGAGCCGGTGGCTATGCCTTCGGCAGCGGCGCTGGCAGCCTCTTTCGCCAGATGACAGGCTTCGATAGTCCGGCGCACGATGTGACGATGGGAAGGTTCGGGCTCGGGATTGATCGCTTCTGCGCGTACAGTGCTCATGAGGGAAGCCCTCTGGCGCGTGCTGGGGATGCGCGGACCTAATTCAGATTTTGCCGTACCCATAGAGAGATGGTCAACTGGCTGGATGGCCAACGGCTAAGCGTAGCCGCCCCGGTTTACAAATGGGTTAAGAGGCCGTGAATTTTTGGTCATTTTTCATTGGATGTGGTTGGCTTTACGCGGCGAGCCGGTTTAGGGGGAAGATCCTTCGCTGAGCTCAGGATGACAAGGTCGCGGAGGATGACAACGAGTTATTTGCGGCGGTGCTTTTGCTGCTTCGCCTGCCGGCGCTGCTGCTTCTGATATTTCTTCATGGCTTTGCGCTGGCGCTTGGCTTGCTTCCTGGAATATTTCTGTTGCTGCTTGGCGGCTTTCTTGGCTTCGTGGGCGTTTTCCCCGATGCTGCGGTTTTCGCGTTGGGCGTGGGCCGGGATGGCCAAGCCAAAAGTCGAGGCAAGTAAGAGGATGAGTGCGCCGAGTCGTTTCATAAGAAATACTAGGAATCTGTTCCTCGATCTTACACCGAGGCTGGCCCGGTCTGAAGCTGACAATAACCCAGATCGTATTCCGGCAGTAACTTTAGGAACGAATCCGGGGGTGAATCTTGCGGGCCGCAGCCAAAAACGGCAGTCGCTCCAGTCCATGGCGTACAAACCTTTCAGGCCTCTCGAAAAGCGACAATTCTGGAATCGAATCTCACCACAAGGGAGCGACGGCTGCTTCCTGAAAAACGGGTTTCGGCCCATTCGAGCTGGATAAATGAATTGCCGGTAAGAACGGCTTGGTTTGCGGATCGTAGGTGACGGTGATGAGACCGCCGCGGCCCGGCGGCCCATCAAAACCGCTTCGTCCGTCAGAACCGGCCATGCCGCTGCTTCCGCTGGGCGATCCCATGCCACCCGAACCACCTTGGCCGCCGCGACCGCCTCTGCCGCCGGATCCGCCCTGGCCGCCATCGGCCTTTACCGTCAGCGAACCGCCTTGCGGATCGAGCAAGTAGAATTTTTGCTTTCCGTTGGCGGAGACTTCGATCTGGAGCAGAGGGTGGTCGCCCGGCCGGAGCGCGATGCGAACCTGAACCGGCGGAGCATTTCCTCCCGGCCCACCATCTCCACCATCGGAGCCGTTGGTGCCGTTGCCGCCGTTGCCGCCGGGCGAAGGGTTGTTGGGATCCATCGATCCCGTACTGCCACTGGAGCCAGCCTGGCCGTCCTGACCATTCATGCCACTGCTGCCTGTGCTGCCGGAAAAATTTGCGGTGTATTTTTCGTCGTAGCGAATTGGTATGTCGAGATCGGCGTGAAGATCGGGATGGCTGGGTGCAGTGATGGTGACATGTGGAACTTTGCCGTCGCTGATTCTGGGATCGCGGGGGAGTGTAATGATTCCCTTTTGATTCGGGGTGACGACGGTTGTGGCTACGTGTAGATCTTTCCACATGACTTTGCCCTGCCCTGCGCCTTCGGTGGTCAGGGTCTTGCCATTGGCCTCGGTGAATGTGACCACGAGCGGGAGTTTTTGTCCGGGGCCGATGGCGGGACCGCCCGGCAGGGAGACACTCATCGAAGTGACTGGCGTTTTGTCGAGATAGACTTTCATCCCGAGGTGAACTTGCACGGAGGCGCAGCCGGTAAGCGTGACGAGCAAAACGAAAAGAATGGCGAGCCGGAGAAGTTCAAGTCGATGCGGAGATGTGATCGTCATTGGATTGGCCAGAGGTTCCAATGATTCGAACCCGAGATACAGATCCGTGTTCCGGGACTAGCCACGATCACGGGTAAAGTTTTGTAGAGATCACAGTGCAACGTTTGGGTATGACCACAGCAGGTCCTTGCTTACGCATCGGGCCGGATCAGCGGGAGATCCTTCGCTCCCCTCAGGAAGACAAGAATTCGCTCAGGAAATAAGAGTCCGCTCGGTTATGGTGACTATGCAGTTGGCAAGGTGAACAGGAAAGTTGAGCCGTGGGCCAATTCGCTTTCGGCGCGGATGTTGCCGGTGTGAGCGAACATGATGTGCTTGGCGATGGCCAGGCCCAGGCCGGTGCCTCCGGATTCGCGGGAGCGGGCTTTGTCGACGCGGTAGAAGCGTTCGAAGAGGCGCGGCAGATGTTCGGAGGCGATGCCGGCGCCGAAATCCTGCACGAAGAATTCCACCGCGTGGGGAACGGCGCGGGCGCCGAGTACGATTTTTCCTCCACCCGCTCCATACTTCAGGGCATTGTCGATCAGGTTGGAAAAGACCTGATGAATGGCTTCGCGATCGGCGAGAACTAAGGGCAGATTCTGGATTGAATCCGAAGTGAGACCCTCGGAGTTCGAAGGACTCGGGGAGGGGGAAACTTCCGGCGCGTCTGTGATCTGCAAATCGATGCCATGGGTGCGGGCGATTTCGCGGAAGTTTTCTTCGGCATCGTGGAGCAGTTCGAAGGGGGGAACGGCTTCGGGCTCGAAACGGGTTTCGCCGGATTCGACGCGCGCCAGGGTAAGCAGGTCCTCAGTCAAGCGCGACATGCGCGCGGAATTCTTGCGGATGATTTCCAGAAACTCGCGGCTGGGCGAGGCACTCTCGGGAGTGGTGTCGAGCAGAGTTTCCGCATAGCCTTGAATCGAGGTGAGCGGCGTGCGCAGTTCGTGAGAGACGTTGGCGATGAAATCGCGCCGCGTTTTTTCCACCCGCTCGGTCTCGGTGAGATCGCGGAGCACGGCGACGGCGCCACCATCGGGAAGCGGAGCCGCGGTCACGTCGAAAACGCGCCCTGGAACAATCGAAGTGGCACGAGCAGTTTTGGCTTCGCGGGTGGTCGTGGCTTCTTTGACGGTGGCGAGAAAATCGGGGTCGCGGACGGTCATCACTACGGGCTGGTTCAGGCGCGCGCCTTGCGGAATCAGGCGATTCATCGGGCGGTTTGCCCACTGCACCAGGCCATCGGCGCTGACCGCTATGACAGCGTCCTGCATGCTGTTGAGCAAGGTTTCCAGTTGACGCTGGCTGGATTGCACCGCGGCGAAACTGTGTTCCACGCGGCGGGCTGTGGCATCGATGGCCGCAGCCACGCGGCCCACCTCGTCCTGGGAAGTTTCCTGGATGCGGGCTTTCAAATCGCCTTCGGCGATACGGGCGGCGACGTTGACAATGCGCTCGAGGCGGCGGGCGCTCCAGTTTGCGGCAACTCCGGCTACAAAGAGGGCGAACAGGAAGGCCAGCGCCGAAGCCAACGCCAGTCGGTGGCGGACTTGCTCCGAAACGGCGTCGACATCGGACAGCGGATAGGCGAGACGAAGCGCGCCGCCGGAGATAGGAACCGCAACGTAGAGAAACGGAATTCCGATGGCCGAACTCAGGCGCTGATCGGTTCCAACTTTGCCGGAGAGCGCGGCGGCGAATTCCTTTTGTTCGGCGAGGTTGGCATTGCGGGCGGGGGTGATTTCGGAATCAGCCAGGACGCGGCCGCCGGTGTCCACAATGGTGACGCGAGCGCCGGCGACCTTACCCTCCTCGGCGGCGATGTCAGCCAGGGAACGCCCGCTTCGATCGTTCTCGACGCGATGGGCGAGGAGTTCGGTTTTCTGGGTGAGATTGCGCTCGATCTCGGCGCGCAGAGAAGCCTGCCATGCGCCGCCCAGCATCAGATCAAACAAGATGGCGGCTGCGATGATGACGACCATGAAGGTCGCCACCAGCTTCAGGAAAATACCTTTCCTCACGCCCGCCCCGCCTTCCTCACTTGGGGGCCTCGAAGCGGTAACCAGCGCCGCGGACAGTCTTAAGATAGCGCGGGTTCTCCGGGTCAGGCTCAATTTTTTCGCGAATGCGGCGCACGTACACATCGACCGAGCGCGGGGTCACATAGGAAGTGTCGCGCCAGACGGAATCGAGAAGATGATCTCGCGAAAAAACCCGGCCGAGATGGCGGGCGAAGTAATCGAGCAAGCGAAACTCCGTCGCCGTGGTCGGAACAGTCTGTCCGCGAACGGTAAGGATCATGGCCGCAGGGTCGATGGCGATATCGCCGACAGTCAGGGGACTCGGGGGCAGCGGCCGCTCAAAGCGCCGCAGCACGGCTTTAACACGGGCCACGAGTTCGCGAGGACTAAACGGTTTGGCGATGTAGTCGTCAGCGCCAATTTCCAAGCCGAGGACACGGTCCGCCTCGCTGCTCTTGGCGGTAAGAAAAATCACCGGCACAGACGCGAGGCCTGGAGTCTGGCGGACAGTGCGGCAGAGTTCGAGGCCATCTTTGCCGGGCACCATAATATCGAGGACGAACAGCGCGGGCCGCTGGCGCTCGGCATCGGCGATCACGGTAGACCCGTTGGGATAGACGCGGACAGCGAAGCCGTCGTTCTCTAAATGGTGGCGAACGAGGCGGGAAATATCAGGATCGTCTTCGACAACGAAGATGCTTGGTTTCACACATTCATTGTAACCAACGGGGTTGCCAGTACCTAGTACCGAGTGGCCGGTTTGGCTGCGGGCGGAATAATTATTGGGATTGTAACAATTGAGATTGGCGCGATTGGTGAGAGTAGACATCCGTTACAAAGATGACGAGAGCCTAATGCCTGCTCCAGGGATTGAGAACATCTTTGAGGACCACGAAATCTGAAACGTTTCTGGTTACAAAGGTTAGCCGATGAACTTCCGCTGTAGCCGCCAGGAAAGCGTCCATCGCTTCGATGGAATGTCCGAGAAGTTCGGTGCGGCGAACGATCCTTCCGCAGGCATCGGCAACAGCGGGATCGACCGGCAAAATCCTGCCTTCAAACCGAGACGGCAACCCGTGGGTTAGCCAATCTTCGAGACGCTGCTGCCGCTTGCCGGCCGCCATGCGATCGATCCCGTAGCGCAGCTCCGTGAGCGAAATTACACTTAGAAATACCCTGTCTTCATCAACCGATTCCGTCCAACGCATAAGATCGGCGTTGGGCTGGGGCTTAACCCACTCCGAGACCACGTTGGTATCTAAAAGGAAGCTCACAAGTCGATTTTACGAACGCGGCCTTTTGGACGCCGCAATTTCAATCCGGAGCCGCGTAGCGGCGAGGCGGCGAAGAAGTCTGCCAGGGTACCGACACGCTTGGTCTTGCGTTGCCACTCTTCGGCGCTAACGATGACCACAGCGGTGCTGCCGTTGCGCGTGACGGTCTGCGGCCCCTCGGACATCGCTTTATTGATCATTTCGCTGAATTTTGCTTTGGCCTCAGCCACGGTCCAGGTTGGCGCGCTCATAAGTTTTCCCCGCTGGACGCACAATTTATAGTCATCATGGTCATTATAGTCATTACAGGAAGTGATCACAAGCGTGGTTAACAAATTGCCCGTGAGTATTTCAAGGGGGGGCGCCGCGCTCGCTTCGCTCGCAGGACGGCCGAAGGCGGCCGTCCCCACATGAGCTGTTGCTGGCGAACGATTTATCCTTTCGTGGTAAAGGCCAGCGTCAGCAGCGTCTTTTGCTCTACTTCATGCGCTTTGGCACTGCCCGTGGCGGGGCTGGCGCTGGAGCTGCGCTTCACCGAGAGCACGTGGCGATCGCCGGCGATGCGCTGCAGACGCGGCAGCATGTTGAATAATGCGCCCATATTGGCGGGCTCTTCCTGCACCCAGACGATGTCGCCGCTTGCGCCATGGCGGGCGAATTCGGCGGCGAGTTCCTTTTCCGGGAACGGATAAAGCTGTTCCACGAAAACGATAGCGGTGGAATTGTCTTTTCTGTTTTTGCGCTCGGCCTGAAGTTCGTGGCCGATTTTGCCGGTGCAGACCAGGATGCGATCGGCTTCTCCGATTTCGCTGTCGGGAAGAATGTTCTGGAAATTTGGCCGCATGAAATCCGCGATGGGCGAGGATGCGTCGGGATGGCGCAACATGCTTTTCGGCGTGAAGACGACCAGCGGTTTGCGCCAGTGTCGCAGCGCCTGGCGGCGCAGCAGATGAAAATATTGCGCGGCGTTCGAGGGCTGCGTGATCTGGATGTTGTGCTTCGCGGCAAGCTGGATGAAGCGCTCGATGCGGGCGCTGGAGTGCTCCGGTCCCTGGCCTTCGTAACCGTGAGGCAGAAGCAGCACGAGGCCGGAGAGCAAATTCCACTTGGCTTCGCCGGCGGAAATAAACTGATCGATGATGGCTTGCGCGACGTTGACGAAATCGCCAAACTGAGCCTCCCACAGCACCAGCGCCTCGGGATAGTCGCGGCTGTAGCCGTATTCGTAGCCCAGCACGCCGGGCTCGGAAAGCGTTGAGTTGTGGATTCCGCAGGCGGCCTGGCCGGGCACGATATTTTCCAGCGGCACATACTCGTTCTCGTTTTCGATATCGACCAGAACAGAGTGGCGCTGGTTGAAAGTGCCGCGGCGGGAGTCCTGACCCGACAAGCGAACCGGAATGCCGGCTTTCACCAAGCTGCCGAAAGCTAGCGCTTCCGCCATGCCGTAATCGAGGGGGCGCTTCCCTGCTCCCATTTCAGCGCGCTGATCGAGAAGCTTCTTTACCTTCGGATGGATGTGGAAGCCAGCGGGATACGTGGTAAGGCGCGCGGTGAGTTCGGAAAGTTCTTCCTGTGTAAGTCCGGTTTCCACTTCGAATTCGGGCTTGTGAAAGCCTCCATAGTATTGGTCCCAATAGCTGGGCAACTCGCGCAAGGTTGGCTTCTTGGTGAGTTTGCCGGCATCTTTTTGCGCAGCTTCGAATTCAGCTTTGATGGCGGCGGCCTGGGCTGGGGCATCGCTGGCGCCAATGTCATCGGCGTAGATCTCCCAGAGCGGCGGATGCTCTTTGATCTTCTTATAAAGCAGTGGTTGGGTCACCGTGGGATCGTCGACTTCGCTGTGCCCGTGTCGCCGGTAGCCGATCAGATCGATGACCACATCGGTGCCGAACTGGTAGCGATATTCGGTGGCGAGGCGGGCGACGCGCACCACGGCGTCCACATCTTCGCCGTTGACATGGAAGATGGGAATCGACTGGCGGCGCGCGATGCAGGCGGCGAAGCGCGTCGAATGCTCTTCCAGATAACTGGTGGTGAATCCGAGCAGATTGTTGACGACAATATGAATCGTTCCGCCTACGGTGTAGCCGGGAAGATCGGCGTAGTTCATGGTCTCGGCGAGAATGCCTTGTCCGGCAAAGGCCGCGTCGCCATGAACCAGCAGCGGAAGATACTTTTCGCGTCCGCCTTCGCCGGTGCGATCTTGCTTGGCGCGGGTGCGGCCGATGGTTACGGGATCGACCGCTTCGAGATGGCTGGGATTCGAAACCAGATGGATGTGAACCTTGCCTCCGCTGCGCGTAACGTATTCCCCGGTCGCGCCCATGTGGTATTTCACGTCGCCGGAGCCGAGGACGCTGCGCGGGTCGACGTCTTCAAAGCCGGCGAAGATTTCTTCGGAAGGCCGCTGGGCGACGTGCTTGATGACGTTGAGGCGTCCGCGGTGGCTCATACCCATGACCAGTTCGGTGGCGCCGAGGCGCGAGCCGGTGTCGAGGATTTCATCGACTAACGGAATCAAGGCGGTCACCCCTTCCAGCGAGAAGCGCTTGCTGCCGAGATAGCGCTGCTGCATGACTTGCTCGAAAATGTCGGCGCGGATGAGTAGATCGAGAACTCGCTTCTGTTGCTCTTCGGTTACATCCAGCTCGGGGCTCTGCGATTCCATGCGCTCGTAGATCCAGCGGCGGCGTTCGGGCGCATAAATGTGGTTGATTTCTACGCCGATGGTGCTGGAATAAATGGCGCGAGCCTCACGGGCGTAGGCGTTATCGATTTGCAGCTCGGGCGTGGGACGCGGGCGCAGGAAGCCGAGTGGATCGAGATCGCCTTCAAGATATCCCCATTGGCGGAAGGCGTTGAAGGCCTGCTCGCGGGCTGAGTTTTCAGACGAAGGTTCGACTACGGCCGTGCGCGCGCCACCATTGGACGACTTGGATTTCTGAATTGGCATAAGAAGTCTTTACTAGGATAACGGATGCTGCGCGGGATGCGGGAGATTCTGGGGCGCAGAAAATCCACGCCACTTCGACTGCGTGAATGCAGAGCTTCGCTCGCATTCACTTCGCTCAGGATGATGGAGCGTATCAGCGTGAAAAAACCGGCCGGGAAGATTTTCCTGGCCGGTATATTGCTAATCCCACCGAGACTAATTCGTGGGGAAGCTGAAGGCGTCGAATAGATCATCCAGCGCCGGTCCGTTCACGGGAACGTAGGGGTTGCTCGATGACGTGATGGGATTCGGGAAGTTATCCCGGCTGCGGGAGGAGATGGTGTTGATGTTCCAGTTCCTCTCGATGAATTTGTCGATGGAGACGTGGTCCGCATAGCCGTGGTTGATGTGACCGCCGGTGGAATACTTGGAAACGACCAGCAGCGGAATGCGAGTGCCGTCGCCGAAGAAGTCCAGCGGTTGCACGTAGCCGGAGTCGTAGTAGCCGCCGCCTTCATCGAAGGTGATGAAAATGGCGGTATCGTCCCAGTAGGGCGAAGCTTTGACCAGATCGACGATCTTCTTCGTGTACTCCTCGAAAACGTTGAGCTTCGAAGAAGAGGGGTGACCATCGGCGTAGCCGCTGGGCTTGGTGATGGATACGGCCGGAAGAGTTCCATTGGTGATATCCGAATACAGGTTCACGACATCCTGGATGTGCGCTGCCACCTGTGCCGGGTTCGCCATGATGGACGTGTCGTACTGGAACGGGTTGCAGATGTTGCAGTACTCGTCGGCAGTCGGCCCATTGTTTCCCCAATTCAGCTGATAGGGATCGTCGACGTAGTTGTTCCACTGGTCGCCGTAGTACTTCCACGAAATGCTGTTGGAGTTCAGGTCGTCGCCGATGCTGGGCGTCGAGGACGGCGGAATGGTGAACGGCGTGTTGGCGGGATTGGTGTCGATCGAGGCGTTCTTGCCATTGCCGAACCAGCCGGGGTTGTAATTGTTCACCAGGTAGTAGTGGCCGGCTTCGCAGTTCGGGTTGATCCCGAGCTTGTTCAGATAGTTCGTAACCGGTCCGACGCCGGGACGCGTGGTGTCGGCGCACTCGACATAGCTTCCGCCGCCCGATGCAGGGTTAGGGTAGTACGGCGGGGGATAGCCCGAGTTGTAACTGTTGCCATAACCATCCTCGGTGTACCAGTTGTTGGTTCCGGGAGCCGGATTGGGATTCTCAAACTCCTGCACGATTCCGGCGTCTGGATCAGGCAGCCCATTATAGGTGGTAAAGACCGCTTCATTGTTGGGCGGCGCCAAGGGATTACCATTGCCATCGCTGTACCAGATTGAGTCGGCATGGCCAAACATGATGTGATTGGCTCCGGTTCCGCCAAGGACCGATTGGTGGAAGTTGTCGCTCAGGGTGTACTCGTCGGCCAGGGTCTTGAAGTACGGCACATCCCCCTGCTGCACGTTGTAAAAACCGAGAGCGGTCGAGCCTTCTCCCGTGGTTTGGGCGTCGGGAACGCTGGGCAAGTAATTGTAGGTGAAGCAAGGGGTCTGGTTTCCATTGGAAGAGCACAGCGGCGGCTGCGTGGCGCCGTTGGTGCCCGCTCCAACCGTGGTTTCAACGTAGGAGAACAGTTGTCCATTGCAACCCGAAGGGTTGTCGGCGGTGGCGTGGCTCAAATCGCAATTCAACTGCTGCCACATCTGGTAGAAGCGGTGAACCGGGCTCGCCGCGTAGTCGTCGTATTTGAACGTGCTTCCGTTGGTGAGCTGGAACGGTCCCGGAGGCAACGAGGTGACATTGGTGATGCGCGTATCCGGCGTGTACTTGGTCAGATTGGTGCCGCCGCTGGCGAGGGCATAGTAGTGGCCAGCGGGAAGTCCGACCTCGGTGATGGCGGCGCACTCAACGGCCGTGAGGGGCGGGTTGGTGTTGCAGGGATTCGAACCGCCGAAATAGCCGTTCGGCGCGGTCGGGCCGCCAACCAGAGGGGCGGGGAGAATGTTGTCAGGAAAGGGCTGCGTCGGCGGAGAGAGCAGGAAGCCATCGGTATCGGTGGCGAAGGTCTGCTGCGCCTTGCTGAAGTTTGGTCCGGGAATGGCGTTCTTGTTGGCATCCAGCTGGACAATGCCTTCGGAGAGCAGGTTGTTCACGGTGTCGGAACTGTTCGGCACATAGGTGGCGAAGACGTGATCGAAGCTGCGGTTTTCTCCGATGATCACGATGACGTGCTTGATCGGTGAGGTGGTGGCCGCATCACGGACGTTGACTGGTTTGTCGGCCGCGTTGGCGAAAGAAGCCCCGAAGGTTAACTGGAACATCGCCAGGGTCGCCAGGGAAAGACGAACGCAATGCGCGCCTTTTTCTGCGATAGATTGGAAACTCATGGTTCCTCCTCAAAGTTTCGGTTTTCGTTTCTTAAGTGGACTGCTGGTTTAGAACTGCTTCCCAGGGAAAATCACGTTGATACGGCTTTCCATAAGTCCTTCTTGCGTGTTGGGCTGGGTGGTTTTTGTTCGAGACCAATTCGGCGCGGCCCCGCTGGTCAGGGTTCGACGCGAATCAGCCCCATCATTCCTCCATCTTCGTGTTCCAGAAGATGGCAGTGGTAGAGAAAGTCGCCAACGGTATTGGGATCGCGGAAATCCATCCGCAACCGCACGCTCGGATACGCCAGAGCTCTGCCGTTGTAATAAGGGACATTGATGGTGTCGCGGAGAAACGGCTCATTCACCGGCTTGCCGCGATACTCGATCAACATGAAATGCAGTTGGTGAATGTGAAAGGCATGAAGTTCGCCGGAACGGTTTTCGATGATCCAATCCTCCACCGTTCCCTGCCTGGCCACGATGTTGGGCACGCCTGATTTCGGATCGAACTTCACTGGCGTCTGTCCATCGACGGTTAAGTAAAATTCCGTTGCGCTGTTGGGATTGTTAGGGTCGAGAAGCTTTTCCGAGAAATACAATCTTCGAACCCGCACCGGCAGCACGCTTCCGAGCCAGGGCAGGGCTTGCGGCGCAAGCGGTTTCGGCGACACGGCGAGAATCGACTCCGGCTCAGGCGCGTCTTTCGTCGCCACGACTGTGGCCAGCGCGCGATTGGGATCGTTTTCGCCGCTCGGCCCGGTATCCACGGTGTGGGTAATCAGCATCGCTGAAACCCCTGCGGGCGGTCCCTTCACGATGAATTCGACGCGCGCCCCTGGTGGCACGGCGAGATGAGATTGCCAGTCCACAAAATCGACGGGCAAACCATTGATGTTCAAAGGCACACCATCGATCGCCACCAGGCCAAGTTGCTGTTGTTCGCGGCCGAATAAAAGTTGCAGGTCGAGATAGGTAATTCCCGAAGCATTCACCACCCGCCACAGTTCCTGCTCTTGCGGTTTCATTTCAATGACGGCCGGGTGGTAATCCGGATAAGGTACGGGCACAAAGTTGATGGAAAGATCTTTGGCGGGCTTGCCGTATCCGGTGCCGTTGTTGGCGGCATCTCCGTCTTGATCAATGAGCATCCTGGGAATCACTGGCTCCCATTTCGAGGGCGGCGCGTTCGGGTTCAGCAGATCCTGATCGCGGATCACGAAAACTCTCTCCGGCAACCCGGCAACGGCATGCGCCGAACGCTCGATGCCTTCCACGATGATGGCTCCCGACGCGCCGCCCAGCACCTGCGCCTTGGTGAATCCGTGGATGTGGGGGTGGTACCAATACAATCCCGGCGGCTCGTCCTCAGGAAGCCGGAAGCGATATTCAAACGGAGGATCACCGGGTTGAATCGAGGTTTTGAGAACGTCATCCTGATGGCAGACGGGAGGGATGGTCAGACCGTGAAAATGCAGATTGGTCGACTCCGGCGTCATCAGGCCGCTGCTGCAGGAGTTCCCGTTCGGTTCGCTCTCGGTATGCGAATGCAGATGGGAGATGGTCAGAGCCGGCGTGCCGAGATTCGTCATCTCATTCTTCAAGGTTAAGATGACCAGATCGCCGGGGCTTACGCGCAGAGTGGGCGACTCGTTGCCGCTGGCATCAACATAGCAGTAGCGGGTGGATCCGTCGCTCTGCTTTGAATTGCGCGCGGTGAGTTCAAGCTTCAGAATTCCGTTGCGACTGTGCAACTCCTCGGGGTCAGCCACCACGCTGCCGACCGGCGGGCGCGGGCAGGGCTGAGAGGAGTCCTGAGCAAGAAGCTCTGCATGCCGTGGTGCGAGACACAGGCATGCGAATGCGAACAGGAGGAGGTTCTTAAACATTCAGCAGTTTTTTTGCTTTGCACTAACCCACAGTTAGAGCGCGTCGTACTTGATGAATCGAACAAAAGCGGACTTGCCTGATTCGGCCTTAGCCAAGATTTGGAACCCCAGAGGCTAAGGCTGCTTGAGCCAACTTACTGGCTTGGTCGTTAATGATAGGTGAAGAAAAGATGAATAGGTGGTTAAAAGAAATCCACAAAGTCGTGAATGACATACGGCGTTTCCCCGATAGACTAGGTTGCTGAAAGCTGCTGTTTCCAGTCACTGGGGCGAGTAAATGCCAACTCTCATTGGAATTCCGCTGGATGTGAATTCGTCGTATTTGCGTGGGCCGGCGGCTGCTCCGGCGAAGATCCGCGAGGCTTTGGAGTGCGATGCCTCCAACCAGTGGACCGAGTTGGGGGTCGATCTGGGCGCGACGAATGCTTTTGCCGATGCCGGGGACTTGCATCTGGGCAATTCGCGGGATACGGCAAGCCAGGACTTTGCCGAGATCGAGCGCGCCATCGGAGAACTGGTGAGCACAGGTCAGCGGCCGGTCTCGCTGGGCGGAGATCACTCGATTACCTATCCGATTCTGAAGGCGGTTGCGCGGGAACATCCCGATCTGACCATTATTCATTTTGACGCGCATCCGGATTTGTACGACGAATTCGAGGGCAACCGCATCTCTCATGCATGCCCGTTTGCGCGAATCATGGAAGAGCAGTTGGCATCGCGATTGGTGCAGATCGGAATCCGAACCATCACTGGACATCAACGCCAGCAGGCGGCAAGGTTTGGCGTGGAAGTGGTCGAGATGGCGGCGCTGCCGGCACTGCAGCGGCTCAAGATCGAGGGGCCGGTTTATATTTCCTTCGACATGGACGCGCTCGATCCGGCGTTTGCGCCGGGCATTTCGCATCGCGAGCCTGGCGGGATGACGGTGCGGGAGGCCATTGCCCACTTGCACGCCATCACCGGAAACATCGTGGCAGCGGACGTGGTTGAGTATAACCCGGTGCAGGATATTTCCGGCATGACCGCGACCGTGGCGGCAAAAATTGTGAAGGAAATTCTGGGCAAGATGATCGCGCAAAAATCGTAGGCTTCTTTGATCCTAAGGAGGTTGTGGCTCGTGAAAAACAACGGTCTCGTACAGGTGGCAAGTCGACACAGCGTCGAGGACACGGTAAAGCGCTTCCAGAGCATTTTGGCAGAGCGCGGGATGCAGGTGTTTGCCTTCGTCGATCACAGCGGAGAAGCGGAGAAAGTTGGGCTGCAGATGCGGCCGACGAAGCTGATTATCTTCGGCAGTCCCAAGGGGGGCACGCCGCTGATGGTAGCCGCGCCGACGTTGGCCATCGATCTGCCGCTGAAAGTTCTGGTGTGGCAGGATGAAAAGTTGAACGTATGGGTTTCCTACAACAGTCCGGAATATCTGCAGGAACGGCACGGCGTGCCGGCCGAACTGATCAAGAATATTTCCGGAGTGGCCGCACTGGTGGCCAAGGCTGTGGAATAATGCGACGTTCCCTCAGCGCAGCAAAAACCTATGGCCAATGAACCGGAAAAAGAGGCAGCGGCGCGCGCCAGTTTGCAATTCATTAAAGATGGTCAGGTGGTTGGGCTGGGAACCGGGTCGACGGCGGCATACTTCATCCAATTGCTGGGCGAGCAGGTAAAGAATGGCCTGCGAATTCGAGGCATCCCCAGTTCGGAGCGGTCGGGAGAGCAGGCGGCGAGCCTTGGCATTCCGCTGATTACCTTCGAGGAATGTCCCCAGATCGATGTAACCGTGGATGGCACCGATGAGGTCGATTCGCAATTGCGTTTAATTAAGGGCGGCGGCGGCGCGCTGTTGCGGGAAAAAATTGTAGCCTCCGCTTCGAAGCAGTACGTGATTATTGCCGATTCGAGCAAGCAGGTTGCGGTTTTGGGCAAGTTTCCCTTGCCCGTGGAAGTGATCAAATTCGCGCGGCCGGTGGTGGAGAAGAAAATTAAGGCTCTGGGAGCGGAAGTTGCATTGCGGTGTGGCGCAGGCGGGAATCCTTTTCTAACGGACGAGAATAATTACATCCTCGATTGCAGTTTTGGGAAAATCCATGACCCGGCAGGACTGGCGCAGACGCTTAGCGATATGCCGGGGGTTGTGGAACACGGCCTCTTTATCGGAATGGCCAGCCTCGTGCTAATAGCCCATGGGAAAGAGATTAGCGAACTGCGCGCCGGCAAATAAACACTTTTACGCCAGAGATCCAAAGTCCCGGAGAACACCCGGGTTTACGCGATACGTTTCCATGGCATCGAAACCTCAATCGCAGAGCTGGGAGCAGCCGACACGGCGGCGGCGAGCCCGCTATCCGGTGCGAGCGCCTGTCGATGTAACCGTGCTGCGTTCTGGCATTCCCGACACTCTGCCGGGGCGTTCGGTGGACTTGGGTGAGGGCGGCGTAGCCGCGGTGCTGGCGGGAGATTTGCTGCCGGGCGAGTCGGTGGGTGTAGAAATCCAGTTGCCTGCCGCAGCGGATTCATTGCGCGCGCGTGCCCTGGTGAGACATCACAACAAGGTGCGATCCGGCATGGAGTTCGTTGGCCTGACGATGCAGCAGCAGGCAACGATTCGTAATTGGGTCGAAGCTGCCGGGGGCGAGAAAAAACCGAACGAAACCGCGATCGCGAAGAAATCGGTGGCGAAGCGCGAAATCGAAGTCCGCGTGAAAGATGCGGTTGAGGATGGGAAAAGCCGCGAGAATTCTGGGGGATCACAAGCTCCGGCGTCCGGCTCGCAGCCGCCTGATTCTGATTCGCAGCCGGCTGCTCCCAGGCGCCGGCGATGGGGTAGGGGCTGGGCACTGCTTCTGCTCGCGGTTGCGATTCTGGTAAGTGTGTTATGGTGGCGCTGGAACCGCGGATGGCAGGAGCTGGAGGCCGGTCTAAAGAACGATCGCGCCCGCGCGTCGATTCACCCTGAGGCCAACATTTCCGCCGAGGTCATGGAGAAGCGAATCACGCACCGCGTCGAACCCGAGTATCCAGCCGCAGCCCGGCCGCTGAAGCTGCAAGGGGCGATCGTCCTCGATGTGGTGGTCGGCAGCGATGGCAAAGTGATTGACCTGCGCGCGCAGAATGGCCCGGATGTGCTGGCGCGCGCCGCCATCGATGCTCTACGCTGGTGGAGATTCGAGCCCTACCTGATCGACGGCAAACCCGCCGTGGTCGAAACCACCGTGGCCGTGGACTTCAAACCGTAGTTGCTGGCTTGCGGCTTCCAAAGCTCCGCCGACCTCCCGATCCTCCAACAGATTTTGATGTTCGGCTTGAATCGGAATCTATGGCGGTGGTGCTTCGGAGATCGTGATCGTTATATTAAGTCAAAGGCTCTAAACACAGGGGACACGGAGGATTACAGGCGAAATCGCCGACTTGTAAACGTCGATCTGTCTGGCTGACTCCGCCAAGGCCGGGAGCCGAAGGCCGGAAGCCGGATTTACACGCGCCGTTTACGCAGTCCACTGATTACAATGATGCCGCTGACCGCAAATGAGACTACGGCAGCGAGGGCGGCGATCAGCATCACCGAAGCGCTCAGGCGCAGAACGTCGGCGAATACGGCTGCGAGAGCGAAGACCACTCCCAGAAGGTTGAGTCCGAGCGGAGCCCAAACCGAAAAACGCCCGGCCGCGGGAAGATGGGGACGCAGGCGCACTTGCAGGAGCAGCGCCGCTACTCCGATTGCCGCAACCACCACTAACGCGACTGGACTGAAGAAAGCTCGGCGACTGGTATAGAAGACGACCAGGGCGAGCGCGGCCAGCAACAGGCCGGCTGCGATCACGGTCGAGCTGCGCGAAGAGCCGGGGTTAGATGAGGAATCAGCCACGAAGTACCGTCCCCAGATTTATACAGTGGGTGGACAATGGTTTTCAAACGACCTGAGCACCGCGGAAGGTTATCACGCAACCTAGGCCACTCGCCGCGATTGACGGCGGGGTCCACGTGCAATTTTCTTCACACTATGCAAGCAGGAAAGATCGGAGGTAGAGTGTAAGCCTGCTTGAGGTCATAAGCAATATTCCGAGCGGATAGGTCGTGTCAAATTCAACTCCCGGAGGAGCTATGTTCTCGAAGTCCCGGAGATTGCCCTTGCTTCCGGCGGCGCTGGCCGCCTTGTTATTGTGCTTAGCGCAAAAAGGGATGGCGCAGGTCGAGCCCGTTGCACTCTTTTCGCCGCCAAATGACGCTTGGGGCACCGCGCCTTACGCGATCAACTCCTCGGGGCAGATTACTGGCAGCTACGGAGGTGCGGACTACGGTTACGCTTTCGTGCGCAAGGCGGACGGGGACATTGTCACTCTGTCAGTCCCGCAGGCAACCTCCACCGGGGCGATCGGAACCACTCCGGACGGACTGATCGGAGGCGCGTACACCGACCCATCCTTGTATAGCTACGCATTCGTCTGGGAAAATGGCGCCTTCGACTACATTGATATTCCGGGCGCTGTGATGAGCTTTGCCAGCTCGATGAATGCGTCTGGCCAACTTGTTGGCGTCTACGAGACGCAGGTATTCGGAGCAGCTTATTTGCGGAACCGAGACGGCTCGATAATAACCTTTCAGGCCTGCAACGGAACTAACACGGAGCCTGGCCAGATCAATAACAGCGGTGAAATTACGGGTTCCTATGCCGATTCCAAAAACGTGTATCACGGATTCATCGGCAATGCTTACGGGGCCTGTCAGAGCTTCGACCCTCCCGGCTCTATTAACACTGGGCCGGCAGCGATTGACGACAATGGCGATGTGGCCGGTTCTTACATCGACTCTCTCGGCCTGCATGGTTTCGTGCGCATGCGCGGCCAGTCGATTGTGGCGTTTGATCCGCCGGGGTCTACCGGCACGATCGTCACGGGCATAAATTCGAAGGGCTACACCGTAGGATGGTTCGAACCGGGCGAAGGCGCAGCCTCTGGTTTCGTCCGTTACCCGGATGGCTCCTTTCAGGTGCTACCGGATACAAAACTGAGTGCTATCAATAAAGCCGGGCAAGTAACCGGCACGGTCATCTCCAATGAGGCAGGCATCTGGGTGGGTGAGCTGCTTCAGATCACTTCAGAGCCCATGCATCGAAAGTAGCCCCTGGGTTTCGCAGCAAGAAAGGCTGGACGCATTGCTGGGCTTGCGGGATGCGACCGGCAGCGACGGACTTGTCCGCGTATGCTAACAACCCCCGCGCAAATCTGAGCGTCATCGACTCAAGGCCATCGCTCTTCCGCCGCTCCTAATTTCCATGGCTGCTTTCATTTGGCTCTTGTTGTACGTACATTTCTAGCTTACATAAATGGGATGACGATATGTTCCAACCGGAACATTGTGGCGATGGTAGTGGCCGGAACACCTCGGTGCTAGGGGTTGGGATTCCTGGTTATGCCGCCAAGCATTTCGGCTCGAAGCGGAGATCCATTATTCACCGCGTAGAGCACAAGTTCCACGCGCGACGAGATGCCGAGCTTGTCGAAAATTCGGAATAGATACTTCTTGATGGTGTGCTCGCTCAGGCTGAGTTCACGGGCGGTGGCACGGTTGCTGAGGCCTTCGGCCACCAGCGCAACCACCTGTCCCTCGCGCGGGGTGAGCAACGATTGGCCTATGGAATTGAGCACGCGCAGTGAGGGGACGTCGGAAACTAAATCGAGAAGGAACGTCAACTGCTCGGTATTGGCCCAGATCTGACCTTCGGCCACCCGCTGGATGCATCGGCAAAGCAACTTGAAGTGGGTGTCGGCAATGCAAAAGATGCCGCGCGCGCCGGATCGAAATGCGCTGACTACCAACTCCCGATCGTAAGATTCCACGAGAAGAACCTTGGCCACAGCGGGATGCGAACGGTGTACCTGGCGCATCGCGCCCATTTGGTTGGCAACACTGGCGGAATGATTGAGCGAAAGCACCACCACTTTGGCGAAGCTGGAATCGATCGCCTGAACGATGGATCCAATGTCGACGATGCATGTGGAAATGCGGAAACCGGAACGCCGGCGCAGCGCGCTGGTCAGCAACTGCGCCTGCATGAGATTGGAATCGGCAAGGAGAACATCGATGGTGGCGGCAACTTGCGAACCCATGAACAGCACCGAGAGACTCATTCATGATCTTAGGAGTCCGCGACGCACCACTCAAGAAAACCAGCCACTTTATTCCGGCGCAACATTCAATTCGGGAAGACGGCAAGCCATGCTGTGGAAAAAAACCTCGAGAGTCGATGCCGATTCGGGAGCTTGTTCATCCGCTCTGCCGATGGTGTCTGGTTGCAGGTCTTCTCGCGATCTCCCATCTTCACTTTTCCCCGCGACGTGATGCGGTGAACATGCAAGTCTACGTTTGTGGGTAGACCCGATGTGGATGCGTCGTGCTGCTCTAACGAAAATTCGATTTAAGGAAAAGGCCCGATCCATGGGCGGCCAGCCAAGTTGAGTGGAAACTGAGCATGCCCACTTTCGTAGACAGCACTTCCCATGTCTTGCCGCAAAAGCGATGCAGGGCTAGTTTTCAGCAAGAGAGATTCGCGAACGATCCGCGGCTCTCGAGGCCAAGGCAATATGGTTGCCACACAATGAAACCGTTCGTTCGCTGGACGAGAGTTGTGATGGTGAGTGCGTTGATCTTGCAGGTTTACGTGGCCGGATTCGCCCAGGAAGAAAACGGGAAACAGGGCCTGGGACAGTCTTCAGCCGCTTCTCCAACTGGCTCAACCGGGGCGGGGAAGGAAAGCGCTGGGATGACGGCCGCAAAACCCGGAGAAGCGGACGGCTTGGGAAACTCCCGGCTCGGAGGAAGCCGTCCGCTTTACCGGCTGAATCGCAGCGATGTGGTGCAGGTTAGTTTCACGCTGTCTCCGGAATTCGATCAGTTGCTCACCGTACAGCCGGATGGATACATCACGCTCAAAGACGCGGGGCCCGTGCTCGCCCAGGGGCTCACGCTGGAACAGTTCCGTACAGCCGTGAGCCAGGCATACAAGGGATATCTGCATGATCCGCAGGTGGGGGTGGCGCTGAAGGATTTTGAACACCCCTATTTTGTGGCCGGCGGAGAGGTGGGCAAACCCGGGAAATACGAGCTGCGAGGCGACACCAGCATTATGGAAGCGGTCCAGATTGCTGGCGGGTTTACGCATGAGGCGAAACACTCGCAAGTTCTCTTGTTCCGGCGCGTAAATGAGGATTTAGTGTCGGCCCGGGTTTTCGATCTGAAGAAAATGTTGAAAGAGAGAAGCCTGGACGAAGCAGCAGAGCTGCGGCCGGGTGATCTGGTGTTTGTCCCGCAAAATTACATCTCCAAAATCGAGAGGCTTCTGAGCAAACCGCAACTCAGCATGTACGTAAGTTCCACGCAGTTTTGACGAGAGCGAGCGAAGACCGGCATGCTCAATCCAGACATCGCGAACAACGCTGACGACTCGGCTCCCCCGACCCTGCGTGAACTCGCTACGGTTCTATTCCGGCAAAAGAAAATCTTTTCCAGCGTGTTTGGGTTCGTGTTTGTTTTGACCCTTATCTACGCGTTTGCCGGAGCTACGTATCGCGCCCAGGTGAAGGTGCTGGTGCGTCGAGGCAGGGCCGATCCGCCGGTGACGGCGCAGCCCAATGCTCCGCCAGACTTTTCGCGGGCGGAGGTGACCGAGGAGGAACTGAACTCGGAAGTCGAGCTGTTGAAGGACGACGACGTTTTGCGACAAGTGGTCGAGGCCAACCATCTGGAGGCGCACGACTGGCTGCGTTGGCTGCGGCCGGGCGAAGCGCAAGCCGTTCGCGTAGAACGGGCGGCCAAAAAACTCGCCCACCACCTCGACGTGGAAGCGGTCAAGAAAACCAACTTGATCGCCGTCAGCTACGACGCTTCCGACCCGCAACTCGCGGCCCATGTGCTGGAGTCGCTAGCCACCGTTTATCTGGAGAAGCATATGGAGGTGCACCGGCCGGGCGGACAACTCCACTTTTTCGATCAGCAGACCGGGGAGGCACGACGACAGCTCGAAGAAGCCAAGATAAGACTTGTGGACTTTACGAAGCGACACGGAGTGGTGATGGCGGGACAGCAACGCGACCTGGTTTTGAAAAGGCTGGATGACGAAGAGGGGAGTTACGGGCAGACGGAGCGTGACATGGCAGAGATCGCTCATCGAGTTCAAGAACTCGATGCCCAACTCGCTAAATTGCCGAAGCGATCTACCACG
Source organism: uncultured Acidobacteriaceae bacterium (assembly GCA_963710965.1). Lineage (GTDB taxonomy): Bacteria > Acidobacteriota > Terriglobia > Terriglobales > Acidobacteriaceae > Sulfotelmatobacter. The sequence continues at coordinate 12,721 of CAVQCP010000037.1, read as the reverse complement.
CAGGTACGGACGGCGGACAATCCGGAGCTGTTCCGGGCGTTGAAGGCGAGCCTGCTGGATCTCGAGCTGAAGAAGACCCAATTGCTGACCAAGTTTGAACCCAATCATCGCCTGGTGCAGGAGGTGGAACAACAGATTCTTCAGGCGCAAGCGGCGATCACGGCTGAGCGGCTGACTCCCGTGCGCGACGAAACTACCGACCAGGATCCGAACTATGAATGGGCCAAAGGCGAGTTGCAGAAGGCGCGGGTTCAGATGAAAGGGCTGGAGGCACGGCAGATCACGACGAGCGCGCAACTCCTTGCGTACAGAAACCGGTCGAGCGAATTAGGAAAGGAAGCGATTCTCCAGGATGACCTGATCAGCAGCGAGCAGGCGGCGCAAGAAAATTATCTGTTGTATGTCAAGAAGCGCGAAGAGTCCCGAATGGGCGACGCGCTGGACGAGGGTGGCATCCTCAACGTGGCCATCGCCGAGCAGCCGGTGGTGCCCACTCTGCCGGTTTGGCCGGCGGCGGAAGTGCTGCTTGCAGGCTTGGTGGCGGCCGTCGCTTCCGGCGCGGGAGCGGGCTTTGCCGCGGATTATTTGGATCCCGCGCTGCGTACGCCAGACGAGGCGTGGGCCTGTTTGGAAATTCCAGTATTGGCGTGCTTGCCGGAAGGAATCGACCGAAGTATGTCGGCCTGAGGAAGATGTGATGAGCGCGAATGCGGAGATGCTGCAGGGATCCGAATTGATCGGATCCGCAGCACGGGAAGAAATATCGCAAGAGCTTGAAGTCGTTCGCCAGACGAACAACTGGAGTGCGGAGGAATTCGCGCGAGAGCAGATTCGGGGAATGGTACGGCGCGTATTCTTTGCAACCGAGAAGCCAACGGTGAAGCAGGTAGTTTTCAGTGCGGCCGAGACGAGTATGGATATCACGAACCTCTGCGAAAGGACGGGAAGGGCCCTTGCCCAGGAGACGCGATGCGATGTCGCGATTGTTGGCCGTGACCGTCGGGTTTGGGAGATACAATCCCGGCCTCGGGCGAAGGGCGATGCTGCTATCAAGTCCTGGTCCGAACAAATCGAGGTCAATCTTTGGCGCGTGCCGGGAATGAGAGCCCAAGCTTCCTCCGAAGGGAGGGGCACGGCAAATTGGTGGACGTGCTGCCTCGCGGGGCTCCGAAATGAGTTTGAGTTTGCCGTGATTCAGGGACCGGCGGCGGGGATTTCGAGCGAGGCTGCTTTGATGGGTCAACTTGCCGACGGAGTGGTTCTGGTGTTGGAAGCGCACAGCACGCGAAAAGCGACTGCTTGCCGGATCAAGGAAACATTCCTAGCGGCGCATTCGCGGATATTAGGGACGGTATTGAGCGCGAGAAGGTTCCCAGTGCCGGAGCGGATTTACCGACTCCTCTAGATTACTTGCCGCGGAAATTGCCGCAAGAAGCCGCAAACGCTGTGGAACAGTAGACGGAAAATGGCAAATGGGACTCAATGAGCGGTAGCTTTGCGTCGCGGTTGGCTAGCGAGATCCTTAATACGGAGGAGCAGCCACACCCGGCGGAAGCGGCAGAAATTGCACAGCCACAGTGGTTCGCGGTGCAGACACGGTATCGTTTTGAGAAGCGCGTCGCCACCCAACTCCATCAAAAAAACTGTGAGGTCTATCTTCCGCTGCTGACGGAACATCGCGTCTGGAGCGATCGGAATCAGGTGGTTACGACTCCTCTGTTTCCGGGATATGCGTTCGTGCATATTGATCGGTCTGCCAGCGCGAGGCGGGATGTTTTGCAAACCGCGGGATTAATCGGCTTTGTGAGCTTCGGCGGGAGGGTGGCGCCGGTGCCGCCGCACGAGATAGAAAATCTGCGGTTGTTGTTGCAAAGAGAAGGCGTCTTTTCCCCGCATCCATTTGTGCAGGCGGGGCAGCGGGTGCGAATCAGGGGCGGTTGCCTGAACGGATTGGAAGGAATTCTGGTGCAACACGAAAACAACAAGCTGGTGATCTCCATCGGATCCATCCAGCGCTCGCTGGCCGTTGAGATCGCAGGCTACGAACTGGAAATGATCTGACATGTCCTCCCCTTTTATACAAACTGGCCAGCAGATCCCCACGGGGAAAGATTGGGCTGCGCGTCTCATCCCAGGAGCGGCGACGGCCTGCGGCAAGCAGAAGCCGACGCGAGAGACAAACTACAGCTTTCGCAGTTCGCGTGAGGATGCGCCGAGGTGGGACATATGGCCCAAAATCAAGGCGAATGCATCGGATGCCGGAGTGTTCAGAAGGTTCTGGCGGTGGGGCAAACAGTGGGCGCGATTCCTGTTGGAGTGGATCGCGGGCAGCCATCGGCATTGGAGAGAGTTGAGTGCTTCATCGAAAAGTAAAGAAAAGATTAGCGAGAATCGGGTAGCCGGAATGCGCGGCACGCGAAACGTTCTAATCGTGGGCGCGGGCGAACTGGGACGTCGAATCGCTGATTCTTTTTCGACACATGCAAAATTGGGGAGGACGGTCTGCGGATTTCTAGACGATAGGAGTGCGCTGCGAAATGGAGTCATCGGACGAACCTCCGATTTGGCAAAGCTGGCTCGGGCCGGATTCATCGACGAGGTGATTTTAGCCGCGCCGCACGACCGCAAATTAACATTGCGCGTGTTGAGCGCGGCGCGGGAACTGCGCCTGGACGTAAAGATGGCAACCGATCTTTTCGGCTGCAGGCCGGCGGGAGAAATGGAAAGAATTGAGGGAATCCCGCTGATTTCCCTGCATGAGGAACGGGTGCCAAATGCCGGACTACTGGCGAAGCGTGCACTGGATGTTGTAGTCGCTGGAGGCATGCTAACGCTTCTCGCGCCGGTGCTGGCCTTGCTGGCCATGCTGGTGAAATTGGATCCTCCTGGACCAGTGTTTTATGCTGCGCTGCGGGCGGGACGAAAGGGGAAACCGTTTCGCTGTTACAAATTTCGGACCATGGTGCAGGACGCAGACCAGCTTAAAGGAGACCTCCGCAAGCGAAATCAGAGGCAGGGCCCAATCTTCAAGATTGCCGGCGATCCGCGTATCACACGCGTGGGAAGGTTCTTGCGGCGCTACAGTCTCGACGAGCTACCGCAGTTGCTGAATGTGCTCAAGGGAGAGATGAGTCTGGTCGGGCCCCGGCCGCATCCTTTGGAGGAATTTTCCGCCTATGCGATCGAGGACCTGCCGCGGCTCGACGTGACACCGGGAATGACTGGGCTTTGGCAGGTGACGGCGCGACAGAATCCTTCCTTCCGGATGGGAATGAATCTGGACATCGAGTACATCCAGCGCTGGAGTTTCGGAATGGATCTGAAGATCCTGGTGCTGACAGCTGGGGCAGTGCTGCGCGGGAGTGGGGAGTGATGTTCGCGGAAAGGGCAGGGATGGTGTCTCCGGATTCGTGGGCGGGTGGGGCTGCAGCCCGATGTCTGCGGATGGGACTGCGCCCGCTGCAAACGATAATGTTGTGGCCCTCCCTTCTGTTTCTTGCCGCTCTTGGCGCGATGCTGCTACGGCATCCCGACGTGCCTTTCTACGAGATTGATCGTGTGGCCTTCGCAGTTTTGGTTCTGGGAGTCGGGGCTCGAGCGCTCAGTACCGGGCAGCGCCTGGTCAGGGTGGAGCGGGCCACGTGGCCCATGCTCGGACTGACTTGCCTTGCGATTGCGAGCGTGATCGCACAGCCCTTTAATAGCCAGACGTGGAGCATATTGGCGGCGAAATGTATTGTGCCATTCGCTTTGTTTCACATCGCGGCGCTGGTGTTTCGGGATGAGAGGCGGCTGCGGCAGTTCGAGCTTTTCGCGCTCATCGTGCTTGCCTATCTTTCTTTTACGTCGATTGCGTTCCTGGCGGGCGCGAAGCAGTTGATCTTCCCGCGCTTTATACTGGACCCGAGCCTGGGATACCATGTCGACCGGGCACGGGGGCCGTTGCTGGAAGCGGTGGCCAACGGGGTCTCGCTAAACCTGCTTGGCATCCTGGCCTTGCACGCTTTTTTAAGGCGGCGGATACGTGGGCTGAAAGCCACGCTGTTATTGGGGGCCCTTCCCCTTGCAGTCCTGGCAACGATGACGCGCGCGGTCTGGCTGGCATTTGCCGTGAGCATGGGAATCCTGATTTTCCGCTCGCGCAACCGAAGGCTGCGAATGATTTGCGTCATCGTGACCATTGTCGGAGCTCTGGGCTTGCTCATTACTTTGAGCTTTGACGAACAGCGACGCGCGCTCAGCGATCGCCTGAAAGAATCCGGTCCAGTGGACTTTCGCCGAGCGGTGTACGCCGCAGGCTGGCAGATGTTTCAAGAAAAACCGTTCAGTGGGTGGGGCGTAAATCAAGTGCCCACAGAGTTGGCGCGGCATGTCAGCGGTTACAAAGAAAAAGAACTGTACCCGCACAACACATATCTCGAACTGCTGATCGAACATGGTATCGCTGGCTTGGCCCTGTATGCCTGGTTAATGTGGGAGATCTTGCGGTTGGGAAAGGGCCTGGTTCCGGCAGCTGAGGCTGGCGGGATGCTGAATCAGCAGTTTCACGCCATGTGGCCGGTGTTACTGGGCGTGTACTGGATGAATGCGACGGTAGTGGTCATGAATTATCAATTCGTGAATGGACTTCTTTTTGCCATGGCGGGAATGCTGGCGGCGCAGCAGCGGCGAGCGATTCGTGAAAAACAAGGCCAGGCACCCCTTTTCGTGCAGCGACAAGTCTCCACCGCATAGGCCTATGCGGTTCCATCCTCTTTATTTTTGCAACAGTTTGTGTTGACCGTCGCCCATTTCGCCAATCAATTCCCTGCAGCGGTAGAGCCCTACGTGGGCGAGCAGATCCAGGAACTGCGGCAAAGGGGGATCCGAGTCATCGCCGGCAGTGCGCGAAGTTCAACAGCATTGGCCAGCGGATCCGCGAGCACGTCTTTTGAGCCGAACATTCTGTACCTGCAACCGATCCGATGGAAGACCGTTGTGCGAGCCATGGGATTGGCCATGTGGCGCTGGAAGCGAATTGCGGACCTGTTCACGCGGCTCGTGTTGCGAGGAGAGGAAAGCCCGAAGCGCCGGCTGAAGGCAATCCTGCACACTGTTCTGGGGGCGTACTATGCCGTTTTGCTGCGGGATCGCGGCGTGCAACACATTCATGTGCATCACGGCTATTTCGGATCTTGGATTGCAATGGTGGCGGCACGGTTATTGGGCATCAGTTTCAGCCTGACTTTATATGGGTCGGATCTGCTGCTGGCCGCTGCCTATCTGGATGCGAAGCTGGAGACTTGCCGTTTTTGTATCACCATTTCCGCATACAACCGCCGCTATTTGCTGACGCACTTTCCGGCCATTGATGCTCGAAAAGTTATCATCTCGCGGATGGGCGTGGATGCCCCGGAACGAGCCCCGCCTCCAATGGCCGGCCCCGCGAAACCTCGAAGATTTACTTTGTTGGCTGTGGGCCGTTTGCACGCGGTAAAGGATCATGCTTTCCTGATCCGCGCTTGCGCCCGGTTGCGCGATGACGGACTCGACTTCGAGTGCGGAATCGTGGGCGAAGGGCCGGAGCGGAGGCGCCTGGAAGCAACGATTCAGGAACACCGACTGCAGGACCGATTGACGCTGCACGGCTTCGTAACGTGCCAACAACGGGATTTCCTCTATCAGCGCGCGGACGTGGTTGTACTTACCAGCCGCAGTGAGGGCATTCCGGTGGTGTTAATGGAGGCGATGGCGCGAGGAAAGATCGTGCTTGCACCTGCAATCACGGGGATACCGGAACTCATCATTCCGGAAAAGACGGGATTTCTCTACGCGGCTGGAATGATAGAGGAATTCGTTTCCAGAATTGTGTTCATCGAGCGACTCTGCCACCCAAAGAATAGCGCTGCCGTGAGCCGTCTGGATTGGATTCGGCACGCCGCACGCGTGCACGTTCTCCACAACTTCAATCGCCAAGAGAATCTGGCCAAGTTTACGGATCGTTTCCTGCAAAGGGTTTAGGGAGATATTTCGCAAACTCGGATTTCCTAGTTTCATCAAATCAACCCGAATTGGAGTTCTCCCCGCATGCGGATCTTATTCTGCAACAAGTACAACTTCGCCTTCAGTGGCACCGAGGTTTACCTGTTCGAAGCTATGGAACTGCTGCGCGCCCAGGGGCATGAAGTGGCGCTGTTTTCGATGACCGATGCGCGCGGGCAGCCCACTCCGTATGATCGGCACTTCATGCCACATACTGATTTCAAGAAACAAAATGGATGGTTGAAGAAGTTGAGGCTGGCCGGGCAGGCGATCTACTCGCTTGGGGCGCGGCGGCGGATTCGGGCAATGATCGCGGAATTCCAGCCCGATGTGGCGCACGTGCGAAACATATATCACCATCTGTCACCGTCAATTTTGTGGGAGTTGAAAGCGCAGAAGATTCCGGTTCTTTATCACCTGAACGACTTCAAGGTGCTCTGTCCCGCGTACAACATGGTGTCTCAAGGGGAGGCATGCGAAGCCTGCAAGGGTGGGAAATTTTGGCGCCTGCTGGAGGAGAAGTGCTATCCGGGATGGGGCGCGCGGGTAACGCTGGCGGCGGAGGCCTACTTTCACAAATGGCTGGGAACATATCGAAAATGCGTGGATTGCTTTCTGGCTCCCAGCCAGTTTGTGCGCGACAAATTTGTGGAGCATGGGTGGGATGCCACAAAGTTCGCAGTTCTTCCCCACTTCCAGTCCATCCAAGCGGTTTCCAAACGGACAACCGAGGACGCTCCGTTGCTTTACTTTGGCCGGCTGTCGCCCGAGAAAGGCGTGGAGGATCTGCTGCACGCTATGCGTCGAGTGCCGAACCTTCGCCTCGTGATAGCGGGGGATGGACCGGAGCGCGGCCGGTTGCGGCAATTGGCTGCGGAGTTGGGTCTGGACAACGTGGAGTTTGTGGGACAAATGGATCGGACGGAATTGAATCGGGCGATTGCGGGTTCTCGATTCACGGTGCTGCCTTCGCACGCGTATGAAACTCTAGGCAAGACCATTCTCGAATCGTACGCGCAGGGTCGCGCGGTTGTGGCAACGGATTGCGGATCGCGGCGCGAGCTCGTCCAGGAAGGGAAGACTGGGCTCCTCTATAAGACTGGCGACGTAGACCAGTTGGCTTCGGCGATTCGATTTCTGGGCTCGCACTCGGAAGTGGCGGACGAAATGGGGCAAGCGGGGCGGGAGCAGCTGGGCGTAAACTACACTGCCCAGGCGCATTACAGAGCCCTGGTTAGCTTGTATGAGCGAATCATCGATAGCAAGAGGGGATTCTCGGCAGAGCCGAAATCGGAAAATCCAATTCCGTCCGGCACCTGCATGACAATGGCTGTTTCCAAACCGGGTTTGCGAATCGCATTCATTGGCGGGCGGGGCGTGGTGTCGAAGTACAGCGGCATTGAGACTTACTACGAAGAAATTGGAGTGCAATTGGCAGAGATGGGACACGAGGTCACGGCCTACTGCCGAACTTATTTCACTCCTCCCGGAGAGCATAACGGGATCCGCCTGGTGCGGCTGCCCACCCTGCGGTCCAAACATCTGGAGACGTTGATCCATACATTTCTGAGCACTCTGCATGTGCTCACCCAGCCTTGCGACATCGTGCACTACCATGCGCTGGGGCCGGCGTTATTCTCGTTCATTCCACGTCTCGTCGGAAAGAAAACTGTGGTCACGGTGCAGGGTTTCGACTGGCAGCGCAAGAAGTGGGGACGCATCGCGGCAGCGGTATTGCGAGTGGGGGAGCGGGCGGCGGTGACTCTGCCCAATCAAACCATGGTGGTGTCGCGGACACTGCAGAGCTACTACCAGGAAGCTTACGGGAGAGAAACCTGTTATGTGCCGAACGGCGGAGTGCTACGCGGTCGGCGTTCCGCCGACAAAATATTTGAATGGGGGCTGGAGCCCGATCAGTACATTCTTTTTTTGGGACGGTTCTCTCCGGAGAAAGGGTGTCACCTGCTGGTGGAGGCGTATGAGAAATTGCAGACCGACGTGAAGCTGGTAATGGCCGGCGCATCGAGCTATTGCGACGAGTATTCGGGCCGGCTGCGGAGGCACGCCAGCGATCGATTCAAGATGCTGGACTGGGTTTCAGGACCTGCGCTTGACGAACTTCTGACGAATGCCATGATATTTGTCTTGCCTTCCGACTTGGAGGGCTTGTCGCTGGCGCTGCTCGATGCGATGGGCGCGGGGGTTTGCGTGTTAGCCAGCGACGTGGCGGAGAATAAGGAAGCCGTGGCGGAGGCGGGGTTCACCTTCCGCCGCGGAGACGCCGCCGATCTGGCGAAGCGGCTCAGTTTTCTGATCGCGAATCCTGCGGTGCGCGAAGCTGCCGGACAAGCTGCGATCCGTCGCGTTCGCGAGCACTATCAATGGCCGAAAATCGCCGAAAGGGTTGAGCGGCTATATTTCGAGACGATGGGCTGGAAGTTCGCGGCACCGGCCAGAAAGCCGCAAGGCCGTGCCCTGACACCAGTATCTGCGGAGGAATGGAAGGCGGGATAAGGCATGCTTTTGTCTACCCGAAACTGCAGTAGCTAGCGCACAACTCGGTCGAATCAAACAAGAGGACGGGATGACTCCCGTCCTTTTTTGTTTACAATTGTGGGTCCTTTTGGGTAGAGGCCGGGCCGCGAACGAATATGAGCGAACAAGTGATGTCTCTGGATGGATTCGACCTGCTGAATTCTCCTCGATGGAATAAGGGGACAGCATTCACCGACCAGGAACGCGATATCTTTCATCTACACGGGCTACTGCCGCCGCATGTGGGCAGCCTGGACGAGCAGATCGAAAGGCGGTTGCGGACGCTGAACCAGCAGGGTACTCCTTTCAACAAATACAGTTTTCTCCGCGACCTTCTGGACACGAACGAAACGCTCTTCTACGCGCTACTGGTTCGAAATATCGAGCAGATGTTGCCCTTGGTGTACACGCCGACGGTCGGGGAGGGATGCCAGCGCTTCAGCGAGATCTGGAGAAAGCCGCGTGGATTATTTCTGAGTTATCCGAATAAGGACCGCATCGAGCGAATACTGAGCCACGCTCGCTACGACTGCGTGAAGTGCATCGTAGTTAGCGATGGGGAACGAATTCTCGGTCTCGGCGACCAGGGCGCCGGGGGGATGGGCATTCCGATTGGGAAGATGGCGCTGTACACGGCGCTGGGCGGCATTCATCCCGAACACTGCCTTCCGATTCTGCTCGATGTGGGGACCGACAACGAGGATCGGCTGAAGAACCCGATCTACATTGGATGGAGAAATCATCGCATCCGCGGTGAAGAGTACGACGCTTTCGTGGATGTGTTTGTGCAGGCGGTCAAGCGGCGGTGGCCGCAGGTTCTTTTGCAATGGGAGGACTTCGCGGGTTCCAATGCAGCCCGGTTTCTGGCGCGTTATCGCGATCAGCTTTGCACCTTCAACGACGATATTCAAGGGACGGCGGCGATCGCAACTGCGGCTTTGATATCTGCCATCCATGTCACCGGGCTTCCGCTGGAGCAGCAGAAAATCGTGGTCGTGGGTTTCGGAAGCGCGGGCATTGGTATCACAAACCTTCTAGCACAATTCATGGAGGATCGCGGCTTGTCTGAGGAGGAAGCGCGCAACCGTTTTTATGGTGTCGACCGATATGGACTGGCGATTGAAGAAATGAAGGACTTGCGGCCGGAGCAAAAGGTCTATGCCCGCAAGGAGCAGGAGGTTCGAGCCTGGAAACGGAACAACGGTGAAATCGATCTGCTCGAAGTGGTGCGCCAAGTGAAACCCACGGTGCTGATTGGCGTGTCCGGGCAGGGCGGAGCATTTACCGAAGCAGCGGTGCGGGAGATGGCGAAGCATATTGCACGCCCAGTCATTTTTCCGCTTTCGAATCCTACGTCGCGCAGCGAGGCTACTCCTCAGGACTTGATTGACTGGACAGAGGGGCGCGCGTTGATCGGCACCGGTACTGCGTTTGCGCCGGTTACGGTAGGGGGCAAGAACGTTCCCATTGCGCAGACCAATAATTCGTACATCTTTCCCGGGCTGGCCTTGGGAATTGTGGCATCGAAAGCCAGGCGCGTCACCGATGCCATGGTGAAGGCCGCCGCGGAGGAATTGGTATGTCACCTTCCCACCCGGACAAACAAAGAGGCGAGCCTTCTTCCTCCGCTGTCGGAGGCGCGTCAACTGGCGGAATTGATCGGTCGAGCGGTAGGCATGCAAGCCATCCAGGATGGCCAGGCGCAAGTAGCGGACGACGTCGACCTGGAGCGTGAACTGCAGGCGAATATTTGGAAGCCGGTGTATGTGCCCTACAAACGTAAGCCAGAAGTTGTGCGGCAAACGGCGTAACCGGAAAACCTTTTTAGACGCGCCTGCCAGCTCGTCTGGCGGAGTTGGTTGATGCCTATGCCATACTGAAGAAATATAGTTAAAGCAACCTGGCAAAATGGAAGACACAGTTCTGGTCACCGGCGGGGCGGGCTTCATTGGGTCGAACTTCATTCTTCAGCGGGTGGAGAAGGATACGGCTTCGCTTGTGAATCTGGACAAACTGACGTATGCGGGGAATTTGCATAACCTGGCAAGCGTCGCGCACGAGAAGAGATATGAATTTGTGCACGGCGATATTGCCGACCGCGCTGTGGTGCGCAGCCTTCTCGACCGGCGGCAACCGCGAGCGGTGGTGCATTTTGCGGCGGAGAGTCACGTCGACCGGTCGATTCGGGGGCCTGAGGATTTCATCCGCACCAATGTCGACGGCACGTTCGCTTTGCTGGAAGAGGTGCGAGCCCATTGGGAACATCTCTCCGAGCCCGAGAGAAGCGATTTTCGTTTTTTGCACGTTTCTACCGACGAAGTGTATGGCTCGCTGGGGCCAGACCAGCCGGCGTTTTCGGAGGACACGCGGTATGCGCCGAACAGTCCTTATGCCGCGTCCAAGGCGGCTTCCGACCATCTGGTGCGGGCTTACCATCACACTTACGGATTGCCCACGCTGACTACGAATTGTTCGAATAACTATGGGCGATTTCAGTTTCCGGAGAAGTTAATTCCGCTGGTGATTCTCAATGCGCGTAATGGCAAGCTGCTGCCGGTTTACGGGGACGGGCAAAATGTCCGCGACTGGCTTTATGTGGAGGACCATTGCGAGGCGATCGCAACCGTGCTGGCCCGGGGGAGGGTTGGCGGGACATATAACATCGGCGGATGGAATGAAAAACGAAATCTGGAGATCGTGGAAACGATTTGCGACATCGTGGACGAGATGGCTGGGCGCAGCGCCGTGTCATCTTCGCGCCGAGAGTTGATTACGTTTGTGAAAGACCGTCCCGGACACGACCGCCGCTATGCCATGGATGCGACTAAGATCGAGCGCGAACTCGGCTGGCGTCCGAAGGAAACTTTTGAGAGTGGAATTCGCAAGACAGTGCGGTGGTATCTGGAAAATGAAGTGTGGGTCCGCGAAGTAACCAGCGGTAGCTACCGGCAATGGATTGAAACGCATTACTCTTCTTGAATCTCTAACACAGCACAGGGGAACAGAGGGTAGTTCGAGAATAACAATCGCCGATAATTTTCCTATGATGCAAAGCTCGGCAAGTGGAAGCTACAAGGGAATCCTTCTGGCTGGCGGGTCTGGGACGCGCTTGTATCCCGTGACCCACGCCATCGCCAAGAGTCTTCTGCCGGTGTACAACAAGCCGATGATTTATTACCCGCTGTGCACGCTGATGCTGGCCGGGATTCGGGACATTCTTCTGATCACCACTCCCGACGATGTTGCGAAGTTTCAAATGCTGCTGGGAGATGGCGCTCAGTTCGGTATCGCGATCGAATATAAGGTGCAACCGAAGCCGGAGGGCATTGCGCAGGCGTTCGTGCTGGGCGAGGAATTTATCGGGAACAGCGGGTGCGCGCTGGTGCTGGGCGATAACATTTTTTACGGTCACGACCTGGCCAAGGATTTAAAGAATGCGGCGTCGAAAACGCGGGGTGCACGCGTGTTCGCTTATCCGGTGAACGATCCCGAGCGCTATGGCGTGGTGGAGTTCGACGTTCACGGGCGGGCGCTGAGCATCGAAGAAAAACCGGCGAAGCCGAAGTCGCGTTACGCGGTGACCGGACTTTACTTTTATGATAATCAGGTGGCCGGCATCGCGAAGTCGCTGAAGCCCAGCGCACGCGGTGAGTTGGAGATCACCGATGTAAACCAGACGTATCTGGAGCGTGGCCAATTGGAAGTCATGGTCATGGGACGCGGCATGGCCTGGCTGGACACGGGCACGCACGAATCGTTGATGGACGCGGCGCTCTACATTCAGGCGATCGAGAAGAGGCAAGGGCTGATGGTGGCGTGTCCCGAAGAAATTGCGTTGCGATCCGGTTACATCACAGCGGAGCAGGTGGAGAAGATTGGCAACGCGATGAAGAACAATAGTTACGGCGCTTATCTGCTACAGCTTTTGCGAGAGAGGGTGTTTTGATGGAGGTTCAGGCGAGTCGTCCGGCGATGGATGCAATCAAGAAAATTTCGACGTCGCTGCCCGGAGTGTTCGTTCTCGAGCCCCGCGTGTTTGGCGATGAACGCGGTTTTTTCTTTGAGAGCTATAACCAGCAGATCATGGCCGAGGTGGGGATCAAAGACATTTTCATACAGGATAACCACTCAGCAATACGGTAGTGAATGAAGCCAGCACATAACA
>CAVQCP010000036.1:0-39414 GCA_963710965.1 uncultured Acidobacteriaceae bacterium | reverse complement strand
GCGGCTCTCGAGAAGAAGTTTCAGACGGAAACCCGCTTGGCGTCACTCTTGAGTGAAACTTCCAAAGCCGTGCACGAAGCCGGATCGATTCGCGAGCCACTGGAGAAATTGACCAAGCAGGCGACTGGGACGACGCTCGATTCCGTTAAGGATTTTCAGACGAAGCTCGCCGGCGTGGTTGGATCGCCTGCTGCTTTCCTTGCGCCTCCCTCCACCCAAGTCACTCTGACTGCGGTGAACGCGCACGTTGCCGTTTTATATGGCCAGGTCTGGCAGGTCGATGCCGAGCCGACCACGCCGCAGTTTGCGGCGATCACGAAAACCGAACACGATGCGGCCGACACGATGGAACGTTGGAACAAGATCAAGGCGTCTCTTCCTGCCCTGAATCATCTGCTGCACGACGCCAACTTGCCGGAGATTCGGATTGAATCTTCTCCGCCGACTGAAGACGACAGCATCGACGAAGAATAGCGAGTCCGATTTCGTGGCGTCGACAGTGCCGGCCGTGAGCCGGCCGAAGAGCGCCAGCGCAGCAATCAAACCTAGGGACGAAAGTTAGTGGGGCGCCCGCTCCCGTCTTGTTTTGTATGCAAGATCTTGCAAACTCCGCGCCTGTCGTGCGTTCGCCCAAGATTTATTGTCAAATCTTTGTCATCGGCGGATTCAAATTTCGCGAACCGGGTTATAATCCTTCGGCCTGACATTCGGGGGATGTGGCGCTATCCTGGCCAAACTCCCACTTGCGACGTTTTACTGTGGAAACGTCGTGCTAGATTTCCGCTTCGAAAAATCAAAACTAAAGAGGACCATTCATGAAGTTCCGCACACTGGCAATCGCGCTGTTTACTCTGCTGGCATTTTCAGTTTTCGCCAGCTCCCAGGATGTAGTAACTCCACACCATCGGGGACTTGCTCCTCATGCTGGCAATCCAGACCGATCTGAGAGAACACAACCCCTGTCTTCCGGCACCTGGACGAAAATCACCACCGAGCCTTCCGTCTCCGTCGGCGCCATGCTATTGCTTACCGATGGCCGGGTGCTCGTACACTCTGAACCAAACTGCAGCGGTTGCACCGGCAACTACGCCAATTGGTACACTCTGACTCCCGACAGTACGGGCAGCTATGTCAACGGCACCTGGACCCAGGTGGCCTCGATGCCTACCGGCTATGCGCCGCTATTCTTCGGTTCCGCGGTTCTGCCCGATGGCAAAGTGGTAGTCGAGGGCGGCGAATACAATTGCACCCACGGATGCACCGGCGACTGGCAGAACAAGGGCGCCATCTACGATCCCGTGGCCAACACCTGGACGTCCCTGACCGTGCCTTCCACCAAGCACATCGGCGATCCCGAGTCGGTCGTTCTGCCGGACGGAACCTGGATGATCGCGGACTGCTGCGCCCTCGCCTTCGGCGACGCCGCTTTCCCGACCTATTTCACCTTCGATGAGAGCACGTTGAGCTTCACTGACATCGCGAATTCAACTGATGGCAAGGCAGATGATTTCGATGAAGAAGGTTGGACACTGCTGCCCAACGGCAACATCCTGACCGTCGATGCTTACACCAGCAACACCGTTGATACCGGCACCAACTCTGAAACCTACAACTCCACCACCAACACCTGGACCACCGCCGGCAGCACCATCAAGCAGCTCTGGGATTCGAACTGCGACAAAGGCGGCGGCAGCTTCGAAGTTGGACCGGCGGTACTTCGTCCTGACGGCACGGTCTTCGGCACCGGCGCCAGCGACTGCGAAGCAGGCCACACCGCGGTTTATAACACCAGCACCGCGACCTGGAGCGCCGGACCGGACTTCCCGATCGGAGACGCGGCGAACGATGCTCCTGCCGCGCTTGAGCTCGATGGCGACGTCATCGTGGCAGGCAGTCCCTTCAGCGGAACGTTCGCTTCACCCACCAGCATTTTCGAGTGGGATGGTACCAACTTCACCGAAATCAACGCTCCGCCGAACGCGGTTAACACGGCTTCGTATCAGTGTCACATGCTCGAACTGCCGAGCGGAGAGATCATGTACACCGACTACTCCACCGATGTGGAATTCTTCACCTCGTCTGGAACCTACGAGGCGGCTTGGCAGCCCACCATCACCTCCGTTCCCAGCACGCTCGTGCTAGGAACCACTTACACGGTCTCGGGAACCCAACTCAACGGTCTCTCTGCGGGAGCCGCTTACGGCGATGACTTCCAGGATGCGACCAACTGGCCGATCGTGAAGATCGTGAGCTCCACTGGGGCAGTGAGCTTCCTGAAGACTCACAGCTTCAGCACCATGGGTGTGGCCACTGGCAGCGCCATCGTCTCGGCGCAGTTTGATGTGCCAGCGACTCTCGCCACCGGCGCATACACCTTATACGCCGTCACCAACGGCATTCCGTCGGCCGGAGTTCCGGTCACGGTTTCCTCCACGGCCGGCGGGTTCACTATTGCCGCCGCCCCCAAGAAGGTCACCATCGCTCCGGGTAAATCGGGCAACGTCAAGATCACCAGCACCGTAACTGGCGGATTCGACTCGCCGGTTACGCTCTCCGCTTCGGGTCAGCCCACCGGCGTGAAAATCGCCTTCAGCCCGACCTCCATCACCGGCAACGGAACCGCTTCGATGCGGATCTCGGTGAGTAGCACCGCGAAGGCCGGAACCTACACCATCACGGTTACTGGCACCAGCGGCACCACCACAGAAACCGCGACTGTCACTCTAACCATCAGCTAGCTCTCTGCTTCGGCAGTCGGCGACAAAAAGCCCGGACCGAAAGGTCCGGGCTTTTGTTCTGGGCAACGCTCCACAATGAACCGGGCGACGATTAACCGGACGACGCTCGACGAGCGTAGCGCTGGCGTCCCGCCGGCAGTCCTGAGGGCGTCTCGCCCTCGGCGTTGATGGCAAGGAAGACTTACAAATTCTCCACGCTGTTTTGCAACTCTGCCGCGATCTCTTGCGGATCGCTTCCCACTGCGAAAGTTATCGGTTGACCAATACGCACTCGGATCTCTCCCGCCCGGGCGATTTTTCTGCCTGCATTCTTAACTTCAAACAAACCATCGATTCGCATCGGCAGCACCGGAATACCAAGATTATTCGCCAGCAATCCCACCCCCGCGCGGAATGGATTCATCTTTCCCGTGACCGTGTGCCGGCCCTCGGGAAAGACGAGCACACTGTAGCCGCGATCTACCGCATCCCCGGCGTAGGCAAAACTCTGCCGGAACCCAGCTTCACGCGGCAGCGGAAACAAGTTCAACAGCGACACTCCCAGCACCCACTTCACTTGATCGAATGTCCGCAAGAAATGTCCTCGGCCGGGTGCGGGGGTGCGAAGGGCCTCCAAGGCTTCGCCACCAGTCGCCGTCGCAATGCGTTGCCGCAAGCGGGCAGGCAAGGCTGCGTGGATAAAGCCGACATCAATGTCCGAGATGTGATTGCACACCACAAGCAGCGGTCCATTCCAGCCGCGCAGATTTTCCCGCCCGATGATTCGCGGCCACCCCAGCAAAAACATCGCCGGCCTCATGAATAAATAGTGGGCCAGCTCCCGGATCCAGGTTACCGGCCAATGCAGCACCCAGCGCGGATAGTGGTACACCACGCGCTGCCGCGTTTCGCCGCTCAGCATACGCTCGATGTCGCCAACCGTACGCGCCGCGCTGAAGCGAGTCTCGCTCAGATCGACTTGATAACGGTCTTCGAGCGCCCCGATGAGCTCGACCCGGTCCAGCGAACTGAGACCTAAATCGGATTGCAGGTCTGAGTTCGTGCCAACATTCCGCGCCTCTTCTTCTTCATTGACGCTTCGCCCGCGAATGCGGCGAATCAGGTCCACGACTGGACTTTTCGTCGCAACTTCTTCTTCCCCTGACGAACGGACTTGCTTCGCCGCGAATTCGGTAATCACGTTGCGCCGCGGCTTCTGCGTGCTGGTTCGCGGAAAGTCTTCCTGCGGCCACTCGACCCACATGCGCATGTGCTGAAAGTGGGCCAGCGATTGGTTGGCGCGCTCGACCACACTGGCCAATTGCGCTTCGCCTCGGGCTGGCTCGCGCAAAATCACGACTGCACACGGCTCCGCATTCCCTCCGCGGTCGATGCCGACTACTACGCAATCTTTCACCTCGGGCTGGCGTCGCAACGCAGCTTCGAGATCGTCTGGATAAATATTCAGACCGGCCGGTGTAACGATGACTTCCTTTTTTCGTCCCTTGAAATACAGGTTGCCCGCTTCGTCGAGCGCGCCTACATCGCCGGTGCGATACCATCCTTCTTTATCGGAAACGCTGCCGATATCCTTCTGCTGCCGGCCTGCTTGCCAGTAGCCGGCCGCGACCCCGCCGCCGCGAATCAGAATCTCGCCGTCGTCCGCCAGTTTCACGTCGCGACCCGGCAGCACTTTGCCGATCGACCCTCTTCCCATCTTGAACGGGTGATTCACGCTGATCAGAGATGTAGTCTCCGTCAGTCCATATCCCTGGATCGCCGCGTAACCCAACCGGAACCAGAATTCCTCCGTTTCCGCGTCCAGCGCCGCGCCTCCGCAGATGAAGGCCCAGAACTTCCAGCCAAACTGGCGGCGAATCGAGCGGAACATCCACCAGCGCAGCAGAAAATGTTTGCCCTCGGATTCGCGCATGCGGCGCCGGAACTGTTCAAGCTTTCCGGCGTCTTCCAGATCGCGCTCGATCTTCTGCTTCAACGACTGCAAGACTCTGGGGACAGTGACCAGCACGGATACGCGCTCGCGGCGAATCGTGCTCACAATCTCCGAAGGCTTCAACTCGTCTTGAAAGATCACGGTGCCACCGAGCAGCGGCGGCAGGAACATGCCCAGGAATTGCCCGAAGACATGGCTAAGCGGCAGTAAGTTCAAGAAGCGCACGGGATGCACCCAGCGCTCATATTTCAAATACTTCTTTATTTCTTTTTCGAGCGGCGCAATGTTGGCCAGCACGTTGCCATGCGTGATGACGACGCCCTTGGGCTCGGCGGTGGTGCCAGAAGTAAAAACGATTTGGAGAGTGTCGTCGTGACCGATCGCTACGTCCGCGAGGTCGAGGGTGCCCCGTCCAAGCTCTGCTTGGGCGGGGGTTTTGACGTCCTCAAAAGCTATTAAAGGAACTGAGCCAGCAATACCCGTATGCTTCCGCGAACAAATCCAAAGCCGAGCCTTCACCTGCTCTGAAACACGCCCAGCAAAATCAGCCGACGCCGCATCGTCCATCGGAACCACGACCACCCCACGCAGAACACATCCGAAGAAAACAGCAACCCACTGCGCCGAGTTCTCGCCCCAAAGCATGATGCGCTCGCCCTTGCCGATGCCGCGCGCTTCCAATTCAGCCGAGAATTGGAACGCCATGTCGAGAACCTGCCCGTAGGTGAACCATTCCATGCGGTAGCCGCGGCGCTGGCCGTAGGCACGCTCGGAAGCGTGCCCCTGGAAGTTGTCGAGGAAAAACTCTGCTAGCGATTCAGCCACGGGGATAGTGTAATCGGATGGATGCCCTCGGCCGACAAGACCGGCAGAACAATATATGAACCTCACGTGACCTGAGCAAAGAGATCCCTCGGGCCGCTGGTGAAAACGCGGCCCTTCGGGATGACGCCACTCAATGAGGATGCACAATGACGCGGCGCAACGACGCCGAGCGGTTGAGCCCGCGCAACCGGCGCTACGTTGATCAAAGAGAGGCGTCATCCTGAGCGCAGGCGTTTTTCAGCCGGAGCGAAGGATCTCACTAGGCCGTTAGTGGGGTATGCCACCCGAGAGCCCGATGATCACTAAGATCCAGAAAAGACCAATTGGAGCAAAGTAGAACCAACCGTAGCGCCGCCTTGCGGCTTTAATAGCAAACAGGTGGATTGCCACGAATGTTGTCCAGCAGAGAACGCCTTCCGCCACCGTCCCCGGCTCTCGCTTCAGCCAGAACGAGACCCACGCAAACAGCCCGATAGTGCTGCAAAGGCCCCACCAATTCGTCCCGGTGGTTAGCCCGATCACCGGCGTTTGCGATTCCGTTTTCATAAATTGCCAGCGTATCGCTTGGAAATGGCCAATGCTCAGATCGTAGCGAAGCGACAACCTTGCGATCAATCGTGCGAGCGAACGTTCGTAACATTGCTGTTGCGTCCGAAACGCCCGCGATTTCTGCCTATTCCCTCCCCACCCCCAGCCCATCCGCCACGCGATTGATGTAGTTGAACCACGATGCAATCAGCGTGATCTGCAAAATGCCGCGGTCGTCGAAGCCCGCATTGCGCAGCCCCTGAATATCATCCCGAGAAACCTTGGTTGCGTCTTTGGTGAGTTTGACGACGTGGTCGAGCATCACGCGCTCCTGCGGCGTGATAGGAGCAGTCGTGTAGTCCTTTTCCAGCGCCGCAACCAGCTCTTTATCCAGGGTGACCCTACGCAGAAACTCTGCGTGCGACTCGATTCAATACACGCACCGGTTGGTCACCGAAACCATGGTCGCGATCATTTCGTGCTGCCGCCGGCTCAGCGGCAGCTCGGGAGACATAAGCGAGCCGAAGGCTCCGAAAGAGTGATAGAGCGCCTGAGGAATCAGGGTATGAGAGCCCACAATCGACGAACTGCCCGTCTCATCCGGGTGCACCGGGCTGCCGTATTCTATTGGGTAGAGGGAGCGCTGGGCCTCCATGGCGCGGCGCAGTTCGTCGCTGGCTTCAGCTAAGGGGATGGTTTTAATCCAGGTCATAGTTCGATCCGTGTCATAGATGGGAAAGGTTACACCGTGCCGGGTCTGCGGACCTATAACGCGTTTCTACTACGGCCTCTGTTCGCTACTGTGCGCCCCAGTCGATAAAGATCGCTCGGCGGGATGCGGTGCTAGCCGCCAGGACCCTTCGACTTCGCTCAGGGCAGGGCTACACGCTACCCGGTTACGGCCCTGTTCCCATGGTAACCCGTTCGTACACTCCCTTTCGGTAACCCTCGGTAACCATGCGATTCGGCCCTCCCAGCCGTACAATTGCCATGTCCGATAGGCCATCTCCAAAACAGGAGTTTGGCCATTGTGACGACGCTTGGGGTTGATATATCCAGCAGGCGCAATCAAGGTTCTGAGCAGGGTTCGTAACCGTTTCAAAGGCTAGATGCTTTAGTTCGATTTTCTAGTCAAGAACAGGTTCTGGAGTTAGTGCTCTTATGGCGTTTGGTTTCGGGTTCAATAAACAGAAGACGCTCAGCGCTGCGGAGAAGTACGTCCAGCAGGGCAAGATGCAAAATGCCATCGCTGAGTACAACAAGGTCCTCAAGGCTGACCCTAAGGATCTTACGGTTACCAATACCGTCGGCGACTTGTACTCCCGCCTGGGAGAAGTCGATAAAGCCACCGAATGCTTCAAGACTGTCGGCGATGCCTATGCCAACCAGGGGTTCACGGTCAAGGCGATCGCCATGTACAAGAAGATCAGCAAGCTCAAGCCTTCGCTGGAGAGCGTTCTGAAGCTGGCCGAACTCTACACCCAACAGGGACTTTTCAACGACGCGCGTTCGCAATACCTGCTGGTGGCCGAGGAATTTCTGAAGGCCAACGAACTCGACCATGCCGTCCGCATCTTCCAGAAGATCCTGGAAATGGATCCGGAAAACGTCAACATGCGGTTGCGGCTGGCCGAAGTGTACCTGCGGCTGAACAAGAAGACCGATGCCTGGCAGATTTTCTCCGCCGCTGCCGAAACGCTGCGCTCCAAGGGTTTGTTGACGGGCGCTGAAGAAGTTCTGCAGCGTATGCTCACGCTCGATCCCGGAAACAGCTATGCGCTGCTGATGCAGGGGCGCAACCTGCTGGAAGCGGGCGACGCCGAGGCCGCCATCGCTTCGCTGCAAAAAGTTTCCGATCTCGATTCCAATCCCGATGGGCTGCGTGATCTGCTTAAGGCTTATCTGAAGACGGGGCGACTTTCCGATGCGGGCACTTTAGCCAGCAAGTTGCTGGCTGTCCACAACGACCTGGCTTCGATCTCGACCTTCGCCGATGCGCTCATGCAGGCGGGGCAGTACGAGAACGCGCTTCAGGTTTATGACCAGCACGCCGACCGTTTGTTGGCCGAGGATTCCGCCAAGGTTCTCAAAAATCTTCACTCGGTGATCGGGTACGTGCGCGAAAACCCGGCGTCGCTTGAGAAACTTCTCGACCTGTTCCAGAAGGCCGGGGAGACCACACACGTCACGGAAGTGATTGAATTGCTGGCGCATGCTTCGGTGCAGTCAGGCGACCTGATTCGCGCCAAGGATCTGTATCAAAAGCTCACCACCATGGAGCCTGGCAATCCCCTGCACATGAATAATTACCAGCAGGTGGTCAGCCAGATGGGTGGCGAGGCTGCGGCCAGCCTGATTACGGCGGAAGAAGCGGCGGTCATTGTCGACGAACTCGAGGCGACATCTCCCTCCGTGCACCAGCATTATTCCGATGCGGTCGCGCTCTCCATTCGCTCCGCCCTGACCGATGCGGAACTTTTCATCTCTTACAACATGCCGGCCAAGGCTCTCGGACCGCTGCTGACAGCCCTGCCGCAGGCGCCCACCGATCTTCGTTTAAACCAGCGTCTGGCGGCCCTGCATACCCGCGCCTCGCGTTTCGCCGAAGCCGGAGTTTGCTGCCGGACTTTGCAAAACGTTTATTCGGATGCGGGGTATCCGGAAGAAGCGACGCGTTACGGAGAACTTGCCGCGCGCTATGAAGAGCGGTCCACGGCTGCGGCCGTTGTAGTGCCGGTTGTCGAACCGGTGGATGCCGGTGCCGAAGCTTCGGCTGCGCCCTGGCCTGCGGCGCCGCTTCAGCCCACCGAAGAAGCCGAATTCGCCATCGTTAACGATCCGGCGCAAGATCAGGATAGCGTTCCCCATCACGCTGAGCCCGGCCCTGCTCAGACGATCCACGCGCAGACGAACCATCCCGATGCTGAGGCAAAGGCTCATGCCCAACCGATGGCCGCTCGGGCTGGCGCCGAGGAGATTGTTCCCGAAGAGATCGATTTATCCTCCGAGTGGGATGATGCCATTGAGATCGATGCGGATGCGCTGCCTGCCGATTTAAGTGAGATCACCGGCGCGGTCGCCGATCATGGCGCGGCTGCAACCGTTGCTCAAGCCCAGGCTGGCCCGGCAAGCGTTGATCCGGAAAAAACCGCCGAAACGATTGAGGAAATCCGTTTCTACCTCGAGCATGGCATGCCCGAGCAAGCCGCGGCGGCGTTCGAAAAACTTCAAACCGTCACCGACGACCGGTCGACGATTGAACTGATTCGCGCGGAAATTGCCGCCGGTTCAGAGCAGTCCGCCACCGTGGACGAAGTCTCGACCGTCGAAGACATTTCTGCATTCAGCACCGACGAAACCTCTGCCATCGAGGGCGCCGCCATCGATGAGCCTGAGGTTGTTGAACCTACCCCGGTCGAACCTATCCCGGTTGAAGCCGCGCCCATCGAACCCAACTTCGTCGAGGCTCCCGCCGCAGAAGCTCCCAAGGAAATTGTCATGGAGCAGGTTGCAGAAACTGCGCCGGAAGCTCAGCCCGTCGTCGAAGCAACTGCGCTGCCTGAAGCGCCGGCGGCGGAGATACCCGCCTGGCCAATGCCGGAGCCGGTTGTCACCGGGGCAATTGATTCCCTGCCGGTCGTTTCTGAGGCAGTCGTCGCGGGGCATGCGGATGAGCCCACCCCGGCCGAGCCGCTACCCGCCGAACTTCCCGAAGTTCAGCCTGCTGTCATCGATGCTGCCGCTCCAGCGCCCAATGTCCTGCAGGAATTTGTCAGTGATCTCGAATCTTCCCTGGGCGATAATTTCGTTCCCACCGTTTTGAAAGAGCCGGAGCCCGCCGTCGAGGCTGCCTCATCGCAAGCCGCTGCAGAATCCGTTGCCGAGACCCGGCTTGAACTCGAGCCCATCGGAAACGCCGCGGCTACTCATTTTGGCGTGCCCCAAACTCAGCCCGAAGCCGAAAGCGAAAGTAAGCCGATGGGCGAGTTTGTAGCGGAGCTGGAAGCGTCGTTGGGCGATGACTTTTTGAAAGGCGCTCCGGTAGCGGAAGTACAGGCAACGCCCGAGGCACCGGCCGTGACTCAGGTCGAAGCTCCAGTTGCATCGGCTCCCGAGCCGGCATGGCCTTCGCTCGCAGCCACGCCGCCAGCGCCAGTGAGTGCTCCAGTCGCACCCACCGCTGCCGCAGCCGCCGCGTCTTCCGGATCTTCCGTCATTTCGGCTTCCGTTTCACCCACGCCAGTTGCGCCTGCGCTGCCAATTCTTCCGGCCATGGCTAGTGCACCCGCTGCCCAGGCTTCGCCATTCGCCGAAGAGGCGAGGGTCGATCTCACGGAAATGTTCGGAGAGCTCAAACAAGACCTCGAAGAGGGGTCGGCCACCATTGAGGAAGATCCTGAAACCCACTACAACCTGGGTATCGCATTCCGCGAAATGGGATTGCTCGATGAAGCCATTGGCGAGCTGCAAAAAACCTGCCAGTCGATCGATCGCGGACATCCCTTCCCGCAAGCCATGCAGACTTTTACCTGGCTGGCGCAATGCTTCCTTGATAAAGGAGTGCCGCAGGCTGCGATTCGGTGGTACGACCGGGCCCTGAACGTCGGAGGCATCGATGAGCAGACGCGCACCGCTCTGCACTACGAACTCGCCGCTGCCTATGAAGCTTCCGGCGATCGATCCTCCGCCCTCAAGCATTTCATGGAGGTCTACGGCCGTAACATCGATTATCGCGACGTGGCCGAGCGCATCAAGCCCCTGAAGTCGTAGAATAGCCCGATGGGTTTTGTTGCCAAGACTTTCTGCCGACAACATGTGGGGATGGCCCCCCCTTCGACGGGCTCCGGAAAAATTCTTCGAGAGGCTCAGGGCAGTCCTCGGCTGTCCAGCGAGCGAAGCGAACCGGTTCATTTCGATGGAGCACGCTGTGACGCCTGATTCCAAGTCACCAGTCGAGAGCACTGCGCCCAGGCCGTCCGCGCCTGCGGCAACCGAGGCGAGGACTGTCGTTCTTGAGTCTCCGGCCCCGGCCGCAGAGCCTCCCAGCCCCACGCAACTTTGGCTGCACCGCACTTCCGTCTTTCTTTTTGTGCTGATCAGCGCGGTCGCCGGCGTTCTTCTGGTGATTCTTCCCTGGACCACCGAGTGGACCGACAATAATCTTTTAATCTCGCTTCCCTGGCTTCGCGCCCTGGTCAACACTGGATTCTTTCGCGGCCTGTGTAGCGGGTTGGGACTGCTCGACATTTGGATTGGTTTCTGGGAAGCGCTGCACTATCACGAACACGCCTAGCCGGTAATCCAGATTCTGCACCCGGAGACCGTGATCGACCTAACTGATCGCCTTAACTGATCGCCCTAAAATGATCGACCTTCAGTTCAACTACCCCATTTTGCAAGGACAGTCCGAGATGTTCTCCCGCCTGGTGGGCGAGGTCGTAGCTGCGCAGGGAGCGAAATTGTTGGAAGCTCCCCCCGACGGCGGGACTGAGGAGCAGCGCACAACCGGGGCGCGGTGGCTCAGTCGCAATGGGCAAGCGGTCGGGAAAGAGCGCGTCTTGCTGTGTGCCGGCGGCCATCACGCGGTGACGGTTGCGATGCTGGCTCTCGGGCTGAAAGGACATGGAATCGCGGTCGACCCGCTCACTTACAGTAATTTCAAGACACAGGCCGCAAGCCTGGGAAATAAATTGTTCCCCTGCGCGGGGGACGAGCAAGGCATGACTCCGGCCGCTCTCGCGGATGCCGCTGCCCAGCAGGGCGTGCGAGCGGTTTACCTCATGCCGACGGTGCACAATCCCACGGGAACCATCATGCCCGAGAACCGGCGACGCGAGATTTGCGAAGTCGCTCGGAAGCACGATCTCACAATCATCGACGATGATGCCTACCGCTTCACGGCGGCCAGTTCCCCGCCTAGCTTCGCCATGCTGGCCCCAGAGCGGGCGTTCTCAGTCTGGAGCTTCACTAAGCCGGTTGCTCCGGCGATGAAGCTTGCCTTCCTGACTTTCCCCGAGCAATACACGGACGCATTAATGGAAATGCTGAAAGTGACGACCAGCGGAGCTTCAGGAATCTTCGCCGAAATCGGCACGAGATTAATTCGCAGCGGCGCCTTGGAAAGCCTGCTGGCGGCAAAACGCGAGGAAGGGGCGCGGCGGCAGACAATGGCGCAAGAGATTCTTGCCGGGACCAACCTGCAGGGTCATCCGACTTCGTTTCACGTTTGGATTTCGCTACCTACCGATAAGCCGGCAAATGTCGTCTGTGAGCAATTGAAAGCCGATGGCGTACTTGTGAGTTCGTCCGACGATTATCGGGCGACTCCGAGCGTGCAGGTCAACGGAATCAGGATCGCGCTCGGCGCCGTCCGCGATGCTGCCACATTGCGGGAGGGCCTGCGGCGCGTGCGGGAGCGAATCCATGGTTAATCAAGCCTCTTTGAAGTAACTGGAGTGTGACGATTCCGCGCCGCGAAGGCCGCATCTTCGATATTCTAAAACCTGCGCTCAGGGGCGCCTATCTTTTCCAATGAGACTGACTCCATGCCCGATAAATTGAATCCCGCGACACTGGCTTACAAGAACGAACCGTTTCTCAACAGTCCCGATGGGCGCATACTCCGCATTCTGGCCGAGTATCAGGAGCCCTTGGCCCGCTTTCGCCGCGAACAAATTCAGGACACCGTCGTGTTCTTCGGATCGGCACGCTTTCAGGGAGACGACCTGGCCAGGAAAAATCTCGCGGCTATCGAACAAAATTCTGCGAAAGCTTCCGGGGAACAACAGCAGAAAAATTTGAAGTCAGCGCTCGCTGCGGTCGAGATGGCGCGCTACTACGAAGACGCGCGACGCCTCGCGCACATGCTCACCGAGTGGTCCATCCAGGTTCCTGCCCGCCGCCGCCGTTTTGTGGTGACCACCGGAGGTGGTCCCGGCATTATGGAGGCCGCCAATCGCGGCGCTCACGAAGCCGGAGGCAAGACCATCGGCCTCAATATCAATTTACCCTTTGAGCAGTTCCCCAATTCTTACATCACGCCTTCGCTCAACTTCGAGTTCCATTATTTCTTCATGCGCAAGTTCTGGTTCGCCTATCTGGCCAAGGCTCTGGTGATTTTTCCCGGAGGCTTCGGAACCATCGACGAACTCTTCGAGATTCTGACGCTCGCCCAGACCGATAAGCTCGCCAAAAAAATACTCGTAGTCATTTACGGCAGCGAATATTGGCACCGCATCATGAACTTTCAGGCTTTCGTCGATGCCGGAACCGTGTCGCCCGAGGATCTCAACCTTTTTAGATTCGTCGACACCCCGGAAGACGCTTTTACGTTCTTGCGCGAAGGTCTAACCGAGCATCACCTGGGCGGACCGCCCAAGAAAGAGAAGGAGCTTGAAGTGCTGCCGGAGATTGCCAGGACTCGGCCTTAAAAGCGGCGAAGGGAACTGATGGCCGCAAGTATTCTTTACTACGTCACCGATCGCTCCGCCTTTCCC
Organism: uncultured Acidobacteriaceae bacterium; assembly: GCA_963710965.1. GTDB lineage: Bacteria > Acidobacteriota > Terriglobia > Terriglobales > Acidobacteriaceae > Sulfotelmatobacter. The sequence continues at coordinate 25,894 of CAVQCP010000036.1, read as the reverse complement.
GGCGACGACCTCACGCGCCGAACCAGCCTTCTCCGCAAGATTGCCGAAGCTGCAAGCTGTGGTGTCGATTACATCCAGCTTCGGGAAAAAGACTTGCTGGCGCGCGAACTGCAGTCTCTGGCGCGCGAAGCCGCGCAAATCATCCAGACGGTTCACGCCGGGAATCACCGGCGGAAAACTGCTCTGCTGATAAACTCTCGCATGGATGTAGCTCTCGCCGTTGGCGCCGATGGCGTACATCTTCCCTCCCATGACATTTCTCCCGAGGATGTAAGAAGCCTGTGGAAGTCTGCCCGCTCGGAACAACAGCCGCTGATCTCGGTTGCATGTCACTCGCCGCAGGATGTAGCACGCGCTGCGGCGGAGCGGGGGACCCTGGCGCTTTTCGCGCCCGTCTTCGAAAAAAAAGATTTGCCGGGTTCAATCCCCGCAGGCCTGGAAGCGCTGCGCCAGGCCTGCCGCGAACAAATTCCTGTGCTTGCGCTGGGAGGCGTGACTGTGCAAAACGCTAAAGCCTGCATGGACGCCGGTGCGGCGGGTATTGCTGCGATTCGACTGTTTCAGGAAAATGACATCGCTGCGATCGTTCGGCAGTTTTCTTCGTGGTGAGAATTCGCGGGCAGAGCCGTCCTGCCCGCGAACTCTCACCACGAGCACTGCCCGTGCGATTACTGTGCTGGGCTCGCTCCACTCGTCGGAACTTCCGCCGGTGCAGTTGCCGTCACCTCCTGCACTGGATTGATTTTCACCGTGGCCAAAATTTTCTCCAGCCGTCCGAACACTTCCTCGCGATCCACGTGCTTGCTGTTGTCGGTCTCCACTCCTGAGGTCGCGACTTTAAGCGCGAACTCGTAGCAAGCTCCGTTTTCGAAAACATGGTAATACTTCGCCGCTTCCTCGTTCTTCCCCTGGCTGGCCACCGTTTCGGTCGATTGCAGTTCGAGGTCGCCGATCATAAGCTTTGGCGTCGGCGCTGCATCCGAAGCCACAGAAGTCGAAGCATCAGCGGCTGCGACCGGCTTCGTTTGCGAAAATTCCCCACACTGTTCCTCGCTGAGTGCCCGGTTCATGCTGACATCGAAAAATGCCCATGCCAGATCTGACTTCGGAAAGGCGGACTCGGGCAACGCAACCAACGCGAGCGCCACGCCGCCGGGTTGCGCGAAGTTCATCGGCACTGGATCGGATGAAACCAGTTCGTCCGCGGCATCGCCAGTCTTCAACGTGTACTTGCGCGGGTACTGGAACGAAACGCCAGAACTCTTATCCGCATAAGTCACTGTCGCGGGCGCCTTGTGCACGACTTTCTTATGCACTGGCTTCGCTACGGCTTGCACTGCGGGTGCCACCGGTGTGGCTGCCGGAGTCGTCGCAAGCGGCGGCATGGGCTGAGTCGTCGACTGGCTCAAAGTGTTTTCGGTCTTCGGTTTGTCGCTGGAGCATCCGACGGTGAGCGAACAGATCAGCAAAAGCGCGGCGAAAACTACAGCGCCCCCGCTATTCTCGAAGTTAATGTTCCTAAAGTTAATCTTTCCCCAGGCCACGGAAACTGGCTTCTCTTCGTTCGGACGAACTGGGGTGTTACGAACTGCCTTGCGAAATAGGTTGATGCGGTTCATGGTTGGTCCCCTCCTGCTGCTGAGCAGCGCTAGTGAGAATGCACGGAGAAAGCCAACCGAGGAGCCGTTGAATTTACAGTGGGTTAGAGCTTTGGAGAGATGCGTTTATCGTGGGAAACTCGACACTCTGTGCACCGCGGGACACGGCTGCAGACTGAGGACTATACAGATTGCCCTAGACCGCCGCGATCCTCCGAATCAGGTCTTCTTGCTCGGCCTTGCTCTCGGCGCCAATCGTAAATGCGTCGAGCACTCCCAGAGACAGCGCGTAGCTTAGAGCCATCGACTGCCGGCCGCGCAAATCTCCCTGGCCGAGAATCTTCATGCCGATGACGGCTTTCCCGGCAGCTCTCATCTCGCGCAGGACGCTAACCACGGTTTGAGGGTCGGCATCCATATGCGATCCAATGGGATTAATACGCGCCAGGTCGATCTCCACCCACGGAGATTTCGCTGCGGCGCGCAGCGCTTCAATGCTGTGGCACGAGCAGCCGTGGGTGCGGACAATTCCCTTTTGTTTGGCTTCAGAGAGCACGTCCATCGTGCCTTTGAAGCGCTCGGTCCAGTCGCTTTCAGTGACGCAGTGCATCAGGCAAATGTCAATGTAGTCGACACCGAGTTCGCGGCGGAAGCGGTCGAGATCGGCGCGAGCGGAAGCGGGATCGCGCGAAAATGTTTTCGTCAGCACCGTGACCTTGTCGCGCGGCACATGCTTCAGCGCCTCCGCCACGTGAGCATGACTCCCATAACTATCGGCGGCATCGAAGAAGCGCAGGCCGTGATCGTAGCCATTCAGCAACAGATCAGACAGGCCCTTCACGCCGAGCGCGGTTTGATTGGAGTGATGGCCTGAGCCCACGGTGCCTGTTCCCATGGCGAGCCGGCTGGTCTTAATGCCAGTGTTGCCGAGGGTAACCGTATCCGATGCCGAAAACTTTCCCAACGGCGACTGTGCGTCGAGCGCGCGCAGCAGGTCTTTCGAGCCAATCGTCTTCGAGCCAAGCCAGGCCGCTCCCAGGCCAGAAGCGGAACGAATAAGGAATTCGCGGCGGTGCACAAAACCTCCAGCGAAGCGACTCTCGCAATCATACTGCGGCTGGGTTGCAGGAACAACCAACAATCCAGGCCCTCGGAACAAGCTATTCAAATTGCTTGCGGAATGCCGCGAGTTGCGCCCGCATCTCGGCAATTTCTTTTCGCAGTTCCGCTACTTCGATTTCGAGTTGATCGATCCGCTCGTCGCCGGCCGCGTGGCTGGAATATATTCGAGCCGGCAGAGCCTCCGCAGCTGGCGTGCTTCCAGAGAGCAGGTGCATGTAGCGGGATTCCTTCGTGCCGGGCTGACGCGGCAGAACGGCCACCAGCGAAGGCTCTCGCTGGCTAAGCTTCTCCAGCGTCGCCAGCACGTCTTCCAGCTCCTCGAATCGGTACATGCGCTCGGCTCGCCCGCGCAACTCTCCCGGAGTCTGTGCCCCGCGTAACAGCAGCACACACAGAATTGCGGTCTCGCGCCGATCGAAGTTGAAAACTTCCTGCAGCCGATGCTCGTATTTCGTCACGCGGCTATCGGCACCGCGGGCCGGTCCTGCGAGACGCTGCCCCTGCAACGACTCCAGCGCTGCGTGTACCGAATCCTCATCCAGCGCCATCACCGGATCGCGATTATTCTTCTGGCTGCACGCGTTCACCAACGCGTTGAGCGACAAAGGATAGTAATCCGGAGTGGTAATGTCTTTCTCGATCAGGGCTCCCAGCACACGCACTTCGACATCACTTAGCAGATCCACGGTCGCCTCTTGCAAAAGTTGTTGTGGGAATTTTACTTGATCTCAGGATGACGCTTCTGAGCAGGCGTCGAATTTCCCGCCGATCAACATTCGGCACGGACTTCTTGTATAGTTTCGAAAAGGTCGCGTCGTCCCGCGCAAGAAACAAGATTGCGGGAAAAAGTCTAAAAGACAAAGGAGCCGAAAATGCGCCTGCTGCTGAACTGGGTCTTGAGTGCTCTGGCCGTGTGGATTGTGGCGAAGCTGGTGCCGGGATTTTCCGTGAGCGGTCCCGTGTCCGCGCTCATCGCCGCGCTGGTGATCGGGTTTATCAACGCTACCATTGGCGCACTACTGAAGATTCTGACCTTCCCTCTGACGCTTTTGACCTTGGGATTGTTTTGGCTGGTGATTAACGCCCTCATGCTCAAGCTGGCGTCGGCTTTGCTTTCGCCGGGATTTCAGGTGAATGGATTCTTGGCCGCATTTCTCGGCGCCATCCTGCTCAGCCTGGTAAATATGCTGCTGAAATGGCTGGTCAATCCGCCGCGCGAAACTCGCTAGCTGTTAGCCCGTCCACTTTGTGCCGGTCTCAAGAATGCTCAGAACCTTCGCGAGGCGCCGCTCGCGGGTCTCTTCCTGCTTCGCGCCTGAGATGGCCAGGGCCATTTCTTTTTTGTGGGTGAACGAAAGCTTTTCCCAGTTGGCCTTCGCTGTTTTATTTTTCGCCAGCGCCGTCTTCAATCGCGGCGGAGGTTCCACCGTCCGTTCTTCTTCGTCCCGCTCCATCACCACGTCGACGGTATCGCCAGGCTCCACGCCCGCGCCATCGCACAGCTTGCGGTTTACCGGCATCATGTGGCAGCCACCCATCGGCATGAGCGACGAGCGAAACGGATATCCATTAATCGTTCCACGAATCGGCACGCGCGCCTTGGTGCCGAAAAACTCTGGCACATCCACCGGAGGAACGATCGCCGCTACCACTCCCGCTTCCTTTCCCGAAATCTTCGCTTTGAACTGCAACTTTTGTTTCGCCATCGCCCGCCTCGCTTGCCTGCTGCTAAACTTTAACCCGGCGACAAATCATCATCAACTCGGCTCGACCCATGGCAACGGCAGATTCGCAGTCTCCAACCCCTCGTGACTCTTTCACAGAGCCGGCTCTCGTTCGAATTCCCGAAGGCTGGTTTCTTATGGGTTCGGCTTCCGGCCAGGATTGCGAACGTTTCGTCCATCGGGTTTGGGTTGATGCTTTCCTCCTCGCGGCCACGCAAGTTACGAATGCCGAGTACGAGCTATTTGTGAATGCAACCGCTTCAATCCCTCCGCCCTTCTGGCAGGAGCAGAATTTTAAGGATAAACAACAGCCCGTTACCGGGGTCTCATGGTTCGAGGCCGATCGCTACTGTCAGTGGCTGAGAGCGCAGACGGGCCGCCCCTACCGCCTTCCCACGGAAGCGGAATGGGAGCGCGCCGCTCGCGGCGATCTTGAGCAACAGGATTTCCCCTGGGGCAATGAGCCTCCGCAGTCTCTGCCGGACTACGCCACCCGCTGGCAAACCGGCCCCGAGCCAGTTGCGCGCTACGCTGCCAACGACTTCGGGTTGTATAACATGTGCGACAACGTCCACGAGTGGTGCGGCGACTGGTACGATCCGAACTATTACGCGGAGTCACCGGAGCGCAATCCGCGCGGCCCTCAAGCCGGTCAGCGCAAAGCCTCTCGCGGAGGATCCTGGCGCCATCATGTTAAAGTCGCACGATGTTCGGCTCGATCGAGCATCCCTCCAGCGCTTCAGTATGCCGACTACGGCTTTCGCGTGGCCTGCGAAAAGTAATTGGTAATTGTTGCAATTGAAAATTAGCCGGGAGAGTTCGCGTGTTTTTAAATTACAACATTACCCCACTACAAAATTACTAAATTGTTCTAAAGGGCACACCCATGTTTCGCACCGACCTTCTGCGCTCCAAACGAATTCTCATCACCGGCGGCGGCACCGGATTGGGCAAAGCCATGGCACAGCGCTTTCTCGAACTCGGGGCCGAGATTTATATCTGTGGACGCCGCACAGAGGTACTCGAGTCAACGGTCAAAGAACTCTCGGCCGCAACCGGCGGTCTCATTCACGCGATGCCCTGCGATGTCCGCACTCTCGACACGGTCGAGAGCATGATCGAGATCATTTGGAAAACTGCGCCCCTGGATGTTCTCGTCAACAACGCCGCCGGAAATTTCATCGCCCGCACCGAAGAGCTTTCTCCGCGTGCCTGGGAATCTGTGATCGGCATCGTGCTTATGGGCACGCTCTACGCCACCTTGGCTTGCGGGCGCCGGTGGCTCAAAGCGGCTCATCCCGGCACCGTTCTCAGTATCTCGGCTACGTACGCGCCGGTGGGCTCAGCTTATGTCGTGCCGTCTGCGGTTTCCAAGGCTGGAGTCGAAGCCCTCACCCGCAGTCTTGCCGTAGAGTGGGGCAATCGCGGCATCCGCATGAACGCGATTGCTCCCGGCCCCATTCCCACGCAAGGAGCGTTCTCGCGTGTCCTGCCGCGTCCCGAACTCGAAACGCTGGCGCTCGACAAAAATCCTATGCACCGCTTCGGCACGACAGAAGAGTTGGCGAATCTCGCCGCGTTTCTGATCAGTGACGGCTCTGGCTACATCAACGGAGAAGTCGTGCGCATGGATGGTGGAGAATTCCTGCAAGGCGCCGGCGAATTCAGCGTTTTAGGACGCGCTCTCACCGAGGAAGATTGGCAATCGCTCAAACCGCGCAAGAAGTCGAAAGAGGATTAAGCCTTTGAGCTTTTTTCTCCGGAGTCCAATCTCCCCACGCTGCATCCAACCAACGAATGGAGGTCAATATGTACGTTGTTCTTGGAGCAAGCGGCAACACTGGACATGTGGTGGCATCAACCCTTCTTGCCCGCCAGCAAAAGGTCCGCGTCGTCGGAAGAAATGCGACTCACCTGCAACCCTTCGCTTCTCAAGGGGCGGAGATCGTTGTCGGCGATGTCACTGACGTATCCACTCTGACCAAAGCTTTCCGTCAGGCAGAATCGGCTTACGTGATGATTCCACCTGACCCAACCAGCAACGACTTCCGAGGTTTTCAGGAGCGGGCCAGCGACGCGATCGCGGCCGCCGTGAAAAGTACCGGAATCAGAAACATTGTTTCGCTTAGCAGCATTGGAGCCGATAAAGCCGACCGTGTTGGCCCTGTCGTCGGCCTGCATAGCCTTGAACAAAAACTCAACCAGATCGATGGCGCGAATGTGCTGCACTTGCGCGCCGGATATTTCATGGAGAACACACTCCCTCAATCCGGTGCGATCAAGAAAATGGGTTTCACCGCAGGCCCGGTTCGTCCGGATCTGAAGCTTCCCATGATTGCCACTCGCGATATAGGAGCGGCAGCCGCGGATGCTTTACTTCGCCTGGCTTTTCGCGGCAAGCAAACCCAGGAATTACAAGGACAGCGTGATCTCGACTACACCGAAGCCACCATGATCATTGGACAAGCCATCGGTCGGCCTCACCTGAAATACAACCAGATTCCTGATGACCAGGCCAAGGCAGCCATGGTCCAGATGGGAATGTCCGACAATCTCGCCGGACTCATCCTCGAGATGGCGGCGGCGCTGAACTCGGGTTACATGAAGGCGCTTGAACCACGCGATTCCAACAACACCACTCCAACCTCATTTGAGACTTTTGTAGCCGAAGCGTTCGTCCCCGCCTATCAACAGCAGGCAGCCGCGTAAGGACAAATCACGCGCATTACCCCCCCATCCTTGCCCTCTGCGTCGCGGCAAAGATGGGGTTTTTCGATGGGTCGAAAAGCCGCCAGGGAGTTGACAGAAAGCGCATTTTAGCCCAAAGTGTGTGCGACGTACTTATGCGCTTGCCTCCAGCGGCTATAAAAAAGGGTTCCCTCATTCTCTGCGCCGTGGTGCTCGCACCAGTTCTGCTCGCAGGCGTGGTCGCCGTTGCCTCCAGCGACTGGCGCCAGATTGGCACCACTCCCCGCGGCGATCAGGTTCTCGTGAGTTCGGTTACGCTTCAGAAGAACGGCCTGCGTAGCGCTTGGATTCGCGTCGAATACAAGGAACCTACAAAACTTCTGCAGGGTGGGCCGTTTGTGGAACTTCGCGCTCGTGTGCGTTTCAACTGTACTGGCAGCAGCGCGGGCGTCAATCCTGTGACCACTTCGGAATGGTTTTACTCCCGTGATCACAGCGGGAAGTTGGTGGTCAGCAAAAAGACCCGCCGCGACGATCAATTCGGCCAGACGGCGGAAGGTGGCTTCGGCGAACTCGCCAGAGATTTCGTTTGCAACCAAAAGTAAGTCTGCGCTGAAATTTGAAGCTTTGCCACCGTACTGATCCAGGCCAGATTCCGAAAAACTTCCCGCTCAATTCGTGGTTTCGCTCAATTGCGCGACCCGCGATGAAAGGATCACCGCAATGCTAGAATCTTCCTTCCGGTGCTGAATCGGTTCAGGAGATTTTCGTTGGAACACGCGGGCACAGGGCTCGACAAACTTCTTATTGGCTCTTTGCGGCGTATGCCGCCGGGCGAAGCGGCGGTGCTGGCGTGGCCACTGGTTTGCGGATCGATGGTGTCCGAACGCACACACGCCATCGATTTCGCTGGCGCGGTATTGCGTGTCGAGGTCCCTGATGCCGGATGGAAGCGCGAAATGCAGAGCCTGGCTCCGCGATATGTAGCGGCCATGAATCGTTACTCGAGTGAAAAAGTGGAGAGGATCGAATTTGTGATTCGTCAGGTGTAGCCCGTTATTCTAGCCGCAACACTCCGACCACCGAGATAAAAAATGAAAATCGCTGACAAAGATGTTGCCTACGTCGCCGATCTAGCCAACCTTGAACTCTCCGCGGAAGAGCGCTCCGGGATGGTGCGCGATCTGAATTCGATTCTAGGCTACATCGAAAGACTCAACGAACTGGATACATCGAACGTCGAGCCGATGGCGCAGGTCTCGGATCGCTACGGTGTCGACCAATCAAAACAAGGCAGCGCGAGATTTTCCTACGCCAGCCGCGAAGATATTGTCGAAGGCTTGCGTGAATCGTTGTCCCAGGAGGCCGCACTGGAGAATGCGCCCGATGCGGATGGAACTTTCTTCCGCGTACCCAAAGTGATTGAAAGATAGTGAAACACTGATGAGTGGGTAGCGCAAGCCCGCTGTCTACGAACAACTATCCGCTGAATTATGACCTCTCTGACCATCGGCGCTGTTCGTGCTGCCATTCAGGAGCGCAAGACGACGGCCTTCGCCCTCGCTGAAAGCCACTACGCGCGCATAGAAAAAGAAGACGGAGCAATTGGCGCGTATCTCACGCTATGCAAGGAACGCGCGACGGAGCAGGCCGACCGCATCGACCGAATGGCCGCTGAAGGCAAGCCTTTGCCATCGCTGGCCGGTGTCCCGGTCGCCATCAAAGATGTGATGTCGACGCGCGGCGTGCGAACCACCGCAGGATCGAAGATTCTTGGCCACTATATTCCGCCCTACGATTGCACTGCGGTTGCGCGCATGGAAGCTGCGGGCGCCCTGGTTCTGGGCAAAACGAATTGCGACGAGTTTGCCATGGGGTCGTCGAACGAGAACTCGGCGTTTCGCCCGGTGCGCAATCCCCGCGCGTTAGATCGCGTGCCGGGAGGCTCTTCCGGTGGTTCGGCGGCTGCGGTGGCTGCCGACATGGCCGCGGTCGCGCTCGGTTCGGACACGGGAGGCTCGATCCGCCAGCCAGCGTCCTTTTGCGGCGTGGTGGGGTTGATGCCAACCTACGGACGCGTATCACGCTATGGTTTGATCGCCTTTGCTTCTTCTCTCGATCACATCGGGCCGCTCACAAAAACTGTGAAAGATGCCGCCATCGTTCTCGGAACGATTGCCGGGCGCGACCCGATGGATTCGACCTCGGCCGATCTGCCTGTTCCCGATTACGTCGCCGAACTTGAAAAACCTTTACGCGGCTTGCGATTGGGCGTGGCCAAAGAATACTTGGGCGAAGGACTCGACGATGAAGTGCGCCAAGCGGTGGAGTCGGCCATCGACAAATTGAAGGCGTTGGGCTGCGAAGTTGTGCCAGTGTCGTTGCCGCACACGCCGTACGCGATCCCTACTTATTATTTGATCGCGACCGCCGAAGCATCATCGAACCTGGCTCGCTACGACGGTGTGCGTTACAGTTATCGCGCGCCGGGCGTAAACTCGCTCTCTGAGATGTACCGGCGCAGCCGCGACGAAGGCTTCGGCGCCGAGGTAAAGCGCCGCATCATGCTCGGCACCTACGCGCTCAGCGCGGGCTACTACGACGCTTATTATCTGAAGGCGCAGAAAGTGCGAACGCTGCTGACCCGCGATTTCGAAGAAGCATTCCGCAACGTGGATGCGATCGTAACGCCGACAAGTCCGACAGCAGCGTTTCGGCTCGGTGAAAAATCGGACGATCCGCTGGCTATGTATCTCGCGGATATCTATACCGTGACCGCGGATTTGGCGGGGATTCCGGGAATCTCAATTCCCTGTGGCCTGACAAAAGAGAAGCTGCCGATTGGATTGCAAATTCTGGGGAAGCATTTCGATGAAGCAACAATCCTGCGGCTGGCACATGCGTACGAGCAGTCAGTCTAACGTGCTTGTCTTCCCGAGCGATGCGAGGGATCTTGGTATTTGCCCGCAGCGGCATAACGGTAGCTTTGTGCAAGAACCAAGGTCCTGCGCTGCGCTCGGTATGACACTTTGTAAGAACTGCACCAATGGTGAAGTGAACTCAGATGGGCTCGTAGTAGCGTTCTCCCGCACAAGAACGGCATAAGACTCTCTCGCCTTTACGAACTTCTCTGCGGAAGTTGATTCCTTCGCCGCAAACCGCACACACCACTCTTTCTCCTTTGTATCCCGGAAATTCTTCGGCGGGCAAATCGACTTTCACCCACTGGGTCGTGAAAAGGTCTTCATCGGTAATTTCTCGGTAAGCCAACATCTGCTGCTCGTTCTTGTCGGCGATTTCAGGATGCATCTCGCGAGCCAGAGCCTTGGAAGATTCCTTCGCCGCGATGCGAATTGCTTTGCCTGTGCTCACATCCACGAATGTGGCGGCAACTTTACCCCAATCACGAAACTTCAGCGCGCGCTTGCCCAGGCGGCAACCGGTGACCACGGCGACGGCGTCGGTAGCGCAGCGGTCGATTTCGACGAAGGTGACGAGGCGTTTGCGGTCCTTTCCGCGCGGGTCGTCGATGCCGAGTTTCACCAGGCCCAGCATCGCAAGCCGCACCCCGAGAACTTGCCCGGCACACAAATGCCCATGAGCCTGCGCCGCGTCTTGAAGGTATTCGTCGAGGGACTTCATAAAGAAAACATTACTTTCTGCGCCAGCGCACGCCGTCTTTCGTATTTTCGATGACGATGCCCGCAGCTGTGAGTTCCGCTCGCAGCGCGTCAGACGCTTTGAAGTTGCGGGCTTTGCGCGCAGCCTCCATTTCGGCGATTCTGGCTTCAACGCTGGAATCCGAAAGCTCCGCGGGCTGCACCATCTCCCGCAGTTCCGGACTGATATCTTTTTCGCGCCCCTCGGTTTGCGCCCAATCGAACACCTGCTTCATTCGTGGACGGTCGTCGTCGTTGAGCACGGCAAAAATGTCGTCGAATTTTCGCAATACCGTAAGCAGTGGCGCAGCGTCGTCTTTTTTGATTTGGCTTGAATCGAGTGCGGAGTTCACTTGGCGCACCATTTCGAAAATGGCCGCTTGTGCCTGCGCTGCATTCAAATCGTCATCGAGCGAAGCCCGCATACGATCGCTGGTCGTAGTGGCCAGCCCTTGCATTTCAGGATTCGCTCCGGACGGAAACTTTCCGGTCGTTAAACGCTGCCGGAAGTTGCGCAAGCGTTCCACCGAAACTGCAGCCTGCTTGAGCCCGTCGAAGGTGAAATTGAGCTGATTGCGGTACGGAACCGACGTAAGCAGATACCGAATCGACGAGGGTTTGTGACCTTTCAACACCAAGTCGCGAAGGGTGTAGAAGTTGCCCAAACTCTTGGACATCTTCTCGCCTTCCACCAGCAGAAAGCGCACATGAAACCAGAAGCGAGAAAAAGTTTTTCCGGTGAGCGATTCGGACTGCGCGATCTCGTTTTCGTGATGCGGGAAAACCAGATCTTCGCCGCCGGCATGCAGATCGAAGCTTTCGCCGAGTTCCGCCATCGACATAACGGAGCACTCCAGGTGCCAGCCGGGGCGTCCCGGGCCGATCGTAGTGTCCCACGACGCTTCACCCGGCTTGGGCGCCTTCCAGAGAGCGAAATCGCGCGCGCTGTCTTTGTCGTATTCGTCAACATCGACACGCGCCCCGTCCAGCATTCCGCCAAAATCTTTTTTCGAGAGCCGGCCGTAACCAGGGAAGCTGGCAATGCGGAAGTAATACGACCCATCGTCGGTGCGGTAGGCGTTGCCCCGCTCCACCAATTTGGCGACAAAATCCGCCATCTCAGCAATGTGCTCCGTCGCGCGAACCAAAACCGGTTGCTCGATGCCTAGCATGGCTGAATCTTCGAGAAACGCCTTTTCGTATTTCGCGGTGTACTGCTGAACGCTCACCCCGTTCCGCGCCGAGTCACGGATGATCTTGTCGTCCACGTCGGTAATGTTCATCACGTAGCGCACGTTGTAGCCCGACTGCCGCAGGAACCGCTGCAGGATATCGACAGCGACGAATGTACGGAAGTTGCCGATGTGGCCGTAATCGTAGACCGTTGGCCCGCAAGCATACATGCGGACTTCCTTTTCGCGCAGCGTGCGAAACTCCTCCACCTGCGAGGACATCGTATTGAAGAGACGAAGGGCCATAAATTAAGAGCAGTCAGAGACCGAAACGTGCGGCCAGATGAACCGTTAATTCTAGGGGTTCAAGAGAAAGAGGGTCAACCCGCGGGACCGGCGCCAGAAGCATGTTGCGGTAAAGCGTGCGTATGCGCACGCAGCCGATGTTGCACCAGAAATACGTAATGCAGCGCGGAGATAATAGTGAAGGCAAAGGTGGCGCGCAGGAACACGATGCGCGTGATCCATATCCAGCGCGCCGCTTTGACGCAGGACAGCATTACAAAAAAGACGGCGGCGATCTGCGAAAAGGTGTTGGCCTTGCCGAAGATGCTGGGCCGGAAATCCCGCAATCCCGCAATGGCGAACAGCACGGCGCTGGCGGCCAAAATGGAAATATCGCGGCTGAACACCAGAACCGTAAACTTCCACGGAATCTTATGCAGAATCGAGAGCACCAGAAACATGGTGCTCAGCAAAAGTTTGTCCGCGATGGGGTCGAGGTATTGGCCTAGCAGAGTCTGCTGGTGCAGCTTGCGCGCCAGAAGGCCATCGAGACCGTCGCTGAAGCCGGCGACCACGAAGAGAAACAGCGCCCAGGAATACCGGCCTTCTACCAGCTCAATCACAATGAACGGAACAAAAACCATCCGCAACAAGGTGAGCTGGTTGGGCGCGGTAAAGATTTGCGACAGCTTCATGCCGGGTCCTTGGGGGCACCAAATGAGCTGCTAAAAGAGTGAGAACCCAGCACCACTTCAGGATTCAGACTCGTCTTACTCGAAAAGCGCTGCGAGAGGGATGGCAGCGTGCCATCGGGCAGGTCGAGTTCGATGCGTTCGATCCGGTGCATGGGAAAAAAGACCACGGCGGGGCTGAAGGGTTCGCCGTCCTTTACCATCAGGACAAAATCTTCGAAACCCGCCAGTTCGATCCCGCTCATACTCAAGCCTTCAGGAGCGAGCGCGAGAATCATGCCCCAGAATTTATCGCGGGGATTGCCCAGGGTCACAACTACGATGGATCCGGGCAGAAAAGGATTTCGCGCATTACTGCGCGCGGCGGTACTTTCATTCGCCGGCTGCGGGTCTTTCGTCATGCCCTGATTGTCGCTGTCACGGCCAGAACTTTGCAACTGGCAAGCAAGCTTCACCGCGTCGCCGAAGTCCCGGGCGGGGGAAGAACGTCGTAGAGCGGCTGTACTGCATTGATCTCGGGATTCTCGTCCGCAACCGACATCGCGAGGATGCGAACCTTATTGTTATCGGGCAGCGTGATGGTTCGCGCTCCCGCCGGCAAATCGATCGTGTAGGCGAAAAGATAAGCGTAGCGGTAGGGCACGTTCTCGCCTGTGGCATTGTGGTGATGCGAACAATACCACGCGACGTCGGCGCGTTTGATATAGCCGGGTTGGAGGCCGGTCATCTGGCCGTAGTCGTCCTTGGACGTGTCTTTCGAACTCCACTGGCGATCATCCCATTGACCGATGAATCCGCCCCAGTCCTGAATGTTCAATTCGACTTTGCTGGCGCCCACCGCGAAGGTGGCCTTCTGGTCACCCTCCGCCGAGGCCGCCAACAAGTACACGCGATTGTGTTGGCCGTTCGGCAAATTAATCGTCTGCCCTTTCGCCACTACGGCGTTAGGCGCACCAGTCTTTGCTGGGGCAAGTTGAAAAACCACGTCATTGAATTTGATTTGCTCACGCAGCATCTCGGCGGGAAGTGAGTTGCCCTTACCGTCAAATCCCCCCTCAACTTTCGCTCCGTCATCGCTGGCGGTCGCGAGATCATAGTGCAATGCCACGGGTAGAGAACGAACACCGGCAGCTTTGGCTGCGCCCGCCGCCAGCTTGAGGGCAAAGGTGCGCGGCTGAAATGCCGAGAAAGAAGTTACCAGAGCGCCTCCATTGATGGTTGCTGCGCCGACCGGCTGCTCCTGACCGTTGATCTCGCGAGCGGCCGTAACAGGCGCGGCGAATGATATGCGGACATCGGTCTGCGGCTTGCCGTCGAGCTCCACCATCCGAATGACAATCTCGTCACTCTCTTCCGCTTTCTTCAATGCGAGCACTCGAGTGCGCGGGTGGCTTACCTTGAGGAAAGAAAATTCGCGGCCCAGCGCTCCCGCGTGCTTCGAGGTTTCAAAACCAATCAGCGGATCGTTCAGACGCTCCGCCTGCCAATCCGTCTGGCTCTCGCGCCAGCCGCCAGCGTGGCCGGCGATTCCATAGGTGAACTCATGATGTCCAATATCCTGCGTTCCCTGATCTGGATATCCTCCGCGCGTGCCTGGAGTTCGAATCAGTGTCAAACGAATGGTGTGGTCGTTCGGCTTGTCCGATCCATTCTTGCAATCGGTCAAAACGGTCACGCCGAATTCGCCAGTCACGTCGGTCAAATCGATCCACTGGTGCGACGGCACTTCAAATTTCTTGGGCTCGGCTGTGGGTCGCTCGATCGTGCCGATATCCCAGTTGTAGGTTGCCAGCTGATTCGAAGCCACGAGCGGGAAGGTCGCCTTCAGATTCGATTCTTTGGTATTCCAGTCGACTACATTGGCGAACTCCACCCGCTTGCCGGCATCGCCCGCGGCGAGACTGATGGTCTGAATAAATTTCGATCCGGCAGTCTCGCGCGAAACCTCCACGGCAACACGCGCGGGTCCATTTTCCACCACCCGAATCTTCGCCGCACCGCTGACGTAGGCTTTCGGCGCGGCCTGCTCCTGCTCCCAATCCATGTTCCATGCGGGCCAGTGTTCGGGGTTATCGTAAGAGATGGCGAGGCGTGCGGGCCCGGCCAGCAGTTCCTTGCCGAGCGTCTTGTCAAAAATACGGACCACGTCACCATCGGCATTTAGCTTCACCAGGTAATACTGGTTCTCGAGCGAGTCCTCTGAGACGCGCAGGGTGTCTGAGGATTTTGGCGCACTCCTAGGCTGCGCGTCGAACCCTGAATTCAGAGACACGCCGTTCTGCACATCGTAGACGGAGTATCCGACCGATGGCACTTTGGCCACAAAGATTACCTTGCCGTGCGAAATCTGCGCCGGAACTTCTTTGCCGTCGGGGCCGGCGACGCGAACCGACTTGGCTACGCCACCCGAAAAATTCACTTTTGCTTCCACGACGTCTTCGCGTGCAATGTTCAAGGGATTGAACACCACCACCGGCGTGCCTCTTGCGCCAGTATTCAACGCCGCGCTAACGCCTTCGGTCGCGTTGCTGAGCACTCCCGCAAACTGGTTCATCGCAATTACGTCGTCGTTCCAAGCGAACTCGTAAGCCTTAGGTGTAGCCGTGCCGGCAGCCAGGTCGTGAAAATGGCCGCCCATCACCAAGGTCCAGGCATCATTGAGGCGATCAAGCGGATAAGGCCGCGCGCCCAGCCACTCAGCGGCAAGCGAAGTCTTTTCGGCGGCATCGCCCAGCAATTCTTCCTTGCGAATCCAACGCTTCTGATAAGCCTGTGAGGTCAAAGATCCGGCGGAATGGTTGGTCAGCTCCATCTCACCCGTATAGCGCGGAAGTCCGGCCTCCTCGGAATGCGTGATGTCCAGAAACATCTGCTCGGCGTTGGCGGAGATTACGTGAACCGGTCCATCGCCCACCTTCACCGCAGGTCCTTCGGTATGCGACTGGGCCGACTCGATCCCGAGCGGCGGCAAGCTCGTCGTGCCCCGAGTGACGATCGCTTCCAGCCGCTTGACGGAATCTTCACTGGGAGCGCCCCCGATATCGCCCGTACCGTAATAGTGATAGTCGGTGAAAACACCGCTGATCTCGCCATTCCGCTCGACGCGCGACGCCCAATCTCCCTGGTACCGGTTCAACTGGCGATCTTGCTCGACCTGGGCCAGCGACTTCTCCTGATTTCGCAAGGCATAGACTTCCTGAATTTCCTGCTGCGTCGAGGATTGTCCATTCTGCTCGGCCTGTTCCAACTTCTGTTCCAGCGCTCGACGCTTTTTCCGAACGTCTGCGAGTGCGGGATTCGGCGCGAGCGGCGGAAAGGGCTTGCTCAGGTCGGTATCGATGCCGCCGTCATATGCGCCCGGATTCAAGCCAGCCGTTACGCTCTCGCCATCCGGCCCTACCCATACACCCACGTTGAATGGCGTTCCCTCTGGAGTTTTCTCGAGCGATTCAGGCCCTCCTCCGGGGGCTGACGATCCCCATACCAGCTTTTGCGTCGAGAATCCTTTCACGCCAGAGTGCGCCAGGATGGTCGGAAGCGAAGCCGGGAAACCGAAGCAGTCAGGCAGCATATACTCCGCGCTGGCCTTGCCGAGCTCTTTCCGAAACCAGTTGTTGCCATACAACACCTGCCGGATGATGGCCTCGGCGCTGGGCGCGTTCACGTCGCCTTCTTCCATCGACGAACCTGTCGGGAACCACTTACCCTCGTCAACATACTTTTTCAGCCGGGCAAAATCGGCGGGATAATATTCCTTCATCAACCGATAACGGTTGGCGCCGCTGAAATTGAAAATGTAGTGCGGATATTTATCGAGCAGCTTGAAATTATCTTCCATGGTCTTGCGAAGATATTCGTCAATCACCTGCGGATACTCCCATCGCCATTCCGTATCGAGGTGCGCATAGCCCACCACATAGAGAGTCGGCTGCTTGCTCAAATCAGGCCTGTCGGGTGCTGCGTTTTGAGAGTTGGCAAATGACAAATTGAAGAGCAGGAAAAGCGCAATAAAAAAAGAAGTGCGAAATCGTCGCATTGGATCTCCCGAGGCTGCGGCCGGATTTTCCGGGCTCGTCCGGTATGTTACATCTTTTAGATGGAGGAGACGCTGGCCGTAAGGACTGGCGCAGGTAATTTCTCTTGTTCTCGATTGAAATTTGCGAGGCCGAGCGAAAGTCATTACGGGTCAGCGAGCCGCGTAATCCAACGAATTTGGCGGCTTTCGCTGGCCAACATTCCCTGATAAAATTGAAGCCTGTTGTAGGCGCGTAGCTCAGTTGGTTAGAGCGCTACCTTGACACGGTAGAGGTCAGGAGTTCGAGTCTCCTCGTGCCTACCATTCTCTCTCCCTGTTCTCACGGCTGTTCATCACTCGCTTGCGATACTGCTCTGCTCGACGCTACCCTTCATCTTTTGCGCTCTGTCTTTAGTACTATGGTTAGGCGTACCCTTAATTTGGACGTGATTTGAACATGCGTTTAGCGGTCATCGGGAAATCCATGGCTGCGATTTGCAGTTCGGAAATCGAGTCCGGCGGCGGGTGAAAAAACAGCGAGGAGCGTCGATGAATCTTCTGAAGATCCTGCGATTGATCTTGATCAGCGGGTTGTGGTTAGGAGTGTTTTCTATGAATTTGGAAGCGAAGACGAAAGTGACCAGCCAGCCATTTGGAAAGTTGCCGGACGGAACTCCCGTCGAGATTTACACCTTGAGCGATGGCGCTTATGAAGCTCGGATCGCGACCTACGGCGGGGTTATCGTCTCGCTGAAGGCTCCCGATCGTCAGGGAAAAGTCGCTGACGTCCTCCTGGGTTTCGATGATCTCGAGGGTTACTACGCCAATTTTAATGGGAACCACAACGGATTTTTTAACGCCATCATCGGCCGCTATATCAATCGCATCGCGCACGGCACCTTCACGCTGGACGGCATTAAATATTCGCTGCCGAAGAATAACGGCGATAACACACTCCACGGTGGTCCGCACGCTTTCAATAACGTCGTGTGGAAGGCAAAACCGGTCGCGAACGGAGTGGAACTCAGCTATCTCAGCAAAGATGGCGATGCCGGATTTCCCGGCAACCTTTCGGCGACGGTTACTTATACGTTGGTGAAGGGCGATTTGCGCATGGAATATTCCGCCACCACCGACAAAGATACCGTGCTCAACTTAGGCAATCATGCCTATTTCAATCTTGGCCAGCAGAGCGATATTTTAGGCAATCAAGTTACCCTGCACGCCTCCCGCTTTACGCCGCTCGATGCTACGCAGATTCCCACGGGTGAATTGAAATCTGTGGAAGGAACTCCCTTCGATTTCCGTAAGCCAATGACCGTAGGTGCGCGCATCAACGATAACGACCCCCAACTCAAAATTGGCAACGGTTATGACAACAACTGGGTGATCGACGGCGCCGGCAAATTAATCGAGGCCGCGGAAGTTTATGAGCCGACGAGCGGCCGCGTGCTAAAAGTTTTTACGGACCAGCCAGGGATTCAGTTATACACCGGAAATTCCCTGGATCCATCGGTCAAAGGCAAGGGCGGCAAGCCGATGGATTTCCGTTCGGCATTGTGTCTGGAGACGCAGCATTATCCAGACTCGCCGAATCATCCTAATTTTCCAACCACCGAATTGAAGCCCGGCCAGCGCTATCACACCGTCACTGTGTATAGCCTTTCGGCGCGTTGAATTTCATGAAGGCCCGCCTGCCGCTTACATAAGCAATCGAGCGCTTGCCTTGAAAAGTTAGGTTAGAATACGCGACTGGGGTGCGGTATTTGGGCTCTGTATCCAATTCGCACAGGGGGCTCGATTCCATGCCGAATCCAGTCGTCGGCAATGCGGGAGAAGATCGAATTTCCCCTCTTCACACGACCTTTCCCTGGATTCCCAAGTTAATTTCGTCAATCCCTTTCTCTTCAGGGCTTCGTTCGGCGCCGACTCAACAACTGGCCAACCGATTACAACCTGCGAGTGGATTGATCGACTGGCGCCGAAAGGCCGCAACTGCATCGTCGACCTCGATTGAGCGCGAAAGACTTCTCTGAAAAGTTGATCGGAAATGAACTAACAAGAATGAACTAACCAAGAATGATCAGTGCCTGTTCGATACGAGTTCGTGGCGTGGTGCAAGGCGTGGGTTTCCGTCCGTTCGTGTATCGACTGGCCCGCGCAAACACCCTCACGGGCTGGGTGCTGAATGGCGAAGAAGGAGTTGAAATTCATCTCGAAGGCTCCGAATCTGGCTTGCAGTCTTTTATTCGAGATTTGAAAGCCCACCCTCCACCCGCGGCCACCATCGCCGAAATCGACATCAATCCTGCCCCCGCGGCGGGACTGAGCGGGTTCACCATTCGCGAAAGCGAACGGGGCAACGCTCCCACCGTTCGCATTTCCCCAGACTTGCCGGTCTGCGAAGATTGTCTGAAAGAACTCTTCGATGCCGGCGATCGGCGCTTCGCCTATCCCTACATCAACTGCACCAACTGCGGGCCGCGCTACACGGTCGTTCTCGCTTTGCCCTACGACCGGCCCAATACAACCATGAAAGACTGGCCGCTGGATGACTATTGCGCGGCAGAATATCGTGACCCTGGCAATCGTCGTTTTCACGCGCAACCGGTAGCCTGCCCCGCTTGCGGGCCGGGCTATTACCTGCGGCCGTTCGAAGAAGTCTCGGGTGATACGACTGCGTGCAGGAGTGAAGAAAGTATTCGCCAAGCCGTAAATCGTTTAAACAAAGGTAGCGTCCTCGCTGTCAAGGGACTCGGTGGGTATCACTTGGCCTGCGACGCGAGAAATCCCGCCGCAGTGGCGGCTTTGCGCGAGCGTAAGTATCGCAAGGAAAAACCATTCGCTCTCATGGTTAAAAATCTCGAAGTTGCGCGCGAGCTGGTTGAGCTTTCCACCGAAGCCGAAAAACTGATTTCTTCTGTTGCGCGGCCGATTGTGCTGGCCCCTGCGAAGGTCGAGTTGAATGGAGTCGCACCGGGCAACAATGAGCTCGGCGTGATGTTGCCCTATACGCCTTTGCATCATTTGCTTTTCGCCGCGGGCGCGCCTGAGGCGTTAGTGATGACGAGCGCGAATCGGTCGAGCGAACCCATCGCTTATGAAGACGAAGACGCGGAGACGACTCTCTCGGGAATTGCGGATGCTTTCTTGATCGGCGAGCGCCCCATCGCGCGCCGTGTCGACGACTCCGTTGCTCGGGTTGGCGCGTTCGGCCCAGCGATTCTTCGCCGCTCCCGAGGGTACGCCCCCGGTGCGGTTGCGACGCTGCCCATCGAAAGGCCGCTTTTAGCAGTCGGGGCCGACTTGAAAAATACCGTCACTCTCGTCGTTGACGGGCAAGCGTTCGTAAGTCAGCACATTGGAGACCTCGGCTATTTTCAAGCCTTCCGCGCATTTGAGGAAACCATTCGTGATCTGGTGTCGATGTATGAAGTGCGCTGGGACGAACTGCTGGTCGTGCATGATGCGCACCCTCAGTACGCTTCAACAAACCACGCGCTCTCCCTGCCCGGTCGCAACAAACGTGCAGTGCAGCATCACCGAGCTCACATCGCATCTGTGTTAGCCGAGCGCGGGGAATGGTTAAAACGCGTCGTGGGAATAAGTTTCGATGGCACCGGGTACGGTGATGACGGCTCGATTTGGGGCGGAGAGATTTTCGTAGGCAGTGTTAAGGAAGGCTTCGAACGAGTCGCTCATCTTCGTCCGGCAACGCTCGCTGGCGGGGATGCTGCCGCGCAGCATCCGGTGCAGGCGGCCGCGGGCTTTCTCAGCCAGAGCCAGGACTTGCCAGATCTGACAGCCGCTCCGTTCAATTTTCCCAGCCGATATCGCCAGGCGATGGAACTGGTGCAAAAAAAGGTTCGCACCTTTAACACAACTTCAGCCGGAAGATTGTTCGACACCGCTGCCGCGTTGCTGGGATTCACTCGCGAAATCACCTTTGAGGGACAAGCCGCCATCTGGCTGGAACAACTGGCCCGGACCGCGTCGGCCACCGAAGCGTATTCTTTTCCATACGTCCAGAAGGAACTGGATTTTCGTCCTTTACTACAAGCCGTTGCCAGCGATCGAAAAGATGGACGCGACCTGAATCAGATTGCGCGTGCCTTTCAAAGGGGCATCGCTCAAGGCCTTTGCGATTGCGTCAAAGCAGTTTGTGCATCGAACCACATGGATACCGTCGTGCTTTCGGGCGGAGTCTTTCAGAACGAATTATTGCTGGAAGACGTAAGAGCATTGCTCGTGCCATCATTCAACGTGTGGACCAACCACGCGGTTCCGGCGAATGATGGTGGCATCAGCCTGGGGCAGGCTGCGCTGGCCGTTTTTGCGAGCGATAACAACTAGGATATGCACGAACTCTCAATCGCGATGAGCATCATCGAAATGGTTACGGAAGAAGCCGAGCGCCGCGGAGCGAAGGTCATCGCCGTGCATCTCAAACTCGGGCTTCTTTCTGGCGTGGTCGCGGATGCTCTGCAGTCTTCGTACGAAATGGCATGCTTCGATACCCCATTGCAGCAGTCGCGGCTGGTGATTGAGGAAGTCCCGATTATCGTCTATTGTTCCAAATGCGAGGCCCAGCGCACTCTTGAGTCGATGCAGTTATTTTGTTGTCCAGAATGCGGAACGCCAACTGGCGAAATTATTCACGGCAAGGAACTGGATGTGGTTGCTTTGGAGATTGAGTGATTTGGAGATGGAGCGATGAGTCCAGAAGCGCGACTGGTTGAGGTTCGCAAGCACGTTCTGAAGCAGAACGATGTGGTGGCGCGCGCGCTGCGGACCCGCTTTCACGGGGCAGGCGTGTTTGTGGTGAGTCTGGTTTCGAGTCCGGGATCGGGCAAAACAGCTTTTCTGGAAAAAATTCTTACCCAGCTTCGTGCCCGCTATCGTGTGGCCGCCCTGGTCGGAGATCTCGCTACTGAAAATGATGCAGCGCGATTGGCCCGCAGTCAGGCGCCGGTCAAGCAGATCATCACCGGCACGCTTTGCCATCTTGAGGCTGCTATGGTGCAGAATGCCGTGGAGGCAGAGAAGTGGAATCTCGGCGAATTGGATTTTCTTTTCATTGAGAATGTGGGCAATCTGGTTTGTCCCTCCTCGTACGATCTCGGCGAAAATCTTCGCACAGTTCTTTTGTCGGTAACCGAGGGCGAAGATAAGCCGCTTAAGTACCCGACAATTTTCAACAGCGCCGACGTTGCCATCATCACGAAGATCGATCTCGCCGAAGCAGTCGAATTCGACCGCGAGGCTGCCCTGCGCAACATTCAGGCGGTTCGTCCGGGGATGCGCGTTTTCCAGCTTTCCGCCAAAACTGGCGTAGGACTGGATGAATATCTGGAATTTCTTGCGGAACGCCTGGCGGAGTTACGCGCGACGGCTACGGTTTAGGACAAACTAACAAGAACGAATATGATCGCCCTCCTCTCCATTCTCGCCGTCGGATTCTTTCTCGGTATGCGCCATGCAACCGATCCTGATCACGTGATCGCGGTCGCAACTATCGTCACCCGGCAACGCAGCCTGGCTCGTGCCGCTCTGATCGGCGCGTTCTGGGGATTAGGCCACACGATTACCATCTTTGTTGTAGGCGCAGGAATTATTCTTTTTAATCTCGTCATCCCTGCTCGCCTCGGCCTCAGCATGGAATTATCGGTCGGAATCATGCTGATCATTCTCGGCATCATCAACGTCGCGAGTTTTCTGCGCTCCGTTCCCGACCCGCCGCTAACTACTCAACCCGCAACCTCGGTTCACACTCACACTCACAGCCACGGGGATTTCATCCACACGCATCGCCACGCGCACCAACCCGAAGTTCATCCTCACCCTACGGATCGAACGCCCGTAAATTTTCTGGACAGAACTTTCGCCAGATCCGGCGCATGGCAGCATGTTAGGCCGCTGATGATCGGACTTGTGCACGGCCTCGCGGGTTCCGCGGCGGTGGCACTGCTCGTCCTCACCACCATTCACAATCCCCACTGGGCAATTGCTTATCTGCTGATCTTTGGAGTGGGCACAATCGCAGGCATGATGGTCATCACCATGAGCCTCGCTTCCACACTCAAGTTTGTGGGAAGAAGCCAGGCGGTGGCACGCAAACTGGCCATGGCTTCCGGAATACTCAGCTTAGCCTTCGGGTTGTTCGTGGTTTACGAAATGGGTTTCGTGAACGGACTCTTCACTTCTCACCCGCTGTGGACGCCGAAGTAGTCACCTTCATTCAGGCCGGCCCTCAGAAATTAAATTTTGCCGCGAGTTGAACCAGTCGCGGAGCCGCCGCATTAACGACCTGGCCAAAATGCGGATCGTTGACCTCGCCGTCTACTGCAGCCGCTCCATAAAACTGCGCGTGATTGAACACATTAAATGCCTCCAACCGGAATTCCATTGACTTGGACTCCGTGATTCGCAGTTGTTTAGCCAACGTCAAATCGAAATTATCGATTCCCGGTCCGTAGAAAAATCGCCGGGGCGCGTTGCCCAATTGTCCCAACGTCTCGCTTGTGAACGCCATCGGCGAATTATTAAACTCGGGGCGCGCCTTTCGCGGATTCGTATTTATGTCGAGTGGTGCTCCATGATATTCAGGTGTGTCGAGCAGATAATTATTGATGCCGTTGCCCAGCGTTCCCAGCAGGGAATTATCGGAATCATCAAAGAGCGTCACCGGAAACCCGCTGCTGAAGCGGGTTGTGCCGGCGATGGACCATCCTTCCGTCAACCGGTTGTCTTGCTTGAACAGCAAATCCAAGGGCAGGCTTAGTCTGTAACTTGCCACCAGATCCTGCCGCATGTCCCATGCCGAAATGGCGCGGGTTGCACGAAAGTCAAAAGGATTGAGCTGTTCGCCCAGATTCGAACCTTGATCGATCGATTTGCTGTAGGTATACCCCAGTAAGAAACTTGACCGCTTTCCCACTAGGCGAAGATTGGTTTCCAGCGCATTGTAATTGGAATTCTCGATGGTTCTTTGCGCGGTGTCCTCTCCATAGTTGGAGCCCAGACCAGTTCGCGTTCCCTGATAGACCTGACCACTCTTACTGGTGATCACGGCATCTTCAGCGAAAGGTCCGCAAGTGGGGCTGCCAGCTTTCACTTCACTGAATTGGCTCAAGCTGAGGCAGAGAGCCTGATTGCTCGGGTTGGTCGATGCCACCGCAAGGATGTGGTGCCCCTGGTTGCCGACGTAACTCATGGTCAGCAGCATTCGCTCTGTAATTTGCCGCTGGAACGAGAGCATGTAATTTTCCGTGTAAGGGACCGTGTTCCGGTAATAAAAGTAAGGGTCAGCTTGAATGGGTAGAACCTTTTGCCACGCGAAAGAAGTGTCCGGATTGTTCGCCGAAATATTGTGCGAAGGAAATGTGAGTGGAAACGGATTCGTGTTCACTTCTCCATTCGCTGCACTCTCGAAGGGCGTCGCAAACAGCGGCGGTTGTGGAGTGAGGTAGGTATAACCAAAGGGAGGCACCGCATACATGACACCGGCCGACAGCCCGGGAAATGCAGTATAAAACATGCCAAAGCTGGCGCGAATGCTGCTCTTTGCACCCTCGCCAAAGATTCTTTTCAGAAGTCCCCGCTCGAATTTCGGCGCATAAGCGACTCCAATTCGGGGAGCAAAGTTATCCCCCTTCGACGGCGAAATCGTACTGGGAATTCCGGGATCGCCTGGCACCACCAGCCCCTGCGGCGCTCCGGAATAGAGCACGGACCGTCGTCCGGGAATGATGGTCTGGACCTCGTTGTACTTCTCCCAGAACGGCATGATGTAGTCCCAGCGCAATCCGAAGTTAAGGGTCAAGTCGGAGCGCGCTCGCCAGCTATCCTGCGCAAACACGCCTTCATATCGATTGCGCAAGTAAAACGGCTCGCCCGACGACTGGGTGAAGTTACTCGGCACGCCGATCAGGAAATCGGCAAAGGCAGACCCCGTTTCGGTGCCGTCAATGTTGAAAGTTCCGTTGAATGTTGCGTTGGGATGCTCATTCACCTGATCGGCATGAAACTGCACCCCAAATTTGAAAGTGTGGCTTCCGATCACCTTTGCCAGTATGTCGCTTAAATAAATCGTGTTATTGATTTGCGTTTCATTCGTGATCGGCACTCCCATTACGAAGGATGGAAAAACAATATTTTCCACACCTTCGAACTGTGGCGCCTGCACCGTAAAGCCGGGCGCGCCCGAAGCAGTCACGAAGCCCTGCGCTGCTAAACCCACCCCTAGCCCTCCTCGCGGTTGGCCAATCACATTGGCATAACGAAGAAAGCCCGCGTGGAACTCGTTGACCGTGCCATTGCCGAATGCCTTGGCATCGCCCAGACTCAACAATTGCGCGGTTCCAAAAGTCAGCGCGTCAAATCCCGGCACGCTCGCCCCGCCTTGCTGGCTCGGATAAGGATTGTCGAGCCGGTAATTGTCGTAGAAATAATAGGTCGAAATCTGACCCCACCGGCTGTTGCCATCCGCTCTCCCCGAAAATTTATCGTCGCGCACCGTCTCCGCATAGGCTGACGTGGAAAACTGACCGGTCCCATCGTTTGGAGAAGGGATGTATTGCAGAAGATCAAGAGCCGGCCCCGACCATGCCTTCAATGGAATGGCTGCGTTGGGGAAGACGCAGGAACCCGGCAAGCATCCCGGCGAATAATAGGGCTCGCCCACATACACGGGATTCGGAAGTTTTGCCGAGAGCACGCTTGCCAGGGAATTGCCGCTCACACTTCCGCTGAGAGAAGTCGCGATGTCGGAAAGATTGCCTGCCCGATCCTGCGCGGAAGGAACGGAAATTAACCCCGTCTCTACTCCTTCATTCGTCCGAGTCCCCTGAAAATCGCTGAAGAAATAAATCTTCTGGCGCCTGACCGGACCTCCAAAAGTACCTCCGAACTGGTTCTGTCGAAAAGCTGGCCGGGTGGAT
>CAVQCP010000035.1:0-50250 GCA_963710965.1 uncultured Acidobacteriaceae bacterium | reverse complement strand
GGTCTTGTCGAATGGTTCCGAGAAGCGGTCGGCGTAGGTGGGCTTGTCGGTGGGCAGAGGTCGCCGATGACCCATGGCGTTGGGATCGCGGCGGCGCATGGCGGGGTCGGGGAAATTGATGGCCAGACCGTTGCGGGCCTTGGTGATGACGGCCTCGGTGATGCGGCCCCCGCCGGGGATCTGGAATACAGCCTCATAAACTCCGTGGTCGTCGCGATTGCCGAGAGTCCAGTCGGTCTCCCCGGAAGCGCGGCCCAGTGCCCAGTCGAGCACTTGCTGGCGCGTCTCCGGCGTCTGCACCAAGGGAGCTGCGCCAAGTACTTCGCGGACGTGCGCGGGCAAATCCATCTCGGCCCAACTGGCCTGGAAGTCTACAACGGCGACACCGGGGGCGGCGGGGTTCATGGGCTTTCTCGCTTTCAACGGGGAACGGGCGTTGCTGCGCGTGGACCGGACAAAACGCCTGGGAGCCACACCTCTTTTATCTCATTGACGGGCAAAGCTGGCAGTGCAATTGGTCACATTTTGGGATAGTTCGCCAGAACGTGGGCGATGGCTTGCTCGGGGGTGGTGAGGACGCCTTCAAGCTGGGCGTCTTCAACGGCCTGGAGGATTTCACGGAAGCGGGCGCCGGGCGGGTAGCCGGCGGCGATGAGCTCGCGGGCAGATCATGGCAGTGGGCGGCCAGCTTCGGCGGGCATGGATCACGTAGCGGAGAGGACGAGTTAGTGGTCGAGGTTCGGCTTGCGCGGCCGGCGATCCTTCCAAGGACGCCTCACCCAATCTCTTTTTTCGTTCTTCGACTTTCAGCGCCTCCCAATTGCGTTTCACATCCGCCGAGGTGTCTGCCTTTACATCTCCGAAAACATGGGGATGCCGGTCGACGAGTTTCCGGGAAAGCCGGTCGAGCACATCATCAATGGAAAAAGACCCTTGCTCCTTCGCCATCTCCGAATAAAAAAGCACCTGCAACAAAAGATCGCCGAGTTCTCCAGGGAGTTCCTCCCAGTCGCGATTGTCGATGGCTTCGAGCACTTCGTAAGTTTCTTCCAGCGTGTAGGGTTTGATGGAATCGAAGGTCTGCTCACGGTCCCAGGGACATCCCCCCGGAGCCCGCAGCCGCTCCATGATCCCAACCGCGCGTTCGAATCGTTCGCCAGTAGTGGACATTGGCAACCACTCTAAATGAGCCATCGCTGCCGGGGCAATGCGCCCTCGACGAGGGCCGATTCTCAATCAACCGCGCCGCTCAAAATGGCATCCAACCAATTGATCAATCATTCCATAAACTAAGGAGGAAAAATCATGCCCGATACTCTCATTGGAAAGAACATCGCAATCCTTGCAACCGACGGCTTTGAGCAATCTGAACTGGAGAAGCCGAAGAAGGCACTGGAAGAGGCTGGCGCGCGGACGCAAGTCGTGTCTCCCAAAGATGGCAAGATTAAAGGCTGGGACATGACGGACTGGGGCAACGAAGTCAAAGTCGACGTACCGCTAAAGTCCGCCGATCCCTCGCAGTATGACGCCCTGATGTTGCCCGGCGGAGTGCAGAATCCTGACAAGCTGCGGATGGACCCGGACGCCGTGCGTTTTGTGAAGAGTTTCTTCGATCGGGGAAAACCCGTCGCCGCGATTTGCCACGGCCCCTGGATGCTGGTCGAAACCGGCGCAGCGCGCGGCCGCACCCTCACCTCCTGGCCCTCCCTTAAGACAGATATTCGCAACGCGGGAGGAACCTGGGTGGACCAGGAAGTGGTAACCAGCGACGGCGTAGTGACCAGCCGCAAGCCCGACGATATTCCCGCTTTCAACCGGGAGATGATTTCACTCTTCTCCAAAGGCGCTGCCAAGGGTTCAAAGCCCGCCCAAAAAGTAGCCTGAGCTATTTTTCTCTTGCGCGATCGGCTAGCCAATACCGGACTGCTCGTTTTGAGCAGTCCGGTATTTTTGCTGTCCTGCTGGCGGATACTTCAAACTATCGTTTGAAAGTACCAACGTAACTTTCTCCGTCGAGCCAGCCACATGCAAACTCTGAAGAGCTATATTCCGAATCAGATCGCGGCCATATAATTTCCAACGAAAGCCCGTATCCGGCAAACGCATGGTGCTAGCGACGAATCCACGACCCTCCCTCGAGAGCCAGCACTTTCATGTGGTGGTGATCGGGGGCGGTATCAACGGCGTTGCCATCGCGCGGCAATGCGCCCGCGCCGGAAAGCATACGCTGCTTGTGGAACAAAACGATTTCGCCTCCGGAGTTACCAGCCGGTCGACTCGCATTATTCATGGCGGCCTGCGCTACCTCGAGCACGGCGAGCTCGGTCTGGTGCGCGAATCTTTGCGCGAACGCGAATCGTTGTTGCGCGAACGATCGCATTTGGTACATCCCATGCACTTCCTGCTGGTATTGAACGAAACCAGCAAACGCAGCGCTTTGAAAATCCGGGCAGGCTTATGGCTCTACCAGCGCATCGCCGGCAAGCTGCCCCGGCAGAATTCCGATTCCATGGAGTTGAAGCAATTCGAACGCTCTCTGGACGCTGGGCATCACTGGTCGTTTTTCAACTATGAAGACGCGCAGTGCGAATTTCCCGAGCGGCTGGTCGCGGAATGGCTACTCGAAGCGGTGGATGCCGGAGCCATTGTCCGCAATCACATGGAAGCTCTGGCCATTGATATACGCAACGGCCGCGCAACCGGCCTGCTGTTGCGCGATAAGATCACGGGAAAAGAGCAACGCGTCGATGCTACCTGGATCATCAACTGCACCGGCCCCTGGGCTGACCGCATGTGCCAGCGTTCGGCGGTGCGCATGGCCAAGCCGTTGCTGGGCGGCCTGCGCGGCTCACATATCGTTCTGCCGCGTTTTTCCGGGTCGCCTACCGCTGCCATTTACACTGAGGCGATCGATGGACGCCCCATCTTTGTTCTTCCCTGGAATGATCAAATTCTGGTGGGCACTACAGAAGTTGCCGATAGCGGAGACCCGGAGGAAACCGCTCCCTCGGCCGATGAGATCAGTTATCTGGTCCGCTCCGTGGCACAACTTTTTCCCAAAGCAAAGATCACTGCAGCCAGCGCGAAACAAGCTTTTGCGGGGATTCGCTCCCTGCCTTACTCGCCCGACAACCGCCCTTCAGCCGTGACCCGGCAGCATATCCTGCACGATCATGCCGACGACGGAGCCTCCCGCATCATCTCGGTCATCGGCGGTAAGTTGACGACGGCGGCATCGCTGGCCCGCGAGTGCGCGGCTAAGATCGGATTGAAAGTAACCGACCCGCCCACGATCACCCTGGCTCCAGGCGCAACTCTCGATCCTCTGCTGGATGAGGCCGTCCTCGAAATTGCACGCGTCGGCGGCATCCGCGAAGAATCGGCTCGCGCCATGCTGGAGTGGCACGGCAAGCATGCCGCTGCCATCGCCCGCATGGCGCTCGTCAGTGCCGATATGCGCGCCCCGATTTGTCCGCACACTTCGCACGTCATCGCCGAAGCCGCGGAGGCGTATCGCACAGAGTACGCCATAACCTTGGGCGATGTTCTGCTTCGCCGCGTTCCCGTAGCCTTGGGCGCGTGCTGGTCAGCCTCCTGCAGCCGCGAAGCGGCAAGGCGTATCGGCGCAGTCCTGGGATGGAATGATCGCGCCATAGAAACCAACCTGGAAAACTTTGAAGCCGAGCGCCAGGCCTTTTTGCGCCCAGTGGCACAAAACTCAGAAGCGCTAAGAGCCATCGCAGATTGATAGCCGGTGGGCCCTCTAAAGCGAATCCTGAAAACAAAAAGGGCCCGATCCGATCGGGCCCTCAAACCCCATCATCTTACTTGCTGGACATATGCTTCATGTCATGACCCTGGGTTGATCCGTCGGCCTTGGAAGCGAAATAAAGGAAGAAATTTGACTGCACGGCAATGGCATCGCCGGCATCTTCGGCTTCATACAGCGCCTTCACGGAGGTGATGCCGCTGCTGCCGTCTTTCGTCGGCCAATCACTCTGACTCAACACTAGCACCGGAACGACCTGCCACCAGATTGCCGGAAGGCTAATATCCTGGTCGAGCAGAACGTGGCTGTGATTCGGGGTAGGAAGAAAGACATTCGCGGTGGCCGGTCCGGTTAAGCCGAGATCGGCGAGAACCAGCGATAGATCGATTCTGGAAGCATGCATGGTGCATGTCCCAGGCGCCGAACCGGGCTCCGGACACTGCGTGTAAACCAAGGGTGTAGCCTTGAATGCCTCCGGAACTGCCCCAAACAACGAAATCAGCGTCGTGCCCAGGGTCGTACCGCAAATGGTTCCCTGCACTACGTTATTGCAAGAGATCGCGTCCTCGGGATTCTGATCGTCATTTACCGAAAACATCGGCACCAGAACAAAAATAGGTTCCGTGGTGACGCTCGGGTTGCCGACCTGTCCCGGCGGGTTAATCCAGGGATTAAACCCTGCCTGGCAGATCGGAGTTTGCAGTTCCGCAGGATCGTTCGCCGCTTTAATGCCGTTGAAGTTGAGGTCGTCGTTCGGCTGATCGACGCAATCAAAGTTCTGCGTGTAGGTGAAGGTAAGTAATTGGTTGGCACCAAAACCGAGGGTCTGGGCTGGTTTTAACGTCTGC
Organism: uncultured Acidobacteriaceae bacterium; assembly: GCA_963710965.1. GTDB lineage: Bacteria > Acidobacteriota > Terriglobia > Terriglobales > Acidobacteriaceae > Sulfotelmatobacter. The sequence goes on along the minus strand of CAVQCP010000035.1, from coordinate 45,633 downwards.
GCGGACGCAGTTGCCGCGACTAGGGCCACGGCCGCAAGCATTGCGGGCCGGATTGCCGAGAACTTCATGATTTCCTCCAGAGGCGGGTAGAGAACCGCTCTGGAAGATGTACGAACCACTTAGTCGATCGGATTTCCGCCCTCAACTTTTTTTCTGGCCGCAACCAATTGGGTAACAGCGTGGACGAGCCTTCCGGGCAGGTCCGAAATAATCCCCTCCACACCCCATTCCGCGAACCGCTTTATTTGAGCTGGCAAATTCGCAGTCCAGACGAAAGTTTTCTTGCCCGCGGCTTTAAACTCCGAGACCAGGTCCTGCCGAACCAGCTTGTAATTCGGAACCACGTAGTCGACCGGCAACTCGCTCCAGCGGCTCAACTGCGCCCGCGTCCCGCAGATCAGCCCCAGCGGGACCGCAGCATTCAAATCATGCAGCTTTTCCAGCACCTCAGGAAGAAACGAAGAAACTACGAAACCGCGGGATGGAGGCAGTTTCCCGAGCAAATCCACCGTCATCTCCTCCAGTCCGGGAACCTTCAGTTCGATATCGAGGAAGGCCGACTTTTGATATCGACGCAAAACTTCTTGCAGCGAGGGCAAATCTAATTCTGCTGCAGCCGCATCGGCGATGATCCGCCGGCGGCGCCTTATCGTTAGCGTTTCGTCGTGACAGATCACCGCATGACCGTCGGCTGTCATCCGCACATCAAATTCAAATCCGTCGCAGCCCTCAGCCAGCGCGTAATCGAATGCGGCCAGAGTATTCTCGGTGAACGCCTTTAGGCCCCGCACCCCGCGATGGCCGATCAGCAGCGGACGCGTCTTCATCGGTCAAATTCTACGGGATCTAAGTTCTACGGATCTAACGAGCTCTCGCGGTGTCATCCTGAACCTAGCCGTTTTTCGGGCGCAGTAAAGAGCCTGCGCGCAAAAGCCAAGCGCCCGAACCTCAGTTAGTCCAGATCGAAGTCGCGAATGGGCTTCCCGGTGTCCGGCGTTTCTTTCGCCTTCTTTACGGCTTCCTGGAATTTCTTCTCCAGCACCTCCGACGCGTGCTTTTGCGCCTCTACCGATTGCCGGAAAATGGATTCACGCCGGCTGTCTTGCTCCTTCATCGCTCGGGCCGCATCTTCCATATCGTTAAACATTCGCGGCTTCACCGCGGCCGTGTGCGCAATGACAGACGCGGTTGCGGTATCGATCTTCAGCACAGCGTTGCAACAGGGACAAGTGACTTCGATTGTGGCCGGACTTTTCGACGTTGCCATTGGTCTGGTAATACTGTGCGCATGATACCGCAAAGCCGGTGGAATATACGAGTGCGGGGCAGTCTGCGGAAGCGCGCAGGATCACCGCTGAATTTTGATGGGGAAAATATGAAATACCCCTAACAGCTCACTGCCCAAAAGAAAAATCGAAAGCAGAACGATGAGCACGGCCATCAATTCTCCGAAGTTCAGGCCGCGTCGATTGGGCTCAAAGCGCCGCGCTGCCAGGCTCAGAATGTTCAAAGTCGCAAATCCAAATACCACAGCCCACAGAATGTTGTAGACGTTCGTCCGCCCGCTGGCATGCCGCTCCAGCAGCACCACAGACGCGATCAGAATGGACTGCGAGCGCAGCAGGTGATACGGCGACAGCAAAGTTTGCACGCAGCGCGCCAGCAACCAGGGTGTCGAAGCGAAAGCCATAGGTGCACGGGACCCGACACAACACAAACCAAGTACATGGATATTACATTCTTTTCGCGTCGCCGGTCACGGGCGGGGGACTTGAGAGTATTGGGTCAGTTTGAATCTGTCCCAGTTTGAGGGCGTCATCCCGAAACCCGGCGCAGTTCAGCCGGGTGAGGGATCTCCCGTAGACAATGGCAGGTGCGGTGGGGGATGTCCCTTCGACTTCGCTCAGGGCGGGGCTATTCGCTCCGCCTGTATAGCGGCTGCGATCAGGATGACGCCCGTAAAGAAATTCAAACTGAGCCACTACTGACTTGCGGAGGAGCTCGTTCCCCTAGAGCCTCGCTGCCTTCGTGCTTCATGAAACAGAAAAGCCAGCTTCTGTAAGATAAAACCATGCCCCAACCGCGAGTCATTTTCTTCGATGTCGGCAATACCCTTCTCTTTCCCAATCGCGCGAAAATGCTGGCACCCATATCCAGCGAAAACCATCCTACCCTCGAGCAGTGGCAAGCCCTCGAACGCAAAACGAAAAAGGTATTTGATCAGGGCATGCAAGGCGGCAAAATCGATCACGGCTTCTGGTGGATCTTTCACACTTCCCTGCTCCAGAGCCTCGAAGAGAACGGCCAAAGCCTGGCTGTCCGTGATGCACTGGTAGCCAACACGCAGAACTCCGCCAACTGGGACCAAATCCTGCCCGGCACCCGCGAGGCCCTGGATCGCATCGCGCAGAAGTTTCGCATCGCCGTGATCTCGAATGCTGACGGTGGCATCGAGCGCATCCTCTCCCGCTGCGGCATTGCCGATTGCTTCGAAACTATCACCGACTCAGGAATCGTGGGCGTAGAAAAACCGCGCGCCGAGATCTTCGAGGCCGCCCTGAAATCCATGCATGCGCGCCCCGACGAGAGCCTGTACGTCGGCGACGTGTACTCGGTCGATTACGTGGGCGCCCGCAATGCAGGTATGGACGCGGTACTGCTCAACGTCTCCGGCGCTTATCGCGAGCGCGATGTGCCCCGCGTCGATTCGCTGCAAGAACTGGAGATCTGGCTAACCCGGTAATCCGCGACTAAGCTCCGATATACAATTTCCGCATTATGTTTTCATCTCCAAAGTTGCTTTTATTTTTGACGGCCGCGGTGTTACTTGCCGTGGCGCCGGGCCCCGGTATGCTTTACGTGCTAGCCAGAAGTTTGGCCGGAGGCAAGCGCGAAGGTGTGCTCTCGGCGGTGGGCACTTTTTTGGGAGGCATGGTCCACGTTCTCGCCGCGGCTTTGGGACTCTCCATCATTCTCGCCCGCTCGGCTGTCGCTTTTGCCACGGTAAAGTATGCTGGAGCCGCTTACCTTTGCTTTCTGGGCGTCAGAATGATCATTGAAGCTCGAAACACGGAAGATGCATCTGCGAATCCCTTGCCTTCCGCGGCCGCGGCAGTACCTCGGAACCCGCTGTGGCAGGGCATCGCGACGGAAGCACTGAATCCTAAAACCGCGCTGTTTTTTCTCTCCTTCATTCCCCAGTTCGTCAACCGGGAAGCCGGACACGTGTTCTTTCAATTCGTCGCGCTGGGTTCTTTTTCGGTTTTTCTAAACACATCCGCAGACTTGATCGTTATTTTGCTGGCAGAGCCGCTGGGGAAAATGATCCGCTCCTCGGCAGTATTTCGCCGCAGGCAGCGCACCTTAACCGGAGCGATCATGATTGGATTGGGAACGTACTTGGCAACCAGCGAAAGTCGCTAGTGTAGTGCTTCGGAAATCGTGATGGTTATATTTGAGCCTCGATCCGGTTTTGAATTCTTGGGATTCAACGAGGAAGTCAAAGGCTTAAACACGGGGGACACAGAGGATCACAGCGGAAATCGTCGACTTATAAACGTCGATCTGTTTGACGCACTACACTAACCGAAAAAGGATGTTTGAGGGTTGGGAAGTCTACTTGGCCGCGCTGGCCATCTTCACGCTACGCGAAGTCACTGCGTAGCGCGCCACACCCTTATATAGAGCCTCGGCAATCTGCTCGCGATAGCCGTCGCTGCGCAACTTCTGCTCATCGGCCGGACTGCTCACAAACGAAACTTCCGCCAGGATGCCCGGCATCGTGGTCTCCGTAAGCACCACGTAGGAGGCCTCTTTCACGCCCCGGTCGCGCAGCCCGGGATTCTGCGCCGACAAGGTTCCATACAACGAACGCTGAACGCTCGCCGCCAACCGCCGCGACTGTTCGATCTTCTCATGCAGGTCCGCGGGCGACAGCGCCGCACCCACGTTCCGATCGCCGCCCGGATCGCGGCTTTCGCGGTCTTTCGCGTTGGGCGTCGCAAAGAAATTCGTGTAGTAGGTTTCCACGCCGCGCGCCGAGGGCAAGTCGCTGTAATTCGCGTGCACTGAGATAAACAAATCGGCCTGTGCTTGATTGGCCATCCCGGCCCGTTCGTCGAGTGGAATGTAAACGTCGTCTTTGCGCGTAAGAATCACTTCCGCTCCCAGCCGGCTTTCCAGCAGCTTGCCCAGCCGCTGTGCGATTTCTAGAACCAGATCCTTCTCCAGTAAACCCTTCTTGCCCACAGTCCCCAGGTCCCAGCCGCCGTGGCCCGCATCCACTACAATGCGCATCTTCGGCGCGCGGGCGCGCAGTTGCAAATCCTCAGGCGTGGGCGGAGGTATGACGATCGCCATCTGCTCCTGCGCCGCTTTTTTCTGTGCTGCCCCAGTCTGTGCTGCCCCAGGAAACAGATCTACTTCCGCCGCGGCGTTTGCGCCCAGCTTTCTTACCTGTACGACCAGCCGGTACGGATTCGATTCCAGGCTCACGGAAAAATTCGAATTGCCCTTGGTCTCCAGTACGACCCGCGTCAGATTCGAAACCAGCTGCGATACCCGGATCCGCGCCAGCATCGTATCGCCCACCTCAATCGTCTTTCCCACCAACTCCGGCACCAGCGACGTGTCGTGCAAGTCGAAATAAATCCGGTCTGGACCGCTCAGCCGGTGGGCCTCATATTGCACTTGATCTTCAAGATCAATCACCACCGTGCTGGAATCAGCCGACGACCAGTGACGAATGCCGGTAACCCGCGCCAGCTTCGATGGTTCCGGCAGCGTCGCGCCTCCCGCCCCGAGTTCGGCCTGTGTGCCCGCTGCCGCTGCCGAATTAGCCGACACATTGTTCGCCGAGGTCATCTGCCCATTCGCGCCGGCATTGGATGGGCTGCTCGCAGCCGTCCCAGCCGTCGTCACGGAAGAAGAAACGGAAGAAGAAGTGATGGCTGAGTTCGCCGAAGATGGCGACACCGCGGCCTTTGGCGCTACCTTGGACCTCGTAACCTTCGGCTCAGGCCGCACTACCATCTCGCCGAGTTGTGCATTCTTCAGCTTCCACCAAATTCCGCCGGCCAGCAAAACGGTCACGACTACCAGCACCAAAGCCAACACCATTCCAGGATGGCGCCCTGCCGCAGCCTTAGCCACTGGAGCTTCTTCAGCGGCGACATCTTCCTCAACGAGATCCGCCAGTGGGGGATTCAGCGCCGCTTCCTCAACCACTACCTTTTCCTCAGCAGCGATCTCAGTTTCTTTCTCGACTTCCGGCAGGACTTCAACCGGCGCCGCTGCAACCGCAGAAGAAACTACAATCTCCGGGGAAGTATCTTTAGCCGCCTCAGCCTCCGCCACCAGTACAGGTGCAGCGATCGGGAGCTCAGGCGTGGACGCAGCAGCCACAATTTCAGTTCCCGCCGCCTCAGCCGCAGGAGCGGCTAGCTGCGCCTCGGCCACTTTCGCCGATTCCGCGAACCTGTCTTCATCCTCCGGCTTGAGCGCTCCAAGAATCAGCTCAGCCAGCAGTCCCAGGCTGACCACATCGCTTTCATTGAAGCCAAAGGGCTCGGTGGAGAACGCCTCCAGCAATCCGATTACGCGCCGCCGCCCACACAATGGCACCGCTACCATCGAACGCGCGCCCAATTGCCGGCAGGCATACAGATTCACCCGTTCATCGGTCTCGGTGTCGTCACAGCGGATAATCTGTGCGGTGCGAAAGCATGCGCCAGAAAAGGCTGAATCCCGCTGGATGCGCGCGCCCACGTCGGGCTTAATCCTGCCCGCGGAAGCCCGCAGAACAATCTCATTATTCTCCGCCAGGGCGATGCCCAGGCCGTCCGCTCCGGTGATGGCAAGCGCGCGTTCCGCCACCAGTTGCAGCACGTCATCGAGAACAAACTGCTCGCCGGACTCGAATTCTTGCGGAAGCTCAAGCGCCTCAAACCCCTTGCCCTGCGCCGCTAAAGCTCGCCTCTGTCGTACCTGTTGATGCAGCGCCGAGAATGCCAGCAGCGCCTGCAGCGCATCGCGCCGCGACGCCCCTGAACTTCCCAACTCCTCCCCGGCGGACGCGGGTTCATACGCGCCTTGCACCGGTGCCGGTTCACGCCGATCGCGCGGCCACGCCGGCATTCGTGCCGCGACCAGGCCGCTGCCTGCGTCGATTGCCGGTGGAGTGGGAGTAGTTGTCATTCTTAATTGGCCGATCTTTTATTCGCCGATCTTTACTGGCCGATCTTTACTAGCTGCTCAATTATCATGCGCAAAGCGCGAACCGTGGGCCTAAGCCGAGTGTGGCCACGCCACGAACTCCTGTCAATTGCCGCTTTGGATAACTAAGCCGCCTCAATTAGCGCCGGATTCTGCTTTACCCCGGTTTTTGCCGCGCCTGACTGTAAGTTAGCCGGGTTTTCCCGTGGTTGCAATGCCGCCAGGCGCTCCTTCGGGCATGGACTTTCGTAAGCGATTCGCTTCCCGAAACCCCGAGCTTCATTTCCACTTTCCGAACGCTCCGCTCCTCCCTCGCAGGCTCTCGCAAAACCCGTGTAGAATTCTCCGCATTTCAAAACGCGCCCTACACCTGCCCATCTGCCACGGAGGCCGCTCATGCCCGCGCCACGTTCTCACGGACTTCCCAGCCCCACGGTCTGCATCCTGATCGTCGTCGCCATGCTGGCGATGATTGTTCTTCCCGCCGCCATCACTCTGCGGACGGTCCACATCCCCGCTCCGCTCATGAAGGTTGACCAAAACTCCACCCCCTATGGCTATACCGTGAGCCTTTTGCTATTCATCGCGCCCATCGTCGTAATTGCGGTGTGGTTCCTGCCCAGCGAGGGGTTGCACATCCCGCGCAAATCCTTCTGGCGGTCGCTGGCGATTCTGGTCCCGCTCGGGTGTTTGCTCGATGTTATTTTCGCCCAGTGGTTCTTCACCTATCCCAATCATGGCGCGACCCTGCACATCCTCGCGCCCGCATTCGGACCATGGGTTCCCGTCGAAGAGTATGTCTTTTATCTGACCGGATTTCTCGTGGACCTTCTGCTTTACGTGTGGCTCGGCGAATTTTGGCTTGCCGCCTACAACGTTCCCGACTACCCGGGCGAGGCCAGAAAGGTAGAACGCCTTCTGCAATTTCATCCCACGTCGCTCATTCTTGCCACGGTTCTGATCGGCGCCGCCTGGTTCTATAAGAAGCATTTCGCTCTTCCCGAAGATCAGGCGGGATTTCCCGGCTACTTCACGGTCCTCGTTATCGGAGGCATGCTTCCAGCCCTGACTTTTTTCCCAGTGGCCCGGCGCTTCATCAACTGGCGCGCCCTCAGCTTCACGGTTTTCTTTATGTTGCTGGTCAGCCTGCTGTGGGAGGCTACGCTGGCCGTCCCCTATAACTGGTGGAATTTTCAGCACGATCAAATGATCGGCGTTTTTATCGGAGCCTGGTCGCGACTGCCCGTCGAAGAAATTATTGTCTGGATCGCAGTAACTTACGCCACCGTCATCGTGTTCGAAGTAATGAAGGTTTTGCTCGCATCGGAGCGCCCGGTACGCGACGCGCTGTTGGGCCGCCGGGACTAAACAGTTTGCTGAAAAACTGAAATTTGGCGCCTCGGGGGCTAAAGCCCTGACAGAAAAGAAAGGTCTTATCGCAGCGTTAAAACGCTGCTCCACCTCGAAATCAGGGTTTTTCAGCAAACTGTGGAGCCTGCGCTGACCAAACTTATTCCGCAACCAGCGAACCAGCGAAGTTACTGCCGGCCCTGAGTCGCCGGAAACTAGAATCGACGAAACGGGCCCCATCCGACCTTTTCGTTCTGTGGCGGAGAGTATGCAGTCAGTTTCAATTGCCGCGCGCCAAGCACGCCGCCAGTACCGCCACGAACTGCGCACTCTGACCTATGTCACTCTGGATCAAGCCAACGGTGGAATCGTCCGCAACCTGAACGGAGAAGGCGTCGCGGTGCAGGCCGTCGCCGCGCTGCGCCAGGATCAACGCGTGCGCCTGCGCTTCGAATTGCGCTTCCCTCGCCTGCGTGTAGAAACCTATGGCCAGGTTGCGTGGGCCAGTCCCTCGGGACAATGTGGTATTCGCTTCGTCGATTTGCCGGACCGCAGCGCTCACCAGATTAACCAGTGGATCTTTGCCAACCTACTGGAAAGCGCGGACATCGAGGCCAGCCACTCCCCATCTGTATTTGGCGATCCTATCGACTCGACGGTTGGTGAAGAAAATGCCGATGGAAAAAATCTTAATGGCAGGAACGCCGCGCTGCTAAGCGACGGTCTAACCTTGTCAGCTTGCTCTCGTCCGGCAATTCGCCTGAATACGGCCTCTAGCGCAAAACCATCGCAGCCTCTGCCTACGCCTCAAGTTGTTCCCACAAGTTCCGACGACGAGCCGGCTCAGCAGAACTTGCTCACCCGGCCAATTTCCGGCCGGACCCTGGCATGGTTGGTCGACAGCTTGGTCATCACCGCGGCAATTCTGCTCTTCGCTCTGATTTTTCTCTCCATCGCCCACGAACTTCCCGGCTGGCCCCTGACTCTCACCGCCACAACGCTGGCGGCGCTCTTGATCGTAGCGACCTACAGAATCATGTTCGCTGTGCTGGGAGGGCAAAGCGCGGGCGCCCGCCTGGCGCAAGCGTCCTCCCTCCAGGAAGATAAAGAAGAAATTGCCGCAGAAGATCGCTTCCGGTAAGAACTCCGACGACGAGGTACCCGGTTAATTCGCAAAATACTGCTGCGCCAGCCAAAGCCGTAAGGTCTGCTGCACCTTGGACGGCATCTTCACAAAGCGGACACCCACATTGCCTCCGGCATCCGACCACGCCATCTCCACTTGCGCCTTCACTCCCGACTTCGTTCCCGGCAGTTCGAACGATATCGACGAAGCCTCGCTGGCATCGAAGCCACGGTTCACGCGAACTTGCAGACCGCCCTGGCTTAGGTTGATCAGTTGTCCCTCGGCCCGCTTCTGGTTCCGGGCCGTGAGCGTGACGGCCACGTCGACCCCGGCGCGGTGATAGCGCAACCGTCCGTCGAGAATCATATTGCGCGCCGCAGAAAGCGTGCGCACCGCCTGTTCAACCGAGATCGGCTTGTCGAACGCGAACATCGCGCCCGTGCCATCCATGTCGTGTTTTCCCTGCGGACGCCCCATGATCACCAGCGGCACTGTCGTCGACAGCGGAGCCTCGCGATGCAACTCCCGAAGGAACTGTCCGGTGCCGTTCAGATCGCAGTCCACAATCAGCGCGTCGATCTTATTTTTCGCCAGGTGGGAAAGAGCTCGCTGCGGTTCGCTCTCCACCGCGACATCCATATGTAGGCTACCCAGGATACATTCCAGAACACTGACTTCTTGCCAGTCACGCGAAACTACCATCGATGAAAGTGTCATACGTTCACTCTACGGACCGAAGTAACAGCGGCGTAGATCACCAACGTAATGCGGACTTCCGGCTTCAGCTCCAGATGCCGGATTCCGGAAGCCGGGTTATACGCCCGAACTCCGATACCACGCTACCGTCTCCCGCAAGCCATCTTCAAAATTCACCTTCGGCCGATACCCCATCGATTTCTCCGCTGCGGAAATATCGGCCAGCGAATGCTTGATATCCCCCCCGCGTTCCACTCCGTACGCGGCGTCTCCCGCATAGCCGGTCAGTCCTTGAAGAAGTCGAAACGTCTGGTTCAGCGTGGCACGGCGCCCGGTTGCCACATTGAACACTTTGCCGGCCACATTCCCGGCAGGCGCGGTGCAGGCCAGCAGATTCGCCTCCACAGCGTTGTCGATGTAAGTGAAATCCCGGCTCTGCTCTCCATCGCCAAAGATGATGGGCTGCTGACCTTTTAGCATCAAAGTAATGAACTTCGCCAGCACCCCCGAATATGGCGAGGAGGGATCCTGCCGCGGACCAAAAATATTGAAATAACGCAGCGCCACCGTCTCCAATCCATAGCAGCGGTAGAACGAGATCATGTAACGCTCGCTGGCCAACTTGGCCACGGCATAGGGCGAAATCGGGTCAGGAGGCATGCCTTCATGCTTAGGCAACGTAGGCGTATCGCCGTACGCCGACGACGATGCGGCATAGACCACGCGCTTCACCCCGGCATCCCGTGCCGCTACCAGCACATTCACCGTGCCATCCACATTGGCCCGGTTGCTGCCGATGGGATCGAGCACAGACTTCGGCACCGACGGAATGGCCGCCTGATGCAACACACAGTCCACGCCCGCACACGCCGATTTCATCGCGTCGAGGTCGACAATGTCGGCCTCGCGGAAATCGATCTGACCCTGGATCTCCGTAAGATTCTCCCGTCGACCCGTCGAAAAATTATCCACTCCACGAACCTTCTCGCCACGCCGCAATAATTCTCGTGCCAGAGACGATCCAATAAATCCGCCGATGCCCGTAATCAGATAAAAAGCCATAGCTTGTATCATAACGAATCAAGGGATTCGAGGGCCGCGCATCCACCACGATGAAAACGGAGGGTAACCGCAATCACTGAAATAGCGAAAAGCAGATTTAACTCTTTCGCAGAATGCTCAGAAATTCCTCGCGGCTCATCATCTGCCGGTTCTCGAAAAACTGAAGCATGGCTCGCAGCGCGGCGCTGGGGTTAGCCACGCTCTGCACCGCATCCAATTGTGCAGGGAGAGCAGTTGCCGGAGCTAACCGCAAGCTCTCAGCCGGCGTGGGGCGCGCCAGCGAGCGCACCAATTCGAGCAGGCGTTCGCGATCCTCTTCCCGCATGGTGAGGAATTCAACTCCCATCCCCAGTCCCGGGTAGCTGACCCGCACATCGCCAGTGGCGTCCACTCGGCAGTTGTTGGCTTCGATCCTCATGGTCAATTTGGTGCCCATGCCATAGGGGGTGGAAGCCTCGACATAGCAACCGTGCAGGCCGATATCGGTACAAGTCGCCCAGATCGATGCCGTGGTTCCGACCGGCTGCAAGCGGACGCTGCCCTGGCATTTGTACCGCGGACTGTGGCGCTTGTCCGCCCCGCGGAAGCTTGCATTCGCTGCTCGCCCGGCTACCGCGCCTGCAACTTCTACCCTGGCCGGTGCCGCCGCCGCACGGCCCGGCGCCGCTTCCATGGCCGGCGCTGATTTCTTCAGGCTCAATAGATAGGCTGCGCCCTCGTTCGTCTCTTCAACCATAGTAACCACTCCCTCTCCACTGGGGAGAAGAGTCCCTGGGTCTTTATCGGCCTTTTGGCGGAGAACCTGAGTGCCCATTGATTTTGCAAAGAAAAACGGCGCGGCTCACCCGTTCGGGAAGGGTTCAGGATTGGAAGCCAGGGTCCGGAGATTCGCTCACACACTGCCGGATCTTTCGCCACACCTCATCCCGTCCCGCCCCGGTCTTGGACGAAAACGCGATTACCGGCGCCGCGGGATACGCCTCCGACAAAATCTTCAGCGCATTGCGCAACTGATTGTTCGAGAGCCGGTCACTCTTGGTGGCGATCACCAGAAAATCGCGGCCCGAAGCGCTGAGAAAATCCAGTAGCTGGCGATCGCTCTCCTGCGGCGGAATATTCGCATCCACCAGCGCCACGCACAACGCCAGCGCCGGACGATCGTTCAAGTAAGGTTCGATGAACTTCGGCCACTCCGCCGAAATCTCGCGCGAGAGCTTCGCATACCCGTAACCTGGCAAGTCGGCGAAGATGAGCTCCGGCCGCGGCTTTCCCGCCCAGCGCACTTCGAAGAAATTAATGGCACGCGTGCGCCCCGGCGTAGAACTGGTGCGCGCGATCTTGTCGCCGATCAGCGTATTGATCACGCTGGACTTGCCGACATTCGAGCGCCCCAGAAACGCGATCTCGGGCAGCCCGGGGGCAGGAAAATGGACGGCATCCGTCGCCGATGCCATGAATCGAGCAATCACCCTCATGCGCTAGTTTGCTATGCGAGGAGGAAGGTTGGCAAGTTTCCGGGAAATCTGGATGGTGGGTTAGCTTGCAAGCCGCATAGCCGAAGGTTAGGTGGAATCCGACAGAGAGCCATCCTCATGTTCGATTCGACGGAGAACATAACGATCATTCTCGTCCTCGAACTGCAGGATCACCTTGGATATGGGGACGGTAGCTTGGCGCTGAGCGGACAGACGGGCGTGCACTAAGGCCATCGCGGCGGTTGTCCGCTCGACGCTGAAACAGTGCTGCTCCCTACCGCGCGTCGGGATTAGGAACACTTGAATGCTCTGGCTATTGAGAACGATGTTCTGGACGAAGTTGACTCCGATCTCTTTCTCTTGGAGTTTCTTGAACTTGCCAGCGAAAAACCTGTAGATGTGCGGGGCGATTTGGTTTTTGTAGAGATCATCCCAAATTGGCGTCACAAACAAAATGATGGCTCCGACAATGAGCCCGGTTGTGATCGGTTCAGCAGCCTTTTTGCACCATTTCCCAACGGAGGTATATCCCTCTTCGAACAATTCTTCGACCAGCGCGTGGTCGTTGTAGTACGGATACGGAAGGTAGACCTGGAAGAAGTCCTGCGATTCACCTTGTCGAAGCAACTGCATGAAGGAGATGCTGAATCCGCCGACCGCCGTGTCTAATGATTCCTCGTCATAGTAGACGTTGCCGATGAGAACCCAATCGCCAGGGCTATCTTGGTCGGGAACCACTCGCAGGTTTTCAATATAGCCAGACGACTTCAGCGCAAAGTCGTGCTGGCGATTGAGGGGCATCCGTTTGCCCGCATGAATCGCGGCGAAGGCTTCGAGCGTTTCCTTGGGAATGCGCTCGCCTTGCCGGTCCATCTGCGTTCCGGAAAGCACATGATTGGCAGCGCTGTTCATCAGATTAGCGAGAGTATACAGCGTCTGGGCTTATCGCGTCCCCCCCGTTGGGCGGGCGGTCGGGAGTGCGACTTAGCTCTTACGGAATTGCTTGCTCAGCGTGAGCCCCTGATATTGATAGGAAGACCCTATATTCGTTCCGTAGACCTTGTCCGGCCGAGACATAAGAGGCATGTAGGCTAGGCGCCCCACGACCTGCCCATCGTCAACCATAAAAGGGACCTCATGAGCTCGCACCTCGAGCACGGCCCGGGTGCCCTGTATGTCGCCCAACCCGTACCCGAAGCCGGGGTCGAAGAATCCTGCATAGTGGATGCGAAACTCCCCTGCTGAAGGGTCGAACGGTTCCATTTCCGCCGCGTATCCTGGCGGAACACGAACTCTTTCCTTGGAGGCAAGGATGTAGAAGTCGCCCGGTTCTAGTATTAGACTCCTGCTAGCGGGCTGGGTGCGAGCCTCCCAGAACTCCTCCGGGGAGTAGTAATCGATCCGATCCAATTCGATGACTGGAGCATGCTTTCTCGCCTTGTAGGCGATCACCTCGGCAGAGAGCGACTCCTCTAGGTTGACTTTGACCCTCAGTCCGCGATCGACCAGGGCCTTGGCGGTTTTTTCCTCGTCCAGATACACCAGATTCTCTTGATCGTCCAGCCGACTGATTAGCGCGTCTGGGGACTCGGGCTTCCCGCGGACGAATCGGAGTTGGTTCAATCTCATTCCTGCCCGGATCGCAACTGTGAACGTACGGGAAGCAATCTCCGCGTACAGTCTGCCTGTGTAGCCCGGCGGCACCTGATCGAACGCCACCCCGCGGTCTGTGATCAGACGCGTAAATATGTCCAAGCGGCCAGTCGTACTCTTTGGGTTCGCTATTGCGGAAATGGACTTCGGTAGATTGAGCTCTTCCAGCAACGGGACGATGTAGACGCAGCCCTTTTCGAAGACTGCTGCCTTCGTCAAATCAACCCGAGTCATCCGGAGTTCTTTGATTTTCGACTCGACCGTGCGTAGGCCGGGAAGAAAGCTTGCTTGAACGCGGTGCGCCACATCACCCAAGCGCAGGTCCAGGCTCGCGGGCTGAATATGCTCCTCTAATATCGCCGGTGTGGAAGTCACCCGCCCGCTGGCGATCAGGGCTCTTATGCCCTGAGAAGGCAGTATCCCGGTTGTTCGAGCACCTGCATCCTCAGGCAAGAACTCTGGGAATAAACCGAGAGCTCCGTTCTTAGTTTCGGAGGTGGACATCTTTAGGATTCCCCGTGTCTCTTCATGGCCAGTCTGCGAAAACCCACGCACCCCTGGCTGAATCAAAATTGCAGTCTACTCGAAAACGCCAAGGAGGGTTGCTCTCGGCAGGCTGGAAATTCATTTCACTGTACGGAGGCGCGGGAAAGCTGTCAAGCCCCAACCGGAACCTGGCAACCGGGCACTGCAACTGCCTACTGATGCGCTGCCGGACTGTCTCCAGTTTCCGGGGTCAGGGGCGGAGCGATCGGCTGCGCGGTGTCCTCTTCACGAAATGCGGGCAGTGGAGACTCCAGCGCGATCTGCAACACCTGGTCCATGGTATCCACGAAATGCAACTTCATCGCAGTACGTAGATTTTCCGGGACCTCCGCCAAATCCTTTTCGTTGTCGCGCGGCAGGATCACTTCGAAAAGTCCAGCACGATGCGCCGCCAGCAATTTTTCCTTCAGCCCGCCAATGGGCAGAACCTTGCCGCGCAGCGTAATCTCGCCCGTCATGGCCAAATCGCGCCGCACCGGAATCTTGCTGAGCGCGCTGGCAATCGCGGTAGCGATTGTAATGCCAGCCGAAGGCCCGTCTTTCGGAATGGCGCCCTCGGGCACGTGCACATGCAGATCGAGCGTGCGGTAGAAATCGCGCGTCAGGCCCAGACGGTTGGCTCGCGACCGAACATACGACAATGCCGCCTGCGCCGACTCCTGCATCACGTCGCCGAGTTTGCCGGTCAGGGTGAGCTTGCCTTTGCCATCGACCACCGTAGCTTCGGTGCTTAGAATCGAGCCGCCAACTTCGGTCCAGGCCAGGCCAGTGACCAATCCTACTTCGCTCTTTTCATGCGCCAGGGTGTCGCGGAATTTGATCACGCCCAGGAAGTCGTTCACGTTCTCGCCGGTTACGGCAATGGTGTAGTTCGCGCCTTCTTTCACCACCCTGCGCGCCACCTTGCGGCAGACGTTGCCGATTTCGCGCTCCAGATTGCGCACGCCAGCTTCGCGCGTGTAGGCGCGGATCAAGCTCTTGATGGCGTCGTCGGTAAAGGTGACGTTCTTTTCCGACAAGCCCGCCGCCAGCATCTGCTTCTTCACCAGAAACTGTTTCGCGATCTCAACTTTTTCCTGCTCGGTGTAGCCATGCAAGCGGAGCACTTCCATGCGGTCTTGCAGCGCCGGCGGAATGGTGTGCATCACATTCGCGGTGGCGACAAAGAAGACCTGCGACAAATCGTATTCCACATCGAGGTAGTGGTCGACGAACATGAAGTTCTGCTCGGGATCGAGCACTTCGAGCAGCGCCGCCGACGGGTCGCCGCGGAAATCCATCGACATCTTATCCACTTCATCCAGCATGAAGACCGGATTCTTGGTGCCCGCCTTCTTCATCATCTGAATGATCTGGCCGGGCAGCGCGCCGATATAAGTGCGCCGGTGACCGCGAATTTCAGCCTCATCGCGCACTCCGCCCAGAGACATGCGCACGAACTTGCGCCCCGTGGCCTTGGCGATCGACATTCCCAAAGAAGTCTTACCCACACCCGGCGGCCCCACGAAACAAAGAATCGATCCTTTGGGATTTTTCACCAACTGCCGCACCGCGAGAAATTCGAGAATGCGCTCCTTGATCTTCTCCAGCCCGTAGTGATCTTCGTTCAGAACTTTTTCGGCGCGCGAAATATTGCGGATTTCCTTCGACCGCTTCTTCCATGGCACCGCCAGCAGCCAGTCGAGATAGTTCCGTGAAACCGTCGACTCCGCCGACATGGGCGGCATGGCTTCCAGTTTCTTCAACTCCTGCAGCGCCTTGTCCTTCACGTCTTTGGGCATGCCCGCGGCTTCGACCTTCTTCTTCAGTTCGTCGAATTCGCTCTTTTCGCCGCGCCCCAATTCCTTCTGGATGGCCTTAATCTTTTCGTTGAGGTAATACTCTTTCTGCGCCTTCTCCATCTGCCGCTTTACGCGGGACTGGATGGTCCGATCCACATTCAGCTTTTCGATCTCGACATCGAGCACGTCGGCGATGCGGTTCAGCCGCTCCGCAGGATCGAAAATCTCCAACAGTTCCTGCTTCTCTTCAATCGAAAGCTGCAAATTGGCGGCAATAATATCAGTGAGCTTGGCCGGATCTTCCATGCGCACCGCCGAGATCATGGTCTCGTAGTTCAACGCCTGGCACAGCTTCACGTACTGCTCGAACAGCGTAGTCACACGCTGCATGCCGGCTTCGATCTGGGCATTCATCTCGACGGCATAGCGCGCCACTCGCACATTGGCTTGCATGTAGCCGTCGGAATCGGTGGCCTGCAGCAGCCGCCCGCGCTCGATTCCTTCCACCAGAACCTTAATATTTCCGTCCGGAAGCTTCAGGCTCTGGACGATGTTGACAATGGTGCCAACCTGGTAGATCTCGTTGGATTTCGGTTCGTCGATCGAGGCATCGTGCTGGGTGGCCAGAAAGATTTTCTTGTCCGCAGCCAGAGCCTCTTCGAGGGCGCGCACGCTCGACTCGCGGCCGACCACGAACGGCGTCATCATGTAGGGAAAGATGACCACGTCCCGGATCGGCATCATCGGCAGTTTCTTGCTCTCGAACTTTTCTTTCGCTATGGTCATCGATTTCCCCGAATCCTTGCGCTCAAACTCCCGGCAAAGCCAAGTCTGGCCTGCCCAGGCAAGTCCGCGTTCCCGTCAGCGAACCTTCCACCAGTTTACTCCTGTTTTCCCCGCCTTATCCGGCCTTTTCCAGCGTAGTCAGGGAAGCAGTGCGCTTCTCCACCATCTCCCGCGTGACCTCAAACTCCTTCAGCTTCTTCTGGCTGGGAAGATTGAACATCAGGTCGAGCATCAGTTCTTCCAGAATCATGCGCAAGCCGCGGGCTCCCACCTTGCGGGCCATCGCCTGGCGGGCTATCGCGCGCAGGGCCTCGTCGCTGAACTTCAAGCGCACATTCTCGAACTCAAACAGCCGCTGGTATTGCTTGATAATCGCATTCTTGGGCCGGGTAAGAATCTCGATCAGGGCCGCCTCGTCGAGATCTTCGAGCATGCCGACCACCGGCAAGCGACCGACAAACTCCGGGATCAATCCAAACTTGATCAAATCTTCCGGCTGGATTTCGCTCAGCAATTCGAAGTTCCGCTTCCTGGAAACGACAACATCTTCTTTCTCCGCCTCTTCCCCACCACGGAAGCCCAGCGACTTCTTCCCCACCCGCCGCCCGATTATCTTTTCCAGACCAACGAACGCGCCGCCGCAGATGAATAAGATGTTGGTGGTGTCGACCGGAGTGAATTCCTGGTGCGGATGCTTGCGCCCACCCTGGGGTGGAACGTTGGCGATCGTTCCTTCCAGAATCTTCAACAGCGCCTGCTGCACGCCTTCGCCGGAAACATCGCGCGTGATCGACGGATTTTCGTCCTTGCGCCCAATCTTGTCGATCTCGTCAATGTAGATGATGCCAGTCTGCGCCCGGCTCACGTCGCCCTCGGCCGCCTGCAGCAGTTTGAGAATAATATTCTCGACATCCTCCCCGACATAACCCGCTTCGGTCAGCGTAGTGGCGTCGACAATGGCGAAGGGCACGTCGAGCATGCGGGCCAAGGTTTGCGCCAGCAGCGTCTTCCCGGTGCCGGTCGGCCCGATGAGCATGATGTTCGACTTGCTTAGTTCAATGCCATCCCCCGCCGCCTTCTGCCGGTTCATGAAGATGCGCTTGTAATGGTTGTAAACCGCGACTGCCAGCTTCTTTTTGGTCTGCTCCTGCCCGATCACATACTCGTCCAGGAAGGCCTTCACTTCCAGCGGCTTGGGCAGCTGGTTCGGAGCGGCGGCCGCCGGAGCCGCGGTGCGATCGTCTTCCAATATCGAATTGCACACCGCCACGCACTCGTCGCAAATGTAGGCGCGCGGATAGTCGCTGGGCGACGAGATCAGTTTCGCCACGGCATCCTGCGATTTATGGCAGAACGAGCAACGCAAAATCTCGTCGGTCGACTTAGTTTTCACTAGGTTGTACTCCCCTTATAAAAATTGAACGTTCCCAGCGTGACGCGGATTCGATCGGCGAAAATGGATCGTGGCTCAGTTTGAATCTGTCCCTGTTTGAGGGCCCTCATCCCGAAACCCGGCGCAGTTCAGCCGGGTGAGGGATCCCCCGTAGACAAAGGCCTGTGCGGTGGGCGAGATCCTTCGCTCCCACTGAAAAGGGGCTGCGCTCAGGATCACGCCGGCAAAGAAATTCAAACTGAGCCACTCCTCGAAAATGGATCATACCGCTTTTACCGTCTTATAGATGATATCGTCGATGATTCCATATTCCTTGGCCTGCTGCGCGTTCATGATGAAGTCGCGCTCCACGTCCTTCTCCACCTTATCCAGTTTCTGCCCGCTGTGCTTGGAGAGTAACTGGTTGGTAATCTCCCGCATCCGCAGAATCTCGCGCGCGTGGATGTCGATATCGGTCGCCTGCCCCGACAACCCTCCCATCGACGGCTGATGGATCAGGATTCTCGAATTGGGCAAGGCCAGCCGCTTCTTCGTTTGCCCCGCCGCCAACAGCAGCGCCGCCATCGACGCAGCCTGGCCCACGCACAACGTCATGACATCATTTTTCACGTACTGCATGGTGTCGTAAATCGCCATGCCCGCCGTGATCGAACCGCCCGGAGAGTTAATGTAAAGCTGGATGTCTTTCTCGGGATCTTCCTGAGCCAGAAACAGCATTTGCGCAATCACCAGGTTGGCGATGTTGTCGTCAATCGGCGTGCCTATAAAAATGATGTTATCGCGGAGCAGCCGGGAATAAATATCGTAGGCGCGTTCGCCCCGACCGGTCTGCTCGATGACCATCGGTACCAGCATCATTTGCGGATCATTTGGCTTCATGGTTTGTCTGACCTGCCTTGCCACACTCCCCCCCGGAGTAGCGCTTTCGTTTCTTCGGGGAGGTCTAAAAGTGGTCCGTGTTTTCGAATCTACGCGGACTGATGATAAAGAAATTCGAGGGTCTTCTCGCTGCGGATTCTATTCCGGATTCTATCGAGGCCCCCATCCTGTGTCAATCGCGCCTGCACCGCTTCGGCCGTCTGCTTGGATTGCCGGGCCAAGGCTTCAATCTCGTGCTTTACTTCATCGTCACTTACTTCAATTTTCTCCAGATCGGCGATCCGTTCCAGCAGCAACGAAGACTTCACATCGTTCAGCGCCTGCTCCCGCTGGCCCGCCCGCAGCCGCGGAAGATCCATCTTCTTAAGATCTTCCATCTTCATGCCCTGCGCCGCCAGCGCCCGCAAGCCGCGCTCCAGGCGCAGATCGATCTGCTGGTCCACCAGAGACTCCGGAACCTCGAAGGCATTGCGCTTCACCAGTTCCGCCACCAGCTTATCTTTGGCTTCGCGCTCGGCATTATGGCGCCGTTCGGCTTCCATATTCTCGCGGATCTGCTTACGAACCTGATCCAGGCTGTCAAAGCTGCCCAGCTCCTTGGCGAACTCATTGTTCAGTTCCGGCAGGCTCTTCTGTTTGATACCCAGAACCTTCACCGTATAAACAAAAGTCTTCCCTGCCAGCCGTTTGTCCGGAGCATCTTCCGGATAAACCACATCGAAGACGCGCTCGTCGCCCGCACTGGCTCCCGTAAGATGTTGGGTGAACTCCGCGACGGTATTCTTGCCGCCAATTTCGATCAACACATCATCCATGTGAACCGGATTCGCCTTGGCCTCGGCAACATCTTTGCCGTCCTTCGGCTTGCCATCCATCGCAGCCTGCGCAAAGTCGCCCTCGGCCAGAGCGCGTCCCTCCACCGTCGTGTACGTGGCCTGCTGTTCCCGCAAGTTGTTCAGCGCCTGCTCCACTTCCTCATCGGTCACCACAATCTCGGGATGATCGGCGCGCAATTCCTTATAGCCTTCGACTTGAATCTCCGGCAGCACTTCGAAGCTCGCCTTGAAGGTGATGGGCTCGCCGTTCTCCATGTGCAGATCAGTTACCCGCGGCTGCGAAACCGGAATCAACCCCTGCTTCTCCGCTTCGCGGCGGAAATATTTCGGAATCAACGCCTCGGCCACATCGCTCTTCAGCCCGTCACCAAAGCGTTGCTTGATGACCGAAGCAGGCACGTGCCCCGTACGAAACCCCGGCAGCCTCGCCGACTTCTGATAGCGCGCAATCTGCACTTCGGTCTCGCGCGCCACCTCGGCGGCGGGGATCTCGACCGCAATCTCGCGCTTCACGCTGTCTTTATTGTTATTAGAAACGTTGGCGTCGTTGGCGTTATTCTTTGCGTCGGCAGTTTCTGTAGGACTCACTCGTTACCTTTCACAACCCGCTGGCTTCGGAGGCCACATCGAGCAAAGCAAACCCAACCGAATTCATGCGGCGTTAACTTGAGTGTAAAGATAGAAGGAGACAAGCGTCAAACGGCGCCCTTAATATAATAGTAGAGAACCTCTAGAGGCGCCGGCTCATGTGGGGACAGCCGCAAACGCGGCGGTTCCCGGATTTCCACCGCTCCGGCGGCTACGACTACGGGTTCTCCGCGTGGAGAGTCCAACCTTAACCCGGGGGCAAAACTGTAAAGTATGCCCCGGGCTGGACAAAGCGAAAATGAATAGCCCCGCAGGGGCGAAAGACAAGCTACGACACAGAGCTCTGGATGGACCACGCCCGTTCGTACTCACCCCGGCCCATAGTTCGCCACAACTCGTATCACTCTCCCGCTCGCGGAAAATTCCATGAACTCTGCCGTGCGTCTCGCCTCCTGGTTTTTGTAATAAAGCACGACGCTATTCACGCCCACCAGCACGTCGAGTAAATGAAATTGCAGTTCCGGATAAGCCTCAATCCCACGCCGAAAATAAGCGCGCAGATTCGCCCTGCCCATCACCCTGCCGTCAGCCGTCCCGAACAGTCGTGCCGCCACCGGCGAGGTCAACTCAACCGCGTCATCGTAGTGCACCATGATCCGATCCAGGTCATGGGCGTTCCACGCCGCAATCCATTCGCCAGCCAGTTCTAAAGCTTCTTCTTTGGTCACAGCGGTTTCTCCCATGATCTCGAGATCAACGGTGTCATCCCGAGCGAAGCCGTTTCTCAGGCGCAGCGAGGAGCCTGCCCTGAGCGGAGCCGAAGGGATCTCTCGCTCATCCGGCGTGACGCGTGAGCCAGACGGCACCACTACCGAGAATTTCAGCAGCGGCGGCGCTTCGTATGCGTAAAATGGATCAGAGGAGCCGCCCCATGGACGCAGACCGCAAATCTACTCTCGATCCCGACCAGTCACAAGCCGCAACCCACATTGCCGGCGCTCACCAAATTCTGAAAGCCTTGCAGGAGAAGATGGGAACTCATCCCGAGATCGGGGCAGCCATTACCCAACTGGAGATGGCGCTGAACATTCTGGCGGTAAAAACCGGAGGCGTCTTGTAGGCCCTCCCCCGGCAGCCGCATCGCACCGATTGCGAACCCAACTGTATCTATCCTGATCTAGCCTGAACCCTTCCTGCGATTAATCAGAAGTTGCACAAACACTCCCGAAATCAGCAAACACAGAAATGAAATAAACAACCACGGCACGTCCTGCCGCGCCAATCCCAGAAAAAATACCAGCACGCTCAGAAGGCTCATTACGGCAATGAGGAAGGTTTTCAGTTCATGCCTCCGAACACGCGAATCGTAGCGCCGAATTGCCGCCCCATGCAAGCAGGATCATTAAGCCATCGACCTCGGCTCTCAGTCGCAACTGGCGAGTGCCGCCGGAGGTCCAAGTCCGCAGCCCAGGTCCGCAGCTCAGGTTCGAAGCCTAAGTCCGAAGCCGGCTCCCTGCGCTAAAGTAAATACATGCGTGCCATTCTCGGCCAGCGCCCCTTGCGTTTCGTCTTCGCCGCCAACATGATCTCGATGTTCGGCAGCGGAATGAACTCGGCCGCGGTCTCTTGGTACACGCTGCAGGCTACACACAACGAAATGGCGCTCGGATGGTTCGTCGTGCTCCAGACGGTTCCGGCCATGCTGCTCGTTCCCTTCTCCGGCGTGATCATCGATCGCGAGGATCGCCGCCGCCTGGTGATGTGGCTCGACTCCCTTCGCGGCGTAATCATCCTTAGCATCGCCATCCTCGCCTTCGAACATCGCGTTCACATCTGGCAGCTTTACGTGATGAACACACTCGTCTCCGCCGGCTTCTGGATGTTCTGGCCCACAGTCACCGCTTTAATTCAGGAACTCACTCCCGAGGGTCAGTTCGTGCAATCGAACACTTTTCTGATGGCGGGGGTGCAAGGGGGATGGCTGATCGCAGGCGCCGTAGTCGGCTTCATGTACAACCACATAGGACTCGGCGGCGTCCTGCTGATCGACGTTTCGACCTATATGGTCTCATTCCTCTGCTACTTCGCCGTGCGCAAAGGCCGCCACGTTGTGATCCACGCGGATCAACTGCGCACCGATCTCGTTGCCGCCGAAACTCAGCTGCAGCGCTTCTGGCGCGACCTGCGCGAAGCAGTCCAGTTCATTCGCGACCGCCGCGCTGTCGTCCACCTTGGTCTGAGCTGGGCTCTTTTTCTGGGAGCGATGATGACCGGCGGCATCCTCACACCCTCGCTCAGCGATCGCATCTTTCACTCCGGCGCGGTCGGCTACGGCTGGCTTAGCGCAGGATGGGGCACGGGCGCATTTGTCAGCGCTCTGTGCACCGCGCAAATCATCGCCCGGCTCGGCGGCCGCCGCACCATCGCGTTTTCCATGGCAGTGCTTGCCGTATGCATGGCTGGCGCCCCGGTTTCGCGCTTCCTCTATCTCGCCATTGCGGTCTATTTCGTGATGGGCTCGGCGCGTGGCGTCGGCGGCGTCGCGATGAATTCCAACCTGATGGAAATGGTGCCCAAGCATCTCATGGGACGCGTGCAGAATGCCTACAACCTGCTCGGCACCTCGCTTCAACTGGTGCTCGCTCTGTGCGTAGGCGCCGTCGCCCACAACATCAGCCTGGTCGCCGGTTACGCCATCGTCGCCTGCGTGTATATGCTGTCGTTCGTAGCCGCCTGTTGGCCGGTAGGGGCCAGGCAAACGTCTATTCGCGAGGTCCCTACTGCGGACTGACCCGCTACATTCTTGCTCGTCCAGTGTTCTAGCCACTGTTCAATCTGTTCAATCCGATTTTCGTTCTGCCCAGCCAGGAGGGATCATGACAAACCGAGGATTGAGAGCTGCCTGTTCCTGGTTTGTTGTTGCGGGTGGAATTCTTCTTCCGCCCCTGCAAGCCCAGACCAGCCCCCTCGATCAGGCGCGCGCCATGGTCGCATCGCGAACCTCCTTTGATCAGGCCAGATTCCTGTTGGAACAAACCGTGGCCATGGATGCCCGGAACGCCGAGGCACATTTTCTTCTCGGTGAGGTTCTCTATGCATTTGCCGACTACCAACAGGCTTCGGAGGAAGCCAACAAGGCGGTCACGCTCGACGACAGTAAGTCTGACTATCATCTGCTTCTGGGAAATTGTCTGAGCGGGCTTGTGGATTCCGCGGGAGTTTTCAAGAAGATGTCACTGGCGCGCCAGATCAAGGCAGAATTCGAGCGGGCGGTAGCCCTGAATCCCCAGAACATTGCGGCTCACACCGCGTTGGTCGAGTTCTATATTCAGGCCCCGTCGATTGCCGGCGGTAGTTTGGATAAGGCGGTCGAGCAGGTCCGGCAAATTAGCGCCTTGGATGCGGCGGAGGGTCACTACGCCATGGCGGTATTTTATCTTGATCAAAAAAAACTCGCCGAGGCTGAGCAGGAGTACAAGGCGGCGATCGCTGCCGATCCCAAGCGCGCCAAATACTACGTACAGCTTGCGTTCCTCTATATCTCTGAAAAGAAGGATTCCGAGGCGCCCGCCGTGTTCAAGCATGCCCTCGAGGTCGACCCGAACTACCTTCCGGGCTATTTCGGGGTAGCGCGAAGCGACCTGCTGAGCGGACAGAATCTTGACGAGGCGGAGCGCTTTTTCAAGAAATACGTCACCCGTTGGCCCGATGAGTACGATCCCAGCTTGTCCAACGCTCACTGGCGTCTTGGTCAGGTTTATGAGAAAGAGGGCAAGAAAGACCTGGCGGTTGCGGAGTGGAATGAAGCGATCAAGCTGGTTCCAAACTACAAGCCAGCGCGGGAGTCGCTGAAAGCTTATGGGAAATGAACGACCCACTCCATAGATCCTCCCGTGAGCCCTGTCGATAACTTTTCAATTGGCGGGCCAAGAATGGAATTCGCAAATTCTTCTTCCTACCTCCGTAGTAAATCGTTGCCCTCCGCTGTTATTCTTTTCCATTCCATACTGTCCTAGTTCGGAGCCCTCATGTTAGATCTGCAAGGCCGTAACGCCGTCGTCTTTGGAGTCGCCAACAAACGCTCGATCGCATGGTCCATCGCCCAAGGTTTGCACGCCGCCGGCATGAAGCTCGCCATCACCTACCAGAACGAGCGCCTCGAGCAGGAAGCCAAAGACCTCATCCTCTCGCTGCCGGGCGCCGAAGGCTACATGTGCGACGTGAGCAAAGACGAAGAAATTGACCGCCTCTTTGCCACGCTGAAGGAGCGCCACGGCAAATTGCACACGCTGGTGCACTCGGTCGCCTACGCCCCCGCGGAGGAACTTAAGGGAGACTTCGTCAACACGACGCGCGAAGGCTTCCGCATCGCGATGGATGTAAGTGTCTACTCGCTGATCGCGGTGGCGCGGGCCGCCGCTCCGCTGATGGAAGATGGCGGATCGATTCTTACGATGACTTATTACGCGTCGGAGAAAGTGGTTCCGCGGTACAACGTGATGGCGGTGGCGAAAGCGGGACTGGAGTGCAGCGTGCGCTACCTCGCCTATGAGCTGGGCAAAAAGAAAATTCGGGTCAACGCGATTTCGGCGGGACCGATCAAAACCCTCGCTGCGCGTGGCATCGCCGGTTTCGGAGACATGCTCAAAGGACACGAAGAACGCGCACCGCTTGGCCGCCGGGTGGAAGTGGAAGAAGTGGGTTCTACCGGAGTTTTTCTGGCCTCTGACGCCAGCAGCGGCATTACCGGCGAAGTCATCTACGTCGACTGCGGGTATAACATTATGGGGTTCTGAGGGCAGTTCTCAGTTCTCGGTTCTCAGCCAGTTCTGTGATTCTTGAATTGTCCCCGTTTTGAAAGAACGCGGCTTTAGCCGCTCAGATCGTCGGTTTTGAAAGGGAGCGGCTTCAGCCGCCCCGTCAAGACCCGGCAAATTCTGGCAATGTATCAGTTTGAACCTGCCAAAATCGGGAAAGCGTGGACCATACAACAAAAATCAAGTCGCATAGCTACTCTAGCTGTTCAAGCACGTAGTACAGCGAATACTCCGCGCCCTCAGGGGCGGAGCCACGCTGAGACAGGCTGAAAGTAATGGGTATCCCGCTCTTTGCCTCGAAGACCCGCACGGCCCCGCCGTAAAAATTGTAATCGTTGGTAAATGGTCCAAGCTGATTGCTGTATGTCCAGAGGACAAACTCCTCTTTTTGTGGCCCGGCATCGTCGGTCCAACCCAGATTGAAGGCCCACTGCGTCCCAGCGGCGCTAGTCTTTGTCACTGTCGCGTAGGCGGAAACTCTATAGAGGCCGTCCTCCGTGGGAGTGAAGAGGGTTGTCTTGAGGATGCCGGTGGTCTGATTGGGAAATTTTCCTTTTGCGACGACAACTTGCGTAAAACCGAGAGTCGGCAGCAGTAAAACGATAACGCATAACATTCTGTACACGGGCGTACCTCCGGCTGGGATTTAGGGGAGGACGGGATCATACCACGAGGCCAAGAAATTCAATCTGATACACTACCCAGATTCCGCGGCTTCAGCCCCGAGGTCCTCCCAGTGGCATAATTACCCGATGCGCACCAATCACCTCACGCTCGCCCT
The DNA here is from genome assembly GCA_963710965.1 of uncultured Acidobacteriaceae bacterium. Lineage (GTDB taxonomy): Bacteria > Acidobacteriota > Terriglobia > Terriglobales > Acidobacteriaceae > Sulfotelmatobacter. The sequence continues at coordinate 19,651 of CAVQCP010000035.1, read as the reverse complement.
CTTCGCTGCGGCCATCCTGTTCTCGATGGTGCGCGAATGGAACGCGCCGATCGCGTGCGCGCGCGGCATCCTCATTCCTTCGGCCGTCCAAGCCACAGGAGGGGCTGTGTCTTTCCGCGTTTCGACTACTGCGTTTTCCGCGGGTGAGATGATTCCGAAAAAGTTCACCTGCGACGGCCCCGACCTTTCCCCGCCGCTAACCTGGAAAGACGCGCCCGCAAGAACGCAGTCGTTTGCCATCGTCGTCGACGATCCCGACGCTCCCGTAGGAACCTGGGTGCACTGGGTGCTCTACAATCTTCCTGCAAACACCAAGGAACTTCCGGAGGGAGTAGAAAAGAAGGAACAGCTTGCCAGCGGCGCCCTCCAAGGACGCAACGATTTTCGCAAGATTGGCTATAACGGCCCCTGTCCTCCACCCGGCAAGCCGCACCGTTATTACTTCAAGCTCTTTGCGCTCGATACCAAACTCAACCTGAATGCCGGAGCCACCAAAGCCGACCTCGAGCGCGCCATGCAAAGCCATATCCTGGGCGAGGCGCAACTTATCGGGCGCTACGGCCGTTGAGAAAGGGCCGGCAAAGGGGGAAATCATGAGCCAAGCCATCTTTATTCCAGTTGAGATAAATGCTGCCTCGCGCAATGACTTGGTCGAGCGAGGCTATAGCCGTCAGCCACTTAGAATTGATCTGGATGTAGCCCGCACGCTCGACTCGCTCTCTCATGCCGCCTGGTCCATTCCAAGAGATCAGTACTATCCAGGCGGAGACCGATATCGTTCCTTAAATCGTCTGCATGCCGAGATTGTTGAAGGAGGCGTTAAAGTCTGGTCTAGCGACGAGACCACGCCCTACGTCCAGTTGGAAAAATACAACACCACCCTGGGCGGACAACCGCGAGAGTACGCTCCTTTGCCCAACTCGATATCCGACGCCACAGGGGTTCACAAGTTGATCGCTTATCATCTCCGCTACCTTCCCCTCTCGAAGCTCGGCACCCGCTATTTGGTGAACCTGCACCTGATCCGCTTCACGGCTACCCCGGGCCGTCCCTGCGATACCAGTCCGCCCGGACTTCATAAAGATGGCGAAAAGTATATCGTCACGCACCTGCTGGGCCGCTGCGGCGCGCAGGGCGGCGAGTTGTCATCACTGACAATGACAAACAGGAGATCGATCGCTTCATCATGCGCGAAGCGGGAGAATGCTACGTCTTCGACGATGAACGCGTCTGGCACATGCTGACTCCAGTGGCAGCCATGGCAGGCAATCAATTCGCCTACCGCGACACGCTGGCCTTCGATATGCTGCCCGAAGGCTGGGAACCTGGCAACTGATCGTGGAAGGATTCTTCCCCGGCTCAATATCGAGCTAGGAGACATAACCAATACGCAGACGGTTTTATCGCCCCGGACCGAAGTGATAGCTGGCCTCAATCGTGGCAACCGAAGGTTTGCCATTGACGACCTGAGGCTCGTATACAAACTTTTTCACAGCATCGACCACCGGCTGAATAAATTCTTTATCACCAGCAACGACTTTAACATCCTGAACTTTGCCATCAGCACCGATCGTGAGCGTCAAATAAACCGATCCGGACTTCCCAACCAATTCTACGGGGAGCTTGGGCTCCTCCCCCGCTACCTTCCGCGGCCATAGATCGAAGGTTCCATTTTCTCCCAAGACTCCCGTCCGAAACTCGGGGCGGTAGGGGATTTGCGACATACATTCCACTTTTCCGTTAATCTGATCACCCGTTCCGGTGAGACTGAAATGGAATCCAAGCTGAGTCTCGACTCGAATTGGCGTTCCGTTGAGCTGGAAGGGACGGAAGCGATAATCTCGAAGCGCATCCATGCCGGCAGCGGCCAGCAGGGCGTCGCCTTCGACTGGCTGCGCGAGAATGATCTTCCCGCTTTCGTCGACATCAACCTTGAAGATTACATCGCCTTGGAGCCCCGTCCTCATCGCCTCCTCGGGATATTCCGGCAAAGCCCGGTGGTCGACCATCCCGGCCATCACTCCGGCAGAAATGCGTGCCATTTTGGGTGCACCAGCGGTTCCCTGCACCGGTGAGCCGTTCGGCTCTTGGGCTAACACGCTCAGCGTTACCAGGAATAATGAAATGCTCAGTCGAGATTTCGACATACTCTTCTCCCTTACAGCCAGCAAAAACCCCGATCCGAAGATCGGGGTCAAAACTCGTAGCGGCAAAATAGCTTAATCTCCCGCAACCGCGCCCTCCGGCAGTGTCGGCCCAATCAGCCGGCCATTCGGCGTGGGCGCCAGCCCTTTTTCCAAATCGGCGAGATTCACTCGTCGAATGTCCCAGGCCAGACCCAACTGCTTCAGCGCCCAGATTCCATACCAGTTCATATCAACTTCATACCAGGTAAATCCATGCTGCGCCGCCGTTGGATGCGCGTGGTGATTGTTGTGCCAGCCTTCGCCGAAAGTCAGCAGAGCCACCCACCAACTATTAGTCGAAAGATCGCGCGTCGAGAACCGGCGCGAACCCCAGGAGTGCGTCGCCGAATTCACCAGCCAGGTCGCGTGCAGGCCAACCACCGTCCGCATGAAGATGCCCCACATCAGGAACGGCATTCCGCCAATCGCAAACAGAATCACGCCCAGCACAATCATCGGAACGTAGTGGTATTTGGTGATCCACACATGAAATTTATCTTTGGCGAGATCGGGAACGTAGCGCGCCAGCGTGGTCGTGTCATGGTGCATCGACTTACCCATGAGGATCCAGCCCATGTGCGCCCACCATTTGCCATCGATCGGCGAGTGCGGATCGCCATCCTGGTCCGAATATTGGTGATGAATGCGATGCGTCGCCACCCAGAAAATCGGACCGCCCTCCAGCGCCAGCGTGGCGCAAACCGTCAGAAAGTACTCGACCCACTTCGGAGTCTTATAGCCGCGATGCGTGAGCAGGCGGTGATAGCTCATGCCAATGCCCAGGCTGCCCGAAACCCACCACAGGAACATGGCGACGAACAGCGCTTTCCAGGTAAAAAAGAAAAGTGCCGCCACAGCGCCTATGTGAAACAGCGCCATAAAAATCGCCGTCACCCAGTTGACTTCATTATTTGCCGCTTGCCGTTTTTCCAGATCTTCCAGTTGCATCTCCAAAGTTGGCCCCGTTTCAGATGGTCTCGTATGCGTCCTTGCCCTCAAATACCCTACCAAGGGAATGCTCAGATCACTGTAATACTTGTGTAATAGCGGATTTTCGGGCCGTTACCCAAGGTACTGAAGTCCATTCCGGGAAGCTTGAATTCGTCGAGAATGGCATCCCGTTCGAAGCTGGTCGCCCCCCCAGCCTCCGGGTCCCGCCTATAATTTTGTCATGCCTCGTTCTCTGGCTCGCGAGCAGGATATCCTCGCTCGCCCGGCCCCAAAACGCCCGCCACGACTGACTTCCCGCCGCATTGGCATTCACACCTCGACCGCCGGAGGCATTCATAACGCGGCCGAACGCGCCTATCGGATCGGTTGCAACACGCTGCAAATTTTTTCTTCCAGCCCCCGCCAATGGGCGCCCTATGAACTGAGCCATCCCCTGTGCGAGGAAATGCTCCGCCTGCGCGTTCGCTACGACCTCAAGCCGCTCGTCATCCACACCAATTATCTGGTGAATCTGGCCAGCACCAACCCGGTGTTCCTGAAGAAATCCATCGAGGCCTTTCGCGGCGAGGTGGAACGAGCGCTCGCCATGTGTGCGGATTATTTAGTTTTGCATCCAGGGTCGTTTCGCGGAACGGATCGCGAAACCGGATTGCTGCAAACCGCCGCTGCCATTGCCGCCGCTACCCAGGATCTCGATCTCTCCGCTCGTGGACTGACCATTCTGATCGAGAACACCGCCGGCGCGGAATTTTCTTTGGGCGGCAGCTTCGAGCAAGTGGCAGAAGTGATCGACCGCCTGCGCGGCGTCGTCCCCGTCGCCGCCTGCATCGATACCTGCCACACCCATGTCGCGGGCTACGACATTGTGAGTAAAGAAGGCATTTACGAAACCCTTCAGCATCTCGATGCCACCGTCGGCCTGCTCAATGTAAAGGTCGTCCACTGCAACGACGCCAAGGCCCCTCGCGGGTCGAAGCTCGATCGCCACGAACAAATCGGCAAAGGCACGATCGGCAAAGCGCCTTTTCGCATCCTGCTCAACGACCTGCGCCTCGTCCACGCCGCCTTCATCGCCGAGACCCCGATCGCCAAACCCGGCGACGACCGCAAAAACGTGGAAGCTCTCAAAAAACTGGTGGAATGACTCGAAACGTGATTGCCCGGTCGTGTTAAACTTGTTAAACAATGCTCGGAATTCGATTGGACCCCGAACTCGAAGAGAAGCTGGAATCTCTCGCCAAAGAGACCGGCCGCAGCAAGAGCTACTATGCCCGCGAAGCCATTCGTCAATTCTTGGAAGATCGCGAGGATTACCTGAAAGGCATAGCCGCTTTAGAACGCCGCGAGCCGACCATCACGCTCGAGGAACTGGAGCGGCGACTTGGCCTGGCGGATTGAAATCACTCGCACCGCGACCAGGCAAATCACGAAGCTCGACCGCGCCGCCCAAAGGGCTATCCTTCATTTTCTACACCAACGAGTGGACGCCGCCGACGACCCTCGCCAGTGGGGAAAAGCGCTCCCAGGCGAGAAACGCGGGCTGTGGCGATATCGTGTCGTCGATTATAGGATCATCTGCGACATTCTGGATCGGCGCGTTACCGTTCTCGTCCTCGAATTCGGCCATCGCAAAGACATCTACCGCTGATCCAGGCGTTCCCAACTGTCCCATGCACGACTAAGTTGCCTCATTGTAGAATCTAGCATTCAGTAATTCGTCGATCCGCTATGCCCTTGCAAGACAATTCCAAAGTCGCCACCGCCAACCAGGACCGCGCCGATAACCGTCCCGATCGCCCTAACGACGAACGCTACGATGCCCAGCGCGTCGAAACCAAGTGGTTCGAGCGCTGGCAGAGCGACTCGCAGCTTTACGCCGCCGAGCCTCATTCCACGAAAAAGAAATACTACGTCCTCGAAATGCTGCCCTATCCCTCGGGCGCGCTGCACATGGGACACGTGCGCAATTATTCCATCGGCGACGCGCTCGCCCGTTACATGTGGATGAACGGCTATAACGTGCTTCATCCCATGGGATGGGATTCCTTCGGCTTGCCCGCGGAAAACGCTGCGATTCAGAACCAGACTCCACCGCGCCAGTGGACCCTCGGCAACATCGCGAAAATGAAGGCGCAGATGAATCGCCTCGGCTTCGCCTACGACTGGTCCCGCGAAGTCACCACCTGCTTGCCCGATTATTACCGCTGGAACCAATGGTTCTTTCTCAAGTTTTACGAGAAGGGTTTGGCCTATCGCAAGAAAAGCAAAGTCAACTGGTGCCCGAAGTGTTGCACCGTCCTGGCCAACGAGCAGGTCCTGGCCAATGGCTGCTGCTGGCGCCACGAAGATACTTTGGTCGAGCAACGCGAGCTCGAGCAATGGTTCTTGCGCATTACAAAATACGCTGACGAGTTATTGCGCGATCTCGACAAGCTCGAAGGCTGGCCGGAAAAAGTCCGCACCATGCAGCGCAACTGGATCGGCCGCAGCGAAGGCGCGCGCGTCGATTTCAAACTCGACTATACCCAACCGCATCACGGCTTCGGCCCAGCCGGCGCGACCATCAGCGTCTTTACCACGCGCATCGATACTATTTTCGGCGCAACTTCGCTCCAACTCGCGCCCGAGCATCCCATCGTCAACGATCTCGCCGCGCACGATCCCGATTTGCGCGCCAAAGTCGATCAGTTAATCGCCGAGCAGCGCAAGGCCAAAGAAGTCGGCGATATCGGAGAGATCGAAAAGCACGGCGTTGCCACCGGACGCTTCGCCATCAATCCTTTCAACGGCGAAAAAGTTCCCCTCTGGGTAGCCAACTACATTCTCATGGATTACGGCACCGGCGCCATCATGAGTGTGCCCGCGCACGACGAACGCGATTACGAGTTCGCCAAAAAGTACAAGCTCGAAATCCGCCTCGTGGTTCTTCCCATCTCCACTGATCAGGAAGAAACCATGGCCGAGCCTGCGCTTCCCTTCGTCGCCCACGAAGGCATGGTGATCAACTCCGGCGAGTTCAGCGGCCTGGAGTGCTCAGAAGCTACCAAGAAGATGTCGGCCCACGCCGAAAAAATGGGCTTCGGAAAAGCCACCGTCACTTATCGCCTGAAAGACTGGGGAATCTCGCGCCAGCGCTATTGGGGTACGCCGATTCCCATGCTGTATTGCGAGAAAGATGGCATCGTCCCCGTACCCGAAAAAGACTTGCCAGTGCTTTTGCCGGAGAATGTCGAGATTACCCTCGCTGGTGGATCGCCGCTCGGCAGGTTGCCGGAGTTCGTCAATACAACTTGCCCCAAGTGCGGAGGCCCAGCCCGCCGCGAGACCGATACCATGGACACCTTCGTCGACTCGTCCTGGTATTTCTATCGCTACACCGACGCGCACAACGACCATGCGCCCTTTGACTCGAAGACCGCGCAGTATTGGTTTCCCATCGATCAGTACATCGGCGGAGTCGAGCATGCGATTTTGCATCTTATCTATTCGCGCTTCTGGACCAAGTTCATGCGCGACATCGGGATGATCACCAACGACGAGCCCGTCGAGCGTCTCTTCACCCAGGGCATGGTGATCAAAGATGGCGCGAAAATGTCGAAAAGCCTTGGCAACGTGGTCAGTCCCGACGAAATGGTCGCGCGTTACGGCGCCGACGCTGCCCGCCTTTACAGCTTGTTCGCGGCGCCGCCGGATCGCGATCTCGATTGGCAGGATTCTGGTATCGAAGGCATTCAAAGATTTTTAGGACGCGTGTACCGATTCGTAGTGCGGAACACGAAGCACGGCCACCCCTCGGATGCGCAGAAGCTCGACGCTGTGGAATATGTTGCATTTGGCAATTTGCCGCCCCAGGCCCGCACCATTCAACGCAAACTTCATCAAACCATCAAGCGCGTCAGCGATGACTTCCAGGGACGCTGGCACTTCAACACCTGCATCTCGGCCATCATGGAACTGGTGAACGTGTTGTACGCCTCCGAAGACGCGATCGCGCAGGGATCAATCCCCACGCAGTTCTTAGCGCAGGCGCAACGCGATCTAGCTCTTCTTTTGGCGCCCTTCGCACCCTATCTGGCGCATGAACTTTGGGAGATGCTCGGCGAAAAAGAAACCTTGCTCAAAGCCGCATGGCCGCAATACGACGCCGTGCTGGCCAAAGAAGAAGAGCTTGAAATCCCCGTACAGATCAATGGCAAACTGCGCGGCCGTATCGTTGTGCCCGCCGACGCTACGGAAGACTTCGTGATCGCTCACGCCTTGGCCGACGAAAAAATACAAGCCGCCATCGCCGGCAAGCAGATGGTGAAGAAAATCTATGTCCCCGGCAAGCTACTCAACTTAGTGGTGAAGTGATGAGCTGTATCGACGTCGCCTGCAACGTCTCTGCCGCAGCTTGCAGCTGCTATGCTTACCGGTAATGTCCCGCGTTTCGCCCACTCTCGAAGGTTTCCGCGCCGCCTTTCGACGGCCGTCGCTGACCTTCGCCGAAATTTCATGGCGATGGACCGTCGGCGCGATCGCGTGGGCGTTGCTATTTTTCGGCTTCGTCGAATTTCTCGACACGTTGCGCGTGAGTAAAGGCGATGCCGCCCTTCTCGCGACCAGGCAGCCGTTGCTGGTCGGACGAGCCATCCAGCACATTCTTCACGGCAGCCTAAGCCGCGCCTCATTCGCCGGGCTCTTCGCAGCTCTCGCATTGTCGATCCTTTGGATTTCACTCGCCTCCATCGGACGCGCCGCGACAGTGCGCGCACTTCTCGAGTACTTCCGCGACAAATTTGCAGAGGAGCATTCTCCCAGCAGCGATGAAATCAAGTCCAGCGAAGATATTGGCAGCGGTCTTATCGAGATACAATCGCACCCTTTACGCTCGCTGATCGGCCTCAACTTCTTACGCACCGCGGTAGCCTTGGCCGCGCTGCTGGCGCTCGTCGGAGCCGCACTCCTCGTCAGTTTTGCATCGACCGAGAAGAATCCTCATCCCGCCCTGGTCTTCGTCTTATTTTTGCCACTCGCCGGCATTGTCTGCCTGGTGTGGTCGGCTCTTAACTGGCTACTCTCGCTGGCGGGATTGCTCGCCGTGCGTGCCAGCTCCGCAGAAAATAGATCCGCAGAAAATAAAAATAGAAAAGATACCCTCGGCGCGATTTCTGCAGCCGTCATTTTTTTTCGCGCAAATCCCGGTCCCATCTTCGCAGTCAGCACCTGGACCGGTCTCGCTCATCTGACGGCCTTTAGCGTCGCCACCACCGCCGTTTCCATGCCCCTGGCTTTCCTTCAGTTTGTTCCCGGACGCCTCGTGCTCGCCGCCGTCATTCTGATCACGCTCATGTATTTTGCCGTAGCGGATTGGCTCTACGTCGCGCGGCTCGCGGGATATCTCTGTATCGCCGAAATGCCGGAACCATTAGCCGCGCCCGCACGGCTGCCCGCGCCTCCACCCGCGCCAATCCAGACCACCATCGACCGCAACGAACTAATCCTGAGCGATAACCCTGGCTTGGCTTAGGGACTCAAAGAGCGTCCCCACGACAGTTCTTTACACACCGTCTCGATTTTGAGAAACTCATCAGTGGAATCTCCATCCCAGCACAATCTCTCCGAACCTCAATCCATCGTTATCCTCGACTTCGGCGCGCAATACACGCAGCTCATCGCACGCCGCATTCGCGAACAGAATGTATTTTCCGTGGTGCTGCCCTGCACCGCCTCGCTTGACGAGATCAAGCGCTGCGCACCGGTGGGTATCGTTCTCTCAGGAGGGCCGTGCTCGGTCTATGAAAAAGACGCCCCGCCTGCCGACAAGCGCCTGTTTGAACTCGGACTGCCCGTCCTCGGCATCTGTTACGGCTTCCAGTTCATGGTGCACACTCTCGGCGGCAAGGTGCGACCGGCGGAGAAACGTGAGTATGGCCACGCCGAAATCGATATCGTTGCCGAGTCAGTCCTCTTCCGCGGACTAGCCAGGCGCCAGCCAGTGTGGATGTCTCATGGCGACGAGGCGCTCGAGCTTCCTCCCGGATTCGAACTGACCGCCAGAACCTCCCATGCCGTAGCGGCAATTCAAAACGTAGCCAAGCAGTGGTTCGCCGTCCAATTTCATCCCGAAGTTCATCACACCCGCAATGGCACCGAGATTCTACGCAACTTCGTCTTTCAGATCTGTCACGCCAAACCTACATGGACGGCGCAGCATTTCATCGACTCCACCATCGAGCAAGTGCGAGAGCAAGTCGGCAAGGGACGCGCCATCTGCGGTCTCTCCGGCGGAGTGGATTCCTCCGTCGCCGCGGTCCTGGTCGACCGCGCGCTGCGCCAGGCCAAAGGAAAATCGCGCCTGACCTGCATTTTCGTAAACAACGGTGTGCTCCGCAAGAACGAATTCGAGAAAGTTCAGAAGACCCTCCACGACAAGCTCGGCCTTCATCTCGATGCCGTCGACGCCACGTCACGCTTTCTCAGAAAGCTGAAGGGCGTCAGCGATCCCGAGAAAAAGCGCAAGATTATCGGCAACGAATTCATCAAGGTCTTCGAGAGTGAAGCCCGGCGCATCGAGAAAGAAGAAGGCAAGGTCAAGTGGCTGGTGCAGGGCACGCTGTATCCCGATGTGATCGAATCACGCTCCGTCCGCGGCCCGTCGCAGGTGATCAAGTCGCATCACAACGTCGGCGGCCTGCCCGAGAAAATGAAGCTCAAGCTGATCGAGCCCTTGAAAGACTTGTTCAAGGACGAAGTACGCAAGATTGGCCGCGACCTCGGCATGCCGGAAGAGATATTGCAGCGCCAACCGTTCCCCGGGCCCGGCCTGGCGGTGCGCGTCCTCGGAGAAGTTACGCCGGAACGCTTGACCCTGCTGCGGGAGTGCGACGACATCGTGGTCTCCGAGGTAAAGAATGCCGGTCTGTACACCAGGATCTGGCAGTCGTTCGCCGTGCTCTTGCCAGTGATGTCGGTGGGCGTGATGGGCGACATGCGCACCTACGCCTATACCTGTGCCATCCGGGCCGTCAGCTCCGAAGATGGCATGACTGCGGACTGGGTTCCGCTGCCGCACGAAGTGCTGAAGCTCATCTCTAACCGGATTGTGAATGAGGTGAAGGGCGTGAACCGCGTGGTGTATGACATTACGTCGAAGCCACCGGGAACAATTGAGTGGGAGTGAATTGAGTAGGAATGAGGCCCACCCTCAGCTTGGAACTTCCCCTCTGACCTCTGCCTGTCACAACCAAATCGGCTTTCCCAGCAACCAATCTCGACTGTTGTGTTTTGATTATCCGTCGAACGACGCTTTCAGATCGAAATCAAACACACACGATTTCAGGAGGAGCATTTTACGATGCACCGTAAATCGCGATTGCTGAGCACCTGTTTTCTGGGCGCCGTGCTGGCGTCTTCCGCGCTGGGGACGGCTTGCGCACATCATTACTACCGCGTCTACGATCCCTACTACAACGACTACCACGTCTGGAACGACAACGAAGTCGTCTACTACAATCAGTGGGCCCGTGAAAATCATTACGATGAACACCGCGATTTTCGCCACATTCCACCCGCCGAACAAAAACAATATTGGAACTGGCGGCACTCTCACGGAGACAATGATCGCCACTAAAATGATCGCCACTAGATAGCGCAGTTTCTCCTGCTGTTGTCGGGCGGACGCCGTCCTGCGAAAATATCAGCTAGAGGGTCGGTTTGAATCTGCCTTTGTTTGAGGGGCGTCATCCCGAAACCCGGCGCAGTTCAGCCGGGTGAGGGATCTCCCGGAGACAAAGGCAATGCGGTGGGGGAAATCCCTTCGACTGGGCTCAGGGCAGGCTCTTCGCGCCGCCTGAAAAACGGCTACGCTCAGGATGAGCCCGCAAAGAGATTCAAACTGAGCCACTGCTAAGCATCCCACTCCCCTGACTATTTTCCTCGTATATACCAGGGCGCATTTACCGTGAAGATGCGCTCGTTGCCCCGGGCCAGCAGCACCCACTCCAAAAGCCGCGCCCGCTGGTTGTGCAGAAAATATTCGTACCACTTGTCTTCCACCAGTTCGGGGATCACCACAATAATGTCGCGCTTGGGATTTTTCTTCGAAAGCTCAAGAATAAATTGGACGATCGGGATGATCACGAAGCGGTACGGCGACGGCAGGAGGCGAAACTGCGGCACTGGCTTTCCGCAGTCGCGAAAAGGCGGCTCCACGTAATGCTTCCATTCGTCCTGGAGCAATACGGAATGTTTTCCGAGTTCGACGTGCAGCGCGATCACATCCGGAGAAAGCCTGGCGGCGAATTCAATCCCGCGCCGGGCGATACTGCTCCATCGATCGATCACTACCACCGCGTAAGGATTCTGGCTTAAGCCTTCCGCATCGACAGGAATCTTGCAGTTGGTGAGTACTTTCACCGAATGGTAGTGGCGCCGAATCAGGGTAAACAAGAAGATGGTCGCGGGTATGAAAAGCAGCGTGATCCACGCGCCCTCGACAAATTTCGCCACCAGCACCACGGCAGTCGTGAGCCCTGTCGTGACCGCGCCCAGCCCATTCACAAAAGCGCTATGTCGCCAACCCGGACCGCGTTTCTTCAGCCAATGCGACACCATCCCCGCTTGCGAAAGCGTGAAGGCCATAAAAGCGCCAACCGCATAGAGCGGAATCAGGCGATCGGTGACTCCTCCGAAAAGAATGAGGACGCCTCCACAAAGCACGGCCAGCACCACAATTCCATAGGTATAAACCAGCCGTCGTCCCCGATAAGCAAAGGTGTGCGGAAGATAATTGTTCTGTGCGATGGCTCGACACAAGCGCGGGAAATCGGCAAAGGCAGTATTCGCGGAAAGCGATAGAACTACCAGAATCGCGCCCATCGTCAGGTAGTAAAACGCTCCCTTGCCGAAAACCGAATAGGTCAACATCGAGAGCACGCTTTGATACCCGGCCGCACCCGGATCGGTGGCCACAATTCCGTACGCTTTCACCAGGTACGAAATCCCAGCCAGCATAATTGCCAAAAGAAAAATAATGATAGTCAGGGTGCTCCGCGCGTTTTTTACTGCGGGCTCGCGAAACGCTCCCACTCCATTGCTGACCGCTTCAACTCCGGTTAACGCGGTGCAGCCACTGGCAAAGACCTTCAGCAACAACCAATAAGTAACCGCCTGGGTCATCGCCGGCGGAGGCGGCAGTGGATCAACCGGAGTGGGATGTCCTCCACTGAGCAGCGCGCGCACGATTCCCCCGCCGATGGTAATCAGAAGCGTGCCTACAAAAACATAAGTTGGAATCGCGAAGGCTGTCCCGGCTTCGCGCACTCCGCGAAGATTGAGAATGGTGATAACGATCAGGATTCCGACGCAAATAGAAACCGTATGCGGCAACAGCTTGGGAACGGCCGACACCAAGGCACCCACACCGGCCGAAATGCCAACCGCCGCGGTGAGAATGTAATCGGCAAGCAGCGCCGAAGCCGCAAGCAGCCCCGCCCTCGCGCCTAGATTAAATCGCGCCACGGTGTACGAACCGCCGCCCGTTGGATACGCGGCAATCGTCTGCCGGTAGGAAAAGTAGACAATAATGAGCAGCGTAATAATTGCCGCGCTGACGGGGACGATATAGCGCACGCCCAGCAGGCCCAGCGGCAGCAGCAGGGTCAACGCCGCTTCCGGCCCGTACGCAGCCGAACTCAGACCGTCCAGCCCGAAGATCGGTACGCCCTTCGCTGGACCGATTTCCTCCGCCCGTTCGTCGCTGGTGCGGAGCGGTTTGCCGACAACCAGATCAAGAATATTCATGTCGTTTTATTGTTACGAATGATCCACAAAAAGGCCGGAGCTTGGATGCTTTCTACTACTTGGAGGTTCGCTTATTCCCGGCTTTGCCCCAGCTTATTCAGCGCAGAAATACATGCGCGGCGTCCTCCACCCGAATCGTCGACTTCCGCCGCGTCCCGTTCGTCACGTTATAGGCAACCAGCAGGTGTCCTTCGACGATGAGAATCTCTTTTTCGCCGATCCAGCCTACCAGAGTTGCATGCGGCAGAAATGCGAGTCGGCGCGGTGAGGACTCCGCGCTCTTTACCTCGACCGCCGGAAGCTCCAGCAGCGCCTTGCGAATGCGCTGCGATTCCTCCGGATTCGCCTGCCCCTGTTCGGCGAGTTGAATCGCAGTGTTCGGCTTAGCCGTCGCCACGATCGTCAGCGCAACCGAGGTCAGCTCCGGAGAGACCTCCCCGTTATCGGTGTAGAAACTGACATCGTAATCGGGATTTTTGTACGCAGCCAGTTCATCGAAAACACTAACGACCTTGCCATTCAGACGCAGCAGAGTCTGGTCGTCGCTTTGATTCGACCAACCACAGCAGCCGGTATCGGGAACCGCCTCCAGAATTGTGTGCGCGTTGGCAGCGTCCAGCACGCGGCGCAGTGGAGCATCGAGAGGCGTTGCCTTCCATTTGCCCGCACTCTCTTCGTACAGCGAACTCGCCTTGTAGATGGGCTGGCTCTTTCCCGAGACGAATTGCGTCAGGAGAAAGAATTTCCCCACTCCATCCTCCGGAACCCACACGTCTTCATACGGACAAGTTTCTTCGCAGCCGCCAGTGGGACAGGAGCAATCAGGCAGGGCGACCGAGGCCAGGTCTTGCCGGCCCGCGCCAGCCAGATCCGTCTGCCAACTGAGCCACGTCGTCTTCGTCGACAGATCGACGCCGTCCCGTTGCAGCCGCCGCGCCTGATTCGAAAACCACAACAGATGCGCGCCATCCTGCGCCAGATATGGCACTGGGGCCGACTCCGTGATGGCGAGGTTCGATCCAGTAGTCGATGTGCTCCGCGCCACATCGCGACGAAAGGTGATCGCGGTGCGGCCGTCCCAGAACCAGACTTTGCCTTCCGCGGCAAAGTCGCCTTCGCTCAGGGGCAACGAGACCGCTGTGGAAAATAGCATTTGGCCCAGGTGATTTACTTGCAGGCTCTGCGGCGCCGCCACTGCTTCCGCCGGAACCTTCAGCGTTGGCTTCGCGGCGAAGGTTGCGGGATCGTACTCGGCCATCTCGCCGGGCGCGCGCAGCACCCACAGCCGCTTGCTCTGCGCGGCGAGCGAGCCGCTGAAAAGCAATAAGATGCAGAATGTCGGGATCAGTTTTCGCATGATTGCCGCCTCCAAGATAGAGGCCAGCACGATTGTAAATCGACTCGGGAAAACGTGAATTGGCTGTCCCGCGCGTCCCTTGCGTACAATGGATGCTGACTTTGAGCACAACTCGCGAGAACCGAATGACTATGACCACGACCGCCGCTCCGCACAGTGCGAACAAAATATCCGCCGAAGTTCCAGCCGTCCCTCTGACCACCGAGGGCTACAGCGTCCTGCACCAGATGATGCGTTTTCGCCGCACTGCCTGGCGAGCCTTACCCGATGCCACGCGATCGGAAATCGCTCAAGAAGCCGCCGCACTACTGGGTGAAATGGAAAAGAACTCTGGGGGCCAGTCGGCGCTCTTCTCCTTGATCGGGCACAAGGGCGACCTGCTCTTCGTTCACTTTCGCAAGTCGTTTGCCGATCTTAATCAAGCGGAACTCAAACTGGCCGGCCTGCGCCTGAGCGATTATTTGGAGCCCACATCCTCTTATCTGTCGATCATCGAACTAGGCCTCTACGATTCCACCCTTAAGATTTACAAAGAACTTACCGATCAAGGCATTCAACTTTACTCCGATCAGTGGAAAGCGGAGATCGAATGCAAGCTCAACCGCCATCGCGAGGCCATGCATCCGCGCCTGTTTCCCGAGATTCCGCCCAATCGTTATGTCTGCTTTTATCCTATGAATCGCGTGCGCGGCGAAGACAAGAACTGGTACACGCTGCCCATCGAAGAACGCGCCCGCCAGATGAACGAGCACGGCCTGGTCGGCCGCCGCTATGCCGGCGAAGTAAAGCAGATCATCAGCGGCTCGATTGGCTTCGACGACTGGGAGTGGGGCGTCGATCTCTTCGCCGATGATCCGCTGGTCTTCAAGAAGCTGATTTATGAAATGCGCTTCGACCATGTCAGCGCCGTTTACGCCCTCTTCGGCCAGTTCTTTGTGGGAGTACGTTGCCCCGCGGCAGCGTTGGAGAAGCTGCTGAGCGGAGAATTGCCGAAATAACCGACCAATCTTTCACCACAGAGACACAGAGAACGCAAAACCTAAAATAAGGTTTTCTCTGTGTCTCTGTGACTCTGTGGTGAATTTGCCTTTTCGAGGAGATCTCATGGCCACTCTCGGCTTCATCGAATACAAAGACGCCAGCCCGGAGGTGCGCGCTATTTATGACGACATCATGGCCACGCGCCAGACCGACTGGATCAACAATTTCTGGAAGGCGCTCGCCCACGATCCCGGCACGCTGAAGCGCACTTGGGAGGACATCAAGCAGATCATGGCTCCCGGCGCACTCGATCCGCTGACCAAAGAGATGATCTATGTCGCCGTCAGCGTGACCAACCAGTGCGGATATTGCATCGCGTCGCACACCGTCTCCGCGCAAAAAAAAGGCATGACCGATGCCATGTTCGCGGAGTTAATGGCCGTCGTCGGCATGGCGAATGAAACCAACAAAATGGTTACGGGATATCAGGTCGAAATCGACGAGCAGTTCAAGGGCGGCCGTTAGCATCCGGCAAGAACTATAAGGGGGACGAGCAGCGGCCATGTGGAGACAGCCGCCTCGGCTGTCCGGCCTGCGCGACGCGCGGCCGCGCATCTTTTCACCGTCGAACCCGCGGAAATCTGAATTCGCACGCCTTCATATCCACCTTCCGCCCCCGAAACCGCACTCCTTCAGCCTCCAGCCGCAACCGCTGCTCGATCGCTGAATCCCCACGCAATTTGATTTCTCCGCCCGCTCCCAGCACCCGCTGCCACGGCAATCCAAAGCCACGATGCAGCACCTGCGCCACCTGCCGCGCTGCCCCTGGCAGCCCGGCCGCTCGAGCAATCGCTCCGTAGGTCGACACTTTCCCTTTCGGAATGCGTCGAATGGCAGCCTCGATGCGCATTCGCGCCTTAGCCGTCTGAACGGACGACTTCTCCTTAGACGTACGCTTCTTCACAGCCGAATCCATCCCACGCGAATCAGCCACAACGATCCCGTCAGCACGATCAGCCACAGGATAATTCCTTGCAACAGTGGCCGAGGTCCAACACGTTTCAGCGTCGCCACCGAGATGCCGCTGCCAATCAGAAACAACGTAGCCGTCAGTCCAATCTTGGCAAGTTTCACCAGCAGCGCATAGGCATGCGCTCCCGCCGGCAAGTATGTGCTGCAAACCGCTGCCAGGCAAAAGTATCCAATGAACCACGGCCATTGAATTTTCGCCTTCGCGCCGCGAACTACCGCGGTCGCCAGCGCCAGGGGAACGATCCATAACGCGCGCGCCAGCTTTACCGTGGTTGCGATGCCCAAGGCTTCGCTTCCATATTTCGCGGCCGCGCCGACTACCGAACTCGTATCATGAATCGCCAACGCCGCCCACAATCCAAATTGCGATTGGCTCAAATGAAGCGCCGCACCGATCGCAGGAAAAGTAAGCAACGCCACGGAATTCAACACAAAAACCGTGCCCAGCGAGATCGACATCTCTTCATCGGTAGCATGCGTAATCGGCCCCACTGCGGCAATCGCGCTCCCCCCGCAAATCGCCGTGCCGGTCGAGATCAAAAAAGCCGGCACTCGCTTCACCCCGAGCAGCGCCCCCAGGCCCATCCCCACCAGCAGCGCGAAGCTGATGCCGAGCATGGTATAGACGAAGCCGCTGCGTCCCGCCTGAATCACCTGATGCAGGTTCATGCCAAAGCCGAGCCCGACCACGGAAGCCTGCAACAGGAATTTCGAATACTTCTTCGCCTCGCTGCCATAAGGATGCGGAAAGATCAGTCCAAAGGCCAATCCCATCGCCAACGCCACGGGCGGAGACACAAAGCCGCTGGCGCTCACCACGAGTAGCAGAATAAAAATTATGCGAGGGATCATTTCAGGAAGGTCCGTGTCGTGCACCCTTCTTCCGGTACGGAGCGGACGATGAAATTGATCCTCTGCCGTTTGTGCCCTGCGGTGCGAATTGGACTAGGCCGCCTTGCGGAAGGACTCGATGGCTTCCGCTTCTGAGTCATAGACATCGAAAACCGTGAGCAGTTTCGTCACCTGCAGCAGATCGCCCACCCGCTTGGTCAGGTTGGTGAGCTTAATGGTGCCGCCGGCATTTTGCGCGCTGGTGCGCAGCGCCACCAGCGTTCCCAGCCCGCCAGAATCGATGTAACTGATCTCACCAAGATTAAGCACAATGCGATTGTTTTCGCTCAGCGCCGCTTTGACGGTGTCGCGCAGCAGCGACGACTCCTCGCCAAACACAATCCTTCCCGTGCAATCCACAATCAGAATTCCATCCTTCACCTGGGTTGTCAGCTTCAGTTGCATAAAAACACTCTCCTGTGCAGTCTGAATTAAATCGCCATCAGACCGTCCGCACTTAAAATTAAGATGACAACCAGCCTATCGCTTGCGCGGCGGCTTTAGCAAGCCTCGTTCATTGACCATGTCTGATTGGCAATCATGTCTGGAGGAATTGACGCGAACTCGTCCGGGCGCGGCGGATTATGAACTGGATCAGGATGATCGAACGGCTGCGACCATAGATTCTTGCACCACTGCACCGCGAACGCTTGGGCCAATTTTTCATCCGCAAACTTAAGGCGTACCGAACGAGTGTCTCGGTTGATAAGTTGCAGATGTCCGAGTTCATGAAGGAGCACGTTATAGAGCATAAATCGGCGGACGGCCAATACCGGCCATTTTTGGCTTCGCCTTGCGCCGAACTGTTCGGGCGTCTGGCCCATCCTAAGTGCTTGTGTCAGGCTCACACGCGGCGCATAATCACCAGCCATGTCTGGAGGCCGGACCGCAACGGCTTCAGCCACCAGGACCCCGGCTTCATCGACCACATCGTGAACAAGAAGGCGGACGTCGTGCGCGTCTATCTCCTCCCGACGCCAACACCCTCCTGTCGGTCACGGCGCACTGCCTCGCAAGCAACAACTACATCAACGTGATCGTGGCAGGCAAGCAGCCGGCCCTGCAGTACCTGGACATGGACGCGGCGATCGACGCTGCACCCGCGGCATCGACATCTGGGATTGGGCCTCGAAAAGACCGGGCGGAGGGCCGGACGTAGTCATGGCCTCTGCGGGCGACGTCCCGACCATGGAGACCCTCGCGGCCGCGGACATCTCGAGGCCAGTTCCCGGACCTCCGGATCCGCGTGATCAACGTGGTGGACCTGATGGCGCTGCAGCCGCAGTCGCGAGCATCCCCATGGGCTGCCCGACGCGGACTTCGACCTACTGTTCCCGACGGACAAGCCGGTCGTCTTCGCCTTTCACGGCTATCCCTGGCTGATTCACCGGCTCACCTACCGCCGGCACAACCACGACAACATCCACGTGCGCGGCTACAAGGAGGAGGGCACCACGACCACCCCCTTCGACATGACGGTGCTGAACGAGGTGGACCGCTTCCATCTGGCGGGCGACGTGATCGACCGCGTGCCCGGGCTGGGGACGGAGGGCGCCTACGTCAAGCAGTGGCTCGGCGACAGGCTCATCGAGCACAAGGCC
Organism: uncultured Acidobacteriaceae bacterium; assembly: GCA_963710965.1. Lineage (GTDB taxonomy): Bacteria > Acidobacteriota > Terriglobia > Terriglobales > Acidobacteriaceae > Sulfotelmatobacter. The sequence continues at coordinate 869 of CAVQCP010000035.1, read as the reverse complement.
TATATCCGCAAGCACGGCGACGACATGCCGGATATCCGCGACTGGAAGTGGCCTTACTCGGCGAAAGCCGAAACCGGAGGCGAATCTACCACGATGGACCGAAAATGGTTCGGGTCTCGTATATCTCCTGAATTGGCGGATCGGTAAGCGTCATTTCTGGCTTTCCTTTCGGTTCGGATTGCCTTTGCCTGTCGTGATCAGGTTCTTAAGTCTCCCGTTGATGTCGGAGCCCCACGCGTTTGAGCAGACGCCGTAACACTCGTATTCGGGCACAAGGCCCACGTCAGTGAATGAATTCATTCTGGCCGCCTTTCCTGGCGATCTCGAAACTGATCTTCGTGCCCCTCCACTCGGTCTTGTCCGCGATGAAATTGAAATCGTTGTCCAGGACGAGCCAGGCGACTTCGCCCCGGGACAGCTCCGTTATCCGCATCTTGCAGCGATGGACGTCCTGGTAATGGTAGTCGAACTCGGCGCCCTCCTTGTCGGTGCTTCCTTCGATCTCTTCCGACCACCAGCCCGAACATTGTTTATGGCGTCGAACTCTTCCTTCGGAGACTGTTCCACCGTAAAGCGCGCGGAGTAGTCCTTCCCTGCAGCGCTTTCAGCGAAGGCGTCCGGTTGGGCCTTGCCGGTGGCGATCAACCTTCACAGGTTGCCGCGCACGAGCGTGCTCCAGGCGGTCGAGCGGTCGCGGTAGCGCTGAAACGCGGGGATGAGGCCTGCATGGGTGAAGCGGACTTCCGTCTTGTCGCCCTTTTTCGCGATCTCGAACACGATGTCCGTGCCGATCCACTCGTCTTGCTTGTCGAAGCTGAGCTTCGCACGTGACACACGCCAGACGACCTTCTTCCGGAACGAGCTCTGTC
>CAVQCP010000034.1:0-40670 GCA_963710965.1 uncultured Acidobacteriaceae bacterium | reverse complement strand
GAGACGGCGAGCAAGCTCACAACATGCTGGAGCACGCGCGCCGTACGGCTCCGAACAATCCTGAGGTCTTGCGAGCGGTCGCTTCTTATTATCGCGACACCGGTCAGTATCAGGAATCAATCAAAATACTGGAAGATCTGCATGCCAAGGACGAAGGCACGCTTGCGGAACTGGGCTACTCGTATTCGCTGGCAGGCGACACATCCGCAGCGGCGCGTACGTATGCGACTGCGGCTGCTTTGGCGCCGAACGATATCGACGTTCAACTGAATGCCGCCCAAGCCATGATCAATGCTGCGGAGCGGAGCAAAGCTCAGGTGTTATTGAAGCGCGCGGCAACGCTGAATCCCGAACACTATCGTCTTTACGCGTTGCGCGGACGCCTGGATGCGATTCAACATCGCACAGCAGATGCAATCCGCGAATACGAGGCCGCGCTGCAGCACCTGCCGGAGGGCGTGCCGGAAGGGATTCTCTACCCCATTTCGTTGCGCGTGGATCTTGCCCAACTTTATCGCGATGCGGGAGACAACACCAATGCGGATCGCGTTATAAAAGACGCCACGACTGAAATCAATGCCATCGACCAAACCGGATCGGCGAGGCCTGAATTCCTGCGGCTGCGTGCCGCGACCGAAGTAGCTGCCGGCAACGTGGATGCGGCGGATCAGGATTTGAAAGAGGCCCTGCAGATCGAGCCTCGCAACGAAGTGTTGCTGCTCAACTATGCGAACCTGCTCTGGAAAACGGACCGCAAAGAAGAAGCCCGGAAAACCTACCTTGAAGCGGTGGCGGTTGATCCATCCAGTGGGGCGGCATTGGGAGCGCTAGGATTCGTCTCGCGCGAAATGGGCGACGACGAAGCCGCGCTCAAGTATTTCACGCAATTTGCCAAAAAGCATCCCGATGATTACCAGCCGTTCCTGGCGATGGGTGATCTGTACAGTTCGAAACGTCAATTTCCCCTGGCTCAGGAGAATTACGAGCAGGCGTTCAAAAGGGCGCCGGATAATCCACTGGTTGTTTCTGGCGCGATGAATGCTGCTCTCGAAGCTCATCAGCCCGAGCAGGCGAAGCAATGGCTGGCACGCGCTTCCGAAGAAGTGAAACAGAGTCCCCAGGTTATGCGGGAGCATGAGCGATACCTGACCATTACCGGAAGCTACGCCGAGTCCGCGGACCTCGGCTATCAGGTGATCGAAAAGTTGCCGAACGATCGCGAGGGTGTGGACTATCTGGCCTACGACCTTCTTTTTCTCAACCGATTGGACGATGCCATGAAGATCGTGGATCGCTATGAGTCTATTCTCCGCAACGATCGGGATCTGCCGCTGATTGCGGGGCACGTGCACGCTTCGCGCCACGAAAATGAGGCAGCGGTTCAGGATTTCACGAAGGCGTTAGAGATAGACCCACAAATCGCGGTTGGCTATATGAACCGGGGGTATGTGTACAACGACATGCGCCTGGCCACGCAGGCAGAGCAGGACTTTCGCAAGGCACTGGCTTTAAATCCGCAATATGGAGAAGCGCACCTTGGACTCGCCTTCGCCCTGCTGCAGTTGCGGAATTCCACAGCAGCGCTAAAGGAAGCGGAGATCGCCAGCCAGTTACTGCCCGATTCGGAGGCGTTGCACCTGGTGAAAGCCGAAGGGTACCGGCAGCGGGTCATGCTGGTTCGCGCGGAAGCTGAGTACAAGAAAGCGTTGGCGCTGAATGCAAAAGTCCCGAACACCTATATCGCGCTTGCCGACGTGCAATACCGGCAGCACAAATATGCCGAATCAGTCGATACTTTGCGCAACGCGCTGACCCTTGCTCCGGACGACCCAATGATCTCCGCGGAGCTCGCCAAATCCTACGCGCAGCTTGGCCAAACCGACGAGGCCATGCAAGCGATTGAAACAGCAGAAAAAAATGGAGGCAGCGACTACAAGGTGTTAATTGTGACGGCAGACGTGCTGCGCGTCCTGGGGCGCCACGAAGCCGCCATGGCCAGGTATTCGAAGGCGCTCGATAGTTCCGATGAAAATCGGCTCCAGGTCCGCCTGGCTTTAGGACGGCTTTTTGCGCAAGAGGGTAAGCCCGCCGACGCACAACAACAGATAGCGCTGGGTTTCGCCGAGGCGAGGGTCGCTCCCGTAGACGTGACTTCAGCCGACGATTATCTCAATGCCGCAGATATCCTGATGAACATTCATGAATATCAGCTGGCCGAGAAGATGTACGGTCGAGCTCTCGCCTTGGGCGCCGACGAATCTGCCGTCGCAGTTGGGATGGCCAATGCTGCCCTGGCTCTGGGCGACACTCATAGCGCGGAATTGCAATTGGCCAGCCTGAAAAATGACCCGGAGCGCGAGACCAATTACGAATATCTGGTCGCGCAGGCTAATGTATACCGTCAACTCGGGCAAGATGATCGCGCCTTGGCAACCTTCGAGCGCGCCGGTCAATTGGATCCAGACGACCCAGGAGTGCGCACCGCCGAACTAGAACTTAAACAAGAGCAAGGGCGCCCCATCACCAGAAATCTGGGAGTCAATGCGGATGCGCACGTAAATCCGATATTTGAAGACGAGAACATCTATCAATTAGACGCCCGTCTGTTCGGGGTGCAGAATTATCCATCTCTATTACCACCCCCGCGGCGCTCGATTGAGACTTTTGTTGATTCGCACTTTCAATTTCGTCCGAACTCGTTTCCGGCGATCCAAGGCTTCGTGGCCGAGCGCAATGCGGTGGGCACGCTCTCGTATCCTAGCGAGCTTTTGATTCAGAAACGGAATACCTTTGACACAATCTTTAATGTTTCCGTAGCCCCGGTTGTGCAAATCGGTGACGTGAAGCTGAGTATTATTCCGGGTCTGCAATACACAGTCCGACGCGATACCCTGGCGCCTACCTTTATCAGCCAAGATCTATTTCGCCAGTTCGTTTACGTGGCCAGCAATTCAATTGCCGATTGGCTGGCATTCTCCGGCTACTTGATTCGGGAAGCGGGACCATTCATCGACGCGCCGCTGCGCTCGCGGGATTTCACCGGCGATATTGACTTCCGGGTGGGCCGCCCCTGGGGGAAAACCGCACTGGTGACTGGTTATAACGGCCGCAACTTACTCTTTTCCCCTGACGTCAGTCAGGATACGACACAGATCACCGAGTATTACCAGACGGTCACCTACGCAGGACTGCAGCGCCAGTTCGGCACTCACACAACTGTAATGGCCACCGCGGAATTCCTGCGTGCCTGGCGGATTACAGACCTCACCTACGCTATTGCGCAAACCCTACGCCCACGCTTTAGCGTGGACGAGCGGATCGGAAAGCACTGGGCGATATCCGCTTGGGGCGCTTGGTCCTCGGGGCGCAGCTTTCACGACTACGACAATATCACCTCAAATTTCGTAGCTACCTACACTCGCGAACGGGGTTTACCGTGGGGCAAGGGCGCGCACTCGGAAGCCGATTCGCTGAATTATCCTTTAAGAGTTTCTTTCGGTTTCGGTCAGCAAAGCTTTTACAACTTTCCTGGTCACGAGCGCACCCAACTAGTTCCGGTGGCGCAGTTCAATTTTTGATCCTCCTCCGCCTGCGCGATTGCCCGAGGACGGCACTTTAACTTATGACCATAGCTTCCCCAGGGCAAGCGCCGGCCACGATAAACCATGGAATCTGGCATGGGCGCGTAGTTCGCGGCAGCGCCATCTTGCTGCTAAGTACGGGGCTGGTGGCCGCAACCAACCTGCTTTACACCCTTTTGCTGGCGCGCATGTTGGGCGTGTCGGGCTTCGGTCATGCCTCCGCTTTATATACGCTACTCATGCTGGTCACGGCCGTTACCTGGTCGTTCCAGATTGTAACTTCGAAGTTTACCGCGCGCAGTTCAGACCCTGTCGTTCGCGCTCAGATCTACGGCAGCTTACTGCGCCGAGCCTGGCAAGTAGGCCTTGGAACGGCAGTTCTGATTGCAGCGGGCAGCGCATACCTTCAGTCCTATCTCAATCTGCCGCAACAACATGACCTATGGCTCCTCGCAGTTGCGGCAGGAGTGTATGTGCCGTTGGGCGTACGCCGGGGGCTCATGCAGGGCTGTTACCGCTTCGCTGGCTTAGCCATGAATGTGGTGGTCGAGGTAGTAGTTAAGTTCGTGGGCGCCATCCTCTTCTTGCATTTCGCTATGGGCGTGACTGGCGTAATGCTGGCGGTTACGCTTTCGATAGTAGCCGCGTACGTCTCTGGCGGGCCAGGAGACGAATATCGCTTCATCCCCGGTCGAATCAAAATTGCGCCATTCGGCGAGGGCGTGCAAGCGGTGTTGTACTTCATCGGCCAGGTCGTTCTGAGCAATCTGGATATTTTGCTGGTGAAGCATTTCTTCCCGCCGCCGGAGGCCGGCATCTACGCGGCAGTGGCTTTAGTGGGGCGTGTGGTCTTTATGTTGTCGTGGTCGGTGGTGAGCAGCATGTTCCCGGTTTCCGCCAGCCATACTAAGCCAACGGGGGGACGGCCCGTGCTGTACACGGCATTGTTGCTGGTAGGAACGGTGACCTCCCTGTTCATCACCGCGGTAGCCCTCGCGCCCCAGGGCCTATGGACCATGCTTCTGGGAAAACAATTTCTGTGGGGTGCAATCGCACCGTTCTCCCAGTTGTTAACGGATTATGCGGCGATGACGGGTGTGTACAGCATTGCAGTTGTCATCATGATGTATGAAATATCAAGGCGCATCGGAACGGCAGCTTGGGTGCAAATGGGCGCGAGCGCGCTGGTGGCGGGAGGAATCTGGGTTTATCACCAGTCCTTGTCCCAGGTCATCTGGGTGCAACTTTGGGTGATGTGCGGATTGTTGCTGGCAGTGACGGTTCCACTTTTTCGTGAGCGAGAAGAGTCCACGTCTTCCGCGCCCACGTGGCAGCCTTTGCGGCTTCTGCGGCATGTGCCAGAAGAGGAGATTGTCGCGGAGTTCCTGCGGAGTGAGTTCTATCATCCCGACTTCGATCCCTATCGAAACGACTTCAAGCATCTGGTGGAGCACGGCGATCTCGATGATCCCCAGGGGAACTTCATCCGGCGCGCGTTACTGTTTCGCCGGCGTGGCGGCTTATGGCGTGAACTGCCTTCTGATACGGAATGGTGGGAAGTCGAACTGACGCCAGAGGATTTAGTCCGCCTGCGCTCCTTTCCGCGCAACGAGTGGCGCCGCTTCGCGGAAGCTGGGTTCCAGCTGACAGAAATGGTTCCTCGCATTGAAGCCGAACTGGCCCGCCGTGGCGAGCACGGCCGGTTTCTGAAAAAACTCGGGGCCATCGCCAACGATCTTCACGAGCGTGAGGTGCCAGACGCAATCTTGCTGATTGGCATCGACGAGCACCAATCGCTAACCATCATCGAGGGAAATCACCGCATGGCCGCAGCCATGCTCACTACTCCGGACTCGGCCCACCGCCGCTTCCGCTTTTATTGCGGGTTGTCTCCCGACATGAACTTATGTTGCTGGCACAAAACCGATTTGCGCAGCCTGGCCCGTTATGCCCGACACACGATCCGTTATATGTTCCACGATGCGGATTTCTTTGTGGCGCGAATCTTGCGCGAGAAGTTGGCCCAGATTGAGACTTCCTGAAATGCAAATAAAATGGTGCCCCTTTATTTCGCCTGAGCCACAGTAACCTTGCGTATGTTGTAGCGGTCTCCGTCGAACTCGGCCTCAATGTTGACGCGTGCTCCTTCACGCAACATGCGGGCAATATTGGAATCTAGCGAGTCGAAAGAAAGTTCGCGAATGCTCTGGTCGGTATCGTTCGACAAGGCGACCGTGCGCGAACGCAAGTCTACAGAAATAATTCGACCCTCAAATGTAAAAGCGCTTCCCGGCTGGGCAAGAATCTCCACATTGTTAGCAACATGCTCCGTTGGTGAGAAAAATACCCGCACCAGCATCCCATCAGACAGGGCTTGTACCGAGGATTGCTGTCCGCCCTTGACCACAACAGTGTTGGGAGTGACGCGCAGCGAAACGCTATCCGGAGTCAGAGGATCACGCAGCGTCAATTCGGATTTCGACGCGTTGTAGTGCACCACTTGCCCACTCAGCTCAACTGCAATCGATCCGGATGGATTCGTGCGCACCGAACGTGCGAACAACTTTCCGTTTTCCATCACAGTGTCGACGGAAACGACTGAGCCTGCCGGCATACTGGTCAAAAGCATGGGCTTCTTTTCCGGAAAAAGTTGAGTACGGGGATCAAAGTTGACCTTCAGGTCGCCGCCTCCGAAGCTGTGGATCACCAGTTGATCGTGGATCGGATCCAGACGCTTCACCACCCCGCGGACCAAACCCACTTTCCCACTCAGTTCGCGTGAGGGCATGCCGTCGGGAAACGCCGAAGCTTGCTGATGACTGGAATCGTTGGCGGCAGAAGTGGGCGGAATGGGAGACGGCGCCGGAGAGGAATCTTGCGCCCATGCGCCAGATGCGATCCACCCAACGAATAAGAGTGTGCTTGCAAGCAATCTCATCATCGCGGCTTAGATGCCGATTTGAGCGAATACGGACAAAACCTTAGAGCTAAGGTGTTTACTGTAGTCAACCGTCGCGGGCGCTCTGACATCATAACTTTCTCAATTCGTGCCTGAGGCATAGAACGTGACTAAGTTCAGATCGTCAATGTTTAGAAAATTATTCAGATCGATGTTTAGATCAATCGCCCCGGGTGTTCTAGCTGTGTTGCTGGCAGGCCCACGCTTGGGATTCGCCCGGGATCTCAGCATTCCAATTCCGCAGCGCACTCCATCAACGCCCAGCCAGAAGTTGAATCGCGAGGGAGTGGCTGAGCTCAAGCATGGGCATCAGGAAAAAGCCAAGCGGCTCTTCTATAAGGCTTACCTGTTGGATCCCGAAGACCCATTCACTCTGAATAATCTGGGATACATCGCCGAACTGGAAGGCGACGCCGATCGAGCTCTTCGCTACTATGCCCTGGCGGCTCGCAATCACACCGACGCGATTATTGACCAATCGAATGTTGCGGCGCTCAAAGGCAAGCCGCTGGATGATGCATTTCAGCAGCTGAAGGATTCCGACCAGGAAGTGAGTCGCTTGAATGAGAGAGCAATTGTAATGCTTGAACAAGGGCATGTGTTCGAGGCCCGGAACCTGCTTCAGTCCGCTCTGCCACGCCATTCTCGCGATCCGTTTCTGCTAAACAATCTGGGCTACGCGTTGGAGGCCGTTGGAGATAATCAGGGAGCGTTGCGCTGCTACTCCCAGGCGGCAAGCTTGCATTCGATGCAGCGGGTGGTAGTCAGTCCGCGGGCAAAAATGCGCGGCAAGCCGATCAGCGAGGTTGCGGCTGCTAACGCTGCGGCGGTAAGCGAGCAGATTGCGCGTGGCGAGGGCCCTGAAGCCGCAACCGCTCGACTCAATCTGCGCGGCGTCGCCGCACTGAACGACAACAACCCGGCAGCGGCCCGCGATTTTTTTCTACAGGCATACAAACTGGATCCCGACAATGCATTCACTCTGAACAACCTGGGATATATCTCCGAACTGGACGGGGACCAAGAGAGCGCCGGAAGCTACTACGAAGCCGCGCAGTCTGGACGCGACGCCAAAGCGAAGGTGACTTACGCAACGCGGCGGGACGCCGAGGGAGAAAAGATCACCACCGTGGCTGACGACAACCAGGGAGAGATTCAATCCGCGCTAAAAGCGATGCAGCAGGAGAAGCGCCGCGCCAACCAGCCCATAGAACTGAAACGCCGCGATGCAAGTCCCGCAAGAACCGATGAGAATTCCACGCCGGTCCCTCCGATTTCAATGCCGGCGCCAACCCTGCCGAATCTGCCACCCCCCGGTTTCGGAGATCAAGAACGACGTTCCTCAAGCCCGCAGCCCGAATCCTCACAGCCGCAAGTTCCTCAGTAGAAATTAGAAGTCGGCGGACGGGTAAGGCCTACCTTCGCCGAATGAAAGCTATGCTATCGGACTCTGGATGCCGTCTTCGTCCTGCCACTTTTGAATTGTTTCACCGACGGTACGGGCAAGTTCGCCTTCGCTCTCAACATACCCTCGGCGGCGCAATTTGGCCGCGGCTCGCAAGACCTTAACTCGTTCCTGCTGGCGAAATGACCGAAGGTAATCCTGCACGATGTGCGGCATGCTCATGGCTACTCCGGCTGCGTAGTTCTGCCACGCCATTTCTTGCAAAACGTGCGGTGAATTCAGGCAGAGGAGCATTTGTTCAACCAGGCTATCCACATCGCCCGGCGTAAAGTAGCGGATCGCAATCCGCTCGTGCTCGGCAAGCTCCTCAAAGTCCTGTATGCGGGTGGCAATTACAGGCACCCCATACTGCGCTGCGAGATGTGCTACACCACTGGAACCGGCTGACGACGTGTAGGGCATCACGGCCAGGCTTGCGTCACGAAATAGACCGGGAATATTGCCTTCGGGCACGTAGCCGAGAAAGGATATTCGATCGCTGGCGTGACGTTGCGCCATCGAGGCCACATAGCCCTGAGTTTTGGGATGATCGCCTCCACCGATGATCAATTTAACGTTCGGAAGTTGCGTGGCCAGGCGTTCGAAAGCTTCGATCAGTAACTCGAGGCGTTTGTAGGTTCCCCACTTTCCAAAAGCAAGAATACGATGGATGGGATTTCCTCGCCGGGTAAAGTCGGGCGGATCGGGTTTCCCGGCGAAGATGCCATGCGAACGTGCTTGGACCCGGCCATGCCGGTACTTTTCGTCCAAGATTCGCCGGTAAGCGGGCAGAAGGACGGAGATCGAATTCGCGCTCAGCAGAAGGTGCGTCGCCAGCCAGCCCCCCGCTTTGTAGAGCAGGGGAAAACCAACCGCGGCATCCTCCAGGTCAACCGTCTCAAATAATTGGTGCAGCGTAATGTGGGAGTAAACGCCGCTGAGTCGGGCCATCGCCGGCGTCACCAGGCCCAGCATCGCCGGCAGCGGTGTATCGCCAAAGCTCGCGAAGCCCAGATTAAACCAGGCAACGTCCGCCTTCGCTTTGGTGAGAGCGCGCAGCAAAGTAGCTGCGCTGCTGGCCTTCTGAAAGCCCCAGCAGCGAACCACCTTGAAGCCGGGCAGTTCGTCGGCCGGTGTTGGAAGGTAATCACCCAACACCGTGAGATCGATGCCCGGTTCCTTTCTAAGCTGTTCCGCCACATGAAAGCCATACTCATTGAGTGCATGGCGGCTGGGCGGAAATGAGGTGATGAGCGCGATCTTCACGGCTCGCTCGAGCGCAGCACCATATCCCGTGACAGCCGGCTGAGGAGGTGCAAGTAATGCAAAGCGACGGTGGCGTTGGCCTTGCTGCTGCCTGCGCGGCGGAGCCCGAACTGATAGGGAACCTCCCGGGCGCTCCGGATGCGTCCGCGCACCAGAATCTCCAGCAGCAGCTTAAAGCCGGCAGTTTGAAAAGTTAATCCTTCAATGCAGCGGCGATGGAGAATAAAGAAGCCCGACATCGGATCGGTGACCCGAAAGTTTTTTTTCTGGATTAGAGGCGACGCGGCCAGCGTACTCAGGCGGGAAACGGCAGCGCGGAGCGGATTCCAGCCTTCGACTCCTCGATCATGCGCGTAGCGGCTGGCAATGGCGATATCCCCTTGTTCGGCAGCCCGTAATAATTTTGGCAACAGTTCAGGAGGGTGTTGCAGGTCGGCATCGATCACTCCGATCAGGTTCGCGTGGGACTGGCTCCAGCCGTATAACACCGCGCCAGCCAAGCCTCGTTCTCCACGACGCGATAGAAGGCGAACCCGCGAATCGCGCGCGGCCCAGTTACGAACTTTTTCGACGGTTCCATCCGTGCTGCCGTCGTCGACAACGATAATTTCGTACTCGTACTCGGTTTGGCTCAAGGCAACGGTTACTTCGGTTAGCAGCGTGTCGATGTTTCCCTCTTCATTGATGGTCGGCACGATTAGCGAGAAGGTGTTTTCAGCGACTTCCGGCATAGTTTAGGGGCTCCGCTTTCTGTACCGCGAAAGCTTTGGATGGAAGCTAAACCCTTGCCGTTGGTTAGTTTTGCACCCTACAGGAAGTCCGTCAGGGCACTACTGCTTCGCTGCTGGTAACGTCAGTCTTTCCCTCGGTCGCGCGCTCAGGTGAATCATCGGTTGTACTCTCAGGTGAAATACTGGCAGCAATCCGTGATCGCATAAGATGACCAAAAATTTCGTTCTTCACATTCTCCGGGCTCCCCTCAGAAATCACGATCAACTGGGGAACGAGTTCTCGAAGACTTAGGAACGTCTGCCGATTCCGCTGCACAAAATCCAAGGGATATTCCGGCTTCCGCGCGAACGCCAGCGCGGGGGATGCGTCAATAATGAATGCCTTATCGGGCGTGGGCACCTGCTTCAGCAGAATCCTGGCATAGACTCGACCCGCTGCGGATCGCGAATAAAGATTCGCTATCTGGTCGTATATGTAACGGTCGAAGATGATGACATCTGTATTCCGAATTTTCTGGCTGCCCAGCAAGCGCCGCAGCTTGGCGGCATCCAGCATATACATCGCCGATCGCGCCAGACTTAACCACGATTTCCGAACGTGCTTATTGTTTTTCGAGGAAAACGAACTTTCGGTCTTTTGCTCACCGTGGCTGGAGTTTGCCGATTGGCTGCCAACTTCAGCGCGCATTTTGGACCACACCGCAACGTCATCCCAAAAAGTGAACCGGGCTACACGCAGACCCTGCTCTTGTAAAAAAGATGAGACATTCTCGATCTGTGTGGTTTTCCCCGCGCCATCAATGCCAGAAAAAGAGATTAAGAATGGGCGGGAGGCGAAGGCATCCGCGGCACAGTTGTTAACGGTCATTTCTTCACAGACTCCAGGCTTCAGCGAGCCGAAGATGCGGTTCCCGGCGGCCGCGATGGACTGCCCTCGGAAAGCGCTACCGCTGTACCTACCGCGATTCCAGCCCCCGCCAGTAATCCCAACTTAATAAGGAGAGAACGGTGACCGCGCTGCCGGACCGGTGCCACTGCCGCTCCCGCTGGCTTGGCCACCGGGGCTCCCTTCACCGTGGCGGCCTTAGCACCCGCTGTGCCGGAAGGAACCGGCGTTTGCTGCTGATCCTGCGGCACGGCCTGCGGTTGCGGCGCATCCGGCCACGAGACCTCTGGCTTCTGAGCGGAGGTGCTGGATTGAGCGGATTGGGGTTGGCTCGCCAGTAGCGGCATCTCGTTGGATAGAACAAGAGCGGCCGTCAACACGGCAATCGATAACCCATGGGCGTAACCGCGAACTGTCCAATTCGCTGTCCAATTCATAGATACTCTCCACCGTCAGGAGGCTGGCCGGCATGGTCAAAATCCATTCGCGGCACCTGCACCAGGGCCAGAGCCTCCTCGACAGAATCGAAGACTGGCACAATGAAAGAAATGCGAGTCACTTCCAGAAGCACTCGGATTACGCGAGAACCCGCAGCGAAGCGCACCTCTCGATCACGGCCCGATACTCGCGCTGCGCATTCAATTAGCAGGTCAATATCGTCGTGATTCAAGGTGTTGCATCCAGAGAAATCGATTACGACGGGCGACTCGGAAACTCGCAGGGCGTTCAGAAAATGCCCTCGCAACTCGCTTCGAGTTGCGGAAGTCGACGTGCAAGGAAACGACAGGATCGTGGCCAGCTTGTTTTTCACATCTGCACCTGAAGCCAGGGTTGCGATGCGGTCGAAAAGGGGGCAAAACCCCAAGCGTCGGCGCCCGCGTGCACTGATTCTCTGGTCGGCGTCCGGCGCGATTCCCGGCGCTCCGTTCGATAGAATGGAATCCTGCTTCCTAAGCCCGCAGGCTGCAGGTCCGCTACCTCTCCCCCAGCCTCGCCTCCCAACAGATCGACCAAATATCTGCCGTCCACTAACTTATGTTGAAAGAGAAGACCGGGCCCCACGTAACTAAATGGCAAAACCGTGGACCGTTCTATCGCCGTTCCACAATCCACAACGCAATCGCGCTCCACCGACGCAAACGGTCCGATCGTTGCACCGGCCCGAACAACGGTACTTTCGCCGATGTAGCTAGGCCCAATAATTTTGGCGGAATCCGCAAGCCTTACATCCCGCCCGACCCAAACCTGCTCCCGAATTTCTGTCCCGCGCGGTCGCATCGAGCACGCTCCCGTTAAGGCATCTCCCACAAGTTCCTGACGCTCCCTGGCCGACAAAATACGTTTGGCGTAGCCCCGGAACTCATATGGATTGCGCTCACCCGCGTCCTGAGACTCAAACTGCTTATCGCACATGAGAGCGGCCCGATCGAGCAGAGACACTCCTAAAAGGCCTCGCCCATCTTGAGCCTCGGTTACTGAGTTCCGGCTTTCGCAGTGGAAGCTAACGAAATCGGCGAGATCCAACTCTGCATAGGATTTGAGCTTGATAATGAGGAATCGCTCGATTCCTTGACGGGCGAAATCCGCCAGCGCGAGCCATGCTCCCCGTCCATCGGACGGAGTGGACGTAAGCCACAAATTTTGCACTCCCAGCATGCGTATACGCTTCATCCAGGCGCGCAGAACGTCATTGCCGAGTATCGGCATCCGCGAAGAATAAAGCGGTTGCGCCTGGGGATGGGCCCCATGGATTGCCGTGAGGTCCTCTCTTGCAGGAACCATGATGACCGTCGCCAACTCCACCTTCGTACCTCCTCTGATGTCCTCCATCCGGGAAATACACGCACCTCGCCGGACCACTTGAATGGAAGCACCTTTGAGATGTTGTGGGAAACCTGAAAGATGTCTAGAGTAACGGCAATGCAGGATCGCAGTTGGCTATCTCAGGGGAATCCTGTAGAACCTCTGATTCAGTCTTTCGGTCGAAACCGCTTGGATGAAACCAGCCATCTACGTAGAATCCAGTAGGAGAAAAAAGAAAGTCCTGTAGTTAATTCGACCACCCCCCGTATCTGGAGACGTTTTGTCATGAGATGTTTTGCCTTTGTAAGTAAGTTCACCTTTTTTCTAACAGTCATTTCGGCGACGCTCGCCTTGGCTGGCGTCACAGTGACTGCGCCTATCAACGGAAGCAATGTAAGCACTACCGTTCAATATGTGGCCAGCGCAACTACGGATTGCAAGGCGGGAGTCTCGGCGGTAGGAATCTACACCGCGCCCGGCAAGCTGGCTTACACCACGCCCGGAAGCAGCCTCAATACTCTTCTGACTCTCTCCGCCGGCACCTACAACACCACCGTTCAAGAGTGGGACAATTGCGGAGGTTCCAGCACGGCTCCGATCACCATCAACGTCGGCGGCAGCGGAGGCGGAACTGGAGTGGCGGTTACCGCACCCGCCAATAATTCGTCCGTGGCATCGACCGTGCAATACATCGCCACCGCAACCAGCACTTGCGACAAGGGCGTTTCGGCGATGGGCATTTACACCTCGCCAGGAGTCCTGGTTTATACCGTGCAAGGTGCGAGTTTAAATCACTCTTTGACCCTCAATAACGGCACTTACAACACCGTGGTCCAGGAGTGGGATAACTGCGGCGGTAGCGCCTCCACACCTATTACAATCACGGTCGGGAGTGGTGGCTCCGGCAGCAGCGCGACCGTAGCGGTAACTGCGCCGCAGACCAATACAACCGTTGGTTCGAGCGTTCAGTACACGGCCAGCTCCACTACCCCATGCGACAAAGGCATCGCCTCGATGGGCGTATACACCGCACCCGGCAAGCTTGCATATGTAGGGGCGGGTTCTTCGCTGAATACGACCATTAGTCTCAGCCCCGGCACCTACAACACCACCGTACAGGAGTGGGACAACTGCGGTGGATCTGCCACGGCTCCAGTTACGGTGACAGTCGGCGGCAACGGGAGCGGCTCGAGCACGGGTACATTCAGCAATCTTCAGACAGAGTCAGGATGGAATGGATATGCCTTGGAGCCGCCGTCCTATAACATTTGTAACTCGTGCAGCCCCTCAGGACCCGATACGACCTACTCGATGACCGAGCACCAGTCGTCACCGTCGCTCAGCGGGAACTCGGCAAAACTGGCCTTGGGCGGAGACACGGTTTACTCGGATATGCTCTGGAACAACCACTTGATTGGGAACTTCTCCACGCAGGGCATGCCCGATAACAACCAGACGATCATTCCCAACCTCTACAACTTTACCTACGACGTTTATTTTTATGTTGAAGATCTCAGTGCTTCACAAGCCCTGGAATTCGACATCAACGAGTTCGTCGGTGGACTCTCCTACATCTGGGGTCACGAATGCCGCATCGTTGGCGGCAATGAGTGGGACGTTTGGGACGATCAGACGGGATCGTGGCATCCCACGGGCGTTGGTTGCTATCCTATGCAAAATGCGTGGAACCATCTCACGCTCCAAGTGCAGCGTACCTCGGATAATCAACTCCTCTTTCAGTCGATCACACTGAACGGGGTAACGAACACGATTAACTACTATGGGAGCCCGACGAAAACGAGTTGGTACGGAGTAACGATCAACTATCAACAAGATGGCGACTGGGCCCAGACTCCATACTCTGTCTGGCTCGACAATCTGAACTTCAGCTACTGGTGAGACCAGGATATAACTGGATAGTAGATAAGAACGTCGGGCTGCCAAACTGAGACCAATCTGGCAGCCCGAAAGGTTTTGTGAATCATACCAGATTCAGTAGGTGAAACTGCCTTCGTCAAAATATTCCTCAATCGTGCAAGTGGAGAGGCACGTGTTCGTCCCATCGAGTTGAAGCATAAAGCCCGTCTGTTCACCCCAACCGGAAGGGAGAGGGCCCGCCGAAGTTGTTTCGTTCTTTACGACCTCGGTACCCTTCAGTGTGATCGAGTCATAATACATGCAGGGATAGCCGTTGCAGGACGTGTCGCCGCTGACCCGGTGTACCTTGATGTCGAGCAGGTTCCACTCCCCGGTGGGATAACTGCATGCCTTCCCAGTGTCGACCCAGGCGCCAGTATAGGAGTTCCAAACATCCCAGTCGCCATTGGTCACACACTGCGTCCCCCAATAGAGGCGCGTGTTCTGCGTAGCCCCGCCGTCGCCAGCCAGCAGATACTGGAACTGATCGAATTCCCGAGCCTGGACATCGGTGTTCGATGGGGCGTAAAAATAGAACTTCAGCTCGAAGCTGGTGTTTGAATCAGCCGCGCCAGTGTCGTAATACCAGCCATTATTCGCACCCTCGCACGGCGATCCGCAGGAAGTGGGGCCAGCCAATCCCAGTTCCATAGCTTCGTCGTCGAGAGAGGGGCTCTTAATTCCAAAATACTGAAAGGTCGAGGTCGGGGTCCTTCCGCCAGCGCAGGAGCCGGTACACTGCAGCCAACCTGTTTTGATTTCGTTGAAGTTGGAAAGCACCGTATTGCTGCCAACGGCGCCGGGGTGATTCTCGCTATCCTGGGTTTGCGCTTCTTGCGCTACGCAGTAGCTCACGGTAAGAGCTAGGCCTACACACAGTGACAACAACGTTCTAAAGCACATACTTGTCATTCTCCAATTCTGTAAGTGTTAGGGGCCCGGTACTAGACTAGAGTTGTCAGGAGTCTGCGGCGGTGGGGTTCACGCTCTAGAGTCACTAACGTATCAGTTATCTTTTAATAACTAGTGGAATAAGCCATCGTTTATCAATATCCACTGAGCGATAACCAAGTAACAGCCGGTGAGTTACTTGTAATCGCACGGGTGGATATGTGGAATCGGAAGATTACCGTAAAAGTGCAGTAGGCCTTCCCGTATGTTGGCGAAAGCGTGTCCTCTCGTATCTCTGCGTTGTAATTATGGCAGCGTATTTACGTAGCAGGCGCCGCTTGTATTTTGGCTAGGAGGGCTGGGTGGGGTCATCCACGGAGGGTTCGCAAAAGTAAAAAACTGCGTCATGTCGATTTGCGCGGCGTCCCGCTTGTTCAAAGCCGGAAGGTTGAAACGAGTTTCAATCAACTTCAGAATTGCTGTGGTGTCGGCAACGGTGTGAGAGACATAGTTCTGCTGAGCGTAGGGCGAAATCACGATCAGAGGCACTCGATAGCCGGTGTAGACGAAATCACAGAGCGGACCCGTGGTTGTGGTGCAGATGTCGTTGGGCATCAAATCCGCGGGCTTGATTCCATCTGGGCTTACCGCGGGCTGCGGTGCGACGTGGTCGTAGGTTCCCCCGTCTTCATCGTAAGTGAGAATGAACACCGAATCGTTCCACGAGCTACTTGTCATAAGTCCATTGATTAGGGTTGCGACATAGGCAGCACCGGATTGGATATTGCTGGGCTGCGTGTCAGTGACGGAGGGATGCTCGTCCAAACCGGCATCCGTGGCCGGCTCTATCTGAGCGACTTGAGGAAGGGTTCCGTTTTGCAGGTCGGTGAAATACTGTGAAATCGGCGCGATGTTATTGGGATAACTGGTTGGGATTGTCTGCCCCCACTGAAAATTCCGCACATAGCTCAAGGTCAATAAGCAGGCGGGATCGTAGGGGGGGCCGGCACAGGTGCTGCCTTGCGGATTCACGTAGATTTTCCAGGTGATGTCTGCATTTTGCAGCTCCTGAAAGATCGTGGTTGCGGCTAGCAACGCCGTGTCGCCGCTGTCGGTGCCGATTGGATAAGCGTATCCCTGAGATGTCGCGGCAATCAGATACTCTCGGTTCGGTTCCGTGCGGGTCATTGCCGGGTTAAACCACCGGTCCGAAGTAGCAAACTTTGACGCCATGAAATAGTAGTAATTCAGATCGCCGCCATCGTAGTAACCCATCGCACGAATTCCGTTGGTATCGTAAAAGGGGGGGGTGCTTTGCCTGGCATCGTCTGCCGCAGCGATAACGAATCCGTTATTTTGCGCCGGGAATTGCCCGACGGGGTCGTTATAGTTCCAATCTACGTGACCTTCATTCCAGGCGGGACTGGGATTCTCGATGCACTGAGTGATCAGGTGATACGACGCCACCTGAGGGCTGTTGGAATCGAAGATGCAAGCCGATGGGGGCGGTGCCCCAGGGTCGCATCCAGTGATTGCGGGGGCGGGTCCACTCAACGGCGCGGAGCCTGTGGTGGGATTGAATTGCGGCAAGCCATCGAAAGACTGGTCGGGGTATCCGTTCTGCGCCCAGTACTGCCGCAACTCGCCGAAGTAATGATCGAAAGAGCGATTCTCTTGCGCCAGAAACACGATGTGATTCAGGGCGGCGATGGTTTGTGGAGAGGTGGGCGTGGTGGGTGCCGGACTAATGCCTTTCACGGTCGTACAGCCGCTAAGGCACAAAGCAATCCAGATCAGGCAGCCGCCTGTAGTGAGACTTGTGGGAGCGGACATTCGGGTGCTGATTCCTTTCGTTTGACGGCTGACTGCGCGGCGGACGTTGCGCAAACGGGCAACTTTAATGTCACTCCTGCGGAATCATCGACGCCGTTCCCGCGCGATTGGCCGACCGTCGCAGAATTCTGCGCTTTGGAAATAGCAAATCGCGCATCTTCATTTTGGCTTTGTGCAGTTGCGATTTTGAATTGCCGACCGAGCAGTCCAGCATTTTCGCGATCTCATGATGCTGGTACCCTTCCACCTCGTGCAGGGCAAAGATCTGCCGGCAGCCTTCTGGCAGTTCCTGCAGCGCGCGTCGCAACGCAAGACGATCGATGGCGCCGTTCAGGTTCAAGTCCGGCCGACCCACATCGCGACGCAGCGAGGGCGATTCGGACGAGACAGGTTCGTCGAGGGAAACAATCGGGGGAGCTTTCCGGCGGCGCAGCTTCATGAGTACTGTGTTCACTGCCACACGGTACAGCCATGTGGAAAACGCCGAGTCGCCACGGAACGAGCCGACACAGCGAAACACTTGGAGAAAAGCTTCCTGCGTCAGGTCTTCCGCCTCCGCAATGTCCTTCGTCATGAGCAGGCAAACCGAGTAGACGCGCTTCTTATGGCTCTGGAAGAGCGTAGCAAAGGCCTGTTCGTCGCCCTGCTGAGCGCGTTGCACCAGACTGCGTTCAGACTCGGCCGGAGTGCTTTGTTGAGCCGCCGGTATCATATTGGTTTCTGTCGCGGAAATCACGCAAGTCGCCACTGTAGTCTCCTTCGCTTTTGAACTAATTGCTGATCGATGCGCTCTCACGAGCTATAACTTCCAGATTTGAGACTAACGACAGCTCGGGTTACGGCACATCAGGGTGCTGCTGTAATTGGTTGCCAGACTTGCTGTACGGATTTCCTAGCTAAACTGCTGAGGAATAAATCGATTTCGCGGATCGCAAAAGTTTTGGAAGGTGCCAAAACTCTGTCCCCCCGAGCGAAGAAGATCGTGAGGGGAACGGACGACCTTCGCAGCCGAGGGATCTGCTGCTTGCGGGCAGCTTGTGCACTGCCGGCGGAGAGCAGGTCCCTTCACGCGGAGAAGGATCGGCTGCGCCGCTCATTCTTCTTGGTCGGGATGACAGATTTGAGCAGCAACATGGCCGACGTACAAAAGCCAACCGCCTGCGGCGTACCACAGGCGGTCGACTGCGCGTTAAGTTGTTTCAGGTTTTAGTACAGCCGAAAGCCGACTTCGACGCTAATCTGCACGTTGACCGGGTGACCGTCCTTCATGGAAGGTTTAAAGCGCCACTGCTTCACGGCGGCAACAGCTTTCGCATCAAGTCCATGTCCCAAGCCCCGAACCACGCGGATATTCTGTGGATTTCCTTGCTCATCTACAATCAGCCATAGTATGCAAGTTCCTTCCGTTTTGGCGTTGCGCGCGTCTTCGGTGTATTCGGGATCCGGCGTGGCGATGGGCAGCGGCGCGGAAATTCCGCCGCCTACCTTGTAGACACCGCCACCGATACCCCCGCCACTGCCCACGCCCACTCCGGGCCCATGACCTACACCGACGCCGCCACCGGAGCCGGAACCGATTCCTGCGCCCGAGCCGGTTCCATTGGAAGGAGGCGCCGAAGGCAGAGGCGCGGCCGTTGGAACACCCAGGTTCGGCATATTGTTTTCAGCCATATGTACCTGCGGTGGGACGACGACGGTCGGCTCCGCAGTAAGCTTTGGATGCTCGTTGCGAAGAATAATGGAGGGAGGAGTTATCTGCTGCATCGCTGTTTTCGGTAGCCTTCCCTTCGGCGCTTCGATGCGGTCGTGATCGCCGCCGCCGCCGCCCCCGCTAATGACTTTCTTCGCGACGGGGAGAGCATAAGTGTCGGGAGACGGCGCGATTAACGTCACCGTCTCATGCTTCTGGACTTGCTGTACGGCTTGGTGGCCGAAGGTTACGCCACCGAGGATCAATCCGAGCGCAACGACGTGCACCACGGCAGATCCCGCGAGGCCATTGGAACGGTAGTTATTGAATTGTCCCCAGATCGCATCCGGGGCTGCCGCTTTACTTTGCTTCGGACGTACAGTAGTGGGGGCAGGACGCAAAGTGCGCGACCGTCCGGCATATAAAGTGTCAAGCACAGACGAAGACGAGCCCGAAAAAAACACATCAGCCGTTTGACGAGTAACCTCTTGGTTCGACATTGGCGCTCCTGAAAAAACTTCTACGGCACAGTAATAATCCATATTTGCGACTTTCGAAGATCAAGACTGGCAGATCATCGCCGCCTTGGAACTTCCCAAGCACGGCGATGGCTGCCGCCTTCGAAAATCGGTGTAAAGCCGTGTCTTACAACCGACCGACTAGAAGCAACACAATCAAAACTACGACCACCAATCCCAGGCCACCGCTGGGGTAGTAGCCCCAAGACCGGCTATAAGGCCAAGTTGGCAAAGCTCCGAGCAACAACAGGACAAGGACAATAATCAGAATCGTAGACATCGAATCCTCCGATCATGGTTGATGGGTTGAGAACTTAGGCCCGGTCTCGCACTGTAACCGGGCCCTTGCAGAACCTTGCGCTAATTAGCGATTCGCCTCGCTGGTGGTGCCAGGAGCCGGCTTCATATCGCTGTGCTCACCACGGGACCGTTCCGAATATTTGTGAACCGCAGCCAGGAACTGATCGCTGGCGAGTCTCGGGTGCACTTTTCCCTCCAGGAGATCGCTGAACGGAATGAACTTTCCATAGAGGATTCGGGTTTCGTCTTTGTCTTGCGTGATCACCGAGCCATTGAGATCGACACCCGCGAAGATTCCACGAGCGCGCGAATAAGTCAGCATTTCCGTCTTCATCTTCCAGTCCGTATCGGCGCCCGCATCACGCCCCACCGGCCCGGCGGCTGCCGAAGCATCGGCCCCAATTTTGAATTTATCCGACAACAGATGCTCCATGCCCTGTTGGTTCGTGACCACTAAAACCAAATCAATGGCTTGTCCGCCCAACTGCAAACCCCAGCTGCCGCCGGTGATGGTGATTGGGGCGGGTGCGCTCCAGTGTCCAGCTTCGGTGCGGCACGAAGCCACGCCCTTGCCATGGCTTCCGCCGAAGCCAACCGCAATTTTTACCATGGAGGGAATGACCGCGATGCACTTTGCGTCGCTCATCACCTTGTCTGGAATTGCCTTGTCAGGAGTGGCCATAATCTCATCCAAAACTCTGGCTGAAGCGTCCAGACGTTTGTCGATGTCGGACCGATCTTTGTCCTTGTCATCGGCGAATGCCATGCTCGCAAGGAGAACGAGACAGGCGCCGAGCACCACGAGACACCTTTGAATTGTGGAACTGTTTCTTTGCATGAGTGGAACCTCTTCCGTGCTCGAAGCGAGCAGCTATTTGAGTAAATTCGTACGTGCTCAACCCTAACTTTCCGGCCGAAGTTGTTCCATCCGGTTCAAGCTGTAAAACTGACCCTGTGGGAGTATGAGAGAGCAGGAAATTGCAGCAGCACCCTAGATGCGAGTACGGTCTGAAACTTTGATAGTTACAGTCATGGCCGTAGTGTGGGTGTAAGGAAAGATTCCAAACCGAATATTCTTCGAGGACTTAAACGGGAAGAAACAGAAAAATCAGTTAGCGAGATCAGCCGCATCTATCAAACACGCTCGCGGTTTCGCGCTGTGAGCTGCAGGGAATCGTGAGTTCAACGAGCGTACCGGGATGAGCATTCGTTAGCCGCAACTCTCCGCCAAATTCTTTGGCGCGCTGCTTCATTCCTCCAATGCCCACGCCAACACTTTCGGGACGCAATTCGGTTATGCTTTTTCCAATTCCTTTCCCGTCGTCTCTCACAGCTACTACGATCGTGCCGTTCTTTTGAGTCAACGTGATCTCAACCTTCGTGGCTTCTGAATGCCGGAAGACGTTGGTCAGAGCTTCTTGCACAATTCGAAAAACCGCGGTCTCCACCTCCGCGCCGAGTCTTGGGAAATCCTCGGGCTGGACATCCAGCGTGGTCTCAATTCCGCTGCGCTTGCTGAGCCCCTCCACGTACCAGGCCAGCGCCGACAACAATCCCACCTCGTCCAGCAACGGGGGATGCAAAAGGTGAGACATGCTTCGGACTTGCTGAATCGCGCGATCCACGATGCTGCTAGCTTGCGTCCAGGACTCGTCTGAGACTTGCGAGGACGAGGACTTCTGCAAGATCATTTTGTCGAGCACCATTTTCGCGACTGCGAGTTCCTGCCCCAAGCCGTCGTGCAGATCGCGCGCGAGCCTGCGGCGCTCCTGATCCTGCAGATTCATGAGGCGGACGGAAAGACGCCGCAACTCATCGGTCCTGCGATCGACCATTTTTTCCAATTGGCTGGCGTTGTCGCGAATTGATTGCTCTAGCACCTTGCTGTCTTGAATGTCGGAACAAGTGCCGTACCATTTGAAAACTTGTCCCTCATCGTTGCGAATTGCCACGGCTCGAGCCCTGAACCAGCGATGAGTTCCATCTGCCGAACGGAGACGAAACTCGGCTTCGTAGTTGGCGCCGTTTTCCAGACAATGAAGCCATCGTGTCGAGGCTTGGTCTCTGTCCTCCGGATGCACGTAGTCGAGCAATTGCGAGTGATTTTGAGGCGCGCCCGTGTATTCATAGAAACGATCACTCATGTACTCCACGGAACCATCGGCTTGCCGGCTGAAAATAATGTCGGGCGCGGTGTGGACAATAGCGTCGAGTTCCTGGTTCTTGTTTACCAGTTCCGCATTCAGCTGCAGCAACAACTCTGCCTTGCGCGCGAGCTCCTCCGTGCGCTCCGCCACACGCTGTTCAAGTTCGCGATTCAAGGCTTCCAACTGCCGGGTCTTGCGGTGCAACTCAGCGAACACTCTGACTTTTGCCCGCAAAAGTTCTGGTACGACCGGGACCGATATGTAATCGACGGCCCCATGTTCGTAGCCTTTTAATTGATCCAAGTCAGTCAGGTGCACGGCAGAGACAAAGATGATCGCTGTTCTCTGAAAACGCGGGTGTTGGCGAATCATGGCAGCCAGTTGGAAGCCGTCGAGCTCCGGCATGCTCACATCCATCAACACCACTGCGACCTCGGTTTTCAACAGAATTTCGAGCGCCTCGCGGGCCGAATTGGCTTTGATCAGATTCTCACCCAAGCCGCCGAGCATGACTTCGTAGCTGAGCAGCTTGGAAGGCTGGTCATCCACCATGAGGATGTTCACTTTTTCGCTCGTGCTCATGCCCACAAATCCTCTTCGCTCCTTCCGCGGCCCGACTTAAACGGCGGCGAGCGCTACCGGTGCAACCACATGCGCAGTGACGAGAGCAGTTGCTCCGTGTTGACCGGCTTCGCCAGATATTCTGACGCTCCCGCCTCCAGGCACTTCTCACGATCGCCCTTCATCGCTTTTGCCGTCAGCGCGATGATCGGCAAGCGGCGGAAGGACGCGTTTTGCCGGATGACCTGCATGGTCTCGTAGCCGTCCATTTCGGGCATCATGATATCCATCAACACGATTGCGATATCGGGGGTAGATTCGAGCTTGGCGATCGCCTCTCGGCCTGTGCCTGCCGTAATCACGGTCATGCCGCGGCGTTCGATAACGCTGCTCAGGGCAAATATGTTGCGCACGTCATCGTCGACGACCAGCACCTTTTTCCCAACCAGAGCATCATCCGAATGGTGCAAGCGATCGAGCAGCCGCTGTTTTTCCGGCGGAAGGTCAGCCACGACTCGATGCAGGAACAACGCAGTCTCATCCAGCAGGCGCTCCGGCGACTCCACTCCTTTTACCACGACGCTTCGGGCCAGCGAATGCAGCCGAGCATCCTCATCGGGAGAAAGTTCTTTGCCGGTAAAGACGATGACGGGCAGGTCTGCCAGCGTCGGAGTGTCTCGGAAGCGCTCTAAAACGTCGAAGCCCGATATGTCTGGCAGACGGAGGTCGAGCACAACGCAGTCAAAGGCCTGCTGCTGGACAATCCCGATCGCCTCCGCTCCGGTGGCGACCACGGTTACGTCGATATCGTCGTAGCCCAGCAACTCCCTAATACTCATTTGCTCGGCCGGATTATCTTCCACAACCAGCAGCCGTTTTCTGCGAGGTGCGGAATATTCTTTGATATGAGTCAATGCTGCTTCCAATCCCTCCGGCGTAGTGGGCTTGGTGACAAACGAAAATGCGCCTCGGGCCAAGCCGTGATGCCGGTCTTCGTCGAGCGTCAACATCTGCACCGGAATGTGCCGGGTGGCAGGATCCTGCTTCAAGTGATTGAGCACGGTCCAGCCCAACATATCGGGAAGAAAAACATCGAGAGAAACCGCGGTCGGATGGTATTCGTGAGCCAGCGCCAGGGCCTCGGCCCCTCGCGTGGCTACCAGAACTTTAAATCCCTTGTCTCGCGATAGATCGCATAACACGCGTGCGTAGTGCGCATCGTCTTCGACGATCAGCAGGACGGCATCGTCCGGTTGCAAGTTGTCGCGGTCATCGGCGATCTTTTCCACCGGATGTTCTGCCACTCCTGCCACGGAGAGCTGCACCGGCGAGACCGAAGCGCGCGTTCCCCGGTCCGCAGCAGCGGCGGCGACTGACGTGGATGGACCCACATAGGTTTGCGGCAAGTAAAGAATGAATGTGCTGCCACGGTCGGGAGCGCTGCGCAACTGGATTTCGCCGCCAAGCAAGCTCGCCAGCTCGCGGCTGATCGCCAGTCCCAGCCCCGTCCCGCCATACTTGCGGCTGGTTCCTGCATCGGCCTGTTGGAAAGCTTCGAAGATGATGCGCTGTTTTTCGAACGGAATACCGATACCCGTGTCGGCAACTTCAAACGCCACGACGGAAGCTGCTTTACTCAGGATTGGATGCCCCTCGGTCCATCCGCTCTTGGCCAGCGACACCGACAAACGCACGCCGCCAACTTCGGTAAACTTGAAGGCATTCGACAGCAGGTTCTTTAACACCTGCTGTAGGCGCTTCGAGTCAGTAACGACGCTGCGCTCGAGATTCGGATCGCTTTCCACCTTGAAACTAAGGTGTCGATTTTCCGCCTCATGCCGGAATGGACGCTGCACCGCATCCAGTAGGCTGGCGAAGAAGACCTCTTCCGCCTCAACGGATACGGTCCCCGACTCAATCTTCGACAGATCCAGAATGTCGGTAATCAGATTGAGCAGATCGGTTCCTGCGCCGTGAATGGTGCGCGAGAACTCAACCTGCTTCGGCGTGAGGTTACCGTCTGGATTGTCGCTCAGCTGCTGGCCCAGCACCAGGATGCTGTTCAGCGGCGTCCGCAACTCGTGAGACATATTGGCCAGGAATTCCGACTTGTATTTTGAAGTGAGCGCCAGTTCCTTGGCTTTCTCTTCCAGAGCGCGCCGGGCCTGTTCAATTTCCTGATTCTTGCGTTCCACTTCGACGTTCTGTTCGGCGAGTTGTTGCGCTTTCTGCGCCAGTTGCTCGTTCGTCTGCTGCAGCTCTTTCTGCTGCATCTGTAGTTCGGTGGCCAACTGCTGCGACTGCTTCAGCAGGCCTTCCGTCTGCATGGTGGCCTCGATACTATTGAGCACGATGCCGATGCTGGCGGTTAGTTGTTCAAGAAACGCCAGATGCGAAGTGGTGAAGGTGCTCAGCGATGCCAGTTCGATGACCGCCTTAACTCTATCTTCAAACAAAACCGGCAGTACGATCACGTTCCTTGGAACGGCTTCGAATAAACCTGAACGAATCGAAATCGTATTCGGGGGCAACTCGGTGATTAGCATGCGCCGTTTCTCCGCCGCGCATTGTCCCACCAGGCCTTCACCCAGCTTTAAGCGGCGAAGATGCCCATCCTCGCCGTCGCCCGCAAATGCCGAAAGCAGCACCATTTCTGCCGACTCCTCGGTCTCCATCTGATAGATCACGCCCTGTTGCGCATTTACCAGAGGCGTCAGTTCCGACAGAAGCATGCGGCCCACCGTGGTCAGATCGCGTTGCCCTTGCAACATGCCGGTGAAGCGGGCCAGGTTCGTTTTCAACCAATCTTGCTCGGTATTGCGATCTGTGGTGAGCCGGAGGTTGTCGATCATGGTGTTGATGTTGTCTTTCAACTCAGCCACCTCGCCGCTGGCCTCCACTTGGATCGAGCGGGTGAGATCGCCCTTGGTCACGGCGGTCGCGACTTCCGCGATCGCGCGCACCTGGTTGGTCAGGTTATCGGCTAACAGATTCACGTTTCCTGTGAGATCTTTCCACGTGCCGGCCGCTCCCGGAACGTTCGCTTGGCCGCCCAGCCGGCCTTCCACGCCCACTTCGCGAGCGACTGTCGTAACCTGGTCAGCAAACGTAGCCAGCGTATCCGTCATATTGTTGATGGTTTCGGCGAGCGCCGCGACTTCGCCCTTCGCGTTTACCGTGAGCTTTTGAGTCAGTTCACCGTTGGCAACCGCGGTCACCACTTTTACGATTCCGCGCACCTGCTCCGTGAGGTTGGCGGCCATTACGTTCACGTTGTCGGTAAGATCTTTCCATGTACCTGCTACGCCCGGCACCTGGGCTTGCCCTCCGAGTTTGCCTTCCGTACCCACTTCGCGCGCCACGCGCGTTACTTCGGCGGCGAAAGCGTTGAGCTGATCCACCATGGTGTTGATGGTGTTCTTCAGTTCGAGAATTTCGCCCTTCACGTCGACCGTGATCTTGCGCGACAAATCGCCGCGGGCGACGGCTGTTGTCACTTCCGCGATGTTTCGCACCTGGCCGGTCAAGTTGCCGGCCATCGCGTTCACCGAGTCGGTCAGGTCCTTCCACGTTCCAGCCACGCCTGAAACATTGGCCTGTCCGCCCAGCCGGCCTTCCGAGCCGACCTCGCGGGCCACGCGCGTTACTTCGGCGGCGAAGGAGCGCAATTGCTCGACCATCGTGTTCAGCGTTTCTTTGAGCTGTAAAATTTCGCCGCGCACGTCCACCGTGATTTTCTTGGAGAGATCGCCATTCGCGATCGCGGTTGCGACTTCGGCGATGTTTCGCACCTGGCCGGTAAGGTTGCTGGCCATGAAGTTCACGTTATCGGTGAGATCCTTCCACGTGCCCGCGACTCCTGGCACCTCAGCCTGTCCACCCAGTTTTCCGTCGGTTCCGACCTCGCGGGCCACGCGTGTCACCTCGCCGGCGAAAGCATTGAGCTGGTCCACCATGGTGTTGATGGTGTTCTTGAGCTCGAGAATTTCGCCCTTCACATCGACCGTGATTTTGCGGGATAGATCGCCGCGAGCCACGGCCGTCGTCACTTCGGCGATGTTTCGCACTTGTCCCGTCAGATTTCCGGCCATCGAGTTCACTGAGTCGGTCAAATCCTTCCACGTGCCGGCGACTCCAGGCACGTTGGCCTGACCGCCGAGACGGCCTTCCGTGCCCACTTCGCGCGCCACGCGCGTCACTTCTCCCGCGAACGCGTTGAGCTGGTCCACCATGGTGTTGATGGTTTCTTTCAGCAGCAAGATTTCTCCGCTAACGTTCACCGTGATTTTCTTCGACAAGTCGCCGCTAGCGATGGCCGTGGCCACCTCTGCAATGTTTCGCACCTGGCCAGTCAAGTTGCTGGCCATCGAGTTCACGGAGTCGGTGAGATCCTTCCACGTACCGGCGACTCCTGGAACCTGTGCTTGACCGCCGAGTTTACCGTCAGTGCCGACTTCACGCGCGACGCGCGTTACTTCCGAGGCAAACGACCGTAGCTGGTCAACCATGGTGTTGATCGTGTCTTTCAGCTCGAGGATCTCGCCGCGCACGTCCACCGTAATTTTGCGGGACAAATCGCCACGAGCCACGGCGGTCGTAACTTCCGCGATGTTACGCACTTGTCCGGTCAGGTTGCTGGCCAGGAAGTTGACGTTATCCGTCAGATCTTTCCAGGTGCCAGCGACTCCCGGAACCTGCGCCTGTCCGCCCAGCTTGCCTTCCGTGCCTACTTCGCGCGCCACGCGCGTTACTTCGCCGGCGAATGCGTTGAGCTGATCGACCATTGTGTTGATGGTGTTTTTCAGTTCGAGAATTTCGCCTTTCACGTCGACCGTGATCTTGCGCGACAAGTCTCCGCGAGCCACCGCCGTCGTAACTTCGGCGATATTCCTTACCTGGCCAGTAAGATTTCCGGCCATCGAGTTCACCGAGTCGGTCAAATCCTTCCAAGTTCCGGCCACTCCCGGCACGTTCGCCTGGCCGCCTAAACGCCCTTCCGTTCCCACTTCGCGAGCCACGCGTGTCACTTCTCCCGCAAAGCGATTGAGCTGGTCCACCATCGTGTTCAACGTTTCTTTCAGTTGCAGAATTTCGCCGCGAACGTCGACCGTGATCTTGCGCGACAAGTCTCCGGTCGCAATCGCCGTAGCCACTTCGGCGATGTTTCGCACCTGACCGGTCAGGTTGCTGGCCATGAAGTTCACGTTATCCGTAAGATCTTTCCATGTCCCGCCGACGCCGGGAACCTGCGCCTGTCCGCCCAGCTTGCCTTCCGTGCCCACTTCGCGAGCCACGCGGGTCACTTCGCCGGCGAACGCGTTGAGCTGGTCCACCATCGTGTTAATCGTGTCCTTGAGCTCGAGAATTTCTCCCTTCACGTCGACCGTGATTTTGCGGGACAAATCGCCACGCGCCACGGCGGTCGTAACTTCGGCAATATTTCGAACCTGGGCCGTGAGGTTTCCAGCCATGGCATTCACAGAATCCGTAAGATCTTTCCACGTGCCGGCCACGCCGACCACTACAGCTTGTCCGCCAAGTTTTCCATCCGTACCAACTTCGCGGGCCACGCGCGTCACTTCAGAAGCGAAAGAACGCAACTGATCCACCATGGTGTTAATGGCTTCTTTCAGCTGCAAAATTTCGCCGCGGACATCGACCGTGATTTTGCGCGACAAGTCGCCACTGGCCACAGCCGTGGCCACTTCGGCGATGTTGCGCACCTGGCCGGTCAGGTTGCTGGCCATCGAGTTCACCGAATCGGTTAAGTCTTTCCAGGTTCCAGCCACCCCTGGCACCAACGCCTGCCCCCCCAGCTTCCCGTCGGTACCCACTTCGCGCGCCACGCGCGTCACCTCAGCGGTGAAGACGCCGAGTTGCTGAATCATGGTGTTGACGATGTTGGCGGAGCGCAAGAACTCGCCTTCCAGCGGACGCCCGTCCACATCCAGCCGCACGGTCTGGGTCAGATTCCCCTGCGCCACCGCGGCAATGGCACGGGTTACGCCCTCGGTGGGGCGAAGTAAATCTTCAACGAGTGTATTGATCGAGACTTCCATCTCGCCCCACGCGCCTCTTGATTCATGAAAGCGAGTTCGCTCGCGTGTCCTACCTTCTTTGCCCACAACCTGTCCGACCCGCTTGAGTTCCTGCGACATTTGTTGATTGGCGGCGACGATGGCATTGAAGGTATCGGCAATTTTTCCCTCCAGTCCGGTCCACGAACCCGGAAGACGCACAGAAAAGTCCCCCTCACGCATACTTTGAAGGCTGGCCAGAATTACGCTTAAATCGGCCGCTCCGGACTGATTGGTGTGAGAATTGCCGTTGTTTTTGTGTTGTTCCGCCGCTGAGCCGTTCATCAGGGCAGTAGCAGAATTTTGATTGCTTTTCTTCATGGTCTTCGTCCTCTCCCGGATGGTCGAAGCGCGTGGTTTTGCAACAAATTATCCATTGATAGAGGGCAGGGATTCGCAGCCGATGCCGACAGGCGTAACCCACCGTCGTAACGGAAAGTCATGCACGGGGAGACAAAGAGGAAGTTCGGGGCGCGGTTGCCACCTGTCATTGTTCAGCCCAGACGTTTATGGATCAAAACAGAAATCCAGATGAACAAGACTTATCATGGAAGCTAGGCCGTAACCCTAGGGTGATTCCTGTAGAATCTGGTCAAAGATCAATCCGGCGTGCCGTGCCAAGGGCTGCTTGAGACCGTCAGGCTTCCACTCCTGGAATAGAGGAGTCGCGGTTTCTCAGCGGTATAGAGGTTATCAGCAACACAAAATCGAGGCGTCAAGGGGCCTTGGGAACCGTTGCCGCCGGTTCTGCTTCAATGGTAATTTCCACCTCGGCACCTTCCTTAAGGCGTACTTTGGCGCCATTTTCGTCTGTAAGGGCATTCTCGATGCGAATTTCTCGATAGAGATGATCGGCCCCCTCGACTGCGATCTGAGCTTTCTCAGGCTCACGCGGGGACACAGGTTTAATGATCTTTTCGACGGTTGCGGGTAAAGTCGTGGTCAGTTTTTCGCTCATGGATGATTCGTTACCTCAGCATGTGTCTTTTTTTCAGTTTTCTCGGATTCGTCTTTGTGGCCAAAGTCCAGGCCAATGTGCGGCTCAGACTCTGTGCCTGTAATTTTAATCGGGACTTCCGTGCCCGCTCCATCCTTACTGAAGAACGGATCGACGGGCTTCAGCAGAACCGATTTCCAACCAGAAGTCATTTGCGACACTTTCGCATCTAGCTTCGCCGTTCCGTGGAAGTCAAAGGTTCGTCCATCCAAACTGTAATCGCCCGCCATATCGACGTGGGTCCCAGGGATGAGGAAATACAGAGAGGAAAACGATAACAAACCGTTGTTTAATTGAAAGGTCCCCTGCAAATCCACCGGCACACTTTCCTCGGCATGTTCTTTCGCCAGCTTGGGCTTTCCCTGACTGCGCTGGCTCAAGGAATCGAGTTTGCTCTGCACTTTCTCGTTGGTAAAATGCGCTTGCAGCACATGAAAGTTGCCTGCGAGCTGCAGCCGGTCGATCACGCTGCCGCTCCCCGGAGGGAGGCGAAGTCGCGTCTTCATCTCCACGGGACCATTCATGATTGGCGGGTTGGTTCGTACACCGAGGTCGAGCAAGTCTTCGATTCTCGCGTGCTCCACTACCACGTTCAGCTCTATGTCGTGTCCTTTCGGACTCTGCTGGCGAACGATTGAGCCCTGGGCCGTAAAAGAAGTGTGCAGAAACGCCGCATTGACCGGCCGCAGGTAGGTGTCCCCAGTCGTTCCGTCGACAGTGGCGTGAAACTCTGTATGCAGCGGAACCGGGTGTCCGCTGGATGCAATGCGGAAGTCAGGCGTATCGGTGGTTCCGTGCACTGCGATGCTACCCAGAGTTCCCGAATAATCTCCCGTGGATGAAAGAGTGCCTCCTATCCCTTTAATGGTTCCTAGGTCGGCGTTGCTGAAGGAATAGTTTCCCTGTACCGGCGTGTCGCGGGGACTCTCTTCCTGGAAAGGGCCAAACAGTCCGCTCGACTGAATATCGCCTACGGGCTTGGGATTCACCAGCTTTGCGGTGAATTGAAGCGGTTGGCCGGGTCCAACATCCTTCATCTTCAAGTCGCTAATGGCAAATTCCAGCGGAGGCTTGCCGGGCTTTAAAGTATTGATCAGCAGCTCGGTATCTTCGCAGATGAATTGGTCGACGATGATCGACATCTTGTCTTTTTTTGAAGTCATCCGGGTCATTTCGCTGCGCTGGCCCTTGGGCGGAATGTTTAGTGTGAGCCCCTTCACATAGACAGTGTCGATATGCATGGGTGAGCGAAACAGGCTGTGCAATGAGCTTTGGAAGCGGAACTCCCCCACCCAAATCAAAGCCTGCATGCCCGGTGCGTAAGGATTGGGATCGACTCCGCCAAAAATTCTCAAGCCGCTCCCGGAAACTTCAATGCCATGGCTGACTGAGACGTGGAATTGTTCGAGTTCCACTTTGCTGTGAAAGCGATTGGACAAAGTCTCAATTACTCGTTTCCTCACGATAGGCTCGGCGCGAGTGATCTCGACCCGCACGGCCACAGCGAGGGCAGCCAAGCTAACCAGTGCGGCAATGGCGATACGCTTCCAAAACCATATCCGGCTGGGCGTCTTCGCAAGTCGGCTGGCGGGAACCGGCATAATTTCCATTAGACAGTAAATCAGAGAATCCTTGTTGGCGTTTTACCAGCCGTTGCTTAGCCGACGTTTAGACTAAACAACGCTCATTCTTGTTCACCAGTCCAACCAAACCCTCTTCAAAGAACCAAGCTTGGATGTCGTCTTCGCACAAAAGGTGGCTTGCCAAGCTGGCTGAGACCCATGCGCCGGCAAACGTTTCGGATGGGGGCTGTGGATCAGCTTCGTTTGTAGTAGGGGAATCCCGGCGTGCCGACTTGGTTGACGTTGGCTTCGGCAAATTCACGGACGCGGTCGAGAGAGTCCTGCAACTGCTGCTGATAGCTTTCGAGCTCGTCGTCGCTCGTATCCTTGGGTACCGGAATGAGTTTGCCGAAGCGCAGCAGCACACGCGAAAAGGGCTTCGGGATGATGAGGCGGTCCCAGGTATTAAGCACCCATGCTCGATCGACCGCCATATGAAACATGGTCATCGGAATGCCGGAGGAGCGCGCTAGCGCAACCGGTCCGGGTTTCACTTTATAGCGTGGGCCACGCGGACCGTCGAGAGTAAAAGCCACCGTCCAACCGTCCTCCAGCGCACGCCGAAGTCCGAGCAGGGCGCGCACGGCGTTGCGGCTGCTGGAGCCTTTCACCGCCACGAATCCAAATTTGCGAATGATGCGCCCCATGTATTCGCCATCGTAACTGTTGCTGCTCATTACCCGGATGCCAAAATCGCGGAAAAAATAGCTGGCGGGAATCTGGCAGGCGTGCCAGAAGGAGGCGATCAGAGGGCGTTGCTCAGGAGTTTGCTGCGCACCTTCCTCGCGCGAAAAGCAGACTCGCAGCGTGGAGCCCAGCAGGCGGATGATTCCGTATCCCGTAAAAATGATGATACGCAAAATGATTCGTTGGCGGAGGGTAAAGCGGTTCGCAGTTGCAGCCGGGGTGGCGGCCGTGCGTTCGCTCGTGCTGGTTTCCGTCACCCGCTTATTCTAACTGTTTGTGCTTACGTATTTGATGGTCGCCAGAACCGCTTGCTGGATGCTCAATCGGGGACGCCAGCCCAGCGCGCGGATGCGGGAGCAGTCGAGCAGGATAAAAGGACTATCACCCACCCATCCCCGCTCGCCGCCGGAATATGTGACTTGGGGATGAAGGTCGAGATGCCTGCAAATCCAGCCGATGGAGTCGTTGACTTCGCAGTACTCGTCGGTGCCGAGATTAAAGATGTTGACCTTGCCATGCGCCTGCTCGAGGGCAACGAAAATCGCGTCGATGCAATCTTGCACGTACAAATATGACTTACGTTGGCGTCCATTGCCCAAGACATGGAGATGCTCGGGGTGCTTCGCCAGTTGTTGGTAGAAATCGAAGACGTGGCCATGGGAGTAGCGCTCGCCTAGAATTGAAACGAAGCGGAAGATGTAGCCTTGTATCCCGAAACCTTCGCAATAAGCCTGAATTAAGCCTTCTGCGGCCAGTTTGGAGGCGCCATAGAGCGAAGTCTGAAGCGGAAATGGGCATTTTTCAGGCGTGGGAAAAATTTCCGGCTCGCCATAGATCGATCCCGTAGAGGAAAATACGATCTTTTTACAACCTTGTTCGCGCATCGCCTCAAGAACATTCCAGGTCGCAATAGCGTTCTGATCCAGATCTTTGCGGGGATGCTGGAGACCGAATCGCACATCGGCATTCGCGGCAAAATGAACCACGAGATCCGCACCAGCCATAGCTGCCGAGAGCTTTGCCCGGTCGAGCAAGTCGGCTTCATGAAAGCTGAACTCAGGATGAGCGAGCGCCCCCTGCAGGAACCTCGGCTGTCCAGTCGATAAATTGTCGTATCCCACCACGGTATGGCCCGCACCTAAAAGGCGGTCGACCATGTTGCTGCCAATAAAGCCGGCTGCACCGGTAACAAAAGCGCGCAAAATACCCTCCGTATAAGATCCGACAGAGTTTGAAGGAGTTCGTACGGCTTCAGCCGCGCCGGATCTTTTGCCCCTCCAAAACCGGCGTTATCGATTCTCCGAAGATGTTTGCCGGAGCGCGATTCGAGTTCCCTTTAACTCGAAACGGCTGTCGCGCCACACGTAGCGTAAGTTCAGGTAGCTGGCAAACCATACCGCAAATCCAAGCAGGTCGCGCAGTGGATAAAGCCAGGGCTCGCGCCTTACTTGAGGATCTCGAACCACCGTCCAGCCCACCAGCCATGCTTCGGCCAGCCGGTTGATCACAGCGATCGCCAGAAGCAGGATGCCCAACCGCCAGTGTCCCAAACCGGCTGCGGCAATGAAACCAAGAATTCCGTAAGGCACAGCGAAGATCAGCCCGCTTCCAAAATGACCCTTGGGCCGCGAGTAGCGCGTGGTTTGTGCCCAGCGTAACTGGTTTTGCCACATGTGGCGGAACGATTTCTGGCTTACCACATGATTGATGGCGTGAGCCGAAAGCACAACGCGGTAGCCGGCTTTCTCTATCAGATTGCCGATCGCGAAATCGTAGGCAATGTAATCTCGCAGAGCCGTATAGCCGCCGATGGCGGCCAGAGAATCCTTGCGCACAACCGTTGTTGGTCCTAACCCAAACTTCATTCCCTCGAGCAGATTCGCCACCAGCACTCCCGCCGTCATCTCAACCGACATGCCGATCGCCGTCAGTGCGGAGGGAAATCCGGTAACGTTCTTGCCGCGATAGACGCAGGTCACCATGCCGACCTTGGGGTCGAGCAGGGGCGAGACCACTTCCCGCAGATAACGCGGATCGACCTCAACATCGCTATCGGTTGTAACCAGAATCTCATGCGCCGCCGCTTCCGCCATGCAGTGAAAAGAATAGACCACGGGATTTGGCCAGGGCGTGCCGGTCACCAATATGCGGGTGGGGATCTGAGGATATCGGGCGCTCACTTCACGAACCACATCGAGAGCGGCGTCGTCCGCGGTATCCGCCGCAAACAAAATTTCATACTTAGGATAGTCCTGCCGATAAAAACTCTCGATATTCTCCTTCAGCCGTGCTTCGAGGCCATGGACCGGCTTGAGCACAGAGACTGGCGGTAATCCGGCATCGTTTGGAATTGCGCTGAGTTGCTTGCCCGCGTCGAAGCGAAAACGGAGTACTCCGAAAATCACGAGTCCGAGGAACACGCCTGATGAAAGGGTGCCCACGATGGCTATAGCAATTGCGATA
The DNA here is from genome assembly GCA_963710965.1 of uncultured Acidobacteriaceae bacterium. Classification (GTDB taxonomy): domain Bacteria; phylum Acidobacteriota; class Terriglobia; order Terriglobales; family Acidobacteriaceae; genus Sulfotelmatobacter. The sequence continues at coordinate 6,297 of CAVQCP010000034.1, read as the reverse complement.
TATAGAATTGGCGCTATCAATTTATTTCGCGTCGCTTGCGGCGATAGCCAGGTCTCGCCTTGGATTTCAGACCAGCCTTTCACACTATACAATTTCGTGGCCTTTGGCTGGAAACGGTTCCGCTCTCCCGCTTTAAGAAGTTCAATCTATTACTTTAGTGCCTCCCACTTCAGGGCCATTCCGCATAGCACGGCTTTAAGTGCAAACTGTATGAAGGTCAAAAGAATGTCGACTACCGTCCATGCAAACCGCCGCCGGCAGAATCGCATTACCGCTGTACTGCCGGTGAAAGTGCGAGGAATCGATGCTGCGGGCGCGTCCTTTGATGGACTGGCGCATACTCTTGACCTGACGCCAACCGGAGCGCGGTTGGGTGCGATTCGCCATCAAATGAAGGCGTTGGATACGTTGACCGTCTTTTACAAGCAACGACGAATGGAATTCACCGTGATGTGGACGAAGTTGTTGGATGGCAAGGGAGAATATCAGGTTGGACTCCAGGCCCTGGCGCAGGAAAAAGAGCCTTGGGGAATGAGTTTTGTGAGTTGCGAGCAGCCGGGAACGAAAGCGTCTGCCGCAACCATTGGGACAATCTAACTCGGGGAAAAGGGAATGAAATACGTGTTAAACAGACTCTGGTCGAACCAAGAAGGGCAAGATGTTGCGGAATACGCGGTAATGCTGGCGGTCGTCCTGGTCATTGTAATTGGAACAGTCCGGTTGATTGGGGCAAACGCAGCGAATGTGTTTTCGCAGGTTGGCAGTTCTATTTCGCAATAGATTCCATAGCCTCGCGGGGATTTGCGTCTAGCTTCACCTCTTGTAGATAACCCCGCCCTTCATCACAAACGTTACATTCTGCACCGCGCTGATGTCTTGCAGCGGATCGCCGGAGACTGCGACGATGTCGGCGTAATATCCGGGCTCCAGGGCGCCGATCTGCCCATCCCAGCCCAGAAGCTTGGCGCCGTTGAGCAGGTCTGCTCGCAATACGGCAAGCGGCGACATGCCATAGTTCGCCAGCAATACAAATTCCCGGGCTTGCGTGCCATGAGGGAAGGGTCCGAACGTCGGAACCCACTGCCATCGGCACCCCGGCTGCAATCTGTTTGCGAAATTCCTGACGCTTCCAATCCAGCATTTCGTGCTCCCGCGTCGCCTGGGCGGGAGTCGAGGCATGTTCGGCAAAATATTCGAAGATGGTAAACGTCGGAACCGCGAAGATCTGTTTTTCCCGCATCAGACGCATGGTTTCGTCGCTGAGTTGATTGGCGTGGTCGATCGATGCCACTCCGGCCTGGGCCGCGAATAGCGTGCCGGGCTCGCCGGTGGCGTGGACGGCTACGCGCTTGCCCATGCGCGCCGCTTCATCCACCGCCGCTTTCAATTCGGTTTCGGTGTATTGATAGATGGTCGAAAACTTGCCGTCTTGAATCTTGTCTGGACCGGTCTCGTAGATTTTGGTGAAGTCGGCGCCTTCTTTATATTGCAGGCGCATCGTGGCAACCAATTCAGCAGCATTGTTGGCGTAATCGGCGTTAGCTAGAACATGTTGGGCGGGGTTGTAGCCGATGGCATCTTCGTGACCGCCGAGAATGTTGATTGCATTTCCACTGATGCGCAGCCGCGGCCCCGGGATCAGTCCCTGGTTAATTGCGTCGCGGACCGCAGTATCGGCCGATCCGGCACCTTCGGTTCCCATGTCGCGCTCGGCGGTGAAGCCGGCCATTAAATCATCGCGTGCCGCGAGCACGGCCGCGATCGTACGCTGGGGCACAGACTCTTGGACCGTCTGCAAATCTTCCGCTCCGGGATGCAAAAACAGATGCACATGCGCATCGATAAGCCCGGGCATCAGTGTCCGGTCACCCAGATCGATCACCTCGGCGCCGGCTGGACGTTTCACGGATGATCCAACTTCGACGATCCGCTCGCCTTGCACCAGCACTTCACCCGGCTTTAACAAGCGTCCGCTCTTCACATCGAGCAGGCTGGCCGCGTGTAATACGATCGCATTTGAAGGAGCGGCCTGCGATTGCGCTTGCGCGGCAGCGTGAACAGGCAACGATAGAAACACAAACAGGGTCGGCACAAAGAACAACGAAAATGTTTTATTCATGACCGTTGCGGATGCTTTCACCAGGGGATAGTACACCCACTTGGCCTCTATCCGCCAAGCTCCAGACTTCTCAACTCATCCCTGAGAGCCTTCTCGACTTTCTTTTGCAGGTCCGGCGGCAGCTTCTTACCTGCGGAGGTTAAATAGAAGGCGTCGATCGCCATTTGTCCCTCGGTATCGATCAACGCGATTTCAATGTTGCATCCCTGGTGCGAGAGACAGGAGGTGATGCGGTGCAACAGGCGCGGGCGATCCTGCGCGATTACTTGCAGGAGCGTGCTGGTCGACGAAGTCTCATCGTCAAAATCAATCCGGGTTTCGACGATTACTTTGATTCGCACGCCTTTTTCCGCGCGCTGCCGATCGCGCAGCATCTTGTCGAGATCTGCTTCGCCCGCCAGTACCGCTGCCGTGTTGTCTTTGAAGCGCTGCCACTCCGACAGATTCAGCTCCAGCGTGCGAAAGCGGTCGGTAAAGTAAAGCGTGTCCACGACGGTTCCAGCCTGGTTCGAAAACGCATTCGCCTTCACGATGTTCATGCCCCAGGCCGCCAAGACTCCAGTCAACGTTGCGAACAACGATGCTCGATCCTGTGTGACCAGGGTCAATTCATACCAGTGGCGGCCACGCTTGAGATCGACCTGCACGGGATCGTGGCCAAATTTCTCCGCCATCTCCATGTGCCGCATTACTTCTTCGGCGGAGTGCACGCGCAAATATCTTTGCGGAAATCCTTCCACGAACTCCTTAAACTTGGCGCTAGTCACTGGAGCCAGGCTGCGCAAACGAGCCAGTTTTTCTGCGCTGGCCTCTCCGTGCACACGCTGGTCGGCGCTGCGGTTCAGGTAATTCGCGGCGCCGATGTAGAGTTGCCAGATGTTTTCCGCCTTCCACGGCGTAAGCGCCTCTGGATTGACTGCTTTGATGTCGGCAAAGGTGAGGAGGCACAGCATTTTCAGTCGCTCCGGCGCTCCTACTTTCTCGGCGAAAGCGGCAACCGTCTCCGGATTAAAAATATCGCGCCGTAGCTGCGCCGACATTTCCAAGTGGTTCGCGATCAGAAATAGAACGACCGCGCGTTCTTCCTCATCGAGATCGAGACGATCCATGCATCGCCCGGCGATTTCGAGGCTCGCTTCCACGTGATTGCCGCCGGGCACACCTTTTCCAGTGTCGTGCAACAGTAGCGTGAGATATAGCAGCTGGGGATCTTCCAACTCTCCGAGCAATTCGGCGTAGCGCTTATCCCACTCAGAGTTCGATTGCGAAAGCCGGTGCAGGCTTTCGATCGCGAGGATCGAATGCTCATCCACGGTGAAACGATGATAGTAGTCGCGCACGACCAGCGAATCGATCGGCTTCAACTCCGGCAACAATAAAGTGAGCAGGCGCAGCGAATGCATTGCCCGCAGCGCCTCGGCAGCGTGGGGCTGCACAAGCGTTTCTTGCAGGTAGAGCCACAACTCAGCGCCGCGCGGCGGAGTTACAGCCAGGGCAGGCAGCTCCTGTTCGATGCGATTCTCCGTGGTAGCGCTCAGTTTCAGGCCGTGATGGGCCATGAAGTGAAACAAACGCAAGAGCATTTCGGGATCGCGCAGCGAAGAAGACTGCTGCAAAAAAATCATTCCGTCCACGACAGAAAAGTCAGGACTGGAGGGCCGTGACCTCCATCCCTGAAATTGCCGGCGCAAAGCAGACCAAGCCTCCGGAATTTCCTCCGACAATTGCACCACGGCTCGCTGCACGGCGCGAGCATGGCCAAAATAAATCCGCATCCAATCGGCAGCCGTTACACCGTTGGCCTCGGCAATGCCAATCTTCCGCGCCGCAGCTTCATCCTGCGCCTCCCAACTCAGCGCGTTATCGTCGCGGCCATGGCGGAAGTGCAGAAAACACCTCGCCGCCATCAGGAATTCCAGCGCTGCATCCAATTGTTTTCGTACCAGTGCGCGCAGCGAACTGGAATCGGGCCAGTCTCCCAGCTTGCCCATGGCCGAAATCAGAGCGAGCCAGCAGGCCACATTGCAGTCGCGCAAGCCACCGGGAGTTTCCTTCAGATTGGGCTCGAGATGGAATATTGTGTAGCCGAACTTGCTATGGCGTTCCCGCGTCACCTCCGCAAGCCCTTGCAGCAAGGCTTTGGATTCGCGCGACACCAGTTTCGGAATGGTTTTGTCGTGCAGCCGAGTGAAGAGCTCGCGGTCTCCCGCCAGGTAACGGCAATCGAGCAGAGAAATTGTGAACTCAGTATTGTTTGGATCGAAGCGGTCACACTCGACGAGGGTCCGCGTCGCCGGACTTAACCTGAGCTTCAGGTCCCACAGTTCCTGGGAGAAATTTCGGACGACCTCTTGGTGAGTTTCTTCGCCGCGGCGGTCGGCAAACAAGAAGAGAATGTCGATATCGGAATGAGGAAAAAGCCACCCGCGTCCGAATCCGCCAGTGGCAACCAGCGCAAAATCCTTTGGCCCCGTCGGCTCCGCGGATACCAAATCGTGCCACAATCGCCTCAGAATGGTTTCGATCAGCCGCGTCCGTTGAGCGATGGCGACTCTGCCATCCCCTGTCGCCGCGAAATCAAGCGCGATGCGCGCTGACTCGTCGGCCAGGGAATTTCTCAGCTCACTGATCAGCGAAGACTCTGCCGTCATGACGGTTGGTCAAAGAGCATGATCAACGACTCAAAGGTTGCAATCCACGATTAACGCTCCGGTGCCGCTGTGTACACTCACGCAGTGTTACAACGCTCCTTCGCCACGCTCGTCATTGCGGATGCGAATCGCCTCATCCACCCGGGTCAGGAAGATTTTTCCGTCACCGATCTTGCCGGTGCGCGCCGCCGTCAGTATGGCTTGCACCGCCTTTTCCACCATGGCATCCGCAAGAACAAGTTCGAGCTTGGTCTTGGGGATCAGGTCCACGCTGTATTCACGGCCCCGGTAGACTTCGGTGTGGCCCTTCTGCCGCCCGTGACCGCGTACCTCCAGCACCGTCATGCCTTCTACGCCAATCTCGTGCAATGCGCTCTTCACCGATTCCAGCTTGGAGTTCTGAATGACTGCCTCAACCTTGGTCATGATTTCGCTCTCCGGTCTGCGCTCGGCACGCCGTTCGCGCGAGCGCAACCCGGCACGCGCCCACTTTATCGTTTGCCGCACCTGCACGGAAATCGATTCTATTGATCGTTCCCATCAGGATTTGTTATCGAGCAAAGCAGACTTCGCGACAATCTTACTCCTCACTTTGCCTTGCAGAAATCTTCCACGGCAAAGAGCCTCCCACCGCGTTCGACCACGCCGATTCCGATGGAGTCCATGTCGGAATCCAGCATGTTCGCGCGGTGGTTGGGAGATTTCTGAAACTCGGCGTGGATGGCCTCGATACCGGCGCCCTGAACCACATTCTCCGCCAGCCAACTAAAACGAAGTCCTGCCTGTGTGGCGCGTGAGGCCAGCGTTGGCTCTCCAGCAAAGACGTGTTCCGCGACTCCATGTTGCGCCATTACCGCCGCATGGCGCCGCGCCGTGGCTGCCAATGCTTCATTCCAACGGAGTGCAGGCAAATTCTGCTGTTGGCGGGCTCGATTCACCAAAGAAAACAGCTGTTGCTCAGTGGCGCTCGCGCCCGTTTGAGCATAGGTTGCAAGCGATGAGAAAAATACAAGGCACAGAAGGACCGCGAGCCGCGGAAAGATTCGCATGGAGTTCACCCTGCAGAATCTTAACCCGGCATAGCTCGCTTCCACTCTCGTCGAGAGATCGAAATTCGGCGCCAGGCATGACGAACGTAACGCTGGGCCGAACGCTGAAGAGAGACTACTTGGCGGGCGGCTTCTGGTCCGCTGAAGGCGCCGATGGCTTGGCAAACTTCGCCTCATCCACCGGAACGTTCACTTTTACATCGTTGACCTGAATCGTAAATCGACCACTGGGCCGCGCCAGCGTCCAGCGAAATGGAATTTTCACGGCACCCGCGTCGCGATAATCGGAGTAGTCGATTTGCGTAGGCAGTTGTCCGAGTGGCGATTCCGCGTAGCGGACGAGGCGAACCAGCAAGCCGGAGTGCTCGTCGAAATACAAATGCAGCGGCGGTCTGCCCACGCGCGCTCCCAGCACGAGATAGGCCTCTTGATCACCGAGCTTTTCAATGCCGCGCACCTCAGCTTTGCTGAACATGCC